>CAVTLC010000013.1:0-125001 GCA_963735445.1 uncultured Alphaproteobacteria bacterium
AAATCGGGCTTTAGAGCGCCAAGATTATTTTGTAAGCTTAAAGAAAACTTATGGGAGAACTGTCAAATGCGATCGCCGATATCAGGGCCTCGGAACAACACTAATCGGACCGACCTCACGCGCCGCGAGGCTCTGGCATTTGCCGGAATCGGCGCCTTGGCGGCGGCCGGCGCCCCGGCGATTGCCCGCGCGGCGGCGCCCTCGGGGCAGCTGACTTGGGGCATCCACGTCTCGCTGGCGCCATTGTGGTTCGACCCGGCCGACACCCAGGCGCTGATCACGCCCTTTATGGTGCTGTATGCGCTGCAGGACGCGATGGTCAAGCCAATGCCGCAGGGGCCGCTGACACCGAGCCTGGCTGAATCGTTCAGCGCCTCCGAGGACGGGCTCTCCTACGATTTCGTGCTGCGCGACGGGGTCAAGTTCCACAATGGCGAGCCAATTACGGCCGAGGATGTCAAGTTCTCGTTCCAGCGTTATCGCGGCGCCTCGCACGAATTGCTGGCGGGCCGCGTGGCGGCGATCGAGACCCCCGATGACCGGCATGTGCGCTTCACGATGAAGAGCCCGTGGCCGGATTTTATGACGTTTTACGGGCAGGCCACCGGCGCCGGCTGGATCGTGCCAAAGAAATATGTCGAGAAGGTCGGTGACGAAGGCTACAAAAAAGCACCAATCGGCGCCGGCCCCTACAAATTTGTGTCTTATACGCCCGGCGTCGAACTGGTGCTGGAGGCCTTTGAGGGGTATTGGCGCAAGACCCCTCAGGTCAAGCGCATTGTCATGCGCTCGATCCCGGAGGAGTCGACGCGGCTCGCCGCACTGAAGAACGGCGAGGTCGACATCATCTATTCGATCCGCGACGGGCTCGCCGAGGAGGTAAGGCGCTCTCCCGGCCTTACCTTGAAACCGGCATACCCGCCAAACCCGTTCTGGCTGAGCTTTGTCAATCAATGGGACGCAAAATCAATCTGGCATGACGAGCGGGTGCGCAAGGCGGCGAGCTTGGCGATCGACCGCAAGGGCATCAATCAGGCGCTGACGTTAGGTCTTTCCAAGCTGACCGGCAGTGTCATCCCGGACAGCTTTGATTATTACTGGCAGCCGCCAGCGCCAGTTTACGACCCGGAAAAGGCCAAGCAAATGCTCGCCGAAGCCGGCCATCCCGGCGGCATCGATGGCGGCAATTACTATTGCGACAGCTCGTATTCAAATCTCGCCGAGGCGGTAATCAATAATCTCGAAGAGGTCGGTATCCGAACCAAGCTGGTTCCGATCGAGCGCGCCGCGTTTCTGGCGGGAGCATCAAACAAGAAATACAAGGATATTATCCAACTCGGCAGCGGCGCTTTTGGCAATACCGCGACGCGCTTGGCCGCGTTCATCGTCAAGGGCGGCGCTTACGTCTACGGCAGCTATCCCGATATCGATGATCTCTTTGCCAAGCAAGCCGCGGAACTCGATCACAAACAGCGCGGCGAGACACTGCAAAAGATCCAGCAGCTGATCTATGACCGCACCGTTATTTTACCGATTTGGCAGATCGCCTTTATCAATGCGGTTGGACCGCGGGTCGGCCAGTCCGGTTTCGGGCTGATCCCAGGCTTTGCCTATACCGGGCCGTTCGAGGACATCACAATAAAAGCTTAGCGAAGTCGGCCAAAGCTTAGCGAAATCGGCGGAGGTTGCGGTTGCCGTGCTGCCGGGGGCGGCGCATCATGCAAAAAACTCGACCGGCCTGGAGGGATCGCACCCGATGAGCCTTTCAACCCAAAGCCCATCAATCCAAACCCAGGCGACCAACCTGCCGCCTGAGGAGCAGCGCGAGATGCTGCGCCGGATGTTGACGATCCGTCGCTTTGAGGAGCGCGCCTCGGCCGACTATCTCGGCGGCAAGATCTATGGCGTCGTGCATTGCTATATCGGCGAGGAGGCGGTCGCGGTCGGCGTCTGTTCGGCGCTCGAGCGCACTGACCGGATCATCTCGACCCATCGCGGCCACGGCCATTGCATCGCCAAGGGCGCCGATCTCAACCGGATGATGGCCGAGCTCTACGGCCGGCAGACCGGCTATTGCAAGGGCAAGGGCGGCTCGATGCACATCGCCGATTTTGAGATCGGCATGCTCGGCGCCAACGGCATCGTCGCCGGCGGCATCTCGATCATCACCGGCGCCGGTCTGGCGGCGCAGATGGAAGGCAAGGGCGGGGTCGCGGTCTCGTTTTTTGGCGATGGCGCCTCGAACGCCGGGCCGTTTCACGAATGCCTCAATATCGCGGCGACCTGGAAGTTGCCGATGCTCTATGTCTGCGAAAACAACATGTATGCGGCAAATACCGCGGCGGCCGCGACCCACGCGTTGAGCGACGTCGCGGCGCGCGCCGCCGGCTACGGCATCCCGGGCACTGTCGTCGACGGCAACGACATCTTCGCGGTCTATCAGGCGGCCAGCCGCGCCGTCGACCGAGCGCGTTCGGGGGGCGGCCCGAGCTTGATCGAGTGCAAGACCTATCGCCAGCGCTCCCACACCGAGCGCCGCGGGCAGGCCGATGCACGCGACCCGGCGGAGGTCGAAACGTGGAAGGGCAAGGACCCGATCGCGCAGCTGACGCGGCGGCTGCGGGAACAGGGCTATCTCGATGATGCCGAACTGCAGAAGATGGAGCGCGAGATCATGACCGCGCTCGACGCCGCCGTCGCTTTCGCCGAGGCGAGCCCGTTCCCGCTGCCCGAGCAGGCGACCGACGACGTTTTTGCCCCCACCCCTCCCTCCCCCGCAGGCGGGGGAGGGTCAGGGAGGGGGATTGCGGCCTAAGGCGAGGAGCGGATCATGCGAGAGCTGACATACAACGAGGCCGCACTCGAAGCGATCGCCGAGGAGATGCGGCGCGATCCCAAGATCTTTTACATGTCGACCGACGCGCTGCCGCCGCTACTCCGCGAATTCGGCCCCGAGCGCATCAAGGCGACACCGATCACCGAAGCGGCATTGACCGGCATGGCGATCGGTGCGGCGGGCTGCGGCTTTCGTCCAATCGTCGATTGGCGGCAGGTGACGTTCTGCTTTGTCGCAATGGACCAGATCGTCAATCAGGCCGCCAAAATCCACTACATGTTTGGCGGCCAGGTGACGTTTCCGATCCTTTATCGGGCGTCGGTCGGCGGCGGCGGCCAGGTCGCGGCGCAGCACTCGCAATCGCCCTACTCGATGTTTATGAATGTCGCCGGGTTGAAGATGTTTCTCCCCTCGACACCCCATGACATCAAGGGTCTGTTGAAGACCGCGATCCGCGACAACAACCCGGTTATATCGTTCGAGTCGAGCCGGCTGATGGCGCGCAAGGGACCGGTGCCGGATGAGGATTACACGATCCCGCTGGGCCAAGCCGACATCAAGCGCGAGGGCAGTGACGTAACCGTCGTCGCGCTCGCCTGGCTGGTGCATGAGGCATTGGCCGCGGCCGAAGAACTCGCAAAGGAGGGGATCTCGGTCGAGATCGTCGATCCGCGCACCTTAGTGCCGTTGGATCGGGAAACAATCCGCCGCTCGGTGCAGAAGACCGGGCATCTCGTCATCGCCGACGAGGCCGGGCCGACCGCCGGCTTCTCGGCCGAGATCGCTGCCGTTGTCACTGAGGACGCGGCGACTTTCGCGCGGCTCAAGGCGCCGGTGAAGCGGGTCTGCGCGTTGCAGGTGCCGATCCCCTACAGCCCGATCCTCGAAAACCACGTATTCCCCGATCGCAACCGGATCATCGCCGGGATCCGCGAGGTGCTCGAACCACGGAGCCCCGCCGCGGCAGCATGAGCGCATTGCTCGCCGTGACCGGACCCGTCCCCCGGGAGCACTAACATGCCGATCACCAAGGTCAGTGTCGCTGCGGCCGAGCGTTTTGCCGATGGCCGCGAATTTGGCGAGGCCGGCCCCTATCTGCGCATTCACGGCATCGCACAAGGCGAACTCGATCCCGCCGCGGCGGAGAACGCAGTTATTGTCGATCTCGACAAGGCGGAGCGGAACGCCCGCGGGATGGTCGAGTACGAGACCGACTTTTTCATCCTGCGCCCGGCCGAGCCGCGGCGCGGCAGCGGTGTCCTCGTCTATGACGTGACCAACCGCGGACGAAAGGTCATCCTCGGCCGGCTCGACGAAGCGGGGGCCGACGCCGACACCAACAATCCGCGGAGTGCGCGAGACGTCGGTATCGGTTTTACGCTCGGCCGCGGTTACAGCCTGGTCTGGTCGGGATGGGATTCAGGAGCGCCACGCGCCAATAACGGCATGACCGCAAGGCTGCCGGCGACGCTCGAAAACGGCAGGCCAATGGTCCGGCGGATTCGCGACGAGTTCCACATCGGCACCCGCGCGCCGGGCAAGGGTGACGTCGTACGCCTCAATTACGCCGCCGTTTCGACCGACACGCGCAACGCACGGCTGACGGTTCGCGACCGAGAAAGTGACGCCCGCACCGAGATCCCTTCCCAATCCTGGGAATTTGTCGACGAGCGGACGATCCGGCTGCTGCCCGCCGGCTCTTTGTTCGCCCCCTATAAAATCTACGAGGTTTGGTACGAGGCGACCGGCTCAAAGGTAATCGGCGTCGGGTTTGCCGCGACGCGCGATCTCGTCTCGTTCCTGCGTTACGAGCGGGCCGACCGCGACGGGACGCCAAACCCGATGATCGCCGAAGGGAGCGGCATCGAGGGCACCGGCGTCACCCACGCGCTCGGGTTTGGCGTGTCGCAAAGCGGCCGGTTTCTGCGCCACTTCCTCGAACTCGGGATGAATGACGCCGGCCGAGGGCGGCGGGTTTTCGATGGCGTGCTGTCGCATGTCGCGGGCGCCGGAAAGGTCTTCGCCAACCACAGCTTTGCGATGCCCGGGCCGCACCGCGACGCAGCACGAGGACCGGCTCTACCCGGAGAACTGGTTTCCGTTTAGCAACGCGGTCGCCACCGATCCATTTTCTGGCCGGACGGCCTCGCTGTTGACCGGCCAGCCCGACCGATCCAGTGATGATCGAGGTCAACACCTCGACCGAGTATTGGCAAAAGGGCGCCTCGCTGGTGCACACCGATCCGGCCGGCATCCAGGACGCCGCGCTGCCGCCCAATGCCCGAGCCTACATGATCGCCGGGACCCAGCATGGCGGCGGCCCGGGCACCGATCCGAGCCCCGGCCCTTGCGTCAACCCGCGCAACCCGCATAGCGCCAGCCCGGCACTGCGCGCCTTGCTGGTGGCACTCGAGGAGTGGGTCAGGACCGGAGTGCCGGCGCCGCCGAGCCGCGTTCCCTCGATCGCAGATGGAACCGCGGTCCCGTCCGATACCGTGACGATGCCGGCAGTGCCGGGTTTCGCGCCCCCTCCGGTAGCCAATCGCATTTCGGCGCCGGTCGATTGGGTCGATCCGCCGGCGCGTCTCGATAATTTCTATGGGACGCGCGTCTGCGCGGTCGATGCCGACGGCAACGAGATTGCCGGCATCCGGCTGCCGCCGATCGCTGTGCCGCTCGGCACCTATACCGGATGGAACGCCTATAGGGCGCAGCCTTGTGAGCTGTGCGACCGCGACGGATCACTGATCCCGTTTGCCCGCGACAAGCGCGAACGCGAGACCACCGGCGATCCGCGTCCCTCGCTCGAAGAGCGCTACGGCAACCGCGACGCCTATGTCGCCAGAGTGAAAGCGGCTGCCGAAGCGCTGGTCGCCGATCGTCTGTTGCTGCCGGCCGACGCCGCCGTCTATGTCACAGCGGCGGAGAAGTGCGACCGGTTCTGACGCGCGCAAAGCACGTCAAATCCGAAAAGAAGAGTTCTACTTTTATCTTGCGGCCGCGTTCCAAAACCGGCTGGCGGCATAAGCCGCAGGGTCGGTAAACGGCTCCTCCCCGGTCATGATCTCGGCGAGCAGCCGCCCGGTCACGGGCCCCAGCGTAAAACCGTGATGCGCGTGACCAAAGGCGAACCACAGTCCACGATGCCGCTCGCCTTTGCCGATCACCGGAACCATGTCGGGGAGACAAGGTCGCCGGCCCATCCAGGGTTCGGGGTCCAGCCGTTCGCTGAGCGGAAATAATTCGCGCGCCAATGGCTCGTCGCGCGCCAGCTGGACCGGGCTTGGCGGTGCGTCCCGATCGGCAAACTCGACCCCGGTCGTCAGGCGAATCCCCTTGGTCATCGGCGCCAGCGCAAAGCCACCTTGGGCGTCGCGCACCGGATGGCCGAGCGTCGCATTGCCCTGTGCGCCATAATGCATGTGGTAGCCGCGCTTGACCGAGAGCGGGATCTTGTAGCCGAGCGGCCGAAAGACATCGTCCGACCAAGGACCCAGAGCCACTACCGCATCGCGCGCTTCGATCGGACCAGCCTCGGTAGCGATACTCCAGCCCGAGGGTTCCGAGGCCAGGCGACGCGCATCGCCCTTGAGCAAATGCCCGCCTTTGCGGGTAAAGAGATCGGCATAGGCCTTGGTCAGCATGCCGGGGTCGGACGATGTCGGTGAGCCGCGGAAATGAAGCGCGCCGACGATCGCGTCCGACACGTGCGGTTCGAGCTCGTGCAATTGCGCGGCGGTGAGCTCGACGTAGTCGATGCCATAATCGTCGAGCCGGCGTGCATCCGCGGTCGCGGCGCGCAGCCCTTCTTCGGTGCGAAAACAATTGAGCCAACCGTCGTGATGAACAAGGCTTTGCGCGGTCACGCCGGCCTCGGCGGTCAGCTCGTCATGCTCGTTGACGCATTGCGCCATCAACGGACCGAGCGCCCGCATCGAGCGCTCGACCCGTTCCGGCGTCGCATTCTGCCAATAGCGGAAAAGCCACGGCGCCAAACGCGGCAAGGATGAGAGGTGATAGACGGCGTCGCGGCGATTGTTCATCGCATAGCTCAGGATCAGGCCAAATTCGCGGGGAAACGTGTACGGAATTACCGCCTCGCGCTGGATCAAGCCGGCATTGCCGTAGCTGGTTTCCTCGCCCGGCGCCCGGCGGTCGACGAGAACGACATCGCGGCCACGCTTCTGCAGATGCAGAGCCACGCTGACGCCTACCATTCCCGCTCCGAGAACGATTACATCAGCCCGTGCCGCCATCGCTTTTCTCCATCCCTTGTGCCGCTATATCGCTTAAGACGCCAGAAGCGGGAAAGGCCTGGCCATCTCTGAGGAAGCCTTTATTTTGGATTGCAGCCAACCGAGATCGAATCGGCGACCTGTCCGAACAGCCTATCAGGTGGAAAAGAGCTTTGGCGCCATCCGGGTCCTGAAACGCATTGAGTGCAACGATCTTGTGGTGCGGGCAGATTCAATAACTGAATGTTTCAGCGCTTTTGCGCGCGTTCCGATGGCCGATTCAACCGTCCGCTCACGCATGATAGCAAGATATTCGGCGCCCGACGCCCGAAGGCGCCGATCTCCCTTAAAGATCACCGGAGCTCGGGGAAATTTTTGCGATTATGGGGCTCCAGCGACAGGGCTTTGTTTGTTCGAGGAAAACAGACGTGATTTGGTCATTGCGCGAAGTCGTGGTCCGAGGTTCCACCACTTTGTTCCTCGCAATCGTGGGCTTGGCGCCAAACCAGCCCCGTGCCGCCACACTGACCAGCCTCGTGGAGTTCAATTTTGGCAACGGTGCAGCGCCCTCCGGTGATTTGATCGCCGACATTGACGGGAATCTGTTCGGCACGACCTCCGGAGGCGGTGCCCACGGCAAAGGTACCGTCTTCGAGATCGCCAAGACCACTCGTGGCTATGCCAGTTCCCCTACCATCCTGGTCAGTTTCAAGGGAAGTGACGGCGCCTCGCCAAAGGCGGGGGTGATTGCTGATGCGGCCGGCAATTTGTTTGGCACCACGTCCGCAGGCGGAACCAATCAACAGGGGACTGTATTTGAGATCGCCAAGACTCGCGGAGGCTATTCCAGCACCCCGACCACCCTGATCAACTTTAGCGTCAGTAATGGTGCCGCGCCATCCGGCGGAGTAATCGTTGATGCCCACGGCAATCTTTTCGGCACCACCTCCGCCGGCGGGGCTCATGCAGACGGCACGGTTTTCGAGCTCGCCAAGACCCCAGGCGGGTACGACAACTCGCTGATCACTCTGTTCAGCTTTGACTTTACCAACGGTGCGACACCGTTGGCCGGCTTGATCGCTGACGCCGGCGGCAACCTGATCGGCACGACATCACGCGGTGGAGCTTATGGACAAGGCACGATATTCGAGATCATCAAGAACCCGCACGGCTATGCCAGGAGCCCCATCAACCTGGTCAGCTTCGATTCGACACGTGGAGCAGCACCGGCTGCCGGCGTGTTAGCCGATACCTCCGGCAACCTATTCGGTACGACCTCCGAGGGCGGGGCGTACGGAAAGGGCACAGTTTTCGAAATCGCCAAGACCCCGGACGGCTATGCCGACTCATCGACCACCCTGGCCAGCTTTAACGGGGACGGTCGCGTCGATCCGAAAGCCGGGGTAATTGTCGATGGCGCCGGCAACCTATTTGGTACGACATCGGCGGGCGGGGCTCAGGGATACGGTACAGTCTTTGTGATCGCCAAGACCCCGAGCGGCTACGCTAGTGAGCCCACGACGCTGATAAGCTTCGATGTGGCCAACGGTGCTGCACCATCCTCGAGTTTGATCTCCGACAGCGACGGCAACCTGATTGGCACCACGTCGGAAGGCGGACGGTACAGATTCTACGGCACGATATTCGAAATAACCGGCAGCGGTTTTGTCCCGGGGATTGTCCCTCGGGCTGGCAACAAGGTGACCTCTACACCTTCGAAGCCACGACGATAGCCTTTGGTCCCGAAATTCTTTTTGCTTGGGTAAAAGGAGAGCCGAGCCCGCCCCTACGCTGCCGCTTTTAGGAGGAAAATCTCTATGTCTGGCATTACCCCCTGCCTCTGGTTTGATGGCAATGCCGAAGAGGCTGCCAAATTCTATGCCTCGCTGTTCCCCAACAGCCATGTTGATGCGGTCCATCGCGCACCGAGCGACTACCCCTCGGGCAAGACAGGCGACGTGTTGATGGTCGAGTTCAAATTGATGGGTCAGCCGTTCACCGCCCTGAATGGTGGACCGCAATTCCGGTTCAATGAAGCGATCTCGTTCCAGATACCGGTGGAGACCCAGGCCGAGGCCGATCGCGTCGCCAATGCGCTCTCGGCGGTCCCCGAGGCTGAGCAATGCGGCTGGATCAAAGACCGCTTCGGCGTGTCGTGGCAGATCGTGCCCCGCCAGCTTATCAGGCTGATTGGCGATGCCGATCGCACGCGCGCAAGACGGGTATTCGAGGCGATGATGCATATGAAGCGCATCGACATTGCCGCGATCGAGCGGGCCGCCGACGGTATCGCGCCGTCCGCCTAAATCTTCAAACCTGCGGCATCCCCGCCCAATGCAGGAAGGCGGGCATGAGGGACTGTATTACGCTCCATCGAGGGATACGCTGAAATAAATCGGGTCGGGTGACTTGCGTCGGCGTAGAATTTTATCAGCGAGACACCACCGGCGCGACCTCACGCATGAAGCACTCCATTGATTGGAGAAGCTGGCCGAGGTCGCGGTTGCCGTGGAAGTTGATCTGGAAAGCATCGAGGCCCGCCGCCTCGCGATAGCGCAGTAGATCGGCGGCGACTTCGGCGGGAGTGCCGTGACCCGTTGGTCGGTCCGAGCCGGTCGGTGGGGTGTTGCCGGTGATCGTGCTGAATTCGACGCGAAAGCTCATCCGCGTCGCGATCGGCTCGCGGCCGGCAGCCTCGCAGGCTCGGCGCAACGTCGCCTGCCGCTCGACCAGCTGGGCTATCGGCAGAGGGGTTGGCTGCCATACCGCCGCAAATCGGGCCGCCCGCCGTAATGCGGCATCGCTCGTCCCGCCGGCCCAGATCGGTGGGTGCGGCTGTTGCATCGGCTTGGGGTTGACGAACATGTCGGTAAACGAAATGAACTTGCCGGAAAACGAGACTCGGCCCGGGGCCCAGCATGCCTGCCAAAGGCGCAGATACTCATTGGTGCGGGCGCCTCGCTGATGGAACGGGACGCCGAGGGCTGCGAACTCGACCTCGTTCCAGCCGACCCCGACGCCGATGGTCAAGCGGCCGCCCGACATGCGGTCGAGTGTCGCCAGCGCCTTTGCGGTGGCGATCGGGTTGCGGTACGGCATGATCAGCACCGAGACGCCGACACCGATGCGGGTCGTGTGCGCGGCGATAAACGACATCGAGACGAGCGGGTCGTAGACATTTGTCCATGGTGCTGAGCGCGCGTCAGAGCCGACGATGATGTGGTCGTTGACAAAGATGGCGTCGAAACCGACCTCCTCGGCCTTTGTTGCGGCGCTAACGATCGCTTCCGGCGACGTTTCAAAACCAAGATAGTCGGAATTGGGACAGCGGGTTGAAAAACGGACGGGCATGGGTGGTCCCTTGTTCGCGGCCAAGGTGTGGCCGGCCTTTGCCACTAGGTTAAGCCGATCATTCAATCGGACGCCAGATTAACTGACTCGGCCATTTGTCGGTTCGATCGCGGCGGTCACCGAAGCTTTAGGCCACCGGGCAGGACAAGATCCTTGGTAATGGTGACGGACTGAACTTTGTATTGCGGATTGTCCCAGTCGCCGGTGATCGCGACTCGCGCATTTCCGATTCCGGCAATGTCCGGCTGCCACAAATAATCGATCTGGCGGTGCTCGAGATCGAGTGTGCCGCTGCCGGTCGCTGAGAGCCATGGACCCACCAGCTTTAAGTCGCTGTTATGCAAAACGCCGTGCACAATCGTCGCGCTCGCCGAGAGCGAGCGGTATTCGATCTCGCGCCGGGTGGTCTCGTCAGCCATCAGCGGGCCGATCTTCATCAACGGAGCCAGCCCGGCGCTTCCGATCATGCCGTTAGTGAAACTGATGCGGCCGCGACCGTTTAGAGAGGCGACGAGGTCGTCAATGGTACTGCCGGTTGCGGCTAGGTTCGCGGAAACGTCGCCGGTACCGCTCAGCTTGTCGAAGCCCGCGATATTGAACGAGAGGTCATGGACGGTAATGCCGGATAGGTCAAAAGTCACACTGAGGGTAGGTGTGGGGCCGGCTTCATCGGCGACAATCTTGCCGGTGGCTGTTCCGCCGTAGAGCGCGACATTGTCCAGATCGAGCTCCTGGTGGTGGTGAGTTCGGGTCAGCACATAGGTGCCCTTTGCCACAACCTGGTCGAGCTGGATCGTTGCTTCGGTAAGGGTGAACTTGGCGGCGTCGCCGTCGATCTTTCCGACGATCGATAGCGGTCCGAGGTTGGGGTCCTGCTTCACCGCACGGATTTGCGTCCAGGCGAGCAGATTGCGCAGTGACGGTATCGCGACGCGGATCGTCCCGGAAGCGTGGTGCCGATCGCTGCCGTCGATTTCGCCCAGGAAATCCAGACTCCCATGTGCCGAGGCAACGATGTGGACCATCGCGCCGCTACTGCGGCCTTCGCGCAGCTCGGCCGGCGAGGCGACGGTTACTGCCAAGCTTATCGGGTCGCCATTATCGACCGCGCTACCAGCGGCCTTGAGGGGCCCGTCCAGGCTGGGCAGCGACAGCGTCATGTTGAGATCGTGAACACTTCGCTTTGGCCCGCCGCGTCGATCGAGAAAGCTCGCTGCGCCACCGACGATCGTGACATTGCCGGTCATGCGGGATGGGCCGGCACTGCCTCCCCCCGGCGGCGCGCCCAGAGGCGATTTCGGCGGGTAAAAGACCCAATTGCGCTGGCCGGCTTTGTCGACCTCGAAATCGGCCCTTGGTTGCACCAGTTTGAGTTGGTCGATCTCGATCGAGCCATGCAGCAGGGCGAGAGCCTTCAGCGCTACATCCACGGTCTTCACCGAGAGAAAATCGCCGGAAAAACCTGACGGGTTCGCCAGAGTTACGTCATGGGCGACGAGGGCGAATTTCGGCACAACGGTGAAGCTGATCGGCCCGGAGATGCGCAGATCGCGGCCTGTCTTCTGGCGCACGATACTCGTGATTTGCGACGCAATAAAATCAGACGGAACGATAAGCGGCGTGGCGAGCAGAGCGAGGATAATGACGGTGAACAGCACCGCCAAGCCAATCAAAAGGTGTCGGAAGAAACGCCCTTTATCGGAGAAAACCAAAGACACCTCGACTTAATGAAGATCGCTGTTCGGTAAGCCGCGCCCAGTCTTTTAGGATCGCGGCGACCCAGGCTCAAACGGCGCGCGGGAATGGGGATGGATGGTGTTGTAATGGCTGCTGAGTAACTGTGGAAACCGCTAGGTCCTCCGCGGTTGGAAAAAGCAGGAGGGACCGCCCGACGGGTGCCCGGCCGGCAAGGGGTTGCGACTGATCCTCCATGGTTTTGATCATCCTACCGTGCGCGAGGTGGTTAACGACGCGATCACGGCTGGCACTCCTCGCGCTGCCAAAAACAAAGAGATCGGCTGAAGCCGGGATGCGCCCGAGAGCGGAGGGGGCTGGCCCCGCGTGGTGCTGGCCAGACATTGCTGGCGAGACATCGTACGCGCACACCGCGATAGACCCTTTACTCATCGCGATCGGGCCGGCACTATGGAATTCCGAATTCAAGATAGGTGAGCGGTTGCAGCCTCTTGATCCGCAGCCGGCGTTGATCGACCGGGCCTACGAGCGGCTTGTCGCGGCGATTGCCGACGGCACGCTCGCCCCCGGGCAGCGCATCCGCCAAGAAGAACTCGGTCGTGCGCTCGGGGTGTCGCGGCAGCCGATCAGCCACGCGCTGCAATTGCTCAAGCAGCAGAAGCTGGTGGAGGAGAATGGCCGGCGCGGGCTGATCGTTTCCGAGATCGACGCCGCCAGAGTTCGTGAACTCTACCAGGTCCGCAGCGCGCTTGACGCGCTGGCTGCACGACTGGCCGCCGAGCGTGCCGCGCGGCGCGCGATTGCCGCGCCGCCGCAGCAAGCGGCGGAGCACGCACTGGCTGCGGGCCTCGCGCTGCCGTTGGATGCCCCGGTGCTGGCGTTCGTCCAGGCCGACGTCGCGTTCCACACGGCGCTCTATCGCCTGTCCGCCAACCGCGCGATCGAGGACACCGTAGCGGCGCAATGGCCGCATCTGAAACGCTCGATGGCGGCGGTGCTCGACGATCCCGAACAGCGCCCGCTGGTGTGGTCCGAGCACCGGGAAATTCTGCGCTGCGTGCTCGCCGGAGACCCTGCCGGCGCCGAGCACTCAGCCCGCGCCCACAGCGACCGCGCCGGCGCTGAAACGGCGCGCCGTCTCAGTCGATCGTCTTCTCCAACGTGAGGAAACCGCGATGCCGCTGACGCCACAGCAGATGCAGCAGTTCGCCGAGGAAGGCTATCTGTTTCTGCCCGGCTGCTTTTCGGAGGAAGAGGTCGCCATCCTGCGCGACGAGGCCGAGGCGATCTACGCCACCAACCGCCAGGAGGTGTGGCGCGAGAAGACCGGCGCGCCGCGTACCGCCTTTGCCGCGCACACCTATAACGAGGCATTTCGTCTGTTGGGCCATCATCCCCGGCTGATCGGCCCGGTCGAGCAGGTGTTCGGCGAAAAACTCTACATGCACCAATACAAAATCAACGCCAAAGCTGCCTTCGAGGGCGATGTCTGGCAATGGCACCAGGATTACGGCACCTGGGCGCGCGACGACGGCATGCCCGAGCCCAGGGCGATGAACATCGCGGTGTTTATGGACGAGGTCATGCCGATCAATGGCCCGCTGATGCTGGTTCCGCGCAGCCATAAGCATGGCGTGCTGACAGCCGGGCACGACGAGGCAACCACCTCTTATCCGCTGTGGACGCTCGACAACGAGACCGTAACCCGTCTCGTGAACGAGGGCGGCATCGTGGCGCCGACCGGTAAGCCCGGCTCGGTGCTGATGTTCCACGGCAATCTGGTGCACGCCTCGGCTCCGAACATCACGCCCTACCCGCGCCGCATCGTCTATCTGACCTTGTGCGCGGTCTCGAATTACATCCGCACCCCGACCCGCCCGGAATGGATCGCGCATCGCGACTTCACGCCGATCGAACCGGTCGCCGACGCCGCGCTGTTGAATTACACCCGCGCCGCGGCGAGCCAGGTCGCGGCGGAATAGGCGATGAATCTCCATCGCCTGCTGCAACAGCGCGCCGCCGCCGGAAAGCCGGTCCGCGTCGGCTTGATCGGCGCCGGCAAGTTCGGCTCGATGTTTCTAAACCAGGTACCGACGATGGACGGGCTGGAGGTGTCGGTTATTGCCGATCTCGACCCCGAGCGGGCGCGGGCCGCTTGCCGCAAGGTTGGCTGGGACGCGCGACGCATCGCGCGCACGTCGTTCGTCGCCTCGGGCGCCGAGTTGTGCGCCCACCCCGAGATTGAAGTCATCGTCGAGGCGACCGGCTCGCCGGCGGCCGGCATCGCGCATGCCCGCGCGGCAATCGCCGCCGGCCGGCATATCGTGATGGTCAATGTCGAAGCCGATGTGCTCGCTGGACCGCTGCTGGCCGAGGAGGCTCGGGCACGCGGCGTTGTCTATTCTCTTGCTTATGGCGACCAGCCGGCATTGACCTGCGAACTGGTCGATTGGGCGCGCGCCTGCGGCTTTGAGGTCGCGGCCGCCGGCAAGGGCACCAAATACCTGCCCGCCTATCACCGGGTCACACCCGACGAGGTGTGGGGCCATTACGGCCTGACACCCGAGGAAGCGCGGGCGGGCGGCATGAACCCGCAGATGTTCAACTCGTTTCTCGACGGCACCAAATCGGCAATCGAGATGGCGGCGATCGCCAACGCGACCGGTCTTGGCGTGCCCTCGGACGGGCTCGGCTTTCCGCCCTGCGGTGTCGACGACCTACCGCATGTGCTGCGTGGCCATGAAGCGGGAGGCACGCTGGAACATGACGGCATGGTCGAGGTGGTCTCGTGCCTCGAGCGCGACGGCCGCCCGGTGTTCCGCGATTTGCGCTGGGGCGTTTACGTCACCCTGAAGGCACCGAACGAGTACGCCCGGACCTGTTTCAAAGAATACGGCCTCAAGACCGACGCGAGCGGCTGCTACGCCGCGATGTACAAGCCCTACCACTTGATCGGTCTGGAGCTCGGCATTTCGGTATTGTCGGCGGCATTGCGGGGCGAGCCGACTGGCCAGCCCCAGGCGTGGCGCGGCGATGTTGTAGCGGTCGCCAAGCGGAGTTTGCGCGCTGGCGAGACACTCGACGGCGAGGGTGGCTACACGGTCTGGGGCAAGCTGGTGCCGGCCGAACGCAGCCTTGCCGAAGGCGCGTTGCCGATCGGCCTCGCCCACCACGTGCCATTGCGGCGCGACATCGCCGCCGGCGAGACGGTACGCTGGGCCGACGCGACGGTTCCCGACAGTTCGGCGCTTGAGGTGCGCCGCGCGATGGAGCGACGCTTTGCGGCGCGACCTTCCGCAATCGCGGCAAAGTAGGGCTGGAAGAGTAGCGCACAACATCACCACCCTTGGCGAGGAGGAGCCTGATGCCGGTTCAACGCTTTGCGCCGATGACCAAGGATTTCGCGACGTTCGATTGTGACGCGCATGTCACCGAGCCGCCGAAAATTTGGGAGCGCGCCCACGAGTTTCTGACCCGCGACGAACTCGATGCGCTGAAGCGGACGATCTGGTGGGATCGCCGACGGCCGCCTATTGATCGTGAACGGCCGCGCCGGGATCGGCCTCGGCTCGCCGCGCAAGGGCGGCATCCCCGGCACGATGCGGGTCATCACCAATGCCGGTCCGGGCGTCAAACACGATATCCAGCGCGCCCTCAATGTGCGCAACCTTAACCCCAAGACCGCGCTGACGCAGGAGCAGGTCGCCTATCTCGATCATGCCGGCTCGTATGAACCGAAGCCACGTCTGAAAGACATGGATGTCCAGGGGATCGATCAGGTCATGATCATTCCGACCGAAATCGACATCTACCCATGGCTCGAGGACGCGCTTGGCGCCAAAGCGTTCTGCCGCGCCTACAACGAATGGGCGTACGACTACACGCTGGAAAACCCCGATCGCCTGTTCTTTGCCGCCCTTATTCCGATGCAACACCCCGACTACGCGGTCCAGGAGATCCGGCGGGTAGCGGCGCTCGGCTGCCGGGTCGCTCTCGTCCGGCCGATGGATGCGATGGGCAACTACCCGCTGCAGCCGAAATACGAGCCGGTGTGGGACGCGCTCGAAGAGACCGGGATGATCTATGGCATGCACCCGTTCCCGGCCTTCGCCAGCGCCAAGCCATCAGGCTATAGCGAGCAATATTCCGGCGCCGAGCTAATCCGCAAGACCATAGCCAACGCGGGGTTGCCGCACACCTTCCTTACCAATGTGCAAAATTTCCAGGCCGAAGCCGCACTCTGGGTCACGATCGTCCTGATGTCGGGATTTTTCGAGCGCCACCCGAAGATCAACGCCGCAGTATTCGAGGCCTCGTCGACCTGGCTCAGCTTTCTGATCGACGAGTGCGACAAGGCCTACAAGCTCTACAAGAACGAGCGCCAGCTGCCGCCATTAAAGCGGCTGCCGAGCGAGACCTTTTTCGAGCATTGCATGACTGGCTTTGAGGGCGACGAAGCGCCGCCGGCTCGGCTGCCGGAGTTTTACGGCGACATCCTGTGCTGGTCGTCCGACGTCTATCACCATGACGGCGACGACGCTTGGCGTGCGATCGAAACGATGCAGAAATACGCGCTGCCGAAGGAAAATCAGGCCAAGTTCCTCGGCGCCAACGCACGGCGCCTCTACAAGGTGCAGGCCCCGGCCAACATCATCCGCGAGCGCGTCACCGAGATCGAGCGCCCGGACTGGTGGCCGACCGAGGAGGAAGTCCGCGCCGCGCTGCGCCCGGAAGCCGCAGTGACGAGAGCGTAGCCTGCTGCTTACCGCCCCTACACCGTCATCCCCGGGCTCGTCCCGGGGATCCACGTGGATGGCCGGGACGAGCCCGGCCATGACGAGAAAGGATGATCCGGTGAGATGACCACCAAGGACTTCATCGTATTCGACAGCGACAGCCATGTCGTCGAGCCGCCCGAGCTATGGGAGAAATACCTCGACCCCGAGTATCGAACCCTCGGCCGGCATGCGCTATGGCGACAGGAAGGCCCCACCGGCGCCTACCTCAAAGTCAATGGCGAGATTTTCCGGGATCGCTCGAACCCCAACCTGCCGCGCCATGCGCTGTGGCGTCCCGGCATGACCTGGGAGGCGATTGGCGAACTCGATCCGCACATGAGGCATCCGGCCACCGCGGGCGCCTCGGACCCGCAAGCGCGGCTTTCCGATATGGACGCGATGGGGGTCGACCACGCGCTGCTTTATCCGACCTGGTTCGCCGAAGGCTTCTTCCAAATCCGCGACCCGGACGTCGCCTACGCGCTCGCGCGCGCCTACAATGATTGGGTCGTCGACTTCTGCAAAGCGGCGCCGGAGCGGCTCTTCGCCGCCGCGATCCTGCCGCTGCAGAATATGGATTTCGCGCTCGACGAGTTGACTCGGGTGGCCGGCATTCCATCGGTCCGCGCTGTCTTTATTCGGCCGATGTTTCTCGAAGACCGCTACCTCAATCACCCTTATTACGACCCACTGTGGGCGGCGTTAGAGCGACTGGGACTGACCGCGGCGGTGCATGCGACGCCGGGGCTGTGGAGCCCGGAATGGACCTCGCACGGCCCGTTTCTCGAAAAGGTCAAAGACCGTTTGGCGCAGCCGCCGGTTCCCGGTGGCGGCGGTGGCCCATTCGCCGGCGGCAGCGGCGGCGCCGGTCAGTCGATCACCTTCATTGGCGCCACACCGCTCGGTCATCCACTGGCGCCGATCCTTGCCAATTGGCTCGACAACCACATGTTCGTCGCCTCGACCCTAATCGGCTTTACGGTGATGGAGCGCTACCCGGCAATGAAGGTTGTCGTCGCCCATGGCAAAGCCTCCTGGATGCAGGAGGTGCTGGAAAAAATGGAGGCCTCGACCCGCGTCATCCCGCTCTTGCATCACTATCCGGTCAGCACCGAGCCGGAAGAGATGTGGGAGCACGGCAACGTGTTGCTCGGCTTCGATGCCGAGGAGCGGATGATCCAAAAGCTACCGCAGGACTTTGCCGGCAAGGTGGTTTGGGGCTCGCGCTATCCGCATCACGATGCGACGAGCGCCTGGGACGCACTGGCCCGCCTGCGCGACGCCAATGTCCCGGAGCCGTTGATCGCCCGCATGATGGGCGGCAATGCGGCCCGGCAATTCGCGATCGAGCCGCTTCGCGAACCAGCTGCATGATCCGAGCGGCTGACGTCACGACTCGCGGCACGGCCGCGGCACGCATGTTCGGCGTTTAGACGCCGCAAAGGATATTACATTCGGTACATGTGTTATATGCTTGTTTGACATTATCTGATCCGTGAAACTAATCTGCGCGCCGCAGCAGGGAGCGGCGGCATGAGTTGTATTCACGTCATTCATGAGAACGCGGCCTGGCTCGAACCCTTGGCCGCAGCGCTCGATCGGCAGGGCCTGTCGTGGCGCGATTGGTTCCTCGACCAGGGCGCCTTCGATCTATCGAAGCCGCCGCCCGAGGGCGTCTTCTACAACCGGATGAGCGCCTCATCGCATACGCGCGGCCATCGTTACTCTGCTGAATTGACAGTATCGGTGCTGGCTTGGCTCGAGCGGCACGGGCGTCGCGTCATCAATGGCAGCCGCGCGCTCGACCTCGAAATCAGCAAGGCGCGCCAATACGCTGCCCTCGAAGCGGCCGGCATCCGCACGCCCGATACCGTGCTCGTCGCCGGCAAAGAATTACTGGTCGAGGCGGCGCAGCAACATTTCGCGGGCAGTCCCTTTATCCTCAAGCCGAACCGCGGCGGCAAAGGACTAGGCGTGAGGTTGTTTCTCTCGGCGGGTGCGCTCGGCGATTATCTCGACAGCCCGGATTACGAGCCGCCGGTCGATGGTCTCCATCTGTTGCAGCAGTACATCCGCGCGCCGTTGCCATTGATCACGCGCGCGGAATTCGTCGGCGGCCGGTTCATGTATGCGGTCGAGGTCGATACCAGCGATGGGTTCGAGCTGTGCCCGGCCGATGTTTGTGTTGTCGGCGACGCATTTTGCCCCGCCGGGCCGGGGGCTGAGCCTAACCAGCCGCGCGCCAAGTTCACGATCATCGACGGCATCGACCCGTCACTAAAGCGCCGCTACGAAGCCTTCCTCGCCGCCAACGACATCGGCGTGGCCGGGATCGAATTCATCACCGACGCCCAGGGCACCGCCTACACCTACGACGTCAACACCAACACCAACTACAATCCCGACGCCGAGGCCCGCGCCGGCCGCTCCGGCATGGACACGCTCGCCCGCTATCTCGGCGCCGAACTCAGCAGCCTCTAAGGCGAAAGCGACGGGGCCGACTAAGAGCCCCGTGGCCCGCAGTCTCAGGTGATCAGAACAGAAACCACAGAAACCTAGTTGAGGTGGTATATCCTGGCGGCATTGCCTCCCGCGATCTTGACCTTTTCCTCTTCAGTGCAGCCCGTCAGAACCTCCTCAATGATTTGCCGGCTCCTCGGGAAGGTGGATTCCACATGCGGGTAATCTGAGCCCCAGAGGAGATTGTCGACACCAATGATGTGTCGGTCGCGTATGCCCATGGCGTCTTCCTGGAAGCCGGCAAACACGTTCCGGTGGAAATAGTCGCTGGGCAGCATAGCCTCCTTGAACCGATAACGCTCTTGCTGAACCCGTTGGGTGTAGGTGTAGTCGATGCGGTCCAGGAAGTGGGGAATCCAGGATAGTTCGTGCTCCACGGTGCCCACCTGGAGTTTTGGAAAGCGCTCAAAGACGCCGCTGAAGATCATGTCAGCAAGAGACATCCGCACCCAGTGGTCGGCGTTGGCGAGGAACGAGTTGCGGACGCGGTTGCGGTCCTCGAGCCCAAAATCCTGGCCTGGACCCGGCCGGTTCGTCGCGATGTGCATGCCAAGGGGAATATCCAGATCCTGGGCCGCCGCCCACAGCGGCTCATACATCGGATTGTCATACCCCTTCCCCTCCGGGGGATAGACGGTGATCATGCCGCCCGCCAGCCCCATCTTGGCGCAGCGCTCGAGCTCCTTGACCCCCTCCTGCACATCGTCCACGTTGATCATGGCGATACCCTTGAGGCGGTTGGGCTCTCCGGCGCTGAACTCGGCGAGCCAGTTGTTGTATCCTCTAAAAATCTCCGACAGCAGTGCCGTGTCCGGCACGCTGTACAGCAGCAGACCGACCGTGGGATAGACAACACTGACATCGACCCCATCGGCATCCATATCCTTGAGGTGCTCTGACGGCTCGTAGCCACCGCGCCGCACTCGATCAAAGGTCGTGGTGCGGACCATCTTTTCCGGCGCCTCAAACCGCATACCCGTCTGTGCCCCAGGGCTCAGCCCGATCGTCCGATGGCCGTCGCAGTACCACCAATCGCCGTCATACTCGCGGACCATCTGCGGGACCCGGTCCTTGAACGCCGGCTTGGCTCTGCTCGTCCACAAATCCGGTGGCTCAAACACGTGATTGTCCGACGATATAACCCGGTAATTCGCCATGATTTGACCCTCCCTTGGTGGTGAGCGCCCTCGCAGTTCTGCCGTTTACATGACCCTCACCGGCCCCACTATACCGCGAGCAAGACCCGTGCCGATATCGCGAAATTATGCTCCCCGGGGGTGGACAGCGGTCAGAGCTTGACTCAAAGCGCTGTGTCCTGGTGAGCCGTCTGATCGCGAACTGGATGCGGCGAGGGTAACAAAGGTCTCCAGCGCGCCGGCAACGTTCTCGTGTCCCTGGCGAGGCTGCCCGGCCGACGCTGCCGGTCGGCGACAGCTCCAGGGCTCGGCCGCGCGCTTTCGGTGCCCCTGTTGTCAGCTCAGTACGGTGACCTTTTTCCGTTCGATCAGGTCGAAGTCGATCTTTGCGCCGAGGCCGGGTTCGGTGGGGGCGTGGACGAGGCCGTCGCGGTCGACGGTGATGTCTTCGGCAAGACCGTATTTTTGCATCGCGTCGGGCAATAAGACTTCGAAGAACTCGGTGTTGCGGATCGCCATGATCACGTGAAGGTTGGCGAAATTGTTTAATGAATTGCCGCCGTGATGGGTCTCGAAATTCATGCGGAAGGCTTCCGCCAGATGCGCGGTCTTGATCAAGGTCGTGATCCCGCCTTTGACCGCGACATCGCCGCGCAGAAAGTCGGTGGCGCGCTCGGTGATCCACGGAATATACGAATTGAGACCGCCGATCGGGTATTCGGTGGCGAGTATTGGGATGTCGAGCTTTTGCTTTAGTTTGACGTAGTTGTAGATGTCCTGTTCGGCGAGCGGGTCTTCGTACCAGTAAAATCCCATCTCCTCGATTGCCCGGCCGACCCGCAAGGCCTCTTCGTAGCGATAGCTCCAGGTCGAATCGAGCATCACCGTGTAATCGTCGCCGACCGCCTTGCGCACCGCCTCGCAGACCTTGATGTCGTCGCGCCAGCGCTGCGGCGGGTGGATCTTGTAGGCGGCCCAGCCGGTCGATTGGTAATGCTTGGCCTGCTCGGAATACGCCTCGGGCGTGGCGTGGATCTCGGAGCTGGCATAGGCCGGGATGCTGTCGCGGCAGGTCCCGATCAGCCGGTGGATCGGCAGGCCCGCAGCTTTCCCGGCGATATCCCACAGCGCGATGTCGCAGGCGCCGATCGCCCTGATCGTCGCGACCCGGGCGCGCCCCCAAAGAAGTCGATTGAGGCGCTCGCGGTCGAGCGGGTCCTGGCCCATCAGGATCGGCTTTAGAAAGCGGATCAAACTCGGGCCGTCGAGGCTCGCCGGGTTCGACGAGGTGCCGAGAAAGGCGTGGCCGGTGACGCCCTCGTCGGTTGTCACCGCGAGCAGGCCGAGATCGCTTTTGCCGGTCGGGCGCGCGGTGTGATGACCGTAGATCGTCGGCGGGATGCTCTCCCAAGCGAACAGGGTCAGGGTGACATCGGTGATCTTCATCGGATTAACCTCCCGAGCAACGCTGCGACAAGACGCGGGTCTCGGGCCCGCATCGTCAATATCAGGACCGGATCCAGAACCGGAAATTCGCGGGATCTCCGCATATCGTCATCCCGACGAAGGTCGGGATCCACTTCGGCAATGGATACCGGCCTATGCCGGTATGACGAGAGCCGGTAAGACGCCATGGGTCACCAACTCGCCACGCCGGCTGGCCAGCGGATAATGGCGCCCGCGGGCTTATTGCGCGGTCGATTTCGCGGTGGGGACGATGCGGGTCACGACCATGGCGCTGCGGTCGAGGCATTGCGGCACGCGCGGCGCGATCTTTGTCTTCCAGAAATCGCTGTCGTAGACCGCTTTGTAGAGCGCCTCGCGCTGGGCTTCGTTCTCGAAGCGGCGCATCCAGACATAGCAGGAATCGTCGGTCTCGCCGCGATAGCTGCCGGTGATGACCATGCCTTTGGAGACCTGGAACGGGATGATCTCCTCCTCCATGATCTTGACCCATTCGTCCATCTTGCCGGGCAGCACCTTGTATTGCCGCAATTCGTAAAACGCCATCTCGCTGCTCCCCTTGCTGTTTAGGTGATTTCCGGGGACAGCATAGCCGGCTGTTCGCGCCGACAAAAGCCGGCCGCATGCCCATCGGCCAGATCCCCGATCGATAGCGGCGCTTCTGATACTCGGCTTTTCCCGTTACTCTCGCCAATTCAGCGGACCACAGGGAGGAAATGCCATGGCCAACGACATCGCCGCCGCGCAATCCGGGCTTTCGCCGGTCGTCGAAATTAAGTCCGGCAAATTGCGCGGCGCAAATGAGGCAGGCATTTATTCCTTCAAGGGCGTGCCTTATGGCGCCTCGACTGCCGGGCACAACCGGTTTATGCCGCCGCATCCGGCGCAGCCCTGGAGCGGGGTGCGCGACGCCCTCGCCTATTCCGGTCGGGCGTGGCAATTGCCCGGACGCCCAGCGCGACGCGCGGTGCTCGAAACTCTGCTGGGGCCGCCCGACACGACGCCAGAAACCGAAGATTGCCTAACCGTCAATCTTTGGACTCCGGGGCTCGGCGATGGCGGCAAGCGGCCGGTCATGGTGTGGCTGCATGGCGGCGCTTTTGCCTATGGCTCGGGCAACCGCGCGGTGACCGACGGCGCCAACCTGGCGCGGCGCGGCGATGTCGTTGTCGTCAGCGTCAATCATCGCCTGAACATCCTCGGATTTTTGCATCTCGACGACATTGGCGGCGGCCGATGGATGCATTCGAGCAATGCCGGCATGCTCGACATCGTCGCCGCGCTTCGCTGGGTGCACGACAACATTGCGGCGTTTGGCGGCGATCCCGGCAACGTCACGATCTTTGGCGAGTCGGGTGGCGGCGGCAAAGTCAGCGTCTTGTTGGCGATGCCCGCCGCGCAGGGGCTGTTCCACCGCGCGATCATCCAAAGCGGAGCGACGATCCGCGTCTCGACCCGCGAGCGCGCGAATGCGCTGGCCGAAGCGGTGCTCAACCAACTTGGTCTGCGCGCCAGCGAGTGCGAGCGACTGCAGAGCCTGCCCGCCGAGCAAATCCTGATGGCGATCGCACCGGCCTCGCGCAAGGTCGGCCGCTCGCACTGGCCGTTGCTCGACCGCTATGATTTTGGCCCGGTCGTCGACGGCGCCGACCTGCCGCAGCACCCGGCCGAGCCCGAAGCGCCGGCATCGGCCAACGGTATCCCGCTGATGATCGGCGGCACGAAGGAGGAAAGCGCCTTTTTCCTCGCCGATGATGATGCCGTGTGGAACCGCACCTTGGGCGAGGCGGAATTGCGGCAGCGGATCGCAGCGGTCGGCGGCGCCGACACCGATGCGCTGCTCGCCGTCTATAACGAGGCGATGCCGCAGGCGAACCCGGCCGACCGCCTGATCGCGGCATTGACCGGGTCGAATTTCTGGGTGCGCACGGTTTTGCTCGCCGAGCGCTATGCCGCGCGAACAGGCCGTGGCCCGGTCTACATGTACTCGCTCGATTGGCAGAGCCCGGCGCATGGCGGCCGGCTCAAAGCGCATCACGCAATGGACCTGCCGTTTGTCTTCGACAATGTCGATATCCCCGACACGACCGCCGGGGCTGCGGGCGCCCGCGAACTGGCGGGCCGAATGGCGGATACCTGGATCGCCTTTGCCCGCCACGGCCGCCCTGACAATCCGTCGATTCCGGCCTGGCCCGTCTATACGGCGAAAGACCGGGCGACGATGATTTTCGACAACGAGTGCCAGGTCGTGCAGGATCCCGACCGCGATGCCCGCCGCCTATGGACCCGCATCGTCACGCAAGGCTGATCGCTCCGACACCCGACCCGGTCGCCGCGGGAAGAGTAGCGGATCGTGGTTGGCGGGCAGCTCGAACTCATTGGTCGTAGCGGCCGTCCGACGATCCAAAGCTGACGGCGATGTGCGGCAATTGCCAGCTGCAACAGAGGTTTGCGCGGAAATCGTCGCAGCCGGCGGTCGCACGATGTTATCCTGAGGACGTTGAGCACCGAACGGTCGGGATCGCCCGCCGGGACCAGGAGAAGAAAAGATGGCGTCGATCGACCTCGATTTGGCCCGGCCCACAACGTTTGAGAGCGCACACGAGAGTGCGCGTGAGAGCGACTACATCGAACGCGCGCGGGCACTCGCGCCGCTGCTCAGGGACGCCGCTGACGAGATCGAGGAACATCGCCAGCTGCCGCCGCGCGTCGTCGAGGCGCTGATTGAAGGCGGCTTTTTCAAACTGCTGATCCCGCGCTCATTAGGCGGCGCCGAACTGCATCCGCTGATCTATGTCCAGGTACTGGAAGAGATCGCCAAGGCCGAGCCCAGCACGGCGTGGTCACTCGGGCAGAATTCGGGCTGCTCGATGTCGGCCCCCTATCTCGATCCGGCAATTGCGCGGGAGGTGTTTGGTCCGCCGCGCGGCATTCTCGCCTGGGGGCCCGATCTGCCGAACGCCGGGCGCGGAGTTGCGGTTGCAGGCGGTATCCGTGTTACCGGGCGCTGGGGATTTGCCACCGGAAGCCGACACGCGACCTGGCTCGGCGCGCACATCCCGATTTTTAATGAAGACGGTACGCAGCGGATGAACCCAAACGGCCGGCCGCAGGTGCGCACCGTCCTGTTTCCGAAATCGAGCGCCAAGATCATCGATAACTGGCAGGTCATCGGATTGCGCGGCACCGGCAGCGACAGCTATCAGGCCGAGGATTTGTTTGTCCCGCAGCAATACACCTTTGGGCGCGATAACCCGGCCGAACGGCACGAACAGGGCACCCTCTACAATTTCACCAGCGGCATGATCTATGCGATGGGTTTTTCAAATGTGTCGCTCGGCATCGCCCGCGGTGCGCTCGAAACCTTTATCGAATTGGCCCGTGACAAGATCCCGCGGGGAGCGCGCAAGACCCTGCGCGAGAACAATGTGATCCAGTCTATGGTGGCGCAATGCGAGGCGCGCCTAAGCTCATGCCGAGCCTTTATCCATCAGACAATCGAGGAGATGTGGGACGAAGCGGCGTGCCACGGCGAATTCCGCCCCGACCAGCATCCGCGGCTGCGGCTTGCCGCCACCTGGGCGATCCAGCAATCGCGCGAAGTGGTTTCTGAAATCTACAGTGCGGCAGGCGCCACGGCGATCTTTAACGACAACCCGTTCGAGCGCCGGTTCCGCGACATGCATGCCGGCAGCCAGCAGGGGCAGGGCCGTCCGGTACACTTCGAAACCGTCGGCCAGATGCTGCTAGGCCTGCCCCCAGAAGGCCGCATGTTCCGCTAGGCCGCGAAGCGCTGACGAAATCTGGGCCCGTAATCGCTGCGCGTTTCAGAAAGCTCTAGACGTTCGGAAAAGGCGCGCGAACTCAGTATAGGGCTCGAGCGTCAAATATCCGCCCTCGCGGGTATTTCCGCTTGCGCCTGATTTATACAGAGCGTAACCGCTTATTTGTACCCGGGGAGGGTCACTGTTCGCGTGAGCCGGTTTACCGAATTAATATTACCAAGGCAAACGCTCGCACTTTACAAGCAAAGAGGCTTATGTGACCGTCAAGTCTGTAAAACCCATATTTGCTCTTCTGGACTGGGGATGGTCTCTCGACCGAAGGGCGAATCAAGGAGAACCATTAGGTGTCCTCGCCTGTGTCTTGGCATGGGGGGTGCCGCTGTTGCTTTTTTGGAGCGGCCTAATCGGCCTGATCTATCTTCTGATAGATTACTTGGTTTGAGGTCACGCCGTCTTGGGCCTGCTCAAGTTCTCATCAAAAAAAGACGCGGCAACTTTCGCTCTAGGCCGCACAGGCGCCCTGATCAACATCTAGGTCGCCGGCGCTACTGGGCCAGCGTTGCAGCGCCGCTTCGCCAACGGGTGTGAGACGGTAGTGGCCGGGTGCAGTGCGCTCGAACCAGCCATAGACGTTGCGCAGTAGAATTCGGCCGGCATCGGGGGCAATGACGCGCAAATCGCGCGGGCGGGCGGCCCCGGCGCGCAAACCAGCGGCGCAGGCGAGTGCGCGTTGGCGATAAGCCGTCATCACCGGCTCGCGGGTTGAGCCGCCCAGCGTGGGATCGCCCTGGCGACGCGAATGCTCGGTGAGCAGGCGGGTCCGCCGCCGCTGATCGGGACGCGGCTTGTAGGGGCCCGGCTCGGCCAAGATTTCGACCCGGCCATGTGCGGCATCGACCGCCATCAGCCCCAAACCGATCAGCCGGCATAAACGGCGTACGCGCGGGTCGCGGTCGCGGCCGCGCCGGGTCAACGGCACCGCCACCCAGACCTCGTCCGCCGGGCGCATCCGATCCACCGCCTGCAGCAACAGCTCGAGATTGAAGCCGCGCTTCAACTCGACAATTGCTAGCAGCAGCGGAGCCCCTTCGCGAACCGCGACAATGTCACAGCCGCACACCTCGCCCTTAACGCTGAAGCCGGCGCCCTCCAGAAACCTTTTCACCGTTGGATACAGCGCCGTTTCGGCCATTTTCCTGCCCCCCGATCCCCCTGGGTCTTCTACAATGGAAAAGCGGCGCGGCGGCGCATCGCGCGCTTTTGTTGCGAGAACGGGCCTGATAGGCGGACAGAGGATAAGCGTTTATTGTCGAACCGATTCGGCGGAGCGACGCGTGTTTCCAAATCCGGCGTCCGGCCGCCACGAACCGGAGTTTGCGGCACCTTCTGTCAGGATTTGAGACATGCAGTTCGGCTACTTCACGCTCAGCGACAACCATTACGAGAACAATTCACGTAACGCCAACCAGTTCGTCGCCGACATCATCGATGAAGCGGTTTATGCCGAAGAGGTCGGACTGCACTCGGCCTGGATCGGCGAGCATCACTTCAGCACCTTGGGCGTTCTGTCCTGCCCCGATCTAGCACTCTCCGTGGTCGCCGCCCGCACCCGCCAAATCCGCCTGGCGCCCGCGGTCACCGTGTTGCCGTTGCATCACCCGATCCGCGTCGCCGAGCAATGGGCGAGCCTCGATTTGCTGAGCGGAGGTCGCGTCGATTTTGCCGCCGGCCGCGGCTACGACCGGCGCGAGTACCTGCCTTTCGGAGTGTCCTTTGAGGACAATCAGCAAATCTTCGAGGAGGGCATGGAGATCGTGCGCCGGCTGTGGTCGGCGGACGGGCCGATCTCGCACCACGGCCGGCATTACCATTTCGACGATGTAGCGATCACGCCTCGGCCGGTGCAATCGCCGATCCCGAGCTATGTCGCCTCATTTTCGCAGCCATCGATCGAACTTGCGGCACGGCTCGGCTGCAATCTGATCGTGGCGCCCTTTGCCGCGGCAATGACCTATGGCGGGTTGCGCCAAGTGAACGACCTCTATGGCGAGACCTGCGCTCGCCACGGAAAGCCGCCGGGCCGCCTGATGTGCAGCTATTTTATACACTTCGCCGACAATCCGACCGAAGAGAGTGGCGGCGCGGGCGCGGCAAATGCGCTACTACAATGAATGCGTGATCGCTGCGTTTCCGGGCGATCCCCGGACGGCGCCACCTTCTTATCAGTATTTTGTCGGCATGGTCGAGCGCTTGCGCAACGTGCGGCCGCAAGATTTGAGCGACAATTCAGTCCTGCTCGGTACTCCGGCGCAAATAACCGAATCCTTGAAAAAAGTGGAGGCGGCGGGTTTCGACGAGGTGATCCTGTATTTCAATGTCGGGCTGAAGCCGCATTCCCAAGTAAAGAACGAGATGGCGCGGTTCATGGCGGAAGTGGCACCGTCCTTCGTCAGCGACTAATCCGCAATCGACAGCGGGCGCGCGACGCTTTCCAAGGGCTGGCGTTCGGCTTTGACGCCGATCGCGAATTCGACGAGCGCCGCTGCGATCATCAATCCGGCGCCGACGAGATAGCCGACAAAGACCGCGCTGCGCTCGCCGGTGCCGATCAACATGCCGAACAACCATGGCGAAACCGCTCCGCCCACCGCGGTGCCGAGTGCATAAAAGAGTGCGATCGCCAATGCCCGGGCTTCCAAAGGAAAGCTCTCGCTGACGGTCAAATAGGCCGAGCTCGCCGCGGCGGAAGCGAAAAAGAAAATACCTGTCCAGCACAGGGTCAGCTGCGCGGCGCTGAGGTAGTTCTCGCGGAACAGCCAGCCGACACCAGCCAGCAAGATGCCCGAAAGGGCATAGGTGATGCCGATCATCGGCTTGCGGCCGACGAGATCGAATAACGGTCCGAGCGCCAATGGGCCGACAAAATTCCCGAGCGCGAACGGCAGAATGTACCAGCCCACCGAGGCCGACGGGACGCCGTAGAACCGGGTCAGGACGAGTGCATAGGAAAAGAAGATCGCGTTGTAGAAGAACGCTTGCGCCGACATCAATGTCAGCCCGAGGACGACGCGCTGGGGGTAGTCGCGCACCAGAGCCGTGATCATCTGCGCGACCGGGGTGCGTGACGAGGCCAAGAGGCGGATGGTCCCTGCCCGCCCCGGCCGCGGCGCGGCCGAGGGTTCTCCGACCCGGCGTTCGATGCCTTCGATGACCCTTTCGGCTTCCGGCAGGCGGTCGTGCAACATCAGCCAGCGCGGGCTTTCCGGGATATGCCGCCGCAGCAGCAACACGCCGAGCCCGAGGGCAGCACCGATCCCGAACGCGACGCGCCACCCCAAATCGGGCGGCAGCCAGCCCGGCTGCAGAAAGGTCACAGCACCGAGAGCGCCAAGTGCGGCGCCGAGCCAAAAGCTGCCATTGATCGCGAGATCGGTGCGGCCGCGAAACCGCGCCGGCACCAATTCCTGAATCGCCGAGTTGATCGCGGCGTACTCGCCGCCGATGCCGGCGCCGGTCACAAAGCGGAACAGCGCAAAGCTGGCGAAATCCCAGGAAAATGCGGTCGCCGCGGTGGCCGTCAAGTAAACGGCTAAGGTGACAAAGAACAATTTGCGCCGGCCAAACCGGTCGGTCAGGTAGCCGAACAATAAGGCGCCGGCGACTGCACCCGCGAGATAGGCGCTACCGATGGCGCCGACCTCGGCCGCCGAAAAATGCAGCACCGGGCTTTCCTGTAACGCGCCGGCGACCGAACCGGCCAAGGTCACTTCGAGGCCGTCGAGTATCCAGGTGATGCCCAGTGCGGCGACAACGAGGGTGTGGAACCCCGTCCATGGCAGGCGGTCGAGCCGCATCGGGATGTCGGTTTCGATGATCGCGGTGCGCTCTGACATGCCTTTGTCTAACATCGCGCCGGGCCGATCGTCGCGGGCGCGCTCTACGCGCGGCGCCTGGAGGCCCAAGCGACTATACTTAGCGACACGTCAGTTGCCTCAGCCTGGAGTTGGCCAAACTTATCCGCCTCGCTGACGGCAAATTCGTGGGATCTGAATCCCCGCGACTTTTTCGTGGCCGTGCCGGCGAAAGCCGGTTTCCATTTCGGCCATGGCTCCCAGCCTTCGCCAGGATGCCGAGGTATCAACTACGACGAATTGGCCGTTTAATGACCGACAATGCGATGGCCAACAATCTTTCCGAGGATGAACCGATGATGCGCTGCTTGTTGTTCGCTCTATCGCTGGCTCTGTTGGGAACGGCTGGCGCCGCCCACGCCGAAGAGGTCGGCAGCTTTAGTAACGACTGGACCGGCAATGGTTTGGTTGTCGAAGCTTTTGCCGACCCCGGCGTCACTGGCGTCAGCTGTTATATCGTGCATTTCGACCGCAGCGTCATCGACCGGTTGACCAAGGGCAATTGGTTTGAGAACCCGTCGAACAGCGCCATTTCCTGCAGCCAGACCGGTCCGATCACGATCGGCAAAATCGCGCTCGGCCGCAAGGGCGAGGAGATCTTTTCGCAGAAGATGAGCCTGTTCTTCAAGTCGATCGCGGTGCGGCGAATCTACGACCAGAAGAGCGATGCGCTGATCTACGTCGCCTACAGCCGGCAGATCAAAGACGCCAGCGCCAAAATGGCCCTGTCGACGGTCTCACTCTACAACACCCACCCGACCCCGACCGCCAGCAAACCCTGACCCAGGAGATCAAAGTTCGAGGACGCGGCGAATTCCTTCTTCGATCGTCTGTAGGTCTCTAGCCGAAAGGCGCCCCGCGTTGCGCGTCAGGCGGCCCTTGTCGATCGCACGCAACTGATCGCACACCGCAACCGAGCCCGGACCCGCCGACGGCGTCGGCACGACGATCGGGGGTCTGGGTTCCGGCCCGGTTGAAAGCGGCACAATGACAATGGTGCGTCGTGCGCGGTTGAGCGGGTCCGCGGTCACCACCACGGCGGGCCTGGTCTTCCGGATTTCGCTACCCTGGGCCGGATCGAGGTTGACCCACCAGATATCGCCGCGTCGAACCGTAGCCGAGCCGGCGGCCTCGGCCACGCTCCTGCTCATTTGCGTTGAGCGGGCGGGTCGGGATTGCCCAATCCGTCGCCGTTCGCGGCGGTTTCCCACTCCGCCATTTCGGCCGACAGGGCGGCGTCTCTTTCTACTGCGAGTGCCGCTTGGTAGAGCGGATCCTCATCGCCCGCATCGACCGGCGGCAAAGCTTGGTCGAGCAGCCGTGCGATAAAAGCGCTCCGCTGCCGCACTGACACGTTGCGCTTAAAGCGTTTGACGATCTCGTCCGGAAGACGGATCAGCAGTTGGGTCGTCGTCGCCATGCAGCGGTGCATCCCCGATTGATATACATATCTATATCAGGGCGGATCGCGCACTCAAGATCACTTCGGCGGTGTTCCCTCGACCGCACTGCTCTCTCGGCGCCCTTAGGACAGAGCGGGAAAATGAGCAGCCTGCGGGTGCATTGCGAAGCCGGCGGGACGGCCGGCGCGACGCGCGGCTTCAGCGGGCGGGAGTGAGGCGTCCCACAAATTGGCGTCGAAACGGTAGCCGTTGACCTTGTCGGCGTCGCGCGAGACGACGTAGAGCAAGGGCGGCACCATTTCGTTGGGTTCGACGAGGCGCGCGGCGCGACCGTCGCGGCTCATCTCCCGCATTTCCGCAGCCATGCCCGGCGTGTTGGCGCCGGCGCCGGGATTGACGATGTTGATCGTCAGCCCCGTCCCCTCGGTCTCTTTGGCCCACACCTCGGTCGCCATTTCGAGCGCGGCTTTTGATGCGCCATAGGGGTGGGTTCCGGCGCGGTTCATCGTGTCGAGCTTGGTCGTGACATTGACGATGCGGCCCCAGCCGCGCTCCACCATGCCGCGGGCGACGCGGCGCGCCAGTCGGTCGCCGGCGAGGTAATTGGTCGCGATGACGTTTTCGATGATGTCGTCGCCGACCTCCCAGAAATGCTGCATCGTCGACCGGCGATAGCGCGCCGGATCGATGTAGGTGAAGGTCAGCCCGGCATTGTTGACCAGGATGTCGACCCCGCCGAGCCGATCCTGCGCCGCAGTGACCACGCGATCGCATTCCTCGGCATGGCGCAGATCGGCGACCAATGCGTGCACGCGGCCAGCCAGCGGCGTCCCGGCAATCTCGCGGGTGATTTCGGCGACATCCGCCTCGATATGGCCGACCGCGAGCACCCGGCAGCCTTCGCGCGCCAAACCGAGCGCCATCGCCCGGCCGAGCCCGCGCAGCCCACCGGTCACGATTGCATTGCGCTGTTCCATCACCCCTCCCTTTTGAAATACTCGGCTTCGATTTTCCGCAATGAGGCTGCGAGACAGTCAGGCCGTTCTCGTAAACGACCTTACCTCCTCGCTTCGCTGCTTCTGTCGCGAAATCAGACTTGGGCGAGCGCCATAGGCGAGTCGGCGAAAGCCGGCATGATCTCTTCGGCAAAGGTACGCAGACCGGCGATCGACGCGCCCGGGGCGGCGAACAGCACATTCTCGACCCCGCCGGCCTCGAGCTTTTTGAGCCGCGCGATAATCTCTTCGGGCGTGCCGAGCAATGGCGCGTCGTCGAGCACAAACGAGTCCTCGTCGTCCTTGATATGGGCGTAGTGCTCGGCGCCCGGGCCGCGGGCGAGGTCGCCGATGTTTTTCAGCACTTGCCGCCGCGTGGCGATCGCGCGCCGCCGCTCCTCCTCATTGTGCACGATCTGCAGACCGCGGGTGACGCCGACCGACATCGGGTTCCAGCCGCGCCCGACCCGTTCGCACTCGGCGCGGAAGGTGGCGACGCGGTCGAGAATGAGATCGGTCGGTGCGATCTGGTCGAGCAGCAGATTGTAGCCTTCGCGCGCGGCACGGCGGATCGATTCCGCGCTGCCGGCGCCAAGCCAGAACGGCGGGTGCGGCTGCTGGATCGGGCTCGGCTCAACGACGACATTGTCATAATGCCAGAGCTTGCCGTGATACGAGAACCGGCCGGGCGAGGTCCACGCCTTGCGGATCACCTCCATCGCTTCGTCAAAGCGCTCGGTCGCTTCCTCGGGCGGAATGCAGAAGCCGGAGAATTCGTAGCTGCGGTAACCCTTGCCGACGCCAAAATCGAGCCTGCCGTTCGATAACAGGTCGAGCGTCGCCGCCTGCTCGGCCACCAGGATCGGGTTGTGCCAGGGCAAGACGACGACCGCGGTGCCGAGCCGGATGCGCTCGGTGCGCGCCGCGAGATAGGCGAGCATGCTCATCGATGCCGAGACCTGGCCAAAGCCGGTGAAATGGTGCTCGACCAGAAACACGCTCGAAAAGCCGAGCTTTTCGGCCTCGACGACGTAATTGACAAAGTCGTGATAGGCATAGCTATCGCCGGCCGGTCCACCCTTGGCCCGCGCCCCGCCGAATAAGCCAAATTTCATCTCTGCCCTCCATCTGCTGATTTCATATCGCCGCGCCGCTCAAATGCCCTCAGCCATCGGGTTGCTCATCCAAACGAGCGACCAAACGGAAGCGCTCGCACCATAGCGGCATATCTGGGGCGAAAGTGCCCTGACGCGTGAAATACTTACGATGAACGCGGCGCCAATAGGCGAGCGTACGATCGCCCTCGCCTTCGTCAAAAGCAAAGGCCGCGTCGACCTGATCAAATCGCCGCATCACCAATTCGGTCGTCTCGATCACCGCCGCCGGACGGCCGGCGCCGTCGAGCATCACCATGCGCTTGCCGACATGCGTCTTCTGGCCCTCGCTCGCGGCCCAACAAGTCGCGCGCTTCACCCCCGCCAAGACAAGCCGCGCAAGCTCGTCGGCTAAAGCAGGGCTGTCGCCAAAAGAAAACGTTTCGAGCGCCGCCCAGAATGGCCTTTGATCGCTCACTTCAGCCTTCGCGTTCAGTTTACGTTTCGAGCAGGGTTTCTGATTGCTGAGGGCCGCCGCCGGTTATCCCGGTCTGCAGAATGTCGCGAACTCGACGCAAGCATCAGAAATTGCCTTTTCGTGGGTGGTTGGCGAGAGTGTCGACGACAGTAGAGCGAGGTTTAGCCGATGGCGCTGGCAAACGAGCGGGTCGCCTGGTTCAACGGTAGGATCGTGCGCGAAAGCGAGGTGCTGATCCCGTTCCGCGACCAGGGCTTTACCCGCGGCGACGCGGTTTTCGATATGACCCGCAGCTTCAACGGTCAAGCCTTTCGCCTCGAAGAGCATGTCGCGCGGCTCTACCGATCGTCTGAAATATCTCGATCTCGACCCCGGTATGTCGCCGGCGGAGATGGTCAAAGTCAGCGCCGATGTGCTCGACCGCAACCGCCACCTGCTCGGCCCCGGCGAGGATTATTGGCTGGCTCAGCGGATCAGCCGCGGCATCCATCCGGTCCCCGGCGATAATTGGGAATATTACGGGCCCAATGTCATCGTCGAATGTGTTCCTTTGCCGTTGCGCGAGCGCGCCCGGCATTTCCGCGACGGCATCGAGGTGATCACCCCCTCATTGCGCCGCACGCCGCCGGATTCGCTGTCGCCGCGCGCCAAGATGCACCAGTACCTGAACCTCGTCCTCGCGGATCGCGAGGTAAAAGCCCAGAACCCCGAAGCATGGGCGGTGTTGCTCGATGTCAACGGCAACCTCGCCGAGGGCCAGGGCAGCAACATTTTTTTGGTGCGCGACGGCGGCCTGCTGACCCCGCGCGAACGCTATGTCCTACCAGGAGTCAGCCGCCAGGCGGTGATCGACCTCGCCGGACAATTAGGGATCCCATCCGAGGAGAAAGACCTCGATCTCTACGACGCCTACACCGCTGATGAATGCTTTCTGACCTCGACGAGCCTGTGCATCTGCGGCGTTCGCAGCCTGAATGGCCGGAGTTTTACCGCCGCTGAGGTGCCCGGCCCGATCACTCAGCGCCTGACCGACGCCTACAAGGAACTCGTCGGCTGCGATTTCGTCGCGCAATATCTGCAGCGCCTCGAAGCCTGAGGATCGTCGCGAGCGGCGGTCGCGGGGATCGCGTCACGCAGCGCTGCCTATTCTATCGTCGTAGGCGCTCGAATTCGAGCCCGATCGACGGAGGTCTCGCGTGAAAGGGATGCTGTTCGCCGGCGCGATCGCCATAGCCGCAGCGGTCGCAATGCCTGTCTATGCCCAGCCGTCTGGGCCCGCCGCCAATTCACCCGGTGGCAATCGACCCGGTGGCAATCCGCCTGCTCAGCCGATGCCGCTGAGCGCGCCTGAGCAAGCCGGGGACAGCGATCACGGCGGCGGACCCTGGATGCCCGGCAGAGGCGGGTGGGGGATGCGCGGTGGGCCGATGATGCATCGCGAGATGTGGCATCATGCGATGATGCGCGGGGATCCGCGGGAGCGCTGCATCGACCGTCTTGCGTGGCGCGCCGCGCGCCGCGCTTTTGTCGAGGCCAAGCTCGACCTCAGCGCCGAACAGCGTCCGCTGTGGGATAGAGTACAGGGCGTCGCGCGGGGCGAGCAGCAGAAAGAGCGGCAGCTCTGTGATCAGCTAAAACCCGATGCCGATTTGACGGTGCTCGACCGGATGGACCGAGCGCAGCAATTCCTTTCGGCTCGCCTCGACGCATTGCAATCGGCCAAGCCGGCGGTGCAGGCGCTCTATCAATCGCTGAACCCGGAGCAGAGGGAGGTCTTCGACCATCCCTTCCGCCCGTAGTAAAGCAACGCTCAGCGAGGCGGTCGGGGGCGTTCCGGCAACGCAGCTCTTGTTCGGCGATCCTCAAGCTTACTAAGGTGGCGGGAACCGCTTAAGCCCGCCACAGGCCGCCAATGCCCTTTGACAATCATCCTGCGCCAAACCTGGAGGCGCGGTTACGTCGCGAGATCCGCGGCGAGGTGTTGTTCGACGCGTTCAGCCGCGGGCGCTACAGCACCGATGCCTCGATCTATCAGATCGAGCCGTTGGGCGTCGTCGTGCCGCGTGATCGCGAGGATGCCGCGGTCGCGATCACTGTCGCCCGTGAGGAGGGTGTTCCGGTGTTGGCGCGGGGTGCGGGGACCTCGCAGTGCGGGCAAACCGTCGCCAAGGCACTCGTCATCGATTGTTCAAAGCATCTGAGCCGGGTGGTTTCGGTCGATGTCGAGGGACGCCGGGCGCGGGTCGAGCCAGGGGTGGTGCTCGATCGGCTCAATCGCTCATTGCGGCAACACAAGCTGTTCTTCCCGGTCGATCCGTCGACCGCGAGCCGGGCGACGATCGGCGGCATGACCGCCAATAACAGCTGCGGCTCGCGCTCGATCCGCTACGGCAACATGGTCCACAATGTCCGCGGCATCGATGCGCTGCTCGCCGACGGCACCCGCGCGTGGTTTGGCGAGGTGGCCGGAAATTTCGATGACGATGGCGATGGCGGCGGTGATGGCGTCGGCGGCCCTATGCCCGCGCGTTATCGCGACCTCGTGCAACGCCTGCGCGCCCTGCACCGCCGCGAAGCCGACGAGATCGCGCGCCGCTTTCCGCAGGTGTTGCGCCGGGTCGGCGGCTACAACATCGATTCGATTGACGATAACGGCCACAACATGGCGCGGCTGCTGGTCGGCTCGGAAGGCACCCTCGCCTTTTTCAACGAGATCGAGCTCGATCTGCAGCCGATCCCGCCGCACCGGGTTCTCGGCATCTGCCATTTCCCGACCTTTTACAGCGCCATGGCGTCGACGCGAAAAATCGTCGAGCTGGGGCCGAGCGCGGTCGAGCTGGTCGATCGCACGATGATCGACCTGTCGCGCGACATTCCGCTGTTTCGCACTGTCGTCGACCAATTTGTCCGGGGCGAGCCGGCGGCATTGCTGCTGACCGAATTCGCCGGCGACGACCCCGCCGACAATTTGCGGCGGCTAAAGGCGCTGCATGAGCTGATGGGCGATCTCGGCTTTCCGGATGCTGTCGTCGACGCAATCGACCCGGCGTTTCAGGCGGCGGTCTTGGATGTCCGCGCCCAAGGCCTCAACATCATGATGTCGATGAAGGGCGACGGCAAACCGGTCTCGTTTCTCGAAGACTGTGCGGTGCGGCTCGAAGATCTTGCCGATTACACCGATCGCCTGACGCGCATTTTCGAAAAGCACGGCACCTACGGAACCTGGTACGCGCACGCCTCGGTCGGCTGCCTGCATGTGCGGCCGGTGCTCAACCTTAAACAGGAACTCGAAGTCAAAAAGATGCGGGCGATCGCCGAGGAGGCGTTTGCGATGGTCCGCGAATACAAAGGCTCGCATTCGGGCGAGCATGGCGACGGGCTGGTGCGCTCCGAATTTCACGAAGCGATGTTTGGCGGACGCCTGGTGCGGGCCTTCGAGGAGGTCAAGGACGCCTTTGACCCGCAGGGTCTGTTCAACCCCGGCAAGATTGTGCGGCCGCCAAGGATGGACGACCGCGACCTGTTCCGCTTCAAACCGGATTACCGGCCGTTGCCGATCGCCACCGCGCTCGACTGGTCGGAATGGGGCGGGTTCGCCGCCGCGACCGAGATGTGCAACAACAACGGCGCCTGCCGGGTGCGCGATCCCGGGGTGATGTGCCCATCGTTTCGCGCGACCGGCGACGAGCAGCATCTGACCCGCGGCCGCGCCAACACATTGCGATTGGCGCTGTCCGGGCAGCTTGGGCCAGACGCGTTGGTTGCGCCCGAGATGCGGGAGACGATGGATCTTTGCATCTCATGCAAGGGATGCCGCCGCGAATGCCCGACCGGTGTCGACATGGCGCGGATGAAGATCGAATTCCTGCACCATTACCGCCGCCATCACCCGCTATCGCGGCGCGACCGCCTGATCGCCTATCTGCCGCGTTACGCGCCTCATGCGGCGCGGCTGGCGCCGTTGCTCAATCTGCGTAATCGGGTGCCATTCCTGGCGCAGCTTGGCGAACGTCAGCTGGGCTTCAGTGCGGCGCGAAAATTACCGCAATGGTCGGCACAGCCCTATCGTGCGGCCTCGACCGGGCACGGCCGCGAGGTCGTGCTGTTGGTCGACACCTTCAACCGCTATTTCGAGCCGGAAAACGCCCGGGCCGCCGAGCGCGTGCTGACCCGCGCCGGCTATCGCGTCGTCAGTCCCGATCCGGCGCGCGGCCGGCCATTGTGTTGTGGGCGGACTTTTCTCGCCGCCGGTCTCGTTGACGAGGCGCGCAAGGAAGCCGGCCGCACCATCGCGGCATTAACGCCGTTTGTGCAGTCGGGCACGCCGATCATCGGACTGGAACCGTCGTGTCTCCTGACCTTGCGCGACGAATTTCCAGCGATCGTACCGGGGCCGACGGCAAAGGCGCTTGCCGGCCATGCCCAGCTGTTCGAGGAATTTGCCGATACCGAACGCCAAGCTGGCCGGTTTGACCTCGCCCTAAAGCCGATGCCGGGACGTAGCGCATTGCTCCACGGCCATTGTCACCAGAAGGCCTTTGCCACAGTCGACGCCGCAGTCAAAGCGTTGCAGCTGATCCCGGATCTGACGGTCGAAACGTTTGATTCGACGTGCTGCGGCATGGCGGGCGCGTTTGGCTATGAGGCCGAGCATTATGCGATGTCGATCAAGATCGGCGAACTCGGCGTATTGCCCAAGATGCGCGATGCCCCACCCGACACGATTCTCGCAGCCTGCGGCACCAGTTGCCGTCATCAGATCGCCGATGCCGCCGGCCGCGAGGCCCGGCATATTGTCCGCATTCTCGACGATGCGCTGATCGCGGCGTGAGTTATTTTCGCCGTCAACCGACCGCTGGACGCGCGGCGACCGGAAGAAGTCGACCGGAGAGCAGTTGAATGCCGGTTGGCTCGATCCTTGTCTACATTACCAGCCACGTCGACAACGCGATCGGCGAGAACGTTATCAAATTGCCGTTGCTGCTGGCGCTAAGCAGCGGTTTTCCATCGGCAAAAATCTCGTGGGTTCCGGGCACCGGGGGCGCCTTTTACTTGCAGAACGAGCTGGCGCCGTTGGTCGATGGGCGGATCAGCGAATTCATCACCGATCTCGACATTCCAGTGGATCCACGTTCGGCGCTCCGCGTAAGACATCCGATCCTGAAGCGCCGGTTCGATCTGATTATTGACACGCAACGCTATCTCGGCCGCACGCTGTTCTTGCGGCGCATCCCGCATGATCGATTTATCAGTGGGACTTGGCGCTATTTCTTTTCGAATGCGCGCCCGCCACGAGGCGTCTCGCGGCGACCGCCGCGGCTGACCGACAAGCTGCTTGGCCTCGCCGCCGCTGCCGCCGGACACGAGATCCCGGTGCCGAACCCGATCCCGATACCACCGAGCCTGCGCCGGCGTGCGGCGGAACTGCTGCCGCCGGGCCCAATTTATGTCGCCTTTTCCCCCGGAGCTGGTGTCAAGCATACCGGCAAATGTTGGCCACTCGACCGCTTTATCGCCTTGGCGCAGCAGCAGGTCGAGCGCGGGCGGGTTCCGGTATTTTTTATTGGACCGGACGAACGCGACTGGCGCGAGCCTCTCGGCCGGGCAGTGCCGCAGGCGCTGTTCCCCGAGCAGCAAAGCGATGATGCCGCTCCCATGGCCGCTCGAGGACCGTGTTTGGTTGTGGCGCTCGCCGAGCGGGTGTCGGCAGCTGTCGCCAATTGCTCGGGGACGGGTCATCTCCTGGCTGCCGGCGGGGCGCCAATGGTTTCGCTCTATGGACCGACGCGCCCCGAGAAATACGCACCGTTTTCGCGAGCACTGGTCTGTCTGAAGGCGCAAGATTTCGGTTCGGAAAGCATCGACGCCATCCCGTTGAGCGCCGTCGCCGCGGCGCTGGAGCGGCAGGTGGCGATCGGCCCCGCCGCCGCGGGAATTCCCTCGTCGGCAGCGGCAAACTCTGGGCCTTTGCTGGCGCCGATCTCGGTCGGGGAACTGCTCGACAAGATCACCATTCTCGAAATCAAAGCCGAGCGGATAACCGACCCGGCAAAGCACGACAACGTGCTGCGCGAGCTCGAACTCGCTAAACACGGTGCGTGGGCATCAAGTTAAGATGACAGCGGAATTAGAGGCGCTGTGCCGAGAACTCGGCAGCGTCAATCGAGCGCTTTGGGACATTGAGGACAAGCTGCGCTATTGCGAGCATCAGCAGAGATTTGATGCGGAGTTCATCGAGTTGGCGCGCAGCGTGTATCACACCAACGATCGCCGGGCGGCGGTCAAGCGACGTCTGAACGAATTGACCGGCTCGGACATTATCGAGGAGAAGTCCTATTACGAGCGGTGATTTGCACTACTCGGGGACGATCCTTCGGATGATGCAAGCCGGTGATTTGCAAAAGAGCGGACCGCGATGACTGACGATGCAGAATTGCCCGAGCGCGCGCGGGCATTGCTCGATTTCTGGTTCGGGCCGCCCGGTGACCCGGAGCGCGAGAAGCACCGCGAGATCTGGTTCAAGAGCACGACCGAATTCGACGACGCATTGCGCCAAAATTTTCTCGCCGACTATGAAGCCGCCGCCGCGGGAAAGCTGGAATCGTGGGAAACGACGCCAGAGGGAACGCTCGCCCTGCTGCTGCTGCTCGACCAGGTGCCGCGCAATATCTTTCGTGGCATGCCACGCACTTACGCGACTGATGCTGCGGCGCGCGCTGTAGCCGATCGGGCGCTTGCCCGCGGCTTTGACCAGATGGTCGTGCCGGCATGGCGGTTGTTTTTTTACATGCCGTTTCATCATAGCGAGGATCTCGGCGACCAGCGCCGGGCAGTGGCGCTGTCAGCGACCCTGCAACGAAATCGCGATCGTGGCGGGTCCCTGCGCCGTTACGGGCGACCCTATGTCGAGGTCATCGAGCGCTTCGGGCGCTTCCCGCACCGCAACGCGATCCTCGGCCGGCAATCGACGCCAGAGGAGATCGCGTTTATGGCAGAGCACGAAAGGCGCAAGGATCAGCAATCCAACGCGTCACCGCCGACGCAACGGTGCGAAGTAATCCGTTTGCCGGGTCCGGCAGTCCGCTGGTTCGCCGGAATTTGACGGTCGACACGCCGCCCTGCCTTAATAACAGACCACCACCGCGGCATTGTCTGTTGCGAGGAGATGTCGAATTAGCCCAACGCTGCCTCGCAATGGTTGATAAGAGAGAGTTCTCATGCGCCCAATCTAATAGAACTGAAGACTTTCTGCGAATTTTTGGCAGCGATATAGCAGATCACCCATTCATTTTTGCCGAGGCCGCAGTTTGTATCGCTTCACTAATCAGCTTTCTCAATAAAAGGCGGATCGTATTCCTTCTGGGCTTGTTATCTCGCGGTGATCTCAGGCAAGAGATCCATCCCTGATGCCTAGGAGGACTGGTAAGATGTGGAGAAATCTTCGGATAGCCGCGATCGTCTCGGCTTTTGTTTTGGGCAGTACCGCGGTCGGATTTGCGCAAGGGACGGGTGCCGCCGGCGGCGGATCGGCCGGCACCGGTGGGACTTCCGCCGGCAGCGGAATGAGCGGTAGCGGCTCGACTTCCGGCGGGCTTGGCACCGGTTCGGGGTCGATGGGAAGCACCTCGGGGACGAGCGGCAGCAGCATCGGAACCTCGGGGACGAGCGGCAGCAGCCTACGGGTCGGGTTCCTCGACCGGAGCCGGTGACACGTCGTCCAGCACCAGCGGCTCGGGCTCGTCTCCAGCCGGCGCCGGCTCTACCGGGCGCTAAACTAAGGTAGCGTAGATCAACGGCATCGGCTCGGCTCTAAGCCGGGCCGATGTTCTCCTGTATCGGAAAAGGCGCTGCTCGACGCGTAACAAGATGCTCGTAAGGTAATCAGCCCCGATCTGGGTGCTGGCTTGTTCAGGATTGCCGGCCTTCCCCAATCTAGTTTATCCCTCTGGAACGATGGCGGGCGCGCCTCCATGACGAGGCGAAGCTGCGAAACCCAGCCGAGCGAGGGAGCAAATGCCTTTCACAAGATTTAACACGAGCCGTTCTTGTCGCGACCGTCTTTCTAGCCACCGCGTCTGCAGTATCTGCGCAGACGCTGATCGTCGGCAATGACGAGAAGCAGGGCGCAGATCAGAATTTAAAGCCGATCTTCCGCGAGCCCGGCCACGATTCATTGTCAATTATCGACATTTCCAAGCCGGATACGCCGAAGATCACGGCAACAATCCCACTGATGAATTCGGTCGCCGGGCCGCCGACCAATTTGGCGGTGACGCCATCGGGAGATATCGCGATAGTCGCCAACTCCCTGATGCCGGTGGTCCAGGGTTGGGCGCATCGTCTCGATCCCGACGACAAGGTGTTTGTCGTCGATCTCAAAGCAAGCCCGCCCAACATCATCGGGACGGTCAAGGTCGGCAAACAGCCTTCGGGTTTGGCGATCAGTCCAAAGGGTGATCTCGCTTTGGTCGCCAATCGCGGCGACGGCACGCTGTCGGTGCTGGCGATTAACGGAAAGAATGTCCTCGTTACCGGCACCGTACCGATCGGAACCGCCACCGACCAGGTCTCCGCGGTCGCCATCACTCCGGACGGCAGGCACGCGCTCGCGGCGAAACCAGGCGCCAACAAAGTCGCGATGCTTGCGATCGACGGTGACAAGGTGAGTTACGACAACCGCGACCTGCCGACCGGGATTTTCCCCTACAACATCGTGATATCCCCCGACGGCAAGCTGGCGTTGACCGCGGACACTGGTAATGGCGGCAGTTCCGATGGCAATGCCGACACGGTGGGGGTCATCGATCTGACTGCCACGCCGCCGCGGGTCGTCGATCACGTTACCGTCGGGGATTCTCCGGAAGGACTGGCGATCAGCCCAAAGGGCAATCTGGCGGTCTCGGTCCAGGCTGAAGGCTCGAACCGGCCAAAGAGCGATTTCTACCACCATGCCGGCGGCAGCGTCGCGGTGCTCGCGATCGACGGTAACAAAGTCACAAAGGTCGGTTCGATCACGGTCGGCGCGCTGCCGGAAGGCGTCGCCTTCAGCGCCGATGGCAGCCATATCTATGTCGGCAATTTTATCGACGGTGATATGTCGGTGCTCAAGGTCGACGGCACCAATGTCACCGACACCGGCCAACGACTGAAATTGCCGGGCCACCCCGCCTCGATGCGCGCCGGCCCGCAATAGCGGGCGATAATCGCTTGCGCTCTGGTTGGCCGCCTGCGCCGCAGATAGACCAGCTCGGGAGCGAGGCGCCAGTTAGACGCGCAGTAGATCGATCAGCGCCGAAACGTGACGCTGCTCGCGAAAATCGTGAATGATCGCGAGGCTTGCTTCGATCTGCCGTTCGGGGACCCGGGCTAGCGGCACCAGGGTCCGGTACTTGCTGTCGACATCGGCCCAAGCGATGCCACGGGCGCCGGCTCCCTTGGGTTCAAAAACGGTGTTCGTGGCGGTGCGGCCATCCGTCGTCCGGATTGTCACGGTGGCGCCCTGGCGATAGCGCGCCGCGTCTTCGGTGGGCGGGGGGCCAACCCGAATCTTGTCGATCAGGCGATGGATCACCGGGTCGGCAATCCTTGCCTGCGTTGCATTGCTCCATGAGAAGTCGCGATCGGCTACTCCTGCCGCAAGGAAGTAGGCTGGGCTGTGCGCCATGCCGATCAGATCGGTCGGGTGCAATGGCCCGGTAAGTGCCGTGAAACCCGGACGCGACACCGTGATGCTCTCGACATCCTCCGGGACGATATCCGCAGTACTCGCCGCATTGGCGGCGGCCTCGGCGAGAGCATGATAGGGGTGGCCACCCGGCACCAGCTTGATGGCCATGTCGGTGATGATGTCCCAGGATTGGCCAAGCCCGCGCGTTACACTCGCTGCGCCCGCCTCGCCGTCGGTTCCGCCATAAACCTCAAAGAACCCCCCTCGGGCTTCCAGGATCTTCTCTTCGGCCCGGTATCCGCGCTGCGCCGCGAGCGCCGCCTGAATACCCAGCGTCGCCGCCAGCCCGGCATGATATTCGCGAGCGACGCTTGTATTGGCTGCCGCCATCAGGCCGCCGATCGATGTCGCGGACAAAGCGATGGCCTGAGCCAATTGCGGCGGCGTCAGCTGCAGCAGCCGGCCGGCAGCGACCGCCCCGCCAAAGATCGCGACGAGACAACCGTGAAACCCACGCGCGCGAAAGCCGGGGGTAATCGCTTCACCAATGCGCCCTGCCGCCTCGTAGCCGAGGACAATCGCCGTCAGGATGTCCCCACCTCGAGCATCGGTCCGCTCGGCGATCGCAAACCCGGTGGCGACCAAGGTCGTGCCGGCATGGACGATGTTGCGCAAGTCGCTGTCATCGGAGGCGGCGGCATCGCTCATGACAGCATTGACCTGCGCCGCATCGGCCGCCGGCAATCGAGGTCCCGGGTCAAACCACAGGGACGCCTCCGGCTTGCCGCCCCGCTCCTGGGCGAGCGAGCGAATGATCGCCGAGGATTCGAGGCCGCTGCCCATCGCTGCGCTGGCGATGGTGCTGGCGATCAGCATCGCCGCGTGCTCGACCGCTTGCGCGGGAAGGTCGGCCATCGAAGTTCCGGTCAAGAACTCCGCCAAGTCGCGGGCGACGGTCATCCCATATTCCCTTCTTATTTCTGCCGGCCGGATCAACTCGGGCGCCGGATCAATCCGGGTATGGCGTTCGTCTCACCAGCAGAACTCGCGGCTTACTTCGGCTTGTCGGCATCGAGTATCGCGGCGATACGCTCGGGATCGGCGGCAAGGGGTGGAATGCCGGCGCGCTCGACTTGCAGGAGCTGACCGACCGTGCTGTTGCGAGTGCCCCAGCCGCGGTTCATCGCTTCGGTCAATTCCTCATACGCCATGTTGGCGAGGCGCATCGGCACCCCGACCTCACGACCGAGACCAACCGCAAGCCCGACATCCTTGTGCAACAGACGCAGCGCAAAATCGGCCGGGTCGTGCTGCCCGCTCAAAAACCGGCCGAGCCGGTCGAAGGTGCGCTGCCGGCCCGTCGCACCCTGGCGCACTGCCTCCCATAGATCGAGCGGCTCGACCCCGGCCTTGATCCCCATCGTGAAGACCTCGGCGAGCGCTACCCCCAAGACCGCGCTGGTGCAGTTGTGAACGAGCTTGGCGATCGATCCGGAGCCGATCGGGCCGATATAGGCCGCCTGGTCGCCCATCGCGTCGAGCACGCGTTTGTGGCGATTGAAGATCTGCTCATCCCCGCCGACCCAAATCGCCATCTTGCCGCTGGCCGCACCGCCTGGTCCGCCGCTGACGGGCGAGTCGAGCATGTAGAGGTTCTTCTCGGCGAAGATCGCGTGAATCTTGCGCACGACGGCTACCGAATTTGTCGACATGTCGAAGAACGCAGTATCGGGCCGCATACCCTCGATAAGTCCATTTGCCCCGAGCGCCACCGACTCGACATCGGCCGGCACCGGCAATGACGTGAAGATGACTTCGGTCTGCTCGGCGACCTGCTTTGGCGAATTGGCCCAGACCGCGCCTTTCGCTAGGAACGGCTCGGCGGCGGCGCGGCTCAAATCGTGCACGACAAGGTCATGCCCGGCCTTTTGTAGATTGGCCGCCATTCCCTTGCCCATCATGCCCAAGCCGATAAAACCTACGCGCATCTTCCCCTCCATCGCTCGCAAAGCTGCTGTGGGAGGAGTTTCGCCGAGCGCCCGGCCCGAGCGCAAGGACAACCCCTCTCCCGAGTGTCGCGAGAGGACCGAAGCGTTGATAAAGGGCTGCGCGTGCGGGTCGCTATGTCGGCCACTCATCTACGCAAAAGCGGGCGTGTCGTAGGTGCGGAATATCGACATCGCCACTTGGCGGTCGCTCGTTGACCGAAAATGCGGGATAGTCGTCGCCAACACGAGAGCCCCGAGGGGAGGATAGGATGCCAAACACGCTGTATGTCTGCCTGCAAGATGACGACAAGATCGCGGCCTTTGCTATCGATGCCGGCAGTGGGCAGCTCACACCGCAGTCCGAAACGCCAGTCGCGGGCGGGCCGTCGGTGATGGCGACCAGCCCCGATCGGCGGACGCTTTATGTTGGGCATCGCACCCGGCCGGCGATCTCGAACTTTCGGATAGACCAAAACACTGGTTCCCTGACCCTGCTGGGAACGGTCGCGCAGGAGCACGCGCCGACGTTTCTCGCACCCGATCGCACCGGCAAATTTCTGCTGTGCGCTTACTATCAGGGCGGCGGGGCGGCGGTTCATCCCGTCGGAGAGGACGGTGCGGCGACCGCGCCATCGCTCGGCTGGCTGGCGACGGCCACCGGCGCCCATGCCATTGCCACCGACCGCTCTAACCGCTTTGCTTTCGTGCCGCACATTGCCCGCCTCAATGACAACGTGCTGGAGCCGCCGAAGGACAATCCCGGCCCCAATATGATCCTGCAGTTAAGGTTCGACGCCGATAGCGGGCAGCTGACGCCGAATTCGCCCGCCCGAGTCGAACTGGCGGAACGTCTTGGCCCACGTCATTATTGCTTTCATCCTGCGCTGGACGTCGTTTATTTCTCGAATGAGCAGGGCTGTAGCGTCACGGCTTATCGCTTGGACCCTGCGACCGGCACCCTTTCCGCCATGCAAACCGTTACGACCCTGCCCGACGGATATACCGCACGAAACACCTGCTCCCAGATCCACCTGACGCCCTCGGGCGAGTTCCTGTATGTCGGCAACCGCGGCCACAACAGCATCGCCGGGTTCGCCGTGAACCAGGCCAACGGACGTTTGACGGCCATTGGGCATGTCTCGACCGAAGCGGTCCCCAGTGCCTTCAGTCTCGATCCCACTGGCCATTTCCTGTTTGCCGCAGGAACGGCGACCGGCCGTCTGGCGTCTTACCGGATCAATAACGAAACTGGAGCGCTGACGCCGTTATCAACCTATGCCGTGGGCCAGCGGCCTGCCGCGGTAACGGCAGTGCATCTCGCCTGAGCCTGTGCTTCCCCGATCGTAAAGGGCAGCAACCAAACGGCTTGCGGTTCCAACCGCCGTCTAACTTGAAGATATCGCTGGTGAAGCTCGGACAGGAAGATCAGCCTGAGCGCGACCTGGCCAATCAATCTGCCGTGGGGCCTGCAAATCGCCGGGGGGTCGCTATCCGGCTTCCAGCGCTCGGGCTATGTAGGCCAGCGAGCACACGAGCGCCGCGCGCGTGGCATCAGGTGCCTCGCCCGACCGCGACCGCGCCGCCGACTGCAACCGCGGGCGGCGGGGATTCCAACGCAGCGGCAATCGACTTGCGTCGCGCCAGGCTCAGCGCCAGAAAGCCGATCGACAGCACCGCGCCGATTGCGAGCGGCAGACGTAGGCCGAAATGGGCGCTGGCGGTGCCCATCGTCACCGCGCCCAGCGCAGGCCCGGCGCGGAAGATCATGCCATAGAGCGCCATCACCCGGCCCGACATCGTGTGGTCGACCGAAGCCTGGATCAGAGTCTGTGCGCCGATCCCGGTGATCACCATCGCGGCGCCGGCGACAAACACGCACGGCAAAGCCAGCAGGAATTGGTCAGTGGCGGTGAAGGCGACAATCGCCAGCGACATCAACAGCGTGTTGGCGAGGACGACGGTCGTCAGGCCGCTGATCTGCGAGCGGATCAGCATCCAGGTGCCGCCAAAGATCGCGCCCAACCCCACCGTTGAGGTCAGCATCGCCAATCCTTGCGGCCCGCGATGAAAGACACTGTCGGCAAAGCCGGGGAACAGCTCGATAAAGCCACGCGTGCCGATCGTCGTTACTGCGAACAGCAACATCATCGGCGCCATTCCTTTGTGGCGGCGGACATAGGAAAAGGCTTCGAGCGAGGCTCGCACCGCGTTCTGCGCCGCCCGCATCGGCAGCGGCGGCAGGTCGCGCAGATTGGCGAGCGAGATCTGGAAGGCGATATAGCCGACCGCGTTGGCGGCAAATGCGGCGGCGATGCCGACACGGGCAATCAGCACCCCGGCGATGGCCGGGCCGATGAACCGCGCCAAATTGAACACGATCGAGTTGATCGCCAGCGCCGAGGGCAAAGCTGCGCGGTCGACCAGGGTCGGGATCAGCGCGAGCCGCGCCGGCTGGGCGATACCGTTATTGATCCCAAGCAGCAGGACCAGCGAGAACAGGATGTGGATCGTAATCAGGTCGACCCACACGAGCAGCGCCAGCAGCGTCGCGCTCAGGCAGCCGTAAAGCTGGGTGACGCGGATGATACCGACCCGGTCGCGGCGGTCGGCGAGGACACCGGCGAGCGGACTGAGGAACAGGACCGGAAGGAACTCGGCAAGCGAGACAAGGCCGAGCCAGGCGCCCGAATGCGTCAGGGTCCAGGTCAGCCAGCCGACCGAAACGCGCTGCAGCCAGGAGCCGATCAGCGAGATGCCGTTGCCGCTGATGTAGACCCGATAGTTGCGGTGAGAGAGGGCGCCGGCGAGGTTGTCGAACCCTCCGGCCGCGAGGCGCAAACGCTCAAAAGCCAATGAAAATCGCGCCTCGTCCTCATGCCGATCCGCCGGCCTTGCCGCAAGGCCATCGTAGGTCGCTGGGTATTGCTCTGCAACCGCCGCTGTGAAAGGACGGCAATCTCTGTCCGGTCGGCGGGGAGCAGCAATGGCGAGGCTCCAGGCTGAGTGCCCTGTAGTGGCCAGGCTCTTCTGGAGCCGTAACGCGATGCAAATCCTCCCGCTTCTATCTCTATTTTCGGCCCGCAGCCCGGCGCGATTTGCCTCGACCAGAGCCATTGCGTGGCTGCGGGGACTTGCGGCCCCGGCCGGTCTTTGCTTGCAGGCGATCGATCTTTTTGGAGGCTTCCGCTTTGGTGAGGTCGAGCTCGACCGGTTCGTGGGCTTCTTCGGAAAGCGTCTGGAGATAGGATGCCTGCGCACCGGTCATCTCCTCGTCGCCGGTTACCCAGTCATCCGGGTCTTTGATGCGGTTCGACTTCTCGTCAGGGGTCTTGTTCGGCTTCATGTCTAGTAACCGATGTTCCGTTGATGTTCTCAGATTAGACGCCTGAGCCATCCGCACGGTTCCAGGCTGGTCCGATGGCACGCCGAACCCGCTCGCGTTAGAAGCTCCACCGTGCCCCGCCGCCGTTTCAAGCATGGAGATCAGCGCGTCTCGCAAACTCGAAGCCTATGCTGCGCGGCAAATACCTGTGTTAACCCGTACACCGAACGAACACCGGAGAAGGCCAAACATGAAGCGGTTGCTTAACAGCGTGCTTGCAACGGGATTGGCGTCGGCCGCTGCGTCCGTAGGCCTTCCGACATCGTCCATCGCGTTGGCGCAGCAGCTCGACAGATCCAGTCTTGGCGTCGTCGCCGGAACCCACCAGCCACGCTTTTCTATTGCGACCGTCGGTCCTGGCCGACGTTTTGTCGCCGATGCCGCGGGGACTGATTGCAGTGCAAACCGGATCGGCGAAATCAGGGTTGCGACCCTGCAAAACCGGCCGATCGTCATCTTATTCGCTAATGGAAAACCGGTAACCCTCCTTCTCGATACCGGCGCCGCTTCAACGATACTGACCCCCGACGCCGCCCATCGGATCGGCGCGCAACCGCCACGCATCGATTTTCCAAGGCAGATGGGTGGGGTTGGTGGTGGGACATTCGGGACTAACGAGGTCGAACTGCGCAGCTTCAGCATCGGCGGCGTGGCGATCTCATGGCGGCGGGTTCTCGTTGCTCCGATCAAGATGTCTAGTTCGTTGGGGACACTGGACGGAGTGCTCGGCACAGACGTGCTAGGAGACTTCGACATCGATCTCGACCTGCCGCATTACCGCATGGTGTTCTACACCAAGCAATCCGCGCCGGATGCGGCACCGAACTGGAGCGAACCCTATGCGCGGATCGCTGCCAGCCGCTCGCTCAGCGACCATCTGTTCTTCCCGGTGCGGCTCGACGGCCGCAGGATCGATGCACTCTTCGATACCGGGTCGCAATTGAGTGTGCTCTCCAGCGCGACAGCGTTAGCGCTCGGTGTAAGCAAAGCCGCTTTGGCGAAGGACCGACCGATGATTACCCAGGGCGCGGCAGCGGAACGGCTAAGCTCACACCTTCATCAGTTTTCTCAATTGGAAATCGGGGACGAGGTGGTCCACCATCCCGAATTTGTCGTAACCGACATCAAGCTGAGCGATGCGGATCTTGTGCTCGGGATCAATTTCCTGATTACGCGCCGGGTCTGGTTCTCTTACGGATCAAAGCAGATATTTTTATCGCGCCGGAACTAGCCCGCCAAAGGGGTCAAAAATTCCTCCGCCAAAGGCGGGCAATTCGGTACCAGCACTGCACGAAATCCGCTCCAAGGCCCGAACCATTAACTGGCCAAAGTCTACCCCGCAAATACGGTTGTTCAATTCAGCTTCGATGCTGGAGCACTGTGTTTGCAAGTTCAATAACGGCGGCCAATTTGAACGGCTTGCGTAAAAACGCCACGTATAGTCCCCGAGCGAGTTCCGCGACGGCGCCTTCCGGAAGCGAGCTCATTATAACAACCGGAATATCACGCCGCGCCGGATCGGAGTGCAGTGTTTTCAGTACGGCAGCGCCATCCATGATCGGCATCATAAAATCAAGCAGTACAAGGTCCGGCCGCCGTTCCCGCAACCGCTCCAACCCCTGCCGGCCGTCTACTGCAGTAACCACTTCATGGCCTGCGTCGGTCAGCGCGGCTTCGAGCAATTCAGCGATGCTGTACTCGTCATCGACGACCAGGATCAGAGCCACGTTATTCCTCGCCGCCACGCCCGGGATCCAAATATCGTGAAACTGGTGCGACCCCCTGCCCGGTCGTTTGCGCCAATATCGCCTCTGCGCCGGATTCATCTCCTTCGATAACTATTCCAGTTGGTGTGATCGTGAATTTGTGTAGTGCTGAATTGATTTGGGAGTCGCGGACTTTAAGGACCGAGATCATTCGGTGAAGCTGCGAGCGAAGCTCGACGTAGCGCGTCACGATGATAATTTCTGCCATGCATGACACGCCTCGCAACGACAGACCACTGTAAGGAAGCCCGCCGAGCGGCCCGACCAGATCGGCCTCCGAGGTGTAAATTGTGCTTACCCCAAGACCGCGAAACTCATTGTTGAATGCCGAGAATATATGCCCCAGGCGCTCTCGATCGGTTGCGAGTTTCTCAAAACCTTGAAGACCATCGATAAAAAGCCGTCGCACTTTCCGGCGCCTTATCGCATCAACCAGCCGATGACACGCTTCGTCAAGCAATCCATGCGTTGTCGGCAGCCAGACGATTTCGACAATGCCCTGCTCAATTAGCCGCTCGATTGGCAAACCAAGCGCTCGCGCCTTGTCGGTTATTGCAGCCGGCGTTTCATAGAACCCGAATAGCAGGCCAGGATTTTGCTCATCACATGCGCTCAGAAAATGCAGGCCGATTGTGGTTTTACCAATACCCGGCGGACCAACCAGCAGGGCGGTCGAATGGCGTGGAAAACCGCCGCCCATCATGCGGTCGAGCTGGGCAAGCCCAGTGGTCAAGATAGGTCCGGTTACATCCCTGGTCGAGTTGGCTCCGAGGAAAACCTCGGTGCGCGGGAAGGCTATTATCCCTTTATCAGTAATCCGATAAGTGTGCTTGCCGCGCATGTAGCCGGAACCACGGAGTTTATGAACTTGAAGGGTTCGCTCCGCCCGCCTGCCATAAAGCTGCGTTTCAAATTCAATGACCCCATCCACCAGCGTGTGCTCGGATGTTACTGCTTGCGCCCCGGTTAGTAGAAGCATCGTGCAGTTCGCCATCATGGCTTGTGCCTGAAGTTGATGGACGAACTTTTTTAACTCCCGGGTGGATGCCGCCGTGTCTTCGATGGCCGACAACCCATCAAGCACCAGGATGCTGGCGTCATGCGCCTGCATTTCGCGGCGAAGCAAGTCCAAGACGCCGGACAGACCAGACTGCTCCAACACCCGAAAAGCGCTGATATAGTAAAGACGATCCGGGATCACTGCTTCTGTAAAAAAGCCAAGTTGCCCGATATGGAGCAGCATCCTCGCGTGGTTTTCCGCCAGCAATGTTACATAGAGGGCTCGATTGCCGGCCGCGACATGATGGAAGCATATCTGGTTTCCCAGGATGGTTTTGCCCGCTCCGGGAGAGCCTTGAAGGATAAAGGTGCCGCCGCGCAGAAGACCACCGCGCAGTATCGTGTCCAGCCCCGGCACCCCGGTCGGGATGCGTTCGAGGGCCGGAGGGTCTTGCGGATCAGTGAGCATTGGCTTTGTCATGTGGCGATAGCGGCAGCGTTACGGTGAAGGTCGAGCCGATACCGGGCTTACTTGCGACCGCAATCTCGCCGCGCAATACTTGAACCAGCTGCCTTGTCAGCCAGAGACCTACCCCAAAACCTCCATTTGTTCTATTGTGATTTAATTTCCAGAACCGGTCGAAGATCTGCGCCTGATCCTGATCCGAGATTCCGACGCCATGATCCGTGACCGACAATACGACGGTATCGGCATGCCGCGATAAATCAACTTCAATGGGCTGCCCGCAGCCATATCGAATCGCATTGGATAATAGGTTTTCCAAGATCTGTTCCATTGCCGTTTCATCACAATGGCCTTTAATGCCCTCTTGCAAATTCAGCCGAACCTGGGAGCCGGCCCGCTCGGCCATCGGTATCATGGTCATAGCGGCCCGTTCGATGAGGGTCGACACCTCGACCTGTTCGATTTGCAGAGAGATGTTGCCAGAATTCAGTCGCGATACGTCGAGAAGGACGGTCGCGCGGCGGATATAAGCATCGACCAAACGCTCGATCTCTTCCAATCCGCGTACGATCGGCTTTGGCACAGTCTCAGGCGCTCGGCGCGCTCTCGCCAACAGCAGTTCCACACGACCGCGTATCGGTGTCATCGGGTTGCGCAGTTCGTGCGCGGCAATCGCCAAAAAGTCGTCCCGCGCCCGAAGCTCGGCTTCAAGCTCGGCGATGCGATCTTCCAAAGGCGTTTCGCGGTCGGCTGTTGAGCACAAAACCTGAGAATGATTTATTGTTTTCCTTTGGGCTTTAGGCATGCCGGTCGTTGCTTGTTGTCGCCTGCGACAAACACCCGAGCCGATGGTGCGATTGCTGCGAAGGTGAGCTCGCCGGCCCCTGATGCGCTCCTCGCCCTATGCCCCGCATAGAAACGGATCCATGAATTAAGACTAGGACTAAGCTCCTCACGCGGCAGGCTCCCGTTGCGGGTGTCGGGCGGTCTGACCCGCCGTTACCCTCTTGTCCCAATCCCATTAGCGGATATGAAATGTCGCCTCCGACCACGGCGCTATTCGTCCGCAATCCGGTTCAAAGCGCGATGAACTGCGCCGTTTTGATGAAACAGTGGCATTCTCTTTGCTGATCGCGCTGCTGTAACCTCCCTGACCGCAATAGTGGCGTCGCATCGCGCCGGGCTGACATCCTCGTCTGCAATGAAGGAACAACGACGCTCGCAAAACGGTCCATTCCCGCCACCGATTCCAAGCAAGCGTCATCGATCAACAAGACTTACTTAGCAAGTTTTGCTAATTTGTCTTGCTGTACGCTGCGGGAGGCTTCGGGTGCGTGTCGTGCGGACAATCGCCGCTCTTCGGGGTGGTCTGGCGGGTTGGCGAAAGGCCGGGGAGCGGATCGGTCTCGTCCCGACCATGGGCGCCTTGCACGCTGGGCACATGGCGCTGGTCGAGGCGTCCCGGTCGCAATGCCAGCGCGTCGTTGCAACGATCTTTGTAAACCCAAAGCAATTCGCACCGGGCGAGGATCTTGGCACCTATCCGCGGCCTGAAGCCGCCGATCTCGATATGTTCCAGTCCGCGGGTGTCGATATCGCGTTTCTCCCGACCGTCGATGAGATGTATCCGTCGCAATTCACCACTGTCGTGCAAGTCGGCGGGTTGAGCGAAGGGCTGTGCGGGGCGCATCGCGCCGGTCACTTTGACGGCGTGGCGACCGTCGTCACCAAACTGTTGATGCAAACCCTGCCCGACGCGGCCTATTTCGGCGAGAAGGATTACCAGCAATTGCTGGTGATCCGCCGCATGGTGCGCGATCTCGACATCCCGGTGACGATCGAGGGGGTGCCGATCGTGCGCGAGCCGGACGGGCTCGCGATGTCATCGCGCAACCGATATCTATCGGCCGCGGAGCGTCGTACCGCGCCCCAACTCGCCCGGGTGCTCCGCGGCGCTGCCGTAGCGCTCGAACGCGCCCCGGACACCGTTGCCCGCGAGACGGAAGATGCCCGAGCCGAACTGACGCGGGCCGGCTTTGATGTCGAATATCTTGAAGTGCGCAGCGCGGCGGATTTGGCGCCAATGCGGATGTCGTGACGGAGCCGGCGCGGGTGCTGGCTGCGGTGCATCTCGGCCGCACCCGCCTGATCGACAATTTCCCGATAGGCTTACCCGCTCAAAGCTGACCGGGTCAGGACCACAGCCGCTCGCTGGCGAGGCGCGCGCCCTCAGCGAGCGCCGCGAGTTTGGCCCACACGACCGAGGGCGCCACGGCATTGTCGACAAAGGCGAAGGTAGCAAAGCCGCAATCCGCTCCGGCGATGACCCGCTCGCGGCCGACGGCATTGGCGAAATTGGTAATGCGCTGGGCGATCAGTCGCGGATGTTCGACAAAATTGGTGGTCGAGTCGATGACCCCTGGGATCAGGACCTTGTCATCCGGGATCTTGGCGTCACGCAGATCTTCCCATTCATGGGCGTGGCGCGGATTAGCGGCCTCGAACGACAGACCCGACGGCCGGGCACGCAAAGCGACACCGAGGATCTTGGCGAGCGGGATGTCATGCGTGTGCGGGCCTTCATAATTGCCCCAGCAAAGATGCATGCGCATCGCGTCGGGCGGAATATTCGCGGTGGCGTGGTTCAGCGCCGCAATATTGCGTTCGGCGATGCGCAGGAATTCGTCATCCGAGAGATGCTGGTATTGATTGTGCCGCGCCGAGCCGAGGTCGGGCGCATCGATCTGCAGGATAAAGCCGGCCCGGTGGATCGCTTTCGTATTCTTCCTTCAGCGCATTCGCCAAAGCTTCGACATAGGCATCCTCGTCTTTGTAATAGCGATCGGGCACAAATTTGGTCAGCACGCCGGGCGAGGCCGCATTCATAAAGGCTTCGCGGGGTTTCGCCTCGGCGCAGGCAGCCGCGAGATTGGTGATGTCCACTTCCAGCGGCCGCGGGTCGCCGTAAGCGACTGGCCCGACACAGCACGGCACCGCCTCCCGGCTGAACCACGAGGTGCCGCCGCGCTTTTGGTTTAGACGCTCCTGGAAGTCGGGGTGATCGAGCAAATCGCGATGCGCCGCGGTCTGCGGCGGCTGGTCGTTGGCGCCGCCGCGAAACGCGCCGATGCCCGAGAGGCGATGCCGGACGTAAAACGTATAGGAGATCTTGCCAAATTCGCCGTCGCAAACGCTGTCGATGCCGGCCGCAACCTGTCTTTTGACGACGTCGTGAACTGACGATGCCAAGCAGGCATCAAAGGCGGCCTGTTCGATCGGCCGGCCGGCTTCTCGCGCTTCGAGAAACCCGAGAAGATCGGATGGCCGCGGCAGGCTGCCGACATGCGTCGTCAAAATCCGTTCGGTGCTGCGCTCCATCCCCCTACTCCCTCATCTCGCCCGACCCCGATCACCCCGACCCCGCTCTATGCCGCCGATGCGGTTTCGTTGAGGGTGCCGCTCGGGCAATGCAGCCTCGAAACGTCCCGCTTAGCCGACGCCGAGTCCGGCGCGGAGATCGGCGACGACCTGCTCGCGGGTACGGGTCTGCCAGCGGCGGCGGCGGCCGATCGGCTCGTTCTCGATCTCCGGGACGACCTTGCAGGCGACAAAGACCGGGCCGGGGCCGGCCATGATGCCGGGAAGCTCGCGCTCGAAATCGCCGATTTCGGTGAAGGCAAAGGTGCGGGGATAGCCGCAGCCGCGCGCGATCACGTCGTACTGCATCTTGTCGGCGTTCGGCACCGGCTGGCCGCCGGTCGTCGCGTAGACGCCGTTGTCGATCAGGAAGTGATAAAGGTTGGGCGGCGCCTGCTCGGCCACGGTGGCCAGGATGCCGAGGCTCATCTGGATGTCGCCCTCGGAGTCGAACAGCATGACCTTCTTGTCCGGCCGCGCCAGCGCGAGGCCGAGGCCGAGACCGGCATGGCCGCCCATCGCCGGATCGCCGAGTTCGACATCGAGCGGCTGGTTGTCGCTGAGGTTGATCCAATAGCGGCCGCTGCGGCCGGGGACCAGGATCGCGTCGCCGCGGTAACGGGCGAAGGCCTTCATCATGTCGGCGGTGTACATCATTTCGCGGCCTCCTTTTTACCGATTAAAGCCGTGGTATTCGTCGCCGACCAGGACGACCACGGGCCGTTTGGTGCGCTCGGCTTCTTCGAAAGCGACGGCAATGCGCGGCGAGTCGGAGTCGTTCTCGATCAGATAATAGTTGATGCCGAACGCCATCAGGAAGCGCTCGGTATAGGTCGCCACGGTGTCAGGGGTGACGCCGTGCCGGGTCCAGCCGCGGTAACCGACCATCAATACGATCGGCACATTGAGGCTCATCAGCCAGCCGCGGATCGAATCGCCCGATTCGAGCATGCCGGTGTTCTGAATCAGGATCAGCGGCTTGGCGCCGCCGAGCCATAGCCCGGCCGCGATAGAGGAGGCATGCCCCTCGCGGTTGACCCCGATAAGGTGGATTGCCGGATCGGCCTTCATCAACAAATAGAGCCAGTTGGTCTCGCTGTCGGGCAGGTACACGACGTGAGTGACGCCATGCTTTTTCATTTCGGCAAGCACTGTTTCCGGGTTTAGCGCCACCGCAGCCAATTCGCTCATTGACCCCTCCGATAAGGACCCGACCAGCATAGATCGGGCTGGGTTCGAGCGCCAACGCAGTTACTTGGGCTGCACCATCGGGTTTCCGCCGGGTGTGCCGGGCGGCGGGATGACCGGGGTCCGGCCCGCTCCACGATTGGGTGGCGACGTCAGCATGCCCCGGTCGCCGCTCGGCGGCGGATGAATGACACCGCCCGACCGGCTCAGCTCATGGCTCAACGAGCCTCCGGTCGTGCCCGATCCTGGTGAGGACGGCAGCTGTGGTCCGCCGGCATCATTCCCGGAGTTGCCGCCTGGAGTGCTTGGCTGCGGCTGAGAGCTCCCGGCCGCCGCTTGGCCTCTACCCGCTTCAACAGCCGACGCTTGCATCGGCGCCGTTGCGATCATGAGCCCGCAAACCCAGACCGCACCAACCGCGCGGAGATTGACTGATCGCAACATCACGTTCCCTTCCCACTATGGTCTTCCTCTCGATGAGGGACGCTTGGGGCCGGGCAAAGTTCGGTTCCAGCTCGGTCTTTATTGTCGTGCTCCGGGAGTAGGCTTATCGTCTGCCGTTGCGCAAATGCTGTGGGAGATACCGATGCCATTGCCGCAGGACATCAGACCCGCTTTTCAGGATATCCAGGACACCTTGGTGAAGTCAGACGCGCCATGGGTTCAGCAGACCCCGTTGTCGTCGGTCAAGGTGCTGTGGGTCGGGCGCGAAACCGGGACCTGGGCCTCGTTACACCATTGGAAAAAGGGCTATGTCGCGCCGCCACACAAGCATCTCGCCGGGGCGCACGCTTTTATCGTCTCGGGCAAATTGCAGGTGCGCAATGGCGTGTTGAACGCCGGCGACTATGTCTACGAGCCGTCAGGCATCCTGCACGACGCGACGACCGCACTCGAGGACACGACCTACCTGTTCATCTGCAACGGCGCGGTATTGTTCTTTGACGAGAACGGCTTCACTCGGTACACGAATTGGGAAGTTATGGAAAAACTGCGCGCTCAAGCAGCGCCGGAGATGCGGGCCGAGGCAGCCGAGTAATCGGTCGGCGGTGACAGCCGCACCCTAGCCACCAGCAACGCCGAGAGGCTGAACCACAGCGCGGCGATCGCAAAGGCGAGCACATAGGCAAATCGCGCCGATACCGCCCATTTGGCGCCGCTGATGATCCAGCCTGTCGTCAACGGCCCGAGAATCTGCGGCAGCACCAGCGCGACATGCCAGATCCCCATATCCTTGCCGGACAATTCGCTCCGCGGCAGCACCCGCAACGCCAAGGCCCAATCGACCGCCTGGTAGGCGCCCCAGCCCGAGAAATAAACGAACGCGACCAGCCCCATCAGTAGCCATTGCGGCTGCAGGGCGATCAGCACATAAGCGCTCGCCGCCCCGGCCATCATCCAGCTTGTCACCCTGACGATCGCGACAATGCCAAAACGGGACGTCAGCCGGGCCGCGACAAGGCTCGCCGGGATCCCGAGCAATGCGCCGATGCCAAGCACCATCGGCAAAACCCGCCCCGGCTCGTTCACGCCGACGATATCCTGCAGATAGAACAACAGAAACGTCAGCACCGACCAGACGCCGAGATTGGCGAAAAGGCGTGTCACCAGCACTCGGTAGAAATTCCGGTGCAATGACGGCGGCAGCCAAAACGAGCGGACAAACGCGCCCAGCCGGAACGGCTCAGCGGCGCCGCTGGCGGGCGGTTCATGCACCCTTAACATCGTGATCGCGAGGCAAACGAGGTTGATCGCGATCAGCCCGGAAATCGCCGCGGCCGGATGACCGTGAACGTAGAGCGCCACCGCGATGCCGTTGCCGGTGAAGGTGCCGAGGATGCTCATGATGTTCATCCAGGCGCTGGCCGAGGCCTGACTGGCGGGCGGCACGACGTCGGGGATCAGGCCGGCATAGGGCCCGCAGGCCCAGTTCCACCAAAACTGCAGGTTCAATATCGCCAGCGCGTAAAGCAGGATGCTGCTGCCGGCGCCAAACGGCACCAGCAATGCCAAGCCGATGCAGGTCCCGATCATGCCGGCGAGCAAAAATGGCCGCCGGCGTCCGCTTGCATTGCGCACCCGATCCGAGAGTGCCCCCGCGACCGGCGCCATAACCAATGCCATAAAGGCGCCGATCGCCAGGATTGAGCCGCTGATGCCCTCCTTCACCACCGCATCGGGGCCGAGGATCGCGGCAATCTGGTCGGGAATAATGACCGGCACGACGGTCAGCCAGTTGGCGAACAATGCGAACCACAAGAGCGAAACCGCGATTTGGTCGGATATTGAAAATCGCACGGCTTGGCCGATTGCTGGCCGCGCCAACACCGCGGTCCCGGAACTGTCGCTCATCTCTCCTCCCCGGCGCCGCTGTCCGGCACTGCAGCAAAGACGGACGACAGTATGCCTCAATTCCATAATGCCTCAATTCGATCGGGGCGGCGAAACGGGCTGGCGCAGGAAGGGCGGTTCGGGGCAAGCTTTCGGCTCTACCCGGCAGTGGAGGAGCGGCGATGCGGGCGATGGTGTGCGAGGCGTTCGGCGGCCCCGAAGTGCTGGCGTTGCGCGAGCTGCCCGACCCGCCGCCTCCCGGGCCCGGTGAAGTCCAAGTGCGGATCACCGCCCGCGGGGTGCAATACGTCGACGTGTTGATGCTGGCCGGGAAATACCAGTTCCGGCCGGATCCGCCCTTCATCCCGGGCAGCGAGGGCGCCGGCGAAATTGTCGCCATCGGCCCCGGTGTCGGCGGGTTCAAACCCGGCGACAAGGTCATGTGCCGCCAGCGGCTCGGCGCCTTTGCCGAATTGGGCAATGTCAAAGCCGAGGATTGCGATCTCGTGCCGGCGGCCATGGGCCTCGACCAGGCAGCGGTTTTTCGCAACGTCTATCACACCGCCTACCACGCGCTCTTGCAGCGCGGCCGGCTCAAACCCGGCGATTGGGTAATCATCCATGGCGCTGCCGGCGGCATCGGTCTGCCGGCGATCCAGATCGCCAAACTTTACGGCGCTACCGTGATCGCCACTGCCAGCACCGATGAAAAGCGCCAGGTCTGTCTCGAAGAGGGTGCCGATTACGCGATCCCCTATCACGACGGGTTTCGCGACAAGGTGCTGGAGCTGACCCAAGGCCGCGGCGTCGATATCATTTACGACCCGGTCAACGGTCCGACGTTCGAGGAGTCGCTGCGCTGCCTGGCCTGGAGCGGCCGTATCCTGATCCTGGGTTTTCTCGGCGGTCCGCCCGCCGCGGCGCGCACCAACTACCTGCTGATCAAGGGGATCGAAGCGATCGGGGTGCGGATCGGCGGCCTCAACGAAACCCATCCGGAGATTGCCGCCGCCAATATCAAGACGCTGATCGGGCTCGCCGCCGAGGGCAAGCTCAAGCCGCGGATCTGGCGCCGCTACCGCCTCGAACAAGCCGCGGAAGCCGTTCAGGCATTGATCGATCGCGCCGTGATCGGCAAGGCGGTGTTGGTCGGCTGAGGCTAGCCCTCCAAACACCACCCGGAATTAGCCAGTCACCCTGGCCCGACGCCATACCGTCCGGCCGCCCGCCGGCACCACCGCGAGCGCGCTGTCGTCGTGTCCGGTGGCTCCGAATTCGGCCTGCCGGCAACCGATATAGATGCTAGTCTTTACCCGACGTTGGCGACCCAGGATGGCGCGCGCCACGCGAAAACGGGAGGACAGGAGTGGCCAAGAAGCCCTACATCATCGCGCTCGAAGAGCATTACCAGGACCCTGAGGTCAAGCAGCTCGGCGGCGGTCCCGGTGCTGGTCGGGACATCGTCGAACGCCTCGATGATCTCGGCGCACTGCGCATTCGCGAGATGGACGAGGCCGGCATCGATCTGCAGGTCCTATCGCACTCAATTCCCGGATTGCAGGCGGTCGATGCCGAAGCCGGGCCGCCCTTGGCGCGCCGCACCAATGACCGGCTCCATGAAGCGGTGCTGCGCTACCCGGATCGTTTTTCCGCATTCGCGGTGTTGCCGACCGCCAATCCGCGCGCCGCGGCCGACGAGTTGGAACGCGCCGTCACCAAGCTCGGCTTTAAGGGCGCCATGATCAATGGCATGACCGGCGGTGTGTTTCACGACGACAAACGCTTTTGGCCGATCTGGGAGCGGGCCGCCAAGCTCGACGTGCCGATCTATATCCATCCGGCGTTGCCGCACCCCGCGGTCATCGAGGCCTATTACAAGGACTACGCGCAGTCACATCCCGGCATCCTGCGCGCCGCCTGGGGCTTTACGGTCGAGACCGCGACCCAGGGCCTGCGCTTTGTCCTGAGCGGCGTGTTTGACGCTCATCCCGGTCTCAAGATCATCCTCGGGCATATGGGCGAGGGTTTGCCGTTTCTGCTGTGGCGCATCAGCCATGGGCTGCGCGCGACGATGAAAGAAAAGACCTTCCGCGACATCTTTTGTGAGCATTTCTGGATCACGACGAGCGGCTTCTTTTCGGATACAGCACTCGTGTGCAGCATGATGGAGATGGGGATCGACCGCATCCTGTTCTCGGTCGACTACCCGTTCGCCGAAAACCCGCCCGGCACCGAATGGCTGAAGACGCTGCCGCTCGGCCCCGAAGACACCGAGAAGCTGCTGAACGGCAACGCCCGCCGCCTGCTCAAGCTGTAAATGATCAATTAAAGAAGCGCGCCGGCCGGAAATCGGCAAGCTCGGCCCTCGGGCTGCCACCGACGATCTCGTCGGCCACTGCTTTGCCGAGGAACGGCGACATCGTCACGCCGCTGTGGGTGATCGCGATGTAATAGCCGGAAACCCGCGGCATCGGTCCGATCGCAGACAGGTGATCGCCGGGGATCGGCCGGATGGCGATGCGCACCGCCTCCGGTTCGACCTCGCCGATCGAGGGCAGCAGCTGTCGGGCGCGCCGCACCAGATCGCGCGCCTCGGGCATCGACGGGCTGAGCTTCGTGTCAAAGCTCAGACTGGCGTCGGTCGGGTTCCAGTGCAACATCAGACGCCCGGCGCCATCGGGGCGCGCATCGATGATGCTGGTGCGGACGACACGGCTCAAGCCGGCCGCAACCGGCGGCGTGAACACCAGGAAGCCGACGGTCGGTGCCAGCGGCAAGTGCAGACCGGCGTCCCGGGTTGCCTCATTGGTCCAGCGGCCGGCACAGTTCACGACGATGTCGGCCTCGTATTGCGCGCCATCGGCGATCCGGACGCCGGTGACCCGATCTCCGGCCATGATCAAATCGACAACCCGGGCGCCGCAGATGATTTTTGCGCCATGGCGGCGTCGTGCGGCGGACAGCATCGCATGCGCGTAGACCACCGGATCGAGCCAACCCTCCTCCGGGAAAAACGCCACCGGCGCATCGCCGATTGTCGCGGGATCGATATCGGGCTCCAATTCCTGCAGCTCGGCTAGCGTGATCCACTCCGCGGCATAGCCCCACGAGCGCAGTTGCTCGATGTTTTCGCGCTGCGCCTGACGATCGGGTTCAAGCTCCCATTCGAGACTGCCGCCACCATGCCACCACGGCGTCGCGCCAAACTCGTCGGCCAGCGCCAAATGCGCCTTCATGCCGGCGACATTCAGATCGTGATAGGGTTTCGGCGGTTTGTTGTGCGCATTGGTCCAGGCGAAGCTGATGCCGGAGGTGCCGCCGCCGATGCGGGTCGCTTCCAGCACCGTGACAGCGGCGCCGGCCTGAGCCAGCCGATACGCAACCGAGGCACCCATCACACCGCCGCCGATCACGATCGTCTGCATCATTTCACCGAAGCATTGCTGAGGTTGAAAGGGGCGATCTTGAGCTGGTCATCTGCGAGGCCGTGTGCAACTGGTTGGGTTGCCCCCTGCCCGCTCGCGCCAACGGCTGATGCTACGGCAGAAACCCCACGCTGTCGCCCCGCGAATCCGCCCCGCAGCGCGTCGCCGCGATGAACTGCAACCACCAGACATCTGCGGATTTTTCGCGCCGCGGTCGGCTGACGCCCTTATACCTGACCAGAATGATCGGCTGGAGGGAGAACGACCATCGCCATCGACCGAACTCAAGCCGAGCCTGACGATCGGGCGGTAGCTGCCGCGCTCGCCACGCTCGATCGCTTTATGGCGGCGCTAAATGCCGGCGACGAACCAGCACTGCTCGCCACACTGCATTTCCCGCATTACCGGCTCGCCGGCGGCAGGATGCGGGTGTGGGATCAGCCCGGCGCTTATCTCGGCGACTTCCTCGCACGCGCGGGCGCCGACTGGCACCACAGCGCGTGGGATTTCCGCCATGTCATCGCCGCCGGCCCCGCAAAGGTGCATCTCGATGTGCAATTCACCCGCTATCGCGCCGACAATTCGGCGATCGGCTCGTTCCGATCGCTATGGATCGTCACCGAGGATGGCGGAGGCTGGGCAGTGGCAGCGCGGTCGAGCTTCGCCGATTGATCACCCCTGTGGTAACAAATGTGCTCGCGGCGGGCATCGAGCTGCTCGCAATCTGATTGGCGAGGCGTGATGGCAGATCGAGAATTTCGGGTAGTCGTCGCCGGTGCGGGTGTCTCGGGACTGTTTATGGCGGAGACGTTGAAACGCGCCGGCATCGATTTCACCGTCTACGAAAAGGCCGGCGAGGTCGGCGGGACCTGGCGGGACAACACCTTCCCCGGCCTCTTTGTCGATGTCCTGTCACGCCAATACGAGTTCCCGTTCCAACCCAATTACAACTGGTCGCGCAAATATGCGCCGGCCTCCGAGATCTGGGCCTATATCAAAAAGGTCGCGCGCGACCGCGGCCTTCACAAATTCATCCGCTTTAATGAGGAGATCGTCGCCGCTCGGTTTACCGACGGCCGTTGGCATATCGAAACCGCCAATGGCAAGATTGACGTAGCGGACGTTTTTGTCTGCGCCACCGGCTTTCTGCACAAGCCTTTGTTGCCCGACATCCCCGGGCGCGAGAGTTTCGCCGGCCCCTCATTCCATTCGGCGCGCTGGGACCATAGCGTCCCCTACGCCGGCAAGCGTTGGGGCGTCATCGGCAGCGGCGCCAGCGGCGTGCAGATCACCGAGGCATTGGCCTGGGCCGGGTGCGATGTCACCCAGTTCATCCGCCGCGCCCAATGGGTCCATATTCGCGAGAACCCGCATTCGACTTGGCAAGAGCGGCTCAAACTGCGGCTACCCGGGGGCTATGCCCGCGAGCAGCGCCGGCTGTGGCAATTCATCAACGAAAACGACCGGTGGCGGCTTGAACCGGGGCCGCAGCGCGAGGCAATGGAGCGCGAGTATCGGTCCTATCTCGACCACATCAAGGATCCCGAGCTGAAGCAAAAGCTCACCCCCGACTACAATCTCGGCTGCACCCGCATTCCAAAATCAGACAAGAACTATTACGAGGCGGTGCAGTTGCCCAACGCGCGGATCGTCAAGGGTCAGATCGATCATGTCGAGCCGGATGGCGTCGTGATGGCGGACGGCACGCGGGTCGAGCTCGACGTGCTGGTTTACGCCACCGGCTTTGACGCGCACGCCTACATGCGCCCGATGAACGTGACCGGGCTCAACGGCATGACGATCGACGAGGCATGGAAGGAGAAAATCTATTCCTATGGCGGCATCGCGCTGCCGGGCTTTCCCAATTTGTTCATGCTCTACGGACCGTTTGCTCCGGTGAACAATGTACCGGTGCCGTTGGGCCTCGACCAGGAGATCGCCTGCATCATGCGGCTGATCGCCGAGGTTCGCGCCCGCAATGCCGCGGTGGCGCCCACCGTCGCTGCGACCGAAAAATTCCTGGCCCGGCTCGGCACCGCCTTCCCCGGCACCGTCTGGGTCGGCGGCTGCAAAAACTGGTACACCAGCCGGCAGCCCACCCCGGTGCTGTGGCCGTTCCCGCAGAGCGAGCACCAAGCGTTCTTCGAACGGGTGCCGACCGAGGATTTCGACTTCATCCCGGTAGCCGATTAACAGCTTGGCGTCATCAGCCCTCGTCCCAACCGACTCACCCCTCAGGGACGAGACGCGGCTTAGCTCAAAACGAGGCGGGATCGGCCGTCGTCTTCTGCGGGTGGCAAAGCCGGGCGATCTTCTATAATCGGTTCCGACGGGGACACCTCTCCGCGCGGGCTGAGGAGACAAGCCATGGATCTGCGCTTTACTGCCGACGAATTGGCGTTTCGCGATGAGTTCCGCGCCTTTGTCCGGGACAATCTGCCGCCAGACATTCGCGAGCGGATGCGACTGGGCTACGCTCCGCGCAAAGAGGACACGGTGCGATGGCAGCGCATCCTCAACCAGCGCCACTGGGCCGCGTTCAACTGGCCCCGCGAATATGGCGGCCCGGGTTGGACACCGGTGCAGCGCATGATCTTTCTCGAAGAAAACCAGCTGGCGCCGGCCCCCGAAGTGTTGTCGTTTAACATTACGATGATCGGTCCGGTGTTGATCCAGTTCGGCACCGAAGAACAAAAACGCCGGTTCCTGCCCCGCGCCGCCAATATCGACGACTGGTGGTGCCAAGGCTTTTCGGAGCCGGGCGCCGGGTCCGACCTCGCCTCGTTAAAGACCGCGGCAAAGCGGGACGGCGAGCACTATGTCGTCAACGGTCAGAAAATCTGGACCTCGACGGCGCACCATGCGGATTGGTGCTTTTGCCTGGTGCGCACCGATTTCGCGGCCAAAAAGCGGCAGGAGGGGATTTCATTTTTGCTGATCGATATGAAGACGCCGGGCATCACCGTGCGCCCGATCATCTCGATCGACGGCAGCCATCACCTGAACGAGGTGTTTTTTGATGAGGTCCGCGTCCCGGCTGAAAATCTCGTCGGCGAGGAGAACAAGGGCTGGGACGTCGCCAAATACCTGCTTGGCCACGAACGCACCGGTATCGCGCGGCTCGGCAAGTCGAAGGAGCGGGTCAAATTCGCCAAGGAAATGGCGCACGAGATGCGGGCCAACGGTAGGCCGCTGATTCAAGACCCGGCGTTTCGCCAGCGTGTCGCCCAGCTCGAAGTCGACATGAAGGCTCTGGAGATCACCCAGTACCGCGTCGTCTCCGCCTACGAAAAGAGCGAGGCCGGTAAGCCCGACCCGCTGTCTTCGGCGCTGAAGATCAAGGGGACCGAGTTGTTGCAAGCATCGACCGAGCTGGCGATGGATGTCGGCGGCCCGCTCTCGATGCCGGATTGGGCCCAGGAATTGGAGGCGCTCAGCAACGAGCCCGAGCTTGGGCCGGCCTGGGCGAGTGAGGCGACCAAGAGCTATCTCTTCCTGCGCGCTGCCTCGATCTATGGCGGCACCAATGAGATCCAGAAAAACATCCTGACCAAGGCTGTGTTGGGGCTCTAATGGATTTCGCTCTCAGCGACGAGCAGCGCCTGTTGCGGGACAGCGTCGACCGGCTGCTCGCAGACCATTACGCCTTTGCCCAGCGACGTGGATACCTTTCCGAGCCCGAAGGCTGGAGCCGCTCGTTGTGGCGGCAATATGCCGAGCTCGGCCTCCTGGGCCTGCCTTTCGCGGAGGATTACGGCGGGTTTGGCGGTAGCGCCATCGAGATCATGTTGGTCATGGAGGCATTCGGCCGCGCATTGGTCTTGGAGCCGTATCTGTCGACAGTGGTGCTCGGCGGCACGGCTGTGCGGCTGGCTGGCAGCGACGCGCAGAAAGCCGCGATCCTGCCGCAAATCGCCGAGGGCAGCATGACCCTCGCCTTCGCCCATGGCGAGCGCCAGGCGCGCTACGACCTGTCCGACGTATTGACCACGGCGAAGCCGAGAGGCGGCGGCTGGGTTCTCGATGGCGGCAAAAGCGTGGTCATAAATGGCGACAATGCCGACCGGCTGATCGTCAGCGCGCGCAGCTCGGGGGAACGCGATGACCGGGACGGCATCAGCCTGTTTCTTGTCGACGCCAAGGCGAACGGGGTCGCGCGACGCGCCTATCCGATGCGCGATGGCACGAGGGCGGCGGAGATCTCGTTGAGTGGCGTCGAAATTGCTGCCGACGACATGCTCGGCGAACCCGGCAACGCATTACCGGTGATCGAACGGGTCGTCGAGACCGGCATCGCGGCTGTGGCGGCCGAGGCCGTGGGCGCGATGGAGGCGATGCACGCAATGACCCTCGAATATCTGAAAACGCGCCAGCAGTTTGGTAAGCCCATTGGCCAGAACCAGGCTTTGCAGCATCGCTCGGCCGAAATGTTGATCGCGCTGGAGCAAGGCCGCAGCCTGGCAATGTTGGCGGCGATCACGGTCGACGAACCCGATGCCGTCGAGCGGGCGCACAATATCTCGATGGCAAAGGTCGGCGTCGGTCAATCGGCTCGGTTCGTCTCGCAGAACGCGATCCAACTGCATGGCGGTATTGGCATGACCGAGGAATATGCGGTCGGCCACTACTTTCGGCGAGTCATGGTGATTGAGCACTTATTCGGCGACACCGCCCACCACCTCTCGCGGATCGCCGACCGCGTCGGCTGACCAGCTCTCTATCCCATCGCACCGGGCGAGTGTAAGACAGACCGTCGGTCATCATTCGACAGGCCCGGCACGCCTTGATTCTTTGGGCGATAAAAAAGGCTGCATCCCGTTGACGACAGCCGGTTCTTTCGCCACACCTATGTTCGAGGGCTCGGCCGGTCGTTCGCCCGAGACCGTTCGCATTAACAGAGGAGATCCCGCATGGGTGTCGCGGCAATGAACCACTTTACCGTCCTGAGCGACGATCTCGAGGAGACGCGCCGCTTTTATTGCGATTTGTTCGGCTTCAAGGTGGGTTGGCGGCCGCCGTTCCAGTTCCCCGGCTGGTGGCTTTATGCCGAAGGCGAAGATCGGGCCATTCTGCACGTAATCCAGCAAAACCCGCTGCCCAAAGAGCGCGCCGGAGTGCTCGACCACATGGCGTTCAGCGCCAAGGATCTGCCGGCGACGGTAGAGACGCTGAAGCGCGAAGGCATCGAGTACGAGTTGCGGCGGCTGCCGGGCGGCGGCATCTGGCAGCTATTCTTCCACGATCCGCACGGCGCCAAGGTCGAATTCGACTTCGAGAAGGATGAACCCGCGCCGGCCGGCTACGCCGCGGCCTAGAGCGGACGTTCGAGTATAAAGAGACAGCCCGTTGCCGCCCAGCACACGCTCCGCCGCGGTTAGCGTCCTGCTGGCGGCTGCGGCTGTCTAGCCGTTGGCGGCAAGCCGGGATCAAATCTACGGCTTGTCGGCACCGTGGCGAGACCATGAAGCAGGCCGAAAAACATCGCGGCTTCGATAAGCGCGACCATCCCCCAGGCTGGTAGCCCGGGACCGATCAGAACGCCTGCCAACCACACCAAGATCGGCAGACACATGGCGGCGATTGACAACGCCACCCATAACGAATGGAGCGGCCGGCCTATGCGGCCGCTATGGTAAAAAAAGTCTGCTGCACCAACGCTGAGCAAGGCCAACAACAGGGCGGACATCTCGACGGCTAGGATTTCCGGCATGAGATTCTCCGTCGCGGGATTGCGTAGAGTGCGGCGCGGGCATGGTCGTCCACTAACCCGATTTCCGTTTCAAAATTGCTTCAGACATTGCTACAATTTATCGTTAATGATGTCGGTTGCCTTTACACTCGGGCTGCTTCTTGGATGAAAGAAGGTTCGATCCCAATACGATAGGCAGCTGGTGTAACATTTGCTAAGAAACCGTCACTGCGACGATCGACCGCGCCGGTCGAGGTCGGTAGAGGGAGGAGTTCGTTTATGCAGGCCCGCCCGGTCGAACAGAAGCTGCCGCTGTCGACCGCGATCCTGTCCCATATCGCGCTCGGATTGTTGATGTGGAACCTAGCCCTTCGGCTGGCGCTGCTGCTCGGGCGTTGGGCCGTCGGCGCGGCCCTGTAAAAGCCGCATCTGATGCTAATGGGCGTGCTCCATTGCCAAGCGCAGGGCCTTGTCGAGTTGGCTTTGAAAGTGTGTTGCGCGGGGATCGGCCGCGAAGTGCCCATTGCCGACCAGGCCTGACCAAGGGCCCAGATCACCACAGGCTGAAGCTGGCGGCGCGCTCTGATGTTGCGCTTTCGCCTGGGATTGCTGGCACAACCCGCTGTCGTGCATCACCCGGCCCAAATACGCGGTCACGCCGGGCACTAAACGATCGGCCGGCCGCCCCGCCTTGACCCAGGCGTTCAGATTGCCGATTCCCCAATTGTAAGCGGCGATCGCGTCGGGCCAATCTCCGTACCGTCGGTAAAGCTGTGCCAGATAGGCGCGTCCGATTTCGCGGTTTTGATCGAGATCGAACCGGTCACCACCACCGACATCGGTGGCAGCCGCCTCGCTGACCTGCATCGGCCCCTGGGGGCCGGCCGAATCCAGGCGCCACATTGCCTGATCGGCGCCGTGGCTCGATTCGGCGCCATCAACGGCAAAGGCGATGCGATCGAGCGGGTTTACAACCGGTGCTGGCGTTGAACCTCGTGGCGCTTTCCGCCCGCCCGCCAAGCAGGGAGGAACAAATATCAGGGTCAGCAACGACGCGATTGCCGCCGTTCTCCAGTAGAACATTCCCGGCGATCCGTTTTTACCTAGAAGGCCACAGTTTAGAAAGCTGAGCCGCTCTGTCAACACAGCGTCGCAGGTGCCTTTCATTAACGATAATCGCGCCTATATATGGTATTATCTGCAGTATATTTGGTACTTATCTAGATAGTGCTGTAGGCAGAGGCCGAGCTGACTACCCGTAAGAATGCTCCGATGCCTTGGTCGGACAACGGATTTGCTGTCGCTTTATTCAATTTTCCGTTAGGAGGGTCGCTTCGCCCCCACCGCTGAGGGGAGCCCGCCTAAGGATAAATTCGATGCGCGCTGCTGTTCATCCGTGTTGCGAGGCCTTTTACAGCGGATCGTTCGATCGCCGCCAGTTGTTGCGCGGTCTTGGCCTTGCGGGGATTGCGGCGAGCCTGCCGTTCACCGCCCATGCCGCCGAAGGCAACTACGAAGCGATGCTGTTGTCCTGCATCGACCCGCGCATGGTCACGCCAGTTTACAAATACATGGATGGGCAGGGTCTCGCCGGCAAATACAGCCAGTTCTGTATTGCCGGCGCCGCGATCGCGGTCGTCGCCGACAAATTCAAGGCGTGGCGACCGGCGTTTTGGGACAACACTGCGACCTCCTATCAGCTCCATCGGATCAACAGGATCATCGCAATCGATCATCGCGACTGCGGCGCGGCAAAGATCGCCTATGGCGAGAAAAGCGTCGCCACGCCGCAGGCGGAGACCGCCACCCACAAAAAGGCGCTGGCCGAGTTCCGCGAGGCGGTGGCGAAACGCCATCCCACGCTTACCGTCGTAACCGGGCTTATGGCCCTCGACGGCTCGATCGAGATCTTTACGTAAGCTGCGCAAAACCGGAGGGCGGCCGGCGGGCCTGGGTCGCCTGTTCAAAAGCGTAGGCGAAGCGCAGCAGGCTGGCCTCGCTCCAGGCGCGCCCGGTAAAAGTGGCGGTGAACGGGTATTCCGGGGTTTCCTCGCCGCCGACAAAGCCGGCCGGCACCGCGACGCTGGGATAACCGGCTTTGGCGGCGATCGAGGCGCCGGCAGCGCCCGGAAACAGCACCGCATCGAGCTGGTGACGCTGCATATAGGCATCGAGGCCCTGGTCGCGCGCTGAGCGCAAATCCGACTGCCGCGCCGCGAGATATTCCGGCTCGCTCAAATCGCCGCATGTCGCCGCCGCAGCGAGAAAAAGGTCTTGGCCAAAGCGCAGGGCACGATCGGCCTCCGCCTCGTTGAAGGCGGTGATATCGGCGAGGCAACGCATCTCGGTCTCGGTCGCCCAGTCGCGCAGATAAAGCTCGAGATCGTGCTTCAGCTCGTAGATAAAGACGACAGGCCGGCGCACCGGTTGCAGCCAGGTCCGGCTTTCCCGGTTGTGGTTCAGGATTGCCATTTCGGTCCCCGGACCGCCAATCCAGCCAGCGGTCGGCATGTTGGCGCGCACGATCGTGGCGCCGAGATCGGCGATGGCCGCGATTGTCTGCGCCATCACCGCCGCCGCGCGCGGCGGCAGCGGCCCGTAATAGACGTCGTTGCCGGGATCGGCAGGATCGCTCGGCACGCCGATACGAGCGCCCTTAAGCCCGTCCTTGTCGAGCCCTGCGGTATAATCGGCCGGGCGCCGCAGACCTTCGGTCACGGGATCGAGCGGGTCGGACACCGCCAGCACGTTGAGCAAAATCGCTGCATCACGAACGGTGCGGGTGAGCGGCCCCGCGGTGTCCTGGCTGTGCGCGATCGGGACGATGCCGGCGCGGCTGATGAGACCGACGGTCGGCTTGACGGTGACGAGCCCGCATTGGCAAGCCGGCGACAACAGCGAGCCCGAGGTCTCGGTGCCGATTGCCGCTGCCGCCAGACCCGCGGCGACAGCAACTGCCGAACCCGAGCTCGACCCGCCCGGCGGGACGATTGGGATATCGCGCTCGTCGAGTTGCGGCGCGTAGGGGTTTCTGACCTGTCCGCCGAGCGAGCTGTAGCCCGCCGGCATGTCGATTGCGAGAATGTTGGCAAATTCGGTCAAATTCGCCTTGCCGAGGATGATGGCTCCTGCCTCCCGCAGCAGCCGGACGACGGTGGCGTCGCGATTTGCCCGAGCACTGGCGAGGGCCAACGACCCGGCGGTGGTGTGTTGGCGATCGGCGGTGGCGATGTTGTCCTTGACGAGGATCGGGATCCCGTGGAGCGGCAAATGCCCAGCCGATTTCGCGGCATCGGCGGCGGCCGCAATCGCCGCGCCGTCGGGATTGATCTCGCGGATCGCGGTGAGTCTCGGACCGGCGCGGTCGTAGACCTCGATGCGCGCGAGATACGCCTCGACCAGCGCAGCCGCGCTAATGCTGCCCGCGGACAGGCTCCGCCGCAATTCGTCGATCGTCGCGTTTTCGAGGTTCGGGTTTGCCATGATCGAGCCTGAGATTGGGCCGCCGAATTTGCCCAGAGGAAGTTATCATCCGCCGGCAATGAGCAGCCATGTTTGATCTCGTCTTTCTCGGAACTTCCGCGGCTGTGCCATCGGCGGAGCGCGGCTCGCCAGCCTTGTATGTCGGTCACGGGCCCGATCGGTTTCTGGTCGATTGCGGCGAGGGAACTCAGCGCCAGCTGATGCGCGCCCGGCTGGGCTTTCGCGGGCTGCGTCATGTCCTGCTGACGCATGCGCATCTCGACCATATCGGCGGGTTGCCGGGGCTCGTCGCCACGCGCGCGCTTTACGGCATCGAACAGCCGATCGAGATCGTCGGCAGCGTCGAAACAATCGGCTATGTCGGTCATTATCTGGCGCTGACTGTCGGCCGAGAACCGAGCGCCGGTTACCGACTGCACGCGGTCGAGCCGGGACGGGTGCAGTCATGGCCGGGTTGGCGGCTCGACGCCTTCGCGGTCCAGCACCGCGGCACCCAAAGCCTTGGCTATCGTTTTGCCGAGGACTCGCGGTCGCCATTGTTGCCCGAGCGGCTCGCCGCGCTTGGTGTGCCCGACGGGCCCGAGCGTCGCGAACTGGCCGAAGGGCGGCCGGTGACGCTAGCTGACAGCCGCGTCATCACCCCCGACATGGTGCAAGGGCCGCCCGGTGTCGGCGCCAAACTCGTGGTGATCGGCGATGTCGAGGAGATCGCTGAACTGACCCCGCAGGCGCAGGGCGCCGATGCCTTGGTGATCGAGGCGACCTATCTCGAGAGCGATGCGGCACTGGCCCGCTCCCACCACCATTTGACCGCTGCCGCCGCGGCATCGTTGGCGCGCAATGCCGAAGTGGGGGAGCTGTTGCTGCAGCATATTTCGGGGCGCTATCCGGCCGAAGAAATTTTGGCCGAAGCCGCTAAGACGTTCCCCCGCGCGCGGGTGGTCGCCGATTTCGACCGGATCTCGATCCGGGCAGGACATGGCCGACAGGGGATGGCGATCAGGTAAATTATCTTGCTCAATCGATGCCGCAAGCGAACTATGCCATCGCCCCGACGGGGCCAGCTTTGCCTTCGAATATTCGGTGCGGCCGATCGTGCGGGATGATGTCAAGCAAGGGGCGGTATGCGGCTTTGTCGATATTTCAGAGCGCCAACGCGCCGAAGCCAATATCCGGACCTTTTACAACCACTCCTCCGAATGCCACGCGGTATTGGTCGCGGTCGAGAACGGCCACTACCGCTACGAAGAAATCAATCCCGCCACGCTGAGCCTCTATGGCAAAACACGCGATCAAGTAATCGGCTACACGGTCGACGAAGTGTTCGGCGCCGAAAAGGCGGCGGAGGTAAATAAATATCTGAGCGCCTGCCTCCAGTCTGGGGCGCCCTACCGCTACGAACGGATGCAGGGTGACCAGATCGTCGAGGCGATTGCCTCACCGGTGCCGCCAGAGCCGGGCAAGCCGCGCCGCCTTGTCGTGACCGCCCGGGTCGTCACCGAAACCCGCCGCCTCGAGCAGCAACTGCGCCAGGCGCAAAAGATGGAGGCCGTCGGGCAGCTGACCGGCGGCATCGCCCATGACTTTAACAATCTGCTGACGGTCATCCTCGGTAATGTCGATTCACTGCGCCGGCGCTATGAACGCGGCGGCCCGCCAAGCCACGCGGAATTCGACCGCCTATCGGCCGCGACCCTGCGTGCGGCGCAACGTGCGGCCTCGCTGACCCATCGGCTGCTTGCGTTTTCGCGCCAGCAACCTTTGGCGCCGCAGCCGATCGACATCAACAAGCTGATCAGCGGGATGTCCGATATGCTTCGCCGCACGTTAGGCGAGGCGATCGCGGTCGAGGTGGTCGGGACCGCCGGGCTGTGGTGGGTCAATGCCGATCCGAACCAGCTCGAGAGCGCGATACTCAACCTGGCGATCAATGCGCGCGATGCGATGCCCGGTGGCGGCAAGCTGACGGTGGAGACCGGCAACGCGCATATCGACGAAGCCTATGCTTCGCAGCATGAGGAGCTAACCCCAGGTCAGTATGTTCTGCTGGCGGTAAGCGACACCGGGACCGGCATGTCGGCGGAGACCGTGTCGCGCGCCTTCGAACCCTTCTTTACGACAAAGAGGGTGGGTGAAGGCAGCGGCCTCGGCTTGAGCATGATTTATGGGTTCGTCAAGCAATCAGGCGGCCACGTCAAGATCTACAGCGAGCCCGGTCACGGAACCGCGGTCAAGATCTACCTTCCCCGTTACGACAACCGGGCCGTAAAGGAACCCGTCCCCACCCCAGCACCGCACCCGCCGGCGCATGCCCGGCGTGAGGAGGTCGTCCTGGTCGTCGAAGACAATGATCTGGTGCGCGACTACAGCATCGGGGTGTTCGAGGAACTCGGTTTCGCCACGCTTGAAGCCCATGACGCCGCCTCGGCGTTGAATATCCTCGACCAGCAGCCGCGCATCGATTTGCTGTTTACCGATATCGGCTTGCCCGGGGGCGTCAACGGCCGCGTGCTTGCCGACGAAGCCCGCCGTCGCCGCCCCGATATCAAGGTGTTGTTCACGACCGGCTATACCCGAAATGCGATCGTCCACAACGGCACATTGGATAGCGGCGTCGAACTCGTGACCAAACCGTTCACGATCGATTTATTGGCTCGAAAGGTCCGGGAAATGCTGCCATCCCGCTAACGCCCCCGAATTTTGGCGTTGGTTGCGTTTGTTTCCCGTCATTCCCGCCAAAGCGGGAACCCAGGCCCGTTTTGGCCTGAACAGGACTGTCCCGATCCGCATAACCCGAAGCGAGTTACCACGCGATAAAACGTGATTTCGGGCCGCACCAGTGGCTGTCAAGAGGAGGGGATGAGGGGGTCAGGCCTGCGCCGCTGCGATCGCCTCGATCTCGATCAGCCATTGCGGCGTGACCAGCGCTTTGACGATGATCGTCGCCGAGCCCGGCCGTGCGTCGCCGAAATGCTTTGCCCGCGCGGCCCCCGCCGCGGCGACGTCCTCCGGTCGCACCAAGTAAGTGGTGATCTTCACCAAATCCGCGATCCCCATCCCGGCATCCGCAAGGATAGCGATGATGTTCCGCCAGCAGGCCTCGGCCTGGGCCTCGATCCCTTCGGGCACGGTGCCGTCCGGCAGCACCCCGACCTCGCCCGAGATGTAGAGCAGTCGCGAGCCCTCGGGCACCTCGACCGCATGGCTGTAGGGGCCGAATGGTGCTGCTACCGTGTTCGGCGTATGGCGAATATTCATCCGATTGGCTCCTCAATTCGTAGACGATCCGCGACGAGCGCGAGATTACGGCTCGAGGGACTATACGCATTCCAAGGCCCCTCAGCCTAAGCCTCATCGCAAGCAGGGAGGGGGCGCACCCGGCGGATTGGCCGCATTCGTCAGTCACCGATACATCGCCAGCCCAATGTATCGCGCCGACCGGAGGGGCGGGCTGCGGTGAACGCAACAGCAGGTTGGGGTGAGGATATCTTTCTCCAATTAATACCTGCTTATCACTAAGATAAATGTAGAATGTCACGATTAGCCTAATGGATGAATTGTGCATCCCGGCGGGCTTCGGAACGTGGCGCCGCGATAGCGACGGCGGCCAGGTCAGCCGACCGTCGTGAAGCGAGGAGGAAACCGCCATGGCCACAACGATGGCTCCCGAAACCTTTTCTGATCAGGAACACAGCGCTCAGCTTCGCCGGGCGGTGATTGCCGCGACCGTCGGTACCACGATCGAATGGTACGACTTTTTTCTCTACGGGACGGCGGCAGGGCTGGTCTTTGGCAAGCTTTACTTTCCCAACCAGGACCCGCTATCGGCGACATTGGCCGCGTTCGGGACCTATTTCATCGGCTTTGTCGGGCGCCCGATCGGCGCCGCAATCTTTGGCCATTACGGCGACCGAATTGGCCGCAAGGCGACGCTGATCGCGACATTGATGGCGATGGGCATTGCGACTTTCCTGATCGCGTTTGTGCCGAGCTACGCCTCAATCGGGATCTGGGGTGCGGTGATCCTGACCGTGCTGCGGGTGGTCCAGGGAATCGGTGTCGGCGGCGAATGGGGCGGCTCGGTGCTGATCGCGATGGAATGGTCGCGCACTCACCACAGCCGTGGACTCGTCGCGTCATGGCCGCAATTCGGGGTGCCCTCGGGTCTGTTCCTCTCCAACCTGGCGGTGCTGGCGTTCAGCGCCTGGTCGGGCGACCAGTTCCTGATTTGGGGCTGGCGCATCCCGTTTGCGCTGAGCATCGTGCTGGTCGGGGTCGGACTGTGGGTCCGGCTCGGCATTCTCGAAACGCCGGTATTCCGGCGGCTCGTATCGGAGCAAAAGGTCGAACGTGCCCCGATCGTCGAGGTGATCAAAAGGCAGCCGAAGGAGATCATCCTGTCGGCGCTGGTGCGGATGGCGGAGCAGGCGCCGTTCTACATCTTCACCGCTTTTGTCTTCTCCTACGGCACCATCACGTTGAAGATGCCGCGCGACCTGATCCTCAGCGCAGTGCTGGTCGCGGCGCTGGTTTCGTTTGTCACGATCCCGCTCTCGGGTCACATCTCCGACCGCATCGGGCGCCGCAAGATGTACCTGATCGGTGCCGCGCTGATGGGGCTGTTCGGCTTTTTCTATTTCGGAATGCTCGGTACCGGGCTGGCGGCGGCCGTATTTATTGCGATCGTGCTGTCGCTGATCCCGCACGACATGATGTATGGGCCGCAGGCGGCGTTGATCGCCGAGGCATTCACGCCGCGCCTGCGCTACAGCGGCGCCTCGCTGGGCTACCAGCTTGCATCGGTCATTGCCGGCGGCCCGGCGCCGCTGATCGCGACAGCGTTGTTCGCAGCCTATAAGTCGGGCTATGCGATCGCGATCTACATCGCGGTCTGCGCCGTGATCAGCCTGGTCTCCGCCGCCTTTATGCCGGACTACACCGGCCAGGACATCTCGACCGAGTATGACGAGGGCGCCTAACGCGCAGCGCGCCGACCGAAAGGCGGTGGAGCTAAGAGGCGCGGTTGAGGCGGCTGCCGACTAGGTCGTCGACCACCGTTGGATCGGCGAGGGTCGAGGTGTCGCCGAGCGCATCGTGCTCATCGGCCGCGATCTTGCGCAGGATGCGGCGCATGATCTTGCCGGAGCGGGTCTTCGGCAACCCTGGCGCCCATTGCACGAGATCGGGGGCAGCGATCGGGCTGATTTCCTGTCGCACCCAGGCGACGAGCTCGCGGCGCAATTCCTCGGTCGGCGCTTCATCGACCCGCAACGTGACATAGGCGTAGATGCCCTGGCCCTTGATGTCGTGCGGATATCCGACGACCGCGGCTTCGGCGACTTTGGGATGAGCGACGAGCGCACTTTCGATTTCCGCGGTGCCGAGACGGTGACCGGCTACATTGATCACGTCGTCGACCCGCCCGGTGATCCAGTAATACCCGTCCTCATCGCGCCGGGCACCGTCCCCGGTAAAGTAAAGGCCGGGGAAGGTTGAAAAGTAGGTGTCGATAAAACGGCGATGGTCACCGTAAACGGTGCGCATCTGCCCGGGCCATGAGCGAGCCAGGCACAAATTCCCCTCGCCCGGGCCTTCCACACGCTTGCCTTCATTATCGACCAATAGCGGCTCGACCCCGAAAAATGGGCGCGTCGCCGAGCCGGGCTTGAGCGGTGTTGCCCCCGGTATCGGGGTGATCAAGATGCCGCCGGTTTCGGTCTGCCACCAGGTGTCGACAATCGGGCAGCGCTTTTCACCGACATAGTCGTAATACCACAGCCAGGCCTCGGGGTTGATCGGCTCGCCGACCGTGCCGAGAATGCGCAATGAGCGCCGGCTGGTGCGCCGGACATAGTCTTCGCCTTCGCGCATCAATGCCCGGATTGCGGTCGGTGCGGTGTAAAAGATCGACACGTTGTGCTTGTCGACGACCTGCCAGAACCGCGACGGATCGGGGTAATTGGGGACCCCCTCAAACATCAGGGTGGTGGCACCGTTGGCGAGCGGCCCATAAAGAATGTAGCTGTGGCCCGTCACCCAGCCGACATCGGCGGTGCACCAATAAATCTCGCCCTCGCGATAATCGAAGACATATTCGTGCGTCATCGAAGCATAGACGAGATAGCCGCCGGTGGTGTGTAAAACCCCTTTCGGCTGTCCGGTCGAACCTGAAGTGTACAAGATGAACAGCGGGTCTTCGGCCGACATTTCGGCCGGCGGGCAGTCGGTGGAGGCGGCGGCGCACGCCTCGTGATACCAGACATCGCGCCCCGCGACCCAATTAACCGCGCCGCCAGTGCGGCGGACCACGACCACGGTGCGGACATCGGGGCAGCTTTCGAGCGCCGCGTCGGCGTTGCGCTTTAACGGCACCTTTCGTCCGCCGCGCAGCCCTTCATCGGCGGTCACCAAAAATGTCGAGCGGCAGTCGCGAATCCGGCCAGCAAGGCTGTCAGGCGAAAATCCACCAAACACGACCGAGTGGATGGCGCCGATCCGGGCGCAAGCCAGCACCGCCACTCCGATCTCGGGTATCATCGGCAAATAGATCGTTACCCGGTCGCCCTTTTTGACGCCGTGTTCTTTCAATACGTTGGCGAACCGGCACACCGCCTCGTGCAGCTCGCGATAGGTGATGCGGCGATCCTCGCCCGGATCGTCACCCTCCCACAGGATCGCGATCTGGTCGCCCCGTCGCGACAAATGGCGGTCAATACAATTGTAGCAGGCGTTGAGCGTACCGTCTTCGTACCAGGCGATCCGGACATCGCCGTCGAACGAGGCATCTTTTGCCTTGGTATATGGCTTTATCCAGTCGAGCCGTTTGCCGTGCTCGGCCCAAAATCCATCGGGATCGTCGAGCGAGTGTTGATAGAGTTTGTAGTAATCGGCTTCGCTGATTTTGCCCGCTTGCGGGTGAGCCGAGATAGGGATCAAGGTCCGGCTTGACATGGCGCAGTTTCCTCCTCGGCAGGCGCCGCCGAACGCAGCGGCTCCTACGGTTGCCGAAGATTATTCCGCGATGCCGGATGCTTACAATACCCCCGCCAATACCGGTGGGGCCAACATGCCGGCGTCGCGACCGCCGCGGGTGGCAAGCAACGCTGCTTGCGTCCGGTTTGCGACGTTGAGGCGCCGGATGATCTGCTTTACATGCGCCTTGACCGTACTCTCGGACATGCCCAGAGCGTCGGCGATCAGCTTATTCGACTTGCCTTGTGAAATTAACGCCAGGACATCCCGCTGGCGCCGGGTCAGCGCGGGACGACCTGTACTCTCGGGTTCGTGCACCGCGCCATTACCATTCGATGCTTGTCCAGCACCAGCGGCACAAAGCTCCCGCCTCCGCGCATGCGCTCAAGCGCGCCGATCAGCACCTTTAGTCCGCATGTGATCGGCAGAAAACCTTTGGCGCCCGAGCGCAGTATCATGCGAGCGCGCTCCGGATCGTCGCAATCAGCGACCACCAGGATCGGGGTCTTCGCCGACACCGCTGCCAAAAGTGAGAGATCGACCAAGTCAATCGATTGGCAGGTCGCTGCACCGAGCAAAATGACCGAAAACCCGGCGCCTTGCCGAAGCAGCCGAACCAGCTCAGCAGTCGACTCGGCATCGGTCACCCGCCATCTCCGCGGCTGTTGGCCGAGAGCCAGCCGCAAGCAGTCGCGTCTCAACGCACTCCGGTCGACGATCGCCAGATGCCGCCGGTTCTGCTCAGCCAGCTTCACGGGATCATTGATCGATCCGTTGAGGCTGCTGAAACCATTGTCCCCGTCCAAATCGCCCCCCACTCGAAGTTGTTGCCGCCAGCTTGCGCTGTTCCAGAAAGAATGAATGTAAAAATTTGTAAACCGCTGTAACAGATGGTTAAAGCTGTGCTGCTTCGTTTACACCGATTCTTTGCCAGCATGAACGAGAGAAGCGATAATTGATAGTCTCTAGCGACAACAGCGTCGATCCTTGTCCTCCTTTTGTCACAAAGAAGACACTTGTAATCATCGAATCCCGACCAACCAAGAGCGACTGATCAAACCGGGTCTAGTCTGAACGCGATCGGTGCTGCTTTCCCTGCCTGCGCGATTCCATCCGAGCCAAACCGGCTCCAGCCTGCTACGGTAGCGCTGATGGTCATGGCCTGGAGGCGGTGATGCAATTCGGTTTTGGCGCGCCGGTCAGTGGCGCATTGGCAACGCCCGAGAAGCTGGCGCAGATCGCCGGTGAAGGCGAAGCGATGGGCTATGACTACACCACTATCAGCGACCATGTGGTGATCCCGCGCGACATCGAGGCGCGTTATCCATACAGCGACACGGGTGAGTTTCCGGGCCGCTCGCGCGGCGACCGGCACGAGCAGTTGATCGCGGTGGCGTTTATCGCCGGAAAAACGTCGCGGCTTCGGCTCGTCACCTCGGTCACGGTGGTGCCGCATAGGCCCGCCGTCTTGCAGGCCAAAATGCTCGCGACGATCGACGTGTTGTCGAACGGCCGGCTGACCTTTGGCATCGGCGCCGGCTGGATGAAAGAAGAATTCGAAGCGCTTGGCGTTCCCCCGTTCGCCGAGCGCGGCGCCGTCACCGACGAATACCTGATGGCGTGCCGCGAGCTTTGGACCAAGGACAACCCGCACTTCGCCGGCAAATACGTCAAATTCGCGAATGTCCTGTTCGAACCCAAGCCGGTGCAAAAGCCGCATCCGCCGATCTGGGTCGGCGGCGAAAGCGGCCCGGCGTTGCGCCGCACCGCGCGGCTCGGTGACGGCTGGTATCCGATCGGCACCAACCCGCAGCACCGGCTCGATTCGATGAAGCGGTTTCAGGCGGGTGTGGAAAGATTGCGGCGGCTCACGCGCGAAGCCGGGCGCGACCCGGCAAAGGTCGCGCTGGCTTATCGGGTGACGAGTTGGGGCAAATCGCTGCCGGCGCGTGCCGACGACGGCGAGCGCCGGTTATTCTCGGGCGAGACCGCGGACATTGTCGGCGATTTGAAGGCATTTCGCGAATTCGGCGTCGGCCATGTCGATTTCAACTTCGGCGGCGATACTGCGGAGGACTTGATCGCGAACATGCGTCGTTTCCGCGAGGAGGTGCTGAGCAAGGTTTAGCTCGGCGCATCGCCAAGACATATTCGACAACAGGAGAAGCCGTTGCTGAAATTTGGATACAAGGCCTCGGCCGAGCAGTTCGGACCACGCGATTTGCTCGACTTCTCGTGCTTGGCCGAGGAAGTCGGGTTCGATTCCGTCTTTGTCAGCGATCACTTCCAACCGTGGAAGCACACCGACGGGCACGCGCCGTCGGCGCTCGCCTGGCTCGGCGCGCTGGGCGCTCGCACACGGCGAGCGGTGATCGGCACCAGCGTCCTGACCCCGACCTTCCGCTATCACCCATCGGTCGTTGCGCAAGTGTTCGGCACGCTCGGAACCATGTTCCCGGGACGTGTCGTTCTCGGCGTCGGCACCGGCGAATCGCTGAACGAAGTGCCGGCGATCGGCGTCAAATGGCCGGGACCCAAGGAGCGGCGCGACCGGCTGCGCGAGGCGATCGCGCTGATCAACAAATTGTGGACCGAGGACCGGGTCACCTTTGAGGGCCAGTTCTATCGCACTGAAAACGCGACGATCTACGATAAGCCGAAGGACAAGGTTCCGGTCTGGGTCGCCGCATCGGGCCCGCTTGCGGCGGCGATGGCCGGCCAGATTGCCGAGGGCTTTATTTGCACCAGCGGCAAAAATCCGCAGCTCTACACCGACCTGACGGGCAAGGTGCGCGAGGGCCTTGCCCGGCGCGGCCGCAGCGAGGACAGCCTCGAAAAGATGATCGAGGTAAAGGTGTCGTTCGACACCGACCACAAGCGGGCAATGGAAGATACGCGGCATTGGGCGGCCTTGGCGTTGACGCCGGAGGAAAAGGTCAGTGTCGAAGACCCGATCGAAATGGAACGCCTCGCCGCCGCCCTCCCGCTTGAACGCGCAGCCAGCCGCTGGATCGTTTCATCGGATCCCGAGGAGCAGGTGAAGCAGATCCGTCCCTATGTCGAACTCGGGTTCAACCACCTCGTCTTTCATGCTCCCGGCCCCGACCAGGCGCGCTTTCTAAAGCTCTACGCCGACCAGGTATTGCCACTGTTGCGGACCAATTTTGGGTGATGAACGCCGAGATTACCTTAAGGGCGTTGACCGGGATCAAGTTGGTCGAGCCCGGTGACGATCTGGCGGCCATCACGGTCGCGGCATTTGCTGCAAATGGGTTGGCGCCGGCAGAAGGCGATGTCTTGGTTGTCGCGCAAAAGGTCGTCTCGAAGGCCGAAGGCCGCTATGTCGAAGTGGCAACGGTGGAGCCTTCGGCGCGGGCGGTGGCGCTCGCCGCCGAAGTCGACAAAGACCCCCGTTTTGTCGAAATCGTGCTGGGCGAAGCCAAACGGGTGGTGCGGCATCGCCCGGGATTGTTGATCGTCGAGCATCGCCTCGGTTTTGTGATGGCCAATGCCGGCATTGACCACTCGAACATCCCGACGCGGCGCCGGCGGAGAGCGCGTCCTCCTTTTGCCGCGCGACCCGGACGGCTCGGCGCGGGCGTTGCGCGACCGGCTCGTGGCGGCTTTTGGCGTGCCGATCGCGGTCATCATCAGCGACAGCTTTGGCCGGCCGTGGCGCAAAGGCACGGTCGGGATCGCCATCGGTGCTGCGGGCCTGCCGGCGGTAATCGACATGCGCGGCCAGCCCGATTTGTTCGGGCGCGAATTGCTGGTCACCGAGACCGGCTTTGCCGACGAGATCGCCGCTGCGGCCGGCTTGTTGATGGGCCAAGCCCGTGAGGCCCTGCCGATGGTGCTGGTGCGCGGAATGCGTTGGTCGGCTCCGGACGCTCCGGCTGCCGCCCTGGTGCGCCCCGCCGAGCACGATTTGTTCCGATGAGCGAGTATAGGGGGTCTGTCGTCGCATTATCGGGCGGGATCGGCGGCGCTAAGCTGGCGCTCGGCCTTTACCGCGTTCTCGCCGCCCGGAGCGCTTACCGTTGTTGCCAATACCGGCGACGATTTCGAGCATTTGGGGCTGTCGATCTCGCCCGACCTCGATACTTTGCTTTATACGCTCGCCGGCCTCGACAATCGCGAAACCGGCTGGGGCCGGCGCGGCGAGACCTGGACCTTTATGGCGGCGCTCGAAGCGCTTGGCGGCGAGACCTGGTTCAAGCTCGGTGACGGCGATCTCGCCACCCATGTCGAGCGCACCCGCCGCCTGCGCGCCGGCGAAAGCCTGTCGGCGATTACCGACGATTTCCGCCAGCGGCTGGAGATCGGTGCGCGGGTCTTGCCGATGAGCGACGATCCGGTGCGCACGCGTTTGTTGACAGAAGACGGCTGGCTCGACTTCCAGGACTACTTTGTCCGTCTGGACTGCGCTCCGGCGGTCCGCGAAATCGTCTTCGCCGGCGCCGCTGAAGCGCGTCCGCAGCCCGGATGTCCTCGCCGCCCTTGCCGCCGATGATTTGATCATGGTTGTCATCTGCCCGTCGAACCCGCTGATCAGCATCGACCCGATCTTGAATGTCCCGGGAATGCGCGATGCTTTGCGGGCCTGTGGCGCCCCGGTGATCGCGGTCTCGCCGATTATCGCGGGCAAGGCCGTCAAGGGTCCGACCGCAAAGATGATGGCCGAGCTCGGCCTGCCGGTCGAGCCGGGGGCTGTGGCCCGCCGGTATAGCGATATCCTGACCCATTATGTGATCGATGAAGCCGATGCGGGTCCGCTCGACGGCGTTGATGCCCCGATAATCGCAACCCGCACCCTGATGGACACCATGGCCGACCGCGCAGCTCTGGCGCGCGTGGTGTTGGCGATCGCCCAAAGTCACTGACGATGGGTTTGTGGGCGGTTGTGCCGGTCAAGGAACGCGACCGCGCCAAGGAGCGGCTCGCGCCGTTGCTGCCAGCCGACATGCGCCAGGCGCTGGCCCTCACTATGCTTGAAGACGTGCTGGCGGCCCTTGCCGGGACTGCCGGTCTCGCCGGCTGCATCGTCGTTACGGCCGATTCGGCCGCCCGCCGGCTGGCGTTGCGCTACGGCATGCGCATTGTCGAGGACGGTGCCCGCGATGGCCACACCGGTGCTGTCACGGCGGCGGCAAGACTGCTTGCCGCCGAAGGGTGCACGGGCATGCTGACCTTGCCCGGCGACATCCCGCTCGTCACCGCCGCAGAGATCGGCCAGATCGTCGCGGCGCATGCTCCGGCGCCGTCCTTTACGATCGTGCCATCGCATGATGAGGGCGGATCGAACGCAATCCTGCTGTCGCCGCCGGACGCGGTGCCGTTGCGGTTTGGCGTTAACAGCTTTTTTCCGCATCTTCGCGCCGCGGAAGCGGCGGGGATCAGCCCGGTGGTCCTGCGCTTGCCCGGAATAGCACTCGATATCGACAATCCCGAGGATCTGGCGGAGTTCATGCGACAGCCGTCGCAGACCCGCACCCACGCGTTTCTTGCAGAGAATGCTATGCTGACGGGTCTGCTGAGTATGCCGGCGGGCCTCTAGGAGAATCCCGATGATCACCATTGGCGAGATCTTGGCGCAGGCTTTGGCGGATAAGCCGCTTGCCGCCGAACCGGCTTTGGCGCTGGCGGATAGCGAGGCCGCGGATCTGCGCCCGCTAATGATGGCTGCGTCCCAATTGCGCGACATCGGCCACGGCGATCTCGTCTCGTATTCGCCAAAGGTGTTTATCCCGCTGACCCAGCTGTGCCGCGATGTGTGCCATTACTGCACCTTTGCGCACCCGCCGCGCCCCGGCGAGCCGATCTATCTCGATGCCGAGGAAGTCCTGGCGATCGCCCGCGCCGGCGCGGCGGCCGGCTGCCACGAGGCCTTGTTCACGTTGGGCGACAAGCCCGAACTGCGTTATGCCGCGGCCCGCGAGGCTTTGACGCGGCTCGGCCACGAAACGACATTGTCCTACTTGGCCGAGATGGCGGGGCTGGTCTTGCGCGAGACCGGGTTGTTGCCGCATCTGAACCCCGGGGTGATGACCCACGCTGATCTCGATGCGCTGCGCAAGGTTTCCGCCTCGCAGGGGATCATGCTGGAAAGCGCCTCGGAGCGGCTGCGGCACCGCGGCGGCCCGCATTTCGGCTCGCCCGACAAGGACCCCATCGTCCGCCTCGACACGATCCGGGCTGCCGGGGAAATGGCGGTGCCGTTCACTTCGGGCATCCTGATCGGCATCGGCGAGACCCGCCGCGAGCGGATCGAATCATTGCTGGCGTTGCGCGAGTTGCACCAGCGCTATGGCCACATCCAGGAAATCATCATCCAGAATTTCCGCGCCAAGCCTGGTACGCGGATGGCCGACGCGCCCGAGCCCGGCCTCGACGAGCATTTGTGGACGATTGCCGTTGCCCGGCTGATCTTCGGGCCTGAAATGAACATCCAGGCGCCGCCGAATCTGAACCCCACAGCACTCGCCGAGATGATTGCCGCCGGGATCAACGACTGGGGCGGCGTGTCGCCGGTTACGCGCGACCATGTCAATCCGGAAGCGCCGTGGCCGGCGCTCGACCGCCTCGCCCGACGAGACCGCCGCCGCCGGAAAGCATTTGCTGCCGCGCCTCGCGATCTACCCCGCCTATGCCCGCGAGCCCGAGCGCTGGCTCGACCCGGCATTGCGCCCGCCGGTCCTAAAGGCGATGGATGCGGAGGGCTTTGCCCGGCCCGATGGCTGGATCGCCGGGTCCGGCAGCGAGCCACCTGTCCTCACCCCCTTGCCGCGACTTTCGCCCGAGTTCCGGATCCTTTCCCAACGTGCGGGAGAGGGGGGACCCGGCCCGAAGGGCTGGGCGGATGAGGGCGCCGCCGCGTCCATCCCGGCCATTCTCGACCGCGCGACGGCCGGCGAAACCTTGTCCGAACCCGAAATCGTCAGCCTGTTCCAGGCGCGCGGCGATGCGTTTACGCAGGTCTGCGAGGCGGCCGACCGGCTGCGCCAGCGGGTCAATGGCGAGACCGTCAGCTATGTCGTGACCCGCAACATCAACTACACCAATGTCTGCTACTTCCGGTGCCAGTTCTGCGCCTTCTCAAAGGGTAAGCTCAGCGAAAACCTGCGCGGCCGGCCCTATGACCTCGATCTTGCCGAGATCCAGCGCCGGGTCGAGGAAGCCTGGGAGCGCGGCGCCACCGAAGTCTGCCTGCAGGGCGGCATCCATCCCGAATACACCGGCGACACCTATCTCCAGGTGTGCCGCGCGATCAAGGACGTGGCGCCGGATATCCATGTCCACGCCTTTTCGCCGCTCGAAATCTGGCAGGGCGCGAAGACCCTCGGCCGCACCATCCCCGATTTTCTACGCGAGCTGAAGGAGGCCGGGCTCAGCTCATTGCCGGGCACCGCCGCCGAGATCCTCGACGACGAAATCCGCGCCGTGATCTGCCCCGACAAGATCAAGACCGCGCAATGGCTCGAAGTGATGACGGCGGCGCATTCGGTCGGGCTGCGCAGCACGGTCACGATCATGTACGGCCATGTCGAGCGCTACGAGCATTGGGCGCGCCACCTGCTGCGCATCCGCGCCCTGCAGCAGCGGACCGGCGGCTTTACCGAGTTCGTCCCGCTGCCGTTTGTGCCGATGGAGACCCCGATCTATCTGAAGGGTCGGGCGCGGCGCGGCGCCACCTGGCGCGAGGCCGTGCTGATGCATGCAGTCGCGCGCCTGGCACTGCACCCGGTCATCACCAACATCCAGACCTCATGGGTCAAAATGGGCAGCGGCGGCGCCGCGTTCTGCCTGGAGGCCGGCGCCAACGATCTCGGCGGCACCTTGATGAACGAGAGCATCACCCGCGCCGCCGGCGCCGTCCACGGTCAGGAAATGCCGCCCGAGGCGATGGAGGAATTGATCCGTAGCATCGGCCGCATCCCGCGCCAGCGCACGACGCTTTATGGCGACGCCCCCGCCGCGCGCCGCGCCGCCGCCTTTGCCGCCGCCCCGCTGGTGGACCCGATCAACACCCCGGCGCGCCGCTACGAGCGCCGGCCGGAGAATGCCGCCGCCGGCGACTGAGCCCGCAATATCGGCAAACCGAAATTCCCGTGTAATCGGGAATAATACGGGAAATTTTGTGTTTCTGCGCCTTATTACGTCGAAAATCATAATCAAAATCAAGTCTTCTAACGAATCTCGGAGTGACGCGCTAACCGGGAATTTTTTCGCACTCAACCGGGAAAAGAGTCGCGCAAACGGGAATTCACGATTTCCTGGTCAGGGCCCTCCAAAAACCTAACCTTTGAGCATGCTGCACCCGGATTGAGGCTTTTCGATAGCTGCCGGCGTAGGTATCGACAGCAGCGTACTTTCGCACGGCAATTTCATTCGCGGCGAGAGAGACTCACCAAAGACCGCCAGCGCACGCGCCCCTCGGCACCCCGACACAGGGTCACGACCCGGCAATTATCCGATGGAGCGTGAGGCAGTTCACACTCGGCGAGGCGTGGGTATGAGACAGTCCCGCTTTCCGAGCCGTTGTTAACGCCACTCGTGAGACCGATCGCTGAGTACTCCTCTCCTAACCAAGAAGTGCTGACTCCGCGGCCGAAACCGACGGAAAAACGTGGCGGCGGTGCGAATGAGCGGCGGTCGGAGCAGGCTCGCGTCGTGTCGCGCATCAGGGGTCTGGGGGTATCCATGTCCGATCCGAACATAACCAGCGCTTCTGCCGCGCAACCGCCTCTAGGCTTGCGGCAACAATCTCTTGTCGAGCAACTCGGCAAACCGGTTGCATTGCTCCTATTGGCGATCGGCATCGGCAGCTTGCTGCTGTTTGGCGAAATCGTGATCAGAAATTTTGGTGGTCCGAACCTGGTCGATCTGACAGCGGTGTTTGTCGCCTCGACGCTCTCCAGTATCGCCGGTTTTGCGTTTTCCGCGATATGCGGCGCGATGCTGTTTCACTTGCTGACCAAGCCAGTGCAGATCGTGCAAATCATGCTGGTCTGCAGCATTGCCATTCAGGCGCTGAGCGTTGCCACCCTCAGAAATGCAATCGACTGGAAATCTCTGGCGCGGTTTCTTTATGGCGGGTTGGTCGGGTTACCGCTTGGGGTCTATCTGCTGACCCATCTCGCATCGCATGTGTATCTGCGGTGTATTGGCATTTTTCTCATCGGCTATGGTCTGTTCATGATCGTCAGGCAGCCACCCAAGACAATAATCAGCAATGTCATCGGCGACTATGTTGCCGGATTCCTGGGCGGCGTGACCGGCGGTTTCGCGGCTTTTCCGGGCGCGTTTGTCACGATCTGGTGCAGTCTCAAGGGCTGGCCCAAGGATCGCCAGCGCGGCGTTTATCAGCCGTTTATTCTGATCATGCAGATACTGGCGTTGGCATTGATCTCCATCGTGCGTTCCTCGCATGCCTATACCGGCGGGATCGATTTATCGACCGTCAGCTACGTTCCCGGAGCCCTATTGGGAACTTGGTGCGGCATTGCCATTTTCCGTCGTTTGACCGATATCCAATTTGCCCGCGTGGTCAATTCGCTGCTGATCGTCTCCGGCCTCGGCCTTCTTACCTGAGAGCGGGGTGAGAACCGACGCGGTGTCATTGTCCCGAACAAGAAATTCCGGACACTGCAGTATTGAAATCCCGACGAAGGTCGGGATCCATTGCAGCCCTGGATACCGGCTTTCGCCGGTATGACGAAAAGGCGGCCGGCTGTGCTCCCTGCCCTACGCTTGCTGCTGATCGTCTCCGGCCCCGGCCTCTTATCATGAGAACGAGGTGAGAGGCGGCGTGGGGCATTGCTCCGAACACGAAATTCCGGACACTGCAGTAGTGGAATCCCGACGAAGGTCGGGATCCATTGCAGCCCTGGATACCGGCTTTCGCCGGTATGACGAAAAGGCGGCCGGCTGTGCTCCCTGCCCTACGCTTGCTGCTGATCGTCTCCGGCCTCGGCCTCTTGTCATGAGAACGACGTGAGAGGCGGCGTGGGCATTGCTCCGAACACGAAATTCCGGACAGTCTGCAGTAGTGAATCCCGACGAAGGTCGGGATCCATTGCAGCCCTGGATACCGGCTTTCGCCGGTATGACGAAAGGCGGCCGGTTGCGCTCCTGCTATACGCTTGCTGCTGATCGTCTCCGGCCTCGGCCTCTTGTCATGACCAACTTTTCAGCGGAGCATTGCTGCGCGGGGTTTGTGTGGCCACGCCGGAGCCGCCCATCCGCCGATTGTAAATCTCGTTTCGCCAGCGGCAAGCGCCACGGCGGACGATAGTTCCTCCGCGACGGTGGGAAAATCGACCTGCGTTGGCGTCAGCCGCGTTCTCTGCCCGTACAGCTACGCCCAGATTAGCGGCAATCAGCCGAGCATCTGCCGCAACTGTCGTGCGGCGACAACGAGCATCGCCAAATCGGGAGCCGCACTCGCGCGCAAGTCGCGAGCAAAAGCTTCGGCCGGCATGAGATCGGCCGCATGAGCGGCGGACCACGCGCGCGAGCGGGTCGTCCGCGGAGGCTTCGGCCGTCGCCAAGATCCGCGACGCCAGATCGGCCTGCAAGGTCAGCAGGTCGTCGATCGTCGCCTCGATCGCGAGCTTCTGCCATTGCGTTTCGGTCGGCAGGCGGCGTGCTGCAGCGCGCATTTCGTCGAGGGCAAAGCGCACGCCGACCTCGTAATAGATTCGGGCTGCGCGATCGAGAGGCTGGCTGGCGCGCTCTGCTAGCTCCGCGATATCGAGCGCCGGAGCCAGGAAAATCATTGCCGCGATCTTCGCTGCGAGCCCTTCCGGCACGCCGGTTTCGACAAAGTGGTGGGCGCGCTCGTCAACGATCGCCTTGTCGCGCGCGGGCAACAAATCGCCAAGCCGAGCAGTGAGCGCGCGGACATTCGGGGCCAGGCGCGCCGGCTCGGCCGCGAGGTCGTGCCGATGCCGCTGCAGCAACCAGGTCGCGGCGCGTTCGACAATCGCCGCGATCTCGAGCAGCATCTCGGTCTGCACCCGCGCCGGAACGATATTGTCGAGCGCCTCGATCTCGGCCCACAGGCGCGGCAGTTCGAAGATTTCGCGAACAATCAAATAGGCGCGAGCGATCTCCGGCGCCGAACGCCCGGTGCGAGCCGTGAGATCGGAGACAAAGGTGATGCCGGCGCGATTGACAAGGTCGTTGGTGACGACAGTAGCGGTGATCTCGCGGCGCAGCGGATGGGTTGGGATCTGGGGCCCGAGTCGCTCGCGCAAGCCTGCCGGGAAATAACCGTAAAGCTCTGTCGCAAGGTCGGGGGCCTCGGGCAGGTCGGACGCGAGAAGCTCGGTGTCGAGCGCCATCTTCGAATAGGCCAGCAGCACCGCGAGTTCCGGGCGAGTGAGGCCCTGGCGGTGCGCCGCCCGCTCGGCGAGGGTCTCGTCATCGGGCAGGAACTCGAGCGCCCGATCGAGCCTCCCGGATTTTTCGAGATCGCGGATCAGCCGCGCTTGACGATCGAGCGCCGACACGCCGCGCGCCTCGGCGACCGACAGCGCCTCGCCTTGCAAGTAATTATCGCGCAACACCAAGGCTGCGATATCCTCGGCCATTCCGTGCAGCAGCGGATCGCGCTCTGCGGGCGGGAGTTGACCCGCGGCGATCGCGCGGTCGATCAGGATCTTGAGGTTGACCTCGTGGTCCGAGGTGTCGACCCCGGCGGAATTGTCGATTGCATCGGTGTCGATCCGTCCGCCGGCCAGCGCGTAAGCAACGCGCCCGCGCTGAGTGACGCCGAGATTGGCGCCCTCGCCGACCACCTTTGCCCGGACTTCGTCGCTGTTGATGCGCAGCGCGTCGTTGGCGCGGTCACCCACTTCCGCGTGGCTCTCGTCGGGCGCCTTGACAAAGGTGCCGATGCCGCCGAACCACAACAGGTCAACCGGCGCGGCGAGCAGTTTGCGGATCAGTTCGGCTGGCGTCAGGCGGTCGGCCTCGATAGCGAACAACCGCTTCATCTGCGGACTGATCGGGACCGATTTTGCTTGTCGATCAAAGACGCCGCCGCCCTCCGAGATCAGTTTTGGGTCGTAATCGGCCCAGCTCGACCGCGGCAGGCGAAACAGACGCTGGCGCTCGGCAAAGCTGCGCGACGGATCGGGTTCGGGATCGACAAAAATGTGGCGATGATCAAAGGCGGCGAAGAGGCGCAGATGGCGCGACAGCAGCATGCCGTTGCCAAAGACGTCGCCCGACATGTCGCCGACGCCGATGACGGTCAGATCGCTCGTCTCGATATTGCGGCCGAGTTCGCGGAAATGCCGTTTGACCAATTCCCACGCGCCGCGGGCGGTAATGCCCATCGCCTTGTGGTCATAGCCGGCCGAGCCGCCCGACGCGAAGGCATCGCCGAGCCAAAATCGATATTCCTCGGAAATCGCATTGGCGTAATCGGAAAATGTCGCGGTGCCCTTGTCGGCGGCAACGACGAGATACGGGTCGTCGCCGTCATGGCGGACGACATCGGATGGCGGCAGGATGCGGTGTCCGCCATCGCCGTTGCTGACGATGTTGTCGGTCAGATCGAGAAGCCCGCGGATCAGGATTTTGTAACACTCGACCGCTTCCGCGCCGAGCTGTTCGCGCGCCTCAGGCGGCTGCTTTACGACAAACCCGCCCTTAGCGCCGACCGGGACTATGACCGCGTTTTTGACCGTCTGCGCCTTCATCAAACCGAGAATCTCGGTGCGAAAGTCTTCCTTGCGATCCGACCAGCGGATGCCGCCGCGCGCAACCTTGCCGGCGCGCATGTGAACCCCCTCCATCCGCGGACTGTGGATGTAGATCTCAAACAGCGGGCGGGGTGCGGGGAATAGATCGATCTCGCTGCTGGCGAGCTTGACCGCGAGATAGGGTTTGGGTTGACCCGATGGCAATCGCTGAAAGTAATTGGTGCGCACCGACTTCAGCACGAGCGTCAGATAGCTGCGCAGGATGCGGTCTTCGTCGAGGCTCGCGACACTGTATCGAGCGCGTGGTCGATCGCCTGGACCTCGCCCATCACCTGAAGTCCGCGGTCGGCCGGTCCTGCCGGATCGAAACGGATTTCAAACAAACTCACGAGCCGGGCGGCGATGTCGGGATGGCCGCCGAGCGCGTCCTCCATATAGGCTTGGCTAAAGGCGCTGCCGGCCTGCCGCAACACTTTGGCGTAGAGGCGCAGCACGCTGATCTGCCGGGCCGACAGACCCGCCGCCAGGACCAGCCGGTTGAACCGGTCGTTTTCGATGCGGCCGGTCCACAGTGCGACCAACGCTTCTTCGAAACGCCGCTTCACCCGGCCTGAGACAGCCGCCGCAGCGGTGTCGCCGGCGAGTCGGAACTCGTGAACCCAGACCGCGTGGCCGTCGGTGCTGTCGATGCGGTAGGGCTCCTCGGCGACGACGCGCAGTCCGAGGTTTTCGAGCATCGGCAGCACATCCGACAGCACGACCGGTTCCTCGACGCGATAGAGCCGCAGCCCCACTTGCCCGGTCTCGGCGATCGGATGCAGCGCTACTTCCAGCGGCGAGCCTTCAAGCGCCTTTTCGATGCGCGGCAGATCAGCGAGCGCCTGGGTGGTCGGGGTCGATGCCTGGTAGGCGATGGGGAAGGGTTTAAGACGCCGCAGCCGGGTATACGCTTCGGCTTCGCCGAATGCCGCGACGGCTTCTTCCTCGAGGTGATCCGACCAGCTGCGGCCGGCCTCGGCAAGCTCACCTTCGAGCGCCGCGGTATCGACTGCCGGCACCTGGCCGCGCGTGGTGCGAATGATGAACTGGATGCGGGCCAGCACCGAATCGTCGAGATGCGTGTAAAACGCCGACAACTGGCCGGCAAAGGCCCGTTCAAGGATCGCCGCAAAGCGTTGCCGTAGATTGCTGTCGTAGCGCTCGCGCGGCGCGTAGACGAGGCACGAGACAAAGCGTTCAAGCGGATCGCGGCGGACGAATACCGCGATGCGTTGGCGCTCCTGGAGATTGAGAATGCCGAGAACCGTGTTGAACAGCTCGTCTTCGCTGGCCTGAAAAAGCTCGTCGCGCGGCAGGGTGTCGAGAATGTGCGTCAGCGCCTTGCCATCATGGCTCGCAGGAGACAGCCCGGAGCGCACCATGATGTGGCGGACTTTGCGGCGCAGCAGTGGAATGGCGCGCGGATCGCGGCTGTAAGCAAGCGAGGTGAACAGCCCGAGAAACAGGCGAATGCCGATGACGGTACCGTTCGCGTCGAAACGGCGGATGCCGATCACATCCATATGCGCGGTGCGGTGGACCGTCGCGCGGCGGTTCGATTTGGTGACGACTAGAAGCTCGCGGCGGCGGATGAAGTCCTGCACGTCGGGTGGCAGAGACGACAGATCGCGCAACCCGTCGAAAATCCGATAATTCGGATCGGCAAGGATGCCCAAAGCCGGGCGAAATTGCTCGACGCCGTTGTCGAACAGGTACTCGCGATATCCGAGGAAGGTGAAGTTATCGTCGTCGAGCCAATCCAGAAAATCCTGAACCTCGGCGAGTTCGTGCAGCGGCACCGGCGGTGTCGGCGGTCCCGGCAATTCGTCGCGCACCGCACGCAGCGTTTGGCGCATTGCCTCCCAGTCCGCCACTGCTGCGCGCACATCGGCGAGCACCCGCGACAGATCCAGGGTCAGCTTCTCCAACCCGGCGGGGTCGGGCTCTCGGGTGATCTCGATCTGCATCCACGATTCGCGCAGCCCGGGCTCGCCGTTGTCGCGTATCTGGAGCAGTCTCCCGCCCGCGTCCCGCTCCACCGTCAGGATCGGATGAATGACAAGTCGCACGACGCGGTCGCCGGCATTGATCGCGCCGGTCACCGAATCGACAAGAAATGGCATATCGTCGTTGACGATCCCGACAATCGTATGCGGTGAGGACCAGCCATCGAGATCGGGCTCGGGATTGTAGACCCTGATCTTGGGCTGTCCCGGACGCCGGCGCTTGGCAAAACGCCACAAGGACAGTGCGCTGCCGCAGAGCTCCTTCGGGCCGCGCGCAGCGACATCGCCTGGGGGCACGTGCTCGTAGAACTTGGTGATCACCCTTGCCGCGATATCTCGGTCAGCCGGATCGAGACACTCGCGGCAGAGAGCTACCGCCTTGCGGATCAGCCGGGCCTTTTTCGCTTCACCGGGAGGGCCGGCCTCTGACGATGGGTCGCCGAGGCCGATCTCTTTGCCCTTCACCGGCGTATTGAGGTCGATCGTGTCGCTCATGGCTGATCAAACACTGGTTAGCCGGTGACGTTCGGACAAGTTGACCGAAGCATCGGGGGTTGTGAAAACCGGGCGTACTCGGCGATGATGGCGATGCCCCTTTGGCGGCTTTCGATCACCGCTCGTAACGCGATATTTGGCACCGATGCGTATTTTGGCCCAGCTCCGCCGCGGTGTCATTTATCTGCTGCCGATGACAGTGCTGCTGGTGGCGATCGGCGCCCGAATCGTCGCACCCGATCTGCTCGACCGATTGTCGCTGATCGCGTTTGATCTTTACCAGCGGGCCGCACCGCGCCAGCCCGGAAACGCGCCGATCCGCATTGTCGATATCGACGACAGGAGCTTGAACAAAATCGGCCAGTGGCCGTGGCCGCGCACGATTGTCGCCAAAATGGTCGATCGTCTCGCCGCGGCTGGCGCTGCGGTGATCGCTTTCGACATCGATTTCGCCGAGCCCGACCGTACTTCGCCCAAGATGCTGCTGCCGCTGATCGCACAGAACGGGGTTAGCCCCGCCGACGCCGAAAAGCTGTTGGCGGCGTTGCCCGACCCCGATCGGGCGCTGGCAGCCTCGATCAAGAAAATCCCGGTGGCAACGGGGTTTATTCTGACCGATCGCGGCGAATCCCGCCCGCCGGCGGAGAAGGCCGGGTTCGCCATGACTGGAACCGACCCGCTCGGCCATGTCGAAAGTTTCCCCAAAGTGGTGCCAAACCTGCCGGTGATCGAAGCCGCCGCCGCGGGTGATGGCTTCCTGAACCAGTACCTCGACTGGGATCACGTCGTCCGCCGGGTGCCGCTGATCCTGACGCTGTCAGCCAAGGGCAGTGCCCAGGCGTCGGCGGTCACGCCCTATCCGTCGCTCGCCGCCGAAGCGTTGCGGCTCGCCTTTGGCGCATCGACCTATATCCTGCGCGCGTCAGGCGCCAACGGCGAGAGAAACTTCGGCCAGGACACCGGGCTCACCGCGATCCGTATCGGCCCGGTGACGGTGCCGACCGACGCCGCCGGGCGGGTATGGCTGCACTATGCGGCGCACGATCCCGACCGCTATATCTCGGCGGCTGACATATTGGCGGGAACCTTCGATCCGGCGCGGATTTCGGGCCATATTGTTTTGGTCGGGACCTCCGCCTCCGGGGTGATCAACGATCTGCAAGCGACGCCGCTGGCGCGCGGCGTCCCCGGCGTCGAAATCCACGCCCAACTGATCGACGAGGTTCTGCAAGGAGATTTCCTGAACCGGCCCGATTGGGCGATCGGCGCCGAAATCCTGTTCGCCTTGGTGGTCGGCGGCGCGCTGATTTTAGCGTTGCCGCGGATCGGCGCCATCTCGGGTGCGGCGGTCGGTGGCGCCTGCATTGCTGCGGCGCTCGGCGGTTCCTGGCTCGCTTTCAAATACGCGCATCTGCTGCTCGACCCGATCTATCCGTGGGTGGTGATCAGTCTCGTTTACCTGGTGGCGAGTCTGATCGGCTATTTGCGCACCGAGGCGCGCCAGCGGGAAATCCGCAGCGCCTTCTCCCGCTATATGTCGCCGCATTACGTCGAGGAGCTCGCAAAGCATCCGGAAAAGCTTGTCCTCGGCGGCGAGATGCGGGTGATGACGATCATGTTCTGCGACATTCGCGGCTTTACCACCCGCGCCGAAGGCATGGATGCTCACGCCCTGACACACTTTATGAATACGTTTCTGTCGCCGATGACTGAAATCATCACCGAAGAAAAAGGCACGATCGACAAGTATATCGGCGATTGCATCATGGCGTTCTGGAATGCGCCGCTCGACGACCCCGATCACGCCAAGAACGCGGTGCATGCGGCGCAACTGATGCGACGCAAGCTAATCGAACTGAACCATATGTGGGCGGAAGAAGCGGCTGCGGCCGGCAAGTCGTTTCGGCCGGTGCAAATCGGCATTGGCATCAATACCGGCGAATGCTGCGTCGGGAATTTCGGCTCGCAAGAGCATTTCGATTATTCGCTGCTTGGCGATCCGGTAAATTTAGCGTCGCGGCTCGAAGGACTAGGCAAGGTTTATGGCATCGACTTGGTGATCGGCGAGGAGACCGCCAGTCGGCTCGACGAACCGGCACTGATCGAAGTCGACCTCGTTGCGGTCAAGGGGAAATCCCAGGCCGGCCGCGTCTACACCCTGCCACCCGAGCGCATCGAGGCGGAGGAATTCGGCGACCGGCATTCCGATTTGCTGCGCGCCTACCGGCATCAAGACTGGTCGGCGGCGCTCGGTCTGCTCGCAGACAGCAGGCTCGCCGCAGCGCGCCACCTGGCGCCGGTTTACGATCTCTACCGGCGCCGAATCGCGCATTTCCAAATCGAGGCGCCGCCCGCTGATTGGGACGGCGTCTTCACCGCCGAAGAAAAATGACCCTGGCTGAGTAGCCGAGCTAATCGCTAGCTTTTTAGCGAATTAACTACGAATTGTCTCGGAATGTGACAGTTCGTAACAAAACCGCCTTTATTCGAGCGGCATTCTCGGCGATACTGCGCGGCATAGAGGTGTCCCGGAGCGGGATGACGCCCGCCATGACGGCCGTTGCCGTCAAGGAGCCCAGAGGGTCATGGTCATGGAGTTTCAAGTCTGCAGACGCGGCCGCGAGGCGAGATGGGTGGTCACGCTCGGTAAGACCGTCTACGGCGCCTATTTGGACAAGGAACAGGCTTTGCTTGACGCCGTCGATGCGGCGCGCGATGCGCTCGCCGCCGGGAACGAGGCTCAGGTCTGGGTCAAGGAGCGGGCGAGGACAGCGCGCGTCTTCTAAAAGTGCCGGGGCTTCCGAGGCGCAATCTGCTCAGTTCAACGCCGCCAGCATTTCCGCGGTCACCAAGGTGATGCCGCCATCGGTGCGGTAAAAGCGCTGGGCGTCGAGTTTGGGATCCTCGCCGATCACGATCCCCTCGTTGATTTGGCAACCGCGATCGACCACGACTTTGGTCAGCCGCGCATGACGCCCGATGTTGACATCGGGCAGCAGCACAGCCTCATGCGTCTTGGCAAAAGAATTGACCCGGCAATTGGAAAACATCAGCGAGCGCCGAACCGTGGCGCCCGACACGATGCAGCCGCCCGACACCATTGAATCAACCGCCATCCCGCGGCGATCGTTATCATCGAACACGAATTTTGCTGGTGGCAGTTGCTGCTGATAGGTCCAGATCGGCCAGTTCGAATCGTAAATGTCGAGTGAGGGGGTTGGTGTTACGAGGTCGATATTGGCCGCCCAATAGGCATCGATCGTACCGACATCGCGCCAATAAGCCTCCGCCTCGAACGTTGTCTTGACGCAGCTTTCCTCAAACGAGTGGGCAACCGCCTCGCCGCGGCTTACCAGCCTCGGAATGATGTCCTTGCCGAAATCGTGGCTCGATGTCGGATCGCAATGATCGCGTTCGAGTTCGGAATAGAGAAAGTCGGCGGTGAACACATAGACGCCCATGCTGGCGAGGGCCCGATCAGGTTTGCCCGCCATCGCCGGAGGGCGACGCGGTTTTTCCTGGAAATCGAGGATGCGCATCGACCGGTCGACCGCCATCACCCCAAAATCCGAGGCTTCTTCGAGCGGCACTTCGATGCAGGCGACCGTGCAATCGGCGCCTTTCGCGACATGGTCCGCCAACATAAAAGAGTAATCCATTTTGTAGATATGGTCGCCCGCAAGAACAACAAAGTATTTCGGGCCAGCGGCGCGGAAGATGTCGAAATTCTGGTACACTGCGTCTGCGGTGCCGCGATACCAAGTCGCTTCGTCGAGGCGCTGTTGCGCCGGCAGCAGGTCGAGAAATTCTCCGAGTTCCGGTCGCAGAAACGACCAGCCCATCTGCAGATGGCGCAGCAGGCTGTGAGCTTTGTACTGGGTCAGGACTGCGATCCGGCGCACCCCGGAATTGAGACAGTTCGACAAGGCAAAATCGATAATCCGAAACTTGCCGCCAAAAAACACCGCCGGCTTGGCGCGCCGGTCGGTCAGTTGCTTCAATCGACTGCCACGGCCGCCGGCGAGAATGAGACCGAGCGCCTGTCGCGCCAGCCTTTGTTGAATGCGTGCGTCGGACAGCATGCTGATCTCCCTCGGCCACGCCGCGGCAGAGCGCGGCTTTCACATTGTGGCGCTTGAGCGTGAATGGCGGATAATAACGTTGACGGCACCGGCTTGACCGCCGCGCATAAACGCTTGGCGGCCTGATTGGAATGTATGCGGCGGGTTAACCAAAATCCGGCTTCTGAAGTTCCAAGACATCGCCAAAATCAACAACTTGCTCTTCGACTATCCGGCCTCCGCAACAGCGTCCTCGAACGCAACAAGCGTTTTTTCGATGGCTTCGCGCGGCAGGTCGCGAGTGATGAAGACCATTCGCGTGCGGTGGTCGTCGCTCGGCCATTGCGGCAGCAGCACCGGCGGATGAAACAGATGCTGCACGCCGTGGATGACAACCGGTTCGTCGGGGCGATCGCTGAGCGCCACGATCGCCTTCAGCCTAAGCAGATCGTCGCCGCGCATGGTTGCCAGCGCATCGAGCCAAGTCGACAATGCCGCCCATGAGATCGGCCGCTCACGGGTGATGCAAAAAGCGCGGATGCGGTCATCGTGGCGGTTCACGTCGAGCGCCTCGTGATCGTGGTCGTGCGCGTGCTCTTCGGCAAAGGCCTCATCGCGCAGCCAGCGCTGGACGTCGACGCTTTTGCTCTGCGGATCGTAGAAGCCGAGGTTGAACAGCAATGCCGGATCGACCTCGCCGTGTGCCACCGGCAAGATCGGGGCGCTGGGGTTTAGCACAGCAAGCCGCGCCTTCAGCGAGGCGAGGGCATTCGCCTCAGCGAGATCGGTCTTGCTCAGCAGCAGCCGGTCGGCGACCGCCGCCTGCTTTAGCGCTTCGGGCTGCTGGTCGAGGGTGCCGGCGCCGTTGACGGCATCGACCGTCGTTACGACACCGTCGAGCGAATAGCGGCCGGCAACCAGCGGGTCCGAGATCAACGTGTGCAGGATCGGCGCCGGGTCGGCGAGACCGGTGGTCTCTATGACGACGCGAGCAAAGTGCGGCACCTTGCCATTGGCGCGGCCGACAAAAAGGTTCAGCAGGGTATCGGCGATGTCGCCGCGCACCGTGCAGCACAGGCAGCCGCTGTTCAGCAGAACGATGTCGTCGGTGGCGCTTTCGACCAACAAATGGTCGATGCCGATCTCGCCGAACTCGTTGACGATGACCGCGGTCTCAGCCATTCCGGGTTGCTTCAGGATATGGTTGAGCACCGTCGTCTTGCCGCTGCCGAGAAAGCCGGTTAGCAAGGTCACGGGAATTAGCGGCGAGGATTCGGTCGAGTTCATCACGAGAGCCGGCTCCGCTTTAGTGCTGGGCGATTGTCGTTCAAATCGCCGATGGGGTCGAGCGCGCCGCGCGCTGATCGCCCACTGCCCGCAGGATCGGGCACTCTTGCGCTGTCGCGTGCGAGGCGTCGGTGGCGGCGCGGTGAAACAGGTCGAGCAAATTTCGGCCCAGCACGTCCGCAGCACTGGGAGCGCTCGTCGGCTGCAGGTCAAGCCCTCAACGCCGATTGCAATTCCAGATTACGATTAACGCAGGGCTTCGCGTCAGGCGGATGCCGGAGCGGCGCCGATGACCCAGGCGCGGGTCTCGGCAGCCGACCACCAGCTGACGACGAGATGGGGGGCGATCGCGGCAATGCGGATCGCTTGCTCAGGCTCGCTTTCGATAAAATGGGTGCAGCCACAGCGCGTCGCGGCCATCGCCTTGTAGCACGCCACCGACGCCAGATCGGCTGGCGCCTCGTCCGGGCGGCATTCCAATTTCAGCCCGTGAAACCCCCAGCGTGCGAGCCAGGCCTCGGTGTGCGGGCGGTCGATCTCCGGCCGTCCGGTGATGATGACCGCGCGCTCACGGCGCAAACGGCGGTAATATTGCAAAGGGTTCGAGCGCGTGACGCCGGCTGAGCGCCGCGGCGAGGTCGGCGTCATAATCCACCCGCGCGATGTCGGGCAGAAAGACGCCATCGAGATCGAGCCCGAAAAACGGGCGCTCGGTCGCGCGCTCGGGCGGCGCCCCGGTCTGACGCCAAGCCCGCGACGCCGGGGTTGCTTCGCCGCGCTCCCACGGAAAGCGAAACAACTCGCGCATCGGATGCGAAAAATCGGGGACATAGCGCGTCGTCTCGGGATCGTGGAGGATTGTCAACGTCGCGCAGGCATGACCCCACGACAGAACCGCCGCGCGGACCGAGGCCATCGTCGCCCCGGTCGAACACGCGTCGTCGATCAACAGAACACGGCTTGCATCGCGCGGCGGTGGTCCGATCCACCGGGTAACGCCGCTGCCGCGCTCCCAGCCGATCACCAATAACGGCAATCCCAGCATCGAGGATGCCATTGTGGCCGGCACCAAGCCGCCGCGCGCGATGCCCGCGACCACGTCCGGCGCCCACAGCGAGACGCGATCGAGCAACGAGGCGACCAGCCGTTCGGCCTGATCGTACGAGATGAATACCGGCAGCCGGCCGGTCTCCAACCCCTTCCAGGGTCGCGACGGTTCCCTGGTCAGCCCAGGGGGGACAGAAAGGCTCGTCAGCGTTTAGCCTCCATGCCAACGCGCTTGTCGACAAACCGCGTCGTATAGGCCTTGTCGAGATCGATGCCCGGCTTGTAGACCCCGACCGCGACCATCGACTGGTAGAATGCCTTCCATCGCGCGTCGGTCATCGCGCCGATGCCGAGAGTTTTGGCATCACCCGAATCGACGATACCGCGCGTGACCATCGTTTTACGCCCAAAATCGATGAGATTGGCCGGCATATCGGGATTGGCTTTCACGATCAGCTGGTTGGCCGGCGCGGGATCGCCGTAAAGATACGAATACCAGCCCTCGATTGAGGCATCGATAAAGCGCTGGACCAGGTCGGGCCGCTCGTGAATAAGCTTGGCGCTTGTCGTGATGATGTTCCCGTAGCCCTTATAGCCGGCCTCGGACAGGGGTAGCACCACTGGCTCGATCCCGGTCTTCTCGCGGATCAAAAACGGCTCGCTGCTGGCGTAGCCCTCTTGGATCGCTTTGGGGTCCGCGAGAAACGGCTGCAAATTGAATGTGTAAGGCCGGATCTGGTTGTCGGCGTAACCGAATTTGGCGGCAAGAAAGCGCCACCAGCTGAGCCGCGCATCGGCGGCGATCATGATCGGCTTGCCCTTCAATGCCGGAAAGCTGTCATTCCCTTCACCGGGATGGGCGATTAGTACCGCCAAATCCTTTTGAAAAATCGCCGCTATCGCGAGAAACGGCAGGTTTTCCTGCGCAAATTCGATCGCCCGACCGCCGCCCAGATTAAAGTCGAGCCGGCCGGCCGCCAGCAGCTGCATGTGATTGACCTGCGGCCCGCCCTGCTGGATCGTGACGTCGAGGCCGTGCTTTGCGTAAATTCCGGTCGCGACCGCTTGATAAAAACCGCCATATTCGGCCTCGGCCTTCCAGTCGAGACCAAAGGTGATGCGATCCTGGGCGCACGCCGCCGACGCGACGAAAACGCCGAGAACAAGGATCGCGGCAAAGGCCATGACTTTGCAGCGGGCCGCGGCAGCACCGCGCACTCCGCCTCTCTCGAGGCCAAGCATACATCCCTCCCAGGCGCATTATCGCCGCAATCGGGTTCCGGGTGAAATATTCTTCTGAAGAGCGAGATTTTTGCCCGCGAGGCGATCGCCATTCCGCGGCTGCGTGGGCTTAGCAAACTTACTTACCATGCTGACGACACGGCAGTGACGATGCGGCAGGGGTTATCTCTTTAACCATCAATATCGTAGCGCATTTCGCTCAATTTTGTATTTTGCGGCGAGTATCGGTCTCATCATGCCAGGAAATACCGATGACGCCTCAGTATGCTGCAAATACCGCGCTGGCATCGTTTCGTCGTAATTCTTTGGGCTCGACCGAGTTGGTTGATGTCGCAGTGGCAGCACTGGTGCATGAGCGTGATGTTCTACTGCACTGCCTCGGCGATGCTGCGGAAAACTGCGACAAGCTGCGGCGGGAGCGTGATCGGCTCAAAAGCCAGCTGGCAGAATTGGAGAATACGATCGCCACGCTACGGTCTAAGGGAAAGATCCTGGTCAGGGATCGGGACAAATGGGAGATGGCGGCGCGGCAGCGCGAGAGCGAAATTACCGAGTTGCGATCAGTCGGTCCGTCCGCCAATCACGATAAATTCAAACTGGCAAAAGCCGTCATCAGCAAGACGCTTCACCCCGACAATCCCGGAGGCGGTGGAGCAATTGCAAGGCTAGCACGAGCCGAAATCTTCAAGGAGATTTGGCCGGAGATCGTCAAGATCGATCGTGGTGAGGCTTGAGCTGCCTCTGTTACCCGCTCTCCCGGTGAGACGCTCCCTCCCCTCGCCCGCGGTGCAAACGGCGCTCCGGCGTTGAGCCCGGCAGGCCAACCGCCGAAGACAGCGCAGCGCCGCTACGACCGCCGGCGGCGCGGCTTATGGATGGCGGTGGATCGGGTCGACCCAGCGCACTTCTTGCGGGCGCTCGACCGGTTCGATATCGAGATTGACAACCACTGCTTCGTTGTCGCTGCGCACCAGCACGCATTCGAGCGTCTCGTCGGTCGACGCATTGATCTCCTGGTGCGGCACATAGGGCGGCACAAAGATGAAATCGCCCGGCCCGGCCTCGGCGACATATTCGAGATGCTCGCCCCAGCGCATTCGCGCCCGCCCCTTCAGCACATAAATCACGCTTTCGAGCGCGCCGTGATGATGCGCCCCGGTCTTGGCGTTGGGGTGGATCTTGACGGTGCCGGCCCAGATCTTTTGCGCACCGACGCGGGCTAAATTAATCGCCGCCGCCCGGTCCATGCCAGGGGTCTGGGCGGTATTCGGGTCGAGCTGATCGCCCGGGATTACCTTGACCCCGTGGATCTTCCAGTCGACCGCCGAGTGTTCGTGCCCACCGCTCATCTGCCTCGCCCTTCCTGCTCGTCGCTGCCGGTTTATGCCATCGGCAGACGGCCTCTGACACCCATTTCGTCCGACTATACAATAAATACATGTAAATAGCTCGGTTCGGCTCTCAAAAAGACGATCTTGAAACGTCTGTATTTCGATATATCTTAGATACGTCTATATCGAACAGAGGACACCATCACATGAACGATCAATCCATAGCGCGGACGCAGGTCAGCGGGTATCACGCGCATGTTTACTATGACACGGAGACCAAACCGATAGCCGAGCGCCTGGCCGCGGCAATGGGCGACCAGTTTAATGTCAGGTTTGGCGGCTTTCATGACGGCCCGGTCGGGCCGCATCCGGTCGCCAACCTCCAGGTCATTTTTACCGCCGACGAGTTCCCGAAGGTGGTTCCGTGGCTGATGCTAAACCGGGAGGGTCTCGACGTTCTGATCCATCCACTGAGCGACAACTCGGTCGACGACCACAGCATTTACGCGATGTGGCTCGGGAGCCCGGTTCCGCTGAAGCTCGCAACATTGCGCCGCGGTTATCGCCCGGAATTGCTGCCGACAGCCTGAAATAGCGCGGCGGATCGGGTGTTGCCCCGGCGGGGCGTTGGGGCAGCGCTTTTTATCAAAAGGATCAAAGATGTTCACAAATCGACATGGCCGCGGTGAACGGCGGCAGATGCGCGGCGGCCTGGGTTTTGGCGGCGGCCATTTTGGTCGTCATCACCGCGGCGGGCGCGGCGGCAGATCGGGTCGGGTCTTCGACCACGGCGATCTGCGCTTTGTGCTGCTCCAGTTTGTTGCCGAAAAGCCGCGCTATGGCTACGAGCTGATCAAAACCATCGAAGAGCAGTTCGGCGGAATGTACAGTCCCAGCCCCGGCGTCGTGTATCCGACGCTGACCCTGCTTGAAGAACTCGGTTATGTGCAGGCGGAAAGCGGCGGCGGCACCAAGAAGCTCTATTCGGTGACCGAGGAAGGGGCGAATTATCTGGCGACGAACCGGGCGCTGGTTGACGGTATCTTCAGCCGCATGGCCGAAATGAGCCGAGCGATTGGCGGCGGCCCGGCGCCGGAAATCCGGCGGGCGATGGGCAATTTAGAAATGGCGCTGTCGATCCGACTCGGCAAAGGTTCGCTCGACGCGGACCAAATACGAGCCGTTACCGCTGCGCTCGATCGCGCCGCAACGGAAGTCGAACAGGTTTAATCGACACGATGGGAAAGTCGCGATGAAGCTGGCGGTACCCGACCTGGTCTCGAACTCGTACTTTCCGGCGGCAGCCGCGGTCGAACTCGGCTTTTTCGCCGCCGAGGGGCTCGATGTCTCTCTCGAGCTGGTCTTTCCGGTCGACCGCTGCTATCGCGAAATGCGCGATGGCAATATCGATTTTGTCGGCGGCTCGGCGCATTCGGTATTGGCCGCCTTCCCCGAATGGGACGGGGCCAAGCTGCTCTGCGCCCAGGCGCAGGGGATGTACTGGTTTCTGGTGATGCGCGCCGATCTCGGTGCCCGCCGCGGCGATGTCGATGTTGTCAAGGGCCGCACGATCGGTGCGGCGCCCTGGGTCGAGATGGGCTTGCGACGGCTGTTGATCGCAGCCGGGATCGACCCGCACCGCGACCAAGTCACGATCGCGCCGGTGCCGGGTGCTGTGGCAGAGGGCGGCATCGTCAATTTCGGCATGAGTGCTGCCAAAGCGCTCGAAGACGGGCTGATCGACGGCTTCTGGGCCAACGGCATGGGCACCGAAATCGCGGTGCGCCGCGGCGTCGGGACGGTGGTGCTCGATGTCCGGCGCGGCGACGGCCCAAAGGAGTGCTTCAATTACACGATGTCGGCATTGGCCACGACCGACCGACTGATCCGCGAGACCCCGGATGTCGCGGCGGCCGCGGTGCGGGCCGTGGTCAAGACGCAGACGGCGCTGCAAGCTGATCCCGAGCGAGCCGCCGAGGTCGGACGCAAACTGTTCCCGGCGGATGCCGCGGCGCTGATCGCCGATCTGATCCGCCGCGATGCGCCCTATTACGACGCCTCGATCTCGCGCGAATTTGTCGTTGGCATGAACCAGTTCGCCCGCGATGTCGGGATTTTGCACGGCGACCCGCCCTACGAGAAAATCGTTGCGACCCAATTCGCCGATCTCTGGCGGGGATAGTACCGCAGCCCCCTTCCCTCCCCTTCGCATGCGGAGGGGGGATTAGGGTGAGGCGCGCCGCCATGCTAGTTCGCCGGACTGGCTACTGCGATGTCTTCTCGGCTTGCGAAGGCCGATATCCATTTCGGCAATGGATCCCGGCCTGCGCTGGAATGCCGATGCTGATAGAAATGCGAATTTCGGGCTCAAAACGCCTGATCGAGCAGCGGTGAACATTACCGGCGAAAACGAGGGAATGGGCGATGGAGATCGCAGCGGTTTTGGAGCGGATCAAAGCGGCGGTGGGGCCGGCGGGGTGGATTGCCGATCCGCATGACCAGGAGCCGTATCTCGTCGAGGCGCGGCGGCTCTACCACGGCGCCACCCGCCTCGTCGTCCGCCCGACATCGACCGCCGAGGTCGCATCAGTGGTACGGATTTGCGCCGAGGCTGACTTGGCGATCGTACCGCAGGGCGGCAACACCGGCCTGGTTGGCGGCGGGGTTCCGCCCGAGGATCGCGACAACATCGTCCTCGCCCTTGGCCGGATGAACCGGATCCGCGCGATCGATCCGGTCAATTTCACGATGACGGTCGAAGCCGGCTGCATCCTCGCCCATCTGCACGAGGCCGCGGCCGCGGTCGACCGGCTGTTTCCGCTGAGCCTGGGTGCTGAAGGCAGCTGCCAGATCGGCGGCAACCTGTCGACCAATGCCGGCGGCATTGCCGTATTGCGTTATGGCAATACCCGCGAACTGACCCTCGGGGTCGAAGTCGTGTTGCCCGATGGGCGGGTCTGGGACGGGCTGCGCGGTCTGCGCAAGGACAATACCGGCTACGATCTGAAGCAGTTGTTCATCGGCGGCGAGGGCACGCTCGGCATTATCACCGCGGCGACGATCAAATTGTTTCCCAAGCCGCGCGAGATCGAGACCGCGTTTATCGGCCTCGCCCGCATCGAGGATGCAATGGGCCTGTTCGCCCATGCCCGTGCCGCCTCAGCCGACCAGTTGACCGCGTTCGAGCTGATCCCGCGCGGCGGGCTCGATCTGGCGCTCGCCCATGTTCCTGGCACGATCGACCCGCTAGCCCAGCACCATCCCTGGTATGTGCTGCTCGAAATGTCGTCGAGCCAGACCGACAGCGGCATTCGCGCGTTACTGGAAAGGCTGCTCGAAAGCGCGCTCGCGGAGGGGTTGGTTGCCGACGGCGTCATCGCCGAGAGCGGGGCGCAGGCGAAAGAGCTGTGGCGGATCCGCGAGGCGATCGTCGAAGCGCAGCTCTATTCGGGTTCGATCAAGCACGATGTCTCGGTGCCGGTCAGTCGGGTCGCCGAGTTTGTGAGCCGCGCCAGCGCCGCGGTCAGCGACCGGCTGCCGGGTATCCGGCCGATCGCTTTTGGCCATGTCGGCGACGGCAACATTCACTTCAACCTGACCCAGCCCGAAGGCATGGACAAAGACGCCTATCTGGCGCGCTGGCAGGAGTTCAACGACATCGTCCATGGCGTCGTCCGCGAGCTGCATGGCTCGATCAGCGCCGAGCATGGTGTCGGCATGATGAAACGGGACGAGATCACCCATTACAAACCGGCGATCGAGATCGAGCTGATGGCCCGTATCAAACACGCCCTCGATCCCCACGGCATCATGAACCCCGGCAAAGTGGTGGCAATGTAGACGCCGGAGCGATTGCCTGCATAGGTTAACTGCAGCCTATGAATCGCCCGCTCTTAGCGTGGCCGTATCCGAACTTCTGAAGATCTGCCGAAACCTCTGTTGTCCATACCGGCGAAGGCCGGTACCCATGGCTCAAGTGGATCCCGACCTCCGTCGGGATGACAATGCTGTACATATGCAAACTGACCATATCAGCTTATCGACACTACGGTCCCGCCCCCGGAGACGATGAATGACTTACGCTGCCCCGCTTGCCGATATGCGATTTGTGCTGGAGGAAGTCGCCGGGATCGCCGAGCTGGCGGCGTTGCCCGGCTATCAGGCAGCGGACGGCGATCTCGTCGAGGCGGTGCTCGAAGAGGCAGGGAAGTTTGCTGCCGGCGAATTGGCGCCGCTGAACCAACCGGCCGACCGCATCGGTAGCATTCTCGAAAACGGCGTCGTGCGCACTCCGCCCGGATTTCGTGAAGCCTATGGCCAATACATCGAGGCCGGGTGGGGCGGGCTGATCGCCGAGCCCGAGTATGGCGGGCAAGGGCTGCCATTGGCACTCGCGGCGCCGGTTACCGAGATGTGGAACTCGGCGTGCATGGCGTTTGCGCTGTGCCCGCTATTGACGTTGGCTTCGGTCGAATTGCTGCAGGCCTATGGCAGCGACGAACAGAAGCAGCGCTATCTCGGGCGGCTCGTCTCGGGCGAATGGGCCGGGACAATGAACCTGACCGAGCCGCAGGCCGGCTCCGACCTCGGCACGCTGAGAACGCGGGCCGTGCCGGCGCACGATCCCCAATGGGGCGACCACTACCGCGTCACCGGGCAAAAGATCTTTATCACCTATGGCGACCACGATCTGGCGCCGAACATTATTCACGCGGTGCTGGCGCGCACACCGGATGCGCCGCCGGGCAGCCGCGGGTTGTCGCTGTTCCTGGTGCCGAAATTCCTGCTCGATGACGAAGGCCAGCCGGGGCAGCGCAACGCGGTTCGACCGTTGAGCCTCGAACACAAGCTCGGCATCCACGCCTCGCCAACCTGCGTGCTCGCCTATGAGGACGCGATCGGCTGGCGCATCGGCGAGGAGAATCGCGGGCTCGAATACATGTTCACGATGATGAACAACGCCCGCCTCAATATCGGCGTGCAGGGCCTGGCGATCGCCGAGCGCGCCTACCAGCAGGCCCGCGACTTTGCTCGCATTCGGGTTCAGGGCCGCCCGCTCGGTGCACCGGCCAATGCCGGCGCGCTGCCGATCATCCATCATCCCGATGTCAAGCGGATGCTGCTGGAAATGCGCGCCGCGACCGAGGCGATGCGGGCGCTCGCTTATTACGCCGCGGCAATGATCGATCACGCCCGCCGCGACCCCGACCCGACCGAGCGCGTCCAGGCGCAACGCCGCGCTGACCTGCTGATCCCGGTGGTCAAGGCGTGGTGCAGCGATATGGGGGTGGCCGTCGCCTCGACCGGAATCCAGGTACATGGCGGGATGGGCTACATCGAAGAGACCGGGGCGGCGCAACATCTGCGCGATGCCCGCATCGCCCCGATCTACGAAGGCACCAACGGCATTCAGGCAAACGACCTCGTCGGCCGCAAACTTGCTCGCGACCATGGCGAGGCTGTGGGATCGCTGTGCGCGGATATCGCGGCAACCTCGGCCGCGTTGGATGCGGCGGGCAATACTGATCTCGCGGCGATCGGCAGTGCATTGCGCGCCGGGCTCGGGGCGCTCGAAACCGCGACCGCATATCTCGTCGACACCGACCCGGCCTCCGCCGCGGCGGGCTCGACACCGTATCTGCAGCTTTCAGGGGCGGTTTATGGCGGCTGGCTGATGGCGCGCCAAGCCCTCGCCGCTTCCCGCCGTCTTGCCGGCGGTGAAGAGGATGTCGCCTTTCTCGCGGCCAAGATCGCGACTGCTCGTTTTTTCGCCGACCATTTTCTGGCGATGGCGCCGGGGTACTTGGCCGGCATTCGCGGCGGCGCTACGGTTCTCGACTTCGACCCCGACCAGCTCTGATCACGTGCCGATCGCAGCGTCAACCGCGCCGCGGGCCGACGATGTGCGGCTTGTCGCTGGGTTGTCGCTATGAACGGAATGTTGCGACGCTGGCTTGAGATGTGGTTACTTGGCTCTGTTTAAGGGAGCTGTAAGTTCCTGCTCGCACCCAGCATAAGCGAGCTAAAAACCTGAACGGGAGGTGGAGTAAATGACCTATCATCTCGAAGGCCGTCTTCTCGAAGTCTGTGATTGCCGGGTCCTTTGTCCCTGCTGGATCGGTGAGGACCCGGACAACGGCACCTGCAACTCGGTTTTGGCTTATCATTTCGATGCCGGCACGATCGACGGGATCGATGTCGCGGGGCGAACCGTGGCCGGGGTTGCCCACATTCCCGGAAACGTCCTGCACGGAAATTTCCAGATGGCCCTTTACATCGACGAGGGCGCATCGGACGCGCAGTTCGAGGCGATCGTCAATGTCTGGAGCGGCAAGCGTGGTGGGCCGGTCGCGGAATTGGCAAAACTGGTCGGTGAGGTCGTCGGCATCGAGCGGGCTCCAATCCGGTTCGATGTCGAAGGCGGGCGCGGCACGTTGACGGTCGGCGAGGTCAGCCATGCCGAACTCGAGCCGTACACGGGCCCGGATGGATCGACGACGACCCTGACCAACACGATATTTTCGACCGTACCGGGAGCGCCGGTGTTTGTCGGCAAGGCCAGCCGCTACCGTTCGAAGCATCCGGCACTCGGCCACGATCTCGACCTGACGGGCACAACGCATTGCAGAGCACCTTCGTCTTCGACGGCTGAGCGCCGCTCCTCCGAGCGCGCGCAATGCGCCACATAAGCGCACGACGCCCATTCCTGCCGATCGCCGCGGGATTGGCGGTGCTGGCGTGGGCTGCTTTATGGCTGTGGGGCAGCGGCCCTTACGGCCGCTACCTCGATCACGGTAGCTGGATCGACGCCAGCGCCGCCTTGGCGATGTGCCGCGCATTGCCGGGCGGAGAGGTCTTGATTCCTCTCGCGCTATACATTGGCGGATGGCTGCTGATGACGACGGCAATGATGCTGCCGACTACGTTGCCATTATTGGACCGCTTTGATCGAATGGTGCGCGGACGATCTGATCGGCGGCGGCTAATGGCGCTGGTTATTGGCGGCTATCTGATCGTTTGGCTGGGGTTTGGCGCCGTCGTCCATCTCGCCGACGCCGAATTGCATCAGGCGGCGCAGCGATCGACGTGGCTGCTGTTCAATGGCTGGGCGATCGGCGCGGCAATCTTTGCAGTGGCCGGACTGTTTCAATTCAGCGGCTTGAAATATCACTGCCTGACCAAGTGCCGAACACCTTTCAGCTTTATCGCCAAGCACTGGCACGGTCCGAGCCCTTATCGCAATGCTCTGTTGCTCGGCCTCGACCACGGCGTCTTTTGCGTTGGCTGCTGCTGGGCGATCATGCTGCTGATGTTTGTTGTCGGCAGCGGCAGCATTGGTTGGATGCTGATGCTCGGCGTGATCATGGCGATCGAAAAGAACCTGCCCTGGGGCGCCCGTCTCGGTCGGCCATTGGGCGGCGCGTTATTGGCCGGCGCCGCAGCCATCGTCATCGTCAATCTTGCTTAGCGCTTCTCGGCGACAGCGGCGACCCTATGCTCAGGGGTCGCTTTCGGCGGGCCTTCTAATGGTCGCGTTCGGATCAGCTCATGCATAAAGCTTGGGAATAAGACGGTTCTCGTAGGCTTCGCGCTCAAGGCCTTCGCGGTAATCGGGATGCGCGATTGAAATCATTGCTTTCGCGCGATCGGCGACCGATTTTCCCTTCAGATTGACCATGCCGTATTCGGTCACGACAAACATCATGTCCGAGCGCGGCGTCGTGACGATATTGCCCGGCGTAAGTTGAAGAACGATCCTGCTCTTGCGTTCGCCGCGCCGTTCATATGTCGAAGCAAGACAGATAAACGATTTTCCGTATTTGGCCGCGTATGCACCGCGAACGAACTGCAGCTGTCCGCCGGTGCCGCTGATGTGGCGATGGCCATCGGATTCGGATGCGGCCTGACCTTGCAGATCGACTTGGGTGGTATTGTTGATCGCGATCGTCCGATCGTTCTGCATGATGATGTGTGGCGGGTTGGTATAATCGACCGGGCAGGAATGGAAATCGGTATTACGGTCGATAGCCTCATAGAGCGTCCGGGATCCGAGCGCGAAACTGAAAACGATCTTGCCGGGATTGAGCGTCTTGGCGGAGCCCGTGATGCGACCGGCCTTGTACAGATCGATGAGCCCATCGCTCAGCATCTCGGAATGCACGCCGAGATTGCGGACGCCGCTGTCAAGCAGTAGGGAGCACACGGCATTCGGCATTCCGCCGATACCGACCTGCAAGCAAGCACCGTCTTCGATCTCGCCGGCAATCAGGCGGGCCACCGCCCGGTCGACCTCGGAGGGCGGCGAGTGCGGGAGTTCGGACGTGGGCTCGCGATCGCCCTCGATAACGTAATCGACCTCGCTTCGATGCACGCGCATTCTGTTCGCCGTAGACGTAAGGCAGGCCGTCGGCGACTTCGACGATAACCACCTTGGCACGCTCGATAACGGCGCGATGCCAAAGATTACTAACACCGAAGTTGAAAAAGCCGTCCTCATCCATCGGGCACGTCTTCAACACCGCGACATCAATCGGCTCAATGAAGCGCCGGTAATAATCGGGAATTTCGCCGAGGTTACAGGGAATATAGTGACTGAGCCCGGCATCATGCTTCCTGCGGTCGTAACCGGAGAAATGCCAGTTAAACCAGCAGAAATGCTCACCTTCAGGATCGGCTTCGAGAACGGCGCGAGGCTTCATTGAGAGACAGGAGCGAAACTTGACGTTTCTTAGTTCGGATTTGCGAGCCGCCAAAGCCTCGTCAAAGACATCAGGCTGACAGACAGTAATGCCGTAATCAATCCAATCACCCGATTTCACCAAGCCTGCGGCCTCAACCGCTGAGATGTGACGGGCCGGTTTGGGGTCGCGACGATGCGGCATCTGCCTTTGCTCCCGCTGATTTAAGGTAAATCGCTGAGGCAACCCGGATGTCTGGTTCGAATCAGCTAGGCTCGGATCTTCTGTATTGTGCAACGATGTCGAAGGAAACTCAATTACTATGAATTGAGCTGGTCACGATTGCAGATTCCACCGGCGGTCTTCAGCTGGTTTGGAAAAATCAACGATCCTTCAGCAGCGCGTGGCGCGGCGTTCGAAGCTTACAGAACGCGTCTCGCCTTCAGGGCGGCGGTCAGGGTGCCGTCATCGAGGTAGTCGAGTTCACCGCCGATCGGGACACCTTGGGCGAGGCGGGACAGCTTGACCCCGGCGTTAGCGAGGCGATCGGCGATGTAGTGTGCGGTCGTCTGCCCTTCGACCGTGGCATTCAATGCCAGGATCAGCTCCTGGCCGGGATTAACGCGAGCGACCAGGCGATCGATCGTTAAATCCTCCGGGCCGATCCCGTCGAGCGCCGACAGGGTGCCGCCGAGCACATGATAACGCCCGCGAAAGGCGCCGGTGCGTTCGAGCGCCCACAAATCCGCCAAATCCTCGACGACACAGATCGCGGTGGCATCGCGTTCCGGATCGCGGCAGATCGCGCAAGGCTCGATCGTGTCGAGATTGCCGCAGACCGGGCAGGTGCGGATCGCGTCCGCTGCCCGCGCCAAGGCGGTCGCGAGTGGCGTCATCAGGCTCTCGCGCCTTTTAATCAGATGCAATGCAGCGCGCCGCGCCGAGCGCGGCCCGAGCCCGGGCAATTTCGCAAGCAGCCGGATCAGGGTGTCGAGTTCGGACATGTGCTTATAGATTCCAGGCCTACCTCTGTGAGGTATCCCGGAATGACAATTCTAATGAGGCCAAACGGGCTGGTCGCGGGCGAATAGCAGGTTCTTTGGTACAGCTCAGACCGCGTCACCGGTCTCAGAATGGCAGTTTCATGCCGCCGGGCAGCGCCAGGCCGCCGGTCAATTTCTGCATTTCCTCCTCGCTATGGGCGGTAACTTTGCGTCGGGCATCGGCGAACGCGGCGACGATCAGATCCTCCAATACCTCGCCCTCGGCCGGATCGAGCAGCGACTTGTCGATTTTGATCTTTTTCAGATCGCTCTTGCCGTTCAGGGTCAGCTCGACCATGCCGGCGCCGGCGACCCCGGTCATCTCGACAGCCTCGAGCTGAGCCTGCATCTCGGCCATTTTCTCCTGCATCTGCTGCGCCTGCTTCATCAGCTGGCCGATGTTTTTCATGTCCGATCCTCTTCTGAGTTGTCTTCGCCGGCCTCAGCTTCGTCGCCCTCGGTCTCGCCAGCCTCAGCCTCGTCGTCCGCCGTGGTTTCGCCGTCGCCTGTCGCCGCAAAACGCTCGCGGACCGCGGTAATCGTGGCGCCCGGAAAGGTTTCCAGCACCGCTTGAACCAACGGGTGCGCCGCAACCCCGTTCCGCAACTCGGTCTCGCGCTGCTCCTGGCGCTGGCGCAAGGGTTGGTTCGCCCTCGGCCTCGGAGATCGCGATCAGCCATCGCGTCCCGGTCCATTCACCGAGCAACTGGCCCAAGCGATTGGCGAGATCACGCGGCGCGCCGGCGGTCGGGCGAAACTCGATCCGCCCCGGTTCGAAATGAACAAGGTGCAGATTCGCCGCGAGATGCGAGCGCAGCACCGCCTCACGCCGCTTGTCGAACAGCGCCACGACCTCCGCAAAGCTCTGCGGCATCGGGTCGAAGGTCGCGACCGGCCCCGGCGGCGGGTCGGGCATCGCCTCGATCGCGGCTTCGGCAAGTTCGATCGGCGCGCGCATAGGAGCAGCAGAGGATTTTGCGGGCGCCGCGGCAATCGGCGGATCGGGTGCTCGTGTCGGGGGTGGAGGCGATGCCGGACGCGCGGGCTCACCCCGCACCGCTTGACTCCGCGCCGGCGCGCTTTGCACCGCTGGGCTTTGCCCAACCGAGCTCTGTAGCGAGCGCACGAGCTCAGCCGGGACCGGCAGATCGGCAACATAGGCGAGCCGGATCAGCACCATCTCGGCGGCCTGGATCGGCGACGGCGCCTCCTGCACTTCACTCAGTCCCTTGAGCAGCATCTGCCAGACTCGCGCCAAGGACGGCATCGAGAGCTTTTCGGCGAGCGGGCGGGCGCGCTCGCGGTCACCCTCGGCAATCGGATCGCCGGCGCCAGCCTCTGGGGCGAGCTTTAATCGGGTCAGAAAATGCGCGAGGTCGAGCAAATCCTGCAACACCAATGCCGGGTCGGCGCCTTCCTGGTAGAGCCGGTCGAATTGCGCCAAGGCCGCCGCTGCGTCGCCGCGCAATACCATTTCGAGCAGGTCGAATACTTGCCCGCGATCGGCGACACCGAGCATGTCGCGCACCGCTGCTTCTGCGACACGGCCACCCGACAAGGCGATCGCCTGGTCAAGCAATGACAACCCGTCGCGCACCGAGCCGTCGGCGGCGCGCGCGATCAATGCCAAGGCCGCCGGCTCGACCGCGACACCCTCGGCTTCGGCAACCCGGCGGTAATGTTCGATCAGCAGCTCGGCCGGGACCCGCCGCAGCGAAAAACGCTGGCAGCGCGATAAGACGGTGACCGGCACCTTGTGGATTTCGGTCGTCGCGAAAACAAAGACGACCGCGGGCGGCGGCTCCTCCAACGTCTTCAACAGGGCGTTGAAGGCGTTTTTCGACAACATATGGACTTCGTCGATGATGTAGATCTTGTTGCGCGCCGAGACCGGGCGATAGCGCACGCCATCGGTCAGTTCGCGGATGTCGTCGACGCCGGTGCGCGAGGCGGCATCCATTTCGATGACGTCGACGTGCCGATCCTCGGCGATCGAGCGGCAATGAACGCACTCGCCGCAAGGCGCCACGGTCGGCCCGCCGGAGCCGTCTTTGCCGACGCAATTGAGAGCGCGCGCAATGATTCGCGCGGTCGTGGTTTTGCCGACGCCACGAACCCCGGTCAGGATAAAGGCATGGGCAATGCGGCCCGTCGCAATCGCATTGCCGAGGGTGCGCACGACCGCCTCTTGCCCGATCAGCTCGGCAAAGGTCTGCGGCCGGTATTTGCGGGCAAGAACGCGATAGGCGGTCGCCGGATCGGTCATTCACCAAACCTGGATCACGGTGGGAGACCGGATCGACGACCCAGGCCACGACTCGTTACGGCTGCTTCCTTCCGGACCTGACCGGATTGGCGAGAGGCCTGCCCGCCGCCGGGCTCCCGCCTCACTATATCAGCTGTCGCGCAGACCGGGGCAAGCTTCGCCGCCGATGCGGTCTTTTTTGCCGAGGCCTGATGCAGTTTTTTTCGAGGCCCGATGCAGTTTTTTTCCAAAACACTGTCGATGCTGAAAGGTGCCGATCGTCGTCAGGATAGGCGGCGGCAATTTCGCCTCGCTGCCGATCGCAAGAGGACCAAGTCATGCCCGATTTCGTATTGCTGCTGAACCGACCGGTGGGCGCACCGCCGGCCCTCTCCGCGGAACAGAGCTCGGCCATCACCAAGGAGTACATGGGCTGGAGCGACCGGATGCGGTCCCAGGGCCACCTCAAGGCCGGCGAAAAGCTGACCTTTGACGCCGGGCGGGTGATGCGGCCGGCCGGTGGCCGCGTCATGACAACCGACGGGCCGTTCGCGGAGAGCAAGGAATTGCTCGGCGGCTTTTTTCTGATCGCGGCCAAAGATTACGATGAGGCCTGCCATCTGGCCGAAAGCTGCCCGCATTTCAAATACGGCGGCAGTATCGAGGTGCGCCAGATCGACCCGATGAAACCGTAATTCCGAACCATCTCTGAACGAGGAGACTAACCATGCCGGAGCTTCAAATCATTGGTGCGCCGCAGAGCAACTACGTTTGGGTCACGCGCATCGCCTGCACCGAAAAAGGGGTGCCCTACTCGCTCGTGCCGGTCTTCCCGCACACACCCGAGGTCGACGCGATCCATCCGTTCGGGAAAATCCCGGCGATGCGTCACGGCGATCTGACCCTGTGCGAATCGCGCGCGATCTGCTTTTACATCGACCATGCCTTTGCCGGCCCGCCATTGGCGCCGCGCGATCCGGTCGCAGGCGCCGAGACCGAGCAATGGCTATCGCTGGTCAACACGCATATCGATCCATTGCTCGTGCGCCAGTATCTCGCGGCCTACCTCTTTCCGGGCACGCCCGATGGCAAGCCCAATCGCGCGGTGATCGACGCGGCGTTGCCAAAGATGGAACGGCATTTTTCGGTGCTCGACCAGGCCGTCGCCAAAACCGGCCACCTGGTCGGGGACAGCCTAACCCTCGCCGACATCAACCTGCTGCCGATCCTGTTCTACATCGACAAATTGCCGGAAAGCCGGGTCATGCTGCGGGACGCGGCCAGCCTCAACGCCTATTACCAGCGCCATATGGAGCGGCCGAGCGTCAAGGAGACCACTCCGCCGCCTTTCCCCGGCCGATCTTCGTGGGACATCGCCGGCTGAACCGGAGACGCGACATGCGCTACATGTTCCTAATCTACAGCGGCGAGCTTGCGATGGCCGACGCTTCGCCCGCAGCGATGGAACAGCTCAGAGCGGGGCATTGGGCAGTCATCGATGAGACGCGCCGCCGCGGCATCCTCGAAGCCGCCGAGCCGCTGCAGCCGACAGCGACCGCCACGACAATCCGAGTGGAGGGCGGCAAGCCGCTGATCTTGGATGGGCCATTTGCCGAGACCAAAGAGCAACTCGCCGGCTATTACATCCTCGACTGCCAGGATCTCGATGAGGCCATCGGCTGGGCCACCAAGATCCCGACCGCTTGCAAGGGCGGCGCAGGGTGCGTCGAAATCCGCCCGATCGCCAACCTGCCGCCGCGTTGACAGCCGAGGGCGCGGAGGTCATGGAGTTGTCCCCCGACATCCGCGCCGCGGCGGAACTGGTATTCCGCCGCGAGCATGGCCGGATCATCGCAAGCTTGATCCGGCTGTGCGGCTCCTTCGACCGCGCCGAAGAGGCGATGCAGGAGGGGTTTGCCGCGGCATTGGCCAATTGGTCGGTGCGTGGTCTCCCGGCCAATCCCGCCGCCTGGATCACGACCGCGGCCTATCGCAAGCTGATCGACGCGCGGCGCCGCGAGCGCACCCGCCGCGATAAGCAGGCGGAGTTGGAGCAGGAAATCATGCCCGCCGCGACCGAAATGCCCGATGACGGCGATCAGGCGCTCGCGGCATTCCCCGACGACCGCTTACGGCTGATCTTTACCTGCTGTCATCCCGCCCTCAATCGCGAGGCGCAGGTGGCGCTGACGTTGCGCACCTTGGGTGGCCTGTCGACGGCCGAGATCGCGCGCGCCTTTCTCGTTCCCGAGCCGACCATGGCGCAGCGGCTGGTTCGCGCCAAGCGCAAGATCCAGGACGCCCGCATTCCCTACGAGGTTCCCGCCGAGGATCGGCTTGACGAACGCCGCGCCGCGGTGCAGGCGGTCATCTATCTGATCTTCAATGAAGGCTACCTCGCGACCTCAGGCGACGCCTTGATCCGCTGGGAATTGTGCGCCGAAGCGATCCGCCTCGCCCGGATGTTATGTGAGGTCGACGCGCCGGAACCCGAGAATTTCGGGCTTCTCGCTTTGATGCTGCTGCATGATTCGCGCCGTCACGCGCGGATCGACGATGCCGGCCTGCTGGTCACGCTCGAAGAGCAAGACCGCGCGCTGTGGAATCGCGCGCAGATCCGAGAGGGGCTGGCGCTGGTCGAAGCGTCGTTGCGGCGGGGGCGGCCCGGCCCCTATCAATTGCAGGCGGCGATCGCGGCGGTGCACGCCGAGGCCGCGAGCGCAGGTGACACCGATTGGCGGCAAATCGCGGCGCTCTACAGCGAACTTGCGTGGCTCAATCCCAACCCGGTCGTACTGTTGAACCGGGCTGTCGCGATCGGCATGAGCGAGGGCCCGGAGCGCGGGCTGGCATTGATCGATGCGCTGTCGGGACTCGACGACTACCATCTATTGCACGCCGCGCGCGCGGACCTGTTGCGCCGGCTGCGCAGAGCTTCAGCTGCCGCCGAGGCTTACAACCATGCGCTCTCACTGACCGGCAACGCGGTCGAGCGCGCTTATCTCGAACGCCGCCTCACCGAGTTGAGCGTGCATAACGCGTCGTGAGTTGGTTCGAGCCGAACCGTGGCAGGCAAGGACGGCGATCAATAGCCCAGACTGATGTCGACTTCCTGCAATAGCGGGCCGCCGGCTTCGACGCTGCGGATATTTGCGGCAATCTCGGTCACCAGCTGCGCGACCGTCGGCCGCCGCGCGACATGCGGCATCACCGTAATCTTTGGGTGCAGCCATAGCGGGCTGTCCGGGGGCAACGGTTCGGGCCACAGCGCGTCGAGGGCGGCATAGGATAATTGCCCGGAATCGAGCGCCTTGATCAGATCCTCGAAAACCACATGCTTGCCGCGCCCGACATTTATCAGCATCGCGCCTTTCGGCATCATCGCAAAGGTGCGCGCGCAGAAAATGCCCTCGGTTTCCCGCGTCAGCGGCAACAGGCAGACGGCGATGTCGGTTTGGCCGAGAAACGCCTCGAGCTGATCCTCACCGTGGAAAATCGGGATTTCGGCCTCAGCCCGCGGGTTGCGGACCCAGGCCGAAACCGGAAAGCCCAGCGACTTCAGCACCAATGCCGGCGCCTTTGCCATCATGCCGTAGCCGAGAAAACCGATCCGCCGTTCCTCGGGCCGGACAATCGGTTTCCTTAGCCATTCGCGATTGGCCTGCGCTGCCTGGTACGCCGGCATATCGCGGTGAAAGCGCAGCACATGCATGATGACGTATTCCGTCATCATCGGGTCGCCACCCGGCGGCTCGATCTTGCCGAGCGGCGCTTTGGGCAGCCGGGGATGGTGGATGAACGCTTCGACACCGGCCGAACGGCTGAACATCGCCTTCAAATTCGGGAATTTCGGAAGCGCATCGAAATCGGGATGCATGAAGGCGAGATATTCAATATCTGCCAGTTCGCCCGCATTTGGCCAAACGCGGACTTCCATATCGGGAAGTTGTTCGGCGAGGGTATCGAGCCACAGCTTTGTATTACCAATACGTTTGTCGAGATCGACGATGAGCAGCGCCATGCTTTCTCCCGCGAGTTTTGGAATATGTTCCACGTACATTCTTCATACTCGTCACCCCGGCGGAAGCCGGGGTCCACAGTTCCGCCACGCGAGATAATGATCGTCTCTAAGCCAATGTCAGTGCTTGCGAAGTCTTCACTGACGGAGCAGTGGATCCCGGCCTTCGCCGGGATGGAGTGCACGCATTATTGTCGAGCAGCCTAATGCAATGGCGCCTTCCTTCACCGCGATCCGGCTTGCGCGCGGGCCTTTTCGAGATCGGGCATGTTGCTGGCGGAAGCCGCGATGTTGCCCAAGCGGCCTGAGGTCGTGACCGCGAGTGCGGCCCTCGCCGCCTCGTTTTCGGTGATCTTGGCCATGATCGCTTCCTTGGCGCGGTCAAAGACGCCGCGATTGGTGGCGACAAATTGCTGCGACTGGCGCAATCCGGCGAGATAGCCGTTGATCTCCGGCACGACATAGCGCGCCACCATATCCCAGCTGCGCATCGTGTTTTCCGGGTTGGCCCAGTCGTGGACAAAGCCGACCACGGTGCCAAAACCGCCGCTGACCTCGAGCACCGATTTGATCCGCGCCACCAGATCGTCGGGGGTGCCAATCGTCGCCGCGGCCTCGGCCGAGAATGCGGTCTTGTCGACTGCCTCGTCGGGATCGGTGAACGGCTTCGCTCCTGGCCGCTGCAAGGTCCCGACGATGTATTGATTGTGATGGCGCATCAGACCTTCGCGGGCTTCGGCGCGCGCCTTTTCGCGGGTCTCGGCGATGTGCCAGGAAAGCAGCACGCGCCACTCCTTGCGATCGACGGTCGTGCCGTGCTTGGCGGCGGCGATCTCGGCAAAGTTCCATTGCGTTGCCAGGGCGCTCAAGCCTTCGCTCGACATCGAGCCGATCGAGATAACGCCGATCCCGTGCTTGCCGGCCAAGGTCATCCCCGACGGGCTGATCTGCGAGGCGACCGCAAACGGCATCTCCTCCTGCAACGGCAACAATTGCAATTGCGCGTCCTGCAAGGTGAACCAGTCGCTCTTCGCGGTGACCCGCTCACCCCTGAACAGGCGCCGGATGACCGCGATCGCCTCGTCCTGGCGGTCGCGCTGCACCATCGGATCGATGCCGAGCGTGTGCGCGTCGGAGGCGAGCGCGCCCGGCCCGGTGCCGAAAATCGCGCGCCCGCCGGTCATCCAGTCGAGCTGCACCATGCGCTGGGCGACATTGAACGGGTGGTGATAGGGCAGCGAAATGACGCCGGTGGCGAGCTTGATGCGCTTTGACCGCTCGCCGGCGGCGGCCAGGAACATTTCGGGCGAGCCGATCATCTCCCAGCCGCTCGAATGGTGTTCGCCGCACCAGAATTCGTCGTAGCCGAGCTGGTCGAGCCGTTCGACCAGGTCGAGATCGCGGCGGAACTGCAACAGCGGGTTTTCGCCGACCGGGTGATGCGGGGCAAGAAAGGCGCCGAAATTCAGACGCGGCATGATCAGCTCTCCTGGATCTAGCAACCGCGCCGATGAAACCGCGGTCAACCAATCTCTCGCATCAAGACTGCGATCTATCGGCCGTCTTTGCAACTCATCCCGAGCTCGCCATGAGCTAAATCCTATCCGTCCAAGGATCCTCGCCTTCCGGCGTCAGCCGTCAGCACCCACCCTCGAATTTAGCCCAACCCCATCGCCGACATTTCCGTCGCGCCTTAATCCACCGGGAGCGGTACCACTCTTAGGCAACTTTAGTCGTAGCCGGATTTGATAGGCGTCAATTCGCTGCTGCTCGGGACATGCTAGTTAAAGACAGTTGTGAACGCGCGGATTGCGGTATCGGGCGCGCAGATCGGCTTGGTCGGGGCCTAGCCGCGCGGATCCAACCACGATGCCGCGGCAGCCGGTTCTGGACTACGCGGCGGAGCGCGCCTGATGTTTCCAATCGCGAACGGCATCCCTCTGCGGTACCCGCCGATCGCCACTTGGGCACTGATCGCAACCAACGCTGTCGTGTTCCTGTTCGAAGTAAGCCTCAGTCCGGCGGAACTCAACGAGTTCCTATACCGCTACGCCCTGGTCCCGGCACGGTACTTCAATTCCGGTGTGTCCGACAGCTCGCTGTCGCTTAGCGATTATCTGCCCTTCGTCAGCAACATGTTTTTGCATGGCGGCTGGCTGCACCTGATCGTCAACATGTGGACCTTGTGGCTGTTCGGCAGGGCAGTCGAAGACCAGCTGGGCTCAGGACGCTATATCGCGTTTTATTTCGCCTGCGGAATGCTGGCGTCGATAATCTATGTGGCACTCAATCCGAACTCCACAGCACCGGCGCTCGGCGCCTCGGGAGCGATTGCCGGGATACTCGGTTGTTACATGCGATTTTTCCCGTTAGGTCATCATCGTTGCAGCCATTTGGAAATTGGCAGTCAAGGTCGTGGTCAGCTTGGTTCTGTCAAATACCCTCGACCTGACCGATATCGCCGAGTTTCAAAGCGTATTCGGCATGGTCTTCACAGTCATCATCGCGCTCGAGTTCAAGCGAACGCTCGTACTGGTGACCGAGCGAACAGAGAGCGTGGTGCAAGTCCGCGCCGTGATCCTGATCGCGCTGCTGGCGATCGTCCGCAAGTTGATCATTCTGGACATCTCGCCCGGCGATGCGCCGCAGCTGTTGGCGCTCGCAGTGGCGACCCTCTCGCTCGGTGGCGTCTATTGGCTGGTCAGGGACCAAGACAGACCGGAGCGCAAATAGTGGAGTTATCACGATGACTAGTCCAGCCATTCACGTTGTCTGCCCTCATTGCAGCGCCATCAATCGAATCCCCCAGGACCGGCCGGCGCTGCAGGCCAATTGTGGAACCTGCCACCAGAAGCTGTTCTCGGGGAAGCCGGTCACGGCCAACGCCGCAACCTTCGAGCGCCACATCACACGCAACGACGTCCCGGTGATCGTAGATTTCTGGGCTCCCTGGTGCGGGCCATGCCTTGCCATGGCGCCAGCTTACGAGCGAGCCGCCGCCGAGCTCGAACCCGATTACCGGCTCCTGAAAGTCAACACCGAGGAGGAGCAGTCGCTAGCGGCACGCTATCACATTAGCAGCATACCCACGCTTATGTTGTTTATGCGCGGCCACGAGATCGCCCGGCGCGCTGGGGCAAGCGACACCCGCGGCCTCGTTTCCTGGGCGAGAGCGCAGCTCGCTGCCAAGCAGTTCTCCGCCAGTCCGAATTGACGATTCTCATGCCGGGCGAAGATTTTGGACTGCAGAAAAAGGACTTAACGCCCGATTGCCTCAGAACAAGCGGTCACCGGGTCGAGGATCGTCCGGAGATGCCGTTGGCGTGGGAGGCGCGGACGATGTTCCTGGGCATACTCTGCCTTATCGCTGTGCTGGCCTGTCTTTATATTGCACAGGATATTGTGGTGCCCGTCGTGCTGGCGCTGGTGCTCAAGCTGTTATTCCAACCTCTGGTCAGCCTATTGGAGCGAGCCCACGTGCCAAGGGTAGCTGGGGCGCTGATCGCTCTTGCCGTGTTGCTCTCGGTCTTCGTCGGCCTTGGGACAATGGAAGGGGAGATCGTCACGCCGATGCTGCTGGCGAACCGGTTCACAATAAACCCCGCGGCAGTGATCCTGTCCCTGATTTCTGGTACTGGATGTGGGGAGTTCCTGGGGCGATTTTGGCGGTGCCGACGTCAATATTCCTGTCAGAGCCGCTAGTGGAGGCGCCTTCCGCTTCTTTCTTTTCTCTCTGCCCGCTTCAGCACGTGCTGCAGCTGCTCGACCACATCTGCCAATACCGCAACCGGTAGCTCCACCGCGATTGGAATACTATCAGCAGTCGTCAGATGCAGAATTGCCCCGGATGTCTCCGGCGAGGTACCAACCCTGACCTCCTCGACGGCAATGACGTTGGTGTTCAGTCCTTCACCGGCTTCTGCGGGATTTTGAAGCGAGCGGCGCCTGGAAGCTGACCTCGCCGCGTCAGTCAGCACGGTGATCAAATACCCCACCGCCTCGTAGGGATAGACCAGCGGGTACTCGCTCCCGTCGCCCAGGCGATGGGTGATCCAGACGTGCTCGCCGTCGTCGGACGATCCTGCCGCCGTCAAGTCGATGATCTTAACTCCTGTTACATCCGCCATTTTCGCTTCCTAGCTCGCAAGTCTCCGTCGCTCGAATTGCCGAGAACCTGATCCGAGTTAATGCCCGGAACAAGACTCGGCAATTCTGCCATGAGATTTTGTACTAGATTTCTCTTATTTTGCGAGCAGAAGATGGCAGGGTTCCACCGCAACAGGCGGCGATCCGCACAGTGCGGCTGCTGGGTAGGTTTCGGTTTTTCCTATTTAGAGGCCGGCATTCTCCTCGGCGACCCGAGCCAGCGCCGCCCAGTCGAAATCGGCTATGCCCCGCGCTATCCCGGTGATGAAGTGATCGCGCACCAAGCTCGCCACCGGCATCGGTACGCTCTTTGCCTCTGCCGCGGCCAGCACCCCCCGAATGTCCTTGAGCCCGAGCGGCATTGGGAAACCCGGCGGCTGATACTTCTCGTCGAGGATCAGTTGGCCGTAGGTTTCGTAGACCGGCGCGGCGAAGAGGCTACCGGTCAGGATCGCGAGAAAGCGTTGCGGGTCGACATCCGATTTGCGGATTAGCGCCATCGCCTCGCCCAGGCACTCTATGACCGAGGCGACGAGGAAGTTCCCGCTCAGCTTTACCAGGTTGGCCTTCGGTGGGGAGTTATCGACGAAAAATGTTTTCTGCCCGATGTCATCGAAAAGCGGCCTGCAGCGATCGACCGGATCCGGTTCACCGGCCACGATGATGAAGAGCTTCGCTGCGGCGGCGGCTTCGGGGCGCCCGAATACCGGAGCAGCAACGAAATGCTGCCCTGCGGCGTGGTGGGCCTCGGTCAGCTCCTCCGAAAGCGCCACAGTGATCGTGCTCATTGAGAGGTGGATCGCGTTTTCACGCAACCCGGCAATGACGCGCCCGCTGCCGAGGACGACCTCCTCCACCGCATCGTCATTGGCGAGCATAGTAATGACGATATCGGCCTTACACGCGGCTGCCGGGCTGTCGGCGACCTCAGCGCCTTCGTCGCGCAATGCCTCCGCGCGAGCTGGGGTTCGATCCCATACCACCACGCGATGGGCCGCTTTTATTAGGTTGCGCGCCATTGGCAGCCCCATGCGTCCGAGGCCAATAAATCCTACATCCATCGATCAATTCTCCCGGTACGCCGACGAGCCCCAGCGCTTCATCCCCCTGCCCAGGCTGCCTTGACCTCGCGCGCATCTTTTGGGTAGTGCTGCGGCGAGCGCTGCACGGTGACCCACTGGTCGGTGGTGAACGCCTCGATCGCCCAGGCCCCGTTGAACCGCCCGATGCCCGAATTTTTCTCGCCGCCGAACGGGCTGTTCGGCAGATCGAGGACCGGCTGGTCATTGACATGAGCCATGCCGACCTGGAGGCTTTGGGCGAAACGCTCGCCGCGGTCGAGGTCGCGGGTGAACACGCAGCCGGCGAGGCCGTATTCGGTGTCGTTGGCGATCCGCAGCGCGTCCTCGTCGTCATGCGCTCGGATCACCGGCGCGATCGGGCCGAAGATCTCCTCGCGTGCCAGTCGAGAATCGTTCGCGACATCCGCGTATACGTGCGGCGGCAATACCTTGCCATTCGGCTCGCCACCGACCAGCTGTCGGGCGCCCGAGGCCTTGGCCTCGCGGATCTTCTCGAGCAGACCCTTCAGCTGCGTGTCGTTGATGATCGGGCCGACCAGAGTATCGGGCTCGTCCGGATCACCGGCTTTGACCGCTTTGACCCGCTCGACAAAGCGTTCAAGGAAGGTGTCGTAGACGCTGTCGTCGACGATTATCCGGTTGACGCTCATGCAGATCTGGCCCTGGTGCAGGAACTTGCCGAACACCGCTGCCTCGACCGCCCGATCGATGTCGGCGTCGTGCAACACCACAAACGGGCTGTTGCCGCCGAGTTCGAGCTCGACCCGCTTTATTATCGATGCCTTGGCCGCCAATTCGGCGATGTGCCGTCCAACCGGGGTAGATCCGGTGAACGATATGACGCGCGGCACCGGATGGGTCACAAAGGCGTCGCCGATCTCGCTGCCTGGGCCGATGATGACGCTGAGCACTCCGGGAGGCAGGCCCGCCTCTTCGAAAATTTTGGCCAGCAGCAATCCGCCCGTGACGGGGGTGTCACTGGCGGGCTTCAACACGGCGGCGTTGCCCACCGCCAGAGCCGGGGCCAATGACCGGCTGCTCAAATGCAAAGGCCAATTCCAGGGGCTGATCACGCCACAGACACCAACGGGCTTGCGGCAGGCCCCGCCTTCCT
>CAVTLC010000014.1:0-24764 GCA_963735445.1 uncultured Alphaproteobacteria bacterium
TTGACCGGGGTTGGCCGCACCCGCACTGCCGAGCGCCGGAGCCGCGCCAAGGGGCGCGGGCAACATATGGGCAGCCCCTCGAAACTCAGCACCGCGCAGCAGGCCGACGCGCACGACGCGAGCCAAAGGACATCCTCTGTACAGGCCGATGGCATAGAGCAACGGGTATCCCGTTGCCGCCTAGGGACGATCATGGCGCGGCCCGCGTAAGTCAGCTTGACGGGTCTCCTCGTGGGTCTCGCCCTTGAGCTGACAAACGGAAGCGCCCCGAAATTCGGGGCGCTTCGACGTTGGGATGGTTTGCGTTCGACGTACCGATTAGGCCGCCTTTTGCTCCATCACCTGCGGTTGCACGGTCTCGACCGTGGTGCCGATCTTGATCGTGCGCGGCTTGGCTGCCTCAGGCACTTCGCGTACCACATCGACCGAAAGCATGCCATTGTCGAGGCTGGCACCCACCACGTTCATGTGGTCGGCAAGGCTGAAGCGCCGCTCGAAGGTGCGCCGGGCGATACCGCGGTGCAAGTAGCCGCCGCCGTTCTCGTCCTCCTTCTGTGCCTTGCCCGTCACGAGGAGCGTGTTTTCCTGAACGGTGATGTCGAGCTCTGCCGGCGCGAACCCGGCTACGGCCATCGTCAGCCGATAGGCGTCTTCCCCGGTCTTTTCGATGTTGTAAGGGGGGTAGGCGACGGCCGTGCTGTCAACACGGCTCGCCGCATCGACCAGACGGGTAAAACGATCGAAGCCGATCGTCGAACGAAATAACGGAGAGAAATCGAAACGATCCATGACCATATCCTCCTGTGAGCAACATGGATATCGGCACTTCCCAACGGGAGACTGCCAGTCTTGATGCACGGCCCCAAAATGGCGACCGTGTATCATTGCATATAGTGATTTGAATTATTGCTTCAATGGGTGGACAAATTTGGTTACCAATTACACCAATAGGGTGTTACTCTCACAAAAAGCCGAATAAATGCCGGCCTCGAAAAATCTCCAGGCCGACGATGAACTGGGATCGCTTGTGGGCGCCAGATGCGCGAGAGAGACAAGGCACCGCCCTCGAGGTCATCGGGCCCGGGAGGATGGGACCAGTCTTTATGGCGGCATCTTGCAGCCAGGACCCTACGAAGAATCAGTCTTTGCCATCTTCTCCAGGTAGAAACCCCAGGCCATCCTTGTAACTTAACCAGCATACTTGACAGTCGACCCCGGCCTCAACAGCAGCTGCTTCGGCCGCCTCCCGAGTATCGAAGAATGCGACGAATTCTACTTTTTCACGTACGAGTTTTACCACGCCCCAACCGTCAGCCCATCCTACGCCTGTTTGAGCCATCGTGAGATACTCCGATCTGCTTTTTATCAAATCAGACCACGATCCAGTCTTGCCTTGATGCAGATCAACTAGGGCGGAGACTGACACCGGCATGAGGGGCGCGGAAGTCGGATGACTCGGCACATCGCAGGGGTGCGTGCTGATCACAGCGCAACTGATCGTACTGAACGTCCTCGGAGCACCGTTTTTTGGTGCTTCGAATTTGGTCACGTGATAACACTTTTGCTAATTTGGCGGTAACTCGCTCCTCGATTTGGCGAGGTCGAAACGAGCACTGAAACAGGGTTGTTTGTAGGCCGGAAATTATAAATGTAACTTTATATGGCAACGACCGGGTATTTCCCCGCGGTTTTCCACGCCGAATAGGGCAACGACCACGACGAAGCGGTACGTCGGGGGTCGGTTGCAACAAAAAAGCCAATTACCAAGAGAGATATCGCTGATGACGGACCGCCCGGTTGAACTCGACGAGCATCGCGGCATGGCCGCTCAGACATCGACCGAGCTGCGCCGACGCCTCCACGAGGTCCAGGCCGATCAGGCCGCCTTACGGCGGCGCCAGGACGAATTCGAGCGTTATGCCCTCGCCGCGCCATCGGCGACCTGGCCCGAGACTGCCGCAAAGGCGCGATATCTGATCCAGCTCTTTGCCGCCACACCCGAGGCGCAGGACCCACGCCGCCAGGAGCTGATTGCGAAAGTACTCGAAGAACTTGCCAGACCGTCCGACTAGCCGGATCTGACTGCCAACCAAATATTACGTGGCGAGCCTCGCCGGTGAGATAGTCTCGGCTTAACGGGTGAATGCGGGATGCAACCGTCGCTGTGACGAGTAATTGAACAGCAAATTAACCGAAACAGATCCTCGGGCCTTCGAGGCAAGTGCGCCGGTCAGGGAGCCCGCGCGGAGTGCAACCCTTGTCGATTTTTCTTGATTTACACCCCTTAGATTCGCCGTTTTCCGGCTATTCATGGCATTTTGCTCGTCGAACGTAGTTGCCACAGCCAATCAAAAGAGCGGACACTCGCGCCAGCGGCCTCGGAAAGCTGGGCGCCGCACCAATCCAACATCACGGATGACATGAGATCAGGACCAGGTCAGCGGCCTCGCGGTCGCTTTAACGCAAATCGCCCGTTTGAACAGCAACCACGGGGCCCGCGAAACAATCAGACATTCGACAGCAACGGCCCCAACATCAAAATCCGCGGCAGCGCCCACCAGATATTCGAGCGCTATATCGCCCTGGCGCGCGAAGCGACGGCGAGCGGCGATCGTGTTGCCGCCGAAAATTTCTACCAACACGCAGAGCACTATTTTCGTATCGATAACGCGCGCCGTGGAGGCGATCACCAGGGGACGCCGTCGCGGCCGACCACGCCCGCCGATATCGAGACGGACACATCCGGAGCAGTGGCAAGAGAAGTTGACGGCTTCGAACCGCAATGGGACGGGGACGCTTCCGTCTCCTCGGAAAGTTCAACTCACTAACCTGACTTATTCACGACCGTGCTGGAAAGCAGCCGAACCGATGCGTTGACGCGCGCCGAGCGCGTTATGCATCGTGGCTTCACAGGTGACCGCTTGGCGCTACCTCGTCATTGCCGCGCGCTCCGACCAAGGTCTGCTTACTGAATCCATAGCGGGCGCTCAGGTTGGCCGGCGGGAACTGGTCTTCATGCCCCCGAAGCGGACCCCGCGGTCACGCGATCACTCTGACAATCAGCGGAGGTCGTGTTGGAGTGGCCGCCCCGGATGGCATCTGCTACCACGTGACGGGGAGATGGCACCCAGTCAGTAGTTGTTCAAATGCGGCCTCGCCACTCTCCTTAGGTGCCGTACGCCACCGCCGTAGCCCGACCCTTTCTCCGCAGTGCGACCCGCATCCTGCTTGTCCGAAGCGCACCCTGACACCGGTCGGCAACGGCCGCTGTCCGCGTCCAACTGCCGATGAGACCTGCATTTGCGGCAGCTCCACCTTGGTGCACGCTCTCAGTATGGGATCTGGGAAACCGCGCGCAGCTCCTCGGGGGTTGCGGTGCCATAGCCGAAGAATTCGAGATATGCCGGTATCTGTTCGAACAGCATGTCTGTTCCGACCTGGTAACGGCAGCCGCGCCGCGCAACAGCTTTGAGCAGCGGCGACAGCTCGGCGGTCAGCACCACGTCCCCGACAAAAGCATCGCCGTCGAGGCGTGCCGGGTCGAACGGCGGCGGATCGCTCGCCGACATACCAAGCGGCGTCGCGTTTACCACCAGGCGGTACCCCGCAGGGTCGTTGTCTCGCACGCCAACGGTCAAACTTGGGAAGTGCCGGCGCAGGCGGGCCGCGAGGCCCTGGGCCGCTGCAGCGTCGATATCGAACAACGCGATCGATCCCGGCCCCTCTGCGGCAATCGCAGCGGCGATTGCCGAGCCGACACCGCCAGTCCCGACAATCAGACAATCCGCGCCAGTAAAGTCGAAGCCCTTTCGCTTTGCCCCGCGTACAAAACCAATGCCGTCAAACAGATCGCCATAGAGCGAGCCGTCCGGACGGCGAAGGATGGCATTACACGAGCCGGCCACCTGCACCGCCAAAGCGGCCTCATCGAGCAAATCCACCGTGGCAACTTTGTGGGGCATCGTCACGAGCGCGCCGCGCATGTTGCTGAGGCGAAATAGCGGGCGCAGAAACGCCTCATAGTCTTCGGCCCGCGTGCCCATCGGGACGACCACGGCGTTGATGCCGCGCGATGCGAACCACGGATTGTAGATCATTGGCGCGGTAAAGGTCTCGGTCGGGTAGCCGAGATGGGCGATTAACTCCGTATGACCGTTGATCATATGCTTGCCTCCCAACCTCCGCCCAACGCCCCGACGGAGAAGACCGCTCTGGAGATAGATTATCGGGCTGGTCGATGTCGACCGGTGCTGAGGTGGAAAGGGGTCGGCTTCGGAGGCTGAACTCATTTTCTTCCCGTCAATCCGATCCCCGGAACAAGGGATATTCCTTGGCCGCAGCAATAATTAGCTTTCGCAATCCTTGGCCGCCTCGGTGGGGGCCCTACTCTCCCCGGCTCCGGCCGATTGGCCGGCACCGAAATCTGCCGCGACGACAGGCTAAGCACGTTAGAGCTGGGTGTACATGCGCAGCGGGGCGCCGGGAATGTGCTAAAACGTTCTCGCTCATAGGCAGGAGGCAGCGATGCGCGCGGTGTGGTACGACCAGCAGGGAGCGGCGGACGAGGTCCTGGTCTGTGGCGAAATGCCGACGCCCGAGGTTGGTCACGGCGAGGTGCGGGTGAGGCTGGAAGCCTCGGGCGTCAACCCATCGGACACCTATCGGCGGCGCGGTCCGCCGGTCATGGAATACCCGCGGGTCCTGACCAACAGCGACGGTGCGGGCGTGGTCGACCAGGTCGGCCCCGGGGTGCCCGAGCGCTGGCTGGGGAAACGGGTCTGGCTTTACAACGGTCAGCGCAACGGCCGTTGGCAGGGAACCGCGGCAGAATACATCGCCCTCTCCGTCGATCTGGTGACCGAACTCCCCGATCACGTCTCCTTCGCCGAGGGCGCGACCCTGGGCGTGCCTGGCATGACCGCGCATCGCAGCGTCTTCGTCGCTGGGCCGGTCCAGGGCAAGACCCTCCTGGTGACCGGCGGCGCCGGAGCGGTGGGCCACTACGCGGTACAGCTCGCTACCTGGGCCGGGGCGAGGGTGATCGCCACGGTCAGCTCGCCCGAAAAGGCGGACCGCGCCCGCGCCGGCGGCGCCGCGCATGTCATCAATTATCGCAATGAGGACGTCGTCACGCGCGTGCTCGACATCACCGACGGGGTTGGCGTCGATCACATCGCTGAGGTTGATTTCGGCGGCAATCTTTCCGCCGCGCTGCGCTGTTTGCGGGTCAACGGGAGCATCATGATCTACGCCACCAATGGCGACCGCGAGCCGCGGGTGCCGGTGCGCGACCTAATGCAGAAAAACCTCGCCGTCTATGCGATGTCACTCGCGGGCGTTCCGCATTCCGACCGGCGGCGGGCACAGTCCGACATCGCCGCGTGGACGGCATCGCCGGGCCGTATCCTGTCGGTGGCCGCCCGTTTCCCGCTATACGAGACCGCCGCAGCCCACAAGGAGGTCGAGCGCGGCGGCAAGGTCGGCACCGTCATCGTAGAGCCGCAACGCTGAGAGCTGCAGCCTCATGTAGCGTTCGATTGAGGTGGCTGTCTGGATAGATGATTATTAAACGCATTTTTTTACATCACGCCTTGGGAGTGCACCCCCGGAGTAGCGTGGTGGGTGCACACCGATGCTCTCAGGTAGATGTGCATGGTGGCGCGCGGTCGCCGGTCGACATTACACCGCTACCGGAGTCAGCGCCGGCAGCTTATAGAGCTGCCGCACATTCTCTCGTAGCAGCCTTGACCGCGTCTCCTCCGACAGGTGCCCCAGGTCCCGTGTGATGACGTCCCAGGACTTGGGCCACGTCGAATTCGGATGGGGATAGTCGTTGGACCACATTAGATTGTTGCTGCCCCAGGCGTCGAAGATCCAGCGGGCCGGTGGATCGTTGAAGAACGTGGCGTAGAACTGGCGGAAGAAGTACTCACTGGGGAACATGTTGAGCGGTGAGTTCAGATTCCCCCGACCCCAGTACTTGTCGTACTGTGTCAGGTAAAAGGGAATCCAGCTGACTTCGTTCTCCACAAGCACGAATTTGAGCCGGGGATAGCGCTCAAGCACGCCCGTCATAATCAGGTCGGACATGGCGTTGGAGGCGTAGAGCAGTTTGTCGTTCACGGCGCTGCGCATGGTCTCGAAGGCCTGCCGTCGGCCGCTTGGGCCCATCGGGCGCGGCCAAGGAAAGGGCTGGCCGGTGAGGATGTGGAGGCTGATCGGCACCTCCAGATCCTGGGCCGTTGCCCACAGGCGCTCATAGTGGTTGGTGGCGAAGGAAAGCTCCGGCGGCGGTGCCTGCCACACCAGTGCCCCGGGCAGCCCGGCCTTCCGACAGCGCCCCAGCTCCGCCACCCCATGGTCAATGTCGTAGGTGGGGATACAGGACACACCGTAGAGGCGGTCGGGGGCAACAGAGCAATACTCCAGGATCCAGTCATTGTAGGCCCGGAAGCAGGCCTCCTGCAAGGCGGCGTCCTGGAGCCCGAATAGGTTCATGGCGAAGCTCGGGTAGAGCACTTCGCCGCTCACCCCATCCACCGCCATCTCCTTCACCCGCTCGTGGGGGTCCCAACCACCCGGGTGGGCCTGAAAGAGCCCGCCCACCTCCCGCTCGGGAAACACCGGCGCCTGGTCTTTGAAGGCTGCTGGCAGCCGGTTCTCCCAAAAGTGCGGGTCCTCGACGATGTGCGAATTTGCCGAGATCACTAGCTCTTCACCACGCGATGCCATGGTTTCTCCTCCTTTGTTCGCTATGCATGTCATGACAAAGCCGCGGCATGCGACCTCCGCTCGAATCATCGGGGTACCAAAAGCGCCTTGGCTTCACACCTGGTTCGTGGCATCGGCTGCGCGAGACATTGCGAGATATGATCGGTGTTGTTCCTCCGCGAATAAAGCAATAAAGAAACCTCCTAGTCTAGTCACCAAACAACCTGCCGCCATTCGACAAGATCTTATCATCTGCAGCCGCCCGCCGGACGCTTGACAGCGCTTTCTGAGACGGCGGCCAATCCTCTCAAGAATTGGCCTGAGCTGATGGCATTCCAGCTTTGTGGCGACGGAGCCCTTCAAATTCAATTGGATTGGTGCGGCACCACTATTCGTGCACCCATCTCGATCAAGGCCAGCTGGACGTCAATCTACAGCCCAAGAGCGATCAGGCGTGCGGCAACCATGCAGTCTCGCCGCTGCGAGCAGGACGGCGCGGTAGCACTGGCTCGGCATCGAAATGGTAGCAAGGCTGGCTTTGGAGGCCATCCCGCCCGACAAGCCACGCCCTGCACCAATCTCGGCTGTCAGGATCGGCCGAGAATCTCGTTGAGATGCTGCTCGAGTTGGTGTGGGGGCAACATCGAAAAGTCTTTGGGAAGCTCGGCCTTGACGAACTTCTTCAACTCCCCGGAGAACTCTTCCCGCAGATCGCCGAGCATTTGCGGCGGCGCCACGATGAACAGCTGCCCGACAAGATCCTGTTTTCTTGCGTCCTCCAGAAAGCCGGCGAGTTCGTCCGCGAACCGCCGCTTCTCATAGCGATGCGGATCCGTCGGCGGCTCTTCTGCGTGACGGCCTTGGCCGGCGCTATCGAAAGTGCGGCCCGGCCGGTCACTGCCGAGCTCGCGGCTCGGTGCAGTCTCCGCTTCCATCTCTCGGATCGGCGTGCGGACCAGAGCGCCCTTTGCGTCAAGTTCAAAGACGCGGGCCCGCCCGGCGTCAGCTATAACCACCCATCTTGCTTGTTTGATCATCGCAAACCTCACATGTGCCGCCCACTTTGCATCAGCTCTTAACCTTTTAACGTCGCTTGTCGATCTAACTCCGTCTTGTCGACCGCACCTCTTTCGCGATGCTGGAACTGCTCTCTAGCGGCGTGATATCCTTCGCGCGAACGTCGCTTCAGTGGTTCTGCGCAACGAAATCCTGCAGGATCTGAATATAGTTTGCCCGGTCAAAGGCGGCAGGATCACCGAGCGCACCACGCCGCATCCGACCGCGAATTCGGCTGACCCTATCGATGTCACGTGCGGCCAGCCACTCGCGCAGGCCGGCGGCGAGAACCGCCATATGCTCGATGCCATGGCGCAGCAATGCCGAGGTCGTCATCACCGCGTCGGCGCCGACCAGCAGATATTTCACCACCTCCTCGGCGCTGTCGACGCCGCTGCTCGCCGCCAGCGAAGCGTTGATATTGCCAGCGAGCACGCCGATCCACAGCAATGGCAGGCGGATCTCAGCGGGGCGACTCAACTCGAGATCGCGCCTCAGGGACAATGTCGGCAAATTGATGTCGGGCTGGTAGAAGCGATTGAACAAAACGAGCCCATCTGCACCCGCCTCTGCGAGCGCCTTCGCCATATGACCGGTCGCGCTGAAATAGGGGCCGAGCTTGACCGCAAGCGGGATTGCAACCGACGCCCTCACTGATTTTAAGACATCCAGATACCGGGTTTCGATCTCGCGGCTGTCGACCTGCAGATCGGAGGCGATGAGATAGGCGTTCAACTCGATCGCACTGGCGCCCGCCTGTTCGACGAGCCGCGCATAGTCACACCAGCCAGAGCGACTAACACCGTTGAGGCTCGCAATCACCGGGATTGCGACCGCCTCGCGTGCGCGCCGGATCAATTCGAGATAGGCGTTCGGCCCGGTGCCGTAGTCCATCGTTGCCGGAAAATACGAGACCGCCTCGGCAAAGCTCTCACCGTGCGGAGCGGTCAGGCGCTCGGCCTCCGCTGCTTCGGCTTCGATTTCTTCTTCGAAGATTGAAGGCAGCACCACCGCGGCGGCGCCGCAGTCTTCAAGCCGCCGGATATTGCCGAGATCACGGGTCAGCGGCGAGGCCGAGGCGACCAGCGGGTTGTTGAGCGTGAGCCCGAGATAACGCGTTGTCAGGTCCACGACCGCCCTCTCATCACCGCCCGGAGTGCGTTCCGGCATCGGCCGGGGAGCGCATTGGCGAGAAACGGCTTGATGCCCAACCGGCCATTTCTTCGTAGGTGCGGTATTTTTCGTCGACCATGCTTTGCGCCATCGCCAGCAGTTCGGCAGCTTCCTGCGGCCGCGTCTGAGCCAAGGCCTTGTAGCGCAATTCCTTATAGGCGTAATCGCGAAACGGGATTGTTGGGCGCGGCGAGTCGAGGCGGAACGGGTTTTCGCCGATCGCCCGCATTGCTGGATTGTAGCGGAACAGCGGCCAATAGCCGGAGGCGACCGCCAAATCCTGCTGCTGCATGCCGCGCTGCATATCGATACCGTGGGCAATGCAGTGACAGTAGGCGAGTATTAGCGACGGACCGGGATAGGCCTCCGCCTCGCGAAAGGCTAGCAGGGTGTGCTGCGGGTTGGCGCCCATCGCGACTTGTGCGACATAAACATTGCCGTAGGCGATAGCCTGTAGCGCCAAATCCTTCCGCGCTGTCCGCTTGCCGGCGGCAGCAAACTTTGCAATGGCGCCGAGCGGCGTCGCCTTCGACATCTGTCCGCCGGTATTGGAATAAACTTCGGTATCGAGCACCAATACATTGACGTCGCGCGCCGCTGCTAAAACATGGTCCAGACCGCCATAGCCAATGTCGTAGGCCCACCCGTCGCCGCCGACGATCCAGATGCTGCGACGCACCAGATGATCGGCGACCGACAGCAGATCTTTGGCAGTGGTGTCGTCGGTTAGCGTCTTCAAGCGCTCGATTACGGTCGTGACGCGCTGGTGTTGCGCGCGAATTTCCGACTCGCGGTCCTGAGGTGCCGATAGAGTGGCATCGACCAGATCGCTTCCGAGTTTGTGCCGCAGCTTCTGCAATAGTGTCCGGGCGAGATCGAGTTGTTTGTCGGCCGCCAGGCGAAACCCGAGCCCAAATTCGGCGTCGTCTTCGAACAGCGAGTTCGACCAGGCAGGCCCACGCCCCTCATGGTTCTTTGACCAGGGCGTGACCGGCAGGTTACCGCCATAGATCGACGAACACCCGGTCGCATTGGCGACCATCATCCGGTCGCCGAACAGCTGCGACAGCAGCTTTAGATAAGGGGTTTCGCCGCAGCCGGCGCAGGCGCCGGAGAATTCGAACAACGGTTCGAGAAATTGTACGCCCCGTACATTGGCGAAATCGACCCGGGCGCGGTCGTTGACTGGCAGCGCTTCAAAAAACGCCACGTTGCGGCGCGCCGCCTCGACCAAGGGCTGCTTGGCGCGCAGGTTGATCGCCTTCAACCCAGGCTTGGTCGGACTGTATGCCGGGCAGGCCTCGATGCACAGGCCACAGCCAGTGCAGTCTTCGACATAGAATTGCAGCGAAAAACGCACCTCGGGAAAGCCGCGGACATTGATCGGCGCCGACTTGAATGTCGCGGGCGCGTCGGCGAGTTCGGTTTCGCGATAGTATTTGGCTCGGATGACGGAATGCGGGCAGACAAAGCTGCATTGCCCGCACTGCACACAGATGTCGGGCTCCCAGACCGGGACGACATCGGCGACATTGCGCTTTTCGTACACCGCCGTGCCGGAAGGAAATGTGCCGTCGGCCGGCATCAAACTCACCGGGATTTCGTCGCCGCGCCCTTCGAGCATCCGGGCGGTCACGACGCGGACAAACTCGGGCGCGTCTTCCGGCACCAACGGTGCACGATCCCAGTCGCTCGTCACTGCGCTCGGCACCTCGACCGGTGCAAGCGCTGGAGCGTACCGTCGACCGCCCGGAAGTTACGCTCGACCACGTCCTCGCCCTTGTCGGCATAGGTCTTGCGAATTGCGTCTTTGATCTGCCGGATGGCCTCGGCCCGCGGCAACACTCCGGACAGCGCGAAAAAACAGGTCTGCAGGATGGTGTTGGTGCGGCCACGCAACCCGACCTCACGCGCCGCCTCTGACGCATCGATCACAAAAAAACGCAATTCTTTTGCGATGATCTGGCGCTGCATCGATCGGGGCAGATGGTCCCACACCGCTGCGGGTCCGTAGGGGCTGTTCAGCAGAAAGACTGCCCCAGGGGCGGCGACCCGCAGCAAATCGCGTCTCTCGACAAAGTTGAATTGGTGACAGGCGACGAAGTTGGCCTGCTCGATCAAATAGGGCGCGCGAATTGGCTGCGGCCCAAAGCGCAAATGCGAGATCGTTTGCGCGCCTGATTTGTGCGAATCGTAGACAAAATAGCCCTGGGCATAGAGCCCGGCTTCTTCGGCGATGATCTTGACGCTGTTTTTGTTGGCGCCGACCGTGCCATCGGAGCCCAGGCCATAGAATACCGCGCGAACCACCTCTGGCGGCTCGATCGCAAAGGAGGCGTCGTAGGCAAGGCTCGTGTGTGAGACGTCGTCGTCGATCCCGATCGTGAATCCGTTTCTGGGAGCCGATTTTGCCAATTCGTCGAACACCGCCTTGGCCATGGCCGGCGTGAAATCCTTTGAGGAAAGGCCATACCGCCCGCCGATGACGCGCGGCATATCGGCTCGTTTGCCAACGGCAACGCCTCCTGCAAGCGCTGCCATGACATCGAGATAGAGCGGCTCGCCTGGCGCGCCCGGCTCCTTGGTTTGCTCGATGACCCCGACTACTCGGCAGCTCTTGGGCAGAACCGCCAGAAAGGCATCGCCGGCAAACGGGCGGTAGAGCCGCACTTGAACCACGCCGACCTTTTCGCCTCGCGCGCAAAGTGCGGCCGCAGTGTCGCGCGCGGTCTCGGCGCCAGTCCCCATCGTGACCAGGACACGGTCGGCGTCGGGCGGTCCGTCGTATTCAAATAGATGGTACTGCCGCCCGGTCAGCACCGCAAAGCGGTCCATCGCCTGCTGCACGATCGCCGGAGCCGCCCCGTAGAACGGGTTTACGGTCTCGCGCGCTTGGAAAAAGGTATCCGGATTGTGCGCCGTGCCGCGCACGACGGGATGTGCCGGATCGAGTGCGCGGCCGCGATGGGCGCGGACGAGGTCGTCGTCGATCATCACCCGAATCTGGTCGTCGCTGAGCAATGCCAGGGTGTTGATCTCGTGCGACGTGCGGAAACCGCCAAAGAAATGCAGAAACGGTATCCGCGACTCCAGTGTGGCCGCCTGAGCTATCAGCGCATTGTCGTGCGCCTCCTGCACCGAACCCGAACACAGCAGTGCAAAACCCGAGGCGCGAACCGCCATCACGTCGCTGTGGTCGCCGAAAATCGACAGCGCCTGCGTTGCCAGTGATCGTGAGGCGACATGAAATACTGTCGGCGTCAGTTCGCCGGCGATCTTGTACATGTTGGGCAGCATCAGCAGCAGGCCCTGCGACGCGGTGAAGGTCGTGGTCAGCGCCCCCGCCTGCAATGCGCCGTGGACCGCGCCTGCAGCACCGCCCTCGCTCTGCATTTCCTGGATCGCGGGCACATTGCCCCAAATGTTCGCCACACCTTGCGCCGCCCATTCATCGGCGAGCTCCGCCATTGGCGAAGCTGGCGTGATCGGAAAGATTGCGCATACCTCGTTGACGCGATAAGCGACATGGGCGACCGCCGCATTTCCATCCATCGTCGCCGCAACCGCCTTCATCTCGCCGTTTTCCTTCCCTGAGCACATAATTGCGGCATCGTCCGGCATTGGGTCACGCCGGCTCGACGATCATTTCGATCGCATGGCAAGGGCATTGCTCAAAGCAGACCGCGCACCCGGTGCATTTGCCGTAATCGCAGCGATAGCGCCGTCCGGGGCCGAGTTTGACGATCGCATCCTCGGGACAGGCGGCATAGCAATTGTCGCACTCGAAGCAATTGCCGCATGACAGGCAGCGCTGGGCTTCATAACGCGCTTGCCGCTCGTCGAGCCCGGCGACGACTTCTTCAAACCCGCCGACCCGCTCGGCGCCGGCCAGCATCGTCTGCGCGGTGGGCGCTACATCGGTGAACATCGGCAGGTGCAGCATCTCGAACGAGACGAGCGGTGCCGTCGCCGGCTCGGCATAAGTACTGCCCCGCAGCCATGCATCGATATTGCGCGCGGCGCGCTTACCGTGGCCGACCGCCACCGTCACGGTGCGTTCGCTCGGCACCATGTCGCCCCCGGCAAAGATACCGGGATGCCCGGTCATCAGCTGCGCATCGACGATAACCGTGCCGTCGGCCTTGAATTCGAGCCCCGGCACCTGGCGCAGAAAGGCGCTGTCCGTCTGTTGGCCGAGCGCCAGCACCACGGAGTCAGCTTCGAGCGTCTCGATTTCGCCGGTCGGCTGTGGCCTGCCGTTATCGTCGAGCGTCATGCGCTCGACCGTCAGGGAGGGGCCAATGATCTCCTTGATACTGGTGAGCCACTTGATTTTGACGCCTTCCTCGATCGCCTCGTCGGCCTCGAAGGCGCGCGCCGGCATGTGCGCCCGGTCGCGGTGATAGATGATCAGCGCCTCATCGGCCCCAAGCCGACGTGCCGTGCGCGCCGCATCCATCGCCGTATTGCCGCCACCATAGATCACGACCCGTCGACCAAGTCGCGGCGCCTCGCCGGCATCGGCGCTGCGCAAAAACGGCACGGCGTCGAGCACTTTTGCCGCGTCGCGCGCCGGGATCTCGACATGGCGGCTGACATGGGCGCCGATCGCGACAAAGACGGCATCAAACCCGCCGCCGTGGCGCTCGCCGAGGATGTCCTCGACCTTGTGGTTGAGGGTGATCTTTACCCCGATCTCCTCGATGCGATGGATCTCGGTCATCAACTGGACGCGGGGCAGCCGATAGGCCGGGATGCCGAAATGCATCATGCCGCCGGGTACCGGCCCGGCTTCCTTGATCTCGACCGCGTACCCCAATCGGGCGAGATGATAAGCTGCCGAGAGCCCGCTCGGCCCGGCGCCGATAATCAGCACCCGCTTGCCGGTTGGGGCTGCCGCAGCCGGGATTTTCCAATTCTGCGCCGCGGCGAGATCGCCGAGAAAGCGCTCGACCGCATGGATATTGACCGCGGAATCAAGCGTCGCGCGATTACAGCCGCTCTCGCAAGGATGATAGCAGACACGGCCATGCACCGCCGGCAGCGGGTTGTCGCCTACAAGGATTTCCCACGCGGCGCGAAACTTGCCGGCTTGCGCCAGTGCCAGCCAGGCCTGGATCTGCTCCCCTGCCGGACAGGCGTTGTCGCAAGGGGGCAGTAGATCGACAAAAACCGGCCGCCTGGTGCGGAACGGACCGGTCCCACGCTCCCCGGTCAGATCGATCCGTGGCGTGATGTCACTCAGCTTTTGCAGCATCCCGATTGCCTTAAAACGATCTTTCCCGCAGCCGAGTGTCGGAAGACGGCCGATCGGCACGTCTGACCGTGCCCGAGCTTATTTATGGCGAACCTCAGAGACTTGCTTCGTTGATCTGGGTCAATACCGGAGCGGACCGGCCGCACGGCAACTGATCCAGATCAACGCGTGGACCGCCCCAGGGTGTCAAAACCGCCGCCGAGCGAGAATGGGAGTTGGGTACGATGGCGGCAGAAAGCTGGGTCCGGTGGTTTGATGACATCCGGCTCAAGGACGTCGCGACGGTTGGCGGCAAGACCGCGTCCTTGGGTGAACTGTATGCACTGCTCAACGGCCGCGTTCCGGACGGCTTTGCGCTGAGCGCCGAAGCCTATCGCGCTGCGCTCGTTGCAGCTGGGGTCGAGGACGAGTTGCGCCGGTTGTTGTCGAATTTTGATCATCATGACGTGGCGTTGCTCGCTGAGCGCGCCGCTGCTGCGCGTCGGCTGGTATACGAAGCGACCGAGAATGCGCGCCTGCGCGAGGAGATTGCCGCAGCCTATCGCGCGCTCGAACAGAAATGCGGGCGCCGGGTCGCGGTTGCAGTGCGCAGTTCGGCCACTGCCGAGGATCTCCCGACGGCCAGCTTTGCCGGGCAGCACGAGAGCTTTCTAAACGTGCGCGGCGAAGACGATGTGGTCGAGGCCTGTCGGCATTGTTTCGCCTCGATCTTTACCGACCGCGCCATCGTTTACCGCATCGACAACGGGTTTGATCATTTCAAGGTGGCGCTGTCTGTCGGCGTCATGAAGATGGTCCGCGCCGACCTTGCGGCGAGCGGCGTGATCTTCACGCTCGACACCGAATCCGGGTTTCGCGACGTGGTCTTTGTCACCGGGTCCTGGGGTCTCGGCGAGAACATCGTGCAGGGCAAGGTCGATCCGGACGAGTACTATGTCCACAAGCCGACCTTTCGCCAAGGCTATCGGGCGGTGCTCAGCCGCGCGCTCGGGACCAAACAGTTGCGGCTGGTCTATGCTCGCGGCCATGGCGCCGACACCACCCGCAACGTGCGCACCCAGCGGGCCGAACGCGGACGCTTCTGCCTCACCGATCCCGAGGTGCTGGAACTGGCTGATTACGCGATCCGCATCGAGGATCATTACTCGAAGCTTTCCGGTCACCCGACGCCAATGGACATCGAATGGGCCAAGGACGGTAAGGACGGCAAGCTCTACATCGTCCAGGCCCGCCCGGAGACCGTCGTCTCGCAGCGGCCGGCGGGCATGTTCGAAAGCTACACGCTGAAGGGCACCGGCCGGGTGCTCGCGACCGGCCGTGCAGTCGGAGAAAAGATCGCATCCGGCACGGTACGGTTGGTCATTGATGCGCGCAGCCTCGCCGCGTTTCAACCGGGGGAGGTTTGGTCGCCGAAGCGACTAGCCCGGATTGGGAGCCGGTCATGAAGACCGCAGCGGCAATCGTCACCAGCCATGGCGGGCGCACCTGCCATGCAGCCATCGTTGCCCGCGAACTCGGCGTCCCGGCGGTGGTCGGCGCCGAAGGAGCAGTCGAACGGCTCGCCGACGGTCGGGTGGTAACCGTCAGCTGCGCCGATGGCGAGGTCGGCACGGTGTACGATGGTCAGCTGGAGTTCGAGGTTACGCGGGTGTCGGCCACAGCGGTGCCACGGCCACGCACCGAGATCATGGTCAATCTCGGCAACCCCGAACTCGCCTATCACACCGCGATGCTGCCCAATGACGGGGTCGGGCTGGCGCGCATGGAATTCATCATCAGTGAGCACATTGGCATCCATCCGATGGCGTTAGTCGAACCGGACAAGGTCACCTCGAAGGCGGCGCGCGCGACGATCGCGCGACTGGTCAAAAACTACGCACACCCGGCGGATTTCTTCATTGAGAAATTGTCGGAGGGAGTCGGCACGATTGCCGCCGCGTTTTATCCGAAGCCGGTCATCATCAGGCTGTCCGATTTCAAAACCAATGAATATGCCAGCCTGATCGGCGGCGCCTCCTTCGAGCCGAAGGAAGATAATCCGATGCTCGGGTTTCGCGGTGCGTCGCGCTATGCCCATCCGGCCTATGCCGCGGGCTTTGCGCTCGAATGCAAGGCTCTCGCCCGCGTGCGCAACGAAATGGGGCTGAGCAATCTGCGCGTCATGGTGCCGTTCTGTCGCCGCGTCGCCGAGGGCAAACAGGTCATCGAGACAATGGCGCAACACGGGCTGAAGCGCGGCGACAACGGCCTCGAAATCTTTGTCATGTGCGAGATCCCGAACAACGTCATCGAAATCGATGCCTTTGCCGCATTATTCGACGGCTTTTCGATCGGCTCGAACGATCTGACGCAGCTGACCCTCGGCGTCGACCGCGACTCGGAGATCGTCGCTTTTGATTTCGATGAGCGCGATCCAGGGATGCTCGAAATGTTGCGGCTGGCGGTGATCGGCGCCAGGCGCAACCACCGCCATGTCGGGATTTGCGGCGAGGCACCGGCGAATTATCCCGAGATCGCGCGCTTTCTCGCCGAACTCGGCATCGATTCGATCAGCGTCAACGCTGCCAGCCTGTTGCGTACGATGACCGTCGTCCACGAGGCCGAACAAGCGGCGGGTCCACGCCGCGGCAGCGGCGGAGTAGAGCCTCGACCGATGGCCGCTATCGTGACCCTGACGATGAACCCGGCGCTCGACATCGCGACCTCGACGCGAGCGCGTCGAGCCGACCCACAAACTGCGCTGCATCGAGCCGCGCTATGACGCGGGCGGCGGCGGCATCAATGTCGCGCGCGCGGTTCGCGCTTTGGGCGGCGAGGCGGCCGCAGTCTTCCCGGCCGGAGGCGCTGCGGGCGAGATGATCCGCCACCTGCTGGATCAGGAAGACGTTGTCTACGACGCCGTCGCCATCGACGGGTTTACTCGCGAAAGCCTGGCGGTCGAAGAGCGCGCGACCGGCGAACAGTTCCGCTTTATTCTTCCTGGTCCCGAAATCTCCGAGCATGATCAGCAGCGCTGCCTCGACCGGCTGGCCTTGCTGGCGCCCGCGGCGAGCTTCATCGTCGCGAGCGGCAGCTTGCCGCTCGGTGTCGCCGACGATTTCTACGCGCGGGTTGCGACGCTCGCTCGATCGCTCGGCAAAAAGCTGGTTCTCGATACCTCGGGTGCGGCGCTCAAAAAGGCGGGTGGCGGGATCCACATGCTCAAGCCGAGCCTGCGCGAGCTGGAGGATCTGGTCGGGCGACAGATCCGCGGCGAAGGCGAGCAGGAACGCGCCGCGCGTGAGATCATTGGGCAGGGCCGCAGCGAAATCGTAATCCTCTCCCTCGGTGAGGGCGGCGCATTATTGGCGACGGCCGATTACTGCGAACGGTTTCCCGCGATCTCAGTCTCGGCCAAGAGCACCGTCGGCGCCGGCGACAGCATGCTGGCCGGCATCGTTCTCGCCCTGACCCGCGGCCTGAAACTGCCGGACGCCGTCCGCTTTGGCATGGCGGCCGGTGCTGCCGCATTGCTTGGGTTTGGAACTGCCTTGTGCCGCCAGACCGACGTCGACCGCCTTTATGCGCAGATCTCTTCGCGACCCCGGATGTGAGAGCCGAATGGAAACTGTCGCGCAACCGGGTCGTCCCCAGCTGCCAGTTACCGTCGGCGCGAAGCTGGCGGTCAAACGCGCCGATCTGCAACGGCTGATCGACTTGCTCCGCGGTCGCGGCTATCGCGTGATCGCGCCGACCATTCGCGACGGGGCTATCCTCTACGACACCGTGACCGATCTCGATCAGCTGCCGGTCGGCTGGACCGATCGCCAGGAGGCCGGCGAATACCGCCTCGAGCGCGCGCGACGACGCCGCCGTGTTTGGCTACGCAGTCGGGCCGCACTCCTGGAAACAGTTTCTGCATCCGCCAGTCGAGCGGTTGTGGCAGGCGCGCCGCATCGAGGGCGACGGGTTTGACGTGACGGCATTCGACACGGCATCCGAGCCGCTGGCTTTTATCGGAGTGCGCGCCTGCGAACTGCACGCGATTGCCGTTCAGGACCGTGTCTTCGTCGAGGGCGCCTACATCGACCGGAATTACCAGCGCCGTCGTGACCGGGCATTTATCGTCGCAGTCAATTGCGGTCAGGCGGGCGGAACCTGCTTTTGTGCGTCAATGGACACCGGGCCCGACGTTAAGGCGGGCTTTGACCTCGCGTTGACCGAATTGATCGAGAACGCCGGTCACTTGTTTGTGATGGAGATCGGCAGCCCGGAGGGCTCGAACCTCGCCGCAAATGTGCCGCACCGGCCGGCAACCGAAGCCGAAATCAGAGCCGGCGACGCCATCGTTACACAAACTCGGCAATCGATGGGGCGCAGCCTCGACACTGACGGCCTTAAAGAATTATTGCAGGCCAATCCCGACCATCCGCGCTGGGATCAGGTTGCCGAACGCTGTCTTGCCTGCGCCAATTGCACGATGGTCTGCCCGACGTGTTTTTGCACGACCATCGACGACACAACCGACCTCTCCGGCACCGTCGCCGAGCGCGTGCGCCGCTGGGATTCCTGCTTCACGCTCGATTTTTCGTATATCCACGGCGGCAGCGTGCGGCATTCGACCAAGGCGCGCTATCGCCAATGGATCACTCATAAGCTAGCGAGCTGGTTCGACCAATTCGGCAGCTCGGGTTGCGTCGGCTGCGGACGTTGCATCACCTGGTGTCCGGTCGGGATCGACATCACCGAAGAGGCGGCAGCGATCCGAGGCACTGCGGGCCCGACAGGGAGCAACCGCGATGACAGGGCTTGAGCGGATCGTTCTTGAACACCCGTTTTTTGCCGATCTCGGCGAGGCGTTCGCTCAGGCGATTTCGGGTTGCGCCCGCAACATGCGCATTGCCGCGGGGGAATATCTGTTTCGCGAAGCCGAGGCAGCCGACGAGTTTTATCTGGTCCGCCACGGCACCATAGCGCTCGAAATCCATGCGCCGGGTCGGGCGCCGATCATTGTCGCCACCTTAGGCGCGGGCGAGGTCCTCGATGGTTCGTGGCTGGTGCCGCCCTATCGCTGGGCGTTCGACGCGCGTGCGGTCGAACTTTCCCGATTGCTCGGGGTCAACGCCAAGTGCTTGCGCGACAAGTGCGAGGCCGATCACGACCTCGGCTACGAGCTGATGAAGCGGTTTGTCGGCGCGATGGGGGAGAAATTGCACGCCGCACGGCTGCAGGCGCTCGACGTTTATGGAAGCCAGCCCGCTTGACGCGCATTCCTATTGATCGCGCAGCCGAATCAAAAACAGATTGCCTTGTCCCGCAGCCGTTCGCGGTTGCTCGGGCGCGCAAGGAAAGCGCCGATGTCGCGACGATCGAGCTGACGCCGCCCGCACCCTTCGCCTTCGGCCCCGGCCAATTCAATATGCTCTACGCCTTCGGGCTCGGCGAGGTCGCGATCAGCATCAGCGGCGATCCCGACAACGTCAACAAGATCGTCCATACCGTGCGGGCCGTCGGTGCCGTCAGCGCCGCAATTACCAAGCTGCGCCGCGGCGCAGTGATCGGTGTACGCGGCCCCTACGGCTCGGCCTGGCCGGTTGCGGAGAGCGAGGGCAGCGACATCGTCATTGTCGCCGGCGGTCTTGGCCTCGCACCACTGCGCCCCTCGATCTATGCTGTGCTCGCCCGCCGCGAGCGCTATGGTCGCGTCGTCGTGCTCTATGGCGCACGAAGTCCGACCGACATTCTTTTCCGGCGTGAGCTCGAAGACTGGCGGCGCCGCCTCGACATCGACATCCTCGTCACCGTCGATCATGCCGTTGCCGATTGGCGCGGCAATGTCGGCGTGGTCCCGGCATTGATCCCACGCATTGCGGTGGACCCAGACCATGCCGTGGCGATGGTGTGCGGGCCGGAAATCATGATGCGCTTCACAATCGATGCCTTGCGCCAGCGCGGCCTACCCGCCAACCAGATTTTTCTTTCGATGGAGCGGAACATGAAATGCGCTGTTGGGCTGTGCGGGCATTGCCAGTTCGGCCCGGCTTTTGTCTGCCGCGATGGTCCGGTCTTTCGGTTTGACCGCATCGCCGCGATCTTTAACATTCGCGAGATCTGAAATGCCGGATCGCCGCAAGCCGCGGCTCGCGGTGTGGAAATTCGCCTCCTGTGACGGCTGCCAGCTGAGCCTGCTCGATTGCGAGGACGAATTGCTGGCTGTCGCGGGCGAGCTCGACATCGCCTATTTTGCCGAGGCGTCGCGCAGGATGTTGCGCGGGCCCTACGATCTCTCGCTGGTCGAGGGCTCGATCACGACGCCGCACGATGCCGAACGTATCCATCGTGTACGCCGGCTGTCGAAACGGCTTGTCACGATCGGGGCCTGCGCCACCGCCGGCGGCATCCAGGCATTACGGAATTTCGCGGATGTGCGGGAGTTTGCTCGCTACGTCTATCCGAACCCCGAGTATCTGCAGACCCTCGCGACCTCGACGCCGATCAGCGCCCACGTTGCCGTCGATTTCGAACTGCGCGGCTGTCCGATCGACAAGGACCAGCTGCTCGAAGTCATCAAGGCCTTTCTCGTCGGGCGCAAACCGGCGATCGCCGGTCACAGCGTCTGCGTCGAGTGCAAGACGCGCGGCAATCCATGCGTGATGGTTGCCCATAAAACACCATGTCTCGGGCCCGTTACCCATGCCGGGTGCGGCGCGATCTGCCCGTCCTACAATCGCGGATGCTACGGCTGTTTCGGGCCGGTCGATGGCGCCAACACCGCAGCAATAGCCCACGAGTTCTCCAGGCTCGGCATGGCGGGACGCGATATCGCGCGGCTGTTCCAGACTTTCAACGCCGCCGCCGAGGCGTTCCGCAAGGAGGCAGAAGCACATGGCGACTAGGACGCTCAAGGTCGATTACATCGCCCGCGTCGAGGGGGAAAGTTCGCTCGATCTTCACATCCGCAACGGCACGGTCGAGGCGGCCAGTCTCAGCATTTTCGAGCCGCCGCGGTTTTTCGAAGCATTGCTGCGCGGACGCGGCTTTGGCGAGGTCCTGGACATCGTCGCCCGCATCTGCGGGATCTGCCCGGTCGCTTACCAGATGAGTGCCGTGCACGCGATCGAGGGCGTCCTCGGGATCGAAGTCGGGGAGCCGATCCGCGCCTTGCGGCGGCTGCTTTATTGCGGCGAGTGGATCGAGAGCCACGCGCTGCACATTGTCATGCTGCACGCACCCGATTTTCTCGGCTACCCCGATGCGATCGCGATGGCGCGTGATCACCGGGAGGCGGTGGAGCGCGGGTTGGCACTCAAAAAGACCGGCAACGAGTTGTTGCGCCTGCTCGGCGGCCGCGAAATTCATCCCGTCAATGTCCGGGTTGGCGGGTTTTATCGAACACCGACCCGCGCCGAGCTGATGCCGCTCGCCGAATCGTTGAAGCGAAGCCCGCGACTTGGCGATCGAGACATTGCGCTGGGCTGCGGGCTTTCCGTTTCCCGATGTCGCCCGCGATTACGAGTTCGTGGCACTGCGGCATCCCCAGGAGTATCCGATGAATGCCGGGCGGATCGTCTCTTCCGCCGGTCTCGACATCTCGGCCGCCGAATATGAATCCGAGTTCCTCGAGCATCAGGTGCCGTATTCAACCGCCCTTCATTCGAAGCTGAAGCGGCGCGGCGCTTATCTCGTTGGACCCATGGCGCGCTATGCTGCTGAATCGCGACCGGCTGCCGGCCGAGGTCCATGCGCTCGCCGACGAAGCTGGCCTCGATCGGGTCTGCCGCAATCCGTTCCGCAGCATTCTCGTTCGCGCGGTCGAGATCGTTTACGCCTGCGGCGAGGCACTGCGTATAATCGCGGATTACGACCCGCCGCCGCTGCCCTTTGTTTCGCCCGAGCCGCGCGCCGGCGCCGGCTATGCGTGTACTGAAGCACCGCGCGGCCTGCTTTATCATCGCTACGAACTCGATCCCGAAGGAACAATCCTCGACGCGCGTCTCGTGCCGCCAACCGCGCAGAACCAGGGCGTCATCGAAGAAGATTTGCGGGCGGTTGCCACGGCCAATCTGGATCGCGACGAGGAGACGCTCAAAGCGGTCTGCGAGCAGAGCATCCGCAATCACGATCCCTGCATTTCGTGTGCCGCCCATTTTTTGCAATTGAGAGTCCACCGGGAATGACCGAGATCTGCCCGGCATGCGTGCTCGTCATCGGGATCGGCAATCCCGACCGTGGCGATGATGGCTGTGGCGCGGCGGTGATCGCGCGGCTGCAAGCGAGTACCCCGCCCGGGGTTGTTTTACGCGCGCGCAGCGGCGATGTTCTCGCCCTTCTCGATGAATGGGAAGGTTTCGACGCGGTTATTCTTGTTGATGCTGCAGCGTCCTTTGCTCGACCCGGACAAATCCACTGCCTTGACCTCAGCGCCGGCCCGCTGCCAACAGGCTTGTCACCCTCCTCGACCCATGCTGTCGGTATCGGCGACGCCATCGAGCTTGCCCGTTGCCTTGGTCGACTACCCCGCTGCCTGATCCTCTACTTGGTGGAAGGAGAAAGCTTCGCGGTCGGCGGGTCGCTGTCGCCTGCGGTCGCGGCTGCTACCGATCGGGTGGCCGAGAAAATTCGTGTCGATATCGCCGACCTATTGCAGGTCGATTGGCCGCATGGAGTCGCCATCGATGCATGAAACCGCGCTCGTCCGAGATCTCGTCCGGCGGATTGAGCAGCTCGCGCGCGCCGCCGGCGCCAGTCATGTCATCGGAGCCAAAGTCTGGCTAGGCGCGCTCAGCCACCTGTCCGCCGAGCACTTTCGCGAACATTTCGCCCTCGAGGCCCGCGATACGCTCGCCAGCACGGCGGCATTGGAGATCGAGGTGTCGAGCGATCCGACAGATCCGCATGCCCAGCAGGCGCGGCTGGAAAGCGTCGAACTCGAAGAGGATGCCTGACATGGGTAGCTTGCGGCAGATGACGCGCTGTCTCAGCCGATGACCCGAGTAGCTTACTGTTATATGCCGCCCCTCCGACTACTCTCGACGAATCCTAGCTTCTAAGCGCCGGTATCTGGGAGCAGAGCCACATTACGCCCTCGTCTTGATCCGGATCAGGTTGGACCCTGTTGCAGAGGAGCCATGCTAACGTGATCGATGCGAATAGCGATCGGGTCTGGGATGACGCCTCTTCACTTCCACACCGGCACCGGCGTGTCACCTCCGAGACCCCTCAATGTCGCAATCAGTCCCGCGATTTTGATTGACGCCTTCGACCAAGTGCCAGGTGCGCAAGTGCAGGTGCGCAAGTCCGCCAGCCGGAAGGAATAGCGCGGCGGCATCTCGACCATCGGCGGTTCCCGCCCGTTCATCTTTTATTCCTTACGGAATTTGCGACACCGCACTTCGTCAAGTCGCAACGACGCCATTTGCCCAGCTAAGTCTGGAAACGTGGCCGCGCTCATCTCTCCTCCGGTGTCGGAAAGCTACTGATGGGCTTCTCGCAGGTAATGTCCGGGAAGTTCTGCAAAAGCCGCTGAGGCGGATGGTCATGGTATGCGGGTGATGTCGCAATCACCGGGATCCTTTGGCGAGGATGCACACCATGACCAAGAGGCAGGGTAAATCTGGGACTATCGACGTCAAAGCCGTTGTAACGGAGGACGAGGAGTTCCTGCGGGCGCTAGTACGGACGGCGCTGCAAGAGGTGCTCGAAGCGGAGATGACGGAGGCCTTGGGCGCGGAGAAAGGCGAACGGGCGGTCGGCCGACAGGGCTATCGGTCGGGCTATTACGGCCGGACGTTAATCACGCGGGTTGGCAAGCTTGAGCTGCGGGTACCGCAGGACCGCGCGGGGCGGTTCTCGACCGAGCTGTTCGAGCGCTACCAGCGTTCGGAGCGCGCGCTGGTGGCGGCGCTGGCGGAAATGTATGTGCAAGGGGTTTCGACCCGCAAAGTGAAGGCGATCACCGAGGAGCTGTGCGGCCACAGCTTTTCGGCGTCCTCGATCAGTGCGATGAACCAGCGGCTGGATGCGAGCCTGGCGCAATTCGCCGCCCGTTCGTTGGCCGAAGCCTTCCCCTATCTGATCCTCGACGCGCGCTACGAACGGGTTCGCGAGGCTGGGGTCATTGTCAGCCAGGCGGTGCTGATTGCGATCGGCATCGACTGGGACGGCCGGCGTCAAGTGCTGGCGGTCGAGCTCGCCAATCGCGAGAGCCGATCGAGCTGGCGGGATTTCCTGTTGGGGCTCAAAGCGCGCGGTCTGCACGGCGTCGAGTTTGTGGTCGCCGACGATCATGCCGGCCTGCGGGCAGCACTGCGCGAGGTTCTGGCGGAAGCGGCTTATCAGCGTTGCTACGTTCATTTCTTGAGGAACGCGCTCGACTACGTGCCACGCCGGGTCGACGACGACTGCCTGCAGGAGCTGCGCTGGCTATACGACCGGCGCGACCTCCCCGAGGCACGGCGCGATCTGGCCGCTTGGCTCGCCAAGTGGTCAGATAAATATTCAAAGCTCACCGGCTGGGTTGAAGAAAACATCGACGAGACGCTCACCTTCTATCGGCTGCCGCGGCAGCACCATAAGCATCTCAAATCGA
>CAVTLC010000015.1:0-294249 GCA_963735445.1 uncultured Alphaproteobacteria bacterium
CCCAGCAGATGCCGCCGCGGTTGAAATAGATGAGCGGCTTGGCATCGTCTTCGACCAGCCGCTTTTCGATCTCCCACACGAGTTGCCGGCGCTTATCCTGGTCCGGCTCGATCGATTGACGCTCGATTAGCCGGTCGATCTCCGGGTTGCAGTAAGCGTTGTAGTTGCCGACACCGCCGCATTTGTAGTTTTCGTAGAGCATCGCATCGGGATCATCGACCAGTGTGCCGGTCAGGTTCAGCCCGACCGTATAGTCGCGGCGCTGCACTTTCGGGTACCATTGCACCGTGTCGACTGGCTCCAGTTCGGCGAGGATATCGATTTCCTTCAGCTGGTCCATCAGGATTACGGCCGGATCGCGGTAAGGCGGGATGTCGCGGGCCGAGACCTTGATCCGCAGCGGCTTCTCCGGCCCATAGCCGAGCTTTTTCATGATCTCGCGTGCCGCGGCCCGATTGGCCGCCACATCCCGACCGTAGCCTGGCAGCTCGTCAAGCATGCCGCGCGGCATTCCCCACTGGCCGCCGGGCGGCGGCTGCATCGCCGCCGCCCGCAAACCCTGGCCCGCGGTCAGGATATCAATAAAGGCTTGGCGGTCGAGCGCAAGGCCCAGCGCCCGTCGCAGCTCGGGATTGTCGAACGGCGGCTTGTCCCGATTGACAATCAGATTGGTGCTGACGCTGCCCGGCGGCAGCTCGCAGATCGCATCCGGCCGCTGCTTCTGCAGGTCGCGGGTCAGTGGGATCGTCAGCGTGCCGGCAAAGGTCAGCTCATATTTGCCGGCGACAAAGGCAAGGATCGCGGTCGAACGGTTCTTGACGATCGTATATTCGATGCCATCGAGATAGGGGAACCCCGGCTTCCAATAATCCGGGTTTTTTGCCACTGTGATGTGCTCGTTGGGCTTGAACTCGACGAATTTGAACGGACCGGTTCCGATCGGATGCAGGCGCATGTCCTTTGGCGACACGTGACATGGATAGACCGGCGACATACCGGACGCCAGCAAGGCAAGGAAGGCGGGCTGTGGTCGCTTCAGGACAAAAGTAACCTCGTAATCGCCGTTGGTTTGGATATCGGCAAGATTGCCGTACCAGCCCTTCCGCGGGTTGACCCGCAGCTTTTCCGCCGTCTTGCCCTGCACCAGCTCCCAGGTGCATTTGACGTCGGCGGCGGTGAACGGCTTGCCGTCGTGCCACTTCACCCCTTGGCGTAGCTTAAAAGTCAGCCGCGCACCGTCCTCGTCCCAGGTCCAACCGGTCGCCAACTCTGGCCTGACCGTGGCAAGGCTGTTCTGCGCCAGGTGTTGGTCGAAGATGACGAGGTTGTTCATCACCCCCATCATCGGCCGTTCGGCGACCACCGTCGTTTCCTCGTGGATCGACATCGAGGCCGGACTGTCGATCATGTATTGCCGAAGAATGCCGCCCGATTTCTGGGCCGCCGCATGATTGCCGACCACCCCGAAAATAGCGAACGCAACCGCCGCGCCTAAGATGCCGCGATTCGCCGTCATCGCTCATGCCCTCCCGGCCGGACCACGCGGGATCGGTCCCATCTTGCCAGCGGTGGAACGATAGCACGCCGGTGGCGCCACGTCCCTGGCGGCGGCGACAGACGGCGTGCCCCGATCATTTGCCTTTTTGCGAGTGCTGACGGAGCAACCTGGTCTAAAGCGCGCCTTTAACGCCCGGAGAGCGAGCGAGACCTAGATAAAACGGTCAGTGGCACGCGCGATCTCAGGCTCCAACCGGTCTGCCGATGGGCCTAGCGCGAGATCGAAATAATTTCCTACCCCCTCCCGTCCCGGTCCCTGATCAATAAATATTTTCGGCATCCTAGCCGGCCGGTTCTCCCCAAACGCAGTCAGGGACTCATCTCATCGCTCAAAGCAGCGCCGATAGCCCATGCGAGAGACCGCACGCACATCCCGCGGCTGATATCGTAAAATGCCCACGGAGAACATGGTCCCGAACTGGGAAAGCTCCCTTAACTAATCCGAGAGCGGACCCTCGGACCGGGCGGCAGGAACGGGCTTCGTGCCCCCACTCCGGCCATTCACTATCGTCGCCGCGGAGGCTTTAAGCCGCGTTCAACGGAACGCCGACTTGACCTCCCGCGCCAGTAGCCGGATCGCCTCTCGTTCCGCCGCGTGATCGGCCAGGCCCGCGCAATTCGTTTCCAACTGCACGCCCGACAGCCCTATGTCGCGTTGTAGGTCTTTCAACTTCCCCACCACCGTATCGGGTGAGCCAATGAACACCGAACCGCGCAATGTTTCCTCGAGCGTGATTTCAGTGAGGCGCTGCGAGGTTTTCCAGCGCGGGTGGTCCGGCGGGCTGTTTTGCCGCCGAGAGGAGTTGGCGAGCAGGCGGCTTTGGTTCTGGAAATGCCGCATCAGCGTCGGCCCGTAGGCTTCCTGGGCCGCCGCATCGGTTTTGGCGACGAAACCGGGGCAACGGAGATAGACGGGTGCCTCCCCGGGATGTCCGGCGTCGGTCCAGGCTTTGCGGTAGACGTCGATGTGCTGCTTGAACATCCGCACATCCTCGTGCCGCACCGACAGGAACAGGCCTTGGCCCGCTTTGCCGGCCGCGGGGAATGTTTCGACGCTCACCGCCGCGATGCGGATTTCGGGCGTCGGTTGTTGCACCGGCTGCGGCACGACCGTGACGTCTTGGATGTCGTAAAACTTGCCCTTGTAGGAGAAATTGTCTTCCTGCCAGGCGCGCTGGATGATCTCGAGGCACTCGATCTCGCGGTCCTTGCTTTCGGAATAGGCGATGTTCAGCGCCTCATAGGTCTTCACGACGCCGCTGCGCCCGACGCCGAAGATCAGTCGGCCCTTGGAGACGTGATCCAAGGTCGCGGCTTCCTCGGCGATGCGAAGCGGATTAGCCAGCGGAAGCACCTGCACGCTGGTCCCGATCCTGATCCTTTCGGTGCGGGCCGCGATCGCGGTACCAAGGACCAGCGGGCTGGCGGCGAGGGCGCGCCGTTTGTCGAAATGCAGTTCCGCGAGCCACATCACGTCGAGGCCGTATTCCTCGCTGGCGTCGACGATGTCGAACCCGGCGGCGAAGCATTCGGCTTGGCTGCGGCCCGGCAGCACCGGAAACTCGTGATAGATACCTAATTCCATTGAATGGGACCTTCCCCCAACGCGGTCTTATCCGACATCCACCAGATTGCTAGCGGTGTCGACACCACGGTTGCTGTCTTGGGCGTTTTGAGCAACCGCAAATCGCGCGTTTGCATACCCGGCAGGCGCCACCGTCGGCAGTTGACTGGCCCCGCCGCGCTGAAAGACAGCACTTTGCCTGCGTCGGTATCGCGTAGGCCGAGGGTCCGCGATCGGCGCAGGGCCGTCGTCACTTGCCCGTATCCGTTTGGCCGGAGGCGACTGCCATTCCGGACTCGGCTCGACCGATTGTAGGTCCGCCCGGGCGTCTATGCCCTTCGTGATTTGCTCTACCGGTGATGCCCTCGCTTTCAAAGCGGCCGTCGCAAATCAAACCTCAGCGAGCTACGATGGCCGCGCGCGGCAAGGACCGCGGATCGGCCAGAGGATCGAGACGCAATTTTTTGGGCTTTTGAACGCTCACGCGGCGCGACCGGGAGTTTGACAACCTCGCCGGCGCTCTCCCGCATTGCAACTATCGAGTTTATATTAGTGGCAACGGTATCTCGCTGGTCAGTTCCTGGATGCAGCGCCAGTTATTTGCCTTATCGTTTTGCTTGTCACAAACGGAGGGCCGCCACTCATGAGCACAATCGAGCTTGTCGATCCCGAATTGCGCGATGCGCTCGCTCAGCAACTGCCGCCGCTGACCGCTGAGTCCTTGACGCAGCGCCGCGCCAATGCGCTGGAACTGGCTGAAGCCGTGCCGAAACCGAACCTGCCCGATATCGCCACCGACGAGATCCATGTCGAGAGTGCATTTGGCGCAAAGCCGATCCGCGTGCTGACCTATCGCCCGGTCACGTCCAACGAGCCACTTCCCGTCATCGTACACATCCATGGCGGCGGCTTCGTGATGGGTGCGCCGGAAATGAAGGATGTGGAAAATAGGCTGTTCGCGTCAGAGCTGAGATGCGCGATCTATTCGGTCGATCATCGCCTCGCGCCGGAATCACCGCACCCGGCGCCAGTGGAGGACATCTACTCGGTCTTCGTTTGGCTGCACGCGAATGCAGGACAGCTCGGGCTTGATCCCGCCCGCATCGGTATCAAGGGTGAAAGCGGCGGCGGCGGTTTTGCGGCGGGCGCCGTGCTCTACGCCCGCGACCGGCAGGGACCCAAATTCGCTTTTCAGCATCTGATCTATCCGATGATCGACGACCGCACGGCAGTGCGCAAGGACCTGCATCCTTACGTCGGCGAGTTCGTCTGGACGCAAGCGAACAACTATTTCGGCTGGCGTTCGCTGCTCGGCGAAGAGCCGGGCTCAGCCGACGTCTCGCCTTATGCGGCGGCTGCACGAGCGGCCGATGTGTCGGGCTTGCCTCCAACCTACATTTCGGTCGGCGGTCTTGATCTCTTCCTCGAAGAAAACATGATTTATGCGGATCGACTGAGCCGCGCCGGGGTGCCGGTCGAGCTTCACATGTACCCGCGGGCGTATCACGGCTTCTATCGGGTAACGAATGCCCGCGTTACCAAGCAGGCCGAGCACGACAATCGCGAGGCGCTGCGCCGCTTCCTGCACGGATAAGACCCTGCACCGGTTCTGTCAGGCTTTCACGCCCTCAGCCTCAGCAAATCGAGGGCAGTGACTCCGGACCCCTACCGCGCTGCAGCGCACTCTGTTTGCAGTTGTCACCCGGCGGGTGTCTAGTCTGCTATCGGCGCGTCCTCGTCATTGCCGCGCGTTTCCGGAAGGTCCCCTCACCATGGTATTTGCCGACCTTCGTCATCGTCCATTGTCAATCGGGAGTTCATTGAGTTCACAATCTAGGCCCTGACAAGCCACCTGAGCGGCAGACGGAGGCGAGGGTAACGAAGCTGGCCCGGGCTTCGGCAAGGCTTTTGAGCAATCCTTGCGAGGCCCCATCATCGCTTATGCGCGATCATCAACCGCTTCGGATCGAGTTTTTCCAGGAGCACCGCGGCCGCCGGCATCGTCGCCTGCTGTTCCTCGACCGCGGCAACCCCGCCAACCGCGAGCGCGGCGACTGCACCGAGCAATTCGCCGAGCTGGTCGAGGGCAGATGCGTCAAACGGCAGCAACGCACCGCCGCTGCGCTCGGCGATTTCGCCAAACGCAACGGGCGGCGGCCCGTCATGCAGGATGATGACGCGCGTTTCTTGCTTCAGCAGCGCATCCGCCAACCGGCAAGCTTGCGCGTCGGATTCCTCAAAGCTGTCGCCGATGTAGAGGACGACGCCGACCCGCTTGAGTTTCAGCACTCGCTCGAGAATATCGAGCAACCGGGTGCCGCCCGCTTTGCACGAGACGCCAGCCGCCATATCGCGCAACCGACCGGGTTTTGAGGTGAACCGGGTAAAGGTGTGCACCCGCCCGCCGCCATGGACGGCAAGCGCCACATCCAATTCCCCCGGCAACGCCTTCAACACCGCATCGGTGAGTTTACGCGCCGCCCTCCACGCATGCTCGCGGCTGCCGGTTGCGTCGACGGCAAAAACCAGCCGCGGACGTTCGGCCTCTGCCGCTACGGTGCCCGCCGGTGCCGGCGGCACCCACAGACCTGGTGCCGATGCCGGCACCTGATCGGAAACATGGCGGGGCGGTGTCTCCACAACTGGCGGGACCCAAGATCCCGGAACCGAGGCGGGCGGGTCTGGTACATTTTGCCGTACCATCTCGCGTCGGGATGTTGCCGCGGTTTGTGGCGGCTCCCACAAAACCGGCACACCGACAGCCGCACTCTCCGCGACGGCAATCGCCGGCGCCATTCTGTTTTTGCGAAAGATCGACAACAGACCGCTTTTTTGACGCGCGCTCATCGTTTGACGCTCCCGATAAAAATTTCAGGCTTTGCAGCTCGTGCCGCGCTCGGGCCAGCTGATCCATCCCCAACCAAACAGGCTGTAAGGGTGGGCTTTTAAAAACACGCCGGCATCCCGGACCGCCGGTGACGCGTAGATGTGCACACACTTGACCATCACCACGGCGCCGCTCGCGTTTTCGTGCGACCAATTGGCATCAAAGCGGGCGATCACCCAATAAGGTTGCCCCGCCGCGATCATCACCACAGGATCCGACGCTTCCGTCGACGCCACCCATTTTATGTCCCAAGCCAACGCAGCAAAGTGCGCATCGACCGCGGCGCGTTGCGTCGAACTCTCAACCGGGTAGTAATGCCAAGCAGCACCGGCAAGCACCGGCAAGCAAGCGGCAATCGCCAACCCCCGACCATATTTTCTGATCCATTGCAGCACGCTTAACCGCCGCTGCAATTTTGCATAATCGCCCGCGAGCTTACCGCCAATTACAGATGACACTTCCCGGGGGTTTTCCGGGGGGTGTTGGGGGTGACGATACGACTGATGAGCGATCGGGAGCTTTCGCGGCTGGAGGTTCTGCGGGATCTGGACCAAAAGCGGCTGACGACGAAAGCAGCGGGCCAGCTGTTGGGACTCGAGCGGCGTCAGGTGTTTCGGCTGTTGAAGGCCTATCGGATCGAAGGTCCGACTGGCCTGATCTCGAAACGCCGCGGTCGCCGCAGCAACCGGCGTAAGCCCGAGGCATTGCGGCGCGCGGTTCTGACCATCATCCGCCAGTGGTATTGGGATTTTGGCCCGACCCTGGCAGCCGAGAAGCTGTGCGAGGATCACGGGATCGCGGTTGCCCGTGAAACGCTGCGCCAGTGGATGATCGAAGCCGGGCTGTGGCGCGATCGCAAGCAGCGCAAGCAGGTTCACCAGCCGCGGCCGCGGCGCGAATGCGTCGGCGAACTGGTGCAGGTCGACGGCAGCGAGCATTGGTGGTTCGAAGACCGCGGGCCACAATGCACTCTGCTGGTGTTTGTCGACGACGCGACGAGCCGGCTGATGCATCTGCAATTTGTCGAGAGCGAGTCGACGTTTGCCTATTTCCATGCGGCCCGCGCCTATTTGGAGGCCTGGGGTAAGCCGGTTGCGTTCTACAGCGACAAGCATGGGGTCTTTCGGGTCAACCATCCAGGAGCGCTTGGCGGTGACGGGATGACCCAGTTCGGCCGCGCCCTGCACGCGCTCAACATCGACATCATCTGCGCCAATTCGAGCCCGGCCAAAGGACGGGTCGAACGTGCCAACAAGACGTTGCAAGACCGCTTGGTCAAAGAATTGCGGCTGGCGGGTGTAGCAACCCTGGCGGAAGGCAACGCCCTCCTCCCGGCTTTCATTGCCGACTATAACGCGCGCTTTGCCAAAGCGCCGGCCAACAACAAGAATCTGCATCGGCCGCTGCGCGCCGGTGACGATCTCGACGACGCCTTTGCCTGGAAGGAGGAGCGTACCCTCTCACAGGCGCTGACGCTGCAATACGACAGAGTGATGTTTATCCTAGAGCCAAGCGAGCAAGCCAAGGCGGCAATGTAACGCTGATTAAAATTCTGATGATCGGCGACACTCGCCTGCTTTAGCACCGTAACATTGTTTTCCAGTGCGGTGCATTTCTTGGCGGCTTCTTCGCCCTTCTCGAGCTCTTGCAGAATGTCGCGAAACAACCGCGGCGGAGTTTGCATCGTAAAATGCGCGTACAATTTTTCAAACGCGCTGGTTCGTAAACCGCGCTCCTGGTCATCGAACTGGGCAAAGATTTTGCGCTCGATTTCTTCCATGATATCACCCGCGATAGTACGGATTCCCTCGGGCTCGGCGACGCAGACGGGCGACGTCCCAATACGGCGGAAAATACGCCGGGATCGCGTTTGACAGACCCGCGACCCAGACATAACCAAACCCCGGTTGCAGCCCGTAAAGGTCTTGCGGCATCAAATGCGGCCGCCGCGTGTAGCCTTCACCATTCGACAGCCCAAACCCGCCGGGGTTGAACGATGTGTTGGCATTGGGCTGCAGGATCGTACGCTCGCCACTGCGCGAGCTCAGATAGTCCGCGGTGAATTTGTCAGCCGGCGCACCGATCAACACCACCGCACCGGCCTGCCCCAAAAAATTCTCCCACGCGTTTTCGTAAAGCTGGTGCAATTGGGTCAGGCTCTGCACGACGATAACGAGTTGTATGCCGTAGCCTGCAACCAGACCGAGCGCGCTTTCGATCGGTCCCAGCCGACCGAGAGCAGCAAATTCATTCAAGCCAAAAGGTGCAGATCGTCGGGCTTGGCCGGTACAACGAGCGCAACGCCGCCGACACCCAAAGCCGCAGCCCATTTGAATGAATGCTGCCCTCTTTGACAAATTCGTGCGGCATAATCGCGAACACGGTTACCGGCCGGTTGCCGAGCTCATCAAGCGCCAGCCCGCCTTTTAATTCGTCCTCGCGCATCGGCTGCGACAGCATCGCTTGCGTCTGCCCATCGGCGGTCGCACGCACCCCACGTGTTTCCTCATTGTCGACCGTGAAACCGCCTAACAGACTGGCAATCTGCGGATGACCTTGCCGCACCAGCCGCTGCGCGGTTGCGACCAGCCCTTTGAGCGGCATCCGCGTCTTGCCATCGACCACATCGGCCTCGGTCAAGACCGCGCGAATATTGGCAAAGGTCGGAACCCGACCGGTTACCGCGGCATCGATGACCTCGGCCATCGTCAAGCCGGTGATCAGACCGCGGGCGCGCACCGACCAATGCGGATCTTTGCTTTCGAGCCGGATCCAGGCTTCGGCAAAACTCGCGGCATCGTCAAACAGCATCGGGCTTGTTGCATCGAGCCCGCGCAACACATTGAGCCCGTCGCTTTCGAGATCCTCATAGCCCGGCGTGTAACTCGCATGCCGCGATGTCAGCACGCCAAAGGCATTGACGTTGTAGACAGGCCCCAATCTGCGCCGGTGCGGGCCGCAGATCGCCCCTGCCTCGCCGCGCGGATCGATATAAAACATGCTGCGGCCTTCGAGCTGCAGACCGTTGTAATTGCCGATCCCGGCATCTTTGCCCGAGCGGTTGCGGCCGATGATGATGATCGGCTCGCTGCCCGGCATTTGCATTTTGGGGCCGACCCGGCCGGCGCGCTCATCCCAATAGCGCCCGAGATAAAATGCGTCGGATGCGCTCGAACCAATGACGCTGTCGCGGCGGAACGGAAAGCTCATCGCTGCGCTCCCGCCCCATTCTCAGTGCCACGGGCCTCAGTGGCACGGGCCCGTTGCCAGCTTAAGAAATAAAACCCGTCCTCGCGTTCCCGCAGCGCCATTGTCGCGCTGAGCGGTGCCGGCAACCCCGGACAATCGAGCTTGACCGACAAATAGCCGCCCCACTCGCCGGTCTTGTGCCAGGCGGCGCCAAGCTCGCAATCCTCCGGCCCGCGCACGCTGTAATCGGCACCGCGATCGCGCTTGATAAAGCGCACCGGATTTAACTGAAGGCTCAGCGTTTCAACAAACCCGCTGAAACCCTCATCATATTTTTGAAACCGTCCAATAATCATTCGAACGCTCCCTTACGTACGAAATTGCGGACGACGCGCGCGCCCTTTGCGGTTGAGTGCGGTATGCGCCGTGCCCGTCGAAGCGGAACTCGCCATCGGCATTCCCGAAATTTTTGACGGATGCGGCAGTTTCGCGCCGGGTACCGGGCGCAGGATCAATGCGATCCGCAAGATCCAGGCGACGAGCCCCGCCGCCGCCACCAGCGCCAAGATCTCCATCACAATATTCCTTCGAGATGCAGCAGTGCCGCCATCAAACCCAGCGCGCCAACACCCCACCAAACAACCGAGATCACATCGAAGCGCGCGCCTTGCGAGCCGAAGACGCCGGCGGCGAGATAAAGCAGCCCGACGCCGCCAACGCCGGCAAGCGCCGAGGCCGCAATCGGATCACGAAACGGAACCCCGGTTGCGGCAAAGCCGATGCACAGTGCCAAGACAAAGGCGGCAACGGTCGCGCGCGTCATGTTGCGTTGCGCCAATGGCACCATCCGCCACCGCCGCCAATGCCCCCACCACCGCAGCGCCAGCCGCAACCCGCGCCACAATAGTATCAATGGCAGCAGGATCAGCCCGCCAAGGATTGCCAGCATGCCGCTGCTCCGCTCGCGAGCTCAATCCGACAGCTTTCGGCCACCGGTAGCGACCGTGAACCCCATCCCGGCGAGCCCGACGAAAAACATCATCAGCGCGCAAAATCCGCTGACGACAGTCACCAGATCGCCGAGTGTGGTTGTCTTGTCCGGCGGCGGCATCGGCGCCAGCCACACCATGCCCGCCGCGCCCAGCCCAAACATCACGGCGTAAAACGCCATCTTGCCGAGGAAGCGGGCGACCGCAGCACCAAATTTCGCGAGCCATGACGGCGGTGCGCCCAGCTCCTCCACTTCGGCAGCCGCGACAGGCTCAAAAGCCGTCATATCGCATCCTCCGGACGCTCCTCGGCGCGATCGCGCCGCTCGGTGCAGACGATGCGGCCGCTGACACTCAGCTGCGGGTGAATGACAAGATCAAACCCCTTGCCGCTTTTGTGCGGCCAGATCACGCCGATTTCGCGCCACAGCGCACGGCTGTCGGGTCCGCTAGTTGCCTCGGTGACGATGTGAGCGATGTGCGAGGGTCGCATTTTTTCCACTCTCGACTTTGAGAGCGCGGACGGACGATCCGTCCGACGCAGCTCCATCGCGGAGCCGCGTTCTTACGTGTGGTGGTTTGATCCGTTGTCAATAAGAGGATGTGGATATTTACAAAATATCTATCCGCAAAAATTTACGAAGGGTTTAGCGAACGCCGCGCCTTGTGATTGCGATGGCGCTCGACATTCAACAGCCGGATCACTTCGCGGGCACCCGGATTATCGCGCAGTCTCTCCAACCGCCGGCTGTTCCATTCCGGCAAGGTCGGAATGTCGATCCCCGCCGGCATCGGATGCGAGCGCAGCCAACTCGCGAGCTTGACCGCCAACGGTTTATCCTCACGCGCGATGACCCCGCGGTTTAATGTCCCGGCTTGCGCTTCGGCGGCATAAGCGCGCCAGGCAAACTCTGCCGGGTTCTCATCCGGCCGCCGATCGCGCTCCCATTTGGGCCGCGCCGCCGATGCCGAGGGCACCGTTATCTGTTGTGCTGCGGCTTGCAATACCGCATCGACCCGTTCGACCGGCAACCGATAGCGACGCGCCACTTCCCGCATCGCGTCATCAAATTGCTGATCCTGATTATCCTTGTCCTGGTTTAGCATAGCCGCTTTGCTATACCAGTCAGGGATAGAAGTTACAATATAGCGGTAAAGGTCAATTAAGTCCTTGTGCAGCTCTTGGTCAGTAGTTCCTTGAGATTGCTTCCATAAGATATTGTACATATTGCGAAAGATGACGGATGAATATTGATAGTAGCCGTTTTCCTCATAACACTCGGCAAGGTCGTAACAGGTCGATTGCAGCACCAGCCGGACCCGCCCCACCCCTTCGGCATTGGCATGATGTAAAAAAATATCACCCGCTTTTTCGAAGGATGCCGCCGCTTCGTCACCGATGCCTTTGAGGCTCAGCACATCCGCCCGCACCAGATGCGCGTAAGCCGAGGATTCGAGCTGATTGTCGGGGTCAAGCGCCAGCGCATCTTCGGCAATCGCCAACGCCACCTCGACTTGCCCCATTTCCTCGAGTGCGGTCGCACTGTAAGCGAGCGCGTGCGGCTCATCGGCGGCGTGTTTGACCGCCACCAGTGCGGCGGCAACCGCTTCGCGGTCGCGCCCCAAACCCCACAACGCCGCCCCGCGCAGCGGATAAATCGAATAATTTTCCGGATCGCTTGCAATCAGCCGATCAAAGACCGCAAGCGCTTCCTCGTAACGTCCTTCGCGGCCAAGCTCGATCGCTTTGGCATAATCGAGCGCGTAAGCCTCACCCTCACTCTTTGGCACCAGCCACGCGAGCACATCGCTCTGGCGTGGCCGCTCGATCGTCGCCGTCTTTGCCATTCGCCGCCGACACCCCGCCGAACTGCCATCCTGCCCATAACGTGGCCATAATCCGGCAACGTGCAACGCGCGATCACGCAACCAGCGCGGCGCGCTGCCTCTACCCTTCCGGTAAATCCAGTCTTTTTTAACGCCAGCGCCCGCTCCGCTGACACCAAGCCCAATCCTCCGGGCCTAGAGCAGCACGCGAAAAGGAGCGCTACTGTCCCGGCCGGACCGAATCGTCCAACCCGCAGCACCGGCAGCTGCCAGCGAGATCCGCCAAAATCCGTCCTTCGACAAAATCGCTGCAGCCAAGATCGGTGTTTGCCGCACCCTTGGTGTTGAGACCAACACAAGCCGCCCCCTTGGCGCCGCAGAGCGCATCGCAACTCGCCGCCCCCTGGCGCGGCGGCACCACATCAAAACAAATAAAGCGCGACGCCGACCACTCGATCGGACGCACAGAGCTCGCGGCCGCCGCCCAACCGACGGCGGGCATTGCCGCGCCGAGCACAACAATCGTCACCAACAGCCAAGTTTTAACGCGACGACCCATCCTTAACTCATGTTCTCAACCAGCAGCAGCGGCGCGGCGTACCCTGGCGTACGGTTTGCTACTTAAGGTCGTAAGGTGTTTTCTTATAACAAACAATTAATGTAGTTAACCATCCATATCGCAATCAAATGCTAAATCTCTCTACCACACGTCTATCTAATGATCACTGGTAAAACACAAAACTCGACTAGCGTCCTTCAAGGATTGAAAGCTCACTTTCAAATCTGCCTTTTAAAAAGGCGGGTTGCCGTAAAAAACAGCAGAAGCAATACTTCCTTACCCTTGGCTTAATTATTATAAAATAGTAGCAGTAAACCTTACGGTCAGCTTAATTATTGCAAATTTGTGTCGTCTTTGCTGACCATCCTTTGCTAACCATAACGCCTCGCGGCAATCCGCCGTTCACAAGGAGTTGGTTGAGGAAAAAACCACCGATGATAAGAAATCTCCCCTGCTTCGCCCTTGCCGTCACCGCCACGCTCGCCTTCGCACCAATCGCGCACGCCGCCCCGATTCCGGCCGGCAACACCATCGATCTTCGATTCAGTGCAATCGCCTCCGGCAACATCATCAATTTTGTCAACCCCGGAACGAGCTTTGCCGCGACCGGCAGCCTCACCCCGCTCGATTGCAGCGCTTGTGTCTTGATCACCTCGCCGCTCGACATCAGTCAGACCAACCCTACCCTCGATATCACCCTTGCCGCTGCCGATCCGCCCCCGACTGCTCCCCGGCCGGGTTAATTCTGGCGGCGCAGCACCGGTAGCGGTGCGACCGCATCGACAAATTCACGGCAAATTATCGCGATCCGGTCATCGGCTCCCGGCGGACGACCTTCCCGCGTCACGACCCGCGCGATTTGGCAAACCCCCACAGCCACAGCGAGCACAACCGAATGATCACCTTTCTCAATGGTAATCTCGAACCAGTTGAATCCGATCCCACCAAACAGCGTCGCCGCCGCTGGAGCCGGCAACAAAAAGCTGCGATTGTCGCCGAAACCTATCGCCCGAACATGTCGGTGCCGCTTGTCGCTGATCGCTACAACATCGCACCTACTCAGCTTTTGACGTGGCGCCGCCTCTTTACCCAGCCCACGACCAGTACCGCGGTTGGTGCCACCACCGACGACCCTGTCGTCCCCCTCTCGCTCTACCGCGCGCTCGAGCAGCAGGTTCACGAACTGCAACGACTATTGGGTAAAAAAGTCCTGGAAAACGAGCATTTGCGCACCGTCCTGCACTCGCCCGAACCAGCGCTACCCTTCCTGCCGGCCAAGATTTTCTAACCCCGGCCTTTGTTGCCGCGCCGGCATCGTTCACGAACGACATCACGCACTTTGTTTCGGCGCGGCCCTTAGCGATCATCGATTAGGCCAGCGCTAACCCGGCGGGCAAACACACTGCTACTGCCGTCGCTTATCATTGCGAGAACAGCCCTGCGATCAGTTGCCACACGCGGCGGCATCCGCAGCAGAAGCTTGCGACCCCTACTCGCATTCCCGCAAGCGCGATCTGATGCTTGATGCCACCGCTTCGCATTTTGCCCTTCAAAAACAAATGTGGATTATTAGATCCCCGCGGATATCGCAATCTAGACAAAATTACACCTGGCTTAGTGCATGCGTATAAGCATTAATTCTAATTAATAACGCTTATCTAAAAGGTAATTTATGGACTACCTAAAGACACAACCGGGCAGGAACCGTTCGTGTTCTCAATTCAAGTGCGATTTGATCGCGACCAAGAGAGGCCGTTACTGTCTATCGTTTGCTAAACCCGGCAGGCCATCGCGGCCCACTTTCCATAGACGAGGAAAACAATGCGCAGACATACACTGGCAATCGTTCATGTCGCCCTTCTGGCGTTGACCGCCGCACTCACACTCAGCACGTCGAGCAAAGCCACGCCGATCCCAGCCGGCGACAGCATCAATCTTCAATTCACCGCGTCCGCCGCCGGCAACATCATCACTTTTGTCAATCCCGGGACGAGCTTTGCCGCGACCGGCAGCCTCACCCCGCTCGATTGCACCAATTGTGTCACGATCACCTCGCCGCTCGACATCAGCCAGACCAACCCAACCCTCGATATCACCCTTGCCGCTGCCGCCGAGACCGGCACCTTTACCGCAACCGGACCATTTCTCACGACCACTAAGCGGGCCGTTCATCGCTATCGCAGATACCGGCATCTTTGACCTGCCCGGGTTTGATCCGACAAACGCCGCATTAGCATTTAGCCGTAAACACCAGTGTCGGCATCGCTAATGGTAATCTCACATCAGACGGCACCGCGGCGCCGATCGCTGTCCCCGAACCGCCCTCATCGACGCTATTGTTCGGCCTTGGCGTGCTTGCAGTCATCGCTTTGCGCTACTGGCGTCCGGCATCGCGCACCGCCTAGCACCAACAGCCGCCGCTAGCTTCTTTGCAACGGCCTTGTTGCCGGCGTTTCACCGCAGCGATCGCGTCCTGCCAAAACGCCGGTAACATTCCAACACGCCTGAACGGAGCCTGGTGTGAAGCTCTTTCCTGCCGATTGTTGTCATAGCCCTCGCCCATCGAAATACCGCAGACGCCACCCACGCCATCGGACCGACCGACAAAAACAAGCCATCGTCGACGAAACCTACATCCCCGGCATGACAATCGAACTTGTCGCGCAACGCCACGGCATCACGCCCACTCAGATTTCCGCCTGGCGCCGGCGCTACCCAGCGCCGATCACGGTTGCCGATGATATTGCCGACCCGGTTGTTTCCGCCGCGCTTTACCACGCCCTCCAACAACAAGCTTACCAGCTGCTATGCCTGCTAGCCCAAACCGTGGTCGAAAACGAAGCCATCCGCCACGGCCATTACCCGCCAACGGGGCCGCGCCTGTGATCGACATCACGAATTTGGGGCGCCGCCGTTAAACGCGGAAGCCCGCCTCGGCCCGCGCCACAGAAGATTTTGAAGGCGGCGTGGATTTCAGTTAGCGGTCATCGACTAAAACAGTCGGTCCCGGCAACGAAGGCGATATCGCCGACCGAACCAAACCGGGTTATCCCTTCCGAAGAATAATATCGATAATTATAGAATTAGCTTAGTCTCTAACGCGCAAAAACATTTCTCTCTTGCCTGAAATAACTAACCCGGCTAAGCCGGTTGGTGCATGCCGCGTTACTTTATCATCACAGCTGTTTCCCCGGCGATTGTCTCTGCCGATGCCAGCGCCTTGTCGCGCAATAACCGGCACGCGGACAACACATTCGCCAGCATTCAAACTGATCTTTCTACGTTGCACGATCCGCCGCATGCGATCGGCGCCAAATTCGCTTCCGCCACTGATCTTGATCGCCGATGCTGCGCCCTTCCACGCTAACCGACCTCTGCCGGCTCCTCGCCGTTGCGCTGATTTGCAGCGCGGGCTTGGCGATTTCGTCAACACCATCGCTGGCGCAGGTTGATGGCGAGCGTCACACGCCCGGCAATTCCTGCCCGTCAGCCACACCCGCTGGTCAATCTGCAGATTGGGATACCTTTTTCGAGTGCAACGGCAGCAACCAGTGGCAGCGCGGGCCTTATTTTTTCGGCGCATCGTCGGACAGTTGCGATTCCAGCCATGAAGGGCTGACGCGCTACGACAGCACGGCGCATGATCTTTACTTCTGCAACGGCACCGTGGCATGACGGTCAACGCAGATTGCGCCAACCCGGATGCGGTGCAATCGGAACTTTCCAGCCAGCAGTTGACGACCGCTCAATGTCCCCGCAGGCTGCACGGTACAGTTCAAGGTGGGGCGCGGGCGGCGGCAGCGGTTGTACAGCGGTCGGCGGCTGGGCGACGCGGCGGATACGCGACTGTACCTGAGGGCCGCTTGGATCGCAACCACCAATATCTTGTTGCGGCGGTGGCAGGGCGTATGTCGACCAGCAACAGCGCAGGTCTAACGGGGACTTGGTGGTAACGCGTCAGGCGGCACTGTGTTCGCCGTTCCGGTGGATCAGCGAGCAGCGCTTGGACAGGAAGTTACGGCGGAACGCCGTGCTATTTCGGCGGCGGCGGCGGCGCTTCACGATACGGCAGCGGTAATGCCGCGCCTTCAGGATCACAAGTGTGATCGGGTGGCGATGGCGGGACCGGGGTAACGCGGCGATGTCGGCGACGGCGGCGACGCCAATGGCAATGGGCCGAACGATAATGCCGACTGGTCGGCGGCCAACTATTTCGGCGGTAACTACTATTATTTTGCCAATCGTGACAGAAACACTTCAGCACAGTGGGCCAGCGGTCTAACATATGGCGGGTGGACCGATGCCGCTACTTGCGTGAATTTCACTTCCAACAGTTCCAGCAACTACAACTTGGGCGGCAATTCGGCTAACACAAACGAAAACCGTTGGTATGGTGTAGGCATAGGATGCACGGGCGGGGAAAATCTTATCTGCATCGTCAATCCATGACGGGGTCCCGGTGCGCAGCCTTATTCCGCCGCGAAGGGTGGAGCGCCGCTGCCGTCGCGAAGACTTTCACCCCGGGCGAAATTCATATTGCCGCGCTGCCGTCGGCTCCGGCCGCTTGCCACGGCGTGCCGCCGCCACCAAGCGCTGTTTTTGCCACCAACCGATTTCTCGGGCCGCACGCCGGATCCGGCGTTCGGATTCAACCGCAATGCCAAATGAATCCACATAAACGTCCGGCTCGGGTGGCCACCCGCGCCGGCGCGCGTCGATCAAATCGTTGCGCCGCAATTGCGCTCGCAACTCGATCTCGCGCGCAGACAGGCCCCCTGCCGATACCGCCCGCCCAGTTTCTCCGGTAACACCACTAAAAACTGACGATCCCTGCTGATCCGATGGTGCCGCCAAAATATTGCGTACCACGATTTTAAATGTTTTAAACATATATAATCCTCAATGTGCTGATGCCGCCGATATAACCACAACAGGCGTTTAAATAAAAAGAAATTATGTTAGTTAATGTAACCGAATACTGGAGACGTAACTACGCGTTTAATGCACCTGCCCTTCAAGCAAGTTAATAAAACGTCCCGCAATCAGTGACATGCTGGCCCCATACTCGTGCGGTACTAACTCGACCTGGTGTCCCTCTTGTGCACCACGGACAATCCGCCATAAAAATAAACTCGCACTCTGACGATCACAGACATTGACGAACACCACCTCCTCGCGTCCCCCGCCATGCTGCGGTGACCATCCGCGGCGCTCGTACTCGGCTAAAAAACGGGCGACGTAATCATCGAGATCGTCGCGATTAACCGGCATTGACCCAATCGGCGGCTGTTTCCATACCCAGCACTCGCCAACGGTCGCGTAACGCACCACCCGCGCTTCACGTAGCGCCGTCCGCAATTTCCGGCGCAGGCGCTCTTTAGCCGCTCCGTTCTGAAACAATATCGGGTCAACCGAAAGCCGGCCGCGTTTGCCATCCTCATCGATCGTAAAAACACTAAACGCGACAGAGCCCGCATCCTGAATTTCACCGCGAACAATGCCGATGACGTCCTCGGCCCATTTCTGATGATCATCATTCATAAAAACCTGACCCCTCGGCCGGGACCGGGTTTTCACGATTGTGAGTTTTCACCGAACAACAAACCCACATTGTCGGGAATGATGGTGGCCGGCCGATTAACGCCAGCGCACCTTCGCGATAGCAACCCCCGACAAACCGGTCAAGCCAGCCCATAAGCCCGCCATCCGGCGCGCCCTGTGGTTTCGCGAATAACCCCGGCGGCCTCCAACTGCCGCAACACCAGCACCGCCGCTTGCCGCGAAACCTTTAGTTTTTCCCTGACATCGCGCACCGTAATCAACGGCAATCGCAAGGCCAGCTCAAATCCATCGGGTAAGCGCGAGCGCGCCGTACGGCCGAGTGATCGCCCATTCCCTTCGGCTTTCTGCAGCCGCTCCAATTCCTGCAAACCAACCCGTGCCGCCGCGGCGACACATCCCAAAAACTCCAACTGCCCGCGAACCCCGACATGTAACTCGAGCCGGTGATGCAAGACCGACGGCGCCGCCCAAAACGGCAATGCGATCTCCGACTTCGGATTGGCCTCCCGCCACAGACAAGCCGCCAGAAATGCGCCATCGGCGCCGCGCGGTGCGATGCCCGGTCGGTTCATCCAATCGCGAAACGCCACACCGCAACGGATCAGGACCGGTCCCTTCCGATCTTCGGCGAGGCTTTGCCACTCTGCGATCTCCGCTTCCGCCCGCGAACCGCGGCTGCCCAAATTTGCCAGGACTTCCGCAAGCACCTCGCGATCGCGCAGTGGCCGCCAGCTCCGGATCTCGCCCAGGCGCCGCCAGAACCGTGCGAGATGCAATGCATGCCCGACAAAAATATCGGAAGGCGCGATTTCAAATGCTGATCCGCCGCGGCTGGTCGCCGGAATCTCGCCGTCAAGCCGCCCGCTGCGAAACGCGGCCCCATAGGAAGCCGCAAGACCACGATCGCGTAGGCACAAATCATCCGGGTGGATCCAGAAATGGGCATGCTCGAGCCAACCCGCTGCTTCGCGATACGACAACCGCATCCGCAGCCCGTCGCGAACCGCCGGCGATGCCATTTCCACCCTGGTCTGGAGGCGAGTTAACACATCCTGCGCGGTCGCCAACGGCGCCAGCAGCGGATGATCGTAATCGGGTTCAACTGCCGTTTGCCGCCGCCGGCGCGGCGGCGGTTCGTCATCCTCCGTCAGCCAAACCGGCTTCAGTAAATCCTCGTCCTCCTCGGTCTCCCCGGGCATTTTCGCTGTCTCGCCTAACAGGTTGATTTCACTTGGGGGGATAGCTCAAGAGACAACGTACGGCGGGGTTTCCTTTACCCTCTCCGACTACCCGTTTTTGCCCTCTCCAGCGAACCGCGTTCCGCCGGCTGGTCGATCAGATATTCGCCGTATAACCGATCCATCTGGCGCAACACATACTCGCCAAATCCCGGCGCTTGCTGCTCGTCCATTTTGATCACGCAGCTGCGGGCCTGGTGCTTGAGCGTGACCAATGTATTGCCGTTTTCAGGCGCCCAACACTGGACATCCTCTCCGCCCGACCCTCGTTTTTTATCAGGCTTACCCCCGCTCAACGTCCCGCCATCGCGACACAAAGCGGCGATCTGCTCAAACCGATCGTCACTCGTTGCGTTACAAAACGCCTCGCTGCGGAGAATAACGTCAACTCCGCTCGGCGCCGGGTTCGCCTCAAAACATCCAGCGAGATCGACCCAGCGCGGGCGCCCGATCCCGGCCGCCGGTCCGATCGCATCAATGACCTTTGCCGGGATCCGTGACGTGACCAAAAGCATACGCGAAACCGTCGTTTTATCAGCCGCCAGGGCCGACATCACAACATCACGCCCATAGTTCAGCGCCAGTAGCTTTTCGGCAAAGCGGGCCCGCTCGATAAACGACAGATCCGCCCGAACGCTGTTCTCCTGCCCCTGTGCGACAACCAACTCCTGATCGCTCAGCGTTTTAATTACCGCCCGCACCATTCGACCAAGCGCCTGCGCTACCCGCAGCCGCCGATGACCAAACGCGGCCTGATAGCGGCCGGGAACCGCCGGATGCGGACGCACCAGAATGGGCGAATTCTGCCCGTCTCGGGCGATCGCCGTCTTTAACGTCTCGAAGGCTTCATCGTTTTCCACCACCATGCGATCGCCGACAAACGATGGATCGATAAGCTTGGTGTCGAGCTCAACCACCATCTGACCGGCGATCAGCTTGGCTTCCAGTTCTTTGGCCGCATCGGCTTTGGCGGCCAGATTGTTGATGCTCCGGCTGAGATTGCCGGGCGCGCCGAGACCGGCAAAATTCGGCAACCCCGCTCCAGCCACTGCCGGCGCGTTCGCAATCGGCGATTTGTTTTCCGAAACCCCAAAAAAGATGTTTTTACGCGCCATTTCCGACCTCCGCCGGCCAGAAAGCCTCCGCTTCGGCGGGCTCCGAGAGCAACACCGGCGCCGTCGCCCGACCCCAGGCCGCGCCGATCAACCCCTCGATCTCCCCATTGACGGCGTCCACGCATTCCATTGCCCGGTCATACGTTGTCCGGGTAAATTGCCGGCGCTCCACTTCGTAAAGCGTCTGCTTCGTCATCCCGGCATCCGAAATCGCGACACTTTTGAGCATCGGATGCTCGAGCACATAGGCGCCAAACAAAGACCGCATAAACTCGACCATTTGCACCTGCGGCCCATCCCCCGGCTCAAACCGGGTGATCAGGTAGCGCATCCAGTCATACTGCAAATTCACCCCAGCCTTTTGCAATTCACCCAGAACACTCCCCATCATCACCAAGAACTGGCACATCGACATCACATCGAGCATCTGCGGATGCACCGTGATCAGTACCGCAGTTGCCGAACATAACGCCGCCATCGTCAGATAGCCGAGCTGCGGCGGACAATCGATAATGACGACATCGTAATTGTCGCGCACACCCGCGAGCGCATTATCCAGCCGCGAAAAGAAGATCGGCCCTGCCTGGCCGCCGCTCTCCGCCAAAATCCGTGGCGTGTCATATTCGAATTCGGTCAGCTCGATGTTCCCCGGGACAATATCGAGCCCGGGAAAATTGGTGCGCCGGATCACCGCCGATAATGGCTGCGGCTCGTCATAGCGGATGGCGCCGTACAATGATTGATTGAGCCCGATATCGAGCTCGGGCTGCAATCCGCACAACGCCGATAAGCTCGCTTGCGGATCGAGATCAAGCGCCAGCACGCGAAACCCGCGCAATGCGAGATATTGGGCGGAATAGACCGAGGTTGTCGTCTTGCAGCTGCCGCCTTTGAAATTGACCACGGCAATCACCTGCAAATGCTCATCCCCCCGCCGATACGGCAAATACCGGCGGCTCGACCAGCCCGTCTGGTCGAGATAAGCCCGCAATTCCTGGATTTGTTCTGCCGTATAACAACGCCGACCGCTCAGGCTCGCGATCGGCACCGGCCCTTTGCCTTCGAGCGCCAGATTGCGTAAATAGCCGCTGGAAAGGCCCAAAAACTTGGCGACTTCATGCAGCTGAAACGACCGTAACGGCTTCTCAGCCGTCGGCGGAAACAGTTCACGCCGATGCGTGTCCAGTCGTGCAGACAAATCCTGTGCCTGCTTTGCGATCAAAGCCGCTATGTCGACACCCGGAACTCCCGGCGGAACCCTAGTATTCATGTAGTCCTATTGATAAATGCGATTTTCTGTCCCGACTCAGCCAATATCGCATTTAATATTGATTCGCGGAAGATCTTGTTGAACCGTTTGACAATGCTTCAAGTTGACAGCTGTCAACCAACCTAACCCAAGCACCAAACAAAAGACGCGAGCGATTACAAATCCGTCACTGCAACGCCCGCACTCGTTTCACCGGCGCGCCGACTTTAAGTCTGATCTTTTCTTCTCTCGCGATCCGTACAACGGCCCGCCGCCCGATACCCCCGATATCTCGCGCCACCAACGTCGCATTTGGCGTAATGCGCAGCGCCGCCACAATTGCCTCACGACGGCGCGCGACCCGCACCGCCCTGGGATCGGCCAACACCACGCCATGCCGCTTCGCAATCCGCCACAGGGTCGATGTGCTGCGACCCGGAAACTTATGCTTAACCCGCTCGATCGAGGGATCGGCTTTAAGCGCCGCAAGGATATGATCGACATCCTCGGCACGAACCCGCGGATGCGGCCCTTTCGCGGCATGCCCGGCGCTCAGCTCGATCCCTTCTTGCCGCGCGACATGCCAAACTTTCCAATGACTGACGTCGTTATCCCGGGCGATCTTTGCGGCATTCGAACACACACGCAACGCCGCAACAATTTGCGCTCGTTTCGCCTTCGATACTATCGTCCGTTTGGTATTGTTGGTTTTGATCATAACAGAGGAAATTTTAGTATGATTTAGGCGAAGGTCTAAACCCCACTATCCGCCAGCAACAGCCCATAGACCATTCAATACTATTGCCGTCATTGGACAATAGCAGGGCTCGGCCCCCGGAGTGGTATAATTACTACTATAAAACACGGCTGTTAATACATGTTTAAATTCTTCCATGATAGCTGGATACTTGGAATTTCAGGACAAATTCGGCCGTGCACCACAATTGGCGCGCGGTTGCGCGCGTATGCATATACCGCGCTCCCGGATTTGCACCTGATTGCGTGCAAGACCGCCGAACAAAATTCGGATCCGGGAGTTAAGATGTGTGAGAAGCCAAAGCCGAGGGAGTCTCCCTCACTGCGCAAGCGTTGCGCAGATGGTCGCTCGCGTCCCGATCGCCGGGACGGGCAGGCCGGTTTTGCGCTCGGCCCCATTCTTTACTTACTGGCGCTGATCGGCGTCGGCGCCGGCATCCTGTTTAGTGGCTACAGCCAAGTCCTGCGCAGCAATATCAACATTACCCAGGATATGGAGACCAAGAACGACCTCAACGGATCGGCCACGACCCTGTCGGCCACTTCGCTTCTTGGTTCAACCGACAACACTATCCTCTGTCCGCCGCAAGGCGGCAACGCCACCGCCAACTGCGCCGGCGCACCCGTGCGCATGGAAACTTTTGCCGCCGCTGCCGCCAGCCCCGATGCCTCGCGGCTGCCAAGCAATTATGCCAATGCCGGAACCACCAATCCCGCCACCGGTTTTGAGACCGGCGTCTTTGCCGCCGGGGCAGGGGTCAAGCAACTCGATCCTTACGGCCATTTCTACATCTACTGCCGGCGCGAAAACGCCGTCTCCGACGGCGTCGACGCCTCGATCACAATCATTTCTGCCGGCCCCGACGGCGTCTTAGCCACGACCTGCAACGATACCATCCCACAAGGCGACGATCAGCTTGTCTCCTGGACCGCAACCACCGCGGTCAATCGTTCAGCCGTGTGGCAGACCACCTCCGGCAGCAACGGCACGCAAGCGCAATTCGGCGAGGTCGGTCATCAGCTCCTCGTCGATGCTCTCGGCAACATGACCGTCCCCGGTGCTCTCACAGTCACCGGCACCTCGACCTTTGGCGGCGCCGGAACATTCGCGGGCGCCGTCACGGCGCCCAATTTTGTCGGCAGCGTCTCCGGCACCACCGGTAACTTCTCCGGCGCCGTGACGGCCGGCGGCGGCTTCATGGGCGATCTGACAGGTAATGTCAGCGGCGGCACGATCAGCGGATCGACCGGCACTTTCTCAAGCGATCTGTCGACCGCCGGCGCCTTTAACGCAACCGGTGCGGCCACTCTCGGCAACACCCTCGCCGTCAGCGGTGCGGCCACCCTCAACGGCGCCGCCACCCTAAACAGCACGCTCAATGTCACGAGCACCGCAACTTTTGGCGTCCTGACCGGCCAACAGGTTTTTATCTCACCCAAAGGTGCCGTCTACGCCAATAGCGGTTTTGTCGGCGATCTTTCCGGCAATGTCCAAGGCGATGTCACCGGTAATCTCACCGGCAATGTCACCGGCGGCACGATCAGCGGAACGACCGCTGCGCTCACCAGCGCTTTGACCGTCGGCGGCGCGTCCAATGTCGATATCCTCGCCAATGGCAATGCATCCTTTGCCGGCACTATCTCGGCGGCGAACTTTTCCGGCAATGCCAGCTCGGCGACGACCGCAACCAATGTCACCGGCGTCGTTGCTCTCGCCAATGGCGGAACCGGGGTTGCTGCCACGAGCGACAACAATCTGCTCTACAGCCTCGGCGTTCTGAATTCGAGCTATTACCTGAATACGGGCCTGATCGGCAATCACTCGATTACCGACACCATGCTGAGCACGACCGGGGTCGGCGCCGGAACCTACAACCAGGTAACCGTCAATGCCGAAGGCCGCGTAACATCGGGTTCGACGGCTTCGTTCACCAGCGACACCATTACCGACGGCAGCGGCGATTCGGTGACCGCCAACAGCGGCGCCATCACCTTTCTGACCAATGGCGGCGGCGCGGACGTGATCGACGCCAACGGTAATCTCGGGCTCGGCACCACGACCCCGCAAAGCAAGCTCGACGTGAACGGCGATGTCCGCATCAACGGCGCCGCCGGCACCAGCCGCGCCCTCGAACTCACAACATCGGAAAGCGACCGCTGGGTCGTCGGCGCCGGCAGCGATGCCGAAGGCAGCGGCAATACCGGCTCGAGCTTTGTGATCACCGGCTACGATAATTCCGGCACCGCGATCGGCAGCGCACTCACGATCGCGCGCTCGAACCTCGCCGCCACCTTTACCGGCAGCGTCTCGACCCCACTGTTAACCGCCGCCGCCGGCCTTTTCACCGGAACTCTAACCGCGGCCACGATCGGCAGCGGGGCAGGGTACTTTAGCGGCACCGTCTCGGCCGCCAATATCAATGCCGCCTCCGGCTATTTTACCGGCACGGTGACGGCGAACAATTTCAGCGGCAACATCACCGGTAATATTTCGCTCAGCGACGGCACCGCCAACGCCCCCGGCCTTTTCTTCACCAACGAAACCAACACCGGTATTTTTCGTCCCGGCACAGGTCACTTCGGTTTCTCGGTCAGCGGCGCTGAAACCCTCGAACTCGAAACGGTCACCAACGCTGCCGATTATCTGACGATCACCCCGGCGACCGCCGGCGGGGCCCCGACGATCGCCGCCGCCGGTAATTCCAATGCCGGGCTTAACCTGAATTCAGCGGGCAGCGGCAACATCACCTTGACGCCGGGCAGCACCGGCAATGTGCTCGTCCCGAGCGGCAATCTCGGGCTCGGCATCGCTCCCGCGAACACGCTTGATGTCAATGGCGGGGCCGCGATCGGTACCTATGCCGGGTCCAGCGCGCTCGCCAACGGCCTCGTCGTCAGCGGGCTCGTCGGCCTTGGCACCGCGAGCCGCCCAACCCGGTTACGAACTAACAACCAATGGCGGCATCGCCGCCACCCAAAGCACCGGCCCCAGCGCCGCGATCAGTGCCGTCAACAGCACGACAACCGGCAGTGCGGCGAGCGGGGCAGGGGCGGCGCTCTACGCTTCAGCCACCGGCGCCGGCAACAGCGCCGCCGCCCTCTACGCCACCAACAGCAGTGCCTCGGGCTATGCCGGGTTCTTTAACGGTGCGGTCAATATCACCGGACCGCTCAATCTCACCGGCGGCTGCATCGGATGCGTCGCCGGCTCCAGCACGATCTATCTCGGCTCCAGCACCACCGCCAACCCGCAGGTCCTCGGTGAACCGACGACCGGCTTTTACACCAACGGCAACAACACAATCGGCGCTGAAATCGCCGGCAGCACCGCTCTCTTTATCACCGGCACCGGTTCTGTCGGGATCGGGACGACGGAGCCCACGCGGTCGCTTTCGATAGTTGCCAATAATTCATCCGGCGGCGTGTTCAACATTCAAAACACAAATTCTTCCGGATGGTCTTCGTTTGACGTTCTCGACAATTCAGGAATATTGCAGGGCGGCTTGGGATATGGCAATTCAGGCTTATCTGCGCCATGGGCCGGCTCTCTCTACATAGCCGCGGTTGGATCGACACCGATCACGATGATCGCAGGCGCCGCCGAGCGGATGCGTATCACGACCTCCGGCGACGTCGGCATCGGCACCACATCGCCCGCGGCGGCGCTTGATGTGAACGGCGCGATCGACATCGCCGGCCGCAACGGATTGTCGGTACCGGCGAACGATGCGAGCGGCGGCAGTCTTTCGGTCGGGCCCGGAGCGCTTGCGGCATTGCAGGCGGTTACATCCGGCTGGTCGACCGCTGTCGGATCTAATGCACTCGGTGCCGCGACCACCGGTACGGCGAACACCGCACTCGGCTATGGAGCCGGGGCCAGCATCACCACCGGTTCGAGCAACATCGCGATCGGTGCGCTCGCCGCCAGCACCACGCTGTCGAGCGGCTCAAACGACATCCTGATCGGCAACGCCGTCGACACCCCGGCGCCTGACACCAGCAATTATCTCAACATCGGCAACCTGATCTACGGCAATCTCGGCGGCGCCAATCTCGGCATCGGCGCTGTCCCGAGCAATTACGCGATCCTCGATCTGTCCTCGCAGGACAATGCCCTGGCGCTCCCGGGCAACAGCTCAGGCACCGGCGGCCGACCGGCTTCCGGCCACGAGATCAACGGCATGCTGCGCTACAACAGCGACACGCCGGGCCTCGAAGCCTTTGTCGACGGCAGCTGGACAACCTTGCTCGCCGATACCACGACCGGCACCAGTTCGAACCTCTATCTCGGTTCCGCGACGACCGCGAACCCGCAGATTTATGGCGAGCCGACCTCGGGCTTCTACACCGCCACCGCCAACACGATCGATGTCGAAGCCAACGGATCGAAAATCGCGGAATGGACAACCGGCGGCGAAACCATCGCCAACGGCAATCTCGCGGTCACCAACGGCAGCGCCACCGCCCAATCCTTCACGCCGACATCCTCGACGGTGCCGTTAAACGGGCTTTATTACCCCGCGCCGAACTCGCTCGCCTTAAGCACCAGCGGCGCTGCCGCGCTGACCATCACCGCGACCGGTTCTGTCGGGATAGGGACGACGGCGCCAGCTTATGCTTTACATGTCATGGGATCGTCAGCTGCGCAGGACGTGGGTGGATCGACCGGCACATTGGCTGTTGGTCCCGCCAATGTCAGTTTTAGTCCTGGCATAATCATGGGCTATTTGAATGGCAATTACAATTGGCTGCAGGGTTATGGCGCTCTTCCTCTTTATATTAATCCGGTTGGCAACAACACGATTTTCAATGCGAATGGCGGCAGCGTTGGCATCGGCACGACGACGCCGGCGGGCGCGCTCGATGTCGTCACCACTTCGGCGTCCTATGCCGGGCATTTCTCAAACACTGCGACGACGCATACCTATGGTATCTCCTCGACGATTGCCGATCTGACGACCGGTGCCGCCGTCTTTGCCGCCGCAACCGGCAGCGCCAACACCGGCTACGCCGCCTTCTTCACCAACACCTCGACCGGAGTAGCGAATTACGGTCTTTACGCAAGCACATCCAGCGCGACGGGCTGGGCGGGATATTTTCAAGGCAATGTAAACATCGCGGGCAATGCGGCGATATCGGGCACCACCACCGTCGGCAACATCATCGTCACCGGCACCTGCACAGGTTGCGGCAGCGGCGCATTCATCTCGCTTTCCTCGCTCACCTCTGCGACGACAACGAACACCATCGACAACACGAACTTCGCGCAGACCTGGAAATGGGGCACCCTGTCGACCGAGACCGCGCTCACGCTTAGTACATCCAGTCTGACCAGCGGCACGCTGCTTAATCTGAGCGATACATCCGTCAGCGCGAACGGAGGTACCGTGCTCACCATCGCCAACAGCGAAACCGGCACGGCCTACGGTGTCTCCAGCAGTTTAACGGGTGCAGGGAACGCCGGCTATGCCGGATACTTTAACAACTCTGGCCTGGGGTACGCGCTGGCCGCTTCCGGCACGAGCTATTTCGCCGGCAGTGTCGGGATCGGCACTGCAACGCCAAACACAACTTTAAATATCTATGATCCTAGTCAGAGCACGACGCTCACGAATTTCACGCAGAATATTGCCAAGGCGGGACTTAATATCACCACGAGCTTTGTCGATACAGCTTATACGCCCGGCATTTTCTGGTCGACCGACAATAGTAATCCTTTACGGCCCAAGGCCGGCATCTGGACCTACAACGATAATGCCAACGGAAGTTCCATTTATTTCGGTACATCCAATAGCTATGCGACCGGCATCAACAGAATGGTCGTCATCGATCCGTTTGGAGGGGTCGGCATCGGCACCACATCGCCGGCCACGGCGCTGGATATCGTAACAACCACCGGTGCTAATCTGGCCGTCATAAATATAAGGAACAATGCGGCGAACGCCGCTTCGGCTGTCGAATGGCTCGACAACAATGGAACCGTTCAGGGAGCGATTGGCTACGGGAATTCGGGTCTCCTGAATGCGTTTGGAGGGAACACTTATTTAGCCTCGCCCAACGCGCCGATGGTTTTTATCACGGGTGGCGCCAATAACGAACGGATGCGAATTACGACAACCGGCAGCGTTGGCATCGGCACAAACAGCCCGGCCAATGAACTGGATGTGAATGGCGCGGTCGCGATCGGCGGTGCCTATGCAGGCTTGGCGACGGCTCCTTCGGGCGGCCTGATTGTCGGCGGCAATGTCGGCATCGGCACGCCGACACCGGGCACGACGCTCGAAGTTGCGGGCGCATTGCGATTATCGACCTCGACAACGGATAACTTCGTCTCGCCTCTGGGTTCCAGCATCCCGACCAAAATCAACGTCCCGCTTTTCGATCCGGGCGCCTATGGCCAGATGCTTGCCATGGGACTGCCGTCATCGGCGCAAACGACCGAGCGTGTCATCACAATGGTCGATGCCCGCACGGTTCCCCATCAACCAACCATCGAAGTGCTATCACCGAATGAAAGCCAGTTTTTTGGTTTGACATTCAATGGCTCAAATACAGCGGCATATGTTGCTTCCTCGGTGGACCTTGGTTTCATAGCTAATAGCTATACGCCACTTTATCTTTCCTCCAGCACCGGCAATGTCGGCATTGGCACCACCTCGCCAGCCGGGCAACTCGATGTCGTCACCACTTCGGCGTCCTATGCCGGATATTTCTCAAACACCGCGACAACGCATACCTATGGTGTCTACTCGACGATCGCGGATCTCACGACCGGCGCCGCGCTCTTCGGCGCCGCGACCGGCAACGCCAACACCGGCTATGCCGGCTATTTCGCCAACACCTCGACCGGAGTTCTGAATTACGGTCTTTACGCCAGCACATCGAGCGCCAGCGGCTATGCGGGCTATTTCCAGGGTGCGGTCAACGTCGCCGGCAACCTGAGCGCCACCAACGCGGCGATCAGCGGCACCACGACCGTCAATAACATTACGGTCACCGGCGGCTGTGTCGGCTGTCTTGCGCCGGGTTCGAACGCGCTGTCGGCGCTTACATCCGCCACAGCGACCAATACGATCGACAATGCCGACTATGGCCAGATCTGGTCCTGGAATTCTCTTTCTTCGGGCACAGCGTTCACGATTTCGTCCAATTCGATGACCACCGGCTCGCTGTTGAGCCTGCAAGATACCGCCGCGGCCGCGACCTCGACCGGCAAAGTGCTGAGCATCTCTGATGCCACGACCGGCGCCGGTTTCGGCGTCTATAGCGCGATGACCGCAACCGACAACACCGGCTATGCCGGGTATTTCGGAAGCTCGAGCACCGGCACCGGCTATGCGCTCTACGCGACTATCACCGGGTCAGGCAATACGGGCTATGCCGGATATTTCAACAACTCCGGTGCGGGTTATGCGGTAGCCGCGAGTGGGACGAGTTATTTCAACGGCTCTGTTGGCATCGGCACGGCAACGCCGGCCACCTCGCTCGATCTCGTGGGAGATCTAACATTTAGGACCAATAGTTCTTCACCTGGATTGGCTATCCGTGATCGCCCCGACCAGCCCGGCATGCAGCTAGACTTTGAAGGCAATGACGGAACCGCCTACACCGTATTCAATGTCACGACTAAAAACGCCACAACGTCCAGCGGCAAGACAGGAGCCATAGCAATTTGGGATACGAGTGTCGGAAATGTCGGCAACGCCACCCAGTTCCAGATGCAGCGTTCGCCCACATACGGCGGTATACTGTTTACAGAGAAATTTGGAACTAATGCGGAGGGATCTCAGCCGGTTTCGATTCAGGCCGAATGGAATCAGACTTCCACACCAACCCAACTCGTGCTCGCTACCAACGGCAATGTCGGGATCGGAACAGCATCTCCCTCCGGCATGCTCAGCATCAACAGCACTGCGTCCGGATCCGGTTACGGTGTCTACGCGATCTCGGCGACAACAACAAACGGAACCGACATTTACGCGCTGAACGATGGAACCGGCAACACCGGCTACGCTGGCTATTTCACCAACACCTCGACCGGCGTTCTGAATTTCGGCCTCTATGCCAGCACGTCGAGCGCCAGCGGCTGGGCCGGATATTTCGACGGCGCAGTCAATGTCGCCGGCAACCTGACCGTCTCAAGCTGCACGGGCTGTTCGGGCGCCGGGTCCAACGCGCTGTCGGCGATCACGTCGGCGACAACGACGAACAGCATCGACAGCACTAATATGGCGCAGATCTGGAAGTGGGGCACGCTCTCGACCCAGACGGCGCTGACGCTGTCCACTGAGATGGACCCCGATCGTGAGACAGCCGGAGCCGTCTTCTAAGGTGTAACCCGGCCGATGTCCGTGCCGGCTCCGATCGCGCTCGTCGCGACGGTCATGGCATTGCTTCGTGTTCCTCCTCGTCAACATCAATCCTGTCGTTGGTGGTAGTGCCGGTGGGGATGTGGGCGAAGGCGCAGCCGGTCGGCGAAGCCGATCGTCCCCATATCCACCGGCATTCTGCTTCGTAGACTTGGCGCGGCGTACGATAGCCCAGGCTCTGGTGCTGGCGCTCCGCGTTATAAAACTCGAGCCATGAGCCGATGCCGGCTTTGGCCTCGGCGACGCTGGCATAGGCGTTGAGGTAAACCTCCTCGTATTTGAGGCTGCGCCACAGCCGCTCGACGAAGATGTTGTCCATGTAGCGACCCTTGCCATCCATGCTGATCGTGACGGCGTGGTTCTGCAGCGTGCCAGTGAAGTCGTCGCTGGTAAATTGGCTGCCCTGATCGGTATTGAAAATCTCAGGCCGGCCGTGCCGCGAAAGCGCCTCTTCGAGGGCCTCGACGCAGAACTCCGCACCGAGCGTATTCGACAGCCGCCACGCCAGAACGGCACGGCTCACCCAATCCATGATCACCACTAGATAGAGAAAGCCCTTGGCCATCGGGATGTAGGTGACGTCCGCGCACCAGACCTGATTAACCCGTTCGATCGAGATCCCGCCGAGCAGGTAGGGGTAGATCTTGTGCGCCGGTGCCGGCTTGCTGGTGTTCGGCCGCTGGTAGATCGCCGCCAAGCCGGCGAGCTGCATCAGACGCCGGACCCGTTTGCGGTTGACGACATGGCCCTGTGTCGCCAGCCAAGCCGCCATCCGCCGCGAGCCGTAATACGGTCGTACCAGATACTGCCGATCGATCAGCGCCATGATCGCGCAGTCTTCCTCGTTGATCTCAGCTGACCGGCGGTAGACCGAGGCGCGCGATACCGACAGCAGCCGACATTGCCGTGATACCGCCAGTGCCGGAGCCTCGCGATCGATCAGAGCGCGCCGTTCCGCTCGGCTCATTTGCCGAGCTTTCGTGACAAAAAATCGTTTTCGACCTTCAGCTGGCCAATCTGCCGATACAAAAGATCGACCTGCGCCGCGCTGGCGGTATCTTCGGGTGCCGCCCCGCCGCCTTCAAAAACGCCAGCCGCGCCGTCCAGAAGCTGCTTCTTCCACGCGTAAATCTGGTTCGGGTGAACCCCGTACGCGCTCGCCAGTTCGGCGACCGTTCGGTCGCCTTTGATCGCTGCCAGCGCCACCTTCGCCGTACCCACAGCCACGCCAGCTGGATCAGTGTAGTGCGCAGTCGTGGATTGCCAGCCTTGGAGACGCCTTGTTCGCGATCGACAGACCCACTCTGCCAGGGTAGGCGCCAGGCCGGCATAAGCCGCGACCTGTCGCCGGTTGGCGAAGTGTCGGAAGAGCCCCTCCGCCCAGAGGATGCCCGCGAACTCGGGCCCGATGCCCTTGATGTCGAGCAGCATCGCCGCCGGCGCCAGCGCGACGGCGTGTTCCCTGGCAAGCAGCGCATCCCGCTCGGCCTCCACAGCCTTTATTTGCTCCATCAGCAGTTCGATCCGGTCCAGCTCGCGGCGAAGCTGGGCCTTCAGATGATCCGGCAGCGGGCGACTATCGCCGGTTTGGAGCTCTTCGAGTTGCTCCCGCCGGTCGCGTTGCAGCGGTTTGTAGCCGGTAATCCCTTGGCAGAACAGCAGCCCCTTGACGCGGTTGACGTGCTGGACCCGCTCCACGATCAAGACCTCGCGCTCCCGGCAGACACGCCGGCGGTCTTCCTCCTGCGGTGTGGGCGCCTTGACCATTGCGCAGACCCGCGGCTCGCCCCGCTTGTACGCGAGCAGCGCGCGAACCAGCGCTTCGCCATCGATCCTGTCGGTCTTCGCCCGCCGGCGCCGGCGCGATGTCGCGACCGAGGCCGGATCGACGACATGGCTCTCGATGCCTTCCGACTGCAGCACCCGGTGGATCCAGAAACCGTCGAGCCCAGCCTCCTGGATGACGATTATCGGAAAGACCTTCCCCGTCCGTGCCCGAGCCTTCTCCTTAAGGCGCGCAAAGCGCTCAAGTAGACCAGCCACATCGCTGCCCCGCACCGAATGCTTCGACAACTTCTCTCCGCCGCCCGGCGACAGCGATGTGATCAGCCAGGTCGATCGACTGAGTTCCAATGAAACGAAAATCGCGCCAAGATGAGTGCGGATAGCGGTCGGCGCTCGGGGTTGGGCAGCTGCAAATTGCATGATCGCCTCCAGAGTGGGTGGGTAAGCAGCCTCACTCTGCCAGAGCGTCGGTCGCTACCCATGGGATCTTGAACGCCGCCCCGTGCTTCTTGCGTGCCTGCTTCATCTCCTGCTCCCGCGCCTATCGGCGCTTCCTAGGGGCAGGGCTCCACCTTAACCTACTGTCTCGTTTTCGGGGTCCACCTCAACCCGCCCTAAATCCATTTCGCAGAATCGCACTCGGTTATGTTGACTGGCGGTAACGGCAGATAATTCAGCCGCGCCGCACCGAGCTAATGGCCGAACTCCGAGGAGGCAATGCGGCTGGATCGAGGAAACCAGCTTGATCTCCCTGGATCAAAGGAGGTGCGGACCCGCCATGCAGCCTAGCCAAGCCGGGTCCAAGGGTCTGGACACGGTGATTGAGAGTGGGCTACGGAGGCTCCCGTGGTGAAGATCGTCCTGATCGGCCAGGCTACACTCTGGGGGAATTTTGCATGCACATCATCTGGACGATCATCATCGGGTTCATCGCAGGTGTGATCGCGAAATTCATCACCCCTGGCAAGAACGAACCATCCGGATTCATCCTCACCACGATTCTCGGGATAATAGGCGCATTTGTAGCCACCTATCTGGGCCAAGCGATAGGCTGGTATCGCGCGGACCAAGGCGCTGGCCTGATTGGAGCAGTGGTCGGCGCGGTAGTTATCTTGGTGATTTGGGGATTGATTGCCGGCCGCCGCCAGTCTCCTTAGCCGAGACTTTGTTTTTGCGGTTGGAAATTTCGCCTTGATCTCCACACCAAGGTCTCGGTCCTCGCCGCTCTAGGAACGTGGGAACTCCGTTTCCGTTGGGAGCCGGCCGTCCGGCGTGTATTTATCTACGGCGTCGGGGAGTTCGCGGGACAGCCTCGTGAGCAGCTCTTCCCGGGACAATCCTGTTTGTTTCGACAAGGTTTCTAACACGTCGGGGCCGATCGCCTGTTCGAGTTGGGGCGGCGTGACGGGTTTGTTGGGGCCCGTTCCAACCCAGGACTCCGCAGTTTCGCCATGACCGCTCTGTTTAAAGCGGTCCACGAGTTCGCTGAGTCCGCCGCCCAGGAGCCCGCCGGCACTGACGCCGCCGAGGCTCTGGCTGAGCTGGTTGAGGAAGCTGCCGGTACCGCTTTGTCCTGTCTCTCCGGGCCTGCTTTGTCCGAGGCCGCCAAGCATTTCAGCGATCTTGTCCCGGTGCTGATAGCCCGCGACCGCGAGCAGGCCCAGGAGGGCCGTCATGGATGGGAAGCCGCGGCTCATGGCGTTGCTCCTTTGCTGACCATGGGAAACACGGACCCGAGAGGGAGGTTCCTACGTGGCGGCCAGGTAGCGCGTGCGCCGTTGTCGAGACAAATTTTCGGCCGGGGCCGGCGACAGTCCCTGCCGGAGGCCCGACTCGCCGTTCGCAATCCAAAGAGCCTCTTGCGTCGGCGATACAAGGTGTGCCCGAGACCAAACCCTTTGTCACGGCTAACCCGGTTATTCCCGTATGCTTATCGGAACCAAGCCACGGGAGCTTCGGCATCCCGACCAATCCGGCCCGCGGCGGTGGCTAAGTAGCGGCCCTTGCGCGATCATACCAAGAATGTGCGAGAAGGGAGGTCGAGATGTTGCAAGGCTTTAAACAGTTTATCTTACGCGGCAACGTTGTCGATCTCGCCGTCGCCGTGGTGATGGGCGTTGCGTTTGGCGCGGTCGTCACCGCGCTGGTAAAAGATTTGATCACGCCCTTGATCGCGGCCATTGTTGGGAAACCTGATTTCTCGGCGATAGAGTTCACGGTCAACGGCAGCAAGTTTCCGATTGGCGACTTTATCAACGTGCTTGTCTCATTCATCCTGATCGCTGCCGCTAGTATATTTCTTCATCGTGCTGCCGATGAACACGATTCTCGCTCGAATGCGGCGGGGAGAAGTCGCTCCCGACCCGACCACCAAAAAATGCCCGGAATGCCTCAGTGATGTGCCGATTGCGGCTCGCCGTTGCGCCTTCTGCACTTCCGTCATCGCGGGAGGCACGGCCCGCTGAGCATGCTGACTCGTCCGTCTCCGCGCTCAACGATCAACTCTGCGGTAGCCCCGGCAGGAAACCAATCTCCCGCCGGCCCACTCACGCTGCATAGATAGCGCCGATCTTAAGAGAGGATGCCGATTTAAATCGGCGGCTTATTATATGATTTCTGAGCGGCATTTGGTGCTTCATTAATTTGCAGGGATTGGGGGTGTGGGTGAGCGTGCACTGCTGCGGGCTCCCATCGAGGGATATTAGCCATGCCGGCTCCTTCGGCGGCTCTCCTCGGTGCCGGGTGTACTCGTCCCAATCATCACTTGCGTCCTCCCCGAGCCTCACCGACAAGACCGGGAGATCTTCGACCAGCGCGTCATAGGCTGCAGGCGCCTCTTCCCAAAGCGCTTGGCTGTCGGGCGCTGCGAGCACCGCGATGTCGGCGATCGGGTCGACAAATACACATTCAGCCGCAACGGTCTGTTCACCGCCGAGCGGCCCGAGCAAGTCGGCATAGGTGCGCTCATTCGTGTATCCGATCGCAAAGCCTTCAGGGGGTCGCGGGAAGCAATGCGCTGCCGTGATTACATAGCGGCGCTCAAAGGGCGGCCCCCCCTGCACGACAAAGCCGCGGGCACCGCCGACAGCGATGATCGACTTGATAACTTCTGTGTTTTTCATCGTCTCCTCTCGGCGGTCGTGCAAGCTTGGCCGGTCGTCGCCGCATTTTTTATTTCAACGGCACGGCGGACTGAGCGATCAAAAATTCCCCGAGCGATAAACTGAACCTGGTCGACCTATCCGCAAACAGCCTGGGCTGTGAAAGGGGGTCCGGTGTCACTTTCACCGCCTCCGGCGGCTCAGTGTCGAAGTTTTAGAATGCAGCTAGGCGCGCAAATCTTCAACCGGCCTACCGTTACTCACTTTCGGCAAGGTTTCCTCACTTGACCGAGCTATGACCATGCCGCTTTTTTCAGCACAGCAACTTCGTCGCCTCACCATAGACGAATTAAAAAGAAGACTGAGTAACAAACTCAGCGGTTTGGTCCGGCGGGTTGGTTCGATAAACCCCGGCAACCGCGTGTTCCGTGGCGTCAAATGGGATGCGCGGCCAAATGAGATTTCGCAGCTCTCCTATCCGATTGATTGCTCGCACTTGGGCCGACTTAATCGGAAAGGGCGGCCAATGTTCTACGCGAGCTGTGCAGGGCCTGGCGTGTTCTATGAGATGCGCGCGCAAGCAGGCTGGCGCGTCGCCTTCTCGACCTGGCGTGTCACTGAACTGCTGTGGATCCATGACCTGGGCTTTCACCCTGACGTGCTGCACCAGCTCGGCTCATCAGCCGTGGGGACTCGGCCGTGGATGGTAGAGCCGATCCCGAACGAGACCGCTCGCAATCGGCGTCTCCGCAAACAGGTTGCGCAGGCCTTCGCTGTGGACGTTCATGCGAGCGCTAAGTACCTCTACAAGCAAACTGTGGCGCTCGCCGAGTTTTGGATGGATCACGAGGAAGCTTATCCAGCATATCCGGATGGGCCGAAGATTCCCCATGCCGCCGGTTTCGCATATCCCTCGCTGCAAATGCGTGGCGACGCTGACAATGTCGCCTTTCTACCGGGCTTCGTGCATTCGAGCTTGCAACTGGAACAAGTTCAATTCGTGCTAGTCGAGCGCGCCGACCCTAGCCGTTTTGCCTACACATTCCTGACGGAAGCGATTTCAAGCCTGACGGAAGCGATTTCAAGCCACTTCATCGACGGCACTACGATAGCTTGGCGCAACGCTCCGCCCCCGGTAACAATCGCTGCTGGCGATACCTTAGGGATACCTAGCCTCCGGAAATTTTTCACGTTGTCCTATGTAAGCTACTGATTTGTTTGGTGGGTGCAGTAGGACTTCGAACCTACGGCCCGCTGATTAAGAGTCAGCTGCTCTACCAACTGAGCTATGCACCCACCGCCCGGCTGGTTTAGCAAAGCCGGGGTTGGTTGTCGAGACGGCGTTCGCCTGTTAGACCCGACCGTGGCAGTGCTTGAATTTACGCCCCGAGCCGCAAGGGCAGGGGGCGTTGCGTGGGGTTCCGGCCCACGGCGCACGCGAACTGGCCGCCCGGAGCGGTTCGCCGCCCCCGGCGCCATCGCCTGAGCCGGCACGGCGCGCGCTTCGTGATCGGGCGGGGGCGAATCTCCCGCCTCCACCCGCCTCAGCCATCACCTCTTCAGGTTCTGCCATCGCTTCCGCGAAAGCGGGTTGCGGGACGCGAAGCTCGACATGCGAAAGCACCGATGTGACCTGCTGACGCAGGCTGACCAGCATCGCGCCGAAAAGTTCGAACGCCTCGCGCTTGTATTCGTTCAGCGGATCACGCTGCCCATAGCCGCGCAGATAGATGCCCTGACGCAAATGGTCGAGCGACAGCAGATGATCTTTCCAGATCTGATCAAGTAATTGCAGCAACAAGCTTTTCTCGGCCATGCGCATCAGTTCGGGACCACAATTGGCGGTTTTCTCCGCCATCTTCCGGTCTGCCGCCGCCATGATGCGCTCGCGAACTTCGTCGCCGCTAACGCCGTCTTCCTTCGCCCATTCAGCAAGCGGCAAATCCACCGCGAGCAGACGCAAGCATTCGGCATGTAAACCCGCCACATCCCATTGCTCGGGTAGCGCGTTGTCTGGGATCGCGGTCGCCACGATTTCGTCGATCGTTTCATTGCGCATATCGGCAATCGTTATCGCGATATCGCGAGAATCCATGATCTCGCGGCGCTGTTCATAAACGACCTTGCGTTGGTCGTTCATGACGTCGTCATATTTCAGCAGGTTCTTGCGGATATCGTAATTACGCGCTTCGACCTTTTGCTGGGCCTTCGCGAGAGCCTTATTGACCCAAGGATGGATGATCGCTTCGCCTTCTTTGAGCCCGAGGCGTTGCAGCATCGAATCCATTCGATCGGAGCCGAAAATTCGCATCAAATCGTCTTCGAGCGAGACGAAAAATTTCGAAGCGCCAGGGTCGCCTTGTCGCCCGGAGCGGCCCCGTAGCTGATTGTCGATCCGCCGGCTCTCGTGGCGCTCGCTGCCGACGACAAAGAGCCCGCCGGCTTGCACAACCGCTTCATGCGCGGTCTCGATTTCAGCGCGGATGGCGGCTGCCCGCCGCTCGCGTTCAGCCGGGTCTTGCACCGTCGCAAGATCGGTGCGTAACCGCATTTCGAGATTGCCGCCGAGCTGAATGTCGGTGCCGCGGCCGGCCATATTGGTCGCGATCGTAACCGCCCCCGGCCGTCCCGCCTGAGCAATTATCTGCGCTTCTTGCTCGTGGTAGCGGGCGTTCAGCACGTTGTGCGGTACCTTGTTTTTCTTAAAGAGCGTTGCCAGCGCCTCGGATTTCTCGATGCTGACGGTTCCGACCAGCACCGGCTGCTGCCGCTCGCGGCACTCAAGCACGTGCTGTAGGATTGCGTCGTATTTTTCGCGTGCCGTACGGTAGACTTCGTCGTCGGTATCCTCGCGACGGACAGGCTCGTTAGTTGGGATCTCAATGACTTCGAGCTTGTAGATGTCGCCGAATTCCTGCGATTCGGTCATGGCGGTGCCGGTCATGCCGGCAAGCTTGGGATAGAGCCGGAAATAATTCTGGAAAGTGATCGAGGCGAGCGTCTGGTTTTCGTTCTGGACGGTCACGCCCTCTTTGGCCTCGAGCGCCTGATGCAGCCCCTCGGAGTAGCGCCGACCCTCCATCATTCGGCCAGTGAACTCGTCGATGATGACGATCTTGTCGTCCTTGACGATGTAGTCGGTGTCGCGCGCGAACAATTTGTGCGCCCGCAGCGCCTGGTTGACGTGATGCACCAACGAAACGTTGTGGATGTCGTAGAGCGTTCCTGCCGTCATCAGCCCGGATCCGCGCAGCAAGGCCTCGATCTTTTCGACTCCCGACTCGGTCATGACAACGGTGCGCTGCTTTTCGTCTTTTTCGTAATCTTCAGGTTCGAGAAACGGGATCAGCTTGTCGACTTGGAGATAGAGTTCGGAATTGTCTTCGGTCGGGCCGGAAATGATCAGCGGCGTGCGGGCCTCGTCGATCAGGATCGAATCGACCTCATCGACAATCGCGTAATGAAACGGCCGGTGGACCATGTCCTCCAGACGAAATTTCATGTTGTCGCGAAGATAATCAAAGCCGAGCTCGTTGTTGGTGCCGTAGGTGACATCTGCCATATAGGCTTCACGGCGCTGCCCATCATCGAGATCGTGGACGATGCAGCCGACCGTTAATCCAAGAAAGCGATAGATTTGGCCCATCCACTCGGCGTCGCGGTGAGCGAGGTAATCGTTGACGGTAACGACGTGAACGCCGTTGCCGGCGAGGGCGTTGAGGTAGACCGGCAGCGTCGCGACCAGGGTTTTACCCTCACCCGTCTTCATTTCGGCAATCATGCCGCGATGCAGGACGACGCCACCCATCAGTTGCACGTCGAAGTGGCGCTGACCCAGCGTGCGCTTAGCCGCCTCGCGCACCGTCGCGAAGGCATCGGGCAGCAGATCGTCGAGCTCCGCCCCATCCGCGAGTTGCTGCCGGAATTGAGCCGTGCGTTCACGCAGTTCGTCATCCGACAACGCAACGAGCTGGGGCTCCATCTCGTTTATCGCGGAGACGATGGACTCGAGGCTCTTGACGTAGCGATCGTTGGCGGAGCCGAACAGCCGCCGGGCTAAGGCACCGAACATGGCAGCCTCGGAAAACGGTTATGGCAGGGGGAATATATTCGCACGGCGACCAGCGACACATAGGCCGCCGGGCTGTTGCTGTCAATTCGGCAACGCCTCGCGGCTGATGGCTGATGAAAATGGCCGTCGATCGCTTCGCTTGTCGCCGCGAACCCGATCATGCATTGATGTCGGACCGAGCCGCAAGGGTCCGCGGCCGTTTTCCTGCCGAGGATCTTAGAATGTTGTTCCGTTCTGTGCTCATCGGGGTGTCGGCTGTGGCATTCGCTTGCGGCTCCGCGGTCCAGGCAACACAAGCCGCCGACCCTGTGGCGGCGCGCCCTTCGCCCGCTCCCCTCCCGACCGCTGGCCTGCCGCCCGGAAATCCGGTGGTGGCCCGCGTTAATGGCAAGGAGTTTCACCTTTCCGATGTCGAGGCGGCCCAGCAAAGCCTGCCGCCACAAGCTCAAAAAATGCCGTTAGCACAAATCTATCCGATGTTGCTCGACCGAATGATCGATGGGTCGCTGATTACCGAAGCGGCGCGCAAGGAACATCTCGATCAAAACCCCGACGTTCAGCGTCGGCTGAAGCTGTTGGAAGACCGCCTGATCCAGCAGGCCTATCTTGAGCAGATGCTAAAGGGCGCGGAAACCGAAGATAAGCTAAAAGCGGAGTATCAAAAGTTCCTAAAACAGCAGGCTGCAGGCGAAGAGGTTCATGCCCGCCATATCCTGGTCAAGACCGAGGCAGAGGCGGTTTCGATTATTGATCAGCTTAACAAGGGGGCTGACTTCGCGGCCCTCGCCAAGAAATATTCGACCGATCCGGGAGCGGCGTCGGGCGGCGATTTGGGTTATTTTGGCAAGGAGGATATGGTCCCGGCGTTCACCGCCGCTGCGTTTGCGTTACAGCCGGGACAATATACAAAAACTCCGGTCAAAACCGAGTTCGGTTGGCATGTAATTCTGGTTGTGGATCATCGGGTCAAACAGCCGCCGACCTTTGCCGAGGCCCGTGAGCAGGTCAGTCACATGCTGGCGCGCGACATTGTCGAGGCCAAGGTGAAAGCGTTGCGGAGCGAGGCTAAAGTTGAAGAATTCGGCCTGGATGGCAAACCGCTGGCCGCGGCCAAATAGTTTCCCTGACGTCTTTACAAGGGCAGGAATAAATGAGTGCGGTTTCACCGCTGGCACCCGTCGGATTCCCGGTGTTATCCCCAATCGCCGGAGTCCGTCTTGCGGCATATGCGGCGGCAATCCGTTATGCCGGCCGGAACGATTTGATGCTGGCCGAGCTTGCGCCAGGGAGCACGGTTGCCGGCGTGCTGACCCGATCCTTGACTGCTGGTGCGCCGGTGCTCTGGTGCCGGGAATGCCTGGCAGCGGGTGAAGGTCGGGCTATTGTCGTAAATTCCGGGAACGCCAATGTCTTTACCGGACGGGCCGGCAAAGAAGCCGTCGAATTGACTGCCAAAGCAGCCGCGCGTTTGCTTGCCTGCACTCCGCAGCAGGTGTTTGTCTCGTCGACTGGCGTAATCGGCGAGAAGTTGCCGTCTGAGAAGATTGTTGAAGCGCTGCCCTATGCAGTCCAGAATCTTTCGGCCGAAGCATGGGAGCCGGCAGCGCGCGCGATTATGACGACCGACACCTTCCCAAAGGGTGCCAGCGCGAGCGCCGAAATCGACGGGGTTGCCGTCCGCATCAACGGATTTGCCAAGGGCTCAGGGATGATCGCGCCGGACATGGCGACGATGCTCGGATACGTCTTCACCGACGCGACGTTACCAGCGGCTGTTCTGCAGCCGCTGCTGGCCGAAGCGACCGATCGCTCGTTCAACTCGATCACAGTCGATGGCGATACTTCGACCAGCGACACCGTGCTGCTCTGTGCGACACAGAAAGCGCCGCATCGGCCCATCACTAATCCAGGCGATCTGCGGCTCCAAACATTCAGGCGGGCGCTGAACCAGGTCATGACCGACCTCGCCCAGCAGATCGTGCGCGATGGCGAAGGTGCCCAGAAATTTGTTACGATCAAAGTGACGGGGGCGGAAAGCACCTTGGCGGCGCGGCGGATCGGGCTGACAATCGGCAATTCACCGTTGGTCAAGACAGCCCTCGCCGCCGGCGACGCAAATTGGGGCCGCATTGTCATGGCGGTCGGAAAGGCCGGCGAGAAGGCCGATCGCGACCTGCTGTCGATCGCCGTCGGCGGCATCGCTATCGTGGCTCGCGGCGAGCCAGTTTCAGGCTACGACGAAACGCCCGTCACCGAGCATATGAAGGGCCGCGAAATCGATATTGCGGTCGATATCGGCATCGGGTCGGGCAGATGCGACAGTGTGGACCTGCGATTTGACCCACGGCTACATCGATATCAATGGCAGCTACCGCAGCTGATCGAGCGCCGCCGCTGATCCTGGTCGCGGCGGTTGTGCTGGTCGATGCTGACGGGCGCGTGCTGTTGGCGCAGCGTCCCGAAGGCAAGGCGATGGCGGGTCTCTGGGAGTTCCCGGGTGGGAAGGTCGATCCGGGCGAGACGCCAGAGGCGGCGTTGATCCGTGAATTGGCGGAGGAGCTGGGGATCGATGTGACGGCGAGCTGCCTGGCGCCGTTCACCTTTGCCTCCCACGCCTATCCCGATTTCCACCTGCTGATGCCGCTATATGTTTGCCGCAAATGGTCGGGAATGCCGATAGCGCGGGAGGGGCAACGGCTGAGCTGGGTCTGGCCGGCGCGGCTTCCCGACTATCCGATGCCGCCGGCGGACAAGCCGCTTATCGCGATGCTGCGCGACCTGCTGTAGCGTCGCCGCTGCCTGCGCTATCGGGATTTGTCGTCCTGGTACTGCGATTAGGTCGTCTCCCGGCCGAATCATGAGCCGCGGAGGCGGGACCGGGCGTCCCGCTAGCGCGGTAAGACCGGCGGGATCAGCGAGCGGCGAGCCGCGCCGCGGCGCCGATATCGGCGAGGCTGTCGAGGTCGGACACCGCCTCGCGCAACTCGCGGGTGCGGGGATTACCGAGCACCGGCGCAACCAAGCTGTCGAATTTGTCGGCGAGCCGCCGGCCTTGTTGGAGGATATCGGGGGCGGGAATTCCCGAATCGTGCCGCGTGGCGAGCCGCCTGCCGTCGGCCAACGCTACTTCCAACTCGCTGACGGTCTGCGGCCATCCTTTCTGAAAATCGATTGTGATTTTCTCGCGCTGCCGGACCAAAGCCGGATCACGCGCGGTCGCCTCGTTGTAAGCCCCGAGATTTGCGGTGTCGACCCCGGCTAATGCCATCGCCACAGTCTGACGCAAGCTGAATTTGCTCTGCAACCCATCGACCGGGGCGGGGATATTGCACACCCGATCGGTGCTGGCATCGATGCGCAGCGTGACAGATACGATATTGTCGAGGCTCGGCGCGTGCTCGCGGCGAACTTCGCGGGCGCACTCGATCGGCGCATGGGTGAAGTAACAAGCGGCGTGGTATTTGAACAAGTTGTTGAGGATGTGAAAGCCGCCTGCGGGCTCCGCCAACGCCGCCGCTGGTGAAAAATCGGGACCGTGGGTCAGGGCAAAGCCCTGCACGCACTCGATCAGATCGGTGCGGCTCGAAAACCCGCGCGCCGCTAGCCGCGCCGCCAGCAGCCCATTCTGAGCCGCCTTGCCGGCATGGAACGGCTTGCACATTGTCCCGAATTGCGATTTTAGACCGGCCGCCTGGGTTCCGGCAATGCCGAGGGCGGTCGCGGTTTTCTCGGGGTCGAGCTCGAGCAGACGGGCGCAGGCTGCGGCCGCACCGAGGCAGCCGACCGTCGCTGTCGAATGAAACCCGAGATCGTAATGGCCGGGGCTCAGCGCGGCGCCAACCCGGCAGGCGATCTCGTAACCGGCCACGAACGCGGTGAGCACGTCGCGTCCGGAGCTGGCTTTTGCTTCGGCGAGCGCCAGCAGCCCGGGTAAGATCGGGACAGAAGGATGACCCGGCATCGCGATGTTGACGTCGTCAAAATCGAGCGCGTGACCCGCCGCACCGTTGACCAGCGCCGCCGCCAATGCAGGCAGCCGTAATGGATGGGCGGCGACGCTCGCCTGCGGTGCCCCGCCGGCTTCAGCCATCTCGTCGAGGATGATTCGGACTAGCGGGTCATCGGCGCCGGCAATCGCCACGCCGAGATAATCGAGCACGCATTGCCGCGCCACCTCGCGCACCGGCTCCGGCAAGTCGCGGTACTCCAGGGCGCATGTCCGTTCCGCTAAAATCCGGGTCAAATCGCCCGTTTGCGTGCGGCCCGCTAGGTCACCATCCATCTTGCTCTCCCGCTCGTCGAAGGTGCGGTATCACCTGAACCGCATCCTTCTGGATGAGGTTAGTTGGCGGCCGCGCTTATCGCAATCACGGTACTGAGAAAAGGAGCGGTTTAGCGACCCTTGAAATGCGGTTTGCGCTTTTCGTTAAACGAGGCGATGCCTTCGCGACGGTCTTCAGTCGGAACCATACGGTTGTAGGCCTCGATTTCAAGCATCATGCCGCTCGCCAAATCCATTTGCAGTCCGTAGTGGATCGCGTGTTTCGCTTGGCGCACCGAGATCGGCGCGTTCTCTGCGATGCGACGGCCGGTCTCCAGCGCCGCGTCGATAAGCCTTGTGGGAGCGCATACCCGATTGACCATGCCCCAATCGTGGGCTTCTTGTGCGGCAAAGGGCCGGCCGGTCAGGATGATTTCTTTGGCGCGCCGTTCGCCGACCGCTCGTGGCAGATTTTGAGTGCCACCCGCGCCCGGCATGATGCCCAAAGTTACCTCGGTCAGTGCAAAACGCGCATGTTCCGCGGCATAGATAAAGTCGCAGCACAAGGCCAATTCGCACCCGCCCGCATAGGCCGCGCCATTAATTGCACCGATAACCGGTACCGGGCAGGCGATAAGGGCGCGGATCATGCGCTCGAACAGCAAGTGCTGTTCTTGCCACTGCTCGTCGGTCATGCCGTTGCGTTCTTTAAGGTCTCCGCCCGCGCAAAATGCCCGATCGCCGGCGCCGGTAAGCACGACACACCGAGCCTGCGCCGGAGCCGAGTTGACCGCGTCAAAGAAGGCCAAGAGATCGCACCCCATCTGGGTATTAAGCGCATTCGCCACCTGAGGGCGGTTCAAAGTCAACAAAACGAGCCCGTCGTCGCGGTCTTCGGCCCGGATCGTCTCGTATTCCTGGTTCATGGCCCATCCCTTCAGGAGGTCGCCACTTTGTTTACAGGACGCGTCTTAATCGTGCGACTCGTGTTTGCCGGGGATGGGGCAGGGGCCCGGGATGGCGCAGGGGTGGTCCAAGGTCGGGATGTTATGCGGGGAGAATTCGGCGGGAGTTGGATACGGAGGAGGCCGCCCGGCCGGGCCTAAAGCGCAGCGCCAGCGCTGGGCTGGCTTGGCCAGCTGGGGGCCCGCCCCATATGTCTCAAGTGTTTTTGAGGGCTCGGGAGAGGGCGATGCCGGCGGAGGTAGCAGTAGAAGCGACAGCGGGCGACAGGAAAGCGCCGCTCGGAGTCTTGCCGGAATGGGATCTCGGCGATTTATACCCCGGTCGTGACAGCCCGGAGCTAACCCGCGATCTGGAACGCCTCGCCGAAGGCGCCGAAGCGTTTCACCGCCGATATGAGGGGCGAATTGCCGAACTGTCGGGTGCCGATTTGGGGGCGGCGGTCAAAGTTTATGAGCAGTTGCAGGAGCTGAGCGGCCGCATCATTAGCTATGCCTCTTTGGTCCATGCCGGTAATCTTACGGATCCCGAGATCGGTCGCTTCTATCAGACGGTGCAGGAGCGCATTAACGCGATCTCGACGACGCTCCTGTTCTTCACGCTCGAAATCAATCGGCTCGGCGACAGCGAACTCGCTGCCAAGGAGGCCGCCCCTGAAATTGCGCACTATCTCCCTTGGCTACGCGATACTCGCGCCTTTCGGCCGCACCAGCTGTCGGACGAATTGGAAAAGCTGCTGCACGAAAAGTATGTGAGTGGGCGCGCGGCCTGGACCCGGTTGTTCGACGAAACCATCGCCGATCTGCGCTTTCCGATCAGAGGCGAGGAGCTTACCGAAGCAGAAGCGCTCGACCTGCTGTCTGACCCCAACCCCGAAGTGCGCCGCGAAGCTGCCAACGTTATTGGTGAGGTGCTCGGCAACAATGCAAGAACTTTCGCCTTAATCACTAATACGCTGGCCAAGGACAAGGAGATTGAGGACCGCTGGCGCCACTTTGCACGCCCGATATCGTCGCGGAATCTGTCGAATTTTGTCGAGGACAAGGTGGTCGACGCGCTGATCTCGGCCGTTCGCGCCAGCTATCCGCGCCTGTCGCATCGCTATTATCGCCTAAAAGCCCGCTGGTTCGGGGTCGATGCGCTACCGTTTTGGGATCGTAACGCGCCATTGCCCGAGGATGTCGACCGGCTGATACCTTGGTCAGAGGCGCAACAAATCGTGCTGTCGGCCTATAACGCCTTTTCGCCCGAGCTGGCCGCGGTCGGCGGGAGGTTTTTTGCCGCACCCTGGATCGACGCGCCGGTGCGGCCGGGCAAAGCATCCGGGGCCTTTGCGCATCCGACGGTGCCCGCCGCCCATCCCTACCTGCTGCTTAACTATCAGGGTCGCGTTCGCGATGTGATGACTTTGGCTCACGAGCTGGGTCATGGCGTTCATCAAGTGCTCGCCGGGCGGCAAGGCTATTTGATGGCGGACACGCCGCTCACTCTGGCCGAAACCGCCTCCGTTTTTGGCGAGATGCTAACCTTCCGGGCTCTGCTCGCGCGCGAATCCGACCCTCGCCGGCGCAAGATCATGCTCGCGGGCAAGGTCGAGGATATGTTGAACACAGTGGTTCGCCAGATCGCGTTCGCCACTTTTGAGATCCGGCTGCATGACCAGCGCCGAGAGGCTGAGCTTACGCCTGACCAAATTTCGAAAATCTGGCTTGACGTCCAGCGCGAAAGCCTCGGACCGGCAATCAGTCTCGATGGGGTCTATCGCCATTACTGGTCATATATTCCACATTTTATTCACACGCCGTTCTACGTGTACGCTTATGCTTTTGGCGATTGCCTCGTGAATTCACTTTACGCAGTTTATCAAGATGCGCATCAGGGTTTTGCCGAGCGCTACCTCGACATGCTTCGCGCCGGTGGCACATTGCGGCACCGCGACTTGATGGCGCCGTTTGGTCTCGACGCGTCGGACCCATCTTTCTGGTCGAAGGGGCTGTCGGTCGTGTCGGGTTTCATCGATGAGCTTGAGGCAATTGGCTGAATAACGAATTGGCTAAATGGGGCGAAGAGCGATTGCTTCGGCGGAGTACTGTTAAAAACGGATTTTGAGCTGCCCGGAGTCGACGGGCTTTCAGATCCAAAGGCCTAGGCCGATTGAATCAAGGTGTTTGGCGTGAGTGACGGCGATTCTTTTACGGGGCGGGTGCGCCGCTATGCCCAGGTGTCGAGTGCGATGGGGGGGCTGGCTGCCCGGCTCGCGGGCGAGCGCTATCTTGGCATTTCGGTCGACCGCAGCCGGCACGCCGCCGATTTGAAGGCGGCGCTTGGCGGGATCAAGGGCCCGCTGATGAAAGTGGCGCAGCTATTGGCCACCATTCCCGATGCGCTTCCCAAGGAATATGTCAACGAGCTCGTACAGCTGCAGGCAAACGCGCCGGCTATGGGCTGGCCCTTTGTCCGGCGCCGGATGGAGGGAGAACTCGGGCGCGATTGGCAGACCCGGTTTCGGATTTTCGAGCGAACCGCCGCGCGCGCGGCCTCATTGGGACAAGTGCATCGAGCAATCGCGCTGGACGGCACTGAACTTGCCTGCAAACTGCAATATCCAGATATGGCCGCCGCCGTTGAGGCTGACCTGCGACAATTAAAGTTGGCGATGGGTCTGTACGAACGCTACGACCGTGCAGTCACTACCGCCGAGATCCACGCGGAAATTGCCGAGCGGCTGCGGGAAGAGCTCGATTATGAGCGCGAAGCCGCCAACATGCGGCTGTACGGCGCGATTTTGAACGGTGAGGCGGGGGTCACCGTGCCCCGGCCCTTTACCGAGCTATCGACCCGCCGATTGTTGACGATGACCTGGCTAGAGGGCGCGCCGTTCTTAGAAGCCGCAAAGGCGCCGATCGAGCGCCGGAACGAGATTGCATTGCGCATGTTCCGGATTTGGTACGTGCCCTTCTATCACTACGGCGTGATCCACGGAGACCCGCATCTCGGCAATTACACGGTGGCGGCAGACGGGACAGTAAATCTCCTCGATTTTGGGTGCATTCGGATTTTTCACGCATCGTTCGTACGCGGCGTCATCGACCTTTACCACGCGCTGGAGCGCGGCGACCATGATTTGGCCGTTGACGCCTACCGACGCTGGGGCTTCGGCAATTTGTCGCGCGAGATGATTGAGGTGCTGAACCGGTGGGCTCTCTACGTTTACGGCCCGCTGCTCGATAATCGGGCTCGGATGATTCAAGAGAGGGCGAACGGGGCTGATGGAGCAGCGGTCGTCGAAGGCGTCCACCGCGATATCCGGCGCCTAGGCGGGGTGCGCCCGCCGCGCGAATTCGTCTTTATGGACCGCGCCGCGGTGGGGCTCGGCTCGGTGTTCCTGCACCTTAAAGCCGAGATCAACTGGTACCGGGTTTTTCACGAATTAATCGAGAATTTCGACGAGACAGCACTCGCCGCCCGGCAGCGCGCGGCCCTTGCAGCAGCAGGAGTGCCGCTGCCTCCCGAACTGGAGGATGTCTGTACCGTGCCAAGCGAAACCTACGAGTTGTTTGCCGACGCAATGGCCCGCCGGAAACAAATTTTTTGCCAATACGATGGATGCCGACGCGAGCTTTGCCCCATACTTCTCGGTCACTCGCAAGGTCAAGAAAAAGCACTTGCTTTTCAGTTCGGCGGCGAGAGCAATTCAGGCCTACCGCCTGGAGGCCAGTGGCGCTGCCTCTGGCTGTCAAAGGTGAGCAACGTTCAGCTCCGGGATGGGGCGTGGCATGCCGGAGCCAGCCATACCCAGCCGCAGGAATGCGTCGACACCGTCGATCTCGATGTCAACCCCACAAGCCCGTACAACCCAAAGCGCCGCCTCCGTCGCTAACCCAATTCAGCGGTTGGGTGGTATCACGCACGCCGTACAAAATCCTTGCAATGCCGCGATCATCGGGGCCGGCCGAGTAGGTTCGGTTCCTATCCTTGTGGTACCTACGACGCGGCGGTGAAATCCGGCGCACCTTCGAGAAGGTTGGCGCTGTTGCGGCCGGAGAGAAACGCTTTGATGTTGCGCGCGGCTTGCCTGAGGCGCTGACGATTTTCGACAAGGGCAATCCGAACGAAACCTTCGCCGTATTCGCCGAAACCGATTCCGGGGGATACAGCAACATTGGCGCGCTCGAGTAGCAGCTTCGAAAAGGCGAGGCTGCCGATTGCGCGAAACTGTGGCGGGATGGCTGCCCAGGCGAACATTGTCGCCTCCGGTAGCTGAACTTCCCAGCCGGCTTGACGCAAGCCGTCGATCATCACATCGCGCCGCCCCTGATAACGCATCCGCGTTTCTGCGATGCATTCCTGCGGGCCGTTCAGCGCGGCCGTCGCCGCAACCTGAATGGGCGTGAAGGCGCCGTAGTCAAGGTAGGATTTGACCCGCGACAGCGCTGCAATCAGCCGCTGATTGCCGACCGCAAAACCGATGCGCCAGCCGGCCATCGAGTAAGTTTTGCTGAGCGAGGTGAATTCTACAGCGATGTCGCGGGCGCCTGGAACTTCCAGAATTGAAGGAGGTGGCTTGCCGTCGAAGTAGATTTCGGCATAGGCGAGATCCGAAAGCACGACGATATCGTGCCGCCGGCAGAACGCGATAATCTCACCGTAGAAATCGAGGTCGACGGTTTGAGCGGTTGGGTTGGCTGGAAAATTTAGGACAATCGCGAGCGGCGCCGGGATGCTGTGCCGCACCGCCTTTTTCAGTTCGGCAAGGAAGTCAAACTCCGGACCGACCGGGACATGCCGGACTGAAGCTCCAGCCATAATAAAGCCGAAGGCATGGATAGGATAGCAGGGATTGGGTACGAGGACGATGTCGCCGGGTCCGGTGATCGCCTGCGCTAAGTTGGCGAGGCCTTCCTTCGACCCCAGAGTTACGATAATCTCGCGCTCGGGGTCGAGTTCGACCCCGAAACGGCGCCCGTAATAGCCGGCGCAAGCGCGGCGCAATCCGGCAATTCCCCGGGACACCGAATAGCCATGCGTCTTTGGATTCTGCACCGCCTCAATGAGCTTGGCAACGATATGGGCCGGAGTGGGCCCATCAGGATTACCCATGCCAAGGTCTATGACGTCGCGGCCCCCGGCCCGCGCGTCGGCTTTCAGAGCGTTGACCTCGCTAAAAACATACGGCGGAAGACGTTTGATGCGGTAGAAATCCTCGGGCATGGCGGCTCGCGTTTGTGGACGAGGCTTTTTTAGCCGCACTAAGGGGATTTGGCGAGCTTGATCGTCCCTACCTCGTCCTCTGTTCACAAACGGGTCGTTGAGCGCGTCGTTCGGACGCTCAGCCGAAGATTACCTCGACCGCACTTTCATGGCTCGAAACCGTCTATTGTAAAGAGCAACGCGCCAGCACTTGCCCTACGTCCCGGCCAGAAGACCCTTAAATAGCGCCGCCATCCTCTAAATAGCGCCGCCATCCTCGTCAACATCATCATAATATCGCCCCTTCTCATCAATCTCTTGGCGGTCGTCCCCGATTTTGGCGAATCAGCTTGCTCGAAACGTTAATGACTGGTAGCGAGACAAATGCGTAAATCGTCGCGCTCGTCTTCATAGTCGTCCATTGCCTGATGTAAAACATTATCTGGAGGAAGCGCTCTAAGCGCCATCGTTATTTTCCTAATTGTCGCGTCATCATAGGCTACTGGTTTGGGACATTTACAGGCAGTGGAGGTCATGCCAGTACATGCCGAGACGAATAAACTGAAGATCAGCGCTACAAACCTCACTTGCTTCATTTTGCCCCCGTGTTTCCCCATAGAAGCATGCCGACACAGGCGATTGAAGGCAAGTGAACAAAACGTCACTTTTCTTTGTATCAGCTAGGCACGGTTCGCCTATTGCAATAGAGTTTAAATTCTATTTACGGTCCTGTTTTTGGACAATTTGTGTTCGAAGGTCCGCAATAGCGTCAATGATTCGCGACAGCGCAGTGCGCATCTCAGTTTGAAATTCACGCTCATCGAGCCGTCGCTGTTCCACGGCCCGCTCAGTTGCGCGGATACGCAATTCATGGGATGCGATCTGAACCCCAAGGTCAGATCGTAAGGTATCGATATCTCCCCGCAAGCTTATGTAGCTGGTTACGGCACCGCCACCGACTGTTAGCAGTAGTACCGCAGCCTGCATTATATGGCCGAAATTTATTTCGGCTGAAAAGCGCGGCTTCAGCATCAATTTGCGAGATTGGTGACTAACATAGGTCGAAATCGGGCTCTAATTCCATTGATGCCTGAATCGATCATTCGCATTGCCGTCAGAGCCTACAACTATTGAGCTTTTCCGTGACCAGGAAACGGCTGGTGCCCAAGCGCGTAAGTTTCTGGAACCCTGCCCATTCTCGCAATTGCGCCGATCTCGCGGCGCCACCACGGTCGCAAATTCGGATCGGCAGAAACGCCAGATCGGCCGTGTCGCAATGGGGACCATGTCACCCATTGTCGGACCGAGGCCGCCAGATGCTGTGTTGACAAACATTAAGCCGGGATCGGAATCAGAGTACAGGCAATCTATTTCGATAAGTCGCTTTTAAGAAACGCGAAAGCCGGCGTGCTGCGGCCGCCCGCGGTAAAGTCGCGCCGCAGAAACTCGTGGTTCGGTCTGATCGCAGCGGATGCGACGTTCCCAACCTACAGCTACTCGATTTGCAAGATATCTTCCGGGGGAATGATGCTACTACCAATTTCCAATGGCGCGCACACGTCTTCTTTCACCCCGATCGGGAAGACGCCCGGGATCACGGAGGATCCTGACGGCGTGTATACGTAAACCGTGGTGTCGGCCAGCCCCTGGGAACCGCCGCCGACGATGTTGAAGCTTGGAAATTCAAAATAGATTGCCCGGCCAACAAATTGGCCCGGCAACACTTCTAGAAAGACATTCGACCCCATTAGCAGGAATTGCGAGCCGGCCGGCAGTTCGATCGCAAACGTTCCATAGAGCCCGCGATATAGGCCGGTCAGTGTGTAGCGATTGATCCCGACCAGGTTCGCGGTCGTGTAGGATAAGAACTCCAGTTGCCCTGCAGGCGTGCGGATAGCACATAAACTGACGGCGCGCGCCGCCGATTCCGTTGAGAAGCTGTTGAGTTGCCCGTCGCTTTCCGACAGGTCAACCCCGAGGCTGGTCCCGTCCGGACCGCAATCGGCGGTCGTGTAGCCCATTGTCGAGGGCCCGCTCAACTGACCGAACTCGGCAAAGCTCGATCCGTCCAGTGAGGCGTAGATATTGGCGCCGCCCCAGTTCGAATTGAAGACACCGCCTGGGCCCCCCGATAGACCAACCACAATGTAAGGCGAGGTCTGGCCCTGGGCAGCGAGCAGTTCCGCGGTCGGTTCTACGATGAATGGCGGGTTGACGGGAGGCGCACTTAGGCCGTAATTCGGGGTTGAGGCCTCCGAGGCACCTGATTGCTTGGGGAAGGGCACGGCCGTAGCGGCCGCCTGCCCAAGGCTAGTGATCCCGCCAAACAGCGGCAGCGATGCCGAAGGCGGGTAGAGCACCGCATCCGGCGTGCCGAACCAATCCTCGGCGTTCACTGTCAACGTGCCCTCGTCATCCTCTTCGATTGCGGTGATCCGCACCGTAAATGCCTGAGCACCCAGCCTTACATCGGTGACCTGAACCAAATCCATGGGTTCGAGTAAGATATACTTCCAGCCCAATCGAAATGAATAGGTATTGCGATAGAGGATCTGCCGCTGTAATACAAGCTGGGCGGCGATCGTCGCTACAAAATAAGGGTCGACGATCGCCCGCGCCTTTACTGAGGTGTCGCGTCGAATACCATAAATGTCGATCGCTGCCTGATCGAAGGCCTCGGTTACACTAGTATTGTACGAAGTACCTCGATCGGTAACCTCGAGCTGCACCATATTCATCGCATCGGCCGGAGTCGAGCGCGTGACGCGCACGGGATCGTCGGTAAACCCGCCAGTGATCGGTCCGGCACCAAGCCGCAATGCAGGCCCACCGGGGGCGACTCCGGGAGAGGTACCGACCGAGGACGACTGAACAATGAAATCGTCCTCGCCGAGGCTGTAAATCGGTGTCGTATTCGGCGTCCAGATATAGGGGGCAGTGGTCGCGTCGATCACCAGGGTTTCGGCGCCGGAGGTGCTTGCCGAAATCACAGGTGCCACTCCAGCGGTTGATACGATCGCCAGCCCTAGCGTCGTCACCGTTGCGTAGAGCCCGGCCGATGCCAGCGTGCCGTTGCCGGGATCAGCGAGGGTGCCGTTGCCGGTGACCAGCATCGCCAGTGCTGCCCCGGCGGCCTCGTAGCTGACGACGTCGTTCGCAGTCAGGTAATGGCTCAATGTCACCGGCGCACCGGCGAAGGTGCCGTCGATTGTCAGGGAGATCAGATCGCCCTCGACCAGCGGACCCAGAAATGCAATCGAGGTAAAGGTAACGGACAACGGCCGGTCGCCATAGGGAATAATCTTCAATAGCCCTCCGGACCAGACGATTGCGCTGTTGGTGATCGCGGCGATTTCGGCGAGAATCTGCTGGGCGGTCTGTTGCTGGTCATAAACCGGCGCTAGCATCAGCCCGGCGGCATTACAATAGCGCTGATAGTCGTCCAGGCTGTCGAGATTGGCGGTTGGGAATTGTGCACCATACCGGGTGTTGGTCAACAGATCGCTCACGATAGCGGCCGGGTTGGCGTCGCAGCCATTGGGGGCGGTGCCGTACTCCAGACCGTAGATTTCGACATTGAAATTCGGCAAGGCCGGGCTCGGCCCGAGCTGGTACTGGTCGCCGGTGAAAAAAGCGGTTCCCGAATAGTTGATCGCGTTATTGGGATAGTGTGCGATCCAATAGCTGTCAGTCGCCTGGCCGTCGGCACCGGCCGCCGAAAACGAAATCCCGGTGCCGCCTAGCAGGGTGGTGACGGTTTTGCTATACCATAGCAAGCCGAAATTGGCGACCGGCCCCTGGCACAGCCCAGCCACAAAATCAACCTGATACATGGCCTGGGCGCCACCCTTGCCCTGGGTCTTGCTGCCACCGCCACCCTTGCCCTTGCCCTTGCCGCCATTAGCGCTGAAATTCTGGTAATCGAGCAGGTTGATCGCGACACGGTTGGCACCGTAGACGAGCGGAATGGCTCCACCGCTCTGGCTAGTTTGAAAGCGTAGCGAAGCGGCTACGTTCTGCTGTTTGGCGTTGCTGCCGCGTCCCAGAATGCCGGTCATATCAGCGCACTAAAAGCAGAAAAGTGGTGAGAAATTCTTGCCGCGACGCACCGCTGAAAATCTTTTTCACTGGCTTACCGTTTCATTGATGAAAAACGGCGAGAAGAACCGCACCGGGCGAGCGGCGAGCAATGGCTGTGTGGCATCCCCGCGCATGACCCCGCCGGAATGCCAAGCGTGTATAAGCTGCGGCCAGCCGGTGACGATGGCACCGTGCGAAAAGCAGCGGCCGAATTTGAACACGGCGACGTCGCCGGGTTCGGCCCCCTCAATCTCGTAGGCGTGGCTGACCAACCCCTCGAGGTAGCGCTCCACCGAGCGATGCAGATGCCAGTCCGGTGGGTAAAAAGGGATGTCGAGCGCCGGGATGACCCCTGCCGCGTGGTACACACCAGCCAGCAGTGTCAGGCAATCGCAGCCGACACCTTTGAGGCGGCCCATGTGATGGTAAGGTGTGCCAAGCCAGCTTTCTGCCTCGGCTACAACTCGTCGTCGGTCTCCGATCATTGCGAAATCTGCTCGACCTGCCAATCGTCGGCAAGCAAGCCAGTTCGCGAACTGGCCCATGGTACAAAGGCGTCTTCAGCGGTTTCCATGCGTATCCAGGGCAAATAGCGAGAGCTCACCGCTGCCGTCCCATAGGATTGGCGCTGCCCGTCGCCCATTGATCGGCGGGAATAAAAGCAATCCATATGCGGTTACCATTCCAGCCCCTGCGCACTGCTTTGTCCCCGTGCTTTACCTTGCAGAGCGCCGTTACAAAATCGAACTGTGACGCGTATTCCAAATCTTTGACTTCCGTCGGCACGACGTGATTTGGCATTTTGTGCTTCCGGTTGCCTAAAGATGTTGCGGCTTATTTGTCAGCTTCCGTTGCGAGGCCCTGGCGGCCACGGATCCCGCTGCAGCGACTGATGCCGTGACGGCTGCGGGTGGTGATGCTCGGGCGGCCGGTGGAATGGGGCAAAGCCTTCGCCGTTGTCGTCCTCCCACCGCAACCGTAGATATTGATCCCATTCGTGTTCAAGGGCCGGCTTGTTGCCGGCGAACTCAAGAACCCCCCAGGTATTACGCTTTAGGTCGACTGTCGGGTCGAACCCGTGACGCAAAAACATCTGCCAGCGTTCCCAATACCGGCGGTTGTGTTTGCGGCCATGAAAGCGATGCTCGATCGTGCCAGGTACATAGCCGATCCGGCCGTTTACGGCGCTCTGTGCGCGGGCTTCCCACGCTTCGATAACTCGGCGATAGCCGCCACCGATATCCTTGTGCACCGATTTGTTGACGAGCCCGAGAAGGCCTACCGCCATGTGGTTGTCGCCTGACCCCATGCCGCCAAGCTCGAACAACCCACCAATGTGATCCAGCACTCCGCGCTTAACTGCCCAGCAGTAACCGGGATGAGGGAACGAGTGCTTTGCCCAGAAACTCGCGTAGGTCTCGCCGTCGGGCACCACCAGGGGACGCCCGTGAACATAATTCGAGCAAAACGATTTCCAGGTTTCCAGATGCGAGTCGCCGGGGCCGAGGTCATAGCAAGTCTCCCACGGCTGCACGATATGGTAGTGCTGTAATGCCTCAATCGTCGCCGCGGCCCAATCTCGGCGCCGTGGGAAGATGTCGCTATCGGCCCAGCAGATGTATTGCGCATCCGGGCGCCGGGAGATGCCGAGATTGATCAGGTTTTCCTTGGTCCAAGCCCAACTGTCGGCGCGCACGCCAATGTGGGTCACGACATCCGGAATAACGCACTGGAATGGTGCTTCGCCGTACGCGCACTCGATCACCGTGATATCGGCGCCGAGATCGCGCACGAAGTGAGCCCAGTCGAGATAGTGGTGCTGCGGAACCCGCCAGCCGATCGGGTTGAACCGAGCTGTGAAGACATGAAGCGGCGGCGGCATCGGGCTTCCTTCTAAACCGCGTTCTCAGGGGCCGGGATGAACGGCATCCCGCCGAAATGGCTCTGATTATCAAAGAAGTTTGTGCAGGTTGCGAGGCTGCGGTCGCAGCCCGGTAAGAGCTGGAATTCATCGCCGACTGTCGGTGTATCTAGAAAACCGAGTTTGACAGTAACCGATTGCCCCGGGACAAAGCCGGCGATCGTCCGCATGGCGCCTGTATTCGCCCCGGACATTCCGATGATCGAGCCCTGGAGAAATGGCGCGGCCGTTGCTGGCGCGCCCTGGATCACAGTCGACGTCGACCCGGCGACGCAGGGGAATGTTAGCGCAAGGCTGTTGCGGTCAAACTGGCACATGGCATCCCCAAATACATGCGTGCAGGATGGCTGCCATAGTCGCCGCGGCATCTGAATGTTCAGCAATTCCAGATGTGAACGACATTTTATGTCCATTCCTGTGCGACTTGCATGTACTTCCGAAATGCGCCCAGCGAACAGCACAACTGTGCCGGCAACCGTTGCATAGGGCTGCATAAATGCGCGCTCTACCTGCAAAGTGGCGCCGTCGAATTGTCCAGTCCACGCCGCCTGCAGCCATGGGATTGAGCCCACGAGATCGGCAGGCTCGGGATAGACTTTGACATCGAGCTCGTCTACCTGGACCCCCGCTATGATCTTGATTTTGGAGCGCTCGAATTTGGGACCGAGGGCGAACGAATTGCCGTTAGCGAAAATGGCCGTTGCAGCACCGGAATAGTGGTAAACGCGGCCGTCTACTAGTGCAAATGTGTAGAGATCCGCCATTATAAATCGCGTTCCGGAGTTAAGTAGCGCAATCAGCGCCGGGCTTGCTGGCTTCACGGGAACACCGTAATAAAGGTCAGTTTTTTAAGCTGCCATAGCCGATACATGAAATTCTCAAATTGATAGCTATCGTCAGTAAACCTGCACCGGAACCAAAATGAGAAGTCCGCCGTAATCACTAGACCAGTGGCAGGCGGTATTACGAAAGACACCAACCCGGTGCTTGGATCGACGCTGTAGCTCGCTGTGTTTTGAATTGTTCCGTTGAAATATACCGCATCGACGATATTTGGAGCAACTATCGGCTCTGCGAAACCGCCGCCAGGTAATGAACTCCCTATTGTCCGCTGTAACTGAAAAATATATCTGCTAGAATCGCCTATGCCGAGAAACTGATCGGCTGTCGAGTGATCGCTTGGATCTTTAAACAGAAACGTACTATGAGCGCCTTGGCTCGTGAGATAAAATCCCAGCAGAGTTCGCAGTTCGTCGAGCCCGGCGTCAGGATTGTCTCGTAAAAATGCGAAACTCAGAGTGAACTGCCATAGCGGGTAGGGGTAGTCAAGCGCTCTGAGTTCGCGACCGGAAGCCGCTCGCTGAACCCGGGTCTGGAAGATGGGCGATTTTGTGACGCTCCAGGTAAGTCCGGGTAACTCAGGGAAAATGATTGTCATCAAGAGTTCCGCATCGCTGAACCGTTACGCATCGCTTGGTTGATTGCGGATACCAAGTTTGCTCCGTTGTTTTTGAAGAAAGTAGCTACCGACTGGCTATCCATGGCCGAGACGTTAAAGACAATAGGGTTGCTGTTCGAAGCCAAGCCGCCGGAGCCGATCGCGGACTGTAAACCTTCGCTGATATTTGCGGGTAGCACCATTTCATTTGTATGCAGAAGCGCCAACGATGTCGATGGCACCATCCAGCCCCCCTGAGCCGACGGCACGATGCCGCCGTGTTCGAAGCCGAATAACGACCCAATGCCCTTGAACAAGGTCCCAAAGACTCCTCCGCCAACTACTCCTTCGCCCGCGGAGTCGACGAGGCCTGAGAAATTTTGGTTACCGCCAAACAGGTTGCCTCCCACCAGGCTCCCAATTCCACCGAACACGTCTTTTAACGAGGAGTTTACAAACTCGGCGACGGCTGAATGAGCGAGATTAGACAAGGCATTCTCAACCGTCGCAGTGCCTGTAACAATTCGCGTGACAGAAGAACTTAAACTATTTTCAACTGGCTGAAGCAAACTATGCCATTGAGATTGACTGTTTCGTACTGCTTCGGCATCAAGTCTATCCTTGTCGGCAATATACTCCTCGTAAGCAAGTGCCTCCTGTTGGTTTATCGTTTTTTGGCGTTCAGCATCGTCTTCGTCAGCGGCGTGCTTCTTTTCGTAATATTCCTGTTGCAGGGCCCATTGGTCATCAATCGATTCTGCTAGGCTGGCTGTCGTGCTGTCCAGCTGTGTAACCGAAATACCGGGGGCCTGGTAGCCAGTTCCGACCAAATCGTTGGCCTGGCCCGTTGGCATCCGTAACGGTACGGTGAGGCTGACCGTATTGGCCTGCAGTGCGCCGATTGTCGATTCGATCTGGGTCGCCGTTGCGGCGATTTCGCTTCGCGCGTTTTGCGCAACACTGCTCAGGTCAGAGAACTGAGCCTTTATTGTCTCCACTGCCGTCTCGACTGCATCAGCAGCGCTTTTCATTCCCGACAGGAGATCGTCCACCTGGGCGGTTATGGCAACGCTGGTTTCGATATCCGCCACGTCTTCCTCTCAAGAAAGCACAAGCACCGCTGCTCGACACTTAAAAATTTTGTCAATCTGATAAATTCTGAGTTATCCCCCGCAACTTTGAAAAATCTAGCTCTACCGGCCGCAATCCCGCATGGATATCGCCGCATGTGAATGCGGGTCCGAGTTCGGTGAGAAGCTGTTCGGATTTACCGCGCTCTGTGGACGTTGGGACTTGGGGATTACGACTCCGCTTCTTTGCACCAAGATAAGCAGCAATCAACAGATGTGTTGGCGGGTGTTCAATCCAATAACAAGTCAACTCCTCGACGTCGAAGAGCGTCATCGAGTCGATTACCGGATAGCTGTATCCGCAAGCGGTGGCAAGAAGGCCATAGATATGTCCCCAGTCGCCGCCGGGATTGCCGCCGTCACCCCCGAACCGCGTTCGGGGGCCATGGCTTCCCCCGGCTGTAACGCCCGTGGGCTAAGGCCTGACCCTGTCAGCACTGCATGCAATATGGGGGCAGCGTTGCCAAGGTCGAGCAGATCCTCGACAGTTTCTATAGTAATATTGGGATAGTTCCTCTGCAATGCAGCAAACACAATTTCAACTAAGACACCGATTTGAGTCTCCCCAAGTTGGGTGTTGAGATTAGACAACTCCCGCACTTTCGGCATTAGCCGGCGAAGCTGACCTAAAGTAAGTGGGGGTATCGTCCATTCTCTCCCGCCGATCGAGATCGCCACCCCGGGAATCACTCTACTCTCCCAAAAATTGACGGTATCGACTGTTGCAATGTGATCATTCGACACTACTCAGATATCCGATTGTCCCTGAAGCGTCCGCAAATGCCATGAAATCGAGCTCGTTAATAGTCCAATCGTCAATTTTGGTTGGCATTGAAAGTTTACTGGCAGTGCAAGTGTTCAGCCGCAGCGCTATCCCTTCGCCGCTATAGGTGGTGTAGAACGTGGCCTTGAATGTCGGCGTCGTTCCCATCAGCTGGTTAGTCAGCGTCAACTTGTTGCCTGTAGTCGCTGCATTATAGCTATAGGAGATCATTAACGCTTCGTTAGAGTCTGCAGCAGAAAATGTATAAACACCGTTGGCGAAGTTCACTGAGTACTGGCCTGCTTCAGATGGCGTAGTTACTCTATTAAACCGCCTCCCACTGGCGGCATATACGACACCTAGATCGTCGTTGTAGGCAGATGCATTCGCCACCGTCACGGTAAACGGAATCACAGCCGGAACAATCGCGGCTTCAAGTTCCGATATCGCAAATTGACCCGTAGCCGCATTTATGCCGAAAAAGATATCCGAATACAGAAGACCCAGGACTTGTGCGAATTTTGCTTTGCCGGTGATCTTGCCTTGACCTCGCGCGATCGCGACGGGAAATTGAAGCTGACCATATAGCTCTTTGTCGGTCCAATCGAAATCGATCTGGATGTCCTGAAGCACGCCGAACTGACGCGGGCCGATTCCCGAGCCTGCAACGTCTGTGCGTTCTCCCCACAGCGCACCCGAGCCAAAGCTGAGCTGCATTCTAGATACTCCCTTCGGGATTATTTCCCCGGAGCGTTCGGGGAATCATCAGGCGTTTCAAAGCTTCCTTAGCTGCATGTGCGGCATTCCAAGCTGCGGCGTTGCGGGCAACCGCTGATCCCGGAAAATAATCGGCCCACCATCTCTCAATCAGCGAATTCAGAGCTTCAGCGGATTGTCCAGCTGCGGCAGCCGGTCCGGATTTTTTCTGGCCATCGTTACTCATTCAAACGAATCCTATTGTCACACTCAAGCCGCGGTTCGAGTGTAATGAAATAGCTTTGCGACGGTGCTTGATCTTTTGCCTCGTCAATGGGCACCCTCAGACCCTGATACCGATCCGGCCCCCAGATCCGGCCCTATACATCATCGGCGGCGGCATCCATCGGGTAAATTTCACGGGCTATTCAGGATCGTCAGGGATATTGGGTCGCACGGTTAAAGAAAGCATCGTAGGCCTGTAAAGGCTGCGCTTCAGGTACAAACGATTTCCACGGGAACGATAGCAATGGCCTGATCTCCGAGAACACCTTCGTCAGTCTCGATTTTGCCCGCGATGTACGCGTGCTGAACCATCTCCGGTAGGCCAAGGTTTTGAATGCCCGTTGCCATTGATGGAGATAAAGCCTGTTCGAGCGCGTCAAGTAGGGGGTTTAAGATTATTGCGGGCGCCGCATAAGGATCGCTCGAATGGGCGTAAACATAGAAGTCAACATAAAGTGTCCAGACGATCGGAGCTCCCAATGCCTTCATAGAGGCGTGTGCGCCCTTTTGGCTCATGAACAATGCTGGCTGTTCGACGGGCGGGACGTCGGACCAATGACGTAGGCGCCGATTGGCCGTAGCAAAGCTCCAGGCACCTGAACCCAAAGTCCACAGAGCCGAATAAATTGCTTCACGTTCTATCATCGGCTAAAATAGAGTGCGTGGTTGACGTGTCTGTCGACATAGGGTGCATATCGTGAAGTGCCGATGTGAGCAACCGATCCCGCGGCAGAGCCATATACCGGGATACGTGTCTTGCCCTTCATCGCCTTGGTGCCAATTGGATATACAAAAGTTTACTTGAGCCGTTGCATAGCTGTGCGTAGGTTTCTAGGCTGAATCCATGTGTCGTGGCGTTATCGAAATTCGGCAGCACGGTCGCCCTGACCCTGCCCTTGCTTTCCGCCAGCTGCCTGCTGATGCTGTTCTTTAATCTATCGTGGAGCGACGGCAAGTGAGCGCCGGATGCGCGGCGCTGAAAATCAAATTGCTGCTTAATCCCCAGCTTGACAATAGCTCGAGTTATACCCTGGGCACTAGAGACATGGATCCGTTTCAGCCCGTTCAGCACCGCTCCGTCTCCTTTAATGCCAGCCGAGATCACAGCGCGCCACCGACGATTGAGGCATCGGTTGCGGTGGGCGCCATCATCACCGAATTGCCATTGAGCGGCGCAACAACCCGATATTGTTGAAGCAGGGTTAGAATTGCCGCGCTCATATCCTTTTGGGAGTAGCTTACGGTCTCCCCTCCACCGACAGCCTTGGAGATTTCACCGATCCGCATTCGTTCGCGATAGCGCAACGCGACGAGTTCTATACAAGCCTGGGAAAGTTCAGGTGGAATCGCCGGATACCCCGCCGTATAAGAAAAGACAATGTTCTGAGCTCCCCGCACAAACCGATACCCACGCAAAACGAGTTCGGTGGATGAAAAAGCATATCCGGTAGTCGAACCAGCGCTTGGCGTGAGACCTAGAGCGGGAGGAATGACAATGCCGTCGATTGCGAGCGTCAACACAGCGCTGACCGGAAAACAGGCGAATTGTAAACGCTGACCACCAGTCCCATCACGTACTTCCAGATAATCGCCAACCGAAATACGGCGATTGAGCCAGGTCTGTATGTATTGACTCGCGGCCGTGATAAGCCTGGTCAACAGGCCATCATCAGTTGGTGGAAACGCGCTCTGGCCAGTCTGCAGCCACGCTTTCACGTCGGCCAACGTCGTCAGATCACAGTATGCCATTGGATCCATCTCCGCGGCTCTCATTCACGGCAGCCACCGCTTTAGGCAACAGGATTTTTGACCTTTACTGTACTGCGCCGAACCCAACTCTGCACATAACGACTCGTTTACCTTTTATGGAACAGCGACAACCAATGGCCAATAAGTTCGGCTACTGCGTCGGCCGGAACGAGTACATCCCCGTTCTCGTCGGTTTGATCTATGGATCCTCGATAGGTATACGTATTGTATGACCGCACTCGCACTAAACCTTGCCCCGAATTTGAATCGGGAGGTTCTCCAACCTTGGTTCTTGATTCGACGGCAAACCCCCCGCTGTTGACGAGGTACAGCGCCACTTCTCTTGGCACATAGACGGAGTGGTCGACTGCCACGCGATAGCGCGTCATGCCGTGACTGACCTCATCTTGGCCAAACATCGCACGCAGCGCTATCAACTCGGACATTAGTGGTCAGCCGTTGGCAATATTGCTTATCACGCCCATGGCAAACGGCGCGTATACCGCTAACACCTCTTCAGCATATACGCCGACCTGACGCTGCCGGGTTACAATCGGCCAGTCGATCTGGTAGTAATCTTGACGGATTTTCACCTCGGCTACGTTGGGAACCTCGTTCGACTGATATTGGATGGGGAGATTTTCCGCCCAGCCAATGATTGTACCTGGCGGAACCCGCGGATGGATTTTGATCGGAATTCGCAGACCACCATAGATAGCGAAAGGATTATAGTAAAATTGTACGACACCTGATGCCGTCAGCTGATATTCGCCATCGCTGCCGTCGGCTGGGGTACTGTAGCGCAATAACGGGCCCGAAGCGTTAGAAAGCACCTTTGTGGTGATGTTCTTTAATTCTTGCGCATTTACGTAAAGAACGGTCGGCGATAGCTCAAAGTTGTTCCACATAGCCTGGAACATATTATCGATTTCGACCACCGAGCCACGCCCTGACGCGGTAAGTGTAGAACCGGTTCCCGCGGTACCAGTTGCCAGAGTATTGACGTAGGCGTTTGAGCCGTTTTTAAGCGCTGTTGTCAGCAACCCGTCATAAGCATAGCTAGGATTGGCTGAAAAATCGGTAGTGATCGCCGTTTGCACTTGATTCCCAGTGGAGAGCGGCGCAGACACTGCGAGGCTGTTGATCGTGGTTATCGCTTGCAATGTCTCAGTCGCTGTCGAGGTAGAGATATACCAACCGTATGCCACAGCCCCCTGGATTGGGGCAACACTGCAAAAGAGGGTCTGACCTAAGCTAACGGCTTGGCTCGCCTCACCACTGACATTTGAAGATCCACCGTTGAGAGTGAACGTCTTGCCATCGACGCCGTTGACAGTTTTTGTCGTGGCCACGCCGCCGGATACGCTCGAATTTTGATAACCTTCAAGCGTAAGGGCAACCACCTTGACGAAGTATGTCGCGGCAGGCAGCGTTGCGCCGCTACCGGACGCCGATAATGTCGGAGTCGCGGGCGTACCAAGCTGCAACGACGCGTTGCCGGCAAGGATAGCCATTTCCTCTTTTAGCATCATCTTTTGCAGTAGTCTGAACGTCATCCGCGCTTGGATGTCTTCGAACTCACGACCGGCAGATATGGCTTCAAAGGTGGCTGCGTCTTCCTCGCCGATGGTGACGAAAGTGGCGGACTTGCTTGATGTCGAATACGACATCTGGCCCGAGCGCTGACCCTCTGGGACCCACCCCATTGCATCAAAGCCCGAACCGATGATGGCGTTCACTTGACGCCAATTAGTAGCTGTACCCGTGCCACCACCGACGCGGGGCATCACGTTCCTGATCGGAGTCACGAATGGATAAAGGTTCTTTGCCGGCGCCTGCAAATCGTAGGCGACTAGACCGGTTGCTGTCGAAATAGACTTGGCAAGGCCGTCGTCAGGTGCCGCCAAAGCTCTCTTCAACAGCTCCAGTGATTCCTGAGTCTACAGAAGTCATTTTAGTTCCTCCCAATTGGGGGGCAAGGAAAATCCGGCAAGAGCCGGCTTGGGTTACAGAGTTAGGCAGGAACTCACTCGCCGACAGTCTCTTGAGCTCGGATGAGGCCGGGCGGGTGAATGGGACGTGCGTAGCTGGCCTTTATTAATGTCAATGTTTGTTCTTCCTTGCTCATTTGGGAAAAGACTGCCGCGATTTCGTCTGTGGAAAAGGCACTGCCGCCAGTGTCCTGCCGTTTTGTAATCGCGGCAACATTTTTTGCCATCGTAACGGGAGGTAATGGCATGTGAGCAATATCTTCGACTCGTTTTGTCAACTGATCGAGACGCGGCACTATGTCCGCGAGTGTCGCAATTAAAGCTGCTTTTTCGGCGTGCTCTCCCGCCAATACTTTTGCCAGATCTCCTGACGCGGCATGCTCGGGCTCAAATCTGGTTTTTTCCGTCTCCCCCTCGACAGCAGAAGTGGCGCGATTGCATCGCCTCCCCACATCGGTGTGCTGGGATTTCATTAAGAGTGAAGCCGCTAATTGCTGCAGTCTTCGATGTCGCCCTTGACACAGATCAGCAATTAGATTGGCTCCGTGGGAGCCCGCGGCCATGATAATGATATCGGCCGCCTCCCCGAGGGATGGTCCTCCGGCCAATTCGGCTCCGTCCAAGATTTCGCTGGTCTCTTCCGTCACTAATGCGCTTAAATAGCTACACAGCTCGTCGATTATCGCTTGTAGCTTGGATGGCTCTGTGGAATTTTCCGCCTTAGTTTGTGCCTCAGCTGGAAGGTTCTCTTGTAACCAAGTTAAACCAAGTAAGAGCTGGGACAGATTGCCGACATCCTCGAGGGCTTTTGTGAGAGAGAGTTGTGACGATAGAAATTGCACTGTCTTTTTCTTTTCGTCGAGCGACGGGGGCCCATCCTTATCGATTGTTCTCTTCCATGCCGCAATGATGCGGCCTTTAATATTGTCAAGCTGGGCCGGTGTGTATCGCTTCGAATTGCTAGGACGATTAATAAAGTTCCAGGCAGCGCGGATGTGTTGCTCGGTGTCTATCGGGTAACGCTTTTGACCATCTGATTGGTAGCCAGGATCGGCGTATTCACCCTCAGATCGAGCATAACCGTTCCCGACCTCGGGATCAGCTTTAGCCGACCCACCTTGGGCAGTTGGACCGGGATTTTTGAACGTGGCTATCAAATCTTCATTTGACATCTTCTCTTGGCACCGCACCGCGTCCGACTTGACGAAGTGGCGGTGTCCCGGCACACCGCAGGCCCAGATTTGAAATGGTGCGTTGACTTGCACCTCGGGCATGCTTGCAGCTCCTGCTGATTTCCAATAGTCGAAAATCGCTTCTGGATTGGCCGGACGATCAACCAGAGAAATCTCATTTAGAACAAGTCCAGTAATCGTCTTATGATCGGCGGGGTCGCGCTGAGTTACGCGCCCTCCGATCGAATAGCCCTTATAAACCCCCTCGATGACCTTCTGCCACGCGATCGGATCGATGATCTTAGCGCCGACATAGAGTCCCCTGTCATCAACGGCGACCTCCTTAGCAACCCCCACTGCGGAAAGCTGGTGCATCTCACGGATATTGGCGAATTTCATATAATCGCCCAAGGCTGACATCAGCGCGTCGCGCTTTACCACTTCGCCTTGGTCGTCACGCGCCTCGGTGGAGGCATAACCCCACACCTCGTGCCTTTCCGCATCTATTTTCGCGAGAGGAAAGTATATCTTCATCGGCTATCTTTCGTGCCCAGATTTGTTGCTATGATGCGGCAGTTTTTGAGAGGACGTACGAGCTTAGAGCTCTTAGACTCATCGTTGGTCCCGCGATGAACTCACGTGTCTTATGGTGCGCACTGAACAGTCGAACTGAGGCTTAATACTCGACCATCGCTGAGCCGGACAGTTGCTTCGAGAATATACGTCGCGCCGATTGCCGATGTCGGAAATCCTCCGACCGTTGCAACTGAAAAAAAGCCTGCCTTCGCCTGCAGTGATCCGTTAAGCGAGGACCGCAATTGAACCAACGGTTCCACTGTAGCTTGTAGTATCCTTGCTTGAGGATCCTCATCAGTTGCCGTCTGAAACGGAGCAATCTTACAGCTCCAGCTGGTTGATAGAATTGCTGCAGACCCAACTTCCGCCGTGAAGTCAAAAGCAAAGTTGTCGATCTCGTTGACCTCAATGGGACTGAAGGAGGTCGGCAAACGCATCTGAGCTACTCCGGACTGCTCCACGGGGTTTACCTGCCCGTAGGCAGAGATTTCCTTGGGCTAAAAGCCTGAAAAATCGCTAGTAAATCCCCACAATAAATACTCTATGGATGGCCAGTCTATTTCTTCCAGATGGTGAGAATGCGAACCTTACCGGGCGACTTTAGTAGCCGGCCAACAGCGATCTGCAAAAGCGGTGTAATCCAGGAACCAAGAACGGCAAAACTTGTATCTGCTGCCGAGATCAAGCTCTCGCTTGTGAAAACATTCGCAATAGCAAGTTCAAAGCCTGCTTCGATGGTGAGGAACGCTTCGATGAATGTGGTTGCCTGACCTAATGTCTCGATTTGCGGCGAGGCGTCCCGCTTGACTCTCGCTAGTACCTCAGCCTGGATCATTGTGTCACGGCGGGCGGTTGCGACGCCTTCCGATGACACCAGCGCATCGGAGGCGCGCCACGCTAACAACTCGATGATTGCGAGAGCATCGCTGTTAATTGTGCCCCCAGCGGTAGTCGCGATGATTTCAATCGGAGCGCGCCCGTCGCAGAGGATCGAGGTGAACCAGGTGGTCGGAATTTGGGGACCGGTACGCTGCGCGGCAAGAAATTCGCGCGTAAGGAAATGGTCGCAAACAAGAGCTGCAGAGCCGGCGCTTTCGAGGGGCATATTCCAGTCGCGTAAAGCGCGTGCCAGCGCCTCGATTAAGAGCAACGCATCGGCTCGGTGTCCGGCAAGCGCCTCCATGGCGAATTCCGCATCGCCCGATTGCGTTCGGAGCGCTTCGGCCAGAGGGCGGGAATCGGAGCGTGGCCCAGCCAAGGCCTCGAGCGGCGAGAACTCTTCGCCGAGGACGCTGTTCGCCCCCAAATTTTCTAGAGGGTCGAGGGTATTGCCGATTTGGGTTGCCGAGAAAGCCACCGGGTCAAATGCATCGCCCCGCGCATTGCTCAGGCTTTCGATCGAAGCGTTGGCGCCCTTTTGTTGGATCGCGGCACTCTCGGCGGGCGCAATTTCGTCGCGGACCTGATACGCCAGCCACCCAGCCAGCGTTTTCGCATCGAGGATGGTCGAGCCGAGCGCCTCGATCGCCGGCGTTGCATTACGCTGCAGCTGCGCCAAAAGCTCGGTGAGCGCTGTGGTCTCGGCGTGCGCTCCCGCCAACGCCTCGGTGCCAAGCACTTGCTGGGCGAGTAGCCCTGTGTTGATCTCGGCTCGGGCAAAGCCGTCGGCAGTGAGCGTCTGCCCCCGTAGGAAATAGCGGTCGGTCCGTGGGCCACCCGGCCGATGCGCGATCCAGACAGCCATAATCAGAACCGTCCCACACTGACGCGGCCATTGGCCAAGCTGGTGCTGAGGTGCTGCGGGCAGGTCGTATAAGTGCTGCTGCGGCCGGCGCAGACGCTAAAGGCCGTGCCGCTGACACTCGACGGGTTCGCGGTGCCGCCGTAGCTATCCGTAACCTGAAAGGCCGATGTTGACGCCCAATTTGGTGCCGCGCCGTTCACGGAAATATTCGTGAAGGTAAGGGTCCCGAAATTAGGCATCGGGTTGGACGTATTGAGGTCCTCCATCATGATATCGAATTTGGAAAGGCTGGTTTGCAGCGTGTCGCTCGGTGCCCAGGTCCAACCTTTCGTGACATTCTCGACCGTCATACCCCATGTCTGGGTGCTGCCAGGCGAGCAATTGGCGGTGCAGGTTATGGTCAGCTGAACGATGTCGCCGCCCGTGGTCGTATGCCCGATGTTCGGGTCCGGCACCGCTCCCGCCGGAAACATCTCGTAGAACGCACCGAACGACGGTGTCCCCTGTGCGCTGATCGTGAAGGTAATGCCAACCTGCGCCAGACGCGTGCCATCCTCGATTCCGACCCAAGCAATTACGTTGTTGTCGGCCGAGATGGTTTGGTTCGTCACCCACGGTACACGGATCGTCACCGCGACAGACGTATAGGTTGAGCCCGTCGTCTGCCAGCCGGCGAACCCTGCAGCCGCATGCGCAACGCCGCCGCCAGCCATCAGACAGAGCAGTGCGAGGGCGAGGCGCTTCACGGCTAATTTCCGTAGACGATGCAGATACCGTCGCCGCCGGCTCCGCCGACCCCTGACGTCCCGGTTGTCGCGACGACCGCACCACCGCCGCCGCCGCCAGCGCCATAGCCGCCCGCCCCACCAGTTCCTGCTGTCGACGCAGTCGTTCCGGTGTTTCCGCCGCCACCGCCGCCGCTGCCATTAGCGCCGCCGATCGTCGGATTCGTTGGGTTCGATCCACTGGTGCCATTGGAGGTCGTTGATCCGGTCGTGTTGGCTCCGCCCGCTGGCGGCGTCAGCGCACTCGGCGTAATGCCGCCACTGCCGGATGTTCCTGTTGTGCTATTTCCGGAACTGCCGCCGCTCGCGCCGCCAAATAGACCGGCATACTGGCCATTGCCGCCCGAACTGCTGCCCGCGCGCCCCGACCAATCGTCAGGCTGCAGATTGAGAGTGCTTGGGGTGGCGTTAGCGCCATATGTCCAGACTGGGCCCCCGCCATTATAGCTCGGCGCGCCCGAGCCGCCGTATCCGATGACAAAGCTGCCAAAGCTGGAATTGGTTCCATTCGAGCCGGCATTGTTACTGGAGGTTGTCGAAGCGGGTCCGCCAGCGCCGCCCTGCCCCACCGTGACGGTCACGGTCGAGCTGACTAGCGATGCCGGGATTGTCGAGAGCGAAGCGGCAGCGCCGCCGCCGCCACCACCGCTATATGCTGAGGTCGAAACCGCGCCGCTGGCGCCGCCGCCGCCCGCCCCCAGGCAATAGGCCGTTACCCAGCTGATTCCGGAAGGTTTGTTCCAAGTGTACGTGCCATGCCCGGTGTAGACGTTGGTAAAGCCGGTGGCACCGCCGCTGCCGCAACCAAATGGCCCGAGCGCCACATAATACGAGCTGCTGGGCCCGCCGGATGCAACGATCTTGCCGACGGTCTGGCCCGAACTCGGACAGGTCGTAACACCCGTATCGTGCCCGTAGCCGCCGGTCGTGCTCGAAATCTGCACGAAATCCCCGACCGTGCCCGCCCCATCGAGCAACAGCGCCGCGGTGCCGTTGGTCGCAATCTGCGCGTTGCCTGACGTCCCGCATCCGCCGACGCAGACGCCGCGGACCCCATTGCTATCCGACGTCGAGGCAATGACGGCGAGGCCGCTGCCATTGATCTTGGTTAGGGTGTAGAGGGTCGTGCCGGTTGTGCCGGCATTGGTGCGGTCTTCGAGCAGGCCGTTTTGGGTCGATAGGTCAAGCCCTTGCGCCCAGGAAGGCAATGCCGTGCACCAGGCCAAGAAGCCGATGATAGCTGCTCTTTTTGGCATGACACCTCCTAAAACCCCCAATAGCTATGCTGGTTGCTGTTCATCGACGATTGATTGCCCGAGGAAACAGCGGAGGCCCAATAACCGCCCTCAGCCATAAAACCGAAAAGCGTGTTTGAACCACCCGGATATGCGCCGACCGCAAGTGAGGTGCTGGCGCCGTTGTTTATTAGGGCCCCTCCGGTGGTCGATCCGTCAATCGCTAGGGAGGAAGCCCCTCCATTGACTAGCGCTTGGATCGCGTGCCACGAATTGTCCGCCGCCCCAACCGTCATCGATCCGCCGACCCCGGCGTAAAGGGCCACTACGTTCGCGCCACTAAAGAAATAGAACACCGGACTGTTGCCAGTATATTGAGAGAAAATCGCGTTTTGCGCGCCAAAATTTCCGGTCCTCTTGGCAACCGCGGAAAACGTCTCCGGGTAGCTAACGGCCGGGGTTATCGCCTGCAGGTATTGGGAGCCTGAGAACGCCATGCAGGGGAGTGAGCCAAGGCAACTGACGCTGAGCGTTGGCCGACTAGCAATCGTTAACTGCGTCGCGTCATTGCCGTTGCCCGTCTGATCATAGGCTTTCTTGATCGTGCAGGTAGAGACGCTGCAATTTGTCCCGCCCACCGTCGTAATGGTCAACGCACCGGAGGACGCATTGGTGTTCATATCGACACATGTGGCATCCCCGGCATTACAGACATTGATTGCCTTTTGACCTCGAGCTGCCGCGCTGTAGGCCCGCAGCCCATACCACGCCACCGCGCCGGAAGCGATATCTCCAGGGCCCGTATAACTGGCTCCCGCCGGTACGCGCTGCGTTCCGATTATCCCGAGAAACGGAGCCTGCGCCCGCGCGATTACCGGTATCGCCGCCAACCATAGGGCGACGATCAATCTGGCGAGCATCAGTTATAGCCATATGAACAGGTCAGCGGCGTGCCCAGCGCGGCCGAGCCCGTCGCAGTGGTCGTCGCCGCATAGCTGATCGCGTTCCCGAATTGCTCACCCGGGAAGGCCAGGGTGAAGCCGCCGTTAAGTGTCGCTGGCACGGGCACGACGTCTACCGGTGTCGAGGTTCCGAGCGTGACCGATCCTGAGGCGATGTTGAATATTTGCACGTAGGCTACAGAAGCGTTGGGGTTGTAGCACAGCATCTTACCGAGCTGGCCGGCGCTCGATTTGATGGATTGCACCGTTGTCGACAGCGCAGCGGTAATGCCCGGTGTCCAGCCGCCCGAAGTCGCGAGCGCGCCCGTGACGGCCCCAACGTTGTTGGTACCGGCCGGCAGTGGCGAGTTCGGCGACAGGCTGACGACGGCGGCCGGATCGGTTGCAATGGCCGCGGTCGAAGCCGCTTTGACGGCTCCGCAATTGGCGAGCGCCGACCCATCGCACACCGCGATCTTAGCGCCAAGATTGCCGCTGCCGTCCGTCACCGCGTCGAAATTCGTCCCCGATCCGACCGTAACGGCGTAAGTCGTACTTCCGGCCCATGCCTGGGTAGCGGCAAGGGTCAGGATCGCAGCGGAAAGAAGTTGCTTGATCATTGGAGCACCACCGGAACAGAAACCGCATTGCAGGCTGTGTTGACCGCGAGGTTCAGCGTTCCGCACGGCGCTGGTCCGCCTCCAGAACCGCCATTGCGTACCTGTACAAAGCTTCCATTCGGCATGTACCCAAAGCTTCCGTTCGGCAGATAAATGAAAGTCGACGGCGCCGACGCGGACGTATTGCTGCCAGCGCCGAGGATCAGGAATGCGTGCGCGATGCCCGCCAATGCGGCGGGAGCCAGGAGGATCGCGAACGCAAACTCAGCAGCGCGCCGCATTAGCTCGGCTTCAGAAAGACCGTGATGCCGCCAACCGCGCTTCCCGTCCCCCAGCTCGAGCCCGTCGTCTGCAGGCAAATCGAACTGCCATTGGCGATGGTCGGCGTGCCTGAAGTTACGGTCTGGTTATTGGCGGCCGAGCCGTTGGCGTTGAACGAAGTCGAAATCGCGGTGCCTCCAGAGCACACCGTACCTGAGGCCGCCGAGTTAACGGTGATCGTCGCGGTCGCGCCCTCGGCCACTTCAACGCGGCCGACGATCGCCTGGACCGTATAGGCCCCGCCGCTCAGATTGGTGAAGACCGTCGCGTTGTTCGGGTTCTGGCCAGCGATCCAGCCGATCGCGACCGGAATGAGGGTCGGAAGGTCGGCGTTGACGATCGCCCTCGGCATCATGGCTCCCGACGAGCCGTTTGGCGCGGCGAGGAAGAAGTTTGAGGTCTGGCTCGCTCCTGTGACCGTAAGGGTGCCGCCCGTCCCGGTAAGCGGCGATCCCGTCACCGAGAAATAGGCCGGCATCGATAGGCCGACTGTCGTAATGCCGGACGAAGGCAGGAAGCCGACATAGTTGGTGCCGTCTGGGTCCGCGATGCTGAGGCACGTATTGGCCGGGATAACCAGCGACGAAGACCCATTGACGGTGCTCGGGCCCGTTACGGTCACGGTGTCTTGCTGCGCCGTCGTGCAGATATCGACAGAGAACCCGGGACCAAAGCCTGTCGTCGACACATTCGGCAGCGTATCGGCGGTCGTACCCGAATAGGTGCGCTTGATGACCTTGGTGTTGTCGGAAGCCGCGACGGTGTAATTCGCGCCGCCTTGGTTGTTGGCCAACAGCGTGGTCCCGACGGTGCAGCCAGTGGGTGCCGCGCAGCTCGTGCCGCCATTGAGCAGGAGGTTTGGTGTCGCTGCTGTCAGGCTCGTAATGCCACGGATAATGCTTTGCGCATCGGTGCGGTCGCCAACGCCGATCCCCGCGACCAGCGCGGCGGTGCCAAGCGCTCCCCAGAAGACCCTACGCATAGGATTCAGTCGCGTAGGTGGCGCTCTGATTGCCGCTTGAATAGGCGGCAAGCGCCGCACCGGAATTGTTGTAAAGCAGCACCGCGCAATAGCTCGGAACGTTGCCGATCAGGCCACGGATAGACTGCCATCGAGTCTGATACAGGCTTACGCCCGCTTGCATGTTCAGAGTGTCGATCAGCGCCAGTGCCGCCCCTGCCGGGTCGTATGCCAGCCAATTGTTTAGGGCCGCGGATTGATCAAAGGTCGAGGTCGGGCTGATGCCGCCGGGCCATAGAGTATTATCCTCAGAAAACAATAAGTATCGCGATATTGTATTACCTGCCGAGACCGTGCCGGTGCTGATCTTCCATGGCGGCAGTATGATATCACCAAACGGCTGACTGAGCGTGCTAGGGTTAATGATTCCCAAGCCCCTCGCCTGTCCATTGGCTAGGCTGCTCATATTGTCGGGCGATTGGTTTGGGCCATTTGGCCACGTTGTCGCCACCGCCCGTGACCACGGGTTGCTCATTTAGGCACTCCCAAACGCGAGGGTCGACCCGTCATCGAGTGACGATGCGCAGGCCGCGCGGGCCAAAACTGTGCTCCACGCTCTCTCCAGCCACATTGCGCAACATGCACAGGCCGCTTTCGACGGAGGCTGACAGGATCAGTCCCGGTACATCCTGCATTGTGTCGGTTCGGACGATTTTGTATCGGCTCCGATAACTTTCCGGATCGACTGCAGTGAGGGTTTCGGGGAGCAATCGCTCCTCCCCGAGCCTAAGTTGTCGTCCCTTGTGTCCGCAGTGTCGCCGATCCCTTATAGGCGGCTGTGCCCGCCGGAAGCGTCAAACGCATCCACACGCCCTGCGCGCCTGCGGTATTTGGCACTGTGCCAGATGGTAAATTACCCGCGCCCGGAACGTTGACGAAGGCCGGCTGGGTCGTAAACGAGCTAACCCCGGTCGGGAGAAAGCCTGAGGATTGCTGACGCGGGTTTGTGGTGTTGGTATCGTTCAACGATGTGCACAGACCGATATCGAGCAGCGCACCAGAGGGGAGTGTCGGGGCCTCGCTGGCGATCTCGATCTGCGCTCCAGTCAATGCCGTCGCGGTATTATTATTGACGACGAACACCTTTTCGTAAAAGTAACGCCCGGACCCAGCCGGCACATCTGCCGCTGCGGTCCAGAAGCAGCGGGTGACCGCGGTAACGGCGTTTGGGCTGATGTCGAAAAGGATGCCCTGCACGATCTTGTAAGTCGTGGTATTATCCGGCACTGTTCCCCAATCGCGATTGACCGCTACCACGTCGGTTCCATACCCCGAAGTCGCCACGATCATGCGGAGCTGGTTTGGTCCTGCGCCGCCACGGGTCCAAATCAACATCCCTGCGGCAACGCTGGCCCCATCGCCAGCCTGCAATTTGAACAGCGGCGGGGTTGTGCCGCTCGTATTCGCGGAGCCGGTCTGAGCGGTATGGTAGGTCGTGTCGGTCGTGACCGTTGAGGACGGTATGACACACGCATGCGCCATCGCCGCGACGTCGCCCGCAGCAGCCGTGCCCGTTGGGTTAGAGAGGCCGGCAATTGACCCGCCCGTAATGACCGCCGCGCCGATGCGCTCGAAGGTCTGCGAGCCGGCCACGACACTCTGCCCGGCCAGCGTGATCGCCGCCGGGGTCTGAATGATCCCTGAGCCATCTCGTCCGGTGACTTGGGCTTTGACGGCGGTATCCGAACTGGAACTCGACACCCAATCGACCGTACCATTCGGGCTGATATCGTAAAACGCGACCCGCTTGGTGAAGTCAACCCCACCGCCTACAGTAACGCTGTCGGCTTCGGGCATGTTTGCCGAGCCGTATACCACAATGTTGTTCGGAGTGACACTCATGAGGTTTGTCTCCTCAAGTCCATTTTGGACTAGGATTGTAATAACCGATGTTCCAGCTGAAGCGGGTTACAGCAAGGCGTTCGCATCTACTAACACGCTATAATTTGTGCGCGCTTCTCTAACTTACGTCGCCCTTTGTGTATTTACGTTTTGAATAAGATGTTTGCCGAATAGTGGTGTAGAGTTAGGGGTTTCGAACCCTGAGATAATGGTAACGTTTTTTCTAAGATGGCATATGATCGCACGCCAGGTCCGGTGAACGCGCATTGGATATCTGAAACAATGATTGGCTAAAGCCAGCCGGAGGGAGACCAAGAATCTCCCGCGCTTCATTCACGGTATAGATTCCATTCTTTACATAGACGTCGAGTATTGCCGCTTGATCTTTCGGGTTTGCTGGCTGTACGTCGGACCAGATAAACTCCAGGTCCGAGTCCCCCATGCGGTCCTGAATGACACTATCTACAAGACGTTTGACCCAACCAGTAAGCGGCGCGAGTCCCTCTTCAACCGCAGTCTCTTGAGCCGACTGTGCGGTAGCCCGATTCACTTGCGCGGTAAAGGCAGTCGGAGGTAGCGAAAATGCATAGCAGACGATTCGTGCCAACCACTCGTCGAATTCATCCTTGTAAGGCGCCTCTTTGAATGCCTGGTATTTAGCGCCAGTCGGAGCCCAAATAAGCCGCGTCCGGTTGCCGGTATTGCCGGCTAGAATCGAGTCGAACCATTCCTGGAACTGCCTTATCTGTTCGGCGTTCCATCCGTCGGGGGCATTCACCAATCCAGGTGGGACGTTACCGTCGGTGAAGTGCTGCAACTGCATCATCTGTCGCCGCAGGCCGATGTTGATTGTCATAATTATTTGTTCGCAGGGGCCAAAGCCATAGGCGCGATGCGGCCGCCGATTACGAGGCAGATAAATAAGCTCGTCGGAGGTGAGCAGCCTCCACGGCCGCCCGTGAATGATCTGTTCGTAAGCTGGAGCCGGTGGCTGAGGACGACGTCCGGTGTCGTCAATCAGCACTTTGATAGTGGAACCGTCGACGATATCAAGCCCGATTACGTCCCCGACGCGGTTACGGCGCACCTCTAAGCAAGGGGCGTCCAAGACCAACAGGTCCTCCAGCAGTTCGCGAAGCCAACTGGCGAACGGCTGCTCCCCATCCGGTTTTCGCCAGAAGTCCGTCAGTCTGGAGATGCGCTCCGCTGCGTCGCCGTCCGACTTTGTCCCCTTCCGAGATCGAATCCTCCATCCAAGCTTTTCAATCTGATCTTTCCGCGTTTCAATCGCCAGCCGAGTAATGTCGTGATTTTCGGCCAACGCGCGAAGCTCATAAAACCCGATCGGCTCGTAGGAACGCGGGGTGTAAATTGTATTATAGCCGACCGGAAAATCCCAAACTCGAACGCGTTCACTTTCGGGTGGGACCAACGGGTAGCCGGGTGAAAATATTCCTTGGTCGGGCTGAAATATCTGGCGATACTCGATAACGTCATTTTGCGAACCGAGCCTACCCCAGCTATAAGAAGCAAGCGAAGTGCGCTTTCCGCCAGGGGGGCTCATAATGCATCTCCCACGAAACTCGATACGCGCAACAAGCTTGCCATGATCTCACCACAGTGTTTCGCGTCCAAAGCGTCTTTAGTGTTTCCGACTCCTGGCAATGGCGTCCCGCCAAATTCCGCCCGCAGGATGTGCTTGCGAAAGGCCCGACGCTTGTCGCTAGAAACTTGTCAGCGCGGCGCGCTTCCAGGTATTCGGTGCTGCACAATAGTAAAGATAGTTGATATCAGCCTGAAGCTGGCCGACGTTACATGTCGCAGTGCTTGTGGCGGGCGTCCCTGGCGACATTAAACCTCCGAGCGTGTTTATCGTCTGAGGGGTGGCGCTCACAAACCGAAAATTATTCCCATCAAAGCGAAGCTGTAGGAACTCGTAATTCTGTCCCGCCGGAAGCGTGACCGATGCAACAGAAGTTCCTCCTCCCGCCGGCTCAAGGATAGATCCACCGGCAACGCCATTGACCTGGACCGTGAGCGGCTTCCCATTGTCGGTTGTAAAACCCATCGTCCAACCGCCGACGATCGCACTTGTCGACGGCAAAGTGACAGTCAAGCCGGCTGCAGTGTTGTAGCTCGAAAGCCCGTTCCCATTGTCGTTTGGTGCCGCGGTATAAGTGGGGCTCGCCGGGAAGTTCCATCGGTCGATATTTGAACTTGATCCAGCAAGCCCCACAGCGGCAGCCGTTCCGGGCGTCGTTTCACTTACCCGGAAGTTGCTGCCATCGAACCTTAACACCAGGATTTCGTAGTTAGTCGACGCCAATGACACGGCCATAACTGAATTGCCGCTTCCAGGATAAAGGATGTGCCCACCGGCTGTCCCGTTGACCTGGACCGACATGGCCTTATTATTGTCCGTGGTCACAGCGAACGTCCACCCCATTGGAAGCATGGTGGTTGACGGCAATGTAACGGCCATGTACGACACTGGGCTATTATAGCTTGATACAACATTGCCATTGTCAGACACCGTGGCAATGTAGCTGCTAGTTGTGGGGAAGCTCCAGTGACTAACTCCCGCAGTGCCGATCAGACCGTTCGCTTGAGCGGTTGCGGGAGTTGCCTCGATCAGCCTGAAATTGCCGCTCCCGTCGTACTGCAGCACCGCAAATTCATATGCCCCCTGGCTTGTATTGGCCAACGCCAGATTAGTGGCAGTAGCTCCGCTGCCCGGCCAGACGATGTGCCCACCAGAACTCATATTGACTTGGACGGAGAGAGGCTTCCCATTGTCGGTCGCGAAACCCATACTCCAGCCGATCGGCAGATTCGTCGTAGGCGGTAAGGTTACTGCCAAGCCGGAAAGAGTATTGTAGCTTGACAAAATGTTGCCGTTGTCGCCTAACGTCGCGGCGTAGCCCGAGGTGGCTGGATATGACCAATTGCTCGGCCATGGCGGGGGCTCAAATCCCATGTTTAGCCGCGTATTGCGAGTGGCGGAAATGACCCGCCAGTTATTGCCGTCAGACTGCAGCCGAATATATTCGTAGTTGCCGGATCCCAGGGTAACCGAAGGGACAAACTTGCTGCCTGCCAATATATTCCCAGTTGGTGCGGTGACAATCATCCCCTTGTCGTTATCCGTCGCCACTGCCAGTGACCAACCCGGATTCACAGTGCTGACGGGCGGAAGTGTAACGGTCATCGAAGATCCCGGAGCGTTGTAGCTGGAGATGGCCAGCCCGTCGTCTACTGGTGCGGCGGTGTAAGTAGCGGTCGTCGGGAACATCCACTGGGGTCGAGAACCAACTCCTTGCACCGATATCCCAACGGAATTCGGGCCGTAATTACTTACGTTGCCTCCATAATTCGGGTTTATGATAGTGTTACCAATACTGGAGGTAGCGTTAATTGCCGTTGCGCAGTCGAAATATGGCGAGACAAAGGTGTTGAGACCGTTGTGATTGAACGTGATCGACAGACAAGTGGGTGATACTTCAAGATCAAGCGCGAAGAACGTGTTCGAGAAATTGTAACCGTTCTCCAGCGCAATGCCTCGACCACCTACGCCCGCCGCTGTTGCGGAACCCGAGATCCGGGAGAATTGCGCTTGTTCGAACGCCATTCCTGCCGCACCGCCTGCCGAATCGCAGATTGCGTACATATCGCTGTCGAGTACATAATTGAATTGGCACCCGCCGGCAACTGGACTGTTGCTGGAATTATCGACTATCAAATGGTCTAATTTAATCGAATTCTGGGCGTCCGAAAAGTCGGGTGTGCCGATAACAACCGCATACCCGGGAGTATCGGCTTCGACGAAAACAGAGCCTTCTTCCTTGAAATAGAAGCAGCCTGTAGGATTGGTGGGGCTGCCACCGCTACATTTAATTTGTAGCACCGGTCCTGCAGGGATTGTACGACCATCGATAACCGCTCCGCGGGAGATTAGCCGGAACCCATGAGCAGCCTGGCTTGCGTAGTCGATGATAAGGCCTGAAGTAACCTTATAAGTTCCCGCGGGAAAGTGAACAGGCCAATTATTCGTCACTGCTGTATTAATTGCAGCTTGGATTGCACTGGTATCGTCATGGACATCGTCGCCTACCGCACCACTGCAGCGCACGTCCAGCCATGGGCGACCCGAGCACATCACGACATCGCCATCCAGAGTCGCGACGCCAGTCGTGGATAGAGTTGAAAAAGTTCCAGTCGACTGGGCCAAGACAGCGTTTGATGAGCCTATTTGGATAATTCCGACCGCGATCAATATTTTGGCGCTTAGGGAAATGATTTTCGCCACAGATGGCTCCCTTCCGCTGCGGCAGCGGCGGGAGGACGCCGGTGGGCAGCTGTGTAGCAGGGCCGCGCGGTAGAGATAATATAGAAGAATCCTTGCGGCCACGAATATGGTCGCTGAGACCGTATGACGTGACCTACCAGCGGCGTGCCGCGTATACCTGGCCCGTGGTGGCACCGTATAGGCTAACCGCGCCGCTGGGCCTGTAGCCCGAAGGAGTCGCAAAGATGCTCCCCGCTGAAATAGGTATTGAAGCGCCTCCAGGCGTTGCGACACCAACATCGGAAACGTAAAGTGTAGCGGACGAATTATTGGCGATCAGCCATCCGTTAGTGGGGATTATCCCGCCGAACAGGCTTTGTGCGCTGCCCCCAGTTTGCACCATGCCACTCCCATCTATCGCGGGTGAACTAGCCGCGTTTATGACGGGCAATGGCGTAACCGTACTTACTGGAGTCGCAACACCGGCCGCTAGTATCGCCGGGACATGTACTGGCACCAGGTTGCCCGAGCTGTCGGCCCCGGTAGCCAACGACTGGGTCGTGGTATTTGCATCCTTTACCAATAAGGCCACAAGGGTGCTCCTGTTTTAGCTGCAGAGCTTTGGACGATTACAGTCTAAATTTTGATCGCTGAGTTGCCGATAGGCCTCGTAGATTCCCTGTCCCGGAAGAGGCGTGACGAGCAAGTCGGTTAAGGCCCAGACCAACGCATCGACGCGATCAGGGGAAGGTCGAGGACCATTCCCGTCGCGGCCTCTGCGAGTAAGGGAACACATTTGGTCTTCAAGGTGAGGAAACGCACCCAGGTGATGCACTTTGCCTTGTTCATAGAGTGCTGCAACCGGTTCAGCGCGCGGGACCTTGCCGCGCGAAGCATGGACGCTCGTAAAAGGCACATCCGGATCGATCATCCGAATCGTGGTTTCTATCATTTCCCCGCCGTTGTTGATTTCAGCGACTATCCGGTCTGCACGATGGGCACGGTATGCCGCGATCGCAGCCTTGGCCCATTCGATAGGCCGGTAATGGCCTGACAGATCTGCCAGCACCCACCCCTCCCCTGAGATGTCTCGGCCGGCGACAATGATACCGGTTTCATCTGCCATCTGTCCGGAAGAGGCCGCAGGATCAACCGCGACCACAATTCTGGCCAAAGGTGGGGCGCTGCGAACTCGAGCGGCCTCTATCAGGCCCCGACTCCATAATCCGCCGGGCAGGTCGTCCAGGATTTCCGCATCGATTTCCTGCCGCCCCAGCCGGGTGCCCTCATATTTACGCACTATCTGATCGAGAAAATCAGGCGCTAGATTGGCCCGATTCTGGTAGGTGGTGCCCTTTGTGACCGCAACCACGGGATCTTTTACTAGCGCTCGAAGCAACGGCATTGGCCGTGGTGTCGTCGTGACAACGACTCTCGGATCATCACCCAAACGCAAACCGAACATCAGCATGTCCCACGCTTCTGGATACCGCCAGCTGGTCAGCTCGTCGCACCAAGCCGTATCGTGCTGCGGCCCCCGCAAACGCTCGGGCTCATCCGCGCTGTAGAAAGTGGCGGTTGCCCCGTTATGCCAGATCAGCCGTCGTCTGGACGGCTCGTAGCGCGGGCGATCCCAGTGTGGCGAAATTGCCAGGATCCCGCTCTCTCCCTCCACCATGATGTCTCGCGCGTCGGCCGCAGTAGGTGCGACGAGAGCGAGGCGTCGCGCACGTCTCGCAGCGACCCTCGATCGAATGAGTTCCGCGCCCGCCCGAGTTTTACCAAACCCGCGACCAGCAAGCAGTAGCCAAATCCGCCAAGAACCACCCGGCGGGAGCTGATTGGGGCGAGCCCAGAACGGCCAGTCATGAAGCAGTGCAAGGGCCTCATCTGGGCTGAGGGCGTCAAGAACGCTATCGCGAAACTTATCCGGAATCGAGGCAAGCAAACTTGCCTGCAAACACCTCAAATACCCTCCGCAAGACTAACTGCAGACTGCCCGCTGCTGACATCGGCAGAGACGAGCTGTCCTAAGCATTGTCTTCTAAGAATTGACCAAACAAAAAAAGATCGGCTCCTCCAAATTCGGAGTAGTGCTGGTTATGGCAATGAACCGGTGTTAGCCCGCGTTAAGCCAGTGCCAAAGCACGAGCCGGGCTGTCCGTTCCTACGACAAATAAGAGGCGCTGAGGCCGGGACCTTTAACTTCCAAATGAACTTTGACGAATACCGATGTTAGCTCTTGCGATTAGCGCCCCATCACCAGTGTAGTCTCTTATATCAGATTGATCCGGTTTTGTCAATTATGAATCCGATTTTCGCAACGACTTTCCGCGCCCATAATGCGCTTCGAGCGCACCGAGAGCGGCAACCAAGATACCCGAGGCAGTCTCTTGGCTTATCCGGCGCCCATTCCATCCTTGTTCTAACGCCCATTCCTTGAGCGAGCGCTCCCAACCGACCACGTGCCACAAACAGGAGCCACCGGGAGACGCTGGACCGCCTACTGCCACCACCGCCCGCCACACATGCTCACGCGCACTTTCGACGCGCAATCCGGACTCACCATTGCTTCTTGCGCGCCCTGCTCCGCCATTTCTCGGACGTGAATAGTCGAGAGCGCGCAACGGATCGAGTTGGGCGGTGACAAACCGGGAGCGAAAATCTTCTGCCGCATGGCGCATGCCAGGAGTGATCGAACCCCGGCGTTCCATGGCTGCAAGAGTGTCGACAGCACGATAGGGTCGGGCCATTCGACCGCTCTCATCGGCAATCGGCCGTGGGAGCTGTTCGATTGGCCCGCGTTGCTGCCGCTCAGTGGTAGGAGTGTTGAATTCGGCGGTTGGGGTGGTGCCCTTTCCGCTCGGAAGTCGATGTCTCACGGGAACCTATAATGGAACAAATAGAGAACAAATCGGTCACGAAAACGAGCGCATTGCGTTCTCAAGCCGCCTCAGAAAGCGCCGGGACGGCTTGGCATCGTCGCGGGAGCGACGACCGCCTACTGCGTTCGCGAGTGCTTCAACTTCGCGCAGACGCCTGTTCTCCTCGATGGTTCCGGAGGGAACATGGCAAACTGCATGATGGTCCGCGCAATAGGGAGAGGGCGCACGCCGGGGCTTCCCGCAGCTTTGGTGAACCCCTTCGCCGGTTACTATGAAGGCGCAACCGAAATCGTCATGCCGGAGACCAGGCAGAAGTTGCAACTCGACCTCTCTCACGTCTGTCCTCCTCTAGAATGCCGACTTGTCCAATTCACATTGTCATGATAACATAATCCCGATCGATGTCAATATAGTAATTACGATTTACGCACTATGGACACATCCTGGTTCCAACATGCTCTGGATCGGGTCGGGGCTACCCAGGCCGATCTCGCGCGCCACCTCCGCCTCGCTCCATCAGCGGTTTCGCGGATGCTCAGGGGCGAGCGGCAGATGAAGCAACTCGAAACGGTGCAAATAGCCGGATTCCTTGGAATCAGCCCTGACGAGGTGCTGCGTCACGCTGTGGCCGGCTCTGCCGAGACCACGAATGCCGACAAGCCACGCCCGGGGCGTGGCCGCCCTCTTTCGGGGTCATCAGCCGGGATAACTCGTTCTGCGGATGTGATACCTATCCGCAGCGCGGGGCGCGGCGGCACCGACCAGGCCATGTTCCTTGAAGATGGTCCGATCGGTTATACGTCACGACCGTCGAATCTCAGTGGGGTTCGCGCAGCCTATGCGATCTATATGGTAGGCGATAGCATGGAGCCCCGTTACGAGCCTGGTTGGCTACTGCATGTCAACCCGTTCAAACCGCCAACCCGAGGACGCGATGTCGTCGTCTACAAGCAAGGGCAGGCGGTCCTAATAAAGCAATTCCTAGGTTGGGAAGGCGATGTTCTGGTGCTACGGCAGCTAAACCCGCCTGACAATATACGGATCCCGCGCGCCGAGGTCCAAGAATGCCACCTTATCGTGGGCGCCGATCAAGAAGGCTGAGCAAGCCCGCCGAGCCGATCATGCAGCTTCGGCTCTGGTGGTCTCACTGATAACGAGGCCACCATCACCAGCAGTCACGTGTACGAGGGATCCGTCAGGAATCCGCCCTTCAAGGATCGACTGTGCCAACGGATTTTGCAATTCCCGCTGGATCACCCGCTTCAATGGCCGCGCCCCGTAAACGGGGTCATAACCCGCATTTGCTAGCCAAGCCATCGCCGCGGCGTCGAGCTCGATCGTTATCTTCCGCTCGGCAAGCAGTCTCTTTAAGCGCTGGATCTGGATCCCGACAATACCCTTCATGTCATCGCGTGACAGCCTGCGGAACAGCAAGATTTCATCCAGCCGGTTCAAGAACTCGGGACGGAATGCTGTCCGAACCGCTTCCATAACCGCCTCTCGAGCCACCGAGACATCGGCCCGCTCCGGCAGCCGCGCCAGCGCCTCACTGCCGAGATTCGAGGTTAGCACGATCAAGGTATTGCGGAAGTCAACGGTGCGACCTTGCCCATCGGTGAGCCGTCCGTCATCAAGAACTTGCAATAAAACATTGAATACGTCGGGGTGCGCTTTCTCGACCTCGTCGAACAGGATCACCTGATAGGGACGGCGTCGCACAGCCTCGGTCAGGCTGCCGCCTTCCTCGTAGCCGACATAGCCTGGAGGAGCGCCGATCAGGCGCGCGACCGAGTGCTTCTCCATGTATTCCGACATGTCGATGCGCACCATCGCACTCTCGTCGTTAAACAAAAACTCGGCGAGCGCCCGGGTGAGCTCGGTCTTGCCAACGCCGGTGGGGCCGAGAAATAGAAAGGAGCCCATTGGCCGGTTGGGATCCTGTAATCCCGCCCTCGCGCGACGGATCGCGTTGGACACTGCAGTAACCGCCTCGTCCTGTCCGACGACGCGGCGTTTCAGCGCGTCCTCCATATTCAGCAGCTTTTCGCGTTCGCTCGACAGCATTTTGTCAACCGGAATACCGGTCCAGCGCGACACGACACCGGCGATGTGTTCCTCGGTAACGGCTTCCTCGAGCATGCGGCCCGCCTCGGCGGCCTCGACATCCTTCAGCTTTCGTTCAAGCTCCGGAATGACACCGTAGGTGAGTTCACCCGCTCGGCTCCAATCGCCACGGCGCTGCGCCACGTCGAGCTCGGCTCGCGCCTGATCCAATTGCTCCTTTAATTTCTGCGCGCCGGCTAGCTTTTCTTTTTCCGCGCGCCATTGAGCGGTTAATTCGGCGGAGCTCTGTTCCAGATCATCGAGTTCTTTGACCAGTTTTTCCAGGCGGTCGCGCGACGCGGGGTCGTTTTCCTTTTTTAGCGCCTCTCGCTCGATCTTCAACTGAACGATCCGGCGGTCAAGTTCATCGATCGCTTCGGGCTTAGAATCGACCTCCATGCGCAGCCGAGACGCCGCCTCATCCATCAGATCGATTGCCTTGTCCGGCAAAAAGCGGTCAGTGATGTAGCGGTTTGACAAGGTGGCCGCCGCCACAATCGCGCCGTCGGTGATGCGTACGCCGTGGTGCAGCTCGTATTTCTCCTTGATGCCGCGAAGGATAGAGATGGTGTCGGCGACCGATGGCTCGTTGACGTACACCGGCTGAAATCGACGGGCGAGGGCTGCGTCTTTTTCGATATTCTTCCGATATTCATCGAGCGTTGTGGCGCCGACGCAATGCAGTTCGCCGCGCGCGAGCGCCGGCTTCAGCATGTTCGAGGCGTCCATCGCACCCTCGGCCTTGCCGGCACCGACCAAGGTGTGGAGTTCGTCGATGAAGAGGATAATTTCGCCCGAGGCGGCGGTTATTTCCGTTAGCACCGACTTCAGCCGCTCTTCGAATTCGCCACGGAATTTGGAGCCGGCAATCAGTGCTCCCAAATCGAGCGCCAGCAGGCGCTTGTCCTTAAGGCCCTCAGGGACATCGCCGTTGACGATGCGCAACGCGAGCCCCTCGACGATTGCAGTCTTACCGACACCCGGCTCGCCGATAAGCACCGGATTATTCTTGGTCCGTCGTGACAACACCTGTATGGTGCGCCTGATCTCCTCGTCGCGGCCAATCACGGGGTCGAGCTTGCCGTCACGCGCTGATTCGGTCAGATCACGGGCATATTTCTTTAGCGCGTCGTAACCCTCCTCGGCAGATGGACTGTCCGCCTTTCGGCCTTTGCGAACACCTTCTATGGCCGCATTAAGCTTTTGCGGCGTCAGCCCGCCCGATGCGAGCGCTTTGCCCGCTCCCGTTTCCTTCGCCAGGGTCAGCGCTAATAGAAGCCGCTCGACTGTTACAAAACTGTCCCCCGCCTTTTCCGCGATCTGCTCGGCCTGCTCGAACACCCGCGCAATTTCGGGTGACAGATAAACTTGACCAGCACCCGAACCCTCAACTTTCGGCAATTTGGCGAGTTCGGCTTCGACCGCGCTTAGCACTGTTCGCGGGTCAGCTTCAGCCGCCCGAATGAGATTATTAGCGAGGCCTTCCCGATCCTCCAGCAACACCATCAAAAGGTGTTCGGGCGTTAACCGCTGATGGCCGCGACGAAGCGCGAGCCCTTGCGCGGCTTGGATAAACCCCTTCGCTCTATCAGTATACTTTTCAAATTCCATGACGCCGCTCCGATGAGCCACCCGCGACGCCCCAAAAGGCGGCAGCCGCGATCCCTCAAGCGCCTATATGGCGCTAACGAAGCATCAAGCAACCCCGGAGGCGGGTGAGGGCCGTCATGTGTTTACTTGCGGCGCCGCTCCCGCCGCGGAGGTCAAAACCGAGACGGCTGGTCTTCCCCCGATGCCATCGGTACAGACGGTGGAGGCGTCTCGTCCTCGCCGTCGACCATCTCCGTTTCGTTCATCTCCATGTCGGCGGGCGTCATCGGTCGCGGCGCACCATGTTGGTTGGCGTCGCCATTGGCATTCATTACCCGAAAGTAGTGCTCGGCATGCTGGTACAGGTTTTCGGCCGCGATACGATCACCGCTCGCTGCGGCTTCGCGTGCCAAGGCTACGTATCGCTCAAAAACCTGATACGCATTTCCGCGAATTTTGACATTGGGGCCATTGCTGTCGAAGGTTTGGATTCTATGCGGCATCCGCGGCCGATTGTGATGCGGATTATTGCCATTATTGCGACCGCGCGATCGCTTGTTTGGACCTGGTCTCATGACACCTACTAGTAACGGTGGATACTGTCGGATTTCAGTCCGATCGGAGTGTTCGTCGTCCCCTCAACGATCTCCAGCAGGGCGTCCCGCGTTATCCCTTACGCGCACCCGCATAGCGTCAATCTCGCTTGGCGGCCACCGTAGACGCGACGGTGGCATATTCCAAGGTTTTTTTGACAGCATTCGGCGACTCTGGTTTCAACCTGGGACCCGGCGCGCTACGAGGCAGCGTTGATGGCCCGCAAGGTCGCGCTCTATTGCTTCGATAGCTAGCCCGTGGCAGCTGAGGATAGCCGCAACGGCAGAAGCTTGGCCCGCCCCAACCTCCAACGCGACTAGCGCTGATGCCGCCATTAGGTCAGAGATGCGCGCGGCAATCCCACGATAAGCGCATAGGCCATCTTCGCCCCCATCAAGTGCAAGAGAGGGATCGTATGCGCCTACCTCTGGCGGCAACTCGGCCAGCGCCGCGGTGGCAATGTAAGGAGGATTCGCGACGATAACATCAAACCGTCCAACGAGCGCGCTCCCCCAATCACCCACAAAAAAACTGGTCCGTTCCGACAGACCCAACAATTGAGCGTTGCGCCGCGCCGCGGCAGTTGTGCGCGGCGAAAGATCGACACCGACGCCAAACGCAATGCGCAATTCTGACAACAGCGCGAGTAACAGACACCCCGACCCGGTACCCAAATCGAGCAGCCGAAGCGAAGATTTTCGATCGACCCGCGCCAGAACCGCCTCGACAATGGTCTCGCTCTCCGATCTCGGATCCAGAGTTTCGGCGGTCAGGTCGAAGTTGAGCCCCCAAAACTCGCGCCTGCTCAATATCCGGCTGAGCGGCTCGCCGGCCGCAAGCCGTTCAATATGACTGCGCAGCTGATCGATTTGGGGCTCATCGAGCACGCGATCGGTATCTAGCAGCAATTCGGCCGGCTCTAATCCGAGAGAGCCGCCAATTACCTGCCGGGCTCGGCGCCGCGCCTCAACAAGGCCCGACTGGGACAGGACTGCAGCCGCCTCCGCAAGCAGCGACCCTACGGTCGCCGGCATCCGTGTTTTAGCCCTCCACGGACGCCAATCGGGTTGCCTGGTCCTCGGCGCGGATCGCGTCGATGATTTCGTCAAGCGCTTCCCCGGTCATGATTTTGTCGAGCTTGTAAAGCGTCAAATTAATTCGATGATCGGTAACCCGCCCTTGCGGAAAGTTATAGGTCCGGATGCGCTCTGATCTGTCGCCAGTTCCGACTTGGCTTTTCCGTTCAGCAGCTCGGGCGCTGTCGCGCGCCTGTCTTTCCATTTCATAGAGCCGAGACCGGAGCACTTTCATCGCTCGCGCTTTGTTTTTGTGCTGCGATTTCTCATCCTGTTGGATGACAACCAACCCTGTCGGCAGATGGGTGACACGAACCGCGCTATCCGTCGTATTGACCGACTGACCGCCGGGGCCGCTGGCGCGAAACACGTCGATGCGCAGATCCTTGTCGTCAATCTTGACATCGACCTCTTCGGCCTCCGGCAACACCGCAACGGTAGCCGCGGAGGTATGAATCCGTCCGCCCGCCTCGGTCTCCGGGACACGCTGAACTCTGTGTACACCCGACTCGAATTTCAGCCGAGCGAAGACATTGCGCCCGGCAATCGAGGCCGTGGCTTCCTTAAACCCTCCGAGCCCCGTCTCGGACAGGTCGAGAATTTCAAAGCGCCAGCCATGCAATGCTGCGTACCGCTGGTACATGCGGAACAGCTCGGCGGCAAAAAGCGCGGCTTCTTCCCCTCCAGTGCCGGCGCGGACCTCGAGGATGGCATTGCGCTCGTCATCAGCATCCTTTGGGAGCAAGCTCAGCTTCACTTTGTTTTCAAGATCGGGGAGCTGCTGCCGCAATTCGTGCAGTTCCTCCTCCGCCAGCGCTTTCAGGTCCGGATCGTCTGCTGATTGCGCCATCTCACTGAGTGAGGTGATCTCCTGCCTGGCTCGGTCAAGCGCGCCCAGTTCTTCGACTATAGGGGTGAGCTCGCTGAACTCTTTCGAGAGTTTGGCGAATTCGGCTCCGCCCAGGCCGCTGCCGCTCAGCGCGGCGCTCAATTCAGCGTGCCGACGTAGCAGCAGCTGCAGACGCGATTCGATGCCGGCCTCCATACGGCCAGCCTCAACCCATCAACGCCGCAAGCTTAGCCGGCAGTTCGGTCACCGCCACGCCATGCTGCGCTCCGCTGTCGAGATCGCGCAATGTTGCCATGCCTTGCGCGATTTCATCCTCGCCGATAAGCACTGCTGCGCGAGCATTGACCCTGTTGGCGCGCCGCATGCGCCGCGCAAGATTGCCCGAATACCCCATATCGACTACGTAACCGGCCGAACGAAGGTCCTCCGCAATTTTTGTCCCAATCTGCTCTCCCGCTTCGCCGATCGGGATTACCGCAACCGGCCGCGGGGGCGCAGGCGGCTCATCGATAAGCATTGCCAAGCGTTCGATGCCGGCTGCCCAGCCGACCCCGGGCAGCGCGGGACCACCCATTAGCTCAACCAAACCGTCATAACGCCCGCCGCCCATGACCGTGCCCTGCGCGCCGAGGTCGGATGTTACAAACTCGAAGGCAGTGTGCGTGTAGTAATCAAGCCCGCGTACAAGACGCGGGTTAATTTGATAACGAATGTCCAATGCGTCCAACCCGTCGCGAACCCTGACAAAAAAATCTTGTGACCCGGCGGTCAAGTATTCGGCGAAAGATGGCGCGTCGGCTGCGACGCGGTTATCGCTCTCGTCCTTGGAATCGAAGATGCGCAATGGGTTGCGTTCAAGTCGCCGAAGGCTATCCTGGGACAACTCCGAGACATGGTCCGAAAAGTACGCGGTAAGTGCGTGGCGGTACGCGACGCGGCCTTCAGGGTCGCCAAGAGTATTGATTTCCAGGACAGTGCGGTTCTCGATGCCGAGAGCGCGGAGCACGCGACAGCCTAGAGCGATCACCTCGATATCGGCCTGCGGCTGCGGCACACCAATCAGTTCGACGCCGATTTGATGGAACTGGCGAAACCGCCCTTTCTGCGGCCGCTCGTATCGGAACATCGGGCCTTCGTAAAAGAACTTGAGTGGGGCGCTCTGAACCAGCCCATTCGAGAGTATCGAGCGCACGACACCCGCCGTATTCTCCGGCCTTAACGTGATCTCTTCACCACCCCGATCCTCGAACGTATACATCTCTTTTGAGACGATATCCGTGCCTTCACCTATCGGACGGGCGAATACATCTGTGAATTCAAAAATCGGCGTCGCGATCTCCGAAAATCCGTAGAGTTCCGCAGTCATTCGGGCTGCTTCTATGACCTGCCGATGACGACGCATCGCCTCGGGCAGAAGGTCTTGGGTGCCGCGCACCGGCTGCAGAAGCGGCATACTAATATCCCAGAAATCTATCTGTGCTTGGGCGGGTTGGGTGTGAGTTCACTTTGGGCATGCAGGACAGCGTTTGTTGCGTGTGGATTCACTTAGCCGGTTCTAGGACTGGCTCAGATGCCATCCTCTGAGCTTCAATTTCGGCTGCTTTTTTCTCCACAAGCTCAACGAGGTGATCAACAATATCTGCATCTTTAAGCCGATGGTCTGTGACACCGCTTATATAAACTTGATGCGTGCCGTTTCCGCCTCCGGTAAAGCCAATATCCGTCTCACGAGCCTCACCGGGACCATTCACAACACAACCGATTACCGAGACGGTAAGTGGCGTCGTGATGTGCGCTAGCCGTTCCTCCAGCCGTTCGACTGTCTTGATGACCTCAAATTGTTGCCGTGCGCAGGACGGGCAGGAGATCACGGTTACACCGCGACGCCGCAAATTAAGCGATTTGAGAATTTCGAAACCGGCCTTTACTTCCTCGACCGGATCCGCCGACAGCGATATGCGGATCGTGTCGCCAATTCCGGACCACAGCAGCATACCGAGGCCGATCGATGATTTTATAGTGCCGCTGCGCAATCCCCCAGCCTCGGTTATCCCCAGATGGAGAGGATAATCGCACGCCTCGGCGAGCTGTTGATAAGCCGCTACGGCGAGAAATACATCTGAGGCCTTGCAGGAAATCTTGAACTCAAAAAAATCATTGTCTTCCAGTATTTTGGCATGTGTCAGCGCGCTCTCGACCATAGCCTCGGGGCAGGGTTCGCCAAATCGTTCCAGGAGATCGCGTTCGAGCGACCCGGCATTAACGCCGATTCGCATCGAGCAGCCATAATCCTTTGCGGCCTTGATTACCTCGCGCACGCGTTCGGACGAGCCGATGTTACCCGGATTTATGCGCAGGCAGGCGGCGCCACTTTCCGCTGCCTCAATTGCTCTCTTATAATGAAAATGAATATCGGCAACGATCGGTACTGTTGTGTGGCGCACGATTTCCTTCAGCGCTAGCGCTGATTCCTGGTCCGGACAAGAAACCCGCACAATGTCGGCGCCGGCCTGCTCAAGGGCGTGGACTTGCGCGATCGTCGCTTTAACATCGCTGGTAACCGTATTGGTCATTGACTGCACGGTAATCGGAGCGTCACCTCCCACCGGCACCTTGCCCACGTAAATCTTGCGGCATTTGCGGCGGTCAATGTCACGGTAGGGTCTTACGCTCATTCTCGACCTCGCACGATGGTTCTATGTGGGATATAGAGTGTTTGTAGGGCACGAAAAAGACGCGGCCGCGGGCCCCGGAGCTTAATTGGGCGCCGAATCCTGGCCCATTAGCGACTGAGGATTGAGCGACACGTTGCGGACAGAGCCGGACGGACCGAGCGCGGGCGCAGTCTTTCCGTCCACCAGGACGTCAAGCCCCCCTGCGTTGCCGGCTCGCATCGATAAGCCCGGTCGATCGGGTACACGGTAAACATCCCCTGGTTTGAGGAACCCAGTAAACAGAACCGATTGATCTGGGGCCCGAACCTGAATCCAACTAGTGGCATACGCACGCAGTGTAATCCGGGAGGGCTGATCAACATCGGCCTCTGCGGATGCAGTGGAGAGGTTAGGCGGCGCGACAACCGGCTGGGTCGACGCTATTGTACTTGGGGCTGGTCCCGTGTCTTCCGTTACCGCTGCTGGGGCCGCTTCCGTTTGAGGGCGGGCTTCGCCGGTCGACGACTCGGCGGCGGAGCGGCCTGTCGACGCCAAGGTGGTAGCGGGAAGAGCGTTGGAAGAGGTGATAGGCGGTGATATTGCCGTCGGGCCTGCTTCTGCCTGCGAAGCTGACGGAGTTGGCGACGGGTCAGCTTTGGGGGATGTTTCGCTCGGCTTAACGATTCCCGTGGATCCAGGAACGTTTGTCGGGGCAACTGTCTCGCGGATTTGAGCGAGGTTTCCGGCAGATTTGGGCGGCGGCGATTTCGACGCGGAACCCGGCTCCGGTCTTGCTCCCACCAGTTTCACCGGCACCTCGGCGATTCTCTCAGGCATTCTTCGATCCACTGTTGAGATGTAGTACCAACCGCCATAGCCGCAGATCGCTAAAATTACGGCGACGATCATTATCCGGCCAGCTGGCACGCTGCGCTCGCCGAGGGGCATTGGGAAGGTGAGGTCAGGTTTGGCGTCGAGCCCGGCTGCTTCAAGTTTAAAGCGTAGCAAGATCTCCACAGTGTGAAGCCGGAGATAGTCACTGTACGATCGTACAAACCCGACGGCATATGGCGCGCCGGGAAGCTGGTCGAGGCGCCCTCCTTCGATTGCCGAGAGATACGCCGGTTTGATCTTCAGCGCCGCCGCAACTTCCAGCAGATGAAGCCCCATTTCCGTGCGTTGTCGCCGTAGCAATTCCCCGACGGATTCATCCTCGGGCTTAAATGTAGTGGGCGCTTCTGGCTCATCGTCGATGGAAGGAGATCTGACCCGCTGGAACAGTGCCATCTCGCTCAACTCTTCCCGTTTACAATAGCAGAGAACGCTGCATCCATCAGCAAGGGATCACCCAGAGGTGAAATGCGCACCTGTCAGCTTTTCTTTTGTCAATCTACTCACTGCATGCAATCTTAACTTCAAAGCAAGAATTATGGCGTGGAGTTAACGTTATATCTCTAATTCACAAGGTAACAGAATGATCGCGGGCGTAAGCCTCGAATTTTGATTTGAGCGAGTGGTCAGGTCGCGCGCCAATTTCGTTGACATAATCCGCGAACGTCGAGAGGTCCAGGGTTCTGATCATCGCCTTCACTGGGCCGATCGCTGAGGCCGCCATTGACAAAGTGCGAAATCCAAGGGCGATCAAAACCATCGCTTCGATCGGATTTCCTGCCATCTCTCCGCACATGCTGAGGGGAATTGAGGCAGCATCCGCTTCCGCTATAATCTCGCGCAAGAGCTTCAAAATCGGCGCCGATAACGCGTCGTAGCGATCGACCAGGCGCGGATTGGCACGATCGCAAGCGAATAGAAATTGCAGTAGGTCGTTTGTTCCGATCGATAGGAAATCGATCCGCTCGCAAAGGCTCGGGAGCTGCCACAAGAGCGCCGGCACCTCGATCATAACGCCGACCTTGACGGACGCCGGCGGTGCTCGTCCTTCCTCGGCAGCTCGCTGGAGTTCCAACTCGAGGAGCCCGCGGGCGCGTTCGAGCTCAGAAAGTTCGGCAATCATCGGAAATTTTACGAGCAACTGCCGACCTTCGGCGGCCCTGATAAGAGCGCGCAATTGTTCGCGCAGCATAGCCGGCCTATCGAGCCCGATCCGAATTGCCCGCCAGCCCATCGCGGGATTATCCTCGGGGGCGTGGGAGAGATAGGGCAGCAGTTTGTCCCCGCCGATATCGAGCGTCCGGAAGACCACGGGACGCTCACCCGCCTGCTCGAAAACGCGGCGATAGAACTCCGTCTGATCATCCACCTCTGGAAAGGTGTCGCGGACCATCAATGGCAGCTCGGTGCGAAAAAGTCCGATGCCTTGGGCCCCGGTTGAGGTCAATTGGGCCATATCCATCAGCAGCCCGGCATTCAGCATGAGCTTAATCGCAACCCCATCGCGGGTCGCGGCCGGGCTGCCGCGTAGCGTTGCATAGAACACGCGCTTGTGTGTCCGCGAGTCGATCGCCGCCAATGTCAACTGCCGAATGTCTTCGCTGGGGCGGATCAGGACTTGGGCATGATCGCCATCGACGATCACAATATCGCCAGCCTCAATTCGAGTCGTTGCGTGATCAACCCGACCAACCACCGGGATCTCGAGAGCTCGGGCGACAATCGCGACGTGTGCTGTTGGCGAGCCTTGTTCAAGCACCAAGCCTGTGATCCCCCGGCTCAAGTAATCCATCAGTTCGGCTGGGCCCATTGCCCGCGCAACCAGGATGAATTTCTCCGGCAGTTCCGCTAGCGACGCGTTCGGGGACCGCTCCGATAAATGGCGCTGAAGACGATTAGCGAGATCCTCTAGATCGACTAGCCGCTCGCGTAGGTAAGGATCGCTTACCTGAGACATGCGCCGGCTGGTCTCGTCTCGGATCCGCTGCACCGCCGCTTCGGCGGTCAACCCACTGCGAACGGCATCGGCGATGCGAGCTACCCATCCGCGGTCCGCGGCGAACATCCGATAGGTCTCAAGAATGTCGCGATGCTCTCCCGCCCCGAGGCCGCCACTCGCCGCAACGAGTTGGTCGATAGCGTCGCGCATTGTCGCGACCGCCTCGCGCAGACGCTCGATTTCGGCCGTAACGTCTTCGGCAACGACTTGGCGAATGCGGGGCCGCGGTTCGTGCAGAACGACTGGGCCGATCGCCAACCCCGGGTTGAGTCGGATGCCGGTAAGTCTAACCGGCAAGCTGCCTCCGGAACGGCTCTCGGCGATCTCGAGCGGGTCGACGAGTTCGCCACTGGCAACCAGTTCCGCAACGATCATAGCGATCGTCTGCAGAATTTCGATCTCGTCTTCGCCATAATGGCGAAGCGTGCGGTTCTGGACCGCGAGCACACCTATCACTCGGCCGCCGCGGAGGATTGGCACCCCCATCAGCGATTGATAAATTTCTTCACCGGTTTCGGGCCGATAAACAAAATCCGGATGGGCCTGTGCATCAGCCAGCGCCAGTGGTCTTGCTGTAGCGGCGATTAACCCGACGAGTCCTTCTCCGACACGCAGCCTTGTGTGATGGATCGCTTCTAACCGCAACCCCTCGGTGGCGAAGAGTTCGAGTACCTCGCCGGCGCGCATAATGTAGGCTGAGCATACCTCGGCATCCATTTCCCCGGCTACAATCCGGACAATCCGATCCAATCGTTCCTGGGCGGTACCCGAACCCGCCATGGTGTCGCGTAACCGGCGGAGTAGCCGTCTCGGTCCGCTGACGATGCTTAAAGCTTCGTTCATCCGCGGCCACGCCATACGTCGGACAAATCCTTCGGGAAGGGCCAGGCAGATTCGGCCCCGTCCCGCTTCCTCAGCACAGCCATTGCTTGGCTGATGAGTTCTTCGAATATCTCCCCAATGGTCTGCTCACGCGTAACAAGGCCGACGCTTTGACCAGCCATCAGCGAGCCAGATTCGATGTCGCCATCAATTACGGCGCGACGCAGTGCACCCGCCCAGAAATGCTCAATTTCCAGCTGGGCTGCCTTCTGTGTCAGCTCACCGGACATAAACCGGGCGATTACCTCACGCTGCAGTGCTAAAAAGCGTGCGCTTGCCGGATTTGCCAACGCGCGCACCGGAATTACTGGGAAACGCGGATCGAGCTGCGGAGAAGTTACTGCGTCACGAGCTGATGCGCGGATGAAAGCTTGCTTGAACCGAGGGTGCGCTATTGATTCCCTAGCGCACACAAAGCGGGTCCCAAGCTGGACGCCTGCGGCGCCCATTTCCAAGTAGGCCAGCACTGCTTCGCCGCGGCCGATGCCGCCGGCAACGAACACCGGAACCTCCGATAAACCTGGCAGGATCTCTTGCGCCAAGACACCAGTCGAGACCGGACCGACGTGACCTCCGGCTTCGTTGCCCTCGATCACAATGGCGTCGGCCCCCATTCGCACGAGCTTGCGGGCCAAGCCGATCGCAGGGGCAAAGCAGAAAACTCGCGCTCCACTGGCCTTAACACGGCGCATTGCAGCAGAGGTCGGCAATCCACCGGCCAAAACCACATGACCGATCCGATGTTCCGCGCATGTTTCGATAAGCTCATCGAGTCGAGGGTGAAGCGTGATCAGATTGACACCGAAAGGCCGCTTCGTCCGTGCTTTAACCGCCGTAATCTCGGTAGAAAGTAGTTCGGGAGTCATTGATCCCGACGCTATGACACCAAAGCCGCCGGCGTTTGAGATTGCCGAAACCAAATTCCGCTCCGAAACCCAGGTCATCGCGCCGCCCATTATGGCGAGTTCACTGCCGAGTATCGCGCGTCCGGATGCCCAGAGCCGGTCGAGATGGGCACGGTACCCGCAGGTGCCGATATCAGCTTCCTCTGTGCGCTCCCCGGCCTCCGCGTACCTTGATGGGCCGCCGGTCTCGTTCATTTTTCGGCATCAAGGCCGTAAGCCGTATGCAAGGCCCGCAGCGCTAACTCGGTGTACTCCGTGGCGATCAGCACGCTGACCTTGATTTCAGAAGTCGAGATCACCTGAATGTTGATCCCTTTTTCGGACAGCGTTTTGAACATCTGCTGAGCTACCCCGGCATGGCTGCGCATGCCAACCCCGATCACCGAGATTTTGACTACGTTGGAATCCGGTTTCAATGCCGCGAACCCAAGAAGGTCGCGCCGCTGCTCCAGAACAGACATAGCCCGATCGAGATCGGCGCGAGCAACGGTAAATGTTAGGTCTGCCTGGCCGTCTTCCGATACGTTCTGTACAATCATGTCGACATTGATCGCATTTTCCGCGAGAGGCCCGAATATAGCGGCCGCGACACCCGGTCGATCGGGCACCTTTTGTACGGTAATCTTTGCTTCGTCGCGGCTGTAGGCAATGCCGCTGACTACATGCTGTTCCAAAATTTCGTCCTCATCGACTACAAGGGTCCCAGGAGCATCGACAAAGCTTGACAAGACTTGAACTCGAACGCGATGGTTCATCGCCATTTCTACGGATCTTGTCTGTAATACTTTGGCGCCCTGGGACGCCATTTCAAGCATCTCTTCATATGTGATTTTGTCGAGCTTTCGCGCTTTCGCGACAATGCGCGGGTCGGTCGTATAAACCCCATCAACATCAGTGAAGATGTCGCAGCGATCGGCCTTCACCGCTGCCGCAAGCGCCACCGCTGACGTGTCCGAACCGCCGCGACCGAGGGTGGTAATCCGACCCCGCAACCCAACACCCTGGAAGCCGGCAACGACCGCGACCTGACCTCGGCCCAATTCACGTCCGAGATCGCCGACCTCCAGCGAACGAATGCGCGCTTTGCCGTGCACGTCGTCTGTCCGGATCGGTATTTGCCACCCAAGCCAGGATCGCGCATTGATCCCAAGACTTTGCAATGCGAGCGCCAAAAGCCCGGCGGTTACCTGCTCTCCGGAGGACACGACGACGTCGTATTCGCACGCATCGTGCAAACGGCTGGTTTCCCGCGTCCAACCGACTAGCTGATCCGTCACTCCGGCCATCGCCGAGACGACCACCGCTACTTGATGGCCGCTTCGGACCTCGCGGGACACGCGCTGAGCAACCGCCTTTATTCTCTCGACGCTCGCGACCGAGGTGCCGCCAAATTTTTGCACTAGGCGCGCCATCTCGAATCTAATTTCATGTCCAGAAGTTGCGCAGGATAGTGGCTACCTCATACTCTTTTGCGCGGCGTTCGACCATCGGGAACGATACAGCGGTTACGGAGTGTGCGATGGACCCCGGTGAGAGCACCGTCGACCCAGACGAGATTCGCAGATTTCGTGACCAAGCCGATGCTTGGTGGGATCCCGATGGCAGCTTCTTTGCCTTACACAAGCTGAACCCGGTGAGGATTGGATTTATTCGGTCCTGCCTCGCGAGCCATTTTCGTTGCGATCCGGGTTCTCTGCGCCCGTTTACCGGTCTTAGGTTGCTCGATATGGGCTGCGGCGGCGGCTTGGCGACAGAGCCGATGACCCGCCTCGGGTTTTCCGTTACTGGCTTTGATCCTGGCCCCGAGGCGATCGCCCATGCACGCGAGCACGCGCGGATCAGTAATCTTGAGATCGACTATCGTACCGGCGCCATCGAAGAAATTGCGCATGGCCCCAAGCAATTCGATGTCGTGCTCGCCCTCGAAGTGATCGAGCACGTCACCGATCGCGACGCTTTTCTGCACTGCTTGGGCTCACTCGTTGCGCCCGGAGGGGCCGCCATCGTGGCCACCTTGAACCGGACGGCGCGTTCCTTTCTCCTGGCAATCGTCGGCGCGGAATATGTCCTCCGCTGGATCCCGCGCGGGACGCACGATTGGCGCAAGTTTGTCCGGCCCTCAGAGCTGATCCTAGGGCTTGGCCGCAACCGCCTACGTCCAATCGAGATTACCGGATTTGTCTATAGTCCAGGCGATGCGCAATGGCGCCTTTCCGAAGATATCGAGGTCAACTATCTTGTCGTGGCCGCAAAAACCTGACAGTGCCAATCTACCCGTCGGTTGGCGGGATCCATGGAATTTGACCAAACTTTATTCCCTCATCGGCCAGTTCGCGGGATTCCAATTCGGTCGCCTCACCATAGATTCCATGCGCATCCGTCTCGCCATAATGGATGCGGCGTGCTTCCTCCGCAAAGCGAGGGCCGACATAGTCACAATGCGTCTCGATCTGGCGGCGAATCTCGACCAAGGCCTTCCGCATTTCAACGATCGACGCGGTTGAAGGCGGCGCGTCCCGTGACTTGGTAAGGCGTGGCGCCATTACCGCTTTATCGACAGAGCTGTCGCCGCAGACCGGGCAAGAAATCTCGACAGCGACCCGCTGCGCCTCGAAGCTGTCGCCGTCGCGAAACCATGCCTCGAATTCATGCTTGTTAGCGCAACGGAGAGTAAAGAGGATCATCGAGACGGCCTCCTGACGCCCACTTTACTCTGAACTCGTAGATTGCAGCAATTATCCGAATGTAATGTCACCAAATCTACCGATCTCCGCCTGTCACACCCTCGCTTGGAACTCCCGCTCCAGTTGCTGGAGCTGACCTACCCACCATCAGTCCTAGCCGCTAGCCGCCGGCCTCATTCTGGCAGGAATTCTTGTGCCTGTACTGGCAAGTTGGAGAACCAGCTTACGGAGTCAAGATTCTGGTGCGGCCCGAGCCGATCATTCAGCCGCTAGGCGCCCAGCCCCGATCTCGGGGGAAGAAAACGGGCGGTCATGACTCAGGGAAGGCAGCATCCGGCGCACCTCGGCGACGCGTGCTGGCTCTATGGTGGCGCTGACAATACCGACGCCTTCGCCGGCATCGGCCAACACTTCGCCCCACGGATCGACGATCAGCGAGTGCCCGTAAGTCTGCCGCCGCTCGGCATGCTCGCCCCACTGGGCCGGCGCCAATACAAAGCACCCGTTCTCTATCGCCCGCGCCCGCATCAGTACGTGCCAGTGAGCCTTGCCGGTCGGTACGGTGAAAGACGACGGGATGGCCAGAAAATCGGCGCCCGCTTGCGCCAGGCTGCGATACAGATGTGGGAAGCGCAGATCGTAGCAAATGGTCATGCCGAGCACGCCCCACGGCGTCGCGGCTAAAACGGCACGTTCGCCCGGCCGAAACGCGTTGCTCTCGCGATAGCTTTCACCGCCTGCGAAGATCGACGTCGAACATAAAGATTTTGTCGTAGCGGGCGGCAACCCCGCCCGCTGCGTCGATCAGGTAGGAGCGGTTGGCCAGCCTGCGCTCGCCTTCGGGGATCCCAGGTTCACGCGAAATGTCCACGGCCAGAGAACCGATCAGCAGCCACACCCCAGTCTCGCGTGCGACCTCGCGCAGTGCCGCCAAGCACAGGATGGTTCGCCTCGTCTCGCGCCTTCTCGCGACGCAACTTGCCGATCGGCTCGATCAGCCCGGTGTTTTCGGGGGTCAGCACAAAATCGGCGCCGGCATCGCGTGCCCGCCGAACCAGATCGGAGACCAATCTGAATATTCGGTTCATGATCGCGTGCGGCCGTGAATTGAACGCATGCCGCGGTGAATACGCCGCTCATCGATCGATCCCCAGCTTCGGATCGAGGCCTCCGGCGCGGTCGAGGGCGACCAGGTCATCGCATCCGCCGATATGCTCGCCATCTATAAAGATCTGCGGGACCGTCGATCGGCCTCCCGCGCGCTGAATCATCTCGGCGCGGCGCTCGGGTTCTTCCCCGATGTCGATGTCGAGAAACTCGACGCCCTTCTTCTGCAACAATGCTCGGGCCCGGGAGCAATAGGGGCAGAACATTGTCGTGTACATCTCGACCTCGGCCATCAAATCCACCCCGAGTTGGTTCTGTCGGTCAATTATGGCCCGATCCGTAGCGCGCGCGCCAGAGTGAGCACCCCGACTGTCGCGGCGCCGGCGCGCTTAAGAACGCGGGCGCATTCCTCGACGGTTGCCCCAGTCGTTATCACGTCGTCGACTAAAACCACCCGCTTCCCGGCTATCTTCTGACGCTGGCGAACGGCAAAAGCGCTGCGCACATTGCGCTCACGCGCGAGCGGCCCGAGATGGCCTTGCGATGAGGTGCTGCGCCGACGCATGAGGCTATCGACTGCGACCGGCGGTCCGCCCGCGGCATGGATCGAATGAGCCAGCAAGGCCGCTTGGTTGTAGCGCCGATGCAAGAGCCGCGTCCAATGCAGCGGGACCGGCACCAACAGCTCGGCCTCGACAACAATCTCGCCGCCGAACCGCATCATCCAACGGCCGAGTGCGCCCGCAACATCGGTCCGATCCGCATGCTTGAGCCCCAGCACAAGGTCACGACTGCCCTTGTCGTAACGAAACACCGCTCTGGCCCGATCCCATGCATGTTGGCCTCGTGCGCAATCGGCGCAGACCGCCGCATCGCCGACCGGGTGCGGAAACGGTAGACCGCACACGGCGCACCACGGTGGCGCGAAAAACGTAATGCTGCTCCAGCAGCGGCCGCAGAGCGCGTCCGGCTGCTCGACAATCTCGCCGCAAGCGAGGCATCGTGGCGGCAGCACGACATCGACCAGCCCGCGGCCGGCACGGCGCAGTTGAGCCATGGCTCGCCGGGAGAGGGTTGCCGATGCCAGCATCGATACACATCATCAGTCTGTATGAGCGCGGTCAAGCTAATCGCCGAAAAGCCTTAATGTCTTCCTTCTCGAGCCAACCGGCCACGCTGTTTGATCGCCGCGCTTGGCGGCAGCACCGCAATCGGGCCGCGCAACAGGGTTGCACCGATTTCCTGCATGCCGAAATCGCCGAGCGCTTGATCGACAGGCTTGAGGACATTCAGCGGCCATTCGATGCGGCGCTGGACCTTGGTGCTCACTGCGGGGCCTTGTCGCGCGCTCTAGCGGCCCGAATGAGGATCGGAAATATCGTCGCTGTCGAGCCCGCTCTCCTCTTTTTGAAGCAGTTCGGCGGCATGCGCGCAGCCGCGGACCCCGACCTTCTGCCCTTTAGAGACCGGTCTTTTGATCTTGTCGTCAGCGAACTCGCGCTGCATTGGGCGGGGGACCTGCCCGGTGCGTTGATCCAGCTGCGCCGAGCTCTAAAACCCGATGGTTTGATGCTTGCCGCGATATTCGGGGGTGCGACTTTGGTCGAGCTACGGACGGTGTTGATCGAGGCCGAGCTTGCTGAAGAAAACGGCGCCAGCCCGCGTGTCTCGCCGACTGTCGAGCTGTTGGATGCCGTCGCGCTGCTCCAGCGCGCCGGCTTTGCGATGCCGGTGGCTGACGCCGACACGATCACCGTAGATTATCCGGATCTTATAGCGCTAATGCGCGATCTTCGCAGCATGGGGGAAACCAACGTGCTCGCCGCCCGCCGGCGAGGGATGCTCCGCCGCGCCACCCTGGCGCGCGCCGCTGCGATCTATGCCGAGCGTTTCGGTTCCGAAGCCGGCCGGATCCTGGCGACCTTCGAAGTTCTTTATCTGACCGGGTGGGCGCCGGACACCGCGTCCCGGAATAGTGGTTAAAGCGCACCCGGTCATCGCCCGATGGTTAGCGAATGCTGGGGTCCGCGCACTACCCAACTGTCGGTTGCTGCTGACGAACAACGCACAGAAGCGAAACGGAACAATTCGAATGCGTTTGGCCGAAAGGGAGTAAGCAACAAGATGCCGGATATTGTCGCTTCTCGGTCCGGGACAAACCTCTTGCCCGGCGAAGCATATCTCTCGGAAACGCCCGTCCTGCAGACACATGCCGGGACTCAGCCGGATTTATTTTTGCGTTGGAATACGATTCCGCTCGCCGCATCGGGCATTGATGTCGTCATCCACCTTCACGGGTTTTCGCGCACCGGCGAGACAATGCCATTGTCCGAAAAGGTGGCGCGGAGCGGGCTCGATTTATCGCGCCGAACCCGGCCCACTCTGGCTGTGCTGCCGCGCGGCAACTGGTTGCGTTACAGCTGGTACGATTTCCCCGCACTGATGGCAGGCGGAATCGACCGGCTGATTGACTACGCCCTGTCGAGCTTTGGCTTGGCGGCGTCCCTTGCGGGCGGCGGATTGGAAGTGAGCCGGTTCGTTCTGACCGCGCATTCCGGCGGCGGCATGCCGGCGATTGACGCGATTACCGGCGCGCAGCGTTTGCCCGACGAGTTGTACATATTCGACGGCCTCTACGGCCGCGATCCCACCACGGGCGACCCGATGCGCGGTCTGGAAACAATCGATCACTGGCTAGGCCAGCGGTTTGCGCGGGAGCCCGAATGCCCGGGCGCGTTGCGCGTCGTTTACATAGAGCAGCAGACCGGCCCATTTTCGCGCCAAGTCGGCAAACGCATTGCAAAGCATTTGGCGAACGTCGATCCGGCTGAGGCTGACAGTCTGCGCCGCCGTTACCGAGTCGAGCCCTCGGCTGTCCAGCATGCCCGGATTGCAGAGCGTTGCGGGCCCGATTTACTAGGCGCTTCCGATGTCGAATTTGACTGGTCCCGGTAGGACAGCGCAAAAGCGCCGGAATAAATCAGTATTCTTCGGGAGCGCAGGCAAAATGTTCGAGCGATAATGCTGGGTCGAGCCAGCGAAGAGTTTGAAACGTAAATGCCCTCGCGCTGTCGAAATTGCTTCGTTTGCCCACGGATGATTGCGGCCCTGTTCAAGCTATCATAGAAGGGGCGGCGGACCCGGTTGCGGGACGCGGTTGGAAATCGATTTGCCGAATGCCGGATCCTAATCAGCAAAGCGCACCTGGAGGCGACGGCGCCGCCGCCATCCAGGCGCGGCTTCCCGGCGGCTCGGCGGCATTGTTGCGAGCGGTCCCGGACGAGGCCGTATCGGATCCACAGGTCATAGCCGCGCGGCGCTATCGCCGCCGGGTCTTGTTGGCGCTGGCGGGGCTGGTAACCGCTATCGGTCTCTATTGGGGCTCGAGCTACTTCTTTGCCTACACCGACGACGCCTATGTGACCTCCGATCTTGTCGGTGTCGCGCCGTGGATCACCGGCCGGATTGTCGCTGTGCCGATCGTCGACAACCAGACCGTAGTCAAGGGGACACTGCTTGCCGAGATCGATCCGACGCCGTTTCGCCTTTCGCTGGCGCAGCAACAAGCCAAGCGCGTCGAAGCCGAAGCCCAGCTTGCAGTCGACCACGACCTGATCAAGTCAGCCAAGGCGGTCCGCGACGCTGCTGTGGCGCGCGCTCGGCTCGCCAACGACAATTTGGAGCGGGCGAGGCCGGTCGCGACCGCCGGTTTTTTGTCGCGCCAGGCGCTTGACACAGCCGCCGCGGCCGCGCAGGAGGCCGCGGCGGAACTCTCCAACGCCGAGACGACCGTTGCCAAGGAGCGCCAGTTGGAGGCGCTGCACGAGGCGACTGTGAAGGCGATCACGACTGATATCGCTTATCTGCAGTGGCAGCTCGACCAGACCAAGATCTTTGCCCCCACCGATGGCACGATCACCAATCTCACCCTGCGGGTCGGCGATCAGGCAGTTGCAAATCAGCCGTTGATTGGACTGGTGGACGCGCATGCCTGGCGCATCCACGCGAATTACAAGGAAAGCGTGATCCGCCACATGCAGGTCGGCCACGCCGCTTGGGTGTGGCTTGACACCTACCCTTGGGATATGCATCGGGCATTCATCCAAGGAATAGCGCGCGGCATCGACCGCCGACAGACGCCCAACACTTTGTTGCCCTACGTCGAGCCGACCACCGACTGGATCCGCCTCGAGAGGCGGTTTCCGGTGACGCTGCTGCTCAGGGATCCCGATCCTGACGTGCCACTGCACATGGGTTCTGATGCGCGCACGCTGATCTTTTATTAAGGCTCTAGGTGCTCCGGGAAACCTTGACCGCGCTCGCGACCGAATTGCGCTCGCTCGAGTGGCGCGGTCCGCGCGGCCTGGAGGCGACCGAAGCGGCGGCGTCAGTAACGTTAGCGGTCCTGATCGCCTTGTTGTTGCACTCCGACGAGCCGTGGTGGGCGGCGATAACCGCCTTTATGGTGACGCGCGTAGCGCCCGCAGCCGCAGTTCAACGCGGTGCGATGCGAGTGTTGGGCAGCATCGTTGGAGCGATTGCCGCTCTGATCGCGCTTCGGCTGTTCGTCTATCAGTCACTGCCGTTTCTGCTGTGCCTGTTTATTTTCGCGTGCGTCGGCTCAATCGGTTTCGTGACCTCGCGCTATGGTTATGCTTGGTTAGTTGGGTCGGTTACGTCGTGCCTGATCATGCTGATGTGCTTCAGCCAGCCGCACATGGCGTTCACGACGGCGGTCGATCGCGTCGCCGATGTCATGATCGGGACCACGGCATCTTTTGTCGTCTGCATTCTTAGCCCGTTGCCGTCTGGCGCCGGCTCGGGCCCTGTCGCGGGGCTGCTGGCGCCACCGCCACTGGCATTTTGGCGCCGCCGGTACGGTGTTGAGCTGCAGCGATGGCTGCCGGGGAACGGCGCCTTAATAATGCACGCCTGTCGTGGCGGACTGACGGTCATGCTGATGCCGGCGCTGGCGGATTGGATCGCGCCGGTGAGCCCGGTTACGATGGGGGTCACCGCGGTGATGGTCATGTCGATCCCCCCGACTGCCATCGTCCGATCCGACACCCGGGTGATCGTCCTGCGTGCCGCGCACCGGCTTATCGGGTGTCTGCTGGGCGCACTTGTTGGCCTCCTAATTCTCGGCTTGATCGGCGACGATTTCCTGCTGTGGATCGCGCTTATTCCGCCCGGCATATGGCTATGCTCCCAAATCCAGAACGGGACGACCGGCATCAGCTACATCGGGACGCAGGCCATGTTTTCGTATCTGATGAGCATGGTCCAAGGACAGGGGCCGCCCACGACGATCAGCCCGGGGTTGGAGCGCTTGGTCGGCGTGATGGGCGGGCTGACGATCCTTTTTGTCGTCACCCTGATCTTGTCGCTGTTGTCGCGTTCGCTGCCGGCCTCCGTGCCCGCCACCGCGGTGGGTGATTGACAAGCCCCGCCGGCGACGATCAGATCGGGCCCAGATTTGCGGTAAATTGGGAGGGCGCATTGGCCAAGTTCAGGATCGCGACACCGGCGGGAGCCAGCTTCACCGTGGCCGGGGGCGGTTACGGCTATGAATTGGAGGCGCTGACGCCGATTGATGCCGAGATCTACGAGATCCCGCCCGGTTCGGAAGATGAATTCGTCGCCGCCGCGAAAGACGCGGATGCGCTTTACGCCAAGGGGCGCCCGATCACGAAAAAGATGATCGAGGGATTGCAGCGCTGCAAAATCATTTCGCTCGGCAGCGTCGGCGTAGATACCGTCGATGTTGAGGCAGCGACCGCGAAGGGCATCCCGGTGACCAACTGCCCGGATACTTTCATTGAAGAAGTCGCCGATCATGCAATGACCTTAATCCTCGCCACCCATCGCCGATTGATCGAACAGGATCGAATGGTCCGCGAGGGGCGGTGGTCCGAAGGCCGGCCGGCATTGCTCAAGATCCCGCGCCTGCGCGGCATGACTTTGGGGCTGATCGCGTTTGGCCATGTCGCCCGGGCGGTCGCCGAGCGCGCCAGACCCTTCGGTCTGCACATTATCGCCTATGATCCGTATATCGAAGAAATCGTTATGGTCGAGCGCGGTGTCGAGCCGGTCAGCCTCGCCGAACTTCTGGCGCGCGCCGACATCCTCTCGATGCACACCCCGGCCACCGAAAGCGCCCATCGGCTGATCCGGGAAGAGCATTTCCGGCAGATGAAGCCGACCGCGATCTATGTCAGCACCGGCCGCGGGCCGACCACCGACGAGCCGGCGCTGATCAAGGCGCTTGACGAGGGGATGATCGCCGGCGCCGGACTCGACGTACTCGAAAAGGAGCCGCCCGGCGACAACAATCCGCTATTGCGGATGGACAAGGTCATTCTGACAGCGCATGTCGCCTCGGCCACCGCCCGTTTTGATCCGGCGCGCCGGCGGCGCGTCGGTCTCGAATTGTCGCTGGCCTTATCGGGCAAATGGCCGATGTCCTGCGTCAACCCGTCGGTGCTCGCCGGGAGCGGTCTCAGGCGGTGGCAGCCGGTGTCTATGGAGCGCGGCCCAAACTCTTGAACTGAGCGCGGGGGAGCAGAAATGACCGAAGCGGCCGTCGGGAGGTATCCCGATCCCGGCATCAAAATCATCGACCCGCGTTTTTCGGCGCTGGTGCTCGGCAACGCCGCAATCGAACGCATCGCCGGCGGCTGTCGCTTTACCGAAGGGCCGGTGTGGTTCGGCGACGGCCGGTTTCTGCTGTGGAGCGACATCCCCAACGACCGGATCATGAAATGGGAGGAGGAGACTGGCGCCATCAGCCTGTTCCGCCGGCCGTCGCATTACGCCAACGGCAATACCCGCGACCGCCAAGGCCGGCTCGTCACCTGCGAGATGGACGCCCAACGCCTGACACGCACCGAATATGACGGCAGGATTACCGTGCTCGCCGAGCGGTTCGACGGCAAGCAGCTGACCGGGCCGAACGACGTCGTCGTCAAGTCCGACGGCTCGATCTGGTTCAGCGACAATGGCGCCGGCATCCGCGGCAATTATCTCGGTCACAAGGCCACACCGGAATTACCCTACCGGGTCTATCGGATCGACCCGCGCAGCGGCGCAATCTCGATCGCGGTCGGCGATATGGAGCGACCCAACGGCCTGGCTTTTTCGCCGGATGAAAATCGGCTTTATGTCGTCGACACCCCGGGCGGGCCCAAAACGGTGCATGTCTACGACGTGGTTGACGACGGCGTCCGGGCCGCCAACGGCCGCGTCTTTTTCGATGCGATGCCGGGTTACGCCGACGGTATCCGCTGCGACACCGAAGGGCATGTCTGGTGCGGCTTTTCCGGCGGCGAGGGCGAGGACGGAGTCGCCGTCTTTGCCCCCGACGGGGATCTGATCGGCCGCATCCTGTTGCCCGAACGCTGCGCCAATGTCTGTTTTGGCGGTCCCAAGCGTAATCGGCTGTTCATGGCGGCAAGCCAGTCAATCTATTCGCTCTATGTAGAGGCCCAGGGCGCCATCGGCGGCTGATCCAGTCCCCGGTTTTGCTTGGTCATGGCCCTCTCCCCGTTTTGTGGAGAGAGGGGGTTGGTCTTGGCTCGGGATCGTTCGCGCAGTCAGTAGGGTCCGGTCGACCGCGCTGCCGGGGCGTTCCCGTCGCGCATCTGCTGCAACACCTGGGTGCCGGCCGCGCGCATCAGGGCGGCGTCGCCCATAACCGTCGCGAAATTGTAGCCCATCTCGAACATGCGCTTGGCATAGGCGGGGCTGCCGGTATGGATGCCCGCACTGACCCCATGCCGGCGGCAGCCCTCGAGGATTTTTTTCAGATTGGCGATCATCGCGTCATGGTCCTTGTCGAGCCCGGCCGGCAAGCCCATCGTAATCGACAGATCGGACGGCCCGACATAGACCGCGTCGAGACCGGGGGTGGACAAAATCTCGTCTAGCTTCGCGATCGCCTCAACAGTCTCGATCATCGCAAAGGCGATGACGGTGTCGTTCGCCTTTTCCTGGTAGTCGGAACCGCCATAGAGCGCGGCGCGGATCGGTCCCGAGCTGCGATACCCGGCGGGCGAGTAGCGGCAAGCGCCGACAAATTTCTCACACTCCTCGCGGCTGTTGATCATCGGGCAGATAATGCCGTAGGCGCCGGCATCGAGCGCCTTCATGATGTGCGCCGGGTCGTTCCACGGCACTCGCACCATCGGCGTCACCTCGGTGGTCGAGATGCCCTGCAGCATCGACAACATGTCCTTGTAATCGACGACGCCGTGCTGCATGTCGATGACCAGCGAGTCCCAGCCCATATGGGCCATCAACTCGGCCGAGAAGCCGCTCGGAATCCCGCACCATCCATTGACGACGGCTCGACCTGCCGCCCATGCTTCTCTGACCCGGTTCGCGCGCATGATGGGTTGCTCCTCGCATTCGAAAGGCGGCGATCCCGTCACCTAAGGATGCCGGTGTCAAGCATCTGAACCTAGCCGATGGATCGGCAGAGGCCAACCTCTCTTGGTTCTGGCTTCTACAATGAGAGCGAGAAGAACCCGATCCGTGAAGGTTCAGGCACAGGGCTCACACAGAGTTATCGAGAAATCGTGGCGGGTACGGCCAGCGCGTCGGGTTTTGGTCCATTCGGCTCTACAAACCGCCACAGAACAAGATAACGCCCAACCAATTCTTCAAGGGAAGGGTGACCGAGACCAGAAATGGACTGACGGTAGTTCTCAGCTGATTGCTTTGTTACCTGACCGGTACGGCCATAGACCGCCCACACATCGCGTCCTGGCGCAATCTGCAAGGCATCCGACAATTGCCAGGTTAGCCGGACGGCGCTGTGATCCAGCGAGGTGCGTTTTGCGAAAACTGAAAGCACCGAATAAGCATAGTAACTGTCGAGCAGCACCGCGTCGCCTGGACGCGTTATTGCGGCGAGCTTGTTCGCCAGCAGATCCCAACGGGGTTTGGTTTCATAGCTATAATAGGGGAGGAGGTTAAAGAGCCCGATCGCCCCTAAGCTTGTCGCCGCGGCAGCGAAATATTTCCCGGGGAGCCGGGCCAGCCCCTCCCCAGCAAAAACGAAGAATGGTGCTGCACCCCAGATGAAATATCGGGGCACCAGCACCGGGACGAATAGCGAGACAAGGCACAGACCGAGCGGAAGCGCCAGCGCCGAACAGATCAATACCGTCCGCATTGCCGGGTCGCGGCGCAGCCGCCAGGCGCCGAGCGCCGCCGCCGTCCCAACCGCGAAAGCCAGCCACGGCACCGCTGCGGGCAGCACATCAAATGTGACAAAGCTAGATATACGCAGCAGGTAGACCGGGGCCATCGCTGACCAAATCGTTTTGCTGGTTGCTGCCGGAACCCATCCGGCTCCGTCAAGAACGGTCCCGGAGTGGTTGAGCCACACAAGCGCGACCATCGGGGCCCACGCACCGACGATCAGCAGCTGAACCGTAATCCAATTCCGCCAAAAGCCATACTTAGCACTTCCCGCGGCCCGAGCGATCGCCAGTGCCGCAAAATTTGCGGCTATAAACCACGGGATAGCGATATTTAGTACATCGAGAGCCGCCGCGGTGCCGAGACCGTATGCTGACCACGCCTGCCACAGAGCTCCTCTTTTGTTGAGCGGCACAGCAGCGGCCGCAGGTTGCTGCGTCAGCCGCACCAATCCGTAAAGCGCGGTTAAAATGAGAGAGGAGGCGAGGGTATACGATCGTGCCTCCTGCCCGAACTGCACTTGAAACGGCGAAAGTGCCATAAGCAGCCCGGCAATTACGCCGCCGCAAAGGCCTGAAATCCTGTTGCCGATTGCGCAAGTCAACGACGCGGCTATTGCGCCGAACACGGCTGAGGGAAGCCTCAGCAGCGATTGCGAGCTTCCGATCTTCGCCACAAGCCAAAGCAGTAGGAAATAAGTGGGGTAATGGCCATTATGCAGCGAATCGCTGGCGAGGTCTGGCAAGTTGGCCGTTGCGCGCCGCAAGCTGGTCACTTCGTCGAGCCAAAACGGTTTGTCGCCCAAACCGTGCAGGCGCAAGAGTAAGGCGAAGGCGCCAATCGCGAATGCAAAAGACCAAGGATTGGCGTGCAATCGCTCAGTCCGGCTCCGCACCCACGTTGCGACTGCGGGAGAAAACAGCATTTCCGTAAGAAAAACCTAGTGTCTCAACAAATTAGGCGGGCTTCGCTCTAGCGGTGCAAAGTCCTTACGATTGCAGCTGCGTATCCATCCCTCGATAGTCGAGATACCCGATCTGTCGGAGCCCAGTCGGCTTCGGAGCCGAGACTTCGAGACAGGGCTCTTCGCGTTGATCTGTTGGTGAGCAGGCCCCCGCTCAGGCAAGCACTTCGCGGTTCACGATGTTTTCGCGATTAGGTTTTCCGTCGAGCACGCTCAAAATGTTCTCGACCGTTGTTATAGCCATGCGTTCGACGGCTTCGCGCGTGACCCCTGCAACATGCGGCGCCGCGATAAAATTCTTCAAAGTAAGGAGTGGGTTGTCCTTGGGAGTTGGCTCCTCGACGAAGACGTCGAGCGCGGCGCCGGCGATTCGATCTGCCTTCAGCACGTCGTAGAGCGCCTTCTCGTCAATGATGCCGCCCCGCGCCGTGTTGACGATAAAAGCGCTCCGTTTCATGCGTCCGAGCCGGTCAGCGTCAAAGAGGCCGACCGTCTCCGGCGTTTTCGGGCAGTGGATGGTGATGAAATCCGAGCGCGCCACGGCTTCATCAAGATTGCCGACCGGCTCATATCCCATGCCGCGAATTGTCTCGGAATAAACGTAAGGGTCGTACACCAAGACATTCATCTCCATTGCGCCAAGCCGCTTCGCCGAACGGGTGCCGATCTTACCAAAGCCGACGATCAGGACAGTCTTGCCGTAGAGGTCGACCGGCATTTCATGATAGCGATCATGCCAGCGGCCCTCCTTGACCATCGTGTCCATTGCCGCGCCGCGCCGCGCCAGATTCATCAACAAATAGACCCCGGCCTCGGCGACGCTGACCGAATTCGCTGTTCCGGCGATCATCAGCGGGATTTTGCGACGGGTGAGCGCCGCCACATCGACCGCATCATAACCGACCCCAATGCGCGCAACGACCTCGAGATTGGGGCCAGCATCGAGCTCCGGGTCGCTGAACGGCGTCACTGAGAGCGCCACCCCGGCGACATCCTCCAACAGATGATGGAGATCGGCCTTGGGGGCTGTCGTCTGATAGGGCACACCTTCGATATCGTCGCGCGCTTCGACAATCGCCCAGCCAGCCTTAGCTAACGTGGTTGGCAGCAGCAATTTCTTTCGATTCGTGCCGGTTGTGGATACCCGATCGGTCGTATTCACAGTTTTCTCCGCCGAATTTGGTGCCGAGTGACCCTACTATGGCCGTCCCAGCAGCACCAGCCTCGGCGGGCACTCTGGCTCGGCCGAAAAGCAAGGTCTATCGTGCCGTGGCCAAGTTGTCGAAGCGCGCGGACAGGAGCTGACGATGGTTGGAGGACGGCTGAAACATTTTGGTTGGGGACGCGAAGGCGAAGGAATGACAAAGGCCGAGGAAACCGCGGCGCTCGATCGCTATCGCCGGCTGTTCAATGTCGAGCGCTTCGATGAGAAAGAACCTCCGGAACTCGCCGACATACGTTTGCCACCGCCCCGCGTCGCGCCGCCTTCGTCTCTGAGAGGGATCTGTTCAACCGAGCGCTATGATCGGGTCGCTCACACCTATGGTAAGTCGTTCCGCGATTACGCAAGGGGGCTAGCTGGTGATTACGCTCTTGCGCCCGACATCGTGGCCTACCCGCGCACCGACGCGGAGGTTAAGGCGGTCCTCGATTGGGCCGGCGACGCACAGGCAGCGGTGGCCCCGTTCGGCGCCGGAAGCAGCGTCGTCGGTGGTGTCGAGCAACAGATCGACGGTCCCCTTAAGGCGGCGGTGTCCTTAGACCTGCGTCACCTGGATCGAGTCGTTGAAATCGACCACATCTCGCGAGCAGCGCGTATCGAAGCTGGCGTATTTGGCCCGGCGCTCGAAGCCCAGTTACGGCCGCACGGGCTGACCTTGCGTCATTTCCCGCAGAGCTACGAGTACTCGACGCTTGGTGGCTGGATTGCAACTCGCTCGGGCGGGCATTTTGCGACCCTCTATACCCATATCGACGATCTCGTCGAAAGCATCCGGATGGTGACCCCGGAGGGGGTCATCGAGACGAGGCGCCTGCCGGGCTCCGGGGCGGGCCCAAGCCCCGACCGGATGCTAATCGGCTCGGAAGGAATTTTGGGCGTGATTACCGAAGCCTGGGTGCGGCTCCAGCACCGGCCGCGGTTTCGCGCCGGCGGGGCAATCAGGTTTGCCGATTTCTTTACAGCCGCGCGCGCGGTTCGGGCCGTTGCGCAGGCCGGACTCTTTCCCGCGAATTGCCGCATCCTCGATCCGCAGGAAGCGCAAAATACCGGCGCCGGCGACGGCAGTGCGGCCATCATGGTTTTGGCATTCGAGTCGGCGGACCATCCGCTCGAAGCGTGGATGGCGCGCGCGCTTGAGTGTTGCGCAGATCATGGCGGCGCACCCGAGCGCCCTGGCGAGCGCGACGCGCATCGCGAGGGGGCGGCCGAGCAATGGCGCACAGCCTTTATTCGAATGCCCTACTCCCGCGAACGCATGATCCGGCGAGCCATAATCGCCGATACCTTCGAGACGGCGATTACCTGGGAGCGCTTTGAAGCCTTTCACGACCAGGTTAAGGCCGCAACCGAAGCCGCGATACGCGACGTTACCGGACAGCCTGGACAAGTCACTTGCCGCTTTACCCATGTCTATCCCGATGGGCCGGCGCCATACTACTCGTTCCATGCGTTGGGACGGCACGGTGCGGTTGAGGAACAGTGGCGATCAATCAAGGCTGCCGCCGCAGACGCGCTGATCGCGGCGGGAGGCACAATTACCCATCATCACGCAGTCGGCCGGGACCATCGGCCGTGGTACGACCGCCAACGTCCCGAACTGTTCGCCGCAGCCTTGCGCTCCGCCAAAAAAACACTCGATCCGCAGGGGTTGCTAAACCCGGGCGTATTAATCGATCCTTGATTTCACGCCACGTTATCCTCGTGGCCGAACGGTGGCATGTGTAGCGGGCGCTGGCCAAAAGGTTCCTCAGTGAAGGACCAAAACCGCAACGGCTAACAAACTTTTCGCCTGGTGTGGTGAAAACGCCACAGTAAGAGCCTCAGAAAAGGACACCTATGCTTGAGGTGTTGTATAATTGTCGCGGCAGTGCGCGTTCTGCACAGAATTCCCGACAAACCGTCGGGTTGCGCTAAAAACCGATTGCCATTCACGGGTCGGATAGTGAAGATGCGCGAACGGTGGCGAGACGACCATCGTCACACGTGTATTTGCGGCCGGAGGTAAGGGATGAGAAATCGCTATCTGCTCGGCGCCGGCGCGGCGCTTGCCATCGCCTGTGGCGGCATCCAGGCGCATGCCCAGTTTTTCGGGCCTCTACCGCCTGGGGCATTCTACCTGGGTCCGGAGGGCGGCTGGACCTCGCTGTTCAACCAAAATTCGACGATTGCTGTCCAGGGCCCAGCAGGCACTATCGTCAGCGCTCCGGGCACCGTCGATTACAATAGCGGCTTCAATGCTGGTGGTCGCCTCGGCTATGCTTGGGGACCGTGGCGTCTCGAGGAAGAGTATAGTTACAAATTCAACAAGACGTCGAGTATTGGTAATCTAAGTAATGCGAGTGGCAACGTCCACTCAAATGCGATAATGACCAATCTTATCTATGACTTCACGTTGGGGTGGCCGATTACCCCGCATATCGGAGGCGGCGTCGGCGCGGTAAATGTAAATCGGAGCTTTGGCGGTACGGGCACGTTTACGGCAACTGGCCCCGGCGGCAGGACCGTTACAAGTACTTATACTGGCTCATTTGGCGGCAATAGTTGGGAATTCGGCTACCAAGGGATTGCTGGTATCCGCTATTTAATCAACCCGGCCCTAGCTCTCGACATTGACTATCGCTATTTCGGGACGCCCGACAAAACGTTGACCAACAAGACGGTTGGGCCAGGGCCAGCGGCCATCTGTTGCTTTTTCCCGAGCGTGAAGAGCCAGTATCGAACCAATAATGTTGTCGCTAGCTTGACGATGATGTTTGGTGCCCCACCGCCGGCGGCGCCACCACCAGCCCCACCAGCGCCGCCGCCGCCGCCGACCCATCAGGTCTACCTGGTGTTCTTCGATTGGGATAAATACAACATCACGCCAGAGGGGATGCAAATCCTTGAGGCCGCGGCAGCCCATTGGAAGGCAGGTGGGGCGGTCCAGATCCAAGTTACTGGTTATACGGATCTGACAGGGTCGCCAGGTTACAACCAGCGGCTTTCGGAACGTCGAGCCAATGCGGTGGCAACCGTTCTTGAGCGACTTGGCATCCCGCGGAACGACATGGTTGTTGCCGGCCGTGGTATGAACGATCCTCGCGTACCGACGCCATTGGGCGTTCGTGAGCCGCAAAATAGGCGTGTCGAGATCGTCTTCCCGTAGACGCGCACGACAGCCATCGAACCGGGAGCCTCGTTTCAGGAAGGGTTCCAGCACCGCCGCGGAAGTTCCGCGGCGGTGTTTTTTCTAGTACTATTCGGGGTTCTCTCTACCGCTAAAGAACGATCCGAAATCGTAACGAGCCGCCGGTGCTCCGGTTCTCGAATTGGTCCTCTTCGCCTAGGAGTGATTTTATGAAAACGCTGGTAAGCGCTATTGCGCTCATTGCTCTTCTTGCCGCCACCACGTTGCCGAACGATGGCTTTGCTCAAACGTCATCGCCGGCCGCGCCCCCGGCTGCGGCGAGCACTCCGGCCGTAGCACCGACTGCCGCGGCCGGCCCCGAAACGGCTCCGAAGTCCACTTCGCATAAGAGCACTCACAAATCCTCAAAGAAGAAAAGTAAGCCGAAATCCTCAAAAGCTTCCGCGAACAAACGGCATAGCAAGCCATCGTTACAAGGCTAGCGGGCTGCTCTACCGAGGTTGTAAGCGCCGGACGACCGGGACGAAGGAACCTTAATCAACCGAGCAATATTCGTGCGACGCGGTACGCAACCGCTTTCTTCGCTTTTGGTTGCAAATAGCAGGTTAAGCGACGCGCTGCGTTAGCGAGGCGAGCCATTTGGGGTGTACACGGTTCATTATCCAAATCGGCGGAGATTTTAGGGGGAGGGTCTCGGAGTTGATCAGTGAATGCATATTGAGCGCCGAAAAGAACGAACCGTTCTCCGTATTCCGGGGTCCAGCTTCCAGCCCTAACTGGAGGCAAGTTGAGTGCAGGACTACCGCTTGTCAGATCGAAGGCGGCGCTCGACGGGTCAGAGGCCCGCTGGTGGATCCTGGCCAACATCGGTTTGCCTAAACCAGTTCTCGCTTTCAAGGTTAGTCAGGATCAAATCAAACTACTTAAGCGCTTGCGAATGGGCATCCATGGCTCTATTATGCTATGCGGCTAAGCGTGACACCTCTCGTGTGCACGCGCTGGAAGAAGCGAGAGATCTTCCGCGTTACGACTCAGTTGACTAGGCTGCATTATCTCCGAGGGAGCGGTGGTATGCTAAGTAGGAATGAAATGAAGCATCTCTTAGGCGCAGTCGCTGTTGCGTTAGTGATTTCCGCCCCCGGCTGGGCTCAAAGTCCGAGTGGCGGGAACTCAATGGGTAGTCCTGGTCCAAATCCCGGCGGGCCTGGGTTGACACCTTACAGCGGTGGCGGAGCGCCACCCCCTTCTACAGCGCCCGCCCCGATGCCTTCCATGCCAGCGGAGCCGCCGCCCGGAGCCGCCGCCGCCCCGCCGCCGCCCAATTCGGCAATGCCGCCGCACCATCACGCAGTCAGACACGCGAGAGCAATGCATGCTCATCACATGCATATGGCGAGGAAGGCGGCATTGTCCGGCGACACCACCGCACAGTTGAACCGCGAAGAACTCGCCCGAATTCAGTCAGGCAATACGAGCAATCCGCCGGCTCCCCCCGCGCCGCCGCCCGGCCACTAAATCATTCTTCGAAAGATCGGCCGACGGCAGGGTCAATTTGGACGAAGTTTAGGACGCAGTGTTGGCTCAGAACGGACGGCATTACCTGACAGCAGTGCGAAACACGTTGAGAGGACCAACGAAATGAAATTTGGATTATACGCTGCTGCGGTTGCGGCGGCGCTTACGATCGCTCCCGCGGTCTGGGCCCAAAGCCCGACGGGCGGTAATTCGGTGGGTTTGCCAGGTCCGAATCCCGGCGGACCCGGCCTAACGCCCTATACCGGCGGTGGAGCCGGGTCGGCAACCACGCCCGCGGCACCGCCGGCGCACCATGCAGTCAGACACGCGAGGGCGATGCATGCTCATCACATGCATATGGCTAGGAAGGCCGCCTTGACCGGTGATACGACGGCGCAATTAAATCGCGAAGAGTTGGCCCGTATTCAATCAGGCAATACGAGCAATCCATCGGCCCCCGCCGCTCCTCCGCAGAGTGCGCCCCCGCCCTCAGGCGATATGGGCGGTCCAAGGACCTCGGGGTCAAGCGGGGCTGGGCCGCGGTGATAGCTTTATTGCGCCGAAGCCGAATTGAATTTTCGGCGCAATAAAATTCTGGGCAGCGCCTTGGGTACGTTTTAAGGGGTTAGACGCCGACGGCCGATCCTCTCCATATCGTCCAGCAAATCATGGAGGGTTTGGTCAGCTACGTAAGCAATCTTGGCAAAAGACCGTAAAAAGCTGTCTGTACGCGGTAATTGAAACAGCGTCTCCTCGCCCTCTTTGTTTGCTGCAGCAGTAATTAAAACAACATTGTCATAAGGCTGCAATACGAGCTCTTGTAACGCCTTACCCGGGCCGGTTACGTATTCCACAACGCGGCATCGTTGCGGGGTTCGGTTTTCCTGGAGAATTGTCATTCGATAAGCGGCCCGGGTTGTTGCCGCCTCGATCAACGCGCGGGCGAACGGCCGCAAAAACGTCTCGTCGAAACCCAGTAGGGCTGCAGGTTGGTCGTCATTAACAGTCGACCGCATCTCGAACGTCGCCCATAACGACGCTCGCCCGTCGAAATAATCGGCTGATGCAAGATCGAGGTTTATCGAATTTATCGACATAGGTGACGCGATTGATCGCGGAGATAGAAAAGCGAAACAAGCAGGCTCCCGCTTGAGTGAAATGTTCGTTGTCGCTTCTAGGTTTCTGTCCGTGATCGCGGGACTGTCTGTCATGGCAAACTCTGCTCCAAGGGGCGCTCGCGGCAGCGATTTCATCGCCGTCGCTTACAGTTCTTAAACGCAACCGCAAGAATTCCCCGTCACTCTGATGAGATAGACTGCCTCTTGCGAGTTTGTCAAAGTAGATTGCAATGCTAAAGGAGTTATGCGGCCATCAGCCGCGCGCAAGCGGCGCAAATCTTGCCCCGCATTAAGGAAGAGGCCCCGCGCCTCGGTTCCTTCAGATCGTGGCTCGGGAATCGCCGGGATTGCGTACCGCCGCATCTACGTACTCGCGATTCGCGCGTTCGTCCAACGAACCGTCTTGCTAGAGGCAAATCTGCCCAGATAGTTCCGGCATCGATCGTTCGCACAGTTGTGCCGCCGTGCGGCTCAGCCATCCGATCCGCGTTCGATCGCCTCCTCGGTGGCCAACCAATCGGCTTCAGCCTGCGCGATAAGGCGCATTAGTTCCCCGTGTCGCTTCAAGGCGTCGCTCACCATCGAGCCGCTCAGACGCGCTCCATTGAGTGAAGCGAGCTTGCGCTCGATCTCCTCACGCTCCCTTGAAAGGACAGCTATTCTGCCTTCAATTCGGCGGGCTTCCTGCCGCAACGGCTCGAGGACCCGTCGCTTTTCAGCGGCCCGCTGCCTGGCGATCCGACGCTCGTTTGTGTCCGCAGAATGGTTTGTGTTCGTACAATCCGCTTGGGCGAGCACCAGCCGACGATAGTCGTCCAGATCGCCGTCAAAACTCCGAACTGTCCCGTCTGCTACCAGCCACAGCTGATCAGCCACCAGCTCTAACAAATGCCAATCGTGGCTTACCAAAACTACGGCACCAGCGAACTCATTTAACGCTTGAACCAATACTTCTCGGGTTTCGAGATCCAGATGGTTGGTCGGCTCATCCAGGACCAGAAGTGATGGTGCGTCGTGTGTAACCAACGCAAAGTTGAGCCGCGCCCGCTCACCTCCAGATAGCTCCGCGACCGGCACAAAGGCCTTGTCTTCGCCAAAGCCAAAACCACCCAGCCGCGCCCTCACCATTTCGGGTATAGCCGTTGGCATCAGCGCGGACAGGTGCTCGTATGCCGATTTGCAAGGTCTCATCTCTTCGATCTGATGCTGGGCGAAATAACCACAGCGCAGTTTCGGCGACCGCACCACCTCGCCGCCGAGCAATGGCAGGCGATCCGCCAGCAAGCGTGCAAAAGTCGTTTTGCCATTGCCATTGGCGCCTAACAGGCCGATCCGGTCGTCGGGATCGAGACGCAGGTCGAGGCGCGACAGAACCGGCTTTTTTGGAGCATAACCCACGCTGGCTCGTTCAAAGGAGATCAACGGCGGACTCAACCGGGGCGGTTCGGGAAATGACATCCGCGGCGGGGGTTCGGTTGCCGCCAGCACGACCGGCTCGATACGAGCTAGCGCCTTTAGCCGGCTCTGTGCTTGCCGCGCCTTTGACGCTTTTGCCCGAAAGCGGTCGACAAAGCCCTGTAGCCGCTGCCGGTGATCCGCTTGTTGTTTCGCGACGGTCGCCAATCGCTGAGCATTCTCTTGCCGCGCCCGCAGAAACGCATCAAAGCCGCCGCTGTAAGCAGTTAGTTTGCCCCGCTCGAGATGAAGCGTCATCGTAGTGACTGCATTGAGCACGCGTCGGTCATGGCTGATTAGGATCAAGGTCTGCCGATAGCCGCGCAGAAACCGTTCGAGCCAAAGCGACGATTCGAAATCGAGATGATTGGTCGGCTCGTCCAGCAGCAGCAGATCTGGCTCGGTAAAGAGGACCGCGGCCAAGGCCACCCGCATCCGCCAACCGCCGGACAGATCGGCAAGCGGTCGCTGCTGCATCGCGTCATCTAGTCCCAGCCCGGCGAGAATACGGCCGGCGCGCCCCGGTGCCGAATAGGCGTCGATCTCGAGCAGCCGGGTCTCTATTTCCGCGGCGCGCAACGGCGGCGGATTGGTCTCGCGCTCGCTTAGGAGACGAGTGCGCTCGCGATCGGCGGCGAGCACGGTTTCGAATGGGGTTGCGGGACCGCTTGGGGCCTCCTGCGCGAGAAACCCGATGCGCCGACTGCCCGGCAATTCGATTGTGCCGTCTTCCGGCTCCAACACGCCGCGAATTAGGTTGAAAAGGGTCGACTTGCCAACCCCATTGCGCCCAACCAACCCGACCTTGGCGCCATCCGGAATTTGTACGCTGGCGCGATCTAGCAGCCGCCGCTTTTCGATGCGATAGGTGACCTCAGTCAGCGTGAGCATTGCGGCTTCGAACGACGGAGTGACCGGAAAACCGCCGGCGGCGCTGCTCGGTTGGGCTCCGCCGCTAGGATTGGATCAGAAACTCGTATGTGGCGCGTTCGAAGGCGCCATAGACCGCGAGCGCGCGGATCCGCAAATGACAGCGACTGCACCAGGATCACCGCCGCTACCTTCATCTTCGGATCGACCCAATAATAGCTGTTGAATATTCCACCCCAACTCAAGCTCCGCGCGCTGCGGCCATTCGGTCCGGGCAGCATGTTTTATCATATAAGCGAGGCCCCAGCGGCAGGAGCCCTCGGGGAACAGAACGAAATCGTTGGTCCGCTCCGGCATCACTGTTCGCATCACCCCGGCGGCCAGATTGCTGACCTGGTTCCGACCCATTTTGCCGACAGTCTTGCTCCGCAATAGTTGGACGCCGTCAAGCCACCGCCGCCCAGCACGATGGGGAGAGCGCAATTTGGTTGGGCATCTTGGTCCAGCCAAGCCGATGCCAGCTTATTGAGCGGGGGCCATCCCAAAGATAGAGAAATCCCAGTATGTTCGAACCGCAACGTCGAGCGGAGGCGCAACCTCTGCGCTCAGCCCCACCGACGCTTCCATTCCTGAAACATCAGCACGCTCCACAATGCTGATTGCCAATTTCGGCGGCCAGATTGGTGTTCGAGCCATTTCTGCTGTATAGGGGCTGGGTCGAGCAAGCCATCGGCGTGCATGGCGATAGGATCGAGCAGATCCTCGGCCCAATCCCGCAGGCTACCGCGCAGCCAGTCCGCGATCGGGGACTCAAAGCCCTGTTTTGGACGCTCGAACAGTGCCCGCGGCACATGGCGCGCCAACACGTTCTTCAGCACAATCTTGGTCGTGGCCCCGGATATCTTATGTTCGCGCGGTAGTCCGAGGGCGAATTCGACAACGCGATGATCGAGGATCGGGCAGCGCCCCTCAAGGCTGACCGCCATGGTTGCGCGATCGACCTTGGTCAAAATATCGTCTGGCAAATACGTCAGCAGATCGATGACCGCCATGCGGTCGAGGAAGTCGGGAACCGCGTTTGTCGCCGCACCCGCCCAAATCGGATCCACTGGCTCGACCGCGCCGCGCACCACGAGTTCGGGCTCGGACCAGAGGCTGCGGATTTCACGAAACAGCAAGTCTTGGCTCGGCAGACTTATCCATGCGGCGAGTTTGTGCGCCCGATCACCAAGCCGCTCGGGCCGAGCCGAACCGGGCGCCAAACGCGCCAACGAGTCCCAGGCAGCGGGACTTGGGACCGTCAGTAGTGCGGCCAATCCTCGACGTGCAGCGAGTGGCAGAGTGCCGGCGAAGCTGCCGAGCCTAGCGCCGAACTGATACCAGGGGTAACCATGAAACAACTCGTCACCGCCATCGCCTGACAATGCCACAGTCACTTCGCGACGCGCCAATTCGGAGACCAGCAAAGTCGGTATTTGCGAGGCATCGGCGAAAGGTTCATCAAACCATTCGGGCAGCTTTGGGATCAGCTCGAGCGCATCTTCCGGCGGTACATAGAGCTCAGTGTGATCGGTGCCGAGGTACTCGGCGATCGCCTTGGCGAAAGGCGCCTCGTTGTAGCGCGACTCATTGAAGCCGATCGAAAAGGTCTTTACCGGCCGCATGCTCTGCTTCTGCATCAGCGCGACGACCGTTGAACTGTCAATGCCACCCGAAAGAAACGCGCCAAGCGGGACATCCGCGATCATTCGCCGCCGCACGGCGTCGGTTAGTAACTCTTCGAGCGCATCGCTGGGGTCATGACCGTTCGCCGCTGACCGCGATCGAGCAGCGATTTCGCAGGCATCCCAATAGACATGTTCAGCCGGCTCGCCGGAACGATAACCATCGGCCGGGATCGCGACCGCGGCACCAGGCCTGAGTTGGCGAATGCCCTGCAAAACCGAGCGCGCCGACGAGTAGCATCCAAATCGCAAATAGCCGGCCAGCGCGTCGCGATCGATAATGCGCTGACAGGCTGGGTGCGCCATCAACGCCTTGAGCTCCGAGCCGAATAGCAGGGTGTCGTTGAAGCACCCATAATAGAGTGGCTTTTTCCCGATCCGATCGCGCAGCAGCCAGAGCGTTCGCGTTCGGCTGTCCCACCATGCCAGCGCGAACATGCCGATTAGGCGCTTTGCGGTAGCGGTGACACCCCAAGCTTCGAAAGCTTCGAGGATCACCTCGCTGTCGGAATGACCACGCCACCGGATGCCCCGGTGCTCAAGTTCGGGCCGCAGCTCCTCAGGATTGTAGACCTCGCCATTATAAGCAAGCACCGAGCGACCGCTCGCCGACACCATCGGCTGGGCGCCGGCGGAGCTGAGATCAATGATCGAGAGCCGGCGAAAACCCAGCGCGATCCCAGCAGCCGGATCAGCCCAACTTCCGCTCGCATCCGGACCACGGTGAGCCAGGCGATCAGCCATGCTCAGCGCCAGGTCCGCCGCTTCCGTCTGGTTAAAACGGCGTTTCAGATCCAGAAACCCGGCAATTCCACACATTCCCTTAGCGCCGCTAAGGTTTCATCACATGGAAAGCCGGTTCAATTACCCGCAGAAGACGCAGAAAGGAGGATTGCAAATCACTTCACCATATTTTTGTAATCATGTGATACTTAGATTGTATCAGATCACGGCAGGAATCTGACAGTCATTCTATTAGCCGGATGGCGGTCTGCCGTCAACTTGACATTGCTCGCGTTATAGAGATCAAAAGATGATAAAATATGAACAGCGATCGGCTAGGTTGTCCCGATTTCGGTCAACTCGGCCCTGCGCACCAGTTAACGATGCAGGCTGGGCTTTGGCGGAGACAAATGGCTTGATTGAACACGACCATACCCCGCGTCGGGCGCTCGAACACCCTACGCAGCCAGCCCGCAGGCTTCGGGTGCTCGTATTCACCTTGGTTTTTCCTAATCCCCAGCAGCCGTTACATGGTACATTTGTATTCGAACGTATCCGACATCTTGCCGCCATTACCGACATTCACGTTGTTGCGCCGGTCCCGTGGTTCCGGCCAATTCGAGGAAGCATTGACCAACCCCCGATCGCGCCGATCCTTTCCGTCAGGCGGCCCCGATTTTGGTACATCCCGAAACTGTTACCGGCATTCCGGGCAATTTTCTTGTTCCTCTCAGCCGTCAGAGATATCCGGCGACTGCGCGCGAGTTTCGACTTCGATCTGATCGATGCCCATTTTGCGTATCCGGACGGCTTCGCGGCCATCCTCTTGGGCCTCTGGTTCAATCGTCCGGTCTGTATCACCTTGCGAGGAACAATCGTCCAATGGTCACGCCGGCCCCTCGGACGATGGCTCTGCGATTGGGCGCTTCGGCATGCTCAGCAGGTTATCGCTGTGGCACAAAGCCTCGCGGAGCGAGCCCGACAAGGTGGTGTTCCCGAATGCCGCATCGAAACGATCGCAAACGGTGTTGACACCGGACGCTTCCGGCTGCGCGACCAAGCCTCGGCAAGAAAGTCCCTGGGCCTGAGTGAGGACGGGCAACTTTTGGTTTCGGTCGGCCACATATCGCCACGGAAGGGCTTTCATCGGGTGATCCGCAGCCTGCCGCGCGTTCTCGAATCCTGTCCGCAAGTGCGGCTGGCGATCGTCGGAGGCAAGGGGGCCGAGCAGGACAACAGCGCCGAACTTCATGCCCTCGCGCGCGACCTGGGCCTGACGGACCGAATTTTGTTCGCCGGGGCGCAGGTGCCGGATCGCGTCGCGCTGTGGCTAGCCGCTGCAGATGCCTTCGTCCTCGCCAGCGATTTCGAGGGTTGCCCGAATGTAATTCTCGAAGCCATGGCCTGCGGCAGGCCGGTCGTCGCGACCAAGGTGGGCGACATCGAGCGCATGGTTCCGGAATTTGCCGGAGTTCTATTCAACGATCCCGAAGATCAAATAGCGTTGGCCGAGAGTCTGGTCGCGGCCCTATCGCGCGACTGGCAGGCCCAACAAATTCACGACCATGTTGCGGCGCGATCTTGGGACGACGTCGCCCAGCGAGTAATAGCCCGATGGAATCTCGCGGTTGAGGGCTTCGACGCACAGAGAACATCCGGACCTTCAGTATCAATGCAGGATGTGGTCGCCAAAACGGCCCAGGGCCGGAGGGCATAAAAGAGATCGGGCGGTGGCTGCGAGCCCGACGAGCAGGACCCTGCGGTGGCTGTTTCGGGCGCCAGTTTATCTTTACCACTGGCGCTGCGGGTGGCTGCTCGGAAACCGGTTCCTATTGCTGATCCATATCGGGCGCCGCACCGGCCTTCGCCGCGAAACGGTGTTGGAAGTTGTCGAGTACCGCAACGACGGACCCGAGGCGGTCGTGATCAGCGGGTTCGGACCTGCCGCCGACTGGTTACGCAATATCGCGGCGATGCCCAACCCGGAGGTGGTGATCGGATCGCATCGCTTTGCCGCGACCTACCGGGTCCTCGGCGAAGACGAAGCGGTGAGAGTGATCGAGAGCTACGAACACCGCCATCCGTTCGTCGCTCCGATCATCCGCGCGGTGTTAAGCCGGCTTGTCGGTTGGAGCTATACGGGCTCCAAGGAGGACCGCCGCAAAGTGGCGAGACAGCTGCCGTTCATCGCGTTTCGCTCGCGCGGGTGACAGCCGCTTTCCGGCTCTGGCGCCTCCGCTAACCCAAACACCTTTCCGCGGCTGCCCCGGGTTGATGCCTTCCACCAACGCTTAGGCTTCGCCGTAATGGACGCGGCGGAAATTGCGGGACGGGATCAGATCGTCGATGTGCACATCCCACAAAGTGCTGCCCGACGATTGCTGATGGTCGCGGAACAGGTGCTCCAACTGTCCCATTTCGGTCACCGTAACCGCGTTGAGACCAAAGCCGCGGGCAATCGCAGCGATGTCGCCGCGCCCGTGGGTCGCGTGCTTCGGATCCCCGCCCGTTGCACGGAATTTATGGGTTTCGGCGCCGTAACCGCCATCGTTCAGGATGCAGATCAACATTTTGAGACCGTGACGGCGTACCGTCTCCAACTCCTGGATATGCTGATAGAGGCTGCCGTCGCCATCGATCAGCATGATTTTGTCGCTCCCGCGCGCGACGGCGACGCCGATCGTCGCCGACAGGCCCGAGCCGATCGCGCCGAAATCGAGCGGTGTGTGGTATTTGCCGGCCGGCCGGCCCTTCAGGTGGGTCATCGCAAAACTGAAGCAGTGACCGCCGGCGACAATAACGTCCCAATCCTTTGGCACCGCCGCGTCAAGTTCGCGTACGACCTTGCGCGGGTCGAGGGTTCCCGGCGTCAGCGCAAATTCCTTGGGATCGGGCGTTTCGGCAGTGGCGGCGATGCGCGTCGCGACAGTGTTGCTGCGCCAGCCGGGACGGCGGATGCCGCGTTCGTGCAGTCGGCGGGTGATCGCCTCGGCGGTGGCGCGGGCGTCGGCGCGGATGTGCAAATCGGCGGTCTTGACCCCCTGCCAGAGCCCACGCGGGCTGGTGTCGATCTGCACGACTTTGGCATTGGGGTATAGATACCCACCCTCGGTCGTGTAATGGCCGAGCCCGGCGCCGGCGCCGATCACGAGATCGCTCTCGGCAAAGAATTCGCGCCCGAGATCGGTGGCGAACGTGCCGGCGATGTCGAGCGCGAAGGGGTTGCCATTAAACAGCCCTTTGCCGAGCAGGGTCGTCGCCAGCAAGGCGCCGCTCTCGTCTGCCAGGGTTTCGAGTGCCTGCCGTGCGCCTGACCAGACCGCCCCGCGCCCGCCGATCACGATCGGCTTTTCGGCTTCCGCAATCATCGTGGCGACCTCGTCGACCAATGCCGGGTCAGGCGGGATAATTTGCGCGCGGGGCATCAGATCGCTCGATGGGGTGTAGTCTGGCAGGTAGGGAAATTCTTCCTTCTGCAGGTCGAGTGGCACGCTCAGGACCACCGGGCGGCGTTCGGCGCGGGCAACATAAAATGCCTCTCGGACGCAGTCGAGCGCCCGGTCAACCGTGCGGATCGGCACGAAATGAGCACCAGTGGCCAATGCCAATGGCGCCTGATCGATCTGCTGCATGTACCAGGAGGCGTTGATTGGCGCGTCGCCAGAAAAAACGACGACCGGCGCATTGCCGCGCGCCGCCATGACCAGCGCCGTCATGATCTGGGTGAAGCCGGGGCCGCACGTGACCGACGCGACACCGACCTTGCCCGACGCGCGGGCATAGCCATCGGCCATCGCCACGGCGCAATGCTCGTGCCGGGCATGGATCAGCCGAGTGTTCTGGTTATCGGCCATCGCGGCCGACCAGTACATGTTGGCGTCGCCCATCAGCGTGAACAGCGTGTCCACACCCTCGGCCGCGAAAGCCTGCGCCAGAATGTCGGAGACCTGGTTGTCGCTCATCCGGTTTTTCCTTTGAATGAAAAGAGTTGTTTGAGCCAGCCGAGCAAGGCTCGCCACAACAGCGCGCCGCCGTGCAGCGGGGCGGTGGCGACCGGCGGACCGGCTGTTCGCGCCGCGGCATTGCTCGGTGCATCCGCGATTGCCGAGGAATTGGCCGGCTCCGCTTCTTCGGGTATAGGGGCCGGCCGTTCCTGCGCGAGCTTGGCCATATTGCCGGCGAATTCAGCCAAGATCGCGCGGGCGAGATGCACCCCGCCGGCATTGGCGAAGGTTTCGAGCGGGCCGGTGACGTTGAAATTGCCCTCGACCTTGAGCACTGTCGCCGCATCTCCGCGCGCTGTCACAACGCCCGAGGCCAAGGCCCGCGAGGCGCCGCGTCCGTCGATGCCGCGTCCCTCGATCGTGCAGCGCCGTGCCGTGTCGTCATAGGCGAGCTTTGCCTCTCCGCGAAAGATTGCGATGGTCGGGCCGAACTTGACCCGCATCGTGCCTTGATAAGCGCCACCCTCACCGGATTGGGTCAGGGTTGCGCCGGGGATGCACGAGGCTACGAGTGCAGGGTCGCGCAACATCGGCCACACCGCGGCGGGCGGCGATGGTATCGTCACCTCTTCACTGATCGAAATCATGGCTTAAGGCTAATGGCAATCGCCCGAGTTTGTCGATGAATGACTTAGAGGCTCCGAGCAACGATCGCGGCGTGCCGCATAGCTGCCACTGGGGCGCGTTTTCGGTGCGGCTGTCCGATGGCAGCATCGAAATCACCCCACATCCGCGCGACCCCGATCCGTCGCCACTGCTTGGCAACATTCCGGCAGCCATCGGCCATCGCGCGCGCATCGCCCAGCCGACGATCCGCCGCGGCTGGCTCGAACATGGGCCGGCCCCAGACCGGCAGCGAGGGCGCGACGAATTCGTGCCGGTGTCGTGGCCGCGTGCGCTCGATCTCGCCGCAGCGGAATTGCGTCGGGTTTATTCCCAATATGGGCCGCGCGGCGTCTTTGGCGGCTCTTACGGTTGGGCCAGCGCCGGCCGCTTTCACGACGCTCAGCATCAGCTCCATCGATTTCTAAATCTCTCTGGCGGCTATGTGCGCTCGGTCAACAGCTACAGTTCGGGAGCAGCGACGGTCATCCTCCCGCATATCGTCGGCTCGCAAGGGATCGTCGCCGGCAACAATGTAAGCTGGGAGGAGTTGGTCGCCGAGAGTGCGTTGGTTCTGGCCTTTGGCGGCATGGCGCTCAAAAACAACGATGTCGGCGGTGGCGGCTCAAGCCAACACATTGCCCGCGACCGGTTACGCGCGGCCCGTCAGCGCGGGGTCGAATTCCATCTGATCGGCCCGTTGCGCGACGATTTGCCGGCGGAGGCGAATGCGGCGTGGCACTCGATCCGCCCTGGGACCGATGTCGCGCTGATGCTCGGCCTCGCGCACACGCTCGTAATCGAGGGCCAGCACGACCTCAGATTTCTCGACCAATGTTGCGTCGGCTGGGACGAATTCGCCGCGTACCTGCTGGGCCATGTAGACGGGCAGCCCAAGGACGCCTCATGGGCCGCCGATATCTGCGGCATGCCGGCTGAAGAGATCACCGCACTGGCGCGGCGCGCGGCAGGTCGACGCACATTGATCACCTGCTCCCAATCCCTGCAGCGCGCCCAACATGGCGAACAGCCGGTATGGATGGGGCTGGTGCTGGCGGCAATGCTGGGCCAGATCGGGTTGCCGGGCGGCGGCTTCGCCTATGCCTTGGGGTCGACCTCGAACACTGGCAAGCCACCCTTGGCGGCGCCGTTGCCGAGCCCGCCGGTCGGCCGCAACAGCATCGACGATTACATCCCGGTCGCACGCATCGCCGACATGCTGCTCAGCCCCGGCGAACCGTTCGACTACAACGGCCGGCGACTGACCTATCCCGACATTCGGTTGCTTTATTGGGTTGGCGGCAATCCGTTTCACCATCACCAGGATCTGAACCGGCTGCGGCACGCGTTCACCCGCCCGGAGACTGTGATCGTCCACGATTCGGTGTGGACCGCCACCGCTCGGCATGCGGACATCATCTTGCCGGCGACCATCACTTTAGAGCGCGAGGATATCGGCGCCTCGGCCGGTGACCCCCTGATGGTGGCGATGCACAAGGCTGTCGAACCCTTTGCCGAGGCGCGCGACGACCACGCGATCTTTGCCGGTCTGGCCGAGCGGCTCGGATTTGCGCAGGCATTCACCGAGGGCCGTTCGCCCCGCGAGTGGCTCGCCCACATCTACGAGCCGACCCGGCGCGCGCTGATCGATCGCGGCTTTGATGCGCCCGATTTCGAAGAATTTTGGCGGGCCGGCGAGCTGACCCTGCCTACCCTGGACTGGGACGGCGGCCCGCTCCGGGAGTTCCGCCGCAAGCCCGATAAATCGCCCTTGCCGACGCCGAGCGGCAAGATCGAGATAACCTCGGCAACCGTCACCTCGTTCGGTTATCCCGATTGCCCCGGCCATCCGGCTTGGCTGCCGCCGAGCGAAACACCCCACGCGCGCGACAAGGCGCGGTATCCGCTATGCTTGATCGCAAACCAGCCGGCGACCCGTTTGCACAGCCAACTCGATTTCGGTGCCGCCAGTCAGGCCGCCAAAGTCAACGGCCGCGAGCCGGTCCGCATCAATCCGCTCGACGCAACTGCGCGCGCCATCCGCGAAGGCGATGTCGTTCGCGTTTTCAACGATCGCGGCGCATGCCTTGCCGGAGCGGTGCTGAGTGACGCCTTGCGACCCGGCGTCGTGCAACTGTCGACTGGCGCCTGGTACGACCCCGAGGATCCCGCCGCCGAACAGCCCCTCTGTGTCCACGGCAACCCAAACGTGCTGACCCCGGATATCGGCACCTCGCGGCTGGCGCAAGGCTGCACCGGCCAGCTTGCTCAAGTGGAAATAGAGCGCTTTGACGGCCCATTGCCGCCGATCAGATGCTTCGACCCGCCGAGTAGTCTTGGCGGCGCAGGAAATCGAGAAGCAGAGCGCTGACCTGCTCGGGTTGTTCTTGTTGTACCCAATGGCCGGCGCCCTCGATCAGATGGCAGCCGAGCATCTGCGTGCAACCCGCACCTTGCATGCGCTCGAAATTGCCGGGGCGCTGATACGTGCCCCAATCTCTGTTGCCGGCGACAAAGATCGAGGGCACGTCGATCGCGCGCCCCGAAAAGAGGCGCAATTCGGCATCGGATAGTCCGGTTGTGCGGCTGCGATACCAGTTGAGCCCGCCCTGGAAGCCATTGCGCTGGTATTCGCCGGCATAAACCGCCAGTTCGACATCGGGCAGCCAGCGGCAGGATGCGATCTCGGCTGGCGACGGCATCACCGGCACCACGGTCTCGGCCATGTTGCGGTCGCGATCCATGATGTAATAGGTCGGCATCTTAGCCAGCTCTTCGGCCGTCCAGGATTTCAGCGGATAGGGCCGGTTGCCTTCCCAATCCGCACTTTTGTAATGGAAATAGCCGCGCATAAAGGCGTGCACGCCCTGCGGACAACGCCACATCTCGTCATTGGCAGGGCGCGTCGAATAATACCACTGGTAATGCTTGCGGGGCCGGTCGAGCTGCGCCAACGCCTGATGGATATCCGGTTCCCCGACCCCGGCTGACGAAGCTTTGCGATCGGCGGTATCGAACGGAAAGGAGGGCGGGCCGGCGAAGGGTGCGCTCATCAACGCGACCGAGCGAAACACATCGGGTCGGATCAGCGCGCACCAAGCCGCAACCGAAGCGCCGAAATCGTGGCCGACGACCGCGGCAACCGAACGATGGCCAAGTGCCAGCACCAAGGCCAATGCGTCCCTGACCGCGTTCAGGATACTGAACGGATGCAGATCACCGTCGTAATCCGCACTCCAGCCCGTGGTGCGCCCGTAGCCCCGCTGATCGGGGGCAACGACATGAAACCCTGCCTCCGCCAACGGTAACATGAGCTTGCGCCACGAATAGGCGAGCTCGGGAAAGCCGTGCAATAACAACACGCATGGCCGGTTACGCGGCGTGAAACCGGCTTCCAGAACATGCATGCGCAGCCCGTTGACATTGTCGACAAAGCGGGCGCGCACCCCTGCTGGCAACACGGCGTTGTCGAGCGGCGTTATTTCGGCCATTTGTCTTCTCCAAACCCGGCAACTTGATCTTACCGCGCTTTCGCTGCGGGTGCGTCCGAGTTTACAGGCCAGACGCTCGCATCATGCCCGTCCCAAGTCACGCTATCGCAGCCCCGCCTTTATGGCGCCTAAAGCAGGTCAGCGACCGCGTTCCAGTACCGCTTCATCGCGGCTATGTGATCGCCCATCGAGCGGCCGGCGATACGGTGAAGATGACCGCTCTCATAATAATTGGCCAAAGTCAGGTGAGTTACGCCGATCGACTTCCAAAAGCGCACCTGGTCGCGCCATTCAGTCTCGGTCCCGGCGCCGGCCGATACCCGCGTGTCGATCCCGATCGTCGCCGGATCCCGCCCGGCTTCTTCGGTGTAGCGGTGCAGGGTAGCGAAGGCGGCTTTGGCCTCTTCGCCCGGCGGGTAGGCGAGCGGCATCCAACCGTCGCCCCATTTGGCGCAGCGGCGCAAGGTAATGTCGGCGTGGCCGCCGTACCAGAGCGGGATCTTGCGCCGTCCCGGTAGAGGATTGATGCCGGCGTCCTCGATCGTGTGCCACCGCCCCTCAAAGCTGACATGCGGCTGCGACCACAGCGCTTTCATGACCTCGACCTGCTCTTCGGAGCGGCGGCCGCGGTTGTGAAAATTCTCGTTGAGACCGGTGAATTCGACCTCGTTCCATCCGACCCCGATGCCGAGCCGAAAGCGCCCGCCCGACAACACGTCGAGACATGCCGCCTGCTTCGCGACGAGCACTGTTTGGCGCTGCGCGAGGATCAGCACCTGTGTCGAAAAATCCGCGATACCGGTGCATCCGGCGAGAAAGCCAAACAGCACGAACGGGTCGTGATAGTAGTCAGTCGAACGAGCCCGCCCCTGAGTCCAATTGGGCCGGCTCGCAACGTTGACGCCGAGCACGTGATCGGGGGCGGCGATGCCGTGATAGCCGATCGCCTCAGCGGCTTGGGCAAATTCCCTGAGTGCCGCAGGCTCACCGCCGATATCGACGATCGGAAGGGCTACACCCAACTTCATCTGCCAATTCCCCCGCAGTCTGCTTTCTCTTCACGCGCTGTAAGAAACTAGCACGTTCACACGAGCTGGTGAGCAGCTTCAGCGCATTGGGTACAGAGGTGCCGGTCAAGCCTTTTTGCGGCGGTTTGCGGTGTTGGTCGACGGCTCGCTTGCGGGCTGTTGTTTTCGCTTTCGGCTGCCCGATATCGGCAGCAGCAACGCCGCCTGTCGGCGGTCGGTCGTGGGTTTGGCGCGCTTGGCTCCGGCCGTGGGTGTTCGGCCCGACGCCGGCCCTTCTTTCTCCAGGCTGCGCTTCAATGCCGTCATCAGATCGACAACCGGCGCCGGGGTCGGAAGCGCTTGCGGCTTCACCGTACGTCCCTGCATCTTGGCTTCGATCAGCTGCCGCAACGCCTCCTGGTAACGGTCATGGTGCGTGCTCGCGTCGAATTGGCCAAGCCGCTGTTTGATGATCGTGCGAGCAATCGCCACCATATCGGGATCGAGTTCGCCTTCGGCTGCAGGAAACTCGGCCGGCCGCACTTCCTCGGCGGCATGCAACGTGAACAGCGCCATCCCCGCGCCGCGCGGTTCGACCATGACGACGCGCTCACGACGGCTCAATGTCAGGTGTCCGATCCCGACGACACTCTCCGCGGCCATCGCCGCGCTGATCACTCGCAGCGTATCCGCCGCGATCGCCCCGTCAGGGTAGAGATAGTACGGGCTGTCGAGATAAACCGGATCGATGCCCGTGCTGGGCGTGAACTGCTCCAGATCGATGACCTTGGAGCTTTCAACATCGAGGGACTTCAGCTCTTCTTTGGTAAGCGTAACAAATTGGCCGCGCTCGTATTCGTAGCCTTTGACGATTTCTGACTTGTCGACTTCTGCACCGGTTTCCGGGTCGTGCGGCCGGATTGTTATCCGGCTGACAGGGCCACTCCGATCCCCGTCGTGGTTCGGTTCTTCATCATGGTCGGCTTCTTCATGGCCCGCACCCGGTCTAACACTCGCTCTCTGGCGGCGGTCGCTATCGGGCTCGTCGTCCTGCGGCTCATCGACCGGCTGCCGCCGCCAAACTTGGTGCAGACGAAGCGGCTTTGTGCGCGTGGTCGCCGGCGACAGATAGATCGGACACGACACCAGAGAAAGGCGCAAAAACCCTCGCCAAGTCGCCCGTGGCATCTCCGCTTCTCCCGCTTCGAAAAAGTGAACGGACGGCCGGCAAATAACGATCCTCATTCGACGCACGTTCACGTTGCGGCAACGCGTCCCTCCCCTTCCCGTGTTGGGTCGCAAACCCCATTGCGGTGATGCTACTCAAGCCTAGCTTCGCGCCCGCTGTCCGAAGCGTGCTTGATGGCGTCGACCAGGTGGTGCAACTCGACCGCCGTTGCAAAATCCGGCTGATCGCTGCTTCCGTTGCGGACCGTTTGATTTCGAATGGACCGGGCGAACAGCGTATACATCTGCCCGACATTGAAGGCTTCGCCCGATGGCGTGCCCGAGGCAGTAAACGAGAAGCGCTCCGGGACGAGTATCGGCTGAAGTGTGTTGCCGCCTTTCGCGCCGTGCAGTGAAACCTTGCTCAATTGCGGCGAATCCTCGCCCGCTACGATCAAGGTTCCATCGCGGCCGTAAATTTCCATTCGGTAGCCGCTGCCGGCAAAAGGTATCGCGCCGATATGGACCGAGGCTACCGCGCCATTCGCCAGCCTGCCGCTGACCAGGACATTGTCCGGCGAAGTCACGTCGAGCCAGGTGTTGGCGCCAGTGTCGAGCCACTGTTTTGCCTGGGTCGCGACGACCGCCGACAGCTGCCCGAAGTCGCCGGCAACAAAGCGCATGGCATCAATGGTGTGGCCATTGGCAATCGTCAAAGTGTTGGCGCCGAGTTCGGCGTCGCGCTGCCAGGTCCGGTTCGACGGTCGGGTCAAGACGCCTTCGCGCATCAAGCTGACATGGATAGCCATGATCTCGCCGACATACCCGGCCTCGATCAGCTCCTTCATATGCATGATCGCGGGGTTGACGCGCGCCTGCAGTCCGACCGCGGTTACGAGGCCCTTGGTTTTGGCCAAGGCGGCCAATTCCTCGGCCTCAGCCGTCGTCCGCCCAAGCGGCCACTCGCAATAGACGTGTTTGCCGGCCTCTAGAGCCGCCTTGGTCGGCGCATAGTGCGATGGCACGCGGACGACGACCGCGACCGCGTCGATCTCCGGCGAGGCAACCATCTTCCGGAAATCGTCAAACGCTAACCGCGCCCCCCAGGCTTGGCGCGCCGCCTCGGCGCTGTCGCTGCGGGTGGTGCAGACCGCGGTCAGTTCTACATCCGAACTCGCCTGCAGCGCCGGCAAATGAGAACGCGCCGACCAGGTGCCCCTGACACTGGCGCCGATTAGACCGACGCGAATTTTGTCCGCCATATTGCTTCCTCCCCGCAAAATTCCGTATCGCCGGGCAGTATCCTAAGTCGGGTTCCGGCAGCCCCGGCAGCCAAATGTTCTATGAGGCGCTGACCGGCTTCGGGGTGCTAGCGCGATGCCTCGTACCAAATACACTTCGTCACGCGCCGCGTTGGGCGGCGCGGATCGCCCTCCATACGCGAGGACTCGTCGCCGGCATGTCGAGTTCGGTGACGCCAAGCGGCGCCAGTGCGTTCACGATCGCCAGCATAACGGCCGGCAATGCCCCGACCGTGCCCGCTTCACCCGCGCCCTTAGCGCCGAGCGGGTTGGTTTTCGTCGGAACCGGGTTGCTCTCGATCGCCATGGCGCACATCGTATCGGCGCGCGGCATCGCATAATCCATAAAGCTTGCGGTCAAGAGCTGCCCGGAACCCGGTTCGTAAGCTACTTGCTCCATCAATATTTGACCCACGCCCTGCACGACGCCGCCATGGATCTGCCCATGCAGGGTCAAGGGATTGATGACTGTGCCGACATCGTCGACAACGACATAGGAAACGAGTTCGACTTCGCCCGTTTCCGGATCGATCTCGACCTCGCAGACATGGCAGCCGTTTGGATAAGTGGCGCGTTCCGGCGCGTAGGTCGCGTGCTCGATCAGACCCGGTTCCATACCCGGAGGCAGCCGCGGCGGCTGGAACGAGGCGCGCGCGACCTCTTTTAATGTCAAACTGCGGTCGGTGCCGGCGACAGTGAATCTGAGCATCGGCAAACTCGATGTCGGCAACCGCGGTTTCCATTAGATGCGCCGCGAGCCGCTTGCCTTTGTCGATGACCTTGTCGGCGGCCAAGGTCAATGCGCCGCCACCCGCCACCATCGAGCGCGAGCCGTTCGAGCCCATGCCAAAGGCGACACGGTCGGTATCGCCGTCAATAAAGACGACCTCATTGGGATCGATCTGGAGCTTTTCGTGCAGGATCTGCTTGAAAACGGTCTCGTGACCCTGGCCGTGCGTTTTTGTGCCCATCAGCAGCAGGGCGCTGCCGCTCGGCTGAAAGCGGATCTCGGCGTATTCGGGCACCGGCCCCGCCGCCTGTTCGATCGGGTTGGCGAGCCCGATGCCGCGCAGTTTCCCGCGGGCCGCGGCGGCATCACGTCTCGCCGGGAATTTGGCGTAGTCGGAAGCAGCGAGCGCCATGTCCATATTCATTTCGAACGCGCCGCAATCGTAAACCGGGCCGAGCGGCGATTTAAACGGCATCGCATCCGGCTTGATGATGTTGCGGCGGCGCAATTCGATCGGATCGATGCCGAGCTCCGCTGCAGCCGCATCGAGCGCGCGCTCGATCAAATACGTCGCCTCTGGGCGGCCGGCGCCGCGATACGGTGCCGTTGGGCTGGTGTTCGACAACACCGCGTCGATCTGCACATAAGCGGCGGGGATATCATAGACTCCGACCACAGTGCCGATCTGGCCGAACGGTGTCAGGAATTGCCGGTCAGAGCCGACATAGGCGCCGATATTGGCCAGCATGTGGAGCCGCAGTCCAAGGATCTTGTCATCTGCGTCGAAGGCCAGCTCGATCGTGCCGACATTGTCGCGGGCATGCTCGTCGGCGAGCAGGGCCTCGGAACGCTCACAGCGCCATTTGACTGGCCGACCGAGCTTTTTCGCAGCCCATAGCACCAGCCGGTGATCGACGTATTGCCAGCCCTTGGTTCCAAAGCCGCCGCCGACATCGCGGACGATCACCCGGACCTGGCTTTCCGGAACGCGGAAGACCATGCCGGCGAGCATGTTGCGGACCCGGTGTGGGTAGTTGACATCGGCGTAGAGGGTGTAGCGGTCCTCGGCCTCGTCGTAGACGCCGAGCGATCCACGCGGCTCCATATATTGGGCGTGGACGCGGCTGACGACATAATGCCGCTTGACGATTCGCGCGGCGGCCGCAAACGCCGCTTCGGTCGCGCGGCGGTCGCCGCGCTCATAAGTGTGCGAGATGTTGTCGGGGTTATCGTCCCACAGTCGTGGTGCCTCGGGTCGCGCCGCCTCTTCGACCGAGGTCACCGCGGGTAGCGGCTGATAATCGACCTCTACGAGGTCGGCAGCGTCCCTCGCCTGATCCATGGTTTCGGCGACCACCATCGCCACTGTGTCGCCGACGTAGCGCACCCGATCGATGACCATCGCCGGCCGCTGCGGCGCGAATGCCGGCGAGCCGTCGGCCTTTTTGCGCGGCATGGCGGCCTTTGGCATGGCGAGACCGTCATTCTGGTAGTCGACCCCGGTATAGACGGCCAGAACGCCCGGTGCAGCGGCCGCGGCCAGTGGTATCGATAGCCCGGATCTTCGCATGCGCGTGCGGCGAGCGGACAAAAACCGCATAGGCCTGCCGCGGCAGGATCACGTCATCCTGAAACCGCCCCCTTCCGGTCAGGAGCCGCTGATCCTCGAACCGACGCAAGGGCTGACCGACGCCGAATTTGATCATTCTGTTGCTGCCATTAGAGAGAACAGTGAGTGACTCGCGAGCTCAGCGAGCCATGCAGCATATGGTTATAGCGGCTTTGTGGCGGCCCGGTCATCTCGACCGCTAGCTATCCGGCCCGCCAAGGATTGCAGCCTCAGGCTCGCTTCGATCTGCCGTTCGGCGGACCGTGCTTGCGGCACCCGGGCGCGTCGCTTGCTGTCGACATCTCCCCAGGCGATGCCCGTGGACGCCCGCTCCCTTGGGTTCAAAAGCGGTGTTCATGCTGGTGCGGCCGTCCGTGGTCCGGATCATCACAGTGGCGCGGACACGACGAGACCGGCCCGGACCGGCTCGACGTAAACGGAAGATGGGTTCAGCGCAGTGCGAGCAGGCAGGCGCGGGCGGCGGCGTCGAGGATCGCGTCTTTGTCGATCCCATACGCGTGGTAAAGATCGGGAATATCGCCCGACTGGCCAAAGCGCTCGACACCCAGCGGGACGATCGGGTTCTTCTTGACGGCGCCGAGCCATGACAAGGTCGCTGGATGAAAGTCGCCGACCGTGACCAGCGCTGCACCCGGGCGCAGCCGCGCCAATAGCCGCTCGGCGGTGCTGGTTCGTCCTTCGGCCTGAGCACAGCACCAGTCGCGATGTAGCCGGTCGGGCGCGGTGATCGCCAGTACCCCTGACTGGGGTGCATCTTCGGTCAATTCGTCGTGGGCGGCGAGCGCCTCGGTCGCCAAAGCGCCGCAATAGACGATTGCCAGATCCGCCTCCGGCTCTGGCGCGCGCAGCCAATAACCCCCGGCGATAATCGCTTCGGCGAGTTCCGGCTCGATCTGGCGCTTAAGCTGTTCGATCGGCCGGGTCGACAGCCGAAAATAAACGGATTCGCCCTCTTCCCGCTGGATCTCAGCAAGGGCCCAGCGCAGCAGCACCGCCAGCTCATCGGCATAGGCCGGCTCGAAACCCGTCAATCCGGGCTGCGCCATGCCGATTAGCGGCTCACTGATTGATTGATGCGCACCGCCTTCGGGTGCCAGCGTGATCCCCGAGGGCGTTGCCACCACGATAAACCGCGCGTCCTGGTAACAGGCGTAATTCAGGGCGTCGAGCCCACGCTTGATAAACGGGTCATAGAGGGTTCCGATCGGCAGCAAGCGGGCGCCAAATAGCGGTCCCGAGAGCCCGAGCGCCGCCAGCAGCAGAAACAGATTGCTTTCGGCAATGCCGAGTTCGATGTGCTGGCCTTGCGGCGACATTCCCCATCGCTGCGCCGAGACGACATTTTCCTCGCGAAAGGTATCGGCCCGCTCGGCGCGGTCGAAGATGCCGCGGCGATTGACCCACGGTCCGAGATTGGTCGACACCGTGACATCGGGTGAGGTCGTCACAATGCGCTGCGCCAGCACACTATCGCCGGCGGCAATGTCACCGAGCAGTCGACCGAACGCCTCCTGCGTCGACTGGCGCTCGCCGCGGGGCACCGGCAGGCTCGCCGGCACCGGGATCGGCTCGGCTTGATGACGGCGCGCCGTCGGGCCGGCAAGCGGAACCCCGTCGAGAAACTCGGCCAGCCGCTCGGGTGTGATGTTGAGCCCGGCAAACCGCTCCCACTCGGCACCCTCCGCCACCGCCATGCTGCGGCGAAACGAGGCCATCTGGTCGAGGTTCATCAAGCCGGCGTGGTTGTCCTTGTGGCCGGCAAAGGGCAGCCCGAAACCCTTGATCGTGTAGGCAATAAAGCAAGTCGGCCGGTCATCGGCGATGGCATGAAAGGCGTCGAGCACCGTCGCCATATCGTGCCCGCCGAGATTGGTCATCAGCCGCGCGAGCTCGGCATCATCGTGATCGTCGAGAATGGCGCGGATGCCGGGATAGCGATTGAGATCGCGCTGCAGATGCTCGCGCCAGCCCTCACCACCCTTGTAGACCAATGCCGAATAGAGCGAGTTCGGGCAGGCATCGATCCATTCGCGGAGATGATGGCCGTCGGGCCGGGCAAAGGCGGCCTCCAACAGCCGACCGTATTTCAGGGTGACGACCCGCCAGCCCATCATCTCGAACATCGCGTCGATGCGGCCGAAAGAGACGATCGGAAACCACCGCATCGAGGCTCTGGCGATTGTAATCGATGACCCACCACAGATTGCGGACGTCGTGTTTCCAGCCTTCGAGCAATGCTTCGAAGATATTGCCCTCGTCGAGTTCGGCATCGCCGGCGAGCGCGATCATGCGGCCGGCGGGCTCGTCGGTCGGCGTCAGCTGTTTCAGCCGGACATAGTCCTGCGCGATCGAGCTGAACAAAGTCATGCCGACCCCGAGCCCGACCGATCCAGTCGAGAAATCGACGATGTCGCCGTCTTTTGTCCGCGAGGGATATGACTGAGCCCCGCCAAAGCCCGCGAAATCTTTCGAGCTTGTCGCGCGTCTGATGACCGAGCAGGAATTGGATCGCGTGGAAGACCGGGGAGGCGTGCGGCTTGACCGCGACCCGGTCTTGCGGCCGCAGCACGTCGAAATAGAGCGCTGTCATCAGGGTCGCGACCGAAGCGCTCGAGGCTTGATGGCCGCCGACCTTTAATCCGTCACGGTTCGGGCGCAGGTGGTTGGCGTTGTGGATCATCCAGGTTGATAGCCACAACACCTTGCGCTCGAGCGCGGACAAGCAGGCAATCTTGTCGGCATCCGCCGCTTGCTGCAGGCCGGTGACATTGCTCTCCAGGACCTGCGGCATCTCGCACCCCAGCTTCCGCGAATTCGTCAGCTTGATATACCCGATGTCGGTGAATTTTTCAGCCCTCGGCGGGGTTAGCGGGTGAGAGCCATTCGAGGATTGCGATGATTCAAAAACTCCTGCTGACCTTTCTGGTTGCTACGATTGCCGCCGCGCTAACCGGGGAAGCCCGCGCAGCAGACAGCAGCGTCACCCAGCAAATGAATTCCGGCTTCACAAACCCGGCGCCAAAGCCCTCACTTGCGAAAAATGCGGTCAGCCCCAGGGCCGACCAGATCACGGCGAGCAATGCGATCGGGGCGGATGTCCGGGATCCCAACGGGACCACTGCCAAGATCACCGACATCAGCGTCGATCGGCATACCGGCGCCGCCGCGGTCGCAATTATTGCGCCGTCCGGCGGCAAATCCTTTGATCACGGCAAAAGCGCGATCGCCTGGAGCAGCCTGCGCTTTGTGCCGGGCCCCACGCCCCATTTCGTGACCCGACTCGATCAGCAGGCGTTAAACGCCGCGAGCTCTTTGGTCGGCCAGGCAAAAAACGGGGCTGATTACCTGGATGTGAAAAGGGATCTGCTCGGTAAGGAAGTTGTCGGCCCAAACGGCAATTCGCTCGGTCACATAACAAACCTGGTCCTGACTTTTGGAACCGGGCACATCGCGGCGATGGTAATCGACACGCGCGGCGGTGTTATCACCCTGGCAGGCGAACGCAATCGCGCTGTGAGCTGGGACGCTGCCAAGCCCGAGATCACCCAGAACGGCGGTCCGATCCGCATCGCCCTCTCCAAACAGCAGGTCGATAGCGCGCCGCTGACAACGAGCATGGCTCCGGCGCCCGTGCCGTCGAGCGCCGCGAACCGCGGTCAGGTGGTGCTGCAACGGGATTCCACCGGCAATATCAGCGGGACCAAGATCCCGGCGCCGCAGGACCGCCGCTGACCCGACAGCGTTAAGGGCAGTCGTATTTGACCCGGTCAGTCTCTGTACCTAAATACAATGACGAGTGGTCAAATTCGATCGGTTAACCTGGAGCGGCGAGAACATGTCGGAATGCGGGAACGAGGAGGAGCGGCGCGTCGTCCTGACGGAGAGCGCTGCCCGCCGCATAAGCATCCTTAAGGAACAGGAGCGGGCGGAAGGTGCGCTGTTGCGGATTGCAGTTTCCGGCGGCGGCTGTTCGGGATTTCAGTACGGCTTCAGCTTTGACGACCAGCGTAACGGTGATGATTTCGTCTTTGAGCGCGACGGCGTGGGTGTGGTGGTGGATGAGGTTTCGCTCGACTTGTTGGCCGGCGCCGAAATCGATTTTGTTGAGGATTTGATGGGCGCGTCGTTCCAGATCCGCAATCCAAACGCCGCCTCGTCTTGTGGTTGCGGCAATTCATTTTCGATCGGCTGATCGCGAGCAGCGTTTGTGGCCGTAAAAATCGCCAGCTGGAACGTCAATTCGGTAAAGGTGCGGCTACCCCATCTACTCGCCTATCTCGAAGAAGCGCAGCCGGACGTCCTATGCCTTCAGGAAACCAAATGCCCGCCCGCCGATTTCCCCCGTCTCGAATTGGACGGGCTGGGGTATCGCGTCGAAACCATCGGTCAGCGCGCCTATAACGGTGTGGCTTTTGTGTCGAAGCGACCAGCCGAAGACCTCATCTGCGGCTTGCCGGGGATGCCGGAGGACGAACAGGCCCGCTATCTCGAAGCCTCGTTCGGCGAGGTTCGCGTCGCATCGATTTATCTGCCGAACGGCAACCCGGTCGGCACCGACAAATTCACCTACAAGCTGGCCTGGATGGAGCAGCTTATCAGCCGCGTTCGTGACTTGCTGCAGCGCGAGATCCCGTTTGTTCTAGCCGGCGATTACAATATCTGCCCCGCTGACGAAGACGTGTACGACCCGGTTGCGTTCCGCGAAGACGCGCTGTGCCGCCTCGAATCGCGTTTGCGGTTTCGCGCGCTGATGTATCTCGGCCTTACCGACGCCTACCGCGTTTTTCATCGCGAGCCGCACCGCTACACCTTCTGGGATTACCAGGCCGGGCGCTGGAACCGCGACGAAGGCCTGCGTATCGATCACCTGCTGCTGTCGCCGCACGCGGCGGATCGGGTGGCTGCTTGCGAGATCGATAAGAAGCCGCGGGCCAAAGACCGCGCCTCCGACCACACCCCGATCTGGTGCGAGCTCGCAATCTAGACCTGTCGGTCCACAATTAACGGCCTTGCAGGAACCGATCGGCGGCAGCGGCGAGCGTGTCCGTTCCGTCTCGAAACGGCGCCATCGGGACCATAATCAGCACGCGGTGGCCGGGTTCGAGTGCGCGAAAATCGTCCACCAGCGCAAAATCACCATCGCGTGACGCCGCAAGCAAGATCGCGTCAGACGGCGGATTTGGAAGCCCGTCCTCACCAATCGTATATTCACCGAGTCCAAATTCACGGCCAGCAATCGCGACCCGGCCGCGCGATCCGGCAAATCTCGATAGGCCGACGAAGACAGGAGCCGCCAATGCGGCGACCGAGAAGGTCGTCTGAAACTCGAAGTGACGGGCGATTGACGCGGCAAAACTCGGTTCGGCAATACGCAACACAGCCGGCATTGTCGGATTGCGGGCGCGCGCGCCGAGACCGATTTCGAGATTGAGCGTGTCGACATTGGTCAAGGCAATGATGCTGTGGGCCGCGCCGATATTGCACAGGTCGAGCGTCTCGTCGCGGCTTGCGTCGCCGGTCAACAGATCAAAGCGCCGCTCCTGCGCCAGTTCGACGATCGCCGTGTCGGGCGTCTGTTCGATGACGACCAGGCGTTTGCCGAGTGCGAGCAGCAATTCGATCACACCGGAACCGATGCTGCCGGCGCCGCACACGATGATATGTCCACGCCGGTGCACTGGGCGCAGACCTTGCAACGTGACCCATTGCACCCGGGTCAGCAACGATGCTCCGAAAGGCGATAAACAGCCCGGTCAGAGCCGTGCCGGATAGCATCAGCAGCATTGCCGCAATGATTTCGATTTTGTCGTGACGATCTGGCGTGATGTCGCCGTATCCGGTCGTTGTCATCGTCGCTATGACGAAATAGGCGGCATCCAGCCAGGTATCGCCGAATACGGTCCGGAAATAGGCGAGCCCGGCGGCGAACACTGCAAGTGCCGCCAAGGCGAGCCGCACCAGGATTGGATTAAGGCGAGGTGATCGCGGCCTCTGCCCCCGCCGCAAGGAGCGCAGCCTTCGCCCCATCGTGGCGCGGGTTCTGACAACGGGCGTGCTCGGCGCCGAGCGTTGCAATTTGCTAAGATCGCCATAGACCGCGAGCTCCGCTTGGGGCGCGATGATCGCGTCGCGTGCGACAGTGGTTTCACCCTCGACCGCGACAATGCGCGCCGAAAGAGCTGTTTCAGCCTCCGCGACGGTAAATTCCGCTACTCCGCAATTCTCGGCGATGCGGGCGGTAAAGCCGGTAAGTGGTCCATCCGGCTCCGGAAACTGCAGGCCGCGAAAGCAATAAGCATCGAGCGCCGCCGCCGCGTAGGTCGCCGCCGAATGCCAAGCCAGCGACACTACCGAGCAATCCGGCAGATTCTGCTCGATCTTGCGCGCCAATCGGCGATTGAACTGACGAAGGACGACGCGGATTCCGGGATTGGCGTCGCGCGCGAGCAGGGCGGCGTGGAGATTGAGCTGATCGTCACCCGATAGAGCGAGGATCGTTATAGCGCACGCGACGCCGGCCCGCGCGAGCGTCTCCGGCGTGTCCGGCTGGCCGGCGATAAAGACGGCGCCGACTGTCTCCACGGCGCGCGCAAAATCCGGATCGCGGCGCCACAGCACGACGACGTGATGACCTTGTAGAACGCACAGCTCTTGCGCCGTCCCAAGCGCCAGCGCATCGCCCCCGACGATGATGATTACCGGTTCGTCGGGCCCACTCGTCACCTTTCCGACTCGAGGGGCTCATCGGGATCGGGTGGATAAGGATGCGCCACTCCGGCGCTATCTTCGACGGTCCATCCGCACCCGTCGCTACCGCGGATCGCGCAAGGGCCGATCGGCACCTTGCCGTAGCCGCCGGGAATATCGAGCACGTAGGTCGGCTGACACAGACCCGAGAGCTCGCCCACGCAGCGAGCGCACCAGCTGCTGCCCCGACGCGATCCCGGTGCGAAAATGCGCTGTCCCGCGCGCGAGGTCGGCATGGTGCAGGTAATAAGGTTTGACGCGCATCGCCACGAGCCCGCGGAACAAGGCTTCCAGCACCACGGCATCGTCGTTGACGCCGCGCAACAGCACAGTCTGCGCCAGAACCGGTATGCCGGCGCGCACGAGGCGGGCCACGGCGTCTTTTGCGGCGGGTGTCAGTTCGCGCGGATGGTTGGCGTGGACCACGACCCAGACCGCCTTATCCGCCGTCAATGCCGCGACCAGTCGCGCGGTAACGCGGCGTGGCTCGACGATCGGAACCCGAGTGTGAAAGCGGATAACCCCGAGATGCGGTATCTTGTTGAGCGCGCCGACAATCGCAGCCAGGCGCCGCGGCGCTAAAATAAACGGATCGCCGCCGGTGACGATGACCTCCCAGATTTCCGGCCGCTGACGGACATAGTCGCAAGCCCGCTCCAAAGCCGCAGGATCCAGCATGTCCGCTGTTTTGCCTACCGTCTCGCGGCGAAAACAGAAGCGGCAATAAACCGGACACAACAATATCGGCTTTAGCAGCACCCGGTCGGGATAACGATGGACGATGCCCGGAACCGGCGACCAGCGCGCATCCCCGATCGGGTCGGCCAGCTCCTCGGCCGCGGTCTCGAGCTCGGCGGCATTCGGCACGAACTGCGCCGCGATCGGATCGCTCGGGTCGGAAGGATCGATCAGCGCCGCCATGTCGTCGGTCACGGCGACCGAGAACTGCTCCGCGACGCGGCGGATTTCGTCCAATCGCTCGGGTGTGACAAGGCCGGCTTTGACGATACCCTCGGCGGTTAGGCTCACCGTAACTCTCCTACATTGCGCCGAAGATAATTGGCCACTGCTTGGAGAGCTACCCGCTCGGGCAAAATATACGTGCTGACGGCTACTCCGCGGCGGCGGCGCGGGAGGCGCGCTTGCGTGCGTTCGGATCGAGAAGCCGCTTACGCAAGCGGATCGATTTCGGCGTCACTTCGACGAGTTCATCATCGGCGACATAGGCGATCGCCTGTTCGAGGCTCATCAGGATAGGCGGGGTCAGCCGCACCGCTTCGTCTTTTGACGTGGTGCGGATGTTGGTCAGTTGCTTGCCTTTGAGCGGGTTGACGTCGAGATCGTTGCCGCGGGTATGGGCGCCGACGATCATTCCCTCATAGACCTGAGCACCCGGCTCGATGAACATCGGCCCGCGCTCTTCAAGGTTCCACAGCGCATAGGCGAGGGCGACCCCATTTGCGGTCGACACCAGGACGCCGTTGCGCCGCCCCTCGACCGGCCCCTTATGCGGCGCATAGCCGTGGAACACCCGGCTCATCACCCCGGTCCCGCGGGTATCGGCAAGGAACTCTCCCTGATATCCGATCAGACCGCGTGTCGGCCCGAGAAACGAGAGGCGCAATTTACCGCCGCCCGACGGCCGCATCTCCTGCATCTCGGCTTTGCGGCGCGCGAGCTTGTCGACAACGACCCCGGCAAATTCCTCGTCCACATCAACGACGACTTCCTCGATCGGTTCAAGCCGCTGACCTGTCACAGGATCGGTCGTGAACAGCACCCGCGGGCGTGAGATCGACAATTCGTAGCCTTCGCGCCGCATCGTCTCGATCAGCACACCGAGCTGCAATTCGCCTCGGCCCGCGACCTCGAATGCTTCCCTCTGTGCGCTCTGGGTTACGCGGATCGCGACATTGCCTTCGGCCTCGCGGAAGAGGCGTTCGCCGATGACACGCGAGGTCACCTTCGAGCCCTCGCGACCGGCGAGCGGACTGTCATTGACCGAGAATGTCATCGCCAGGGTCGGCGGGTCGATCGGGTCGGCAGGCAATGGCTGTTCGACCTCGGGAGCGCAGATCGTGTCGGCGACGGTGGTCAGAGCCAGTCCGGCCACCGCGATGATGTCGCCGGCCTGCGCCTCTTCGATCGGGCGTCGGTCGAGGCCGCGAAACGCCTGCAATTTGGTCAGCCGCGCTTGTTCGATGACCCGGCCGTCGCGACCCAAGGACTTGACCGGCATGTTGAGACGCGCTGTCCCGGAGTGGATAAGTCCGGTCAGTACCCGGCCGAGATAGGGATCATAGTCGAGCGTTGTCGCCAGCATTGAAAAGGGTGCATCGGGATCGGCCTGCGGCGGGGATACGTGCGAGACGATCAGCTCGAACAAAGGGTTGAGGTCGCGGTGCGGATCTTCGAGGTCGGTTACGGCCCAACCGCTGCGCCCCGACGCAAAGACCGTCGGGAAATCGAGCTGCGCCTCAGTGGCGTCCAGCACCGCAAACAGGTCGAACACCTCGTTATGGACCTCGACCGGGCGGGCATCGGGCCGATCGATCTTGTTGATCACGACAATCGGGCGCAGACCTTGCCGCAACGCCTTGCCGAGCACGAATTTGGTTTGCGGCATCGGCCCTTCGGCGGCATCGACCAAGACGAGCACGCCATCGACCATGCTGAGGATGCGTTCGACCTCGCCGCCGAAGTCAGCGTGGCCCGGCGTGTCGACAATGTTGATACGCACATCATGCCACAACACCGAAGTGCATTTGGCGAGGATCGTGATGCCGCGCTCGCGTTCGAGATCATTCGAGTCGAGCGCGCGTTCGGCAACCTGCTGATTGGCGCGAAAGGCGCCCGATTGGCGCAGCATCGCATCGACCAGCGTGGTCTTGCCGTGGTCAACATGGGCAATGATCGCGATGTTACGGATATCCATATTTCCAAACACAGATACGCGCCCGATTGGGCGCGGTGTTACGTCTGATGGCGCTGAGCCGCCGTGATCTGCGGCGGATTAACGTCGAGTGCTAAGCCACCCCTGCCGCGGCGACGAATTCCCGTAAATTTTTCTCGGGGCGGGCGCCGACATGGGCAATTATTTCGGCAGCGCACAAACTGCCGATCGCGCCACAGATGGGGAGCGGCAGTCCGCGGGTCAACCCATAGAGAAATCCCGCCGCGTAGAGATCGCCGGCTCCGGTGCTATCAACGACGCGTGCGACCGGCGCCGCTTTGACCCGGTGCTCCTCGCCGTTAGCGAAAACCACGCTGCCATCCGCGCTGCGGGTCAGTGCCGCGATCGCGACACGGCCGCGCACCGCCGCCGCTGCTGCCGCAAAATCATCGGTTTCGTAGAGCGAGCAGATCTCAGCCTCATTCGCAAACAGGATGTCGACGTGCCCGGCGACAAGGTCGCGAAACGCAGAGCGGTGACGATCGACGCAAAACGGGTCCGAGAGCGACAGTGCGACTTTTTTGCCGGCGCCGTGAGCGATCGCAGCAGCGTTGCGGAAGGCCTTTTGCGCCAGTGGCGGATCGAACAGATAGCCTTCGAGATAGGTGACCTGCGCCATGCCGACGATTTCAGGATCGATGTCGTCGGGCCCGAGTTCGGCGCAGGCGCCGAGAAAGGTGTTCATCGTGCGCTGACCATCGGGCGTGACCAAGATCAGGCAGCGTGCCGTTGCCGGACCTTCGGTCGCCGCCGGCGTGTCGAAACGCACGCCTTGCGCGGTCAAATCGTGGCGGAACACCTGGCCCAGCAAATCATCGCGGACCTTCCCGATAAAAGCGCCGTTGCCGCCGAGCGAGGCGATGCCGGCCATCGTGTTTGCGGTCGAGCCGCCCGACGCCTCGATCGCCGGCCCCATGATCCGATAAAGCGCCTCGGCACGCTCGGCATCGATCAGCGCCATCGTGCCTTTGACGAGCGCCTCTTTTTCGAGAAACGCCTCGTCCGCGTGGGCGATCACATCGACGATTGCGTTGCCAATGCCGACGACATCGATCGGAGCTTTATTCATAATAGCTGATTACCTGAGGAGAATGGCACGCCGGGGAATATAACCGTGCACTAACGACCAGCAACCGCTCACCTGCTCGAGTTTTGCAGAGAGCGTCGGCTGAGGTTGGTCCTCGGATAACCGCGCCGGCGGCTGCATCGCCTGCTCGGGTATGGCGGATTGCCGTTTCCCAGATCTCGTAGAACCCTGTTTCGCGCTTGAACCTGCGAAAGCACTTTCAGAAGAAAACGACCCGAGACCGCCAACCTGGGAGGGCCGGCTTGTTTGCCGCGGTCTTTCTCTGTTGTGGCGGGGCTGCACATGCTGCGGCTATCGAGAGCTGGTTGATGGGCCTTCACCCCGCTCCGTTCGCAGCCGGCTCGAACTATGGCCCCCTCGTAATCGAGTCGGGTAGCAGCCCGGACGACGCTGGACCGTTCGCTATTAGTATTACTTGCATCGGCGACAATATACTCGACGGGTCCGGAGCCGATTGCTTTTTTGACGTCGAAAACAACGTCGCGCAGCTTAATCCCGCGCTGTTTGCAATCCCTGCCAATTCGGCCGCCCCTGAGATCGCGATGGCCCAACAGTCAATTGACAACTTCAGGACGTTGTTGAGCGACGCGCGTGAGAGCCAGATCGATGAATTGGTCACACCCGCTGATGGGGACCAATCCTCCATCATCACGGGTGACTTTAGCATTGAGGATGCGGTGCCCGGGTTGGCGGCGGTAGCCCTTTTTGTCGGGGGCCTGCTGTTGCTCTTCCTTCTCCGCCGCCACCGACGCGCCGCCTTCGTCCGTCGCATCAAGCAAAATATCAGCAGAAGACAGCAGCAGCTTCGGTCCTGATCGAACCATTAGTTCGGAAGAAATTTCGGAGATCAGGTTCGCTAGCCCCCTCCTAGTAACTATCCTCACAAGGTGATCAATGAGGATCTATAGGGTGGTTAGAACCGGCGGACCACCGTGTAAATCAGATAGACGAACAAGATCAATCCGAGCAACAGCAGCAGCACCACGAGGGTGAGGTCGAGCTGCACTCCCGGACCCGGCCGTAGGTCTTGCGCGTCGATCGCCAGAGCTGTCTTGCGAAAGCGGATCGCGGCGAAGACCATCATCGCGCCGCCCAGCACGATCAGCAGAAGACCTGCGACGGTGCCGACGACCTCACCGCGTGCCGATTGGGACGCGGTACCGAGCGACTGCCCGGCAATCCGCAAAAACAAATCGAATTTCTGGACCAGAAACCCGAACGCCATGATTGCGATTGCCGTCCGCACCCAGGCCAGGAAAGTTCGCTCGTTGGCTGCATGGTCGCTGTACCGCTCGATCATCGCGCCGCGCCCCTCAGATGGCAGTGAGACATCTTTGATCGCGAATACTGGTTTGAGCATCATCGTACGCGCGCTGAGCCTGTTTGTTCTCCAGCCCCGAGAACGTATCAAATTAAGCTTCCGGCCGAATTTTCACGTGCCGCTACGGCGGCGATCCGGCAGGATGCGGCATTCGTTTCTGACAACTCCCGGATTTCAGCCATGCCCGACCAAGCCGTCACCGAACTCGCCCCGACCGGCGTTTTGCGCGCCGCGATCAACATGGGGAATTTCCTGTTGGTGACCGGCAAAAGCCCCTCCGGCGATCCGACCGGCGTCTCGCCCGAGATGGCGGCGGCGATCGCCGCACGGCTGGGTGTGCCGGTCAAATACATCCCTTATGCGCGGCCGGGCGAGATTGCCGATGACGCCGAGAAGGGGACTGTGGGATATCGGCCTGATCGGCGCCGAGCCGCAGCGCGCCGCGGTCATCAACTTCACTGCCGCTTATTGCGAAATCGAAGCGACCTATCTCGTGCCGGCCGGCTCGCCGATCCGGTCGATTGCCGAAATCGACCAGCCCGGCAGGCGGGTCGCCGTTACCGCGCGCAGCGCCTATGGGCTGTGGCTCGAGAACAACTATAAGAGGGGCGAATTGCTGCAGTTCGACAATGCCCAGGCCGCGCTCAAGGCGTTCGATGACGAGAAGCTCGACGCCTATGCCGGATTGCGGCCGGGTCTGATCGAAGTTCAGCAGGCGCGGCCCGGCTCGCGCATTCTCGACGGCCAGTTCACCTCGGTGCAGCAGGCGGTTGGCACGCCAAAAAAGAATACCGCCGGGTTCGCGTTCCTGAAGGCGTTCGTCGAAGAAGCCAAGCGGTCCGGGATGGTGGCAAGCTTCATCGAACGGCACGGGACGGTCGGGCGGCTGTCGGTGGCGCCGCCGGCCTAAGCTCGACTATTTGGCGAAAGCCGCTATTCCGCTCCCGAGGAGTGCGGACCCATGCCCGACGACGTGACATCGTCATCGACCGAACTCGGCTTTATGACGATCGCCGAAGCCGCGCAGCGAATTGAGCGAAGGGATTTGTCGCCGGTCGAGCTGGCAACTGCCTTGATCCGGCGAACCGAGGCGCTCGACCCGCAGCTCAACGCGTTTTTACTGCCGACCCCGGAACGGGCACTCGATCAGGCGCGTGCCGCCGAGCGCGAAATCGCAGCCGGCCGCTATCGCGGGCCGATGCACGGGATACCATTTGCGCTCAAAGACATCTACGCGACATCGGGCATCCGCACGACTGGGCACTCGCGGACCTGCATAGACACAGTTCCCGATTTCGATGCGACGACGGTGGCCAAACTCTACGATGCCGGGGCGGTGCTGACCGGCAAGCTTGCCACTCATGAATTCGCCCATGGCGGGCCGTCGTTCGATTTGCCTTGGCCGCCGGCGCGCAACCCGTGGAACCGCGAGCATTTCACCGGTGGCTCATCGAGCGGCTCGGGCGCCGCAATCGCAGCCGGCCTCGTTCCGGCCGCGCTTGGCTCGGATACCGGCGGATCGATCCGCGGACCGGCGGCGTTGTGCGGCATCGTCGGGCTGAAGCCGACTTACGGCCTGGTCAGCCGTTATGGCGTTTATACCAATTCGTTCAGCTTCGACCATGCCGGCCCGATGACCTGGACGGTCGAGGATTGCGCGATCCTGCTGCAGGCGATCGCCGGCCACGATCCGAAGGACCCGGCGAGTGCGTCACAACCGTCGCCGGATTACCGCGCGGCTCTGACCGGCGACATCCGGGGGCTGCGCATCGGTATCGTGCGCCACCTGCACGAGGACAATTGCCCGGTTTCGGCCGAAGTCGCGGCGGCGCTCGAGACGGCGCTTGGAGTGCTGCGCTCGCTCGGCGCGGAACTCGGCGAGGCGCGGCTGCGGCCGGCGCAGGATTACTATGATGTCAAGGTGACGATCGCCGAAAGTGAGCTGCTGGCGGTCCACGAAGCGGCGCTGCGTACCCGGCCCGGCGATTTTGGTGAAGACTTTCTCGGCCGCGTTTTACCGGCGGCGCTGATCGGCGCGCGCGATTATGTCCAGGCGCAACGTGAGCGTCGCCGCATCCTGGCCGAGACCAAGCCGGTCTACGAAAAATTCGATGTCCTTGTAACCGCAACGGCGGGCGGTCCGGCGCCGCGTCTCGATGCCTGGCGGACGATCGAGTTCTGGCGCCGCCCGTCATTGACGACGCCGTTCAATGTGACCGGCGGCCCGGCTCTCGCGCAGTGCATCGGCTTCAGCGCCGGCGGCCTGCCATTGTCGATGCAGATTGTCGGCCGGCCATTTGCCGAGGCGACCGTTTTGCGCGTGGCGCACGCCTATGAGCAGGCGACCGAATGGCGCAGCAGACGGCCACGACTTGATCCGGCCGCGCGTTTTTCGACAGCGCTGCCGCCGGTTCCTGACCCGGAGCCCGTCGATGTCGACGGCGCGACCCGCGACCGCGCGGCGAGTGCGGCCCGCGCCGCCGGCCTTAATCTGTCCGACCGGCAATTCGCAATGCTGTGTGCTGCCGCCCCCTATGTCGAGGCAATGACCGAACGACTCTATCGCGAGCGCCATTGGGCCGAGGAGCCGGCCAATATTTTTCTGTTCGGCGGCTAGCGTCGCGCCCGTTTGCGGCAGATCATCGACAGACCGGCTCTCGTTGCTGAAAAACCGGGCGAAATCCACTATATGCTTGGCGGGGAACGAAAACCGGGGCTAGTCAGGGCGAGCGAGTGACAAGCAAGCTACTCGGCCACATCGGCAGAGGTCGCAAAATCTGTCTTGTTTTCAGCGCGATAGAGGAGGGGAGCGAGCACAATCAGGATCCCTCTCCGGTCGCCCGGCAATAATCAGCCGTGGCGCGTCACGAATCGACGGAGCCGGATTTGGCGCTCAATGCGGCTCAATCCGGCAAGAGCCGCATTCGCGGCTGGGCTTGGCTGCGCTCAGTTGGGTTGCATCGGCATCTCGTGGGGCTCGGGGTTTGCCTGCTCGCCGGCTTGGCGTTCTGGGGTCTGCAGCGCGCAACTGCGGGGGTCAGCGTTCACGCCCTAGAGTTGGCCCTGCGCGCGACCCCGGTCTCGACCTTGCTGACCGCACTCGCGGCGACCGGCGTCAGCTACATGATGCTGTTCGGCTACGATCTTTCCGGGCTGGTCTATGCCCGCGCGCGCCCGCCACTTCTTTCCGCATTTCTCGCGTCGTTTTGCGGTTATGCAATCGGCAATGCCGTGGGTTTTGGCGCGTTGTCGGGCGGTGCGGTGCGCTATCGCATCTATACCGCCGCGGGTTTGTCGCCAAGCCAGATCGCGCGCGTGATCTTGTTTATTTCAGTCGCTATCGGCGTCGGTCTCGCGACGATCGCCGGAGCAGGTCTCGTGCTGTTTGCCGATCGAGTCGGTCTGGTCATCGGTGCCCCGCCCGAACCGTTGCGCATCGCTGCCGCGATATTGTTGATCCTGGCGACTAGCTTTCTGGTGTTTTTGGCGATGCGGCGGCGGCCCTTGGCAATTGGCCCGATCCGCCTCGAGCCACCGGGGCCGGCCCTGATCCTCGGCCAGATGGCGCTGACGACAGCCGATATGCTGGCGGCGGCGGCGGTTCTTTGGGTGCTGCTGCCACCGACCGGGATCGGTTTCTTCGTTTTTGCGGCGGTGTTCGCTGCGGCGCTCGGACTTGGCGTGCTGAGCCACATTCCCGGCGGGCTCGGCGTGTTCGAACTCGTCATCCTCTACGCTGTCGGGGACAAGGCCCCGGTCAGCGCCGTTGCAGCCGCGCTTGTCGCCTATCGCGGGATTTACTTCCTGCTGCCACTATCGGTCTCGACCATATTGCTGGCCGGCTTCGAAGCGCGCCGTTTTCTCGGCGTGAGGATCGGCCGGCGCGAGCGAACTGCGCGGGGCGCCATCGTGTCTTCGCGCCCCGAGCTTAATCGCCGCGGCTCTAATCGCGCAGGTCCATCGCCTTAGCCCCCTTCCGGCCAACCAAACCGGCGATTAGACTAGAACGGGCGAGCGGCCGCCGAACGCGATTACAGCTGCTGAGAATCCAGCAGAAATGGTTCATACACTTGCCTCAGAACAAGAACCGCTTGGTTCAGGGCGAGGCGAGTGTGTAGCACGGTATCGGACCGCATCGGTTCGGCGTCTTGATTCGCCTAAGGTAAGGCCGTGGAGTGGTTTTGTCGGCGTCGCCGACAGGCATTGATCAAATATGCCCTCGATGTAGCAGCAATCGCCCAGTTCGGGTCGATAAAGCACGCGCTTGAGCGGGGCCGGCCATGATAACCAGATCGTCGGTCCAGCTTCCACTGCAGAAGGAATCTGCGTAGCTGGCGCCGCCAACTCGTCGTCGGACTGGCGATTTGCGCCCTTGCGGGCTTTGCGTCGTGGGGCCTGCAACGAGCGACAACAGGGCTAGACGGGCTTCGCCGCGTGTGGGTTGAACAAGCCCGGCGCCGGGCCGATTGAGCTAAAACGAAACCGAGGCTGCGCCACCTATCGAGGCCCAGTACGAGCGTCCAACCAGGTACAGGCCGCCAAAGAGGTCGCCGGCCGCGAGGTTAGGTGACAGCCGCTCGACGGCTCCGCGCCGAGAGTTGTCATAGGCTCGGTAATCTCAGACAGACAGAACTATCAAGAGCATTAGTTCGAGCGACCGTAGCGCCCGACGATCTTGGCCGTTGCCAGTGCGTTGGAACCCAGCATAGAGCTGACCGCGGCGCCCGATGCCGTGTCGTCCAGCGGCAATCGCGCGATTTTTATCGCGTAGACGGTAATCTCGTAGTGGTGCGCGTGATCGCCGACTGGTGGGCACGGACCGCTATATTGCGAAACTCCGAAATCGTTTCGCCCCTGGACCGCGCCCGCCGGCAGTTGCCGTGAGCCGTCGCTGCCGGCGCCTGCCGCTAAGCTATTGCACGGTCGCCGGAATATTGAACAGAAGCCAATGCCACCAGCCTGCGCCTGCCCGCGCATCAGGATCGTACATCGTCACGGCAAAGCTTTGCGTGCCGGTCGGCGCGCCTGACCAGGAGAGTGCGGGCGAGATGTTTTGCCCCTTGCAGGCCGTGAAAACCTGCGCAGATGCCCATCGGACTGCCGCTCTTGACATCGGTCGAAGCTAGCGTGAATTCTACGGCATTCGCCGGCGCCGCCACGGCTGCCATGACGGCTGCCATAATCAGCACGCGCATCGCTCCTCCCTTCGTGCATCAGTTACCACTATCACGTGTATGCCGGTGGCGGCACGAAGCCGCCGATCTCGGCCGCGAGCAGCCGGGCGAATTCAATGGTCGTCGGGTCCTCGCCCTCGGGACCAATGATCTGCAGGCCCACCGGCAAGCCATCCTTGGTCAAGCCAATTGGCGCCGCGGTTGCCGGCAGATATGACAGGCTGGCGAGCCCGGCAAAGAAGAGCTGCTCCGCGTACGGGACCAGCTTGCCGTTAACGCTGACCGTGCGTTCGTCGCGATTGGGGTTGCGGTTATGCGGAAAGGCGGCCGTCGCCGCGACCGGTGTCAGCAGTACATCGAAGCGTTCGAAGAATTCGCGCCAAGCGTACCGGAGTCTTGTGCGCGCCTCGTTGGCGCTGCCCCAGGTCCGATGCAGCAACGTGGCACCACGCGCCACCGCAGCGCGGTCGCTGTGGTCATCGTCGTTGAGTGTCGCGGCGATCTCTTGCTGCCGAGCGAAATCTTCGTCGCGCATGCGTGAAGCGGTTGCCGCGCGCAACAGCAGCATGAACAGACGGTGGTGTTCCTCGTCGTCGATGCCAGGTCGCGCCGCGTTATCGACCGTTGCTCCAGCGCGAGCGATGGCATCGATCGCGCGGTCAAAGAGGTCGGAGACGCTCGTGTCGATCCGGCACAGCGGCGAGGATCCCCACACAGCGACGCGAAACTCGCCGAGCCGGCGGTGGCGGGGCGGCGGCAACTCGATCCGCCAAGCCGCCTGTTGCAGCAGATCGGGTCCGGCAAGCGCACGCAATGCCAGATCGAGATCTTCGGCATGGCGCGCCATCGGGCCGACCACGGATATGTCGGTCGGCGTCAGGATGCCGGGCGGCGCGTGGCCGCGCGTCGAGATCAACCCCCAGGTCGGTTTGTGGCCATAGACACCGCTGTAATGTGCCGGGTTGCGCAACGAACCGGCGATGTCGCTGCCGGCGCCGAGGGCCGACAGCCCCGCGGCAAGCGTTGCGGCTTCGCCGCCCGACGAGCCACCGGGCGAGCGCGTCAGGTCCCACGGATTGTTGGTGGTGCCGTAAATCTCGTTATGACTTTGCGCGTCGGCGAGCATGTAGGGCACGTTGGTTTTGCCGAAGATGATGGCGCCCGCTTGCAGCAGACGATCGATTAGGAAAGCGTTTCCGGTGGCGACGTTGTCCTTCCACAGCGGATTGCCGAACGTGGTCGGCAGACCAGCGACATTGAACGATTCTTTGACCGTCATCGGAATGCCGTGCAGCGGTCCCCATCTCTCGCCGCGGGCGAGGGCTGCATCGGCAGCCCGAGCGCGTTCGCGCGCCTGCTCGATCTGCCAGACGACGATCGCGTTCAGGCCGGGATTATGCCGTTGCGCACGCGCCAGGTAAAAATCGAGCAACTCAACGCAGCTTATTCGCCGGTCGCGAATTTCGGCCGCCAGCTCGGTTGCCGATGCAAACGCGCGATCGTCCATGCTCCTGCCCTTCTCGTGCTAGCGAGCGCACCGTAGCAGCTGAGTCAGGTCCCGGCCAATCGTCCGAATCCGTGCTGGCCCGGGATCGGCTGCTTAAAATTCCCGGTTTGGCCGGATGAATTCCCGATCAGAGGCGCCGAAATTACCGTTCCCAACCCCCAGGGGCATAACGCCGGCCTGGGGGCGCGCGCTCAATAGCTCGGCTTGCTGGCGTAGGGGGTCAGCTGCAATTCGTGGGTCCAGCACGATTTGTCCTGGGTGTGCAGGTACCAATAGGCCTCGGCGATCTTGACCGGGTTGATGATCAGATCGCGACGGTTCTGGTTGCGCGGCAGCTTGCGGCTCCCTGGCGAGTCGATCGAACCGTCGATGATGATATTGGCGACGTGCACGCCGTGCTCGGAATAGTCCTCGGTCAGCACCTGCGCCAAGGTCCGCATCAGCACCCGTGGATAGTAGAGCGACTGCCCGGTCATCCGCTTCTTGCCGCGCAACGAGCTCGAATTGTTCGAAAAAAAGAACGAGCCGTGGCCGTTTTTGCGCATCGCCGGCAGCACTTCCTGAGCCACAAGGAATGGCCCACGGGCCGAGATGTGCAGCCCGGTATCGAGCATCTCGACCGGCACGTATTCGAGCAGCTCCTTTTCCGGCGGCAGATCGCGGCCTTCGAGATAACCGGCGTTATAGATCAGCACCTCGGGGTCGCCGGCCTCGCGCCTGATCGTAGCAAATGCGGACGCGATCGAATCCTGCGAGACGAGATCGAGTTCGACGATCATGCACTCGCCGCCCTGCTCGCGGATCGCCTTCGCCAGCGGCGCGGCATTGGCCTCGTTGCGCGTCGTCAGGACGGTAAAGAAACCCTCCTGCGCGAATTTCTGTGCGACAGCACCTCCGACGCCCCAGCGCACCCCGACCTCGACATCGCTGTCGTCGACCGGATGCCCGTGCGCCAGCACGGTGTTGCGGCCATCCGATTGCCACTTCGAGGTGGCGCCGATCACGACAGCGACTTGCTTACCCCTGGTGTTGCTTCTGCGACTTTCACTCATTGTGTTACTGCTCCCCTTGGTTTGCGGTATTCAATTTTGCAGTATCAAGCCGGATCGGAAACCTCAGTCACATAGTTCGAAACATCGTGCAAGCTTGTGACGCGGGTCAGCCTGCCCGGTTCCAGCCCCACCAGGCGCAGAGCGCCTCGCCCATCACGAGTTCGAGGTCGCGGCCTTTCAGCCACGGCAATTCCTCGGTGAACATCGTCACGCATTGGCGCCAGGAGCACGGCATCTTGCTGATGTCGGTGCCCCAGAACATGCGGTTAGGGCCAAACGCCTCGTAGACCTGCCGCAGAAACGGGTGCAGCGCCGGAAACGGATAAGCCTCGCTCGAATAATGGGGTACCCCAGTCGCCTTGACCGCGACGTTCGGGAACTTCGCCAATGCCAAAAGCGCCGGCATATGCGTCATCGCCGCGGCGTCTTTTAACGTGCTGGTACCACCGCGGCCGCCCAAGTGATCGATCGTCAGCCGAAGCCCTGGGTGACGCTCGGCGATCCGGCCGATTTCGCTCAGCGAGTTGGTCGCGAGCATCGCGATCGGAACCCCGGCCGCTTCGGCCGCCGCCCATAGCCAGTCGAGCGTCCCGTCACGCAGCCATTGCCGCGCCGGATCGTTGAGAAAGCCGTAACCGCAGCCCAAGCATCCCGGGCTGCTCTCGCCATGCGGCGATGCGGCCGCGCGATTCCGCCCGGTCGAGCGGCACTGCACCCATGATCGCGAACCGGCCGGGATATTTCTGAACCGCGGCGAACGCCATCTCGGTCGAATTCGGGTCCCACCCCGGCGGATGAATGACTGCGGCATCGACACCGCCTTCGTCCATCAAGGCGATAGCCTCCTCCGGGGTAAAAGACGTCACCTGCCGATGCGAGAGATTGCTCGGCAGACCCGATCCCCACAGGTGAATTTGGGCGTCGACGATCTGCATATATTCTCCCCCTTCATTTCTCAGGCGTCGAGCAAAGGACGCGATCGTTACCGCGGCTCACGCGATTGGCGCTGCGTCGAGCATATCATGGATCATTTGCTCACCCGATGCGGATGCGGCGTTGCTTGACTCAAATCACCGGGAGGGATTGGCTCGGGTCGCAGTCGTTTGGAGGTGGGTGTGAAGTTTGGCGATTTCTTGTTTCCCGACAGCCGCGATCCCAGTCGGGACAGCGTCGTAATCGATGAGACGTTGCGCGAGGCATGGCTCGCCGACGAACTTGGCTGCGATGTGATCTGGCTTGCCGAGCACCATTTCGACGGGATCTGCGCCTATGCCGACCCGATCAGCTTTGCCGGCGCGCTGGCGACGACGACGCGGCAGGCCCAGCTCGGTTTTGCCGTGCTGCAGATGGCATTGCACCACCCGATCCGGGCCGCCGAGCAGATCGCGGTGCTCGACAACATCACCAAGGGACGCCTCGTCGTCGGGCTCGGCCGAGGCTCGTCCTACAACATTTACGATTACACCGGGTTCGGCATCGATCACCACGAAGCCCAGGCGCGGCTCGACGAGGCGCAAGCGATCATGGTGCGCGCGTGGACTGAGGGCGGGTTTCGTCATCACGGCCGGTTCTGGGACCTCGATGTGCCGATGCTGCGCCCGCGCCCCTACACCCAGCCACATCCGCCGATCGTTCGCGCCGCCTCGGGTGAAGCCTCGATGCTCGAACTGGCGCGTCAGGGGCAGCCATTTTTGATGAATGTCCAGTCGTCCGAGATTACCCGACGGCGCTTTATGCTGTACCGCGAGGAAATGGCCGAAGCCGGGTTTGATGCGGCGCGGATCGCGCACAACCTCGACCACTGCTGGGTATGGCGCAATGTCGTTGTCGCCGAGACCCAGACCGAGGCCGAGCGCATCGGCATCCCAGCCTTCCAGGCGATGGCGGCCTCGCGCGCCGAAATGCGCAACCGCATTTATCGCGAAACCGGGCAGAGGATCGAGGTGCCAGCAACCGATCTCCCGTCGAGCCGCGCCAGTGTCGAGCACGGCTTTATTTGCGGGTCGCCGGCAACGGTCGCCGAGGCGATTGCCGAAATCGCCGAACTCGGCATTGGCGGCGTCATCGTTACCTTCCGCCTTGGCCCATTATCGCATCAGGCCGCGGTCGACAGCCTCCGCCTATTTATGACCGAGGTCGCCCCGCAGTTCCGCCGCACAAGCCGGTAAGACCCGGTTCAGACCCCGAACGTAAACCGCGTGCCGATATTGGTCGTGACGAGGCGATCGGGCATCTCGCGCTGCATTGCCGTAATAAATTTCGCGCCGCTGCAATGCATCGGCACGACCACGTCCGGTGATAGGGCTTTCAACTCGGCGACCGTGTGTTCGACATAGTCGATCGGCGCCGGGCCGAGGTGAAACCCGCCCAGGACGGCGTGCAATTTGCCGACCCCGGACACCGCCATCGCCGCCTTGATCGAGTTGATCAGCCCGACATGGCCGCATGACGAAATGACGACGAGCCCGCGTCCCTGGACGACATAGCACGTCGCATGTTCGTCCAGGTGCTGGTCGGGCACGAGCCGGCCAAGCCGCTCCGCCTCGGTGAAATGGTCGGGCGCAGCCGGAGCGGGTTCGATCAGGGTGCTGTCCAAAATCCGCTCGAACGAGGTGCGGGCGATCGCTCCGGTCGTAAACGGGCCGGCGAGCGCCTCGGGGCACCCGCAACAGACTGTGGCAACCCGCTCGGCCTCGAGCGCGGATCGGTCAAGCTTGCCCCACGATACCGGTTCGGCATTGCGCCGCTTGAGCCATTTTTCGGCAAAGGCACTTTCGCCGCCGGTGAACAATTTGACCGAGGACGGCATCTGCGCACGATGGTGGGCGACAAAGCCCTCGAGCCCGCCGTAATGGTCGCGGTGGCCGTGGCTCAGGATCAGCCCGTCGATATGACCGGGGTCGAGATCGAGCAGTTCGAAATTGCGCAGCAGGACCTCGGGGGTGAAACCAAAATCAAGCAGGTATTGCGCGCGGGCGCCGGCCTGTGCCGATTCGAGATGAAGTGACAGGCCCCATTCACCCGCGAAAGTCGACAGTTCATGGCCCGGGATATGGCGGACATGCTCGATTCGGACCGCCGGATGCGTTGCGTCGCTGACAAAGCGGTCGTAAGCCGAATCCACGACCACCCGCACCGACAGAGCATCTACTATCGGCGCGGTAAACGAGGTTGTGTTCGCTGTTTCGATATCCATCGCTCTCTCCGCGCATCCCGTTGCCGGTTCAGCTTAGCAGCCGCGAAACTCGGCGCGAAGATGCCGGTGCGACTCATGTCGGATAACCACCGCTGACCCTCGGGGTGTAGCCGGCTTGCCATCCGCCACCGTCGCCGTTGATAAGAGACAGGAAAACAGCGACAACCACCCGTCGAAAATTCAAGGTGCGCATCGATGTGGGAAACCTTGCGAATTAGCTCGCCAATCGATTTTTTTTGGCATCATCAAGATATAATACTCAAAGGTCTCAAGATATTATTGCTAATTTTCTTGATCTACAATGCCGTCCAGGAAATTATGTTGCTCGTAAAGGCGTTATATGGGACCAACATTTGGTTCAGCGACTTCTTTGCAATCTGGTCGTATGCCAATTTTACAGTATCAAGGCAGCCGATCAACATCTACAATAATTTAGCCATACAGGAGATGGAATTCGATCTCGGTGGTGATCCATCGAGGATGGCCCCTTGTTTTTACCCGCCGTCCTTTCTCATGTATATCGCGCCGCTTGGTATTTTGTCGTTTTACAAAGCATTTGCGTTGTGGGTTATAACATCGTTCGTCCTATACTTGTTCGCATCGATTTATAAGCAGCTGCGCCGCCCCTATGCTATTCTGATCATCATACTGGCGCCTGCGACGATGGTTGGAATAATTACCGGTCAAACAGGCTTGCTCGCGTCGGCACTGATGGTCGGTGGTTTTCAGCTTGTTAGACCCCGGCCTGTTCTAGCCGGTATTGTATTTGGATTGGCGTCTTTCAAACCGCAATTCGGCTTACTGATCCCGATTGCTTTAATCTCAGCCCGAGAATGGAAGACTCTGGTTTCGGCCATATTGACCGTGTTTGCCCTCGTGGTTGTCAGCGGCATCGCCTTTGGGTGGCCAATCTGGCTGCGGTGGCTGGCAAAACTGCCAGAGCACGGTCCATGGGTGGCGCATCTGAATGAACGTTTCCAGCCGACAATATTCGCTAATCTGTCATCCCTGGGTGTGAATACCTCGACTGCTTGGATTGTTCAGGTAATTGCCGCGATTGTCGTTGCCGTCTTGATCTGGGTCTGCTTCCGCCGCGGGGTCACCAACCAAAACACGGCGGCGCTTTTCGTCGGGACATTTCTCGCGACCCCATATGCCTTTGTTTACGACATGCAGATGCTGACAAATGCGGTCCTGTATTTCCCTCGGCGGGGCAGCCGGACGCCCGGATTATTGACAGCTGCCGAAACTTTGACCCGCGTATCGGTGCTGCTACTGCCGAACATGATGGCGATCAGCTATAAGCTTTCGATGATACGAAGTATTCCCTTGATTATCTTCTTCGGCCTGATCGTGTGGCGAATACTACGCAGCAGGCGACAATCAGACGACAGAGGTTACGCTCTCGAAGGACGTGCTTAGAGCTGGCTTAGCTCGGCCTCCGACCAGGTTTCGGCGCTGGCCCCGGCGAGCGCCCGGACCCGTTCCTCGTCCTCGGCGAATTCCGCGGCGGCGCCCGAATATACGACCCGACCGTCGTCGAGCACATAGGCGCGGTCGGCGATCGCCACCGCGGCGCGCACATTCTGTTCGACCAGCAGGATCGAAATCCCCTCGTCCCGTGCCGCCGCCACCACCCGGAAGACCTCCTGGACGATCAGCGGCGCCAAGCCCTGGGACGGCTCGTCGAGGATCAACAGCCTCGGATTGAGGATCAGAGCGCGGGCGATCGCCAGCATCTCCTGCTCGCCGCCGGAAAGCTGTCGCCCCTTGCTGTCACGCCGCTCGGCCAGCCGCGGAAAGAGTTCGTGGACCCGCGCGATCGTCCACGGCCCTGGGCGCTCCAGCGGCACCATCAGGTTTTCTTCGACGGTCAAATTGGGGAAGACGCGCCGTCCTTCGGGAACATACCCGACACCGAGCGCCGCGATGCGATAGGGCGGCCAGTGCGTCGTCTCACGGCCGAATATTTCCACCGTTCCCTGGCGTGGCGGCGTCAAACCGACAAGGCTTCGCAAGGTCGTGCTCTTTCCCGCTCCGTTGCGGCCGAGCACGGTAACGATCTCGCCCTCGCGTACTTCGAGCCCGACATCGTGCAGGATATGGCTTTTGCCGTAAAACGTGTGGAGTTGGGCCGCCTGTAGCGCCAATGCCGCGCTGTTCATGCCGCCTGTCCCAAATAGGCCGCCTGCACGCTCTCATTGGCGGCGATTTCCTGCGGCGTGCCTTCGGCCAGCATGCGGCCCTCGGCCAGCACCATGATCCGGTCGGCAAGGTGAAAGACGACGCGCATGTCGTGCTCGATCAACACGATCGTCAGTTTCTCGTTGCGGTGCAATTGCCGGATCAGCCGAGTGATGTTGAAGGTCTCCTGGTCGCCCATGCCGGCGGTCGGTTCGTCGAGCAGCAACAGCCGCGGATTGAGCGCCAACGCCATCATGATTTCGGTTGCGCGCTGGTCGCCATGGCTCAACTCGCCGACCAGCCGGTTTTCCACGTTCGCCAACCCTCCCTTGTCGCACAAATCGGTGACGCGAGTGCTGACGACGGCGTCGGTATGGCGCGAAATCCAAGGCATCAGCCGGTAACCGGCCGCCACCTCGACCGCGATCCGCAAATTATCCCGCACGCTAAGCTCGGGGAACACCTCGGTGATCTGAAAAGTGCGGGCAATGCCGCGCCACACGCGCCGGGCCGGTAGCAAATGCGTGATGTCTTCGTCGGCAAACAGGATATGCCCCGCGGACGGGTTCAGAAAACCGCTGATCAGGTTGAAGAAGGTGGTCTTGCCGGCGCCGTTAGGGCCGATCACCGCGCGCAATTCGCCCGCCTCGACCGACATCGAAACATTCTCGACGGCGACAAGGCTGCCGAAGTGACGCGAGACATTCTCAACCCGGAGAAGGCTCATCTGGCGCTCGGACGACGCAGGATGCCGAGCACGCCGCGCGGGAAAAACAAAACGACCAACACAAAGAACAGACCAATAAAGGACATCCAGTTTTCGGTCTGGCTCGACACGTAATCCTGCAGAACGACAAAAATTGCAGCGCCGATCAGCGGTCCCCAGAACGCCCGCATCCCACCTAATACGGCCATGATCACGAAATCGCCCGACTGGTCCCAGCGCAAATCATGCGGATCGGCGAAATTGTTGAGCAGCGCGTAGAGCGTGCCGGCAAGGGCGACAAACACGCACGAAACCATCCACGACAGCCAGATATGCCGATCGACCGGGATGCCGAGGAAGCGCGCGCGGCGCTCGTTCTCGCGAATTGCCAGCAAAGTACGGCCGAATGGGGAGTGTAGTAGCGCCGCCATGATCCCGGTGGCGACCGCAAAACAGATCAGGACCCAGTAATAGAACGCCTTGTCGCTGTCAAAAATATCGAGCGAAGCAAAGCCAAAATTGATCGGCAGGCGATGCCAGCCGGAGAGCCCGTCATCACCGCCGGTGACCGAATTCCAGCGATAGGCGATAAAATAAAATACTTGGCCAAAGGCGATCGTGGCCATCGCGAAATAGATCCCGCGCAAGCGCACGATCAGGGGCCCAATCACGGCAGCCGCGGCCGCGCCGGCGAGGACCCCGATAGCGGTGCCGGCGAGCGTGCTCGGGATCAGATACTTGATCGTCAGCCCCATGCCGTAGACGCCGAGCCCGAAATAGGCGGCATGGCCGAACGACAGGACACCGGTAAAGCCCAGCAGGAAATTGAGCGACATCGCCGCAAGCGCCAGCACCAGCACACGGCTGCCGAGCGAGGTGTAGCCGCCAACCGAATTGATCCAATACGGCATCGTCAGCAGCAGCAGCCAGACGACAACATCGCCGCCGCGCTTGGTCAGCGGCCTCACTAGAATCGCCCTTCTTCGCCCAACAGACCGCGCGGCCGGACCAGCAGTACCAGTCCCATCATCACGTAGATGACAGCCTCCGAGGCCGACGGAAAGAATACCGACGTGATGCCTGAGGCGACGCCGATCAGCAGGCCCCCCAACAACGTGCCGGGCAGGCTTCCCAACCCGCCGATGATGATCGCGACAAAGCTCGGCATGATCAGCGTGCTGCCGATCGTCGGTTGCAAACCCAGCATCCCGGCGGCAAGCACGCCTGCAAGACCGGCGAGATAAATCCCGAGCCCGAAATTCAATGTCCGCAGGACGCGAACATTCACCCCCAGCGCCGAGACGGTTTCGAGATCGAGGGTGCCGGCGCGAATCCGCATGCCGAGACGGGTTCGGTTCAGGATCAAAAACAGCGCCGCCACCGCCGCAACGACCAGCGCAACCATAAACAGCCGGTAGCCGGTCAGAAAAAAGAACTGGCTGCTGAGCGGGCTCGACAGCCAGTCGGGAATCGAGAAGGGCAGGGTCGCCGGTCCCCAGATGTAGCGGGTACCGTCCTCCAGCATAAAGGCGAGGCCAAAGGTCAAAAGCAGACTATAGAGCGGATCGCGGCCATAGAGCCGGCGGATCAGCACTCGTTCAACAACAAGGCCGAGCGCTGCCGTCAGAATGGGTGCAACCGCCAGCGCCCCCCAAAAGCCGAGATACGGGATCAAGGTGTAGGCGAGATAGGCGCCGATCGCGAGAAAACCGCCATGCGCGAAGTTGATGACGCCCGACAGGTTCAGGATCAGCGACAGACCCAGCGCCATCAGCGCGTAGAATGCGCCGATGATCAGCCCGTTGAACAGGTTGAACAGGATCAGCTGGGTCATGACGGCAGATCGTGGCGGCCGTCTTCACCCGGTTCGAGGTCGGCCACCGCGGTTCGTTCCATGCATCAGGCCGGCCACTTCAAATGACATCCGGTCTCGGCGACGGGCAAAGCGGCATCAACCCCTTTGACCAGTTCGGTGACCTGGAAAAGGTCCTCCGGTTCGGGGCCCTTTCGCCACCGCATTGCCGACGTAGAGGGTCGGCATCAGCTGATGATCGCCAGCGCGATAGAAGGTGTCGTAGGGCATTAGCGCGATTTCGGGCGGCAATTTGAAATTTTCGAGCGCCTTCGCAAGCTTGACTGGGTCGAGCGTCTTCTGCTCGATTTGCGACGAGCGCGCAGGTCCAGGCGGCAACATAGCCAAACCAGTGGCGCGCGGTGGGAACCTTGCCGCCGTTAACCTTGCGGATGTCGGCGACGAAATCGGCGACATGCGGCACATTGGGCTGCAGCCAGTACCATTCGAACACCCAGGTCCCGATCCGCGCCTCGGGCGGCAGGCCTTCGAGCACTTCCAGCTCCTGCTGCGCGCCGGCGATGTGAAAGCGCTTGTCGAGACCGAATTGAACCGCCTGCTTCAATGCATTGACCATGTCCTGACCGGCAGTCAGGAAAACAATCACATCCGGATTGGCAGCCTGTGCCTTGATCAGGTAAGCCGAGAAATCGGTGGCGCCGAGCGGCGTCAGGGACGCACCGACTTCAGTGCCGCCGAACTTTCTTTAGACTGGCCTCAAAACCCTCCTGCAATGTGTGGCCAAATGCATAGTCGGGGGTAATGAAGTACCATTTCTTTCCGTATTTATTAAACAGGATCTTCGAGACCGAATTGGTTTCCATGCGCGTCGTGTTGCACACGCGGAAAGACGTTCCAATGGCAGTCGGTGCCGGTAACGGCGTCGGTGTGGCCGCCGGTGACGATGTGCAATTTCTTGAGCTGACTGGAGACGTCGCCGAGGGCGACCGCCATCGCCGAGTTGACGTTGCCGAGCAGGAAATCGACCTTGTCGCGCTCGATCATCTTGCGCGCCTTCTGCACCGCGACCCCGGTGTCGGCGCTCGTCGAATCCTCCACCAACAGCAGGACTTTTCGACCGAGGATGCCGCCTTTCGCATTGATCTGGTCGACGGCCAATTGGCAGCCGATCTGCTCGTGTTTGCCGAGTTCGGCGTAGGTGCCGGTCAGCGGATCGTTGAGCCCGATTTTGATCTCGTCGGCGGCCCGCGCAGTGATGACAAAAGGCGCCGTGACTTGTGCTATTCCGGCCATCGCTGCCACGCGTATGACGGTGCGACGATCGAGTCGCGTAGATATTATCGTATTGGCCATGGATACCTCCCTAATGTGCAGCCGGCAGCTAACGCTCCGTGGTCGATTTGCGTTGCCGCCGCGTGATTTCTTAAAACAATCTAAACCATTTGACGCTGATTTTGTCGCCTTTTTTTAGATAATCAGCAGATCCGCTAGCTCCTTAACATCGTTGATTCCCGGAAGCACCATATGGGTGCCGGGAATGATCAGAGATCACATTGTGGCATACCGGCAAACCGAGCATCGGCGCACGGATCGGTGAGGAGGGAGCATAGATGGCGGAGCCGAGCTATCACTGTCCGGCCTGCGGGCGCAACATCGCCGCCGACCGACCGCGATGGCGCTGCGATTGCGGCGGTCCATTGGATTTGGCGCCGGGGCCGGGGCTGTCGCGCCGTGATATCGAAACTGGGAATGCGTCCCTATGGCGTTACGCCGCCGGGCTGGTAATGCGCCATGCGCCGCTTGTGACCCTGGGCGAAGGCTGGACGCCACTCGTCGAGCGCGACTGGGACGGCGCCAAGGTTCATTTTAAGCTCGAATTGCAGATGCCGACCGGGTCGTTTAAGGACCGCGGCACGGCGGTCATGATAAACCATCTGCTCGAGGTCGGGGTCGGGCCGATCCATGAGGATTCCTCGGGCAATGCTGGCTCGTCGATCGCAACCTATGCCGCAGCGGCGGGGATCCCTTGCCGGATCTACGTGCCGGCTGGAGCGCCACGGGCCAAGCTGGTCCAGATCGCCGCGTCCGGCGCCGAGGTTTGCGCCGTTCCCGGGACCCGGCAGGCGGTGACCGACGCAGCGCTCGCCGCCGTCGGCCGACAGTTTTTACGCCAGCCACAATTGGCACCCTTATTTCATCGAAGGGACCCAGACGCTCGCCTTCGAACTATGGGAGCAACTCGGTTTCCGGCTGCCCGACAATATCCTGGTGCCGACCGGCTATGGCAGCAACATACTCGGCCTCGAGCGCGGCTTTGATGCGCTCGAATGCGGCGGGGAAATTTCCGCGCGGCCGCGGCTTTTTGCGGTGCAGGCGGCCAACTGCGCCGCTTTTGCTGCGGCATGGAATGCCGGCATCGACGGGCTTGTCCCGTTTGCTGCGAACGCCACTGTCGCCGATGGCATTGCCACGATCCGGCCGGTGCGGCCGGCGGCGGTGTTGCGCGCCTTGCGCCGCTCGAAGGGCGGCGTCGTCACCGTCGCCGAGGAGGAGATTGCGCCAGCAACGCGCGCTCTCGGCAAACTCGGAATGTTTGTCGAGCCGACCGCCGCGACCGCCGGCGCGGCGCTGACACGGCTATTGCGCGATCGCGTCATCGCCGCTGACGAAACGACCGTCGTGGTGCTGACCGGGCATGGCCTCAAAGCCGCCGAGCGCATCGGCGATCTGCTGGGCGTCGCCGGCATTTAGTCCATGTCGATCGCGCCGGCCCGTGAGCAGTTAGATCAGCAGCTATCGAGCAACGGATTTGCTTCGCCCAGCGCCGGCCAGCCCTTCTCGATCGCTTCGCCACGAAATCTTGGGTCAACCGGCACCGGCAGCGCCGGCATCGATCGTCCAGCCGCTGCGAGCTTGCGGGCAAACACGCCACGCGCTTGGAAATGAGGATCGCCGTAGCGCCTCTTCGATGGACGCCACGATCGCGCAACAGACGTCCTTGCCGCTGAGCCGCACGGTCCACTCCGCGGCGGTCGCGTCAGCGATTTTTGCCGCGACCTCGCGGCGCGTGGCGGCGGGATCGGCGCCATCATCGCGCCACGCTGGTCGAGGCCAATCGCCTCGCAGAAATTCGCCCAGAAGCGGTCTTCGAGCGGCGCCGCCGCGAGCCAGCGCCCATCCGCGGTGCGGTAGAGGTTGTAGCGCGGGCTGCCGCCGGTCACCAGCTCGCCTCCCGGGCGCGGCCACATGCCCGCAGCAAGCCCATTGCCGATCGCCCAATAGGCGAAGGTAAAAAGATTGTCGGTCATCGCCACATCGACCCGGCAGCCCTCGCCGGTGCGGGCGCGCTGCGCCAGCCCGAGAAGGATGTTGATCACCGCCGGGTAAGCCCCGCCGCCGATATCTGCGATCAGCGCCGGGGGGACGACCGGCGCGCCATCGGCAGCCGCGGCAAGCGACAGCAGCCCGGTCTCGGCGAGATAATTCAGGTCGTGTGCCGCGACCTGCGCCTTGGGGCCGTCGGGCCCGTAGCCGGTGATCGCGCAATAGACGAGGCGCGGGTTCATCGCCGATAATTGCTCCCAGCCGAGCCCGAGCCGTTCCATGACTCCCGGCCGGAATTGTTCGACCACGACGTCGGCGCTGTCGATCAGCGGCCGCAGCCTGTCAATCGCCCCTGGCGCCTTCAGGTCGATCGCGATCGACCGCTTGCCCCGGTTCAACAGAGCGAAGTTGACCGAGTCATCGCCAAGCCGCGGCTGATAAAGCCGCATCTCGTCGCCCGATCCCGGCCGCTCGATCTTGATGACCTCTGCCCCCGCCTCGGCGAGCAGCAATGTCGCGAGCGGCCCCGGCAGCAACGTCGTGAAATCGAGCACCCGAATGCCGGAGAGCGGCTGCATGTTGGCCGCGTCCTACCGATCGCTTCGGTCGATCAGGCTGCGGCCGATCAGCTGGCGGTGGATCTGGTTGGTGCCCTCCCAGATCTGCGTGATCTTGGCGTCGCGCATCAATCTCTCGACGCGCAAATCCGCACAATAACCGTAGCCGCCATGCAGCTGGACGGCTTCGGTCGTCATCCGCATCGCAAGATCCGAGGCGCGCAGTTTGAGCATCGACGCTTCGACCCCAAAATCGGCCGCGCCGATATCGACGAGACGCGCGACATGCCACAGCCACGTCTCGCACAATGCCAACTCGGCCGCGAGGTCGGCGAGCAGGAATTGAATTCCCTGGAACTCGACGATCCGCCGTCCCGATTGGCGGCGCTGATTGACATAGCCGACGGCGTCCTCGAAAGCGGCGCGGGCGATCCCGAGCGCGTGCGCGGCGACACTCGGCCGCGATTTGTTCAGCGAGGCGAGCAGCAACGGCAGGCCATCGCCCGGTCCGGCCAACAGATTGGCGCGCGGAACAACGCAATCCTCAAACGCGAGAGCGGCGGTCGAGGAGGCGCGGTGCCCCATCTTGGTCTCGGTGCGCAAGACGCGGAAGCCCGGCGTACCCTTTTCGAGGATCAATGCCGAGATCGCCCGGCGCGGGTCGTCGATCCCATGCCATTTCCCGAACAGCAGGATCAGGTCGGCGACATCGCCATTGGTGATAAAGGTCTTGCCGCCGGAGACGACGATGTCGTCGCCATCAGGCGTGAACCGTGTCGTCATGTGGGTGGCGTCCGAGCCGGCGTCCGGTTCGGTGATCGCCAATGCCGCCAGCGCCCCGTCAGCCACTCGCGGCAGCAACCGTTGTTTTTGCTCCTCGCCGCCAAAATCGATCAACGGCTTTATTGCATGGAAATTGGTTGCCCAGATGATACCGGTCGAGGCGCAGGCCTTGCTCAATTCGCGCACGCAGGCGAGATAGGCGGCATAACCCAGCCCGGCGCCGCCATAGGCTTCGGGGACGAACATTGCGTTGAGGCCGAGCGCGTTGATGTCCCGCACATTGTCCCACGGGAAATCGCCCGAACGATCGTAGCCCGCCGCTCGCGTCGCAATCCGATCGCGCGCCAACTCACGCACGCTGTTTAGGATCAGCCGCTCCTCGGCCGACAATTCCGGCATCGCGTCGATGCGATCGAAGAGCTTCATCTGCGGCGGCCCAGCCGAGTGTTGTGGGGCACCGGGTGGCGGCCGATTACTTCAGATGCTCCTGCAGGCGCGGCATCAATTCGACGAAATTGCACGGCCGAAAACGGTTGTCGAGTTGATGGACCAGAATGCCTTCCCAGGCGTCGCGGCAGGCGCTCGGCGAACCCGGCAACGCGAATAGGTAGGTGCCGCCCGCCACACCGGCGGTAGCCCGGCTCTGGATCGTCGAGGTGCCGATCTTGTCGTAGCTGAGCCAGCGGAAGACCTCGCCAAAACCGGCGATCTCCTTTTCGTAGACGCTGTGGAAAGGCTTCGGGCGTCACATCGCGCCCGGTGACCCCGGTGCCGCCGGTCGAGATCACGACATCGACCTCCGGGTCGGCGATCCAGGCGCGTAATTGCGCGACGATCGCGTCCTGCTCGTCGCGGACGATCTTGCGCGCGACGACATGGTGGCCGGCGCTCGCCGCCAGATCGGCAAGCGTGTTGCCGGAGCGGTCCTGAGCCGCGTCGCGGGTGTCGGACACCGTCAGGATCGCAATGTTGACGGGCAGAAACGGGCGGGTTTGATCGAGACGGCCGGGCATTGGCGCGCTCCTTCTAGCAATGCGCTCAAAGATAGGTCGGCGATCATGTTACGGAAAGCAACTCGTCGAGACGGACGCGGAGGGCCAACAGGTCGCGCCAAGCCTCGCGCTTGCGCTCGGGGGCGCGCAGCAGGAACGAGGGGTGGAACATCGGTAAGGTCGGGACCGGATCATCGAGACCGGGGATCGCGAGGTCGAACCAGTTCCCGCGCAGCCGGGTAATCCCCGGGCCCGGCGGCAACAGCGCACGCGCCGCGGTGCCGCCAGCCAACACCAGGATTTTTGGCCGGACGAGCGCGATATGGCGCAATACGAACGGCAGACAGGCGGCGATCTCGTCCGCCGTCGGCGTGCGGTTGCCCGGCGGGCGCCAGTAGATGACATTGGTGATCAGCACGCCTGACCGATCGAGCCCGATTGCCGCCAGCATACGATCAAGCAATTGTCCGGCGCGGCCGACGAACGGGCGGCCGACGCGGTCTTCGTCGGCACCCGGCGCCTCGCCGATGATCATAAGAGGTGCTGCGGGGTTGCCGTCAGCAATGACCGTGTTGGTCGCGGTGCGTTTTAGCGCACAGCCTTCAAATCCGGCGATCGCTGCTTCGAGCGCCGCCAAGCTGTCGGCGTGTGCCGCCAGTGCCCGCGCCGATTGCGCCGCCTCCCCCGCCGACTCAGCGAATGCGGTGGGCGGTGCCGCCGCCACCGCTCGCGGTGCTGCAACGGGAGCATCCAGGGTATTCGGCGCCGAGGGCGATATCGACGAGGTGACGGCGCGCTGCGGGTTTCGCGACGCAACGGCGTTTGGCGGCGGTGGGGTCGGGGCGAAACGGTCTACCGGCTCTTCGCCGATCGCCTCGTCGGCGCCCATCTCGATATACCAGCGCAGCAACTCCAGCGCCGCTTTGCGGTCCTGCGCGATCAGCCCGTCATCCGTCTCCGCCATGCCTCACCTTATCGTGCCTTGGCATTCATTAGCACTTGGCACTGATCAACGATGCGCCGCTTGACCTGCGGCGGCCGATCGCTTACATCCGCGGCTTCGCCGGGTCCGGGAATTCGGACGCCGGCACTCTTGGTCGGTGCGATGAAGACCTTTTCCGCCAAACCCTCCGATATCGACAAGAAATGGCTGCTGGTCGATGCCGACGGGCTGGTGCTCGGGCGGCTCGCCTCGGTACTTGCTCTGCGGCTGCGCGGCAAGCACAAGCCGTCATTCACGCCCCACATGGATTGCGGCGACAATATCGTCGTCATCAATGCCGAAAAGGTCCAGCTGACCGGCAACAAACGCCAGGATGATATCTTCTACTGGCACACCGGCTATCCCGGCGGGATCAAAGGGCGCAGCAAGGGCGCGATCCTCGCCGGCCGGCATCCCGAGCGCGTGATCGAGAAGGCGGTCGAGCGCATGCTGCCGCGCGGCCCGCTGGGACGCCGGGTCATGAAGAATCTTCGCGTCTTTGCCGGATCGGAGCATCCGCATTCTGCGCAACAGCCCGCACCGCTCGATGTCGGTGCGATGAACCGAAAAAATGTGAGGGCCTAGTCTATGGCAGAGAGTGAACGGCCACCTGGCAACCCGCCCTCGGGTCCGCGCGCCCAGACGTTCCAGGGTCTGGGCAGTTTGCGTCAGGCGATGCAGGCGGCGCAGCGGCCGACCGCTCAGTCGCCGACGGCTCCGGCTGCCACGGCTCCGGTCGAGGTACAACCCAAAGTCGACGAGTTCGGCCGCGCCTATGCGTTCGAGGATCAATGCCGAGATCGCGCGGCGCGGGTCGTCGATCCCGTGCCATTTCCCGAACAGCAGGATCAGGTCGGCGACATCGCCATTGGTGATAAAGGTCTTGCCGCCGGAGACGACGATGTCGTCGCCATCAGGCGTGAACCGTGTCGTCATGTGGGTGGCGTCCGAGCCAGCGTCCGGTTCGGTGATCGCCAATGCCGCCAGCGCGCCGTCAGCCACTCGCGGCAGCAACCGTTGTTTTTGCTCCTCGCCGCCAAAATCGATCAACGGCTTTATTGCATGGAAGTTGGTTGCCCAGATGATACCGGTGGAGGCGCAGGCCTTGCTCAATTCGCGCACGCAGGCGAGATAGGCGGCATAGCCTAGCTCGGCGCCGCCATAGGCTTCGGGGACGAAGATTGCGTTGAGGCCGAGCGCGTTGATGTCCCGCACATTGTCCCACGGGAAATCGCCCGAACGATCGTAGCCCGCCGCTCGCGTCGCAATCCGATCGCGCGCCAACTCACGCACGCTGTTTAGGATCAGCCGCTCCTCGGCCGACAATTCCGGCATCGCGTCGATGCGATCGAAGAGCTTCATCTGCGGCGGCCCAGCCGAGTGTTGTGGGGCACCGGGTGGCGGCCGATTACTTCAGATGCTCCTGCAGGCGCGGCATCAATTCGACGAAATTGCACGGCCGAAAACGGTTGTCGAGTTGATGGACCAGAATGCCTTCCCAGGCGTCGCGGCAGGCGCTCGGCGAACCCGGCAACGCGAATAGGTAGGTGCCGCCCGCCACGCCGGCGGTAGCCCGGCTCTGGATCGTCGAGGTGCCGATCTTGTCGTAGCTGAGCCAGCGGAAGACCTCGCCAAAACCGGCGATCTCCTTTTCGTAGACGCTGTGGAAGGCTTCGGGCGTCACATCGCGCCCGGTGACCCCGGTGCCGCCGGTCGAGATCACGACATCGACCTCCGGGTCGGCGATCCAGGCGCGTAATTGCGCGACGATCGCGTCCTGCTCGTCGCGGACGATCTTGCGCGCGACGACATGGTGGCCGGCGCTCGCCGCCAGATCGGCAAGCGTGTTGCCGGAGCGGTCCTGAGCCGCGTCGCGGGTGTCGGACACCGTCAGGATCGCGATGTTGACGGGCAGAAACGGGCGGGTTTGATCGAGCCGGCCGGGCATTGGCGCTCCTCTAGCAGCGTCGGAAAGATACCGATCCATAATCGCCGCTAGCGGCGGGGATTCGAATGGTGTGAGGCGCTGACAGGAGAGAGTTGCCGGGCGAGTTCAATGCGGGCGCGCTCGCATTCTCCCGCGAACAGCCGGTATTGTTCTGCACCCGGCAACTTGAAGTGCGTACGAGGGGCTTAGGTCACGGGCCCAGCTCATCCTTACGGAAAGCAACTCGTCGAGACGGGCGCGGAGGGCCAACAGGTCGCGCCAAGCCTCGCGCTTGCGCTCGGGGGCGCGCAGCAGGAACGAGGGGTGGAACATCGGTAAGGTCGGGACCGGATGATCGAGACCGGGGATCGCGAGGTCGAACCAGTTCCCGCGCAGCCGGGTAATCCCCGGCCCCGGCGGCAACAGCGCACGTGCCGCGGTGCCGCCAGCCAACACCAGGATTTTTGGCCGGACGAGCGCGATATGGCGCAATACGAACGGCAGACAGGCGGCGATCTCGTCCGCGGTCGGCGTGCGGTTGCCCGGCGGGCGCCAGTAGATGACATTGGTGATCAGCACGCCTGACCGATCGAGCCCGATTGCCGCCAGCATACGATCGAGCAATTGTCCGGCGCGGCCGACGAACGGGCGGCCGACGCGGTCTTCGTCGGCACCCGGCGCCTCGCCGATGATCATAAGAGGTGCTGCGGGGTTGCCGTCAGCAATGACCGTGTTGGTCGCGGTGCGTTTTAGCGCACAGCCTTCAAATCCGGCGATCGCTGCTTCGAGCGCCGCCAAGCTGTCGGCGTGTGCCGCCAGTGCCCGCGCCGATTGCGCCGCCTCCCCCGCCGACTCGGCGAATGCGGTGGGCGGTGCCGCCGCCACCGCTCGCGGTGCTGCAGCGGGAGGTTCCAGGGCATTCGGCGCCGATGGCGATATCGCCGAGGTGACGGCGCGCTGCGGGTTTTGCGACGCAACGGCGTTTGGCGGCGCTGGGGTCGCGGCGAAACGGTCTACCGGCTCTTCGCCGATCGCCTCGTCCGCGCCCATCTCGACATACCAGCGCAGCAACTCCAGCGCCGCTTTGCGGTCCTGCGCCATCAGCCCGTCATCCGTCTCCGCCATGCCCCACCCTATCGCGCCCTGGCATTCATTAGCATTTGGCACTGATCCGCGATGCGCCGCTTGACCTGCGGCGGCCGATCGCCTACATCCGCGGCTTCGCCGGGTCCGGCAAGTCGGACGCCGGCACTTTTGGTCAGTGCGATGAAGACCTTTTCCGCCAAACCCTCCGATATCGACAAGAAATGGCTGCTGGTCGATGCCGACGGGCTGGTGCTCGGGCGGCTCGCCTCGGTACTTGCTCTGCGGCTGCGTGGCAAGCACAAGCCGTCATTCACGCCGCATATGGATTGCGGCGACAACATCGTCGTCATCAATGCCGAAAAGGTCCAGCTGACCGGCAATAAACGCCAGGATGATATCTTCTACTGGCACACCGGCTATCCCGGCGGGATCAAGGGGCGCAGCAAGGGCGCGATCCTCGCCGGCCGGCATCCCGAGCGGGTGATCGAAAAGGCGGTCGAGCGCATGCTGCCGCGCGGGCCGCTGGGACGCCGGGTCATGAAGAATCTCCGCGTCTTTGCCGGGTCCGAGCATCCGCATTCCGCGCAACAGCCCGCACCGCTCGATGTCGGCGCGATGAACCGAAAAAATGTGAGGGCCTAGTCTATGGCAGAGAGTGAACGGCCGCCTGGCAACCCGCCCTCGGGTCCGCGCGCCCAGACGTTCCAGGGGCTCGGCAGCCTACGTCAGGCGATGCAGGCGGCGCAGCGGCCGACCGCGCAGTCGCCGACGGCTCCGGCGGCGACGGCTCCGGTCGAGGTACAGCCCAAAATCGACGAGTTTGGTCGCGCCTATGCCACCGGCAAGCGCAAGAACGCGGTGGCGCGGGTGTGGATCAAGCCCGGCACGGGTGCGATCAGGGTCAACGGCCGCGACAGCCCGGTCTATTTCGCGCGTCCTGTTCTGCGCATGATCATCAACCAACCCTTTGTCTCGACCAACCGGCTCGGCCAGTTCGATGTCATGTGCACGGTGGTGGGCGGCGGCTTATCGGGACAAGCGGGTGCAGTGCGCCACGGCATCAGCAAAGCCCTAACGTGTTACGAGCCAGGTCTGCGCCCGGCCTTGAAGGGCCAAGGCTTTCTGACCCGCGACAGCCGCGTCGTCGAACGCAAGAAATACGGCAAGCACAAAGCCCGCCGCCGCCCGCAATACTCAAAGCGCTGACTCTTTTGAAGAACGTGTAGTGCTGCTGATTGTGGGTAACGATTTCGTTTCAGAGTAGCAAGATTCCGATGCAAGCAATTAGAACGCGCTTTACTCGTCGGGTTTAACTGTCTCCAAAGCAGAGTAAATCAGTCGTTCAATGGCTGACCGTCCAGATCCTCGGCCCGCTCGATTTCGACCAGCACCGCATAACCGGCTTTCTGCGGGTCACGATCCTTTTCGGGCTGCACCAATCGGCGCCAAACCTCCTCGTACACTGGTCCAGATCTGTAGATTTTGGCTCGGCCGTAAAAGCGCGCGATACCGCCTTTTGGTAGCACGCCCGCTTCGCGCAATTGCGGCTTGCGAAAATATACAGTGAGCGCGGTACCGTCGCGCAAATTGGCGTTCGTCGAGCCCTTGCCGCGCTCCCATAAAGCGATGTGCTCGTCGTCATAGACCATCGTGCCGCCGCGTGGCGTGATCTGCGCATATCCGCTGGGCAACATGCTGCCAACGAGGCAGACATTCGCGGGAAAGGCGGTGTTGATGTGCTCGTGCAATACCTTCGGGATTGTTGCCATGTCAGCCTCCAGCGGGACACTTCAGAAGCGAGACCAATTCGGAAGTTGTATCTTTAGCGCTGTTGCTGCTCGCGCGCAAAACGCCCCAGCATCTCGATCAAGTGAGCGATATCGCTCCGAAGCTGTGCGAAGTTCGAGTTTTTTTGCAACGTTTTCTGGTCCATATAGAGCGCCCGGTCGACTTCGATCTGCAGGCTATGGCGTCGTGCTGCCGGTCTGCCTTGCCGTTTGACGATCTCCACCCCCTTGAAGATCTCATTAATCCGCACGTCATATCCGCGGCGGCGCAGGACTGCAGCAACGAAATCGGTGAGTTCCTTGTCGCAAGTCGTGCCGTCACGGTCGCCGAGTACGAAATCGGCCGGCCGCCCGATGTCGCGGGCGCTTCGCTTTGACGGCATAGAATGGCAGTTGATGTGCCAGACCGTACCGTATTTTGCATGAAGCCGCGTACATGCCTCGTCGAGCACACGGTGGTACGGGGTGTGACAGCGCTCTATCCGGGCCAAGACCTCGTCGACGCTGAGCTTTCTGTCATAGATTGGAGTGCTGCGCGCGACTCGTCGCACCAAGCCTAGTCCGGAGCGCGTCTTTTGCGACGGCTTCAGAGGTGTTGGCCATTCGCCGTCGATTAGCGCCTCGTCGATGTCTTCGACGCCGCGGTTCGGATCAAGATAGCTTCGCGGAAACAGCGCGCCGATTAAGGTGGCGCCATGCGCGGGCGCATCGGCGTAAAGCTCGTCCACGTACGCGTCTTCGGCGCGTCGTAAGTGCTCGAGAGGGCAGGAAAAACGAAAATCTTCGGGATAGTGCGAACCACTGTGCGGGGAGTCAAAGACGAGAGGCAGCTCGGCCGCCTCAGGATCGCGCCGCCACAGAACACCGGGAATCTCGAAACTCATCCGATTTGACTCATCTTAGCGCCTCGTCCCCGCGCCCTCATGCGGATCCCGGTCCACGGTCCCTGCGACCGCCCAGTCGGCGACGGCCAGCAAGCCCGCTTAAATACTATGGATTGCATATTCGCGGAGCAAGCCGTTCGAAACTGCCTTACGCGGCGGCAATGGCATCTTTGCTTAGCTTGCCCGGCTCCGGCGGCATGAACCCGATGCTACGAGGCGTGACGTAATCGCCGAGCAGGTGCAAAATGACAGTTCTGGACTGTTGGAGCTTTGCGTGCCTGAGGCAAACTATCCCGTCGAGCTGAGCCCGCCCGATATCACCCCGTACCGCGCAGGTAACACCGGGACTGAATATGTTACAAGTTTCGACAGCGGCAGGGCGGGCCCGCATGTGTTGGTCACGGCCCTAACCCATGGCAACGAGATTTGCGGTGCTATCGCTCTCGATCGTTTGCTGCGCGCCGGTCTGAGGCCACGCCAGGGAAAGCTAACGCTCGCCTTTGATAATGTGGCCGCCTATCACAGCTTCAATCCGCGCTATCCGGTGGCGTCGCGTTTTGTCGACGAAGATTTCAACCGGCTGTGGGACCAGGCTACCCTGGATAGTGACAGGCAATCTACCGAACTCACCCGAGCCCGGGCGCTGCGGCCGTTTGTTGATTCCGCTGATTTTCTGCTCGACATTCATTCGATGCAGCATGCGACGGCGCCGTTGATGCTTGCCGGCATGCTGAACCGGTCGGTGGCGCTCGCTCGAGAGGTTGGCATCCCCGAATTGATCATGTGCGATGTCGGACATGCGGCGGGCAAACGCATGCGTGACTACGGCGCGTTTGGCGATCCGAGCTCGTCTAAGACAGCGCTGCTGATCGAGGCAGGACAGCATTGGCAACGACGCACTGCGGAGGTCGCGACAGACGTCATGTTGCGCTTTCTGATCGCGCTCGGCACCTTGACCCGCGAGGAAGCCGCGCCGCTCGGCAGCGGAGATTTCGATGCCCGGCCGGAGCAGCGGGTCATTGAAGTCACCGACGCGGTCACGATCATTGGCGACCGCTTTGAATTCGCTGGCGATTTCCGCGGGCTCGAAGTGCTGACGCCGAAAGGGACACTGATTGGCCGCGACAACGGGAGCGACGTCCGCACTCCATACGATGATTGTGTATTGATCATGCCGTCGCGCCGGTCGGGCAAAGGTCAGACCGCGGTTCGCCTCGGCCGCTATGTCGGCTAATCGACGCGGTTTAGGGGCCAGCGTTGATTGCGCCGACATCGGATCGACCGCAGCGCCGGCCAGGAGGAGTTTTCCTCCGATCGTCGACGAGCGCGCGCGGGTTCTGGTGCTCGGGACATTACCCGGCGAAGAGTTTTTGAGGCGCCAGCAATACTACGCTCATCCGCGCAATCTGTTTTGGCCGATCCTGTTCGCCTTATTCGAAGCTCCCGTTGCGGCGGATTATGATGAGAGGCTTGATTTTGCCAGAGCGCAGCGGGTGGCGCTGTGGGATGTGTGCATGATCGGCGAGCGCGAGGCCAGCGCTGACTCGACGATCCGCCGGGAAATCCCCAACGCCATTAACCGATTACTCGAGTCGCATCCGCTGATCTGCGCGATCGCGTTCAACGGCACTGCCGCACGCCGGCTTTATGAGCGCCACTTCCCACTTCGGCCGGGCCTCTCATATTTGGCAATGCCGTCGACGAGCCCAGCGCATGCTCGGCTCGACTTTGCGGCCAAACTCGCGAAGTGGACAGCGTTGCGGGACGTGCTGATGAGGACGGAGACTTCGCCGCGGTGACGGCCTCGCGGTCCCTCAATGGAAACGCGGCATCACCTCACGGCACAGCAAGCTAAGTGCGCGCATCACCTTTGAGTGCGGGATCAGCCCGCCGCAATTGAGTTCGGCCAATATGCCGTCGATCCCCAGCTCATCCTGCAATTCGCGCAGCTTTCTGCCGACCGAGTCTGGCGTACCGATCAGCACCTGGCCGGCTAAAGCCTCGTCGTAGGTTAAGTTTTCGAGCCGCTTTAGCCGCTCCGCCCGTCCTTCGATCGCGCGCGTGCCGCCGCGGGACATTGAATCGCGCAGTCGCTCGGTTTGTTCGCGATAGAAATGCATCAGGCTCTCACGCGGCTCCTCGCGCGCCTGCGCTTCGGTCTCTGCGAGATAGGTCGGAACCCGTAGATAGACCTGACCTCTTCCTTGGTGCCCGGCGGCTTCGTAAGCGACCCGATAGTCCCGGATCGCCGGGACGAATTCCGAGAACGCGCCGTGACGAGCGTTTAGGAAAATCGGCAACCCGCGGGCACCCACGGCGGGATAGGTGTCGGGGCTGGCGGCGGCGATCCGGATCGGCGGATAAGGCTGCTGATACGGCTTTGGCGTCACTTTGATGTCGTGAAAGCTGTAATATTTCCCATCGTAGCAGACGGCGGGCTGCGACCACGCTTGTTCGACGATATCGAGAACTTCGACAAAGCGGTCGCGGCTTTCGGCATAGGACACGCCGTAATCTTCATACGTGCGCGGCAATCCGCTGCGGCCAACCCCGAAAATCAGGCGGCCGCGGCTGATCTGGTCGACTGTGGCGGCTTCTTCGGCCAACCGCAGCGGATGACACAGTGGCAATACCTGCACCGCTATCCCGATCTTGATGCGGCGGGTCCGCGCTGCAATCGCGCTGGCGATGCTCAACGGGGCGGAGAGGACCGAGCGCTGCGGGTCGAAATGCAATTCGGAGAGCCACATCACATCGAGGCCAAGATCTTCGGCCGCGTCGATCTGCTCGAACGCCTCAGCAAAAGTATCGGCGTCGCTGCGCCCAGGTAATGACGGAAACTGGTGAAACATGCCGAATTCCATGCCGGCGCTCCCTTTCTGCCGCTGTGATGGGTCGCGGTGCGATCAGTCAGCCATCATGGTGGACGTGGGTCGCGGCCTCTGCAAGACCCGTGAGCGAAAGGGTCTTTGCGAGATGGGTCGGCCACGTCATCGTGGTCCCGCTAGACCGATAATTCTCCGAAATGCACCTCTGTTCCCATCCGGCCGCACCGTATAGCGTGGGTTTGGTTCGCGACTGAGGGAGGACGAAGAATGCGGGCGGCGATTATGGTGCCGGGTCCCGAGGGCGGCGTGTGGGACATTCGGGATGTGCAGCGGCCTGTCGTTCCGCCCGGCCACATCTTGGCGCGGGTTTATGCTTCGTCGCTGAACCGCGCCGAAATGCGCGCGATGCGCAATTTGCGCGCCATGCCCGGTCAGCGCGTGCCGGCAGAGCGGACCGGAGGCGGCGATGCCGCCGGAGAGGTGATCGAGATCGGCGATGGGGTGACCGGCTTCCAACCCGGCGATCGGGTCATGGGTCGCTGCAGCGGTGGCTTTGCCGAATACGCGCTGATCGACGCGCGCGAGGCGATGCCGGCTCCCGAACGGCTCGCCTGGGAAGAAGCCGCCGCGGTGCCGATCGTATTTGTCGTGGTTCACGATGCCCTCTATGCCAGCGCCCAATTGCGCGCCGGCGAGACCGTGCTGGTGACCGCAGCATCCTCCGGCGTCGGCGTCGCGACCTTGCAGCTTGCAAAACTGATCGGCGCCAAGGTTATCGGCACGTCGCGCTCGGCGGAAAAAATCGGAAAACTGAAGAGCTACGGGCTCGACACCGGTGTTGTAACCGGCAGCGAGGGTTTCGCCGAGGCGATCACGGCGGTGGTGGGGGATGATGGGGTCGACATGATCGTCGACAATATCGGGGGCGACATCTTCCCTGCTTGCTTGCACGCGCTCGCGGTGGGTGGCCGGTTCGTTACGATCGGGCGAATGAGTGGCGTGCTGACGGGTGAGCTTGATCTCGATCGTCTGGCATTGCGCCGCTTGCACCTCTACGGGGTCAGCAATCGGCTACGCAAGCCGGCGCAGCGTGCCGAGTCGACCAAACGCTTTGTTGCTGATGTGATGCCGGCGTTGCAGGACGGCCGCTTGCGGCCGATCGTCGACCGAACTTTTGCCCTGAGCGATATTGCTGCGGCGCAGAACTATTTGGAAGCCGACCGGCATGTCGGCAAAGTTGTGATCCGGGTGTGAACTCTTGCTCTGTTGGAGCATCGTCTCGTAATTCTCGAGATAACCTAGCAAACGGCCGACTTCGACTCGGCGCCCGATGCTTGAGTTTACAAGTCGTCGACGCCAGTCGTGCCTCAGGCATTAAGAGCAAACGGAGCGCCGAAACCTTCCGGAGAATTAATTAATTAGGCCGGGCCGAGTGGAGCCACCCTCATCGCCAATGCAAACGATAGGCGGCTAGGAGTTGACGAGTTAGGTTTCCCCATCCGAACGTAATCGGACGATGATATCAACCCGGTGTATCTCGGTGCCAGCTGGAGGGGTGGGCAGACCACTAACCGAAAGATGGTGCGCTGGGATATCGCGCAGCTCTCCTGTGGTTTCACAGAAGAAATGGTGGTGGTCGTCGGTATTGGTATCGAAATACGAGCGCCCGGGCTCGATCATGGCCTCCCGTAACAGCCCGGCCTCAGTAAACTGATGTAATGTGTTGTATACAGTGGCGAGTGAAACTTTGATGCCGGTCGCCATCGCCTCGCCGTGAAGATGCTCGGCTGTGACGTGCCGATCCCCGCCTTCAAGAAGCAGGCGCGCCAACGCCAGTCGCTGGCGCGTTGGCCGGAGGCCCGCCGAGCGCAGGCGTTGCAATACGGTCGAAGGCGGCATCGCCTTATTCATGTCACAAACATAGCAATATGCGCTGCTAAAATAAACAGGCGCATCGACAAATCATCTCTCTTTTAGTCATAAAATTCAGCTCAAAGCCCAGGTCCGGCTATGTTATCCGACCATCCGGACGCCTCGGGCGCCCAGACCGAGTGCTGTGCGATCTCGGCGCCGCCTCGTCAGAGCGACGCCGAGATCGACCTGAGCCTACAGGTTTGCTTGGAAATCGCTGTAGTCACGCACCTTCTTGTAAATCTGCAAGCGGTTGCGTTGGCTATCGGCGACAATGATGCTGTCGGTTTCCGGGTCAAACTCGACCGCGGTTGGGAAGCAGAAACGCCATTGTGGTTCAAGGCTTCTTACCCGGCGCCGCGCCTTCGCCATATCGGGGTTTGCGTCAACGGTCTGTTGGCCCCATTTCGACAACACCTGTGCGTCGCCGATCAAATTGGCGATTGGCTTGCCTTCCGAGTCGAAGACACAAACACGATGATTTCCCCAGTCGGTGACGTAGATGTCGCCATCGCTGTCAACTGCGACATCGGTGGGGTGATTGAGCGTGCCCGGCTTCGGATAGCCCTTGGTCTCCTCGCCGGCCGAGACGTACGGCCCCAGCATGGTTACGGCATAGGATCCCTCTGACGGCTCGACCGTACCGTATTGGCCGAATTTCATCAGAAACTTGCCTTCGGGCGACAATTTCTGGACGCGGTGGTTCTTCCAGTCGGCGACATAAATGTTGCCGTCTTTGTCGAGGGTGATCCCCCAGGGCTGGTTAAATTCGCCATCGCCGTTGCCGGCCCGACCACATTTCCCGACAAACTTGCCGTCAGGCGTGAAGACCTGCAGGCGATTATTGCCGCTGTCGACAACAATGATATTGCCATTCTTTTCGACCGCGAGGCCCGCCGGGCGCATCAACTCGCCGTCGCCGCTGCCGGTCTTGCCCCATTTCCGCAAGAAATTGCCGCTGCTGTCGAACACCGAAATCGTGTTTGTCCAGTCATCTGAGACATAGACATGGTCGTTGTTGTCGACCGCAACCCCAAACGGCCAAGTGCACTTCCCGTCGCCCTCGCCGTATTCGCAAAAGTCGGCTATATGTTCCTCTTCTCCGGGCCCGCCAAGTTTCACTTTATTGACGTGCATCCCGAAATTATTTTCGTTGCCGCGGTTCGTGGCATAGAGAACGCCGTTCTTTCCGAGGCACATCGTCTGGACGTAATTGAAGCCGGGGCCGCGAGCCGCATTTCGCCCGACGGCATGACTCCAATCGAACACCCGTCCTTCCGCAACCGTTGTGAGCGGCATAGCGCTCCTCCTCCTTGATCCGCCTTACTTCGCTGGTTGTCGCGCAGCGCCTCCCTCCTGCAGATCTTTTCCGCGGGAGGGAGACGGTTACCCCTGATCTTGTCTTAGTTCAGGAACGCCGGCTGCTCAAAGGTGCCGTTGACGATCGGCGCCGGATTGAGCTTCAGCCACTTGTCGAGGATGGTCGAGTAGACGCTGCGGAAGTCCATATTCGGGTTCAGATCGCCCTGAACCAGATGCTCGGGCTTCAGCGACGGCATCTCGCCGTAGTGACCACCCTTGACCTTGTCGCCGAGCACAAAAGCGACGCCGCCGGCGCCGTGATCGGTTCCCGAACCGTTGTCGCGAACGCGACGACCGAACTCCGAGAACATCAGCAGGATGACGTTATCGGCATGGTCGTGCTCGCGCAGATCCTTCATGAAGGCATCGACACCCTCGGTCACTGCACTCCACAAATTCTGGTGCCCGGGGTTCTGGCCGGCATGCGTGTCGAACGTGCTGTGGTCGCAATAGAATATGCGGCTGCCGAGATCGGCCAGGTGCACCTGCGCGATGCCCTTGAGCTTTCTGGCGATCGAGGTGTTCGGGTACTGCACCGTCGACGAGTACTTTTGCGGCGCGACCTTGAGAATGTCCTCACCCTTCAACGAGTCGATGCCCGTATCGGCCATGTAGTCCATGACCGCACCAGTGCCGATCGCCGGCTTATACATCGCCGCAAAGCGTTCCAGGATCTGCTTGCGCTGCTCACCCTGAATGGTCGGCAGAAAGCCATACTTTTCTAGTGGGCCGCCAACGCACGCAACCGGCACGCCCGGTACCGCCAACGACCGTGGCAGGCTTGGTCCGAAGCTGACGGTGGTGACGACATTCTCTTTCTTCGGGTCGAATTCGCGCGCGACGCGCCCGAGCCATCCCTCAGTCCCGACCTTGATCGGTTCGCAAGTGTGCCAGATGTCCATCGCGCGGAAGTGCGACCGCGGTGACTCCTTCCAGCCGACGCCGTGCAGGATGGCGAGCTTCCCATCATCCCAAAACGGCTTAATCGGCGCCATGTAGTGCGGGATGCCGTAATCCTTATCCAGATGCATGATCTGGTTGTCGGGGATCCCGACCGCTTTCCGGTTGTCCCGGTACAGCGGGTTATTGTACGGAATTACCGTGTTGAGATAGTCGTTTCCGCCCGTCAATTGCAGAACGACAATGACCGGGTCCTTCTGTGCATTCCTGTGTTGCTGGCATTACAGATTCCTCCTCGTCTGATAAGTTCAACTTAGCCGAATTGATACTCTCTGGTCGCGGCGATCAGCTGAAGCATTTGCGCAACCCGCTGATCCGCGACACTTGAGTTGGCTTCGCTGTCCCAAGCGATCTGACCCCACGCTTTGGCTTGACCAAGCAGCTCTTCCTTGGTGTCCGCGCCGACTTCGACCGGGCCGATTTGGTCGAGGCAGTGGTCAACGAGCTGCTCGGGGCTCAGCGAACCGTGCTGCTTTACTCGGTTGATGATCGCGCGGACGCCGGGCAGGGACGTGTCGCCAACCTTCTCCGCAACAAAATTGACGCGCGCCATCAATGAGCCGCTGTTGATCCACTCTTTGCCGGTATGCCAACCTTCAACCGAAGGCGGGTTCAGCAGATCCTGTCCCATATAAGTGGGTTGCATTGACAGATCGCCGATGCCCGGCTTTGGCAGCTCGTGGCCGCCAACCATCCGCAGCGTGCTGACCACGACCTCGGCCGGGGACTTCATGTGCTGGAAGCGGGCGTTCTTGAAAAAGTCGGAGTTGAACAGCACACGCAGAACCGAGCGCATGTCGAACTTCGAATCGCGGAACGCACCCACCAAAGTATCGACCGCCTTTTGATCGCGCGGCGGTTCGATTGGCCACGCCGGGACTTGCGGTTCGTCCGCGACGAAGAAGTTGTACAGATGCCGGCAGATGAACTTTCCGCACGCCGGCTGCTGAACCACGATGTCGATGATGTCTTCGCCGTTGAAGCGGCCCTTGTGACCAAGGAATTCTTTCTCGCCGTCATCGTGATCTTCTGGACGATACTCGAACTTCCAGGGGAACCGGCCGTAGGGCGCCCGCGGGATTTTGGTCTCGAACGTCCAGCCGGTGAAGGCCCGCGAGCATTCGCGGACGTCCTTTTCGGTGTAGTTTCCGGCGCCGAGGCTGAACAGTTCAAGCAGCTCCCGGCCCCAATTCTCATTAACAGCGGTGCCGTGGTTCTGCTGGTTGTCGAGCCAGAAGATCATCGTTGGGTTCCTGGCAACCATCAGCAGCAGGTCGCGGTAGTTACCCATGCCGTTTTCGCGGAACAGCTGGATCTGTTCCAATAATTGGTCGTAATTGTCGACCTTGGAATTACCGGTCGCAAAAACGTGGTGCCAGAACAGCGCCATTTTTTCTTCGAGCGGCCGCTGGGTATTTACCAGATAGTACATCCAGTTGACATTGCCCATTGGGGGCTGACCGCCGGGCAACAACGAAGCCGGTTGGTAGCGCATCAATGTGTAAGCATCGACTGGCGGCTGGGTCTCGGGATGCAGCAACTCCTCGACCGTCGCCTCGTATCCCTTGGCCACTCGCGCTTCAAGTTCGTCGCGGGTAGCACCAAAGCCGGCCCGCCGCATCAGGTGAGCCATTAAACCGATGTCATCCTGATAAGCCATCTTGCGCCCTCCTCCTTGTGGTGTCGGTCGTGGTATTGGCGGTGAACTATTCGTCAGCCGCCATCAGTGGTCCGCTTCGATCTGCCGGCCGGTGTTCCGGGTTGCGCAACTTGCTATCGTACAAGCTCGACGATTCGATTTTCCTGCACTTTATCAGGGGCATTCGCATCATCGCGATCGCCTTCCCCGAAAAATTGCACGACTTCCAGGTCGCCGCGTGTCACACCGGATCCGGTGCAGCTCGGGCTCGGCCGGCATCATAATCCGAACCGAACAAAACTTACACCTTGGAATGATTTTATCCTACGAGCGCTCGAGGCTGTCAAGCGGGTGCGGTGATGGGTGATGAATCGCTTGAAACAGTACCCGCAATTATTGGCCCTGGCTGCGGGTGAAGGTAGTTTCGGGTGGATAGGCGCCCCCGCAACCTGATCGCTGATGGACGGCTCAGTTCAGCGCACGTTCGAAGAATGGCCAATCGGCGGCATTGGCACAGCGGCACAGGTCCACTGCGCGCCGCTGATGGTTCGCGACCGGGACTAGGGTCCTGCCGGGTTAATTAATTTCCGGTTTGAAGGCGCTCTACCAGTTCGCGGACGGTAGGCACGTACCCGTTTGCGTAAAACGGGTCGGAGGCGAAGCGGTATGCGTTATGGCCGGCAAACATCAGCTGCTGCTCGACGTCGTCGGAATGACGAATGGCTTGCAATGTCTTCTGAATGCAAAAGCTGCGCGGATCCGCCTTTTTGCCCGTAGAGCTTGTTTCGCCCTGAGCCCAGTTCGAGAATTGACAGGCGCTCAGGCAACCCATGCAGTTAATCTGGTCGGTGCGGATCTCGAGCGCCTTCTCCGGTGTAACAAAAATCAATGTCGAGTCCGGAGTGCGCAGCGCTTCTGAAAATCCGCTTGCAACCCATCTCTCGGCCGATTGCCGATCGTGCAACGTTAGATAGACGACACGGTTGCGGGCTCCGACCCGAAACGGTGCGACGTGTTCCCCGACCGGCTCAACAGAAAACGCCACCTGCCGAGCCGATCGCTCCTGCAGCTCGTCCAAGAAGCTGTTGCGCACTGCCGAGGAATAAAACCCGGTCGGGCTAAAGCGGTTCAGATAGACATCGCCTTCACCTAAGGTTAGCAGCCTGCGCTTCCAAGCGTCGGAAATGGGGCTCTCTTGGGTTAGCAGCGGACGGGTTCCGAACTGAAAGGCTACGGGGCCGAGTTCGGGATTTTCTATCCAGTCACTCCATTCGCGTAAGTACCAAAGCCCGCCCGCCATGAAGATCGGCGTCGAAGCAAGGCCGAAGTCGCTCATCATACTGCGCAACTCGCGCACCCGCGGGTAGGCCGGCTCGGGGTTGTTCGGATCTTCGCTGTTGGAGAGACCGTTGTGGCCACCGGCGAGCCAGGGATCCTCGTAGACAACGCCGCCGAGCCAATCGAAGAATTTGTGATACGCACGTTTCCACAGCGCACGAAAGGCCCGTGCGGAGGATACAATCGGATAGTAGTACACCCCATAACGCGCGGAGATCTCGGCGATCTTGTACGGCATCCCTGCCCCGCAGGTGACGCCGTGGATCAAGCCCTTCGCGCCTTCGAGTACACCATGCAAAACCCGCTCGGCGGCGGCCATTTCCCACAGAACATTCATGTGGATACGGCCTTCACCGTTACCGCGTTCATATGCTACACGGGCCTGCTGTACCCCGCCGGCAATGGCGTACGTAACGAGCTCTTCATGGCGCTCGCGCCGGGTACGCCCATGATAGAGCTGTGGGATCAATTTGCCGTCTTCGCTGAAGCTGTCGGCATTCACACCGGAGAATGTGCCAACCGCGCCGGCCGCGGCCCATGCTCCCGAACTTTCGCCATTTGATATGGAAATGCCCTTACCGCCCTCGACTAGGGGCAGAACCTCACGGCCCGATACGAGAATTGGGTTTAGAGCTCTCACGATATTGCATCCCGCCGAGATAATATCGGCGAAAGCCGTCGCCTGGTCACAGGTTGCGCTCGGTCGACGGTCACGGCCGAATTCATGATATTGGGAAAATCGGAGAAGACCGAGGAGACCCCCCACTGCCATAATTCATTTGCACGAACGGCATCATTGACTGTGTAAGCCATCACAAAATATCCCGCTTCGCGCAACCTCGTCACGATTGCCGGACGCAGGTACTGATGGTCGACATTGATCGTCATACAACCCAAATCTGCAGCACGACGCTGCCGAGCGGCGGTTACGCTGCGTATCAGCAGCCCGCGAGGGACATCCGGAGCGTGGTCGCGAGCAGCCTCGATCGCCTGGTCTGAAAAACTTGAGACTAATGGGGCCGGCAGATGCCTCGGCCATGATCGCGAGAGAATTTCGGTTGCTGCTCGCGCGGTGGCGAGCGCGTCCCCGGGCTCGGATTTCAGCTCGATGTTGGCGCCCAGGCCGAGTTCAGCCAACAAGGCGATCGCCTCGTCGAGCGTCGGCACCGGTTCGCCTACAAACAACGGATCGAACCAGGCGCCGGCGTCAAAACGGCGGATTGCTGCCAAGGTGAGTTCGCGCGCATGGCCGCGGCCATTCGTGGTTCGTTCGAGCCGATCATCGTGCAGAAGGATCAACTCGCCGTCGGCAGTCAAACGAACATCAAACTCCACCCATTTGCAGCCGAGGGCGTGGGCCCGCCGAAGCCCGACAAGAGTGTTTTCAGGCGCCTCACCCGCTGCCCCGCGGTGCCCGATTACCGACGGCAGCCAAGGCCCGGTGCAATTCGAACTATGGCTGTCCAATCGGTGCATCGCCGCTGCGAGTATAAAGAATCGCCGAGCCGTGTTCAAATACGGTCGTGATCGGTCGGTTCGCTTATCCTACTTTACTACCTCAGGTGTGCGGGCCGGCTCTGCACGCTTGTTGCCGACGTCCTCACCTGTCTGCTGATCAACTTGGCGCATGCTCAGTTTGACCTTACCACGATCGTCAAACCCCAGCACCTTAACTTTCACATTGTCGCCAAGCTTGACAACGTCAGTCACTTTGCCGACCCGCTGGGGGGCCAACTCGCTGATATGCACAAGCCCATCCCGCGAGCCGAGGAAATTTACGAAAGCGCCAAAGTCGACGGTCTTGACCACCTTGCCGTTGTAGATGCCGCCCACTTCCGGCTCGGCGACAATTCCGCGAATCCAATCGATGGCCGCCTGTGCAGCATTACTGTCGGATGCCGCGACTTTGACGGTGCCATCATCGTCGATGTCGATCTTTGCGCCGGTAGTTTCAGTGATCTCGCGGATCACTTTGCCGCCCGACCCAATCACCTCCCGGATTTTGTCCTTTGGAATGCTCAGAGTGGTGATCCGGGGAGCATTCTCGCTGACCGCCTCGCGCGCGCCAGTCAATGCCTTGGCCATCTCACCCAGGATATGGACGCGTCCTTCTCGCGCCTGGTTCAAAGCGACCCGCATGATCTCGTCGGTTATCGAGGTGATCTTGATGTCCATCTGCAATGCCGTGACACCCTTTTCGGTGCCGGCCACCTTAAAGTCCATGTCGCCGAGATGGTCCTCGTCACCGAGGATGTCGGAGAGCACAACAAACGCTTCAGGGTCCTTGATGAGCCCCATTGCTATGCCAGCGACCGGTCGCGGCAGCGGCACGCCCGCATCCATTAAGGCGAGCGAGGCGCCGCAAACCGATGCCATCGACGAGGAGCCGTTCGACTCGGTAATTTCAGAAACCACCCGGATCGTATAAGGGAAGTTGTCTTTTGAGGGCAACAAAGGGTGAATCGCTCGCCATGCAAGCTTTCCGTGCCCGATCTCCCGCCTCCCAGGAGATCCGATCCTCCCGGCCTCTCCCGTCGAATAGGGCGGGAAATTGTAGTGGAGCATGAAGTTTTCGCGGTACTCGCCCTCGAGGGCATCGATTACCTGCTCGTCTTGGCCGGTACCCAACGTCGCCACCGCGAGGGCTTGTGTCTCCCCCCGGGTGAACAAGGCCGACCCGTGAGCGCGAGGCAAAATCCCGACCTCAGCCGTGATTGGCCGGATCGAGCGCGCGTCTCGGCCATCGATCCGGTTCGCGCCGCGAAGGATGGCTCCGCGGACAATCTCCTTTTCCAAATCCTTGAAGATCTTGAAGGCGACTGAGCGCTGTTCTTCATCGGCAAACAACTCGGCTGCTTGCGCTTTTGCGGCATCGAGCCGGTTGCTGCGATCCTGCTTTCCCTGCGCGTGATAGGCAGCCTCGATCAGCGGCCCGACTGTCGAACGCAGGCGTTCCTCCACCGCATGATACTCGGTTGGCATCGGCGGCAGATCCCACGGCTCCTTTGCGCATGTTTCCGCCAACTCGATAATCGCCTGGATGACGGGCTGAAATTCACGATGTCCAAAGGTGACCGCTCCCAACATCAGATCTTCCGAAAGCTCGCGAGCTTCCGACTCGACCATTAGTACGCCACCGGCAGTGCCGGCGACCACGAGGTCAAGTTCGGATCGCGGCAGCTCAGCCAGGATCGGGTTCAACACGTAAGCGCCGTCGATGTACGCGACCCTCGCGCCGGCAATTGGTCCAAGAAAGGGTATTCCCGAGATCGTAAGCGCCGCCGAAGCACCGATCATCGCGACGATATCGGGATCATTTTCCAGGTCGTGGCTCAGTACAGTACAAACAACCTGCGTTTCATTGCGAAACCCAGACGCAAATAATGGCCGCAGCGGCCTGTCAATCAATCTAGAAACGAGCGTTTCTTTCTCCGATGGACGGCCTTCCCGCTTAAAAAAACCACCAGGAATCTTACCCGCGGCGAAGGTTTTTTCTTGATAGTTGACGGTGAGCGGAAAAAAATCTTGTCCCGCCTTTACAGATTTCATTGCCACAGCGGTACACAATACAGTCGTCTCGCCGTATGTGGCCAACACTGCGCCGTCGGCTTGTCGTGCGATTTTTCCCGTTTCCAGGGTCAGACGACGGCCGCCCCAAATCAGTTCCCTTCGGTATACTTGTAACATTCTCCAAGATTCCTCTTTAGAATTGCGCGCAGCAAACTTCTTCGCGCGTCAACTCTGTCCTCAAAGACGGGGCTCAGTAGCTGCCAGCGTGCCGTTCGGCTCCGGCCGACTAGCCGTAAGCTCGTGTCGCGGCATGTGCAACCGTGGGCCTTAACGCCGCAAACCCAACCGACCGATCAGGGTCTCATAGCGGTTCTGATTGGAACGCCTCAGATAGTCTAATAACCGACGGCGTTGACCTACCATGACGAGCAACCCTCGCCGCGAGTGAAAGTCTTTCTTGTGGGTCCCAAGATGATCGGTGAGATTACGAATGCGCTCGCTCAGTATAGCTACCTGGACTTCGGGAGAGCCGGTATCAGCAGACTTGGTGGCGTATTCGGAAATAAGCGCCTGTTTGCGCTCAGCGGTGATCGACATCGAACCTCTTACTCCTACTCACAAATTCAATACGCGCAACGGCCGTAGGTTTCCATCCTCGACCATTGCAAGAGCAACAAGCGCCCGATCATCCCACGCAGCGACGACCGTACCCGCAACCGGTAGCTTGGCTCAGACCAGTTCGGCGGAGGCATCAAGCGCCACTCGCTGACCACATCGCAACCGGGCGGCGTCACCTCGCGCCAGAACCAACGCCGGGATCTTGGTCAGTGCTACCTCGATCGGCAATAGCGACTCACAGCTTGGCAGGATATATTGCTCCCCAACGGCAGCCACCAGAGGCACTGCGTGTTCTTCCGTAAACGGCCCGACCGACAGGCGACGCAGAGCGGCAATGTGACCCAGGGTCCCGAGCGCCTCGGCAATATCGCGTGCAAGCGCCCGAATGTAGGTTCCTTTGCCAACGGTCGCCTCCAGATCGGCAATCTCCGGGTTCGGCATTTCGATCAGGCGAAGATCAAAAATCTCCACCGGTCGCGCCGTCAGACACGGCTTCTGCCCAGCGCGGGCCAGCGCATAGGAACGACGGCCGGCGATCTTGATCGCCGAATAGGCCGGCGGCGTTTGGGCAATGGTGCCTATAAACTTAGGTAAAATCTTCTCCACGTCCTGCCGATTTGGACGATGGCGGCTCTCGGCTACAATCTCGCCTTCACAATCCTCGGTCGAGCGGGCGACACCCCATTTGATTCGGAAGCGGTACCGCTTGGGCCCGTTCACGGCGTAGGCGATGGTTTTGGTGGCTTCACCGACAGCGATCGGCAGGACACCAGTCGCGAGCGGATCGAGCGTGCCGGCATGCCCCGCTTTGGCTCCGGTGGCGCGGCGGACGCATTCGACAACCCGGGTTGACGTCAAGCCCTCTGGTTTGTCAATAACAATCCAGCCGTTTGGCTTAGGATTAACCGACATCGTCGGTTTCGACTTTATCATCCGAGGCGTGCAGATCGCGCTGCACTTCGGGACGGGTCAATAACGCCGATATGCGATCAGCCTGATCAAACGTTTGGTCGAGGGCAAAAGCCAAGCTGGGGGCATACCGCAAACCCAAGTCCCGAGACACCTCGCGTCGAAGGAACCCGGCCATGTGTCCGAGTGCGTCAACGACCTCCTCGGCGTTGGTCCCGCCTAGCGGCATGACGTAAACCGTCGCGTTGCGTAGATCCGGGCTGATGCGCACTTCAGTCACCGTGATATTGGCCTCGCGCAGCACCGGATCGCGGCATTCGCCGCTTCGGAACACTTGCGACAGGATGTGACGCAGTAACTCGGCGACCCGGCGCTGGCGCTGGCTGGTGCCCCGGCGCGTATCAAAGGAGAGGTCCCGGAGGGCGATTAAAGGACCTTCCTCTAATTCTTTCGTCTTGCACTCTTTGGTTCATCCGGCCTTTGCGCCGTTACAGCGTTCGTGCGACTTCTTCGATCTCAAAGCATTCGATGACGTCGCCGGTCTGGACGTCCTGATAGTTTTCGAAGGCCATTCCACACTCGTAGCCTTCCCGAACCTCGCGAACCTCATCCTTGAACCGCTTCAACGTTTTAAGCGAGCCTTCGTGGATCACAACGTTGTCTCGCAACAGTCGAACCTTTGCACCCCGACGGACGGTACCTTCCGTGACCATACACCCCGCAACCTTGCCGACGCGAGTAATGCTGAATACCTCACGAATCGAAGCGTTGCCCAGCAGACGTTCGCGTATTGTCGGCGCGAGTAGCCCCGACAATGCACCGCGCATATCGTCAATCAAATTATAGATGATCGAATAATAACGAATCTCGACGCCATCGCGTCGCGCTAAATCGCGCGCTTGCGGGTTGGCACGAACGTTAAAGCCGATAATAACCGCTTCTGATGCCTTGGCCAGGATCACATCGCTCTCGGTAATTCCTCCAACCGCCGAGTGCAGCACGCGGATCGACACTTCGTTCGTTGATATTTTGTCGAGCGATCCCACAATTGCTTCGAGTGAGCCCTGCACGTCGGATTTAACGACCACCGGCAACTCTTTGGCCGTGCCGGCAGCAATCTGCGAAAACATTTGTTCAAGCGTGCCGCGCCCGCCGACTGCCGCGGCCGCATCGCGCCGGCGGCGTTGCCGAAAATCGGCGATGTCGCGAGCCCTTCCCTCGTTTTCGGCGACGACGAAATCGTCACCTGCGAGCGGGATCCCATTGAGTCCCAACACTTCGACCGGCATAGATGGTCCGGCTTCGATCCGATTTAGCCCACGATCGTCGATTAGCGCGCGAACACGGCCCCACTCGCTACCGGAAACGAAAATGTCGCCGACCCGCAACGTCCCACGTTGGATTAATACGGTCGCAACTGGACCCCGCCCTCTTTCGAGCCTTGCTTCAAGCACAACACCTTCTGCCGGTCGCTTGGGGTTAGCCTTTAGGTCAAGCAATTCAGCCTGAAGCAAAATCGCCTCCTCAAGCCGATCGAGATTAGTTTTCTTTGTTGCCGACACTTCGACATCAAGAATTTCGCCGCCAAGTTGTTCGACGACGATGTCATGTTGGAGCAGCTCTTGCCGAACCCGCTCAGGGCGTGCATCGGGTTTGTCCATTTTGTTGATCGCAACGATCAGCGGGGCTTGGGCCGCTTTGGCGTGACGTATCGCTTCGACCGTCTGCTCCATGATCCCATCATCGGCAGCGACGACCAAAACGACGATGTCGGTGACGTTGGCGCCCCGAGCCCGCATGGCGGTAAACGCCTGATGACCCGGTGTGTCGATAAAGGTGATCTGCTTACCGCTCCGTAATCTTACCTGGTACGCCCCGATGTGTTGAGTGATCCCGCCGGCTTCCCCGGCCGCAACGTCGGTTTCCCGCAAGGCGTCTAGCAGGGAGGTCTTGCCGTGATCGACGTGCCCCATGATCGTGACAACGGGCGCGCGTGGCGCAAGAGTCTCTTCGGCATCCTCCTCACCACGGAGGCCCACCTCGACATCCGCCTCGGACACACGACGAAGCCGGTGGCCGAATTCGCTCACGACAAGCTCAGCCGTATCGGCGTCGATTACCTGGTTGATCGTCGCCATGACGCCCATTCGCATCAGCGCCTTGATGACATCAGCGCCACGCTCCGCCATCCGGTTGGATAATTCCTGAACCGTGATGGTTTCTGGGATGACGACATCGCGGACCACCTTGGTAGCTTCCTGCTCCCGCTGGTGAAGTCGCAGGCGCTCGCGTTCGCGCGCCCGCCGCACAGAGGCAAGGCTTCGCATGCGTTCGCCTTCATCTCCCGAAAGCGCCCTCGTAACCGTGATCTTTCCGCCTCGCCGGCGCATGTCGTCCCGGCGAACCGGTGCAACCGGCTTTTTTATCTCCGGCCGCGCGCCGCGCCGCGCGCCGCCCGCCAATTCTTCCTCTTCCTCCTGCTCAACCGGGGCTGCCACTTTACCCGCCGCGGCAAGCGCCGCGACTTTTGCGGCGGCAGCCTTACCCGCGCGCTCGGCGACCTCGCGTCTCGACTCTTCCTCTTTACGCCGTTGCGCTTCCTCTTCGGACCGTTTGCGCGCGTCTTCGGCAGCCTGACGACGCGTCTCCTCTTCCTCTACCCTGAGGCGGGCGTCTTCTTCAGCGCGGCGGCGGGCCTCTTCAACAGCGCGCTCCTCTTCCTGACGGCGGCGATCGGCTTCGGCAAGCGCCGCACGGCGGCGTGATTCCTCATCCGCCTTTTGAGCGTCCTGCAGCGCGCGGACACGCCCAGCGCGCTCCTCCGCTGTCAAGGTGCGCGGGATAACAACTGGGCGGCGCGCCGGCTCGCTTGCTGCTGGCCGCGCTGCAGGCATGGCATCGCGCGCAACCGTTGGTGCCGCCTCCGGCTTTCCTGGTTCCGCCGAACCCGGGCCAATCACACGCTTTTTGCGGACCTCGACGGTAACCGTTTTGGAGCGCCCGTGCGAAAAGCTCTGGCGCACCTGGCCTGTCTCCACGCCCTTGCGCAGCTCCAACCTGCCGCCAGGACGACCCAGCGTCAGTGGCCGTTTCTGCTCTTGCTCACTTGCGTCGGTCATTGCGCTCCAATACCGCTATCCTGCCGTCTCCGCCAGCCTGGGACGGCGTTGTCTCTTTGTTCGATCACCGCATCTACGCGAAAGCCGGCTAATTTCTGCGCATCGAGAAGCAGCCTGCGGCTCAGCGGCCCCGACCCGATCGACGCATTAACAACGTGCTCGCGACCGAAGGCCGCGCCCAGTTCCTCGGCCGTCAGCACGCACAGCAGCGGTGCACCGCGGCCGAGACCTTCGAGTTTGCGGCGTGCGCCTTGAGCGCCGTCCAGCGCGGCGAGTAATACGGCCACCTTACCATGGCGGGCGGCTTCCGATACCCGCTCAAAGCCACACACCGCAATCCCAGCGCGCCGAGCAATCCCGATCCCGTCCACGCATCGCTGCACGAGCAGCGCCTCAACCCGGGTTGCGAGCCCCTCCGGAATCACCAGCGGCCGGCGGGCAGCGCGTGCAAAGGCACGTTTTATTACCGCTCGCTCAACTATATCCCGCCGCGGTGTCAACCACAAACCCCGTCCGGGCAAACGAATGCCAATATCGGGAGTAAGATGGCCGTCCGGGCCAACGACAAAGCGCAGCAAGGTCTCGCGATCGTGGACCTCACCGGTCACCAAGCAGCGGCGCTGCGGCCCGCTTTGATCGGCGACCCGCTGCACTTCTGGACCGATATCCGTGTCGGCGAAGCTCGTAGCACCTACTCCTGAGCGGAGGCTGCCGCTGACGCCGGTTCCTCCGCGAACCAATGCGCCCGCGCCTGCATAATCAGTGCATTCGCGGTGTCCGTCTCGAGAGCGGGGCCGCTTTTGTCAGAGCCGGCAAGCAGCTCAAGCAGCTCGTCCCCAGCGAGATCGGCGAAATCGTCTAATGTCTTGACACCCTTTTCACCGAGCGCCACCAGCATCCCGGGTGTAAGCCCCTCGAGGGCCGCTAAATCGTCAGCGACACCAAGCTCGACACGCTGCTCTTCATATTCGATATCACGCCGCTCGAGCGCGTTTCTCGCCCGGGATTGAAGCTCCTGAGCGATCTCCAAGTCGAACCCTTCGATTTCGGCAAGGTCCTCCGGCGCCACATAAGCAACCTCTTCGAGAGAGGCGAAGCCTTCTGTAACCAACAGATGCGCGATGACTTCGTCGATATCGAGGAAATCGATAAACATCTTGCTGCGGCTACGGAACTCTTCAGTCCGCCGTTCCGATTCCTCAGCCTCTGTAAGGATGTCGATATCCCAGCCCGTCAGCTGTGAGGCCAGTCGGACATTCTGGCCGCGGCGGCCGATTGCCAAGCTGAGCTGATCGTCGGGCACGACAACTTCGACCCGCCGCTGTTCTTCGTCCATCACCACTTTCGTCACCTCGGCCGGAGCCAAGGCGTTTACGACAAACGTCGCTGGATCCGCCGCCCACGGAACAATGTCGATCTTTTCGCCTTGCAACTCGCCGACCACGGCTTGGACACGACTTCCCCGCATACCAACGCACGCGCCGACCGGGTCGATACCGCTGTCTCGCGACACAACCGCGATCTTCGCACGACTCCCTGGATCGCGTGCCACCGCTTTGATCTCAATGATGCCGTCGTAGATTTCGGGCACCTCCTGCGCGAATAGCTTGGCCATGAATTGCGGATGCGTGCGGGACAAGAAAATCTGCGGTCCGCGCGGCTCTTGGCGCACGTCATATATGTAGGCGCGCACCCGTTCGCCCTGACGGAAGCTCTCGCGCGGCAGAAGCTCGTCGCGGCGCGCCATTGCCTCTGCGCGGCCGAGATCGACCACGACATTGCCGAACTCGACCCTTTTTACAAGTCCATTGACGATCTCGCCAACTCGATCCTTGAACTCGAGGAACTGCCGCTGACGTTCGGCATCGCGCACCTTCTGGACAATGACCTGCTTCGCGGTCTGCGCAGCGATGCGGCCGAAATCGATCGGCGGCAGCGGGTCGGTAATAAAGTCCCCGATCTCGGCCTCGGGGTTGAGGCGCTGCGCCTCTGTGAGCAGGATCTGAGTCGCCTCATTTTCGATCGGCTCGGCAACCTCGCGAAATCGCAGCAAACGGATTTCGCCATTGCGTCTGTCGATCTCAGCACGGATGTCGTATTCTTGGCCGTATTTCGACCGACCCGCTTTCTGAATCGCCTGCTCCATCGCGTCGATCACCTCGTCGCGATCAATTCCCTTGTCTCGGGCGACGGTGTCGGCAACTTGCAGCAGTTCCGGGCGGGCGTAGGTGGCTGTGCTTTCCATGGATAATTCCGACATCTTTCGGATCTTGCGTCAGTGGGTGCGCGGCCGAGCGAGCAAATCATCTGTGATGATCAGCTTCGCCTTGGCAATTGCGGATAATGGTAAGCGCAGTTCGCCCGCTTCCGTGGCAAGACGAGCTTGTCCATCGGTGGCGCCGAGTAGCCGGCCACGAAATCGCTTGCGGCCTTCAACCGCTGAGCTCAGCTCTATCCGGACTTCGTATCCGCTAAAGCGAATATAATCTTCAGGACGTACGAGCGGGCGGTCGAGGCCGGGCGAGCTTACTTCGAGCGTGTAGGCGCCAGGAATCGGGTCGGCAACATCGAGTAACGCCGAAACAGATTGGCTGATGATTGCGCAATCGTCTACCGTCATCGGCGCGTCATCGATCCGCTCGGCCATTATTTGCAAGGTTGTTCGGCGCCCGCTGGTTAGGACCACGCGCACTACACGGTAACCCATCGCCGCGAGGGACGGCTCGATAAGCTGTGAGATGCCGTTCGTATCGACCAAAAACCCGACCTTTGCTCCCTTACTCAACGCGCAAATGCGAAAAAGTGGGCCTTGAGCCCACCCTACGAGGCGGTCCAACCTGGGACCTATGCGAAACCTTACTGCGAATATAATCTAATTCCACCGACCCACAAGGGCGTTGCCCAACGAGAGCTCCGCTCGGATCCCCGTTGGTAAAAAACTGCGCAAGCTCAGGCGGCCTTGGCGTCCTCTCGGATCATTGCGGCCCCTTTCTCGCCGATCATGATCGTCGGAGCATTGGTGTTGCCGGTGGTCACCGTCGGCATAACCGAGGCATCGATGACGCGCAGCCCGCCTACTCCACGAACCCGCAGTCGCGAGTCGACGACCGCCATCGGGTCCTCACCCATCCGGCATGTGCCGACGGGATGATGCAGGTTTGTCCCATCGCGATGCAGGAATTCGTTAAGCTGTTGTTCTGTTCTCTTTTCGGTACCGGGCATGATTTCCGCCGCGCTGTGTTGTCTAAGGGCTGGGGCAGCGAAGATCCTTCGAGCATGATCAATGCCAGCTAGCAGCACGCCGAGATCGGTTGACGCCGATAGATAGTTCGGTCGGATAGCGGGGCGCTCTAACGGATCAGCCGAGCGCGCCATGATCGTCCCGCGGCTGTCCGGTCTTGCCAAGCATACCGCGATTGTCATTCCCGGCTCGCGCTCCAGGCGGCCATAGCCGCCCGGATCATAGCTGCCTGGCGTGAACAGCAATTGGATATTGGGACTGGCCAAGCCCTCGCGGCTGCGGCAGAACACCATCGCAGTGGTTACACCAAAGGTCAGCGCGCCGCTTCCGCTGGCGGCGTAGCGACCGATCTCGCGTAGCAGCTTGGCGCCGCGCGCGAGTTCGTTGACCGAAATCTCGTCCTTTACGCGATGTGAGACGCGCGCCGCAAAATGGTCGGAAAGATTGCTGCCGACACCCGGCAGATCGAGGATTAGCGGAACCCCTATTGATTTCAGGTAGGCGGCCGGGCCAATCCCGGAAACCTGAAGCAAGTGTGGGGAGTTCACGGTCCCACCGCACAGGATTACTTCCCTTGCCGCCGTGACGTGTTCGATGCGATCACCCCTGCGGAAGGCGACGCCGGTGCACCGCCGCCCGTCAAAACCAAGGCACGTCGCAACTGACTTCGTGATCACCTTCAAGTTGCTACGGTGTCGCGCCTGGGCGAGAAAAGTCCGCGCGGTAGAACCGCGAAACCGTCCGCCCCGCGTCATCTGGGAATAGCCAACCCCTTCCTGCTCCGCTCCGTTGTAATCCGCTGTCAATTTAAATCCGGCCTGTTGGGCCGCTTCAACAAAGCGGTGGGTCAAGGGCAGGATCGTGCGATAGTTCTCGACCGGGAGCGGCCCGCCCCGACCGCGATACTCGGGATCCCCCAATGTGTGATTTTCCGATTTTTTGAAAAAAGGCAGCACGTCGGCATAGCTCCACCCGCGGCAGCCCATTTGTGCCCAGCCATCGTAATCGGCTGGGTTGCCGCGCACGTAAAGCATGCCATTGATCGAGCTCGTGCCGCCCAGAACGCGGCCGCGCGGCCAATGGAGTGCTCGGTTGCCGATGCCAGGTTCGGGATCGGTGTAGTAGTTCCAATTCACCAGCGGATTTGCGCGCAGATGCAAGGCGCCAGCCGGGATATGGATCATTGGGTGCCAGTCGCGCGGTCCGGCTTCGAGCAGGACCACTCGTGCCCCGTCCTCGCTCAATCGTGCGGAGACGACGCACCCCGCAGAGCCCGCGCCAACGACAACATAGTCGGCATGCAATTCGCTCATTTCGATCGCCTCAGTCCGTTGCGCCCAATTTGGGGAACTCACTCGCTCAAACCCAGCGCCGTGCATTAGATTTCGCGATTCGAGGCGTGCTGTATTCCCCGCTGTGTTTGGGTCCCCTTGAGCGACTAAACCGCCCGCGCGGACCAGGCAATACTAAGCTCGATTATCCGGCACGGCTGGCATTCCGGCACTCATCATGTCCCGTCGCGAGCGGCTGACGGTTGTCTAACTGTAGCATAAGACTGCAGATCAGCCGTCAGCCGCGGAGCAATCGTCGCCACCTGCCCAGAAAGCGGCTCTGCGGGAGCGACTGCACTGTGATGCGAACTCGTGACCGACGAAGCTGAGAGCGTCAGGGCGGTATTCCAGCGCCAGATCATCCTCGTAGCCGACGCGGATATCGTCGCCTGCCGGGTGCTGACCGTGCACGATCGGTCTTAAATTCGTCGGTACCCACTCTTGCGTTTTCCGATCATTGTCTTCGGCGCTGTGGCGATGCAAGCTTCCGGCTGGTGGTGAGCGAAGGGAGGAAAAAAGCCATGCCAATCGAGCCGATGCTGAGTGAAGAGATGCCCGCGAACGCGCTCGTCGCCCGAGTGCTTGAAGAAGCCGGGATCGAGATGGTTTTTGGCATATCCGGTGGCCATACCGGGCGCATCGTGTCGGGCCTCAGCAAATATCAGAATTCGATCCGTACGGTGCTGGTGCGGGAGGAATCGCTGGGTGGGGTGATGGCCGAGGTTTACGGCCGGCTGACGCGTCGCCCGGGCGTTCTGCTCGGCCAAGGGCCGTGGGTGTTGGGTAACGGGCTGATTGGCACGATCGAGGCATTTCTGTCGAGTTCACCGATGCTGCTGTTAACCGATTTCAGCGACGCGCCACGCTTTCCATTGCACGCTCCCTACCAGCAGGGCACCGGCGACTGGGGTAGCTGGGATGCACGTCGCGCATTCGGCGGTGTTACCAAGCACGTCATGCAAGCGCATGACCCAATCGCAGCGGTGCAGGCGACGCAACTCGGCATCAAGCACGCGCTCGCCGGGCAGCCCGGACCGGTTGCCATCTTGTACAGCCACGACTCACTCGCCGGTATGGTGACGCCGGATTCCCAGCCGATGCTGTATCCTACACGCTACTATCTTCCCGGCCCGCCGCCGCCCGCCGAGCAGGGCCAGATCGAGGCCGCGGCCGCCGCGATCCTCGCAGCGCAAAGGCCGGTTTTGATCTCGGGCAACGGGGTGCGGATCGCCAAGGCCTATAATGAACTTCGCCAGGTCGCGGAGGCGGCGGGGTTGCCGGTAGCAACGACTGCTGCCGGCAAGGGGACCTTTGCCGAAACCCATCCGCTGGCCTTGGGTGTGTTTGGCACCTTTGGCACGGAGGTCGCAAACGCCTGCATCGCCGAGGCCGATCTTGTCGTCGTTGCCGGCTCAAAACTGTCGCCCAGCGACACCGCCTGGGAGAACCGGGCGCTGCTCGATCCGACTCGACAGACTTTCATCCAGATCGATATCGAGCCGCGCAACGCCTCGTGGAATTACCCGGCCGAGCATGTGCTGCTCGGTGATGCAGCAGTGATCCTAGGTCAGCTCGCCGCCGAACTTCGGGCGCACGCGATCGGCCAACGGCAAGCGGCCGAACGGCGCGTCGCAAGTCATCGAGAGCGCCACGGGTATTTTAGCAGCCGCGCTTATTTTGCGGACGATATACCGATCTTACCGCAGCGGCTGATCGGCGAATTGCAGCGCGGTCTTCCGGAGGACGCGATCGTGACCTGCGACGCCGGCGAAAATCGCATCATGATGACCCATTTCTATCAGACAAAGCGGGCCGAAGGGTTTCTGCAAGCCGCCGGCTCAGGCCCGATGGGCTTCGCTATCCCAGCAGCACTTGGTGCCAAGCTGGTGCATCCCGATCGGCCGGTCGTCGCGGTGTGTGGCGATGGCGGATTCGCGATGACCATGAACGGGCTGATGACCGCGGTCGAGCATGACATCCCTATCATCACGGTTGTGTTCAACAACAAGGCACTGGGCTGGGTGTTGCACGGTTCGGGTCCGTTTTCAGCCGAGTTTAATGATTGGGATCATGCCGAAATAGCTCGCGCATTGGGCTGTCGCGGCGTGCGGATCGAGGAGCCGGCGGCGATCGCTCCCGCTCTTTCCGAGGCGCTCGCGAGCCGCTCGCCGACCGTACTCGACGTGCGCACCTCACTCGCGGTGACGTTTGCCGATATCACCTCGCAACTGGCGAAGGACGCGTCGCCGCGTCGGCGCTAGGGAGGTCACGATGGCGACCGTTCTGGGCATCGACGAGGTCCTGCGGAGCGCTGTCGATCGCGGTGATGTCCCGGGTGTGGTGGCACTCGCGGCAACTGACGGTGACATTTTATATGAGGGAGCCTTCGGGCTGCGCGACGTTGCCGCTCCTCTGGCATGACCCGAATTAGGGTGTTCCGTATCGCGTCGATGACTAAGGTTGCAGCGATGCAGCTAGTCGAGGCAGGGAAGCTGGCGCTCGACGAGCCGATCGGCCGAGTCCTGCTCGACCTCGCCGCGCCTATGGTAATTGACAGGTTTGGCCCCCACCGGGAATCCGCGACTGCGTCCCACCAAACGCCCGATCACCCTACGCCATCTGCTGACCCATACCGCAGGGTTCGGCTACCAGATGCTGAACAGTGAGCTGATCCGCTACAATGCGGTCCTCACACGCCATCCAACAGCACCGGTAAGCTTGCCTCATTGCGATTGCCATTGCGGCGCAGTTTATCGAGGTGGTTGCGGGTGACGCGGTGCGACCGTCGTTCTGCGTGCGCGTTTAGCACGCTCTCGATCTTCTCGTACCACGCGGATCGCGAGATAGACGAACACAGCGGTCAATCCGAGAAGTAGAAAGGCCTGAAATTGATCGACCATCGCCGTCTCCCGTGTCCATCAGCCGTTCCGGCAGCCCGCGCCGCTTCAATTCGACATACTTTCGACAAATCTTTGCTCAGGGGAGGGGCTTAGCGCTCACCTTGCGCATGAGTTGACCGAAGGATCTAACGTTTAGTGAAGGGTTGCGTCGATTGGCAACAAATCCTTTCCGCACAGGGGCGACCATGGCTTTCTTTTGCTTAAGGAGTGCACTGATCCCGCCCTTTGATGCGGATTGCTGATGCCGCCACTTTTACTCCACGTGTTTTCGAGCCTCGCCGTCGGAGGTCAGCAGACACGGTTTGCAACAATCGCAAATCACCTCGGCACCGCGTACCGTCACCGCCTCATTAGCCTCGACGGGCAAAGTGCGACCTGCGCTCTCCTCGATCCCTCCTTGGATTACACTTTAGTAACCGCCCCGGCTTACGCTGCGAACCCTATCAAGCGCTTTTGGCGGATAGCCACGGCGGAGGCGTGGACGGGAGCGGATCTACTGATTACGTATAGTTGGGGAGCGATCGAGTGGGCCATCGTCAATCGCCTCCGCAGTGGCCGACCGCACATTCACCTCGAAGACGGATTTGGCCCGGATGAGGCTGAAGCTCAGAAAAAACGGCGCGTTCTTACACGGCGTTTCACGCTGTCGAGATCGAATGTAATTGTGCCGTCACTTAATCTCGTGGAGATCGCCCGCCGAGAATGGGTTCTCGATCCTAACCGGGTTATCTACATTCCGAACGGAATCGATCCTCTCCGGTTCGATGACATTCCCGTCGACGGCTCTCCGTTCTTCGAACGGAAGGTCGGCGACTGCGTCATCGGCTCTTTTTCACCATTGCGGCCGGAAAAGAATATCGGACGGTTACTATCTGTCTTCGCCGAGGTCGCTGCCACCGCCTCTCGCCCGATCCGATTGGTAATCTGCGGGGATGGACCCGAGCGCGCCGGGCTCGAAGAGTTGGCGCACCGATTGGGCGTCGCTGACCGCACCACCTTTACTGGTAATGTTTCACGGCCGGAAGCGATTATGGGCGCTTTTGACCTCCTGGCTATGACTTCGGATACCGAGCAGATGCCCTATGCGGTTATCGAAGCGATGGCGGCCCGTTTGCCAGTGCTCGCTACTGCGGTCGGCGACATCGCACTAATCGTCGCGCAGGAAAACCGACCATTCATTATTGCCCGAGACGATCACCGCTCTCTTGTGGCCGCCCTTCGGCAGCTTTGCGAGGATCAGGACCTCCGCCGCCGACTAGGCCTGGCCAATCGGCTTCAGGTCGAACAGAAGTTCTATATACTATCAATGATAGATGACTTTCGACCGAGTGCTAGTAGATGTAGCGGGACCAATCAATTGATCAATTCTTACGGCAAGTCGTTGCGCTACTACAATCGTTGGGCGATTCGAAACCAAAACTCCCATCGAGATCTCCTTCAACCCGGGAAACCTCACCCCAGAGCGACCTAGATCTAGCCGTGCTTCAGCATCCTTTTGATCAGTCGATCTTGCAATACTTCTTGTACCAGGAGACAAAGCGCGGAATCCCTTCTTCGATCGAGGTCTTGGGCTCAAAACCCAGATCTCGGCTGGCCGGCCCGATATCGGCGCAGCTTTCCAGCACCTCACCGGGCTGGATAGGCAACATCTCCTTGTTCGCGACGCAGCCGAGCGCTTGCTCGATGACCGCGATAAAATCCAACAGCTTTTCCGACTTGCGATTGCCCAGATTGTAAAGCCGATAAAGTGTCCGGTTGCCGCTCCCGTCCGAATCCGCCGGGCGATCATGCGCTGCAAGCGTGCCAGCCACGATGTCGTCAATATATGTGAAGTCGCGCGCCATCTGCCCTTTGTTGAAAACCTTGATCGGCCGACCTGCTATGATCGCCTCAGTAAACAGCCAGGTCGCCATGTCCGGACGCCCCCAAGGGCCGTAGGTGGTAAAATAGCGCAGGCCGGTCGCCGGGAATCCATACAAGTGAGAATAGCTGTGGGCAATCAGCTCGCAACTCGCCTTCGATGCGGCATACAGCGAGACTGGCTGATTAACCGGATCGTCAATGCTCGATGGCTGCCTGCGGTTTCCGCCATAAACCGAGGAAGACGACGCGTAGGTTATCGCACTAAGCCGTTTGATGCGCCGCGCCGCCTCTAGTATTACAACAGTGCCCATAATGTTTGAATCGATGTAGGCGTAAGGATTTTCGAGCGAATAGCGCACACCCGGCTGGGCCGCGAGATGAATGATGCTCTCAAGGTCCTTGTTGGCTGCTATTAGGTCGAACACGGCTTCTCGATCAGCGATGTCGAGCTTCGAAAAGGCAAATTGCCGCGCAGAGTGGAGCTCGGCAAGTCGGGCTCTCTTAAGTCGAGTATCGTAATAGTCATTAATATTGTCGATCCCGACAACGCGCTCGCCCCGCGCCAGCAAAGCTCGGGCGATGTGAAAACCAATGAACCCGGCCACTCCGGTAACGAGGATTGACATGGAACTCCTACAAGGTGGCAGTCGCCAAGGATGACGGATGCTCGCGATGACGTGTTGGAAATGGATGCACCCGCTCCGAGGCAGCGTTTCGATATCGCTACCCTTGGCACGAAATCGCTAAAGAACCGATGGGTAAAATGGGCTAGGACGCTTTAACGCGTCACCCTCACTGATAGGCGAGATGTTCGGGTGATGTATTCGGGATGAGGTGAACGGGCAACGCGACAGGAACGACGTAAGCCAGTTGGCTTTTAGCTGCCGAGCAAGCCGAGTTGCGGGCTCGACGGCTCGGCGAAACGCCGTTTTGGAATACGTCCAGCGAGCCGGGCCAGCCGGCCAGCCTCGACACCAGCACGCATCGCCGCCGCCATCCGGTGCGGATCGTGCGATTTGGCAATCGCGGTGTTCACCAGGACCGCGTCGCAACCTAGCTCCATAGCGAGTGCGGCATCCGAAGCGGTTCCGATGCCGGCATCAAGCACGACTGGGACCGGACTACGCGAGCAAACAAGTTCGATCGCCGCGGGATTTGCGATCCCCCCGCCCGAGCCGATCAGCGAACCCAAGGGCATTACCGCGGCGCACCCGACATCCGCTAGCTTTTGGCAGGCCACCGGATCCTCGTTGCAATAAGGGAGCACGGTGAAGCCGTTGCGCACCAGCTCATCGGCAGCATGTACGAGCTGCTCCACGTCTGGATACAGAGTCTCCCGGTCGCCAATTAGTTCGAGCTTGACCCAATCGGTTTCGAGCGCCTCGCGGGCCAGCTCGGCGGTCAATATAGCGTCGCGTGCGGTGACGCAGCCGGCGGTATTCGGCAGCAACCGGTAACGGCCGCCAAGCAAATCGACAAGGCTTTCGGCATACCCTTCGAGACTGATACGCCGGATCGACACTGTTACCAACTCGGCGCCGCTTGCTTCGAGGCAGTCGAGCAGGATTTGTTGGTTCGGATACCCGGCAGTGCCGACGAAAAGCCGTGAGCAGAGGGTGGTGCCGGCGATCGTCAACGGGTCTTTCATTGCTTCATTCCTGACTTTCGAGGATCAGCCGCCGGAAAAAGGACGGACGATTTCCACATCATCGTTGGGTGAAAGTGGTCGAGCCAGCCACTCGGCGCGACGCACGACGGCGCCGTTGACCGCGACAGCAAGAAACCGCGCTTTCGGGTCGATACCCCGGGCGGTCAGCAGTTCAGCCAAGGTCGTCGCCTCGACCTCGTCTTCAACACCATTGACCCGCAAACGGATCATTGAGCCGTTCTCGCGACTTCCGTGCCGCCAAGGGCTAAGGTTGTGAAGCGCTCCGGAGAGAACGGGCGCAGGCTCTCGGACAACCGGCCTGTCAGCACATAGCTGCTGATCGTCTGCGCGGTTACCGGAGTTAGCAGAATGCCATTGCGGTGATGCCCGGTCGCGATGACCAGGCCGTCAATCGCACTAGGCCCGACCAACGGCGCGTCATCGCGTGAGCCAGGACGAAATCCTGCCCAAGTCTCGTCGACGGGCAACTCTTCTATCGCCGGAACCGCGCGCCAAGCGCCCTCGATCAGCGCTAAGAGACCGCCGGCGGTCATGTTGCTGTTAAAGCCGCGTTCCTCTACAGTCGCGCCAATTACCAACCTTCCGTCAAGCCGCGGCACCAAATAGCCGCGCGGCAACCACAAGACGTGACTTATTAGTGGTGCCTCCGCGTCCATTCGGAGCGCCAGCATTTGACCTTTGATCGGCCGCACAGGCGGCAAGCAATCCACCGGAATACCGCCAATCTCACGCGACCAAGCGCCGGCTGCCAGCACCACGACATCGGCACGCTCTTGGCCGCGAGCGGTGATGACGCCCCGCACTCGCCTTCCGGCAAGGTCCAAGGCCTCAACCGCGCAATGTTCGCGGACGGTGACGCCGGTTACCCTGACGGCGGCCGCGAGCGCTCGAACGAGCGCGCGGTTTTCGACCTGATGGTCGCGCGGGCTCAAGACAGCTGCGGGTATGCCCGGCCGGAGATGCGGTTCGCGCTGCCGCGCCGCAGCGCCGGATAACCACTCGATATCGAGGCCGAGACCCTTCTGGAATTCATAGGTAAACCGAAGTTGCTCGGCATCATCGCGAGTCAAGGCAACGACGATCGTACCCTCGTCGCGGTATCCGACCGAGACGCCGGAAACGGCTTCGAGTTCACGAGCGAAATCCGGCCACTGCCGCTGGCTTTCGAGCGTCAGAGGGAGAAGCATTTCTTCGCCGGGTTCGGTTTCGGCTGCAGCAGCGAGCATTCCCGCCGCCGCCCAGCTGGCGCCGTGCCCGACTTCGTCGCGATCGTAAACCGTCACGGCGCACCCGGCTTGCGCGAGTCGCCAAGCGATCGCCAAACCAATAACGCCGGCGCCGACGATAACGGTTTTCGGGAGAGACGGTTGAGAGGTAGACGCGAGAATTTCGGACTCCCTTCGCCGGGCAAATCCCGACCAGGTTCATTGGGTCTGATCTCAGCCGGTCGGCCCGCCACCGAAGGCGGCCGTCCAGCACCCCAGCCTCGCGGCAAATGTCGACTGTCGACTTCGCCGATGCAAGAAATTTTTCATTTGCGTGAGCATCGGCGGCATCCACCTGCATTTGGCGGGCGCCTTGCGGGTAATTTGTTAGCGGAGCGTCCACGCTTAACAGAACAGGCGGGCCCGCCAACCTCGTCTTCTTGGATGATGTCCACCCGTAGCGGCATAACAACAATCCCGCTAACGGTGCCGGTGTTATCGTCGAATTTTGCGGAGTACCGTACATTCTGGAGGAAATGGGGGACGATCTGTGGGAAACCCGCTAACAACCGGCTGCAATGTGGCGGCAGACATGAGGCACGTCACCGATTAAGCCACCAACGGGTCGACCGAGCCTAGTATCATGTTGATCCGCAACTGCAGGAGCATGCGATGGATAAGGTTTTCCCGGACGCCGATGCTGCTTTGAGCGGGCTGCTTCGGGACGGGATGGTGATCATGGCAGGCGGCTTTGGCCTGTGCGGCATCCCGGAAAAGCTGATCGCCGCGATCCGTCACGCGGGAGTGCGGGAGTTGACCGTCGTCTCGAACAATGCGGGAATAGATGGGGTTGGGCTCGGCATCTTGCTTGAAAGTGGCCAGATCCGAAAAATGATCTCCTCCTATGTCGGGGAGAATAAGCTGTTTGCCGATCTATACCTGAAGGGCGAACTCGAGCTCGAATTCAATCCGCAGGGGACTCTGGCCGAGCGCATTCGAGCCGGCGGCGCGGGTATTCCCGCCTTTTTCACAAAGACCGGTGTCGGGACGCTAATTGCCGAGGGCAAGGAAACACGTGAATTCGAAGGCGAGACCTATGTTATGGAGCGTGGTCTTGTTGCCGATCTCGCTCTCGTGCATGCCTGGAAAGGGGACCGCGAAGGTAATCTTGTGTATCGCAAGACCGCGCGAAACTTTAATCCGGTGATGGCGACGGCCGGACGCGTCACCGTGGCCGAGGTAGAACACCTGGTCGAACCGGGCGAGATTGATCCCGACCACATCCATACACCTGGGATCTTCGTCCAGCGGATGGTCCATCCTACATCGTTCGAAAAACGTATCGAGCAGCGCACGGTGCGCAAACGCACGGCGTAGCGAAAGGAGCTGCGACATGGCCTGGACACGCGATGAAATGGCGCGGCGCGCCGCCGCCGAGCTGAAGGATGGGTTTTATGTCAATCTCGGGATTGGCATCCCGACGCTCGTCTCTAATTTCATTCCGCCAGGGATCACGGTTCAATTGCAGAGCGAGAACGGCATGCTGGGCATGGGGCCGTTCCCTTACGAGGGGGAAGAGGATCCTGACCTGATCAACGCCGGAAAGCAGACGATTACGGAACTGCCGACGACCAGCTATTTCGACAGCGCTCAGTCGTTTGGGATGATCCGCGGTGGCCATATCGATGTCTCGATCCTCGGCGCTATGCAGGTGTCACAAACCGGTGATCTTGCCAACTGGATGATCCCCGGCCGTATGGTAAAGGGTATGGGCGGTGCGATGGACCTCGTCGCTGGGGTCAAGCGGGTGATTGTGCTGATGGAGCATACCGCGCGCGACGAACCAAAACTGTTGCGTCGCTGCACTTTGCCGCTTACCGGCCAGGGGGTGGTCGACATGGTGATCACCGATCTCGGCGTGTTTGCGATCGGTCGCACCGGGATGACGTTGACCGAATTGGCGCCGCAGGTCGGGCTCGATGAAGTCCGGGCAAAAACCGAAGCGGCCTACCGGGTGCCGCCTGGGCTGGCGTGAGCGGCGGTCACGCGGTAGGGCGACCGGTCCGTACTAAGTCGGCAGGTTTGATCTTTCCGGAACGCGTCGCCAAGCGACCTGTCTCCGGATGGCCGGACAACATCGCCTACAACGCGAAACTGCAGCGCGCTCTTCGCTCGCCGGCCGCATAACCTTTTTTGCGGGCCGCGCTTTTACAAGGCGGACGGCTCATCATTATTCCAAGCCGGTTAAAATGTCTGAGTTATTGGCGCCTCGGCTGGCAACCGTTGGAACACCGCCGGCAACCGCCGAAATTTCACCGACTCGGGATCTTCGTCTCGACTTGTTTCGAGGACTATCGCTGATACTGATATTTATCGATCACATTCCACAAAATGTTCTTGGTTATTTTACACTTCAATCAATCCAATTTTTTGACGCCGCTGAGATTTTCATTTTTATATCCGGTTATACCGCCGCGATTGTATATGGTCGCGCCCTGAACCTGCATGGCCCTATTGTTGCCAGTGCACAAATTCTAAGACGCGCTTGGCAACTATATGTCGCGCATATTTTTCTGTTCATGATTTTTCTTGCTGAAGTTTCATACACAGTCATGTCTTTCAACAACCCGATGTATAATGAAGAAATGCGCGTCGGCGAGTTTCTCGTTGAACCCCACATCGCGGTCATCAAGGCGCTTCTGCTACAGTTTCAGCCAACCTTTCTGGACATACTCCCGCTATATATTGTGCTATTAGTCGCCTTTCCGCTGGTCTTAACCGGCTTGCGGCTGAGGCCGGTGATCGTCCTCCTAGGATCCCTGGCCCTTTATATCGCGGTCCAATTCACAGATTTGTCGCTGCCAGCCTACCCAGCCGGCCGCGAATGGTACTTCAATCCGCTGGCTTGGCAATTCTTGTTCGTCGCCGGCGCAGCGCTAAGCCTTCACAAGGATTGGGTTGCCTGTCGGTTTCGCCGGCAGCCGTGGCTATTGCCGCTGGCTGCAATCATCATCGGTGCTGCCGGGATCATCAGGCTCAGCTGGACGATCCACGGTCTCTGGGATGCGATTCCGGGTCTGCTGCTGGCGGATTTGTGGCCGGTCGACAAAACCGACCTGTCCCCGATACGGCTCATTCCGTTCTTTGCGGCGGTCGCGCTCATCGCGGCCTGGATATCTCCTGACGCGCGGGGCCTTCGATCGAGCCTTGCCAGGCCGCTGGTTCTATGCGGTCGCCATTCCCTAGAAATCTTTTGTCTCGGGATCCTGCTTTCTGTGCTGGGGCATTTTCTACTTTCGGAGTATAGTATCGGGATAATTGGTCAGCTCGGCGTCAACGCCGCCGGTATCTTGGCGATGTGTCTGACGGCGAAAGTGATCGATTGGTACCGGAAAATGAGCCGAATGCCGTGGCCGCCGCCAATGGTGCCGCCGGCGACAAGGGAGGGTTAGCACATGATCGGGCGTCGCCCGCCAGACGGCAAATTGCGCCCGGCTTGGCTTTTTATTGCAGGGTTCGTGATCATGGCGGCGCCGGCAGTCGCGAGCCGCGCCGCCGAACCAGTCTGCGATGTGCCGGGCGAGCTGATGGCGGTAGACGGCAAGCTGCCGCACCTCGCCGAACGGTTGCGCGTGCACGAGCCGGTAAAGATTGTCGCTATCGGTGGTGCGTCAACCGCGGGCCTAGCGGCCGGCTCAGCCGATCGGGCTTACCCTCGGCAAATGCAGCAGGGGCTCGCCCGCTCGTTCCCAGGGGTGCCAATTACGCTCGCCAACAAGAGCGTTGCGCATCAAACCGCGGCGCAGATGCTGGAGCGCTTTCCGAAAGACGTGTTCGCCGAAGACCCGGTCTTGGTGATCTGGGAGACGGGCACGACCGACGCGGTTCAGGGCGTTGATATCGACGCGTTCGCCGCAACTTTGCAGAGCGGGATTGACGCATTGGCCGCGCGCGGGATCGATGTGATCCTCGTCGATGTGCAATTCTCACATAAAACCGAAGCCATTATCGACCTCGAAAGTTATCTGAAGACGATGCACCGCGCCGGTGACGTCAAAGACGTTTACGTTTTCCCCCGCTTTGCGATGATGCGCTACTGGAGCGAGCAGGAAATATTCGACTTGGACGGAGTGCAGAAGGACGAACGCGCCACGCTCGCAACGAACGTATATCACTGCCTTGGTCGCAAACTGGCCGATGCTATCCAAGTCGCATTGCGATGAAACGGCACGGACGGGCCACCTGGATCGGTAGCGTCATCGCGATCGGCCTGTTGTGGCCGGGGATTGTGAGCGCCGGCGAAGAACTCGCCGATACACCGAGCTGCGCCGTCTCTTCCAAACTGATCAATCTGGGAGCACCGCTTATTCGGTCGGGTGAGGCGATCGCGCAAGGCAAAGCACTAATCATTCTTGCGACCGGATCATCCTCGACGCAGGGTATTGGCGCGAGTAGTCCAGCGCTGAGTTATCCCAGTCGCCTTCGTCGCGAACTGCAGGACACATTCCCCGCTATCCCGATTGAAGTGATCAACCGCGGTCGCAAGGGTCAGGACGCTGGCGAGGAGCTTGCTCGCCTACGGCAAGATCTGAACGACGAGCATCCCGACCTGGTGATCTGGCAGGTTGGAACCAACGCTTTGCTTCGTCACGAAAGCCTTCCTACCGACGAGGGCCTGATCGCCCAGGGTGTCGAGGAGATGAAACAGCAGGGCGTCGATGTGGTGCTGATGGACATGCAGTACGCTCCGCGCGTGCTGGCGCGAGACTGGGGCGAAATGGAGCGGACCATTGCGACGGTGGCCCGACGCGAACACGTTGGCTACTTCCGCCGCTTTGAGATTATGCGCGAATGGCACCAAGCTGGGGAATCCCAACGCTCGGCGCTGATCGGTCCCGACGGGCTGCATATGACGGATTTCAGCTATGGATGTCTCGCGCGGCAGCTTGCAAACGCTCTGACCGAGCAATGGCAAAGCCAGAATAAGCTTGCGGTATCACCGAATCGAAACGCATCGGCTATAGCTCACAGCAGCCAGCGAGGGCTTGCGCCCCAACACTGATTGTACGATGTAGGACAAAGGTACTCGCGTCGCCGGTTAACTTTGCTGCAATTCGCGAGAATTACCATAGTGCGGCAGAACGCCGCGGTTGCGCCCGCCGACCGGGAGGCAAATCGCTTCGCGCTTTGATGACGGGGGTGACAAAGGTCGCAGTTAACCTACATTTTTATTGGGATTTCTCGATTGCCAACATATCCTGACGGCATCGGGGGTTACCGCAACGTACTGTTGCGAGCTTTGCGCCGTCACGCGTTAGGAGAGGACCTTGGGGGCAGATGGCGGAGGCGGGGACTAGGACGACAGCCCGCACTCTCGCCACAAAGGCTTGGCATAGTGATTGCGTTCGCAGCGCTTGGGAAGAATGTGTGTTGAATAGCAGAAACTGGGGTCTGCGGTGCGCCTGGCACCCTCCAGGATCAAGGGGTGATCGTGGGTCGCCGATCCGCAGTCGCTGCCAATCTAATTTCGGCGATGTTTTTCGTCGCGCGGCGTTCACTCATTCGCAGCGCTATGAAGCGGCTGAGTTGAGCGTTGGCGTCGGTCGAGGTGAAAGATGAGATTCGACGACGGGATTTTCGAACTGTATTCGCGGTTGTACGATAATCGGCGGGAAGTCGAGCTGTCGCTCGAGGACTATCTCGGAAAATGCTCCGATGACCCGTCTTTCTATGCCGGCGCGGCCGAGCGCATGTTGAAAGCGATTGGCGAGCCGACAATGATCGATACCAGCCAAGACGGACGTCTTGGCCGGATCTTCATGAACCGGACGATCAAGGTCTACCCCGAGTTCTCGGACTTTTTCGGGATGGAAGAAACGATCGAGCGGATCGTCGGTTTCTTCCGCCATGCCGCACAGGGTCTAGAAGAGCGCAAGCAGATCCTTTATCTGCTCGGGCCAGTCGGAGGCGGCAAATCTTCTCTTGCTGAGCGACTGAAGCAGCTGATGGAGAAGGAGCCGGTCTACGTCCTCAAGGCCGGCAAGGAGATTAGCCCGGTGTTCGAGAGCCCTCTTGGGTTGTTCGACCCGGTGACTTTCGGCTCCGAACTGGAGACTCGCTACGGGATTCCGTTGCGCCGGCTCACGGGCACACTGTCGCCCTGGGCGGTGAAGCGGCTTGAAGAGTTTGGCGGCGACATCACAAAGTTCACTGTGGTGCGCATGCAGCCGTCGCGGTTGAAGCAGATTTGCATCGCCAAGACCGAACCCGGCGATGAGAATAACCAGGACGTTTCGAGCCTCGTCGGCAAGGTCGATATCCGCAAGCTCGAATTCTTCAGCCAAAACGATCCCGACGCTTATTCGTATTCGGGCGGTCTCAACCGCACAACGCAGGGGCTGCTCGAATTTGTCGAGATGTTTAAGGCCCCGATCAAGATGCTGCACCCGTTGCTGACCTCGACGCAGGAAGGCAACTATGTCGGGTCGGAAAACATCGGCGGAATTCCGTATCAGGGCATCGTTTTGGCGCACTCAAACGAGGCAGAATGGCAGAGCTTCAAAAATAACAAAAATAATGAGGCGTTTATTGACCGTATATCGGTGATCAAGGTTCCGTATTGTCTTCGGGCCACGGAAGAGCGCAAGATCTACGAGAAGCTGCTGCAAAACAGCGAACTTGCGAGCGCGGCTTGTGCGCCATCGACCTTGGATATCTTGTCACGGTTTAGCGTGCTGTCACGGCTGAAGCCGCACGAGAATTCAAACCTTTACTCGAAAATGCGGGTTTATGATGGCGAGAGCCTTAAGGACACCGATCCGCGTGCCAAATCTGGCCAAGAATACCGGGATGCCGCCGGTGTCGACGAAGGTATGGACGGGATTTCAACGCGCTTCGCATTCAAAGTGCTCTCAAGCACGTTTAACTTCGATACGCAGGAAGTAGCCGCCGATCCGGTTCATCTGATGTATGTGCTGGAACAGGCAATCTGGCGCGAGCAGTTCCCGGATGATGTCGAGAAGAAATATCTGAACTTTATCAAAGCCGAGCTCGCCCCGCGCTATGCCGAATTTATCGGACATGAAATCCAGAAGGCTTACCTGGAATCCTATTCCGATTATGGACAGAACTTGTTCGATCGTTACGTCGCCTATGCCGATGCGTGGATTGAAGATCAGGACTACAAAGATCCTGATACTGGGCAGCTGATGAATTGCGAATTGCTCAACCAAGAGCTGTCCAAAATTGAAAAACCGGCAGGCATCGCCAATCCCAAAGACTTCCGCAACGAGGTCGTCAAGTTTGCCTTGCGCGCTCGCGCCAACAACTCCGGGCGGAACCCGGCATGGACATCATACGAGAAATTGCGCGAGGTGATTGAGCGGCGGATGTTCTCGCAGGTAGAGGATCTGTTGCCGGTGATCAGCTTTGGCTCGAAGAAGGATAGCGAGACCGAGAAAAAGCACGCCGATTTCCTCGAACGGATGGTGGCGCGCGGCTACACCGAACGTCAGGTGCGGCGGCTGGTCGAGTGGTATATGCGTGTAAACAAGGCCGGTTGAGAGCGATATCCGCGCACGGTTTGGAGGGAAGACGATGAATATTGTCGACCGCCGGCCCAACCCAAAGGGCAAGAGCCTCAGCAATCGGCAGCGTTTCTTGTCGCGCGCCCGGGCCGAGGTCAAATCGGCGGTCCAAAACGCCTTGCGCAAGCGCAAGGTTGCTGACGTCGAGCATGGTGAAAAAGTGGCGATTCCGATGCGCGGGATCGTGGAGCCAGTATTTCATCATAGCAGGCGCACCGGCCGCGCCGAACACGTCGTCCCAGGCAACAAGGAATATCTCCGTGGTGACGAGATCCCGCGCCCGACTGGCGGGGAGGGGCGCGGCGGCTCGGAAGGGAGCCCAGATGGCTCGGGCGAGGATGCGTTCGAGTTCACATTATCGAAGGACGAGTTCCTCGACATGTTCTTTGAGGATCTCGAACTGCCTGATCTGGTCAAGAAAAGCCTGCGGGAGACCTTTGCGTTCGACTTGCAGCGGGCTGGTTATACGGTTACCGGATCGCCATCGAACCTCAGCGTACGCCGGACGATGCGCAACAGCATGGCGCGCCGTATTTCGCTGCGCCGTCCGAAACAATGGGAAGTCGAGGCCCTGCGCGAGGCGGTGGAGGAAGCGCGGTTACGCGGCGATGAGGACGAGGCGAAAAAACTCACTCTCGAACTCGACCGCGCCGAGCACCGCAGCAAGATAATCCCGTACATCGATCCGCTCGACGTTCGCTACAATCGCTTCGAACGCGTCCCGCGGCCCAATACCGAAGCGGTAATGTTTTGCCTGATGGACGTGTCCGGTTCCATGACGGAGGCGATGAAGGACCTCGCAAAGCGATTCTTCATGTTGCTTCACGTGTTTTTGATCCGGCGATACCGGCATGTCGACGTGGTCTTCATCCGTCACACCAGCACGGCGGAGGAGGTCGACGAGGAGACGTTCTTTTACAGCCGCGAGACCGGTGGCACGGTGGTGTCGACAGCGCTCGAAAAAATGCTCGAAGTCGCGCGAGCCCGTTACCCGACCGATCGCTGGAACATCTACGCCGCACAGGCCTCGGACGGCGACAATTACGGTGCCGATAGCGGGCGCTGCGTGTCCCTGCTCGGCGACGAGGTGCTGCCGATCTGCCAATATTTCGCTTACGTCGAAGTCGGCGACGGGATGGGCGGCAGTCTCACCGGGCTCGCCCGAGACAGCGATCTATGGCGTGCCTATAGCGAAGTCGCCCCGGCCCACGCGCATTTTGCGATGCGACGCGTCGGCGATCCGTCGCAAATCTTCTCGGTCTTCCACGAATTATTTTCAAAGGGGGGCGTTCGTGCCTGACACACGCTCCGTGCCGATGGCGCGGCTTGAAACATCGGCGCCGCTGTTCAGCGGCCCCAACTGGGACTACGGCTCACTTCGTCAGACCTTTGACGCAATCGAGAAAATTGCGCTCGACGAACTGGGGCTGGATGTCTATCCGGTGCAGGTTGAGGTCATCACCTCGGAGCAGATGCTCGACGCCTATGCGTCGGTCGGGCTTCCGCTGATGTACCGGCATTGGAGCTTTGGCAAGCGCTTTGCTTTTCACGAGACCCTGTACCGGAAGGGTTTGCAGGGTCTTGCTTATGAGATCGTAATCAATTCCAATCCCTGCATCTGCTACATCATGGAGGAGAACTCCATGACGATGCAGACGTTGGTCATGGCGCATGCCGCCTTCGGCCATAATCATTTTTTCAAGAACAATTACTTATTCCGGCAGTGGACAGACGCCAACGGCATTCTCGATTATCTCAGTTTTGCCCGCGATTACGTTGCCAAATGCGAGGAGCGGCACGGCGTGGAGGCGGTTGAGCGGGTCCTCGATGCGGCGCACGCTCTAAAGGATCACGGCGTTAACCGTTATGCCCACCGGACCAAGCCCAATCTGGCGGAAGAGCGCCGACGTGCCGAGGAGTGGCAGGCACACGCCGAAGCGACCTACAATGATCTGTGGCGCACCGTTCCCGGACTTGGCAGAGACAGGGAAGACACGGACGACACCGAGGCGCGGTTGCAAGAAATAAAGCGGGAACTCGGCTTGCCCGAGGAAAATCTGCTTTATATGATCGAAAAACGCGCGCCGCGGCTAGAGGATTGGCAGCGCGAGCTGGTGCGGATTGTTCGGCTGGTTGCACAGTATTTTTACCCGCAGAAACAAACGCAGATGATGAACGAAGGTTGTGCAACCTTTGTACATTACGAAATCATGCGCCGGTTGCATGACAAGGGGTTGATAACCGAAGGATCGATGCTCGAATTCCTGCATTCGCATTCGAGCGTTGTGTTTCAGCCGGATTTCGATGATCCGCGATTCAGCGGCATCAATCCATACGCGCTTGGCTTTGCCATGATGTCCGATGTCCGCCGGATTTGCGAGGAGCCGACTGAGGAGGACCTTGCGTGGTTTCCGGAGATTGCCGGACGCGGCAACGGCTATGGCGTGTTGCGCCATGCCTGGGCCAATTACCGCGATGAGAGCTTTGTTTTGCAGCATCTCAGTCCGGCCATTATGCGCAAATTCCGCATGTTCGCCGTGTCGGATGACAGCAGCAAGCCAGCGTTGCGGGTCGAGGCGATCCACGACGATATCGGGTACCGCAAGATCCGAAGCGCGCTGGCGCGGCAATATGATTTGTCACGCCGCGAGCCTGATATCCAAGTCGTAGATGTTGATTTGCGCGGCGACCGTTGCCTCGTTCTTGCCCACTATGTCCATGATGGGGTCTTGCTGGCGGAAAAAAGCTGCCGGGCGGTCATGCGGCACGCGGCAGTATTATGGGGTTACTCGGTGAAGCTGCTCGAAATCGATGCGGCGACCGACAAGACCTTGAAAACCTATGAGGTCGCGCAACCCGGGTAGACTCGCCATCTGTCGTACCGCTCGAGCGCGGCGGCGCGCTTTGGTGCTGTCGTGATTACCCTTGGAATCGAGACGAGCTGTGACGAAACAGGTGCAGCCTTAGTTGATGCGTCCGCACCGGTCCCGCGAATCCGTTCCAACATTGTTCGCTCACAACTTACCGAACATGCTCGCTATGGTGGGGTTGTGCCCGAGATCGCTGCTCGTGCGCATCTCGAGCATCTCGAGCCGCTGGTACGGCAGTCGCTCGGCGATGCCGGGGTCAGCTTAGCGGAAATCGACGGGGTAGCCGCGGTCGCAGGACCCGGGCTGATCGGCGGACTGATTGTTGGGACGATGATGGCCAAGGGCATTGCCTGGGCCTGCGGCAAGCCCTTTATCGCGGTCAATCATCTTGAAGCCCATGCGCTCAGTGTGCGGTTGAGCGCGTCGATCGATTTCCCTTATCTGCTGCTGCTCGTCTCCGGCGGCCATTGTCAGCTGCTGGCCTGCGCCGGGGTCGGACGCTTTACCCGTCTTGGCACCACGCTCGACGACGCTGCCGGCGAGGCATTTGATAAAACAGCCAAATTGATCGGCCTCGGCTATCCTGGGGGTCCGGCGATCGAGCGCGCCGCGCGAAAGGGCGACGCGCGACGCTTCGCCTTGCCCCGACCGCTCGAGGGACGACCCGGCTGCGATTTCTCGTTTTCCGGGCTGAAGACTGCCGTGCGGCGGGTTGCGAGCGAAACCGCCCCACTCAGTCCACAAGACAAATACGATATCGCGGCCGCGGTCGAAAAAGCGATTTGCGACGCACTCTGCGATCGCACTTCGAATGCGATTGCCTGGTTTTGCGGCAATTGCCCAGAGGGAAGGACTCTTGTCGCGGCCGGCGGGGTCGCGGCCAACACTTACCTGCGGCGCCGCCTTGAAAGTCTGGCTGCTTCGGCCGGGCTCGATTTTGTCGCGCCGCCGCCAGCACTGTGCACCGACAACGCGGCGATGGTCGCGTGGGCCGGTCTGGAGCGGTTACGTCTGGGCCTCGTCGATGACCTTACCGCGGCGCCTCGGCCGCGCTGGCCCCTTGATACTTTTGCCTTGCCGCGCCCGGGTGTCGGGGCCAACGCATGATCGAATAATGCGGCTCGCGGTCATCGGCGCCGGCGCATGGGGGACCGCTCTGGCGATCGTCGCCCAGCGCGCAAGGGCGACCGTATCATTGTGGGCGCGCGACCCTGAGACTGTTACCGCGATCAATAAAGAGAGAGAGAACCGGTTTTATCTACCGGGTGTCAGGCTCGATCCCGCGATCAGGTGCACGAGCGATATGGGCGCTGCTGTTGCGGCCGCTGAGGCCGCGTTGCTGGTGGTTCCCGCCCAATTTTTGCGTGGCGTTCTCGAAAAGCTGCGTGGCCACGTCTCGTCTGGATTACCGCTGTTGCACTGCGCCAAAGGCATCGAGATCGACTCCCTGGCGATGATGTCGCAGATCGGGGAGCAAATCCTCCCCGAATCTCCTTATGCTGTGCTGTCCGGACCGAGCTTCGCCGCGGAGGTTGCCCGCGATCTCCCGACAGCAGTGACAATCGCTAGCACCGACGCCCAACTTGCTACCAGCTTTATGGCCGCGCTTGGCAGCAGTCGGTTTCGACCCTACCTATCGAAAGACCCGCTGGGCGTAGAGATCGGCGGTGCCGTCAAGAACGTGGTGGCAATCGCTTGTGGGATCGTTGTCGGGCGTGGCCTTGGCGACAATGCGCGAGCGGCGCTGATCACCCGGGGGCTTGCTGAGATCGTTCGGCTCGGGGTCTCTCAAGGGGCGCAGGCTGAAACGTTTCGGGGCATGTCGGGTCTCGGTGATTTGGTGCTCAGCTGCACGGCAACCCAATCTCGCAATCATGTCCTCGGCCTGGAGCTCGGACGCGGTCATAGCGTTGGCACCGTAATCGCGGGTCGGCGCGCGGTGATCGAAGGGGTGGCGACCGCGGCGGCGGTGACCGAGCTGGCAAAGAGAACATGGGATTGAAATGCCGATTTGTGCGGCGGTGGATGCTGTACTGCACCATGGCGCCTCGATCGACGAGACGGTTGATCGGCTGCTGCGCCGACCCTACCGTTTGGAGTAATCGGTCTGAAGGCAGTCGCCGGCGCATGGGTCCTGACGAAGAAAAATGGTTTTCCGCGCCGTGAGAAAGCCAATATCATTGGACAGCAAGCAAGGCGATCAGCCTGGGTCGATATGAGTGACAACGGAAAGCGGGGCGAGGAAGGACCGGGCACGGGCGTCGTCGTCAAGGCCAAGCCGAAAACGAAGAAGCCGTCGATGTACAAGGTCTTGATGCTAAATGACGACTACACTCCTATGGAGTTCGTCGTCCACATTCTCGAGCGGTTTTTTGCCAAAAGCCGGCAAGAAGCGACCCGCATAATGCTCCATGTGCATCGTCGTGGCGTCGGGATATGTGGCGTCTACACGTATGAGGTTGCTGAAACTAAGGTCACCCAGGTTATGGATTTCGCCCGGCAGCACCAGCATCCGCTGCAGTGTACGCTGGAAAAAGATTAGGCAAGGAAGGAAGGTCGGGAGTGCTGTCACGCAATCTCGAAAAATCGCTGCACCGAGCTCTCGCCTATGCGAACGACCGGCGGCACGAATACGCCACGCTAGAACATCTTCTGCTAGCGTTGACCGAGGACCAAGATGCAGTGGCGGTGCTGCGGGCTTGTAGCGTTGATCTCGAGCGCTTGCGCCGCGAGGTCCTGACCTATGTCGACAACGAGCTCGGCAATCTAGTTTCCGCGCACAAGGATGATGCAAAGCCGACGGCGAGTTTTCAGCGCGTCCTACAGCGCGCCGCTATTCACGTGCAATCCTCTGGTCGCGAGGAAGTGACCGGCGCAAACGTGCTAGTCGCGATGTTCGCGGAACGCGAGAGCCATGCGGTTTATTTCCTGCAAGAGCAGGACATGACCCGGTTCGATGCGGTGAATTACATCTCGCACGGCATTGCCAAAGCGCCGGGCCGCTCAGAGACGCGACGCGTGCAGGGGGCAGAGGAAGACGAACGCGGGGAGAAGTCCCAGAAGCGCGGCCACGACGCTCTCGACGCCTATTGCGTCAATCTGAACAAAAAGGCGAAGGGCGGTCGCATCGATCCGCTGATCGGGCGCGAGGCAGAGGTCGATCGCACGATCCAAATTCTGTGCCGGCGCTCGAAGAACAACCCGCTTTACGTCGGCGATCCCGGTGTCGGCAAGACGGCCATCGCTGAAGGGCTCGCGCGCCGGATTGTGCAGCGCGAGGTTCCTGAAGTGCTCGGCAACGCAACAATCTATGCCCTCGACATGGGATCGCTGCTGGCTGGGACCCGCTACCGCGGCGATTTCGAAGAGCGGCTCAAGGCGGTGTTGTCGGAGCTTGAAGCCCAGCCTGGCGCGATCCTGTTCATCGACGAGATACACACGGTGATCGGTGCGGGTGCGACCAGTGGTGGGGCAATGGACGCCTCGAATCTGTTAAAGCCGGCGCTCGCTGGTGGTGCGATACGCTGTATCGGCTCGACGACCTACAAAGAATACCGAAACTATTTCGAAAAGGATCGCGCTCTCGTCAGGCGCTTCCAAAAGATCGACGTCAACGAACCGACCGTCGAAGATTCGATAAAGATCTTGCGCGGGCTAAAGCCGTATTACGAGCGGCACCACAAAGTCCGCTATACGGTCGATGCGCTGAGGGCGGCGGTCGAGTTGTCGCATCGTTATATCGGCGACCGCAAATTGCCGGACAAGGCGATCGACGTAATCGACGAAACCGGGGCGGCACAGATGCTGGTGCCGGAAAATCGGCGGCGCAAGACGATCACCGCGCGGGAGGTCGAAGCCGTTATCGCAACAATGGCGCGGATTCCGCCAAAGAGCGTGTCGCGCGATGACCGCGAGGTGCTGAGAAACCTAGACCGCGACCTGAAGACCTTGGTGTTTGGACAGGACAGCGCGATCGAGGCATTGGTTTCAGCTATCAAGCTGGCGCGTGCCGGGCTGCGCGATCCTGAAAAGCCGATCGGCTCATATCTATTCTCTGGACCGACCGGGGTCGGCAAAACCGAAGTCGCGCGCCAGTTGGCTCGCACCCTGGGCATCGAGATCACCCGCTTCGATATGTCGGAATATATGGAGCGGCACACGGTTTCCCGGCTGATCGGCGCGCCGCCGGGCTATGTCGGTTTTGACCAGGGCGGTTTGCTGACCGATGCAATCGACCAGCACCCGCATTCGGTACTGCTGCTCGACGAGATCGAGAAGGCTCATCCCGACCTGTTCAATATCCTGCTGCAGGTCATGGATTACGGCAAGCTGACCGATCACAACGGCAAGAACGTCGATTTCCGCAACGTCATTCTGATTATGACCACGAATGCTGGCGCCTCAGATCTGGCGAAGCCGGCGATCGGCTTTGGCAGCGGAATTCGCGAGGGTGATGACCATGAGGCAATCAACCGCATGTTCACGCCTGAATTCCGCAACCGGCTCGATGCGGTGATTTCGTTCGCGGCGCTGTCGACCGAGACGATTGGCCGGGTCGTTGATAAATTCGTATTGCAATTGGAAGAGCAGCTCGCGGATCGCAACGTAGCGATCGAACTCGACGAAGCGGCGCGCGCATGGCTTTCGCAGAAGGGCTACGACCCGCTATTCGGGGCCCGTCCACTGGCCCGAGTGATTCAGGAGCACATCAAGAAGCCGCTTGCGGAAGAGTTGCTGTTCGGACGTTTGGCCAAGGGCGGGATCGTGCGCGTTACCAAGAAGGCCGAGGAAGATGCGCTCGATTTCGCCTTTGAGGAGCGACCCGTCGCTCCCGTCGAACCAAAGGAACCGGAACTGGTGGAATAGGCAAGTCTGCTCGACCGTGATGCTCAGCCGGGCGAGCACGAATCCGACACGCTTCTGATAGCTTGCCGCCGCAGATCGACGAGTGCCCGCGGTCCTTAGCAGCACCCTGCGCGCGGACGATGATGGGATGAACGGCTCGCTGCCGGGCTCCGGGCGTTCAGCTCGCCCACAGCCGACCGTCAGCGATCCAGCAATCGATAGCTAAGTAATTGGTCTCTTTTATGTCAGTCTTCGACGACTGGCTCAGAGCCGTGCCTAAAGGGCGAGTATTCCTCGGCCAGGTACTCAATTTTTCGTTCAACCATCTCGCGTTCCCGCGCGAGAAACTGAGCGACCGCTCTTCGAAAACTCGAATCGGGGATCCAATGCGCACTGTAGGTCGGGACCGGCAGATAACCGCGCTGAAGTTTGTGCGGCCCTTGCGCGCCGGCTTCGACTCGCTTTAGCCCGTGCGCGATCGCGAACTCGATAGCCCGGTAGTAGCAGCATTCGAAATGAAGGAATTTGTAATCGCCATAGCTGCCCCAGTTGCGGCCATAAATCGTATCCTTGCCCAGTAAGTTAAGCGCACCGGCGACGTATTTAGTGTCGCGTCTCGCCATGACGAGAACTACATTGCCCGCCATTCGATCGCCGATCATCTCAAAGAATTTGCGATTGAGATACGCTTGACCCCACTTCCGATCGGATGTTGCTAAATAAAAGCGATAGAATGCATCCCAATGCTTGGGCTTTAGATCGTTGCCTGTCAGCACATCGATTTCGAGCCCCTCGACGAGGGCCTCGCGTCTTTCCTTTTTGACAGCTTTGCGTTTGCGCGAATTCAAAGCAGCAAGATAATCTTCGAAGTCGCGGTATCCATTGTTCGTCCAGTGAAATTGTTGGCCAACCCGCTGCAGAAAGCCGGCTTCGGTTAGGGCCTCGGCATCGCGCTGCTCGGGAAACGTCACATGCAGGGACGAGATCCGCCGGCGATTGCAGAGCTCGACCATTGCGGCAATCAGGTGATTGCGTGTCTCGCTCGGCGCGTCGGAGTGCAGCAACAATCGCGGACCGGGGACCGGGGTGAACGGAACCGCGGAAATCAGCTTAGGATAATACCGTCCGCCGGCCCGCTCATAGGCGTCTGCCCAGCCATAATCGAAGACGTATTCGCCATAGGAATGGGTCTTGGCATAAAGCGGAACGACGCCGAGGATCGTACCGTCCCGAGCGGCAATCGATAAATGTTGCGGCGTCCAGCCCGTGCGTGGAGTGGTCGAGCCGCTATCCTCAAGGGCGCTCAGAAAAGCGTAGGAAACACTCGGGTTGACGTCGCCGGCGCAGGCATCCCATGCCGATTGCGGGATTTCAGCGATCGCTGCGTGGACCTGAACCGTGATCGAGCCGCCGCCGTCATTCATTTCCGTCCCAGCGTCGGTTGTAGAAGGCATCGCCAATCGTCACCCTGTCTCATGCCGGCTCACCGGTTGAATCACAAAGTTTTCGCACCCAGAATAGGCGTTGTGCCGGCCCTGTCCAGTGCCGCGAAACTGCCGCATTCCGAGGCTAGTGGCTGCGAAGCTGTGCTTTTTCCACCGGCGCACGAGACAAATGCGAGTCTGCTCGGTTAGTTCAATTGCATTCCCGATACTGCTGATCTCCGCCGTCCAGGCCCCAGCCGAAACTCTAGGAGATCCGCAGGTCGGCTTCACCGCAGAACGGCTGCTGGTGTTCGACGGCCAAAGCTATGTCGGACGAATGTGGAATATGCCGGGCGAACAGCGCCACGAGCAGGAATTACCGGCGCTAAAGCCGGTTTTCATCTTGCGCGCGAATAGCTCGATCGGCGATGTGCTGCTGCCGCAACTACACACGGTCGTCGAGTTCGATCTGCCGAAAGCTCTGGCGGTGCTCAGTCAACCAAACCTTCTCGGGAGGCCTATCGGACTGGAAACCGTAAATGGCATTGCAACCACGAAGTATGCCGTGGATAGGACGATTCCGGACGGACATCTATCCGGAACGCTGTGGCTGAGCAGCGACGGCATCCCGATGCGTTGCGAGGGGAGCTACACCAGCCGCAAAGGCAAGGTCTCGACGGTCCGCTGGGAATTGCGCCATGTTCAGGTTGGCGATCAGGACGCGAAACTGTTCGAAGTGCCGACAAGTTATTCAAAGTTGCCGCCCGAAGCGGCGGCCACGTTGTTTGGGCTTCGCCTCGCCTCGCATCCGAAACATTAGCCCCGGATCTGCATCGCTTCTGTCCACGGTTAATCACACCGTCCGGCATTAAAGCGCGGCAAGCATGGCGCCGAGGTACCTTGAAGCCATCGCGTGAAGGGTTAGATAGGCTGCAGATCCGATCGATTTCGTGCGGCGTTCGCTGAAGCGTGTGGAGGCTTCAAATTCAAGGGTTTTCGCGGTGATGAAGCGGGTCTTGGCGGCCTTTGTTATATCGGGCGGAACGTTCGCGGCAGTGCTGAACGGTGGGCCGGCATTCAGCGGCGCTCCGATCCCAATGGCCGGTGGCGCACCGGTGACCAGCGTTGCCGGTGTGGTCAGCCGGATCACTCCCGGCGTTGTTGGCATATCGGTGCGTGGCGAAGTGCGTGAAGTCAATCCGCTCGCCCAAGATCCGCTCTTTCGACAATTTTTTAATTTACGCGAGGAGCCTATTGAGCGCCAAACAGAGGCGGTCGGATCGGGAGTGATTGTCGACGCCGAACACGGATACGTGCTGACCAACAGCCATGTCGTTGACAATGCATCTCGGATCGAGGTCACAACGAAAGACAACCGGCGTTTTTCGGCGACGCTGGTCGGTCGTGATCCGGCAACGGATATCGCGTTGTTGCGGATCCCGACTGAGGGTTTGACGGCGGTGCCGATCGGCGATTCCAGCCACCTGCAGGTCGGAGATTTTGTCCTTGCCGTTGGCAATCCGTTTGGGCTTGGTCAGACGGTGACTTCGGGGATTGTCAGCGCCCTCGGTCGCAAGGGGCTCGGCATCGAAGGGTATGAAGACTTCATCCAGACCGACGCCTCGATAAATCCCGGCAATTCGGGCGGTGCTCTGGTCGATCTGCAAGGCCGTCTTATCGGCATTAACACCGCCATTCTGGCGCCCGGCGGCGGTAATGTCGGGATCGGCTTCGCCGTTCCGATCAACATGGCGCGAGAAGTGATGGATCAGCTGACCCGCTATGGGGAAGTGAGACATGGCCACATCGGCGTAGCGATCCAGGACTTGACCCCCGACCTTGCTCGTGCGCTCGGGACGACGCACACGCAGGGCGCCTTGGTCGCCAGGGTTGAGCCAGGCTCTGCGGCGCAACGCTCCGGGCTGCGATCGAGCGATCTGATTGTTGCGGTGGACGGTGCGCCGATAAGCAACGCGGAAGAGTTACGCAATCGGGTGGGATTGGCCCAGATTGACGACGTGGTGCGCCTGACAGTGGATCGCAATGGCTCCGAACGGGTCGTTAGCGTCCGCATTGAACAGGCGACTGCCGAGCGCCAACCCTTGAGACATCGCTGACGCTTTATGGCCGCGCAGAGCCCATACGAGGTTCTCGGCGTCAAGCCGACGGCAACGGCGGACGAAATCCGCAAGGCCTATCGCAAGCTGGCAAAGCAGTTGCACCCCGACTTGAATCCCGGCAAGCCCGAGGCGGAAGCGAGGTTCAAATCGGTTTCGGCTGCCTATGATCTGCTGTCCGATCAGGAAAAGCGCGGCCGCTATGATCGCGGCGAAATCGACGAGAGCGGTGCCGAGCGGCCGCGCTATTCCTATCGGCCTCACGCAGAAGGGGCAGAGGGCTGGCGATATCAGCCCGAAGGCGAGATGGACCTCAGCGATCTCGAGGATCTGTTTGCCGCGTTCGGTTCGAGAAGCGGCACGCGAAGGGGTCCCGCGGGCGGTGGCTTTGGTCAGAACCTACGGATGCGGGGACCTGATCGTCATTTCACGTTAACGATCGATTTGGTTGCAGCGGCGAATGGCGAGAAGCAGCGCCTATCCCTGGCCCAAGATGAATGGCTCGATGTCACAATCCCGCCCGGCATCGAGGACGGCCAAGTGTTGCGCTTGCGCGGCAAGGGCGGCCCCGGGCTCGGTGGCGGCGAGGCGGGCGACGCGCTGATAGAAGTGCATGTAGCCCCCCACCCGCTGTTCAAGCGCGATGGCGACAATATTCGAGTCGAATTACCAATCAGTCTCGCCGAGGCGGTATCGGGTGCGCGGATTGCCGTACCGACTGTCACCGGACCGGTAACGATGACGGTTCCTAAAGGATCTGACACCGGCGCCGTGCTGCGGCTGCGCGGCAAGGGCATTCAACGACCCCGCAACCCTGGCGACCAATACGTGACCCTGAAGGTTGTCATTGGTCACCCAAAAGACCCGCAGTTGGCGGAGTTTGTGGAAAAATGGGCGGCTGACCACCCGTTTGATCCGCGGCGCGAGTTGCCGCCCGTATGATCGCGCTTGACGAGCTTCTTGTTCGCCTCCGCGGGCTCGACCGTAACGAGTTGAGCCTATGGGTGGAGAACCGGTGGGTACTGCCGGAGCAGCGTGGCGGAACGCTGTTTTTTCGCGAGGTCGATGTCGCCCGTGTTGAATTGATTAGGGAAATCCGGCACGACTTTGCGGTTGACGACGAAGCGGTGCCGTTGGTGCTAGGCCTGCTCGATCAAGTCTATGAATTGCGCCGACATCTGCGGCGGCTATGCGAAGCGCTGGCGTCTCAGCCCGAGGAAGTGCAGGAGGCAATCCGGCGCTCTCTGCCCAGTCGGGGCGGAGACAGCTAAGACCTGCAGGTTCCTTAAACGCCGTTTAAAGCGTCTGGAACCGGGCGCGGGCGGCGCGCTCGATCGCTGCCGCTGTCAGCCGTTCGATCTTGAGACGATGGCGCAGCAATTCGAGGACACGCAGCTCTTCTTGCGTCGCCTCACGGTCGGTGGCGACGAGATCGCAGGCAATCGCGTAGGCGGTCTCGTGTAATTTCAGCGGCAAGCCAGCCTTGATCGCCTGCAAGGTCTCCTCAAGCCCGTTCTCGCGGCTAATCAACTCGACGCAATCGTTGAACAGTCCGGGCAAATCGTTCTGATCGAAATCTTCAAAAATCGGCAAGTGCCCGATAATCTCGGCAAAGGCGTGGAGTTCGGAATCGGGCATATTGCGGTCGGCCGCCGACACGATGACCATCGTGTAGATCAGCGCGCGGTGGTGGTCGAGCATGCGAAATCCTTTTCGCGAAGGGCTCGGGTACAGACCAAACCCAGGCCGGATCTGTCAAGACTGATCCGCTGAACCGACAAATCGCGCGGTTTGCGCTACGGCTTCCGCGAGCGGCACTCGCACTGCGTCGACCCCCTCGGGAAACGCGGCGAGCAATCGAGACGGCAAGGCTCGGTCAAGCATTGCGAACACCCCGCGATCGTCCGCTCGGCGGATCAGGCGCCCGTATGCCTGGCGCAGCCGCAGCCGCGCAACTTGGTCGGAATAGAGCGCGCCGCCAAAAACCGGCCGCCGCGCGCGGTGAAGTATATCCGGGCGAGGCCACGGCACGCGGTCAAACACGATCAGCCGCAACGAGCGGCCCGGGACATCAACACCATCACGGATCGCGTCGGTGCCGAGGAGGCAGGAATTTTCCTCGGCCCGAAATATATCGACGAGGGTCGCGGTCGACATCGCTTCGACATGCTGGGCAAGAAGCAGAATACCACGTGCTTCGAGCGCTGCAGCGATGCGCTGATGGACTGCCTTTAGACGCGAAATCGCGGTGAAAAGACCGAGCGCGCCGCCGCCGGCGGCAGCAAAGAGGGCCGCATAAGCCGCCGCGACCTGCCCCAGATCGTCGCGCGGGACATCGGTAACGATGAACACCCGCGTCTGAGCCGGGTAGTCGAACGGTGAAGCAATTCTCGCGGCGATCGGGCGAGCCGGCAAATGCCTCAGTCCGGTTGCCGCCTCGGCCGCGCGCCAGGCATGCTCCGGGTCAGTCTCGCCGTCGGTCAAGGTTGCCGAGGTGACGACCAGGCCATGCGCCGGCCGCGCCACCAATTCCGCAAACGGGATACCGGGATCGACCCAGCTTCGGGTAACCGCGATGTCAATTTCGAGCCCATCGATGCGGTCGAGCGACAACCACTCCACCGTTTCCGCCCGAGCGGGTTCGGCGAGGTCGCGCAATAGGCGGCTCCACGCAGTCAGCTGGTGATCGGCGCGCCGCTCCAGACCGCGAATTGCCGCGTCGAGTCGCTGGCGCAAGCTGGGCTCGGGCGGGTTTTCCGGGTCTTCGAGCAATGTGCGCAGCACGGAGGCCAGCCGCGACAACGCGGCGGCAAGCCGCCCTAGCGCTTGCGCCAATGGCAGCGCCAGGTCGACCAGACCGGCGACCGGCGGGCGGGCCTCGGTCTGCAGGCCGTACCCGGCATCGGTGAGTGCCGCCCGCGCCAACACCTGTTGGCGGACCAGCGCCAGAAATCCCTCAAAGGTCTGCAGTCCGCGGCCCTCGGCAACGCGCTGCGCCCAACCATCGCCGGGAAGAATGCGCGCGGAGCTGAGAACTTCGATCAGCGCCTGCATTCCGTCATCGCGTTGTTCCACGAGGTCCCCAATGCGACGCCGCAACCCGCGCGCTCGCGAGCCACCCGATCCCTCGGCGCCCACGATCCACCGCCGCAGCTCGCGGCCTTCTCGACCCGAGAGCCGAACCGAAAAGGCGTTATCGGCCGCCTCCAACAGATGATGGCCTTCGTCGAATACATAGCGGGTTGGCACGGTGGCATCATCGAGCCCGCCTAGCGCGGACTGCGCCATGACGAGAGCGTGATTGGCGACGACGATCCGGGCATTGCGTGCGCGGCGGATATTCTTCTCGACAAAGCAACGACGGAAGTGCTGGCAGGCGGAATGGACGCACTCGCCCCGGCGGTCGGTGAGGCTATTGACGCGACCACCACCGATCAGTTCGGCAAGCCAGCCGGGAAAGTCGCCGGCGACCAGATCACCCGATTCGGTGGCGAGGATCCATCGCGCCACCAATCCTAATTGGGCAACGCCTCGCCCAGCACGGATGCCGGACGCGATCGCAGCCTCTTCGTAATTCAACAGGCAGAGAAAATTCTCACGGCCCTTGCGGACCACAACCCGTCGACGCTTCACCTGTGGATCGGGATAGAGCCGATCAAGCTCGGTCGCAATCTGGGTCTGCAAATTGCGGGTAAAGGTCGAAATCCATACCGAGCCGCGGTTCTTTTCCGCCCAGAGGCTGGCCGCCGCGACGTATCCTAGTGTCTTGCCAACGCCGGTTCCGGCTTCAGCGAGCACGGCATGCGGATTATCCGGGATCTCCCGTGGCGCGAAAGCGGCCGCGACCGCGGCCGCGTAATCGGCTTGCTGGGGGCGCGGCTCGGCTTTGTCGCCGAGCAATCGAGCGAGGCGAACGCGCGCCTCCTCGGGCAGTACAGGTGCGTTCGTGGGTGAGGGTGGAGGGGCTGTGTCGGTCCATTCGGAAAGCTTTGTCCATACCCGCAAACCTGCCGCTTGCCGGGACGAGCCCATTTCGGCTGGAGGAAGTGCAGCCATAACCGCCGGGCCCCATAACCAGCCGCCACGATCCATCGCGGCAGCGACCGCACCGAGTTTCAGAATCGTTTTCCTGGCCGAGCGCTTCGAGAAGGGCGCGGGTCGCCACGGCGAGGGTGGCGCAAGCCTCGGATGGAGCCCCCGGCAACGGCAGTCCAAGTGCCTCGGCGAGACCGCGCGGCGTCGGCACGCAAAATCGCGCCGGATAGACAAAGGCAAACAACTCCAGCAGATCGAGGGCGCTGAAAACCGGCGTATCGAGCCGGCGCGCTGTAGCAACGGCATGACACAATATTGGCGGATCGATCTGGACGCGGCGGATCGCCTCGGCCGGTGCTAGCGCTTCGATTTCCCCTTCGGCGCTCACCCAGACGACCTCACGAAAACCCGCGACGAGTACCGGCGCCTGCGGCATCGCCACAGCGGCCGGGGTGCGGATGAGCTTGTCCTCGCGCGCCAACATCACCGACCTCTAGCACAAGTGGCGCAAAGCTGCCGCGCTGGTATTGTGCTTGCGGCGATGCCCGATTTTTATCCGTTGATACGGCCTTTGCTGTCGCGACTTCCCGCAGAGGCCGCGAACGAATTGAGCCTTCGCGCTCTACAGCACGGGTTAGGCCGCTTGTTCCTCCCGCGGGAGGCTCGGGCGGCTGACCCCGCAATCCTAAAGCAGCGGTTGTGGGGGATGGATTTTCCCAATCCGATCGGTCTTGCCGCAGGCTGCGACAAGGATGGCCGCGTTCCTGACGCGATGCTCAATTTGGGCTTCGGGTTTGTCGAGATCGGCACGGTGACCCCTCGCCCGCAAACCGGAAATCCGAAACCGCGCCTCTTTCGGCTCGAGGAGGATCGGGCAATCATAAACCGCATGGGGTTCAACAGTGACGGCTTAGACACGGTCATCCATCGGCTGTCTCGGCGCACCCGCCGCGGCGTTGTGGGTATTAACCTTGGCAAGAACCGTGACACCGACGACGCGACTAGAGATTACGAGGAGGGCATCCTTCGCGCCGGCGAAGTCGCCGATTACCTGGTCGTTAACGTCTCCTCGCCGAACACCCCCGGCCTGCGTGAGCTCCAGGCCCGCACAGCACTCGAAGCACTGCTGCAACAGCTCGTCGATGCACGCGATAAAAACGGTTTCAGGACGCCGCTACTGCTGAAAATAGCCCCCGACCTGACCGAAGATCAGCGCCGCGATATCGCCGAGGTGGCGCTCGCCACACATATCGACGGGCTAATTATCTCCAACACAACAGTTGATCGCCCGGCCGGTCTGCGCAGCGGTAATGCCCGCGAAGGCGGCGGTCTCAGCGGTCGCCCGCTACTCTCTATGTCAACCGCGCTGCTTTCTGAAATGTATAAGTTGACGGAGAAAAGGCTGCCCCTTGTCGGGGTGGGCGGGGTCGGTAGCGCTGCCGATGCTTATGCGAAGATCCGCGCCGGCGCTAGCCTGGTGCAGCTCTATACTGCGCTGGCGTTTGATGGGCCGGCGCTCATCGGCCGCATCAAGGTCGGCCTTGCCGAACTGTTACGCCGCGACGGCTTTGCCTCGGTCAGCGAGGCCGTCGGGTCGGCGCATGACACCGCGCCAGCCGCGTCCGTCGGATCCTCCACTCTCCCTGCTTGAAACTAAAGATCGCTCCCTACACGGTCGCTGTTTCTACCATACGTTTCGGCGCTGCTGCTGACGATCATGGATCGCCAGATAAGCGCGAACCCTCAGGAGCGTGACCTGATCTACTCCTCACATCTCGACGTGTGCATACAATCTTCTTGGCTCTGCGCATCAGGCTGCTGGCGTTCGAACTCCGCCAAAGTATCGCAAACATGAACATCTATCCGCGGGTCGAAGCGCAATTCCGCAATCATCGCCCGGCGGTCATAGCGCGCCTGTTCAATTCGCGGATACCGGAACGAGCTTCGCAAGCCGTCGGCCTGCGAAAAAGTGTCATAGGCAAATTTGCCGCTGCGCTCAATCAGCGGCCCGATATAAAGGTCGGTTTTCATAACCTCTCCTGATCTCGGTATGTCCGAGATAGACGTATATTTAACAGGTTTGGTAGCAGCATGTTCCAGATTTCCAAGAAACACTTGGTAAATTTCGTTGTCATTTAGAACGACTTTCCTACACTATGATGTCTATTTGATGACCGATATGCTGGTGCTGTGTAACGGCAAAACACGGTTCATACTGCGTCGAGTGAAGCCGACGCATTCATGCGAGGCTGTCGCTTATGACGGTTCCCTATCTTCCCGGCATCGGCCAGTTGGCCTTGCGCTATGACGGCTTCATCCTTGACCTGTGGGGTGTTGTCCACGATGGCATAGCGCCTGTCCCGGGTGCGATCGACTGCATGTATGGTCTGATCAGCGCGGGCAAACGAATTGTGCTGCTGTCGAACGCACCACGGCGGGCTGACGATGTAATCCGCCGGATTTCACAGATTGGAGTGCCACGAGACAGCTTTCATCACGTCATGTCCTCGGGTGAAGAGGCTTGGCAATGCCTGCACCGCCGTGATGACCCGTTCTATCGAGCGCTGGGCCGCCGCTGCTTACACATCTGCTCGGATCGCGACCTAGAAATCCGGGAAGGGCTGGACTTTGACTTCGTAGATCGCGCTGACGAAGCGGATTTCATCTTGAATACCGGGCCAGCAGGTTGGGACGATCAGATCGAGGATTACGCCGCGGTATTAGAGCCGTCGCTGATGCGCGATCTGCCGATGATTTGCGCCAACCCCGACCTCGTTGTCATGCACGGTGCAAAGCTGGCCTTATGCGCGGGTGCACTGGCACAGTGGTACGAAGATCAAGGCGGCAAAGTCCGCTGGCATGGCAAGCCCTACCGCTCAGTCTATGATAGCTGCCTTGCACTGCTAGGTGTGGCCGATCGATCGCGCATTTTGGCCGTCGGGGACAGTTTGCGGACCGACATTGCCGGCGCAGATGCGGCCGGTCTCGACAGTTTGTTTGTTGTAGGGGGTATTCATGCCACCGAATTTGGCATCCCGCCCGGAAACGAGCCGGATCTCCCTCGGATCGAGCAGGCGTTAGCAGCCGGTTCCTATCGTCCGGTCGCAATTACTCGCCGCTTGGCATGGTAGAGACGTCCGGTGATCCGTAGCCCGCGCAGGTCAGCCGTGGTCCGCGCTATGCAGGATCGCATGGCGCAAGCCGGTCTCGTAGTCGAGGCCGAGCGCGGTAACAACAACCGTTGGCGGCGTCGACCGAACCAGGCCCTTTCGCTCCAGCGCCGCCCAAACAGATGGGTTGCGTAAGCCAGTCGCATCTCGCGACGCGACAACCACTTCGCCAATATGGAAATGATCTCCATGGGGTTGAGGCAGACGGGTCAGGACGACGGTCCCCAGCTCTTCGCCTGGCTTCGAAAAGTCCGAAAGCCGCGCCAGTTGTTGCAGCAATGTCAAGGTCTTCAACTGCAGCGTGTTTAGCCCGAGCGGGTTGCGTTTTGGAGCCATAAATAATGATTAATCCCGCCCCCGCATCGACGCAAACCCAGCGCGAATGCTCGGGCGATCAAACCGCGCCCGGTCGCTGCTGCGGTGCGGGACCGCGCTGTGGGCCGGCGTGACGCATTTCAGCTGAACGGGTGACCCAGCTTGGTGGCCCCGGAGACAGCTGAGTGGTGTTCCAAAATAGATTCCCGACCAGGGGTAGGTGATCGGAAGCAACGCGAGCCAGGGGAGAACGATAAACCTGGAGGTCTCGAAGCGCCAAATGCCCGAGGGCGTAGATCCGATCTAGCGGCAATACCGGCATCCATGATGGAAATGTGCGCGGTGTGGCGCTTGGGCCGAGACAGCGGTCGAGTGCCCGGACACCTCCGGCGCGACCCCGCCATTCGTTGAGATCGCCGACCAGAAGCACCGCATGCGCCGCCGCTGTCCCCCGCATACCCGGATTGTCTAGGGCAGCGATCAGGCGATTGGCTTGGAGGCGCCTCTCTCCCGCGTGCAGTCCGAAATGCGTCGCCATGACCCGCAAAATCAGGCCATCGATCATCAGGTCGACATCGAGCGCGCTACGGGGTTCATACCCGGGGACTTCGAGATCGATCGCGCGCGTTGCCAGCGGGGGGAAGCGGGTCAAAATGGCGTTGGCAAATCGGCCGCGCCCGGTTGCGGCGGGCCCCACAATGATTTTGCTCTCTGTGGCACTGGCAAGGAATGCCGCCTGGTCTCCGCGCGAACCGCGGGTGCGACGGGCGTCGACTTCCTGAAGACACACAATGTCTGCGTCGATTTCACGCAACACCGCAGCTATCCGCCCGGGATCGTATCGCAGATCGAGTCCGAGGCAGCCATGGATGTTATATGTGACGACGCGCAGCGCGGCCCGCCCGGATATGGCGGAAGCGTCTGGCGCGGCCGAGAGCATTTCCAAAATCAATCCCCTAAACTCTACCAGGACACATCGGCGCGATCCTCAGGTTCGGCGTCACGGCGCTGATTGGCTACAATCACCGTGATGGCGGCCAGAAATATGGCGCGGTTACGCGACAAGTCGTGTGTCACCGGGACCAAATCACAAATTATTTTGCCGCACCGCAAAAAAGCGCAGCAATGTAATACGGTTGAGGATATTGAGCCATCTCGGCGGTCGATATCAGGAGCAACGTCATGCTGAAGGGCAAAGCGGCGATCGTGACCGGGTCGACCAGCGGGATTGGGCTTGGCATCGCGCGCGCGCTTGCGGCCGAAGGTTGCGCGGTGATGCTGAACGGCTTTGGCGAAGCGGGAGCAATCGAAGCATTACGTGCAAAGCTCGCGAATGAGCATGGCGTTGGCATCGCCTACTCGGCAGCGGATATGTCGAAACCCTCCGAAATTCGCGATCTCATCGCCGACAGCGTGGCACATTTTGGCGGCGTCGACATCTTGGTCAACAATGCCGGCATTCAGCATGTCGATAAGGTCATAAATTTCCCCGAAGATCGCTGGGACGCCATCATTGCAATCAATATGAGCGCGGCCTTTCATACGACCAAGGCAGCTCTACCTCATATGGTGGCAAAGAAATGGGGACGAATAATTAATGTCGCCTCGGCGCATGGACTGGTCGCGAGTGGGGAAAAGGCCGCCTACGTCACCGCCAAGCACGGGGTCGTCGGCTTTACCAAAGTGGTCGCGATCGAGACCGCGAACGATGGTATTACCTGCAACGCGATTTGTCCCGGCTGGGTTCTGACACCCCTCGTCCAGCGCCAGATCGAGGATCGCGCCGCGGCAGAAGGGATCGCGGTTCAAAGGGCGAAGGACGATCTGCTCCGCGAAAAACAGCCGATGCTCGAATTTTCCACCCCCGAGCAGATCGGGTCGCTCGCCGTCTTCTTGTGCACTGAGTCAGCAAAGACCATCACGGGCGCTGCGCTGTCGATCGATGGCGGCTGGGTTGCGCAATAAGTGAAATCGCCGGTTCACCCGCCCGACCCGTCGGCGCTTGAAGCGGCTGCAAAGTGAGCGGCCCCCAAATTTTCTCCAACTGAGATCCCTTAGATGCTCGATCAGAAGCATGCCGTGTTCCGCGGACGCCTTGTAATCGTTGGTTTTGGCAGTATTGGACAAGGTGTCCTGCCGCTTTTGCTGCGCCATATCGAAATCGACCGGGCGCGGATGACGATCATCACTGCCGAGCCGCGGGGGCGCGCTATAGCGGCCGAGTACGGCATCGCGTTCGAGGAGGCTGCGTTAACGCGCGAGAACTATCGCGCAAGGCTCAATTCGATGATCGGCCGTGGCGATTTTCTTCTCAATCTTTCCGTTGACGTGTCGAGTACGGCGTTGATCGAGCTGTGCCAAGAAAAGGGTGCGCTTTATCTGGATACATGCATCGAGCCATGGCCCGGCGGGTATACCGATCCAAATCTGCCGCCTTCCGCCCGATCAAATTATGCGTTGCGGGAGAGCGCATTGGCGCTCCGAAAGCGCTTCCCGAGCGGTCCCACGGCTGTCCTGACGCACGGGGCAAACCCCGGTCTTGTGTCGCACTTTGTCAAGCAGGCGCTGATCGATCTTGCGCGTGATGTGGGAATGCAACTGCCCATGCCGCGAACCCAAGATGATTGGGCCCAGCTCGCGCGGCAGCTCAGTATCAAAGCCATCCATATCGCTGAGCGCGATACCCAGGTCGGGAATGCACCGAAGGAGCCGGGCGAGTTTGTGAACACCTGGTCGATTGACGGCTTCGTCAGTGAGGGGTCGCAACCGGCGGAGCTCGGCTGGGGTACACATGAGCGACATTTTCCGGAGGACGGCCGCCGCCATGATTTTGGAAGCGGTGCCGCGATATATTTGCTGCGCCCGGGGGCGGCGACACGGGTGCGGAGTTGGACGCCGCTCGAGGGACCGTACCACGGATTTCTGATCACCCATGGCGAATCAATCTCAATCGCGGATTTTCTGACCGTCAAGGAAGGCGGTGAAGTGCGTTATCGGCCAACTTGCCACTATGCCTATCACCCCTGCGACGACGCAGTGCTGAGCCTGCACGAATTTGCGGGCAAAAACTGGCACCTGCAGCCCCGTAAGCGGCTGATGGTGGACGAGATCAGCAGAGGCATCGACGAGCTTGGCGTCTTGTTGATGGGCGCGCCGAAAGGAGTTTACTGGTACGGCTCGCGGCTGACGATCGAAGAGGCGCGGCGGGTGGCGCCTCATAACAATGCGACCTCGCTGCAAGTAACAGCCGCCGTTTTGGGCGGCCTCGTCTGGGCGCTCGAACACCCGCAGGCCGGCATCGTCGAACCCGAAGGGTTGGACTTCGTGCGCGTGCTGGAGGTCGCCCGTCCCTATCTCGGGGAGATTGTCGGGATGTATGGCGGGTGGACGCCGCTCGACGATCGGGGGCGGCTGTTTCCCGAAGACCTCGATTACCAGGATCCCTGGCAATTCAAAAACATACGCGTCATCTAAAAATGCTGGATCGCTTACGACTCAATGGCGGAAACGGCGAATGCCGGTGAACACCATGGCGATGCCTGCGGCGTCCGCGGCGGCGATCACCTCGGCATCGCGCATCGATCCGCCAGGCTGAATAACTGCCGTTGCGCCAGCCGCAATCGCAGCCTCTAGGCCATCGGCGAACGGAAAGAACGCATCGGACGCAAGCACCGCGCCGCGGGTGGGCGACACTGCGGAGCCGGCTGCGCGGCTGATTTCCGCGGCTTTTTCCGCGGCCAATCGGACGCTGTCCACACGACTCATCTGGCCGGCGCCAATACCGACCGTCGCGCCGTTGTGCGCGAAGACGATCGCGTTCGATTTGACGTGTTTGACCACCCGATCGGCAAACAACAAATCGGCAGTTTCGGCATCGGTTGGTGCACGTCGGGTCACCACCCGTAAGCCATCAGCCGCGATGACCGCCCTGTCACGCTCCTGCACCAAGAAGCCGCCCGCAACCGAACGAAGGGTGAGGCCGGCCGCGGTTGGGTCCGGCAGAGCACCGGTGACGAGCAGCCGCAGCGCGCTCCGGCCGGCGAGCTGAGTCGCGGCCTCAGGATCGATGGCCGGCGCGATCACGACCTCAACGAAAAGCCGAGCTATCGCCTCAGCAGTGGCGAGATCGAGCGAACGATTTAGCGCGACGACTCCACCAAATGCGCTGACCGGGTCGCAGGCCAGCGCCTTGTTCCACGCCTCATGCAAGGACGCGCCGATCGCGACACCACAGGGATTGGCGTGTTTGACGATTGCGACCGCCGGCTGATCGAACTCAGCAACCAGCTCGAAAGCTGCGTCCGCATCCGAATAGTTGTTGTAAGACAGCTCCTTACCTTGCAATTGGCGCGCCGTTGCCACGCCGGGCCGGTTTTCGGCGGTGCTATAGAAGCCAGCCGCCTGATGCGGGTTCTCACCATAGCGCAGGCGCTGCGCCAGATTGCCGGAGGCGACGAACTGTTCGGGTACGCTTTGATCCTCTCCATGCGCCATCCAGGCAGCGATCACCCCATCATATGCCGCCGTCATCGCGTAGGCTTTCCGGGCGAGCGCGCGCCTGAATGGCGCTCCGACCGCGCCATCGCCCGCGGCGAGCTCGGCGAGCACCCGGTCGTAGTCGCCGGGGTCGGTCACCACGGTAACGGCGTCGTGGTTTTTCGCCGCGGCCCTGATCAGGGCGACCCCGCCGATATCAATATTTTCGATACACTCCTCGCGGGTCGCACCGCCGGCGACAGTATCCGCAAACGGATAGAGGTTGCAGACCAGCAGGTCGATTGTCTCGATCGACCGGTCGGCCAGCGCAGCCATATGATCCGGCCGGTCGCGGCGCGCCAGCAGCCCGGCGTGGATCGCCGGATGCAGGGTTTTGACGCGTCCGTCGAGGAACTCCGGCATTCCGGTGACGGCTGCCACTTCGGTCACCGGAACGCCAGCGGCGGCCAGTACCCGAGCCGAGCCGCCGGTCGAGATTAGCGCAATTCCCCATTCCGAGAGCGCTTTTGCAAATGGCTCAAGCCCGGATTTATCGGCAACCGAGATCAGGGCGCGGCGGACTTTGAAGGGAGAGGCATTCATTACTGCGTATAAGATCGTCTGGAGATTGTCGGCAAGCGCATCGAAAACTCATCTACCGTAAGCGAGATTCGTCAGCAGCGCCGCTGTGATCGCGGTCGCCGCCGGGAAGGCCAGTGGGGCCCAGCCATTTTCGGCCGCCCAGCCGCAAGCGATCAGCATCAGATTGGCCGCTATGACGCGGCGGACAACAGTCGCGTGGTCCAGTCCCCGGATGACGGCCTTTTGATAGAAATGCTGGCGGTGAGCCTCCCACACCCTCTCGCCGCCCGCCAGGCGGCGTCCCAGCGTAATCGTCGCGTCGGCGAAGAAGTAAAGCGGCAGGATCATCGCAATCTTCCAGCGGCCTGCGCCGGCAAGCCCGATCAGCAGAAACCCGGTTAGATATCCCAGCGGTACACTGCCGACATCACCAAGAAAAATCTTGGCGGGCGACCAATTCCACACCAGAAAGCCTAGGGAGGCGCCCAGAACCGCCGCGGAAAGCAGAGCCACGCTGAAATCGGCGCCGTTACCCAGCATGGTAAACAACAAGAGGCCGCCGGCAATCGCCGCCGCCTCGCTCCCGGCGATCCCGTCAATGCCATCCATGAAGTTGTACAGATTCACCCACCACAACCAGATAAATCCAACGGCAACGTAGAAGGCGACTGGCGCCGCCCACTCCCGTGGCAAGTTGGCGGGCTCGGGCAGGGCGAGGAGCCCGATCGCAACAGCGGCGGCCTGCGCCATTAGTCGGGTTACTGGAGAAAGCCCTTGGACATCGTCGATCCAACAGACGAGGGCGAGCAGCGCGGCCGAGATAACAACCGCTATGATCGCGGAACTAACTCCGCCCGCAGCCGAAAACCCAAACCAGGCCACCAACACTGTCCCAGTAACGGCGATACCGCCGCCTCGGGGTGTGGGAACCGCGTGCGAAGAGCGCTCATTGGGGCGGTCGAGAACCTTCCGCCGGCGCAGAACAGGGATCAGGGAACGGGTTGCGACGCCGCAAATAAGAGCCGTTGCAACAACGACGGCTGCGACTGCGCAAGCCGAATCAAGATAACTGTCCCACAAGCTAATCGAAGCCTATTCTGTGGGGTTCGACGACGCATGGCCCAGCGCACAGTCGTACCCCCCGGGGCAGCGCTCCCGCTCAATACAACCTGCTGGGTTTTTCTGGCCTCGCCCGACCCCAGGTAGATGCTCTCGCCGAGACTCATTTCCGCGCCGGCGGCTCGCAGCCGCCACACGCTGCCGCTGGGCAGGCGCAACAAGGCCACAGCCTCTCCTTCGGCCAGCGACGCTTCGACCGAGGGATGCAGATGAAATCTCACAGCGAAGGTCGCTCCTGGACGTCCGACGAGACGATCCTCACCGCGCAAATCATCGCCGTCGGCGGCGAGAAATAGCTCCCGGGTATAGATCAGGCCGAAGCGCTCCCGGTAACCGTCGTGCGTGCCGGATATCCATTGCTGGCCTTCGTGCTCAGCTCGTTCAGAAGTGACCGACATCGGTGCGCGATTAAGCACTCCGTCTTCGCGGATTTCGGTCGAGTTGGTATCGGCGACAACAAGCACCGAATGAGCTGCGGTAGCCCGCGGCACCCTCGCCCAATTGGATCGTGCACCACGATAGGCCCCGCAATTGACGACAATGCGCTCACGATCATGGCTCATTTCAAAAGAGAGCGCGCCCGCGTGAGCGTGGATGTCGAAACCTGATGGTGGTCGGGTCCCGGCATCGACGACGATCAGGGTCTTATTTGCATGCAACCGCTCGAAACCCGAATCGGGGGCATGGGAGAGCGCGCGTCCTCTCGTCTCCGATTGGGTCAGGACCAAATCGATCAGTACGCCGTCCTCCTCCACCGAATCATTGAAAAGAGCCAGGCGCCGGTCGCCGTGTCGAAACAGCCGCAACATTGGCGCCAGCCTTTCGATCGCGTCGGTCAGTGCAGCGGGGGGTTGAAGCTTCGCGGCGCGCAAGACCGTCCTAATATCAATGAGATCTTGCAGGACGCGTAGTTGCACCGATGGACTACGCGAGCGATGGCCTCCATCAGGGAGAATTTGCGTCGACATCTCGCGTTCCAGCAGCGACAGAGCCCTCATAGCCCGCGCCCCGGAACCTCCGAGAGTGACCGCAGCGGCTATCAAGCCTTTGAGCGCCCTCAGCCGGGGTGCCCCCTCCACCTCGCGCAGCGTTGCTCGATTAAGGTGACGATACTGTTTGGCGATGCTGGCAAGAACCGCGCGCGTCAAAACGGAGTCTTTTCCGCCAGCGATGATTTCGTCGAGATGCGTAATCCAGGCAAAAAGACGTGTGCCTACGACATCAGGGCGCCATGCCACCAACAAACGTCGAAAACTCGCTTGCTCGCCCAGCCAATGTTGAACCAGCTTCCCCACTTCCTCGCGGGCGGCGGGACCTGCCGCGACGAGATCGGCTATCCAATCAAAACCGTGCCAGGCCGCGTACCAATCTTCGGTCCCTCCGGGCGGAAACCAGCGCGGTGTAGGGTTGCGCACCAAAATCCCGGAAAGTTCGATCTCGCCCGCGGCGATCGCCAAGCCGCGCTTTGGATCGCTCGGCCAGACCCGGTTAATAATCAACTCTGCGCCCGGCGAAGTACGCCGGACCAAGCTTTTGCGGGAAAACATCAGCCGGCCCAGGATATTACGCCGCAACTGGGCTAAGGCTCCCGGAGCGTCACTACCGCGACGCTCTGTTTGTAAACTTCTCCCTCGATCGCGAGTCGCTCTTCTCATCCGTGCTTTGGTTGAGCACGGCGGCCGTCAAACTGCGTGAAGCCTCGGCAATGAGAGACCTGGTACGGATGCGTGCGCATATCGCTTGGTAGCAAGTAACACCCGACGTCGCAAGCCGCGGACTGCCGCCAAGGGTTAGTCAGCCAGCATTGTTCAACTTGGTAAGTCTAGCACAAAAAAAGCCGTCTAACCCATCGTATTCACCCAGATGGCACGGCAATGTTCGCAGATCGCCCTCGGCGGTAATCCAGTCCGGATGGCCGCCGATCTCATCTGCGCTAATCTTCTCACGCTCTATCGGCGCCCCTGAGCGCAACAGCGTCTGTATCCGCAGCGGCCCTTCTTCGGGTTCTAGCGAGCAGGTGCAGTAAACAAGTGTGCCGCCCGGAACCAGCATATCGACCGCTGCTCTAAGCAAATTTTCCTGAACCACTGAGAGCCGCGCGACATCGTCGGGCAATTTGAGGTGGGGTACATCGGGATGACGACGAATTGCGCCAGTCGTCGTGCAAGGAGCGTCAAGGAGCACGGCCTCCGCCGGCCGCGTCGGTCGCCACGTCAAGGCATCCGCAGCCACTGCCTCAATCGGCAGACCAAGCCGCTGAAAATTTGCGACGAGGCGGTCCAGGCGGCGACTCGATCGATCGATCGCAGTCACCCTCGCGCCCGCAGCCGCGAGTTGCGCGCTTTTACCACCGGGAGCCGCACAGAGGTCGACGACCTCGCGCCCAGCAACATCACCCAACAGCCGCGCAGGCAACGCGGCCGCTGCGTCCTGGACCCACCACGCACCTTCGGCATAGCCCGGAAGAGAAGTGACGGCACCTCCGGCCTGTCGTCGCAATGTGCCAGTTGGGAGGAGAATGCCCTGCAGCTTCTCGCACCAAATCTCGGGGTCGCCCCGCAGGGTCAAATCGAGCGGGGCTTCCTTGAGATGCGCGTTTGCGATCGCACGAGCCGTTTCCGCGCCATACGCCTCGCTCCACGATCGCCAGAGCCAGTCCGGAGTATTGAGCCTCGCGGCGTCTTGATTTTGGGACAGCTCGGGACCTTCGACGCTCAGCCGGCGCAGCACGGCATTGACAAGTCCCTTATGGGACAAAAAACCGCGGCCATGTGCCAGATCAACACTCGTTGCGACCGCAGCGTGTGGCGGCGTGCGAAGAAAGAGGAGTTGCGCAACCCCCAGTCGCAGAATGTCATGGATAGCTGCCGCCCTCGGCGCAAGAGGAGTGCTGAGGCATAGAGCAATCAGTGCGTCGATCTGACCGAGCCGCCGTAACGCGGTTGCTACCAAGAGACGCGCAAACGCCCGGTCACGGCCTGACAACAGCTGCATGGCCGGGTTGTCGTCGATCGCGTCATCAAGCGGCCGCTTCCGGCGCAGGACCGCGCCGAGCAACTCAAGCGCAACGTCGCGCGCAGTGGGCAACTGAGGCATCAAGGTTCTTCTGGAGATTTGTGAGACACGAGGGCGTCTGCCTTCCCCCGGGAAGCATCAGGACCAACATCCGGCATTTCGACCGGTTCCCTCTGGATGTTGTTGGATATGGCTTGCTCCGTTAGAACTTGCTTTAAAATCCCGCCTTGCCACATTTTGCTCATGGACGACTCACTACCTAACCAGCAGTTAGTACGACCAACTGCTCCGGTTATCCCCCCAAAGGCGACGCCATCAACGGTCCCCGGACCGCGTGAAATTGGAGGTCCGAAGGGACCGGAACCGACGCGCTATGGTGACTGGGAAGTCGGCGGTCGCTGCACCGATTTCTAACCAGCATTTGGTTCAGATCGCACCATGAGGCGGTACTAACAACCGTGTTAGCCGCATAGGGCGCGTGAATTGTTGGAAATGGTGATGTTGGTTTCGCCATGACAACATGAGGGCAATTGACCCGTTTGCTTAACGGCTTGCGATCAGCAGGCTTGAGCGTCGCCTGCCCGGCGTAGCTTAGCCTGAAATAGGACGTCGCCGCTGGGAATCGCTTACAATCTGGTGCAACATTCGGGTTAAGGGGGTGGTAGGCCTCTCCGCCCCATGTCGCTTGCATTAACAGTCGCATCCTGATCTACCGAGCCGTAGAGAAGAGATTGTTGGATGGTCGAACCCTTGTCACAGGGGCGTGCCGCGTCGGGCGAGCGGGCCTCATCGTCTCAGCACACGACTAAAACGCCGTCAATCGGACCGCGCCTTTCCCCGGCCGGTGGCGTCGTCATCGGCGGCATTGATCTTTCACAGCCGATCACACAGAACGAGATTGCGCTGATCCTAGACGCGTTTCGCGAGCATCACATTGTTGTTTTTCGTGAGCAAGTGCTGAGCCGCGAGCAGCAGTTTGCGTTTTGCTCCAATTTTGGCGAAGTCGAACACAGTTCAACGCGCAAATCGCAACACAAGCGGTACGCGGTTGCTCACGTGATCTCCAACCTGGACGAGAACGGCAACCCCGTCGACCGGTCATCATCGCCGGTCAGCAATTACAACTGGCATACGGATAAACCTTATTATCCGGCACCACCGATGATGACGACCCTTTATGCTGTCGAAACTCCATCGGAGGGAGGCGATACCGAATTCGCCAATACGGGGCTGGCCTTTTCCGCCCTATCCACCGAGATGAAGCGTCAGTTGGCCGAACTGCGCGTTGCCTTCTGTTGGGGCGCGCGACGGCCCGAGGGCGACAATCAGATGCTTGCGGTCTCTGATAAGCAGGAATTTGTCGATCACCCGCTTGTCCGAACCCACCCCGAAACCGGCATCAAAGCGCTCTATCTCGGTAATCACGCGTCGCACATACCGGGGTGGCCACTTCCCGAGGGGAGAGCATTGCTGGATCAACTCTTGGCGCATGCGACGCAACGCCAGTTCGTTTACACCCACCGCTGGCGGGTCGGCGACCTCGTCATGTGGGATAATCGCTGCCTGCTCCACCGAGTTGTCGCCAATTTCCGGATGGATAAGGAGCGCCGTGTTCTGCACCGCACGGTGGTGCGAGGGACGGTACCGGTCTGACATTCGCCCCTTCGGTGGACTTGTAGAGTTTCCGCCATCTTGATGCACCAAAACGATTGCTGATCCGTTAGCCGAGCGGGCATTCCTGGGAGTGGATAAAGCTTGATGGAGGGCGTCGGGGAAGACGCATGAAAGCTGTTCCGATCATCGCGGCGCTCGCCGGGCTGGCGGTCGTGGCAGGGCTCGTCGCGGGGTTCGGAGCGGACGCCGTTATTCATTCCTTTCTTGCTCTCGGCTGGAAAGGATTTGGCGCGATATGCTTGCTCCATCTGTCCCTGCTCGGGGTAATGGGGATCGCTTGGCGCGTTCTTGTTCCGGGAGCACTCGTGCGGACGTTTATGGCGGCCCGGGTTGTGCGGGAGGCCGGTTCGGAGGTCTTACCGCTGTCCCCGATCGGTGGCTGCGTCCTTGGAGCACGAGTGTTAACACTCGCCGGCATACCTGGCTCGACGGCCGCCGCCAGCACGATCGTCGATCTTACGCTCGAGTTTTTTGCAAAGCTCGCCTATACCGCGCTTGGCTTGGTCTTGTTGATCAGCTTGCGACCCGGTTCAGCGATTACCGCACCGTTGACCGCGGGACTCGCCGCAGCAAGCCTCGCCGGGCTCGGTCTCTTAGCGGCGCAGCGCCACGGGTTTGGGCTTTTCGACCGCATGGCCCATGCTCTCGGACGGGGCTGGGCAGAGCGAACCGCAGCCGGCGCCGCCATTTTACGCGACGCCCTGCAACGTACCTATCAGCGAAAGTGCAGCCTACTGATTGGCTTGATGCTGCATCTCTTCTGCTGGATAGCGGCCACGGTTGAAGCGTGGTTCGCCTTGAGGCTGGTGGGAAGCGCGCTTCCATTCAGAACCATCTTGGTGATTGAAAGCCTGGTCTACGCCGTCCGCACCTTTGCCATCGTGATTCCGAATGCGGTCGGACTGCAGGAAGGCGCCTATGTGTTGATCGGCGCGGCTTCGGGCTAACACCACCCGTCGCGCTTATGTTGTCTTTGCTGAAGCGGGCGCGTGATCTGGCGATCGGAGTGCCGGCCCTCGCGGTTTGGCAATTTGTAGAAGGCGGACGCCTTTGGCGCAGGCGGGGTCGACCGTTGACGCAACCAGCGCCGTCGGCCGATGCGAGACGGTCCTGGACAGGAGCAGATCATGGCTGAGGCGCTTCCACTCGTGTATCTTGGACGGCACGGCGAGACCGCTTGGACCCTTTCGGGGCAGCACACAGGGCGCACCGATCTGCCTTTGACCGAAAACGGGGAACGTCAGGCACGCGCCCTTGGCCTGCGGCTACGCGGGCTCACCTTCGCCAAAGTGCTGACCAGCCCCTCACAGCGGGCGGTAAGGACTTGCGAACTTGCCGGCTTTAGCGCCCAGGCTGAGATCGATCCCGATCTCGCCGAGTGGGATTACGGCGAATACGAGGGTCGCCGCACCCCCGAGATTCTGGCCGAACGCCCGGACTGGCAACTATTTCGCGACGGTGCGCCCGGCGGAGAATCGCTCGAACAGATCGGCGCCCGCGCCGATCGCGTCGTCGCCCGCATCCGATCGATCGGCGCGAATGTGCTGGCGGTCTCGAGCGCGCATTTCTCGCGCGTGCTCACCGCGCGCTGGCTCGGGCTGCCGGCGGCGGGCGGCCGCTATTGGTTCTTGAGCACAGCGAGCCTGAGCATCCTCGGCTATGAGCACAACCTCGCCGAGCCGATTATCCGGCTGTGGAACGACACCAGCCACCTCGGCGCCTGATTCAAACAGGAAGGCGGCCCTCGGCCCTCCGCGCTAATCTGCCGTTCCGGTGCGGACGGGTTCCAGCACCGCGGGCTGTTTACGCGCTTTGCGCGCCTCGTCTAAGCGCTGCAGCACACAAAAGAACGACGGGACAAACAAAACCGCCAGGCAGGTGGACGCAATGATGCCGCTGAGCACGCTCAAGCCCAGCGAGATGCGGGACACCGCCCCGGCGCCAGTTGCAAGGACCAGCGGCAGGACGCCCATGCCAAAAGCGAACGAGGTCATCAGGATCGGGCGAAAACGCAGGCGCGAGGCTTCGACCGCGGCGTCGAGAATTGGCAGCCCGCGGATCATGCGGCCTTCGCGCGCGACCTCGACAATCAGGATGCCGTTTTTGGCCGATAGCGCGACCATCAAAATCAGGCCGATCTGGGTATAAAGATTGTTGGCGACGCCGAGGCTCGTCAGCGTCACGACAGGCCCTAACAAAGCCAAAGGCACCGCCGACAGCACCGCCAAAGGCAGGATCCAGCTCTCGTATTGCCCGGCAAGGCACAAATACACCAGCAGCACCGATAGCCCGAACAGGTAATAGAGCTGGTTCCCGGTCAACTTTTCCTGGAACGACATCGCCGTCCATTGGTACGACGTGCCGGGAGGCAAGGTCTTGTTGGCGATGTTTTCCATCGCCGTCAAAGACTGTCCGGAGCTGTAGCCACGCGCCGGAGCGCCGATAATCGTTGCCGATGGGTAGAGATTATAAAGGGTGATCAGCGGCGGCGCCAAAACCGAGCTTAGATGCGCGACCGCCCCGATCGGCACCATCTGATTGTCCTGGCTCTTGACGTAAAGGTTCAACAGGTCGTCGGGTTGGAGACGATATTTCGAATCGGCCTGAATGTAGACTTGGAACACTTGCCCGTATTTGTAGAATTCGTTGACGTAGGTCGATCCGAGATAGGAACTCAACGTGTCGAACACGTCGCCGACCGAAACGCGCAACGTTTCGGCGCGGTCGCGATCGACGCTGACTTTGACCTGGGGGGCGCCGGGGCGAAAAGTTGTTAATACGTGCTGTAAGGCGGGGTCGGAGCTGGCGGATTTGACCACGGCGTCGGCGGCCTGGCTAAGCTTTTGGTAATCGAAGCTGCCGCCGAGCAGCACGGTTTGCATCTGGAAGCCGCCGGCATTGCCGATCCCTTGGATCGGCGGCGGCGCCAACACAAAAAGCCGACCGTCTGGGGCGCTGTTCAGCGCATTCTGTAAATGCTCGGCGATCGACAGGATGTCGGTCCCGGCTTTTTTACTGCGTTGGTCCCACGGCTTTAGCATGACAAACGCGACGCCGGCGTTGTTGAGGTCGGCGAAATTGTCGAGCGGCGACAGCCCGGTGATCGCAATGACTTGATCGACGCCAGGGGTCGCGAACGCGGTTTTTGTCGCAAAGTCCATCGCCGCGGTCGTTCGGCCGAGGGCCGCCCCATCCGGCAGCTGCGCGGCGACCATCAAATAGCCCTGGTCCTCGTTCGGGATGAACGCGGTCGGCAGGCGGGCGATGCCCCAGAATGCGACCAGCGCCAGCCCCACCCCGATCAGCACGACGAGCCCGGCATGGCGGACCATATGGCCGATCATTCCGGCATAACCGTGCTCGGCGCGGGCATAGACGTGCTCGAAGCCACGATAAAAGAAGTTGCGTTGTGCGACAGGCTTTGGCGTGCGCAGCCACAACGCGCATTGCGTCGGTTTAAGAGTCGCGGCATTGACCGCGCTTATCAACGCTGTGGCGGCAATCACGAGCGCGAATTGCGAAAACATCTGGCCGCTCAAGCCGGGGACAAAGGCCGCCGGCAGAAAAACCGCCATGAGCACCAAGGTGATGCCGATGATCGGGCCAAACAATTCGTCCATCGCCCGGATCGAGGCGTCGTGCCCGGACATGCCCTGTTCGATATATTTCGACACACCCTCGACGATCACGATCGCGTCGTCGACGACGATGCCGATCGCCAGGATCAGCGCGAAGAGGGTAGACAAATTGACGGTAAAGCCGAGCGCCGCCATCGCGGCGAACGCGCCGATGATCGTGACCGGCACCGTCGTCGCGGGCACCAGGACAGCGCGGAAATTCTGCAGAAACACCAGGATTACGATCAGCACAAGAACCCCGGCCTGCCACAGAGTCTTGTAGACCTCGCTGATCGATTTTTGGACAAAGATGGTCGTGTTGTAGGGGATGCTGTAAGTAACGCCAGCCGGGAAGTTGCGCGCCAACTCCTTCATCTTGGCGTCGACCTCGGCCGCCACCTTTAACGAATTGGCGTCCGGGGTCTGGTAGATCGCGATGCCGGTGGCCGGCTTTCCATTCAGCTTGAAGTCCTGCGAATAGGTCTGAGCGCCGAGATCGATGCGCGCCACGTCCTTCAGGCGGACGAGGCGCCCGCCCTGCGCGGTCTGGTCCTTGACGATGATGTTGGCGAATTCCTCTGGGTCGTTGAACTTGGATTTCACGTCGACGGTATATTGGAACGCCTGATCGGGTGGGGCGGGCGGCATCCCGACCTGCCCCGCGGCGACCTCCTGGCTCTGCTGCCGGATGACCCGGCTGACATCGGACGGGACCAGACCAAACGAATAAAGCTTGTTGGGATCCATCCAGATCCGCATCGAATATTGGCCGGCGCCCATGGTGGTAACGTTGCCGACCCCTGGCAACCGCGCCAGCTCGTTGGTCAGGTTGATTGTCGCGTAATTCCACAAAAAGAGCGCATCGCGCGAGTTGTCCGGCGAATGCAAGGTGACAAATTCGAGGATCGAGGCCGATTTGGCGCGGATCGAGACCCCCTGCGCCTGTACCGATTCTGGCAGCTGCGCCATCGCGTTTTGCACCCGGTTTTGGACCTGGACCTGGTCCATATTCGGGTCGCTGCCGATCTCGAAGCTGATGGTCAGGACATAGGTGCCGTCGTAAGCGCTCGTCGACTCCATGTAGATCATTCCGGGGACGCCATTGACCTGCAGCTCGATCGGCAGCGCGACGGTGTTGATGACCGTCTGCGGGCTTGCGCCCGGATAGCGGGTCATCACCTGTACCGTCGGTGGCGTCACATTGGGGTACTGAGCGATCGGCAATCGCAACAGCGAGACCAGCCCGAGAAGCACGATTACGATCGCCAGGACATTGGCGAGAACCGGATGCTCGATAAAGAATTTCGAAATCATTGCTGCGCCCCCGGACTCGCCGACCCGGTGACGGCTTCAATTGTGGTCGGCTGCGGCACAACTTTAGTCCCTGGCGTGGCGCGCCACAAATCACCGACAACAACTCGGTCCTCGGGTTGCAGACCCGAGGTTACGACGCGCAGCCCACCCAACAATGATCCCAACTGAACGTAGCGCTGGCGCACCACGTCTTTGTTGTCGAGGACGAGCAGGTACGTACCACCTTGATCGGTTTGTAGGGCGCGATCGGGCACTAACAGAGCGTTCCGATCGACCTTGCCCATCGGCAGTCGCATCCGCACAAAGAAGCCCGGCAGGATCACCCGTTCAGGATTTGGCAAGATGCCTCGCACCAACAGCGTTCCGGTCGACGGATCGAGTTGCGGCGCTACGTATTCGATCGTGCCCCGATGCGGAAAGCCCTGCTCGTCGGACAGCCCGACATCGACCGGCACCTTGTGCAGATCGGCGAGCGTAAGCCGGCGCTGCCCCAGATTCTGTCGGATCTTTAGCACCGTCTGCTCGCTCAAATTCGCGACGACATAGATCGGGTCGAGCTGAGTAATTTCGGCGAGGGCGGCCTGCTGGCCGTTGCCGCCGACGACATTGCCGGGATCGATCAGATGCTTGCCGACGATGCCGTCGAACGGGGCGCGCACCTCGGTATATCCGAGATTGATCTCGTCGATCGCCACTTGGGCCTGCGCGCTCATTAAGCTCGCCGCTGCGCTCGCCTTCTCATAAATCCAATGGTCAACCTCGGTCTGCGTTGCTGCATCCTGTTTGACCAGTTTCGTATACCGGACAAGTTCGGTTTTCGCGTGGAACAGCGCCGCCTGCGCCGTCAACACCTGGGCGTGGGCCTGTTCGAGCTGCTGTTTGTAGGGATCTTTCTGGATCGTAAACAACAGATCGCCTTTTTTGGCGAACTGTCCGTCCTGGTAATGAATGCCTTCAAGATAGCCGGTGACGCGGGCAAGCAGTTTGACGTCGTTAACTGACGCCGCGTTGCCGGTGATCTCGACGTAATTTGTCACCGACTGCAGTTTTGGCAGCACCACCGGGACAGGAACCGACGCGCTGGGCGCCGGCAACTGCGCCTCTGCAACCCAGAATTTACCTCCGCTTACAGCAACAACGATACCAAGCAATATCGCGGCTGCGGTAATTGGGATGTAATGGCGAGTCGAAAACCTCTTCATCCCTTCCTCACCACTCCGGCAGCCGAGGCTTGGCGCTGACATTGGCGGGGGTCGGCAGCCCTGGCGCAGGCTGCGGCGGAGCCCCGCCAGGCGCTGGCAGTAAGCTGCCCCAATTGGTGCGGTTGCGCATTTCCTCGACCGTCCGCGCTGGCACGAATTCGTTGTTGTCGCGGATTTGCCATCCACCCCCCAGCGCCTTATAGACCGCGGCGAGCCCGCTCGAGACATTCCCCTCGGCCATCGCGAGGTCGTTTTGCGCCGTATAGAGATTTTGCTCCGCCGTCAGCACCGTCGTGAAATCGCGCGTCCCTAGCTGATATTGCAAAAAGGCGAGGCCCAACGCCGCGTTGGCGGCGGCGACGCTGGCCCGCAAATCATCGACCGCCTTGCGCGATTCGAGAAACGTCGCGAGCCCATTTTCAACCTGTTGCTGTGCGGTAAGCACCGAGTTTTGGTAATCGACGAGCAATTCCTGCAGTTTTGCATCCTGCACCCGGACCTGGTTGGTAATCTGGCCGTAATTGAGGATATTCCAGGTGAAAGTGGGCCCAAAACCGAAGGTGATGCCTTTCCCCTGGAACACCTGGCTCAGTTTGTTACCATTGATGTTGCTGGCGACCGTCCCGAAGGTTCCGAGCAAGCTGAACGCCGGGTAGAGGTCTGCCTCGGTGATGCCGACCTGGGCGCTCTGCGCCATTGCCGCCAACTCAGCTTCTCGGATGTCGGGCCGGCGGCGGACCAGATCGGCCGGAATACCAATGGCGACGTCAGCGGGCGGCACCGGGATCGGCTGCGACCCGCGCAGCAACCCGTCGAGCGACTGGGGTGACATGCCCAGCAGCACCAAAAGGCCGTTTGTTCCCTGGCTTAGCTGCGCGGTCAATTGAGGAATGCTGGCCTCGGTCTGGCCAAGCACATTTTCGGCCTGATAGACGTCGAGCTTGGTGGCGACGCCGCCGTGAAAGCGGTATTCGGCAATTGCGAGCGCCTTTTTCTGTTTAACGATGTTCTCGTTCGCGATCGCGATCTGTGTCTGCAGGGTGCGTATGCCGATATAAGTCGTCGCGACATCGCCAATCAGCGTGACGAGCGCGTCGTCGTAAGCGGCGATCGATGCGAGATAGGCGGAGTCCGCCGATTGGATAGCGCGCCGGAACTTGCCCCAGAAGTCTAGTTCCCAGTTAACCGTAAGACCGAGCGAGTTTCGCCAGAAATTGGCCAACTCGCTTTGCGGCGTGGCAGTGGGATCGGCGTGGCTCTCCCGGTTGTAGAGCAGCGAGCCGGTCCCGTGCTGGGTTTGCGGATAGAACTCGCCGATCGCCACGCCTAATTCGGCGCGCGCCTGCAATACCCGCGTTCCCGCCGCGACCAGGCTGAGATTTTGGTTGTAGGCAATCTGGATCAGGCGATCGAGGACGGGGTCATGAAACACGCGCCACCACGCCTCGTACTCCTGCCTCTTGGTGTCGACCGACGGTTGATTGGCTTCGAGGAATTTGGCAGCGACCGGCGTTGGCGGCGATTTGTAGTCGGGGCCGACCATGCACCCGCCGCCAAATAACGGCAGCGCTGCCGCGGCTAGCCAACCGAGCCGCATAATACTTTTTGCTCGCCGCAGCTACCACACAGGCAGCCGTCAACGGGCCGGCCCCCTCGCCAACCACATCACGCTTTTAATCTCGCCCCCGTCGCCGCGGCGCCCTAGAAACCCCAAACGCCGCAGCCTTGCCCCGGATAATCGGGTCCGGATAACATAATCCGCCTAATGTGTCGATCTGTAACAGGAAGTATCGACCTGTAAGATGACCCAAGCCGGCGGTCGCGGCCTTCTTGTCCTCTATCTTGCTGCGCTTTGGTTGCGCTGGACATTAACAGGCCCCCGCGCGACTCTATGCCCCGCGGTGGCTCAAGGTTCGGGCCGCTGCCCCGAGAACGGGCCGATCTTGACTAGGGAGGAGTAAAAAATGATCCAAACCAACGGGATCGATCACATCGTCTTACATTGCGGCGACATCGAGCGCGCCAAACAATTCTATACCGAAATTCTCGGCATGACTGTGTATCGCGAAGACGGCGGCCATGTCTTTATGCATGCGGGCGCGCAAGGCGTAGCACTTTTCAAAAGCGAGGGCGGCGCAGCGATCAGCGCCGGGCACGACCTCAATCATCTCGCGCTCAATGCGGAAGGCACCTACGAAAGCCTGAAGGCCGAGTTGGAGCGCCACGGAGTTGCGGTCGGCGGGCGCCCGGGCGAAGATCACTGCATCTATTTTCGCGATCCTGACGGTCACCGCCTGCAGCTGATGTTCCGCCGCTGAGCCGCCCCGTCACTTGCTGCCGAGCTGGGCGCGCAGCTCGGCGGTCGCTTCAAGCTGCCGCTCGTGGTCGCCGGTAAAGCGCACGATCAGATCGGTGGCGCCGGCATCGGCGTAGCCCTGTAGCCAAGCCGCCGCCGCCGCGGGCGGCCCGCCAAAGCACGCCTGACGTTTGCGCATCAGCGCCGCCGGCTGGCCGTAGTAACCTTCGAGAAATCGATCGATTTGCTGCTCGGCACGCGCCTTGTCCTCGTCGAGCGCCAAGGTCACATAATTCGCCGCCGCAAATTGATCAGGGTCGCGTCCGACCTCGCGAACGATCTGCCGCACCTCGTGCCACTGCGCCGTCCAGCGAGCAAGGTCGGGCTCATTCGCGAACCAGCCGTCGAAATGTTTTGCGGCGCGTTCGAACGCCGGCCTCACCGAGCCAGCAAGCCAAATCGGAGGCCCACCAGTACGGTGCGGCGTCGGGCCCAGCACCCCTGATTTGACCGACCAACGGCCTTCCCAATCGACCGGCTGTCCGGTCCACAAGGCGCGCGCCAGCCGCAGCCCCTCCATCATCCGGCCGACACGGCCTTCGAACGGCACGCCGGCGGCGGTAAATTCAGCCCGGATATTCTCGACATCGGTGGCAATACCGGCGCCGAGCACAAGACGGCCCTCGCTGATCCGGTCGAGGGTCGCCAGCTGATGCGCCAGCACAACCGGGTTGCGCAACGCCGGCAGAAAGACCGCGGTGCCGACCATCACGCGCTGGGTCCGCGCAGCGACCGCGGCGAGCAAGGTTAAGGGGTCGTGGCGCGGCCGCGCCAGCAACGAATCACCCACCCATACCGCGTCGTAGCCCAACCTCTCGGCGCGCTCGGCGAGTGCGAGTAACGGCGATGTCTCCGGCCGACCCTGCATAACCGCTTCCCGGGTCGGCAATAGATATCCAAAGCGAGGGGACATTTCCCACTCCAGCTAGCCTTCGATCAGGAGTGACGCAACAACACGCCCAAGATAGCCATTGTAGCCGCAGCATTGATACCGATCGGCCCAAATCATCACAGTAAGCTTGCCTTCGACTCCTGCCAGTCGATTGTCAATCGAGGCGAGTCGATTCTCGTAATCTGCCAGCTCCTCTGCAGCTTCCCGCGCTTTGTCCTCGGACGCACCGGCGCTTACAAGGGCGTCGTAAGTTTTGGAAAGCATAATCGCCATAGATGTGGTACCGCCGAGGATGCATACGGGATTGCGCTCTACTCGGCGGCGCCGCGGCGGTGCGAGAAGCTCTGCTCCTGGCTGGTGACGAATTCGAGCAAGGCAGCGCGGCCATCCTCGTTCTGGCGGCGGGCGCGCAGGATCGCATCGCCGATCTGGCTGGGGTCTTCGACGCGCTCGCTCCACCCGCCAAGATCGCGCCCGATGTTGGCGTAGTTGCCCCCGAGATCGCGGGCGCGATAGCGATCATGCGACAATTGCATCGCGTGGGTCTCGATCGCCATCGTCGAATTATTCAACACGATGGTCGTGATCGGAATCCCGCAGCGCGCGGCGGTCTCAAAATCGAGGCCGGTCATGCCAAAGGCGGCGTCGCCCATGAAATTGACGCAGAACTTGTCGGGGGCGGCGATTTTCGCGCCGATCACGAGCCCGAGCCCGGTGCCGAGCTGGTGCGATTTGCCCCAGCCGAGATAGCCACGCGGCCGGGTTGCGCGATAGAACGGATTGAGCTGCTCGCGCGGGCTGCCTGAATCGTGCGTGACGATCGCCTCGGCGGGGTCGATGACGCGCATGAACTCCGAGATTACCCGGTAGGGAGTGATCGGGTTCTCGTTCGAATGGAGCTTGGCTCGCCAGCGGGCCAGCCACTCCTCGCGCTGGGCCGCGATTTCCTGAGCGACGCCGTTCGCGCGTTCCTTACCGCTCAGCCGATCGCTTACCGCCTCGATCAATTGGCCGAGCGCCAGCTTGGCGTCGCCAAGGATCCCGAGATCGGCGGCAAACGCCTTGTGCAGGTCGCGCGGGTCGTTGGTCACATGGATGTACTTCTTGCCGGGCGGCAATCCCGGGGTGGCGATGCCGTGGCGGGTAAAGCTGCAGCCGACGCCCAGGACCAGGTCGGATTTGTGCAAAAAGTGCCGGCCGTGCCCGGTAAAGGTGCCACCGCCCGAGCCAAGCGCTAACGCATGGTCCTCGGGAAAAGCGCTCTTGCCGTCGAACGTCGTCATGACCGGAACCTGCAGCAATTCGGCTAGACGCCGCAGCTCCTCGGTCGCTTCGGCATAAAAGATCCCCTGTCCCACCAAGATCATCGGGCAGGAGGCATCGAGCAGCATCTTTGCCGCCTCGTCGATGTCTTGCGGGTCGCCTGCCGAGCGGCTGGCGCGTACCGGGCGATACTGTGCCGGATCGACGTCAACCTCGATCCCGGTGACGTCAGCCGGGACCTCAACCATCACTGGGCCGGGCCGCCCGTTTTTGGCCTGGGAAAAAGCGCGCCGCATGATGTTGGCGATCTCATGCGGCAATTGCACCTCCTCGACCGATTTCGTGATCGAGGCATAGGCGCGCGACGATTTGAACATCGGGAACAGTTGCGCGGTCTCGCGCGGATGCCCAAGCGGCAGGAAGAGAACCGGGGTCGAGTCCGAAAAAGCGGTGGCAACGCCGGCAAACGCGTTCTCAGCACCCGGCCCGTATTGCATCGCAAAGACGCCCGGCGGGCGGCCATTCGACACGCGCGCAAAGCCGTCTGCCATGTGGACGCCGACCCGTTCCTGACGGCAGATCACCGGCCGGATGCCGACCGCCGCCGCCGCTTCGATAATTGGGGTGGTCGGAAAGCAGAACAGCGTTGAGATGCCTTCGCGCTTCAGAATATCGGCGATGACTTGCATGACCTGCATTGGTCGTTCCTCCCATTAGCTCTGAAATTGGCGCCGTCGCTCGGGCTCCTGATGCGCAGCTATCAGCGGATCACTCCGCCCGCATCAGCGCCCCCAGAATCACTCTCGGGCCGATGACAAATCTTGACACACGGTCTGACATCGCCCGGGTTCTCAAGTAAGCAGGCGCTACACCCGGGGCCGGGCGGCGGCTGTGTCGTGGCCGTGGTCGTCTGCGGCTCCGGGCCGGCGCAAGCCGCGAACAGCGCGACCGTCGCCACCACCAGTAAGGATCGAAAACGGCGCATCGCACGAGCATGGCGAGCGCGGCGCCGCGTTGTCAAGGCGACCGGCCTGCCGAGTTAGGCGAGAACGACCCCGGTGAGGATCGCGGCATAGTGGCAGGCCGCTCCGGCTAGCACAAACGAATGCCAGATCGCGAGGCGGTATGGCAGCCGCCACCACCATAATAGGAACGGGACGCCGGCCGAATAAAGACCGCCGCCGATGGCAATCAGGGCCACCGTGCTGCCCGAGACCGCCGAGCCGACTGCAAACAGGCTGAGCCATCCGAGCAGCAAGTAGATTATCGCCGAACGCCGAATGCTGCCGATGGGGAAGCTCAGTTTGACGACGATACCCACGGCCGCGAATGTCCAAAGTCCCCCGGCCACAATCGCACCACGGCTGCCGCCCGCGGCAAGTGCGAAGGGGGTTGCGGACCCGGCGATCATGGCGAAAATCGCGGCATGATCGAAACGCCGGAAAAACTGGCGGCGCCGCGGATCGGTAGCCGACCGGTAAAGCAGCGAACATCCCAGCATGGCGACCAGCCCGATCGCGTACACGCCGACGCCGACCAACACCCGAATTTCGCCGCTGGCAAGAGCCGCAGCTATTAGTACGCCCGAGGCGGCGATGCCGCAGACCAAGCCCGAGGCGAGAATTGCGATATCGGCGACCCGCTCAGTGTCGTAATTCGGACTTCTGGATACCGCCCAGCCGCTCAAAGTTCTGGTCCCGCTCCTGAGCACCCGCGCCGCGCCGGATGACAAGAAGTGGGGCTTAAGCCATCGTGCATCGCTAAAAGGGTAGAGCTTGAGCGAGCATGCAGACGTATGAACATGGATATGAATAGCGGGTGCAACAAAGGTTAGCAGTAGACCGATTGCTATTTATTGCTATCGGGTTCCAGTGACCAATAATAACCAAGCGTTGGTGCGTGAGCCATTGAGCTCACCCCGACCGTCGGTCCAGTGTAGGTAGTGATTGGCGGTGCTTCGACAACGCTTTTCTGCGGCTTTTTGGCGACGGGTTCTTCGCTGACGATCTGGCGAGAGATGTCGGGCACCGCGCTGAAATTCAGCGTGGCGGGAGCATCGAAGCAATTGTGATTTTTCTTGATCCGGCATGACGCCGCATCAGCCGACACCGCAGCAAACGCGGTATATGTGATGAGGGCAAGGGTAACGGGTTTCCACAGCCTCATTTGAGCCGACCGCAACAGGCGAAACCGCGGAAATATTGCTCGATCGCTAACCGCGAGTCCATGTTGATTCAATTCGATGGTTGCGCCTGACCCTTTCGGGTCAGACGGATTGCCCGAGGGCTGTTTTGGGGCTTTGTGGAAGTGTGAGCGGATCGATGCATGTGTTGATTTGCGGCGGCGGGGTGATCGGTGCTTCGATTGCGTACTTCTTGAGCCGTCGCGGGATCGGGGTTACCGTCGTCGAGCGGACCGGGATTGCCTGCGCGGCATCAGGCAAGTCGGGCGGTTTTCTGGCGCGTGATTGGTGTGACGGCACGCCGCTCGCCCCGCTGGCACGCCGCAGCTTTGCCTTGCACGCGGAACTCGCTGCGACCCTCGCCGCTGATTGGAGCTATCGCCGCCTGACCACTTATGGCGGCATCGCCGGGCGACGGAGCCGGTTCGCACAGCGCCGCACGGACTACGATCTCCGATGGTTGTCGCCCGAGGCGGTCGTGACTCAACAGCTCGGCACCCCTGAGACCACCGCGCAAGTTCACCCGGCGCGATTTACCGACGCGATGATGCAAGCGGCGCAAGCGCGGGGCGCCGAATTTCGTCTCGGTGTCGTCGAGGATGTGGTGCGGCGCGGCGACGGCATCGCCGGCGTCATCGTCGATGGCGAGATCATCGAGGGCGACGCGGTCGTGATCGCGATGGGACCGTGGTCCATCCTTGCAGCCGCCTGGTTGCCATTGCCCGCGATCTTTGGGCTCAAAGGGCATAGCCTCGTATTCGAAACAGGGACCGCCGTGCCGGCCGAGGCAGTGTTCTGCGAATATCGCGAGGCGAGCGGCGCGATGCAGACGCCCGAGCTGTTTCCGCGCGCCGACGGCACCACCTACGTCTGCGCCGTATCGAGCGAAACGCCGCTGCCGATCGACCCCGCCACGGTGATGCCGGACCCCGGCGCCATCGATCGGCTCGAAGCGATATGCCGCGATTTGTCACCAGAATTATCCCCGGACAAGATCATTGCCCGGCAGGCTTGCTTTCGACCGATTTCGAGCGACGGGTTGCCGGTTATCGGCCGGGTGCCCGGCGTCTCCGGCGCTTATGTCGCGACCGGGCATAGCGTGTGGGGCATCTTGAACGCGCCGGCGACCGGCGAAGCGATGGCCGAGTTGATCGTCGATGGATCGGCACGCACCGTCGACCTCGCGCCATTTGATCCCGGCCGGCTGCCGCCGCTCGATCCTGCAAGGCTGCACACATCAGACAGCAAATGACGGCCGCGAATGACGGCCTACAGATGACGGCCACCCGGTCGCGTGGCATGAATTGTGCGCAGGAATGCGCGACAGCCTTGGGGGAGCGGGCGAAGCCATGCGAGAAGTGAACATCCTGAGCATTCAGCGCATCAGCGCGACAGACCGAGCCCGCATCGAGGCGATCGATCCGGGGGTGCGCGTCACCGATGCCGGCGGCTGGTTCGATGGCGAAATCCGAGACACCTGGCCGCCCTATACCGCGGCACGGTACCTGGCGTCCGGATCGGCGGGGCAGGGTACCCGCGAGCAACGCGACCGGTTACTAGCCGACGCGGAGATCATTCTCGGCGGCTGGCCATACCCGCTCGATCTGCGCGCCCGCGCGCCGCGGCTCAAATGGTTTCATCAGCGTCCCGCCGGCGCCAGCAATCTGCGATTGGGTGATCTATGGGGCAGCGATGTCACCGTAACCACCTCGCGCGGCGCCGGCAGCACATTGGCGATCGCGGAGTATGCCGTGGCCGCGATCTTGTACTTCGCGAAATGCTTCAATCGGATCGCTGTCGATCGCCAGGCCGGGACGTTTGATCATCGCCCATACCGCTCGCTGTTGCTCGACGGCAAGACGGTCTGTGTCGTTGGCGCCGGCGGCATCGGCCAAGATGTCGGCCGGCTCTGCGCCGGCCTCGGCATGCGGGTCGTCGGCACCCGGCGCGCGCCGCAGCCGGGCGAGCCCTTGCCGACCGGGTTTGCCGAGATCGGCAATCCGGCGGACCTCGACCGCTTTCTCGCCGCCAGCGATTTTGTCGTGATCTGCTGCCAATGGACGCCGGAAACCGACCGGCTGTTCGATGCCAAGCGCTTTGGCTTGATGAAACCCGGCAGCGTCCTGGTCAACGTCGCGCGCGGCGAGATCGTCGACGAGGAGGCGCTGGCTGACGCGCTCCGGCGCGATCACCTGCGCGGCGTCGCACTCGACGTTTATGTCGGCGAATTCGAGCATCCGCCGCCACAGCACCTTTGGGGTGACCCGAGAGTGTTGGTGACGCCGCACGTTTCGGGTTCCAGCGACGAGAACCGGCACGGTGCGATCGACATTTTCTGCGACAATTTGCGCGCCTACCTCGACGGCCGCCCGTTGCGCAATGTCATCGACTGGCAGCGCGGCTATTGAGTACGCCGCTCGGGATAAACACGCGGCGGGTGATTGTTCGTCTCGAGGCAATCGTCGGCCAAAGCCGCGCGCAAGCCCGCCGAAGATTGCGGCGTGTGATAGCGAGCTCGTGGCTCCTCTCGCGCCCCTATTACCGCCTATGCGGCGCCCGCCTGGTCGGCCGGCCGTCGGACGAGGTGTGGTATTTCGCCTATGGCGCCAACATGCATGAGGGCACGTTTCGCGTGCGCCGGGGCATCCAGCCGAGAGAATTTCGCCGCGCCCGGCTCGATGGTTATCGGCTGCGCTTTAATTTGGAAGGCCGGCCAAAAGGCAGGGCTGCACCGGCCAACTTATGGCCCGATCAGAAAGCCCAGGTGTGGGGCGTGGTCTACCGCATTTCGCGCCGCGATTTGATGCGGCTCGACCGGACCGAGGGCGTGCCGGGCCGCGGCTATCGTCACACGTCGGTGACAGTCGAGGCCGATGACGGCCGGCGGCTCGACGCCGTCGCATACATCGCCGAGGGCAAGGACTGCGACGGCAAGCCGTCATTGCGCTACGTCACGTTGCTCCGAGAAGGCGCGAGGGCGCATGGGTTGCCGGCGCATTACATCCGCTTTTTGGAAAGCGTCGAGCACGCCGGGTGATCGCCGATTCCGCTCCCCGGGGATTGGCCGTGGCCGTAGGCGTCACTCCGAAAACCATCTCTTATAGCCGTGACGCAAGGTCTTGCCGAGCCGGTGGGCTTGGTCGGTCCAATCGCCCTTTGGCGAGGCGGGCGATGTCGCCCCTCGTATCCTGCCGGCCCATTTGCCGAGCCTAAAGACGTTATCGGTCCAGTCTCCTTTCGGGGTTCCCGCCTGACTGAGGCGGCGCTGCAAACGCGCCTTCAATGCTTGCGCATTGGCCCGCTCGTGTTCTGTAGCAGCGGGATCTTCAAGAACCGCGATGACCGCCCGCAGCTTGCGGCGGAGGCTTTCGACCGAACCCGTCAGCGAATGGATGCTCATCGAAGAACCAATTTAGGGCAATCTAGAGGGCGACCCAAGATCACTGAAGGCCGCGCCGTCCATCGTCTTTCCGCGAACAGTCGCTCGCGCTGATGGTAAAGCCAACGCTCTCGCCCTGCTATGTTGTTCAACGGCAGGAGCGGAGGAGCAGTGATGCATCTCGGAACGCAGGTCAGACCCAGGGATGATTCCGACTATCGCGTCTGGGCCCAACTCGGGGTCACCCATGTCTGTGTCGATCCCCCAGGCAACCCGCATCATTGGAGCCTCGACGATCTCTGTCGCCATCGCGAGCACGTCGAATCCTTCGGCTTGTCGCTCGACATGGTGCAATTGCCGATGTCGTCGGCGCCGATCGAGAAGCAGGAAAGCCCGCACATCCTGCTCGGCAAGGAGCCCGAGCGACAGCGCGAACTCGACAGCATCTGCGCCTTGATCGAGCGGCTCGCCGTCGCCGGCATCCCGGCCGCCAAGTATAACCTCACCATCCTCGGCATTCCGCGGACCGAACGCGAGCCGGGGCGTGGCGGGTCGCGCAACGCCGCCTTTCGCTGGAGCCGCGCCGATCGCAACGCACCGCCGACGGCGGCCGGCATCGTCTCCGAGGACGAGTACTGGGCGCGGATCGATCATTTCCTCGCCGCCGTGGTGCCGGTCGCAACCGCGGCCAGGGTTCGCCTCGCCTGTCATCCGCAAGACCCGTACACACCACCCGGTTATCGCGGGGTCACCAGCGTTCTCGGCACGGTCGACGGGCTGAAGCGCTTTGTGGAAATGCACGAAAGCCCCTATCACGGCCTCAATTTCTGCCAGGGCACGGTCGCCGAGATGCTTGACGACCCGGCGCGTGAAATCTTTGACGTGATCCGCTGGTTTGGCGAGCGCGGCAAGTTGTTCAATGTTCACTTTCGCAACATCAAGGGCCGCCGCCTCGATTTCGTCGAGGCGTTCCCCGACGAGGGCGACATCGACATGGCGCGCGCGATCGCGGCGTATCGCGATGTCGGCTACCAATACATGCTGATGCCCGACCATGTGCCTCGGATCGACGGTCGCGACCCGTCGGGCGTCGCCTTCGCCTATTGTTACGGCTACATTCAGGCGCTGCTCGACGCGCTGGCGCCCAATTCCCACACTCCCCGATCGGCCGGTTAATAGCGGCAGGCACATCGAACAGTGTCATCGGCAGGTCTGAGGCCCGCCACTTCCCGTGGATGCCTGCGAGGCCCCGAAATTCCCGTGTAAACGGGAAATAACCGCGATTTTTCTGAGATTTGACCCCGCCGGAGAGAGATTTCTCCTTCTGAATCAAGGTGTTATGAAGAAATCCTATGTCGACGCAAACGGGAATTATTTCCTCGGAACCGGGAAATAAACCTCCGTAACCGGGAAGAACGCACCTCAGATAGATCCTTCCCGGCTGGAGAACCAAAAGGCTACGACACCTTTGTGGCGAAATGGGGTCTCGTCCGCGTCTCTTGGGCCGCTCGCAAGGCTAGTGACCGAGCGCTGCCGATGCCGGATTATGTGCCATATTTGAGGGAGATCGGATTGCCCTACTTTATTCGTCGCCCGTATGCTGAAACCACGGCTCTGCGGGAGCCGAAAAGTCCGGCTGACGAGGTCGATTTGCTCGACCTCGCCAAAAATGTCTTGTCAATGGAAACGGGTCCTGCCGTGGATGGCCCGTTCCGCCTGCGCCGCCCGCTTCAGCCCGGCGACAGCGGTACGATGATTCTAGAGCTGGCGCTCGACGAAGGGACTACTTCCGTCACAATCAGCCTCGCGGCGAGCAACCTCATCGGACCGGGTTCTCGCATCGCCGCGGAATTGGTTCGGATCAGCCCATCGACCATCACGCTCTCTACTGGCGCTCCCGCCGAGGTAACCGTGACGGTTCAGGCGCCGCCCGACGCGCGTCCGGGCCTTTATACCGGGACGCTTTCAGCGACCGGCGATGACACATTCGCGATAGGGATCCAAGCAGAGATTCTCTGAAGCGCAGCTAAACGCGCTGTCCTTCAAGCGTCCCGTTCGGTCATGAAGTCGAGACAGTGCGCGACAAATTCCCGGTCTTCCCCGGACGCCCCCGCGAATGCGGAGGGAAAGGCCGCTCGGGCGCCCTCGACCAGTCTAGCGGCGGCCTGGCGCGCGTAACCGACGCAGTCGTGTCGCTCTATCGCGTCAAACACCCACGCGACTTCCGTTTCGCGGCGTTGGCTGCGCGGTAGGCTCAGAAAGCGGGACAAGCGCGCATGCTCGGTTGGATTGATCGACCCGGCGAGGCGACTGAGAATCAGTGTCCGCTTGCCCTCGTAGATGTCGCCGAAAATCTCTTTGCCATAGAGGTCGCGCGAGCCGATCAGGTTCAGTACGTCGTCTTGAATTTGAAAGGCGGAGCCGAGGAAAAAACCGAACGCGTTAAAGACGTCGAGACTGGTGCTGCCAGGGCGGGCAATCAGGGCCCCAATGCGGCATGGGTGAATAAAACTGTACCAACAGGTTTTCTTCAGCGTCATCCTCAAATAGTCCGAGGGGCTGATCGAGAGATCGTTGTCCCGGATCCAGCCAAGTTCCATCGCCTGCCCTTCAAGCGACTGTGAAACCAGATGGTCGAACTCGTCAAATACCCGCCAGGCGGTGTTTGGACCTAGATCAGCCAAGTTGGCCCGAAGCAAACGAAACGCGCTTGCCATCATTGCGTCACCGGCGTTGATTGCCAGCGGAGTCCCTAACTCGGTGTAGAGGCACGGGAAACCGCGCCGACTTTCACTTTGGTCCTGAATGTCGTCATGGATCAGAAAGGCGTTATGGAGAAGCTCAAGGGCAGCGGCAGAGGTCAGCGCATCATTTAGCTGGCCGCCGAAGGCGCGGCATGTCGCGATAAGGAGTGCCGGGCGGAGCCCCTTGCCGGCACGGGCGCAAAAGTCGCGGATCGGTTGATAGAGATATGCGCTGGGTTCGCCGTCTGGCAGCCGTTTAAGCAGCGCGTCGCGTGCAAGGCCGCCATATTCCGTAAGTCGATCAAGGAAAGCGGCGCGCTCCATCCGCCCAATCAGGCTTTCTGGGTGATGCGAATGCGCCGCCGTGCCGGGACCGTCGCTGCCCCCGCCGAGCTTGCCGCTGTGACAAACGGCTGACCGATCGGGCTATTGGCGAGAGCGGCAGCAACAGTTGCCGCAGCGGCCGAGATGGCGTCGATGCCCGGAGCCGGCGCACCAACACCGGGCAGATATCCACCGAGGCCGCTCATTACGCCCGGAGGCAGACCCATCATTGAGAGCGCGCCGGCGTAGACCGGGTCGGACATCGGTCCACCGGGTACCGAGAGCGTGTCGGCGATGGGCGCGACCATTGCGAGCGGCCCGGTACCGCCGGTCCGCACCCCGGCTGCGCTTTGGCCATAAGCGAGTACGGCCTCGACCGCCTTTGAGAAGCGGTCGTCCCAGGGCAGGCCGGCGCGGTAACGGGCCCTGTCATAAGCGCGCAACGGCGCCAGCGCGTCGGGCTCGTGGAGATTCCATACACCGCAGCGTGGCCGGTCCGAGCCGCTCCGCTCGAGAATGGCGTTGACCGCGCGACGGGCCGCTTCGTTTGCGCCCTCCATCGTCGCGAGGTCGGTGTAGGTACGGACGTAGTCTGAGGCCAGAACGAAATTGGGGATCGCTGTCGCTGCCTCCGGCCGCAGCCGCCACGTGTCGGTGTTGTTGACCAGGAGAGGCTCGACATCGGTATCCCGGCCGGGATGGATCGGGTCATCCATGATGTCCGGGTCAAGGAACCAGTAATGCAAATCCTCGTCGCGGAGGAGTTCGGCGCCGCCCACATTCAAACTGCGTTTGAGCTGAAGCCAGATCTCGTCGGCAACCTCCTGACGCGTGCAGTCAAATGCAGACTTGCCGTTGAACCCGGGCGTATCCCATTGCGAGACGTCGACCGAGAGGATTCCGCGGGTTCGACCGTCGCCCCACTCAGCGAAATCGATTTCGGTCCAGAACTGCCGTTGAGAAACGGCGGTCAGCGCCCAAGGGCTGTCGACAAAGATGATGTGGCCATGAGTGATCGGCACATCACGCGTTAGATAGAACTGTATGCCGTTCATCCATTGCACGCTGTCCGACAATGGCGCGAGGTTCGCAAGCGACGGATCGAGCGCCTTCATCGCCGGGGTGACCAGTGGCGCCATCCGTTCCACCGGGAGCGCGCCGATAAACCAGTCGCCTGTCGCGAGCAGCGTCCTGCCGCCGACCCGCACTGTTGCACCCGCGATCCGGCCGCCCGCAACGTGGATCTCTGTCACCTCCGCATCGAGGTGATAGGTAAGCCCCATCGCGGTCAGGTGCTTGAGCCACGGTTGGATCCAGACGTCGTTGGTCGGCCCGTTGAGCAGCCGGTCCGACGCGGTCCCCGGCATCAGCATGCCGAACAGAAGCTGCACGAAGATATCGCCGATGGTCTTGACGCTCGCGACCCGCGCCTTTGCCGCGACGAGCGAGCGGGTGATGCCGATGGCGAGCAGCCGCTGATACGCGACCGAGCGTTCCTCCGCACCGACAAAATCCCACCAGCCGATTTTCTCGTACTCTTCGAGGCGGCGCTCTTCGCATGAGGTGATGATCCGCCAGACGCAGCTGGCGAAGTGCTCGATCTCAGCATACGGAATGTCGTTGCGCGGCGAGATCGTCCACAAGAATGTCTTCAGTACAGACGCCAGCTCGTAAACATTCTCGGGAAAGCGCGAGGGTAGTTCGACCCCCGGCTTGTTGTAGCTGGCGATCAGAACTTGCGTCGTGTCGACAAGATTGTCGAAGACTGTTCCGTTTCCGAACGGAATGCGCCGAAGAGTGTCGGTGATGTGGCGGTAAAAATTCGGGAAAAAGCGAAAGCCGTGCTCCCCGGGCAGCCACGGCCGTCTCCGCCCGAGCGGGTCGGCCGCCATCGCCGCACGAAAAGCATCGACTTGTGCTGACTTGGCTCCACGGTCGCCGAGCCCCTCGAGAACCGGGATGCTGCGCGCCTTGCCGCCGGGTATATTCAGCTTCTCGAAAACTTCGACGACAAAGCCGCGCTCAAGCAGTTCATGCGCGGCGCTGAGACGCGGCCGAGATTGCGTTGATGCCCGGAGCAGGCGCACCAAACCGGGAGATATTCACCGAGGCCGCTCATTACGCCGGAGGCAGACCATCATTGAGAGCGCGCCTGCATAGAGCGGATCGGACATCGGTCCACCAGGTACCGAGAGCGTGTCGGCGATGGGCGCGACCATGCGAGCGGCCGGTACCGCCAGTCCGCACCTCGGCTGCGCTTTGGCCATAAGCGAGTACGGCCTCGACCGCCTTTGAGAAGCGGTCGTCCCAGGGCAGGCCGGCGCGGTAGCGGGCTCTGTCATAAGCGCGCAACGGCGCCAGCGCGTCGGGCTCGTGGAGATTCCATACACCGCAGCGTGGCCGGTCCGAGCCGCTCCGCTCGAGAATGGCGTTGACCGCGCGACGGGCCGCTTCGTTTGCGCCCTCCATCGTCGCGAGGTCGGTGTAGGTACGGACGTAGTCTGAGGCCAGAACGAAATTGGGGATCGCTGTCGCTGCCTCCGGCCGCAGCCGCCACGTGTCGGTGTTGTTGACCAGGAGAGGCTCGACATCGGTATCCCGGCCGGGATGGATCGGGTCATCCATGATGTCCGGGTCAAGGAACCAGTAATGCAAATCCTCGTCGCGGAGGAGTTCGGCGCCGCCCACATTCAAACTGCGTTTGAGCTGCAGCCAGATCTCGTCGGCAACCTCCTGACGCGTGCAGTCAAACGCGGACTTGCCGTTGAACCCGGGCGTATCCCATTGCGAGACGTCGACCGAGAGGATTCCGCGGGTTCGACCGTCGCCCCACTCAGCGAAATCGATTTCGGTCCAGAACTGTCGTTGAGAAACGGCGGTCAGCGCCCAAGGGCTGTCGACAAAGATGATGTGGCCATGAGTGATCGGCACATCACGCGTCAGATAGAACTGTATGCCGTTCATCCATTGCACGCTGTCCGACAATGGCGCGAGGTTCGCAAGCGATGGATCGAGCGCCTTCATCGCCGGGGTGACCAGTGGCGCCATCCGTTCCACCGGGAGCGCGCCGATAAACCAGTCGCCTGTCGCGAGCAGCGTCCTGCCGCCGACCCGCACTGTTGCACCCGCGATCCGGCCGCCCGCAACGTGGATCTCTGTCACCTCCGCATCGAGGTGATAGGTAAGCCCCATCGCGGTCAGGTGCTTGAGCCACGGTTGGATCCAGACGTCGTTGGTCGGCCCGTTGAGCAGCCGGTCCGACGCGGTCCCCGGCATCAGCATGCCGAACAGAAGCTGCACGAAGATATCGCCGATGGTCTTGACGCTCGCGACCCGCGCCTTTGCCGCGACGAGCGAGCGGGTGATGCCGATCGCGAGCAGCCGCTGATACGCGACCGAGCGTTCCTCCGCACCGACAAAATCCCACCAGCCGATTTTCTCGTACTCTTCGAGGCGGCGCTCTTCGCATGACGTGATGATCCGCCAGACGCAGCTGGCGAAGTGCTCGATCTCAGCATACGGAATGTCGTTGCGCGGCGAGATCGTCCACAAGAACGTCTTCAGGACAGACGCCAGCTCGTAAACATTCTCGGGAAAGCGCGAGGGTAGTTCGACCCCCGGCTTGTTGTAGCTGGCGATCAGAACTTGCGTCGTGTCGACAAGATTGTCGAAGACCGTTCCGTTTCCGAACGGGATGCGCCGAAGAGTGTCGGTGATGTGGCGGTAAAAATTCGGGAAAAAGCGAAAGCCGTGCTCCCCGGGCAGCCACGGCCGTCTCCGCCCGAGCGGGTCGGCCGCCATCGCCGCGCGAAAGGCATCGACTTGCGCCGACTTGGCTCCACGGTCGCCGAGCCCCTCGAGAACCGGGATGCTGCGCGCCTTGCCGCCGGGTAAATTCAGCTTCTCGAAAACCTCGACGACAAAGCCGCGCTCAAGCAGTTCATGCGCGGCGCTGAGGCCGGCCACGCCACCGCCGAGAATGACGACTTTTTGCGGCATTGCGCCTTCCCTACGATAGTTCGGGAGCGCGCGAGCGCATCGCATAGAGGTCGTATTCGACCAGATACCGTTCGAGGTTGACTTCACCGACGCCGAAGCACTGAAGACGATTAAGCCAGCGCAGGCGCGGCTCCGCCGTCAAGTAGCGGGGCGCGAAGCGCAGCGGCGCACGCCTCGGGCCGCCGCCGGCGGCTAGCATCCGGTAGCCATCAGGACCGAAATCGACCAATCCCGCTGTACTCTGTCAGTACGATCCCGCCGCCGACAGGCTTGATTAGATGCGTGGATCTCCGCAACCCCGACACCGTCGGGGCGGATGCGCATCCAGTCACCGCCGCGGTGAAGGATCTCACCAGTGAGGCGCAGGTCCGTCCACGTGTCCGCCGCCACGGAGTGCGAACACCATCCGGAGCCCGTCCGGTGTCTCGCCGACTGGGTTGTCGTCGCGGTAGACTGGCGCGGTGACCCGGAACAGGAACTCCGGCTCGAATGCAAAGCGGGCAATGTGCGACGGCGCGGCACGCCCGCCCGGCGATTCTTCCGCTGTCGCAGAAGAGATCGGCGTCTCGACCAGCGGCGTAAACGGCAGCCCACCACGACGCGGATCGGCCTCCCTGCCCGAGCAGGACAGAATCGGCATAAACGCGAGAGCGGCGCCGTCCGATTGCGGCGGCAGGTCGTATGGCAAACAATTCCTCATCGCCAGTGCGTGTGGCAGCGCGCATCCGATAACCGCGCGCGATCCGCGCGGCGCCGCCGTTCACAGTGTAGATTGCCTTGACGACGTTGGAGGGATGCGCCGGGCGGACCGCGACGACAACGTCCCTGGCGAACCCCTGTGCAGCTGCGACCAGATCCGGCGCATCCCAACGTAGTGTCAGCCCGTTTGCCGTATATTCGGCCATCGCCGGCGCTAACCTGGCGGATTAGACGGGGTTTGATCTCTTCGAGTTCCGGTCCGGCTTCCGGTGTGAGTTCCCGTGCCTGTTTGACTTCCGCTTTCAATCAGCACGATTGCGGTGGGCTCCTTCACTCGCAGCACAAACCGCTCGGACACCCGGAACGCATGCAGCCCGTCCAGCGTCCCCTGCAGATAGCGGACCGAAATGTCGCTTGCCACGACGATCTCCGCCGGATTGCCCTGCAAGGAAATCACCAGACCCTGCCCATTTCCAAGACTGCTTGCGCGCAACAATGGCCCGTCCAACAGAGCCGGCACGGCGTCGGCGGGCAGAACCATCGAGTTCGGGATGGGCCTATTTATTGCCGTGAACAAATCTGTCGCCAGCACGAGTGCGTAGGATTTGTAGTGGCCTTGACGTTCAAGCCGGCCGATTGCCTCGACAACTGCGGTGAATACCGCGGGGCCGGCGTCGACGGGGTTCGCATAGGTAATCGGCACCGGCGTACCGGCCGGTTCACGACCATAATAAACAAGACCACGGTAGCTGTCGGCGCCGCTAACCTCAAAGACGCTTTGTAGGTCTTCGGTGCCAACGATCTCGGCGCCAGGCTCTTTGCCATTGAAGATAAGCGAGTCTTCGACCCGGGCGATGATCTTGGCCGCCCGTGAGAACATCGTGGTGGCCGCCGCGAGTTCGGGATCAGCGAGCATATGGTTCTTGAGGTATACATTTACCGACACGCTCGCCAATCGCAGCGTGTCGTAGTCATTGACCACCATGCGCTGAAGAGGCTGGGATCGACTAGGCTCGCTCAGGGGCTCATAGGAGAGGATGTCCACCGGTACGGCCGCTGCGGCGCCCGGTATAGGCCCGTAGAGGGGCAGAAACGATGCCGCCACGCGGGCGCGCAGAGCTTCGTCATGTACGATTTGTCGGATCCTGTCCCACTGATCAGCAGTCAAAGCAGGGGCAAAATCGCTCATGTTCTATCTTCCTCGGCCAATGCTCTGCGAAATTCGACTGGCGACCAATCGCCCCCTAAGACGGCGCGCTGGCTCGTCTTCGGCGCGGCGCGATCAAGCGTCACGGCACCCTGCGAGTAGCGATAGATCGCAAGCCGCGCGATATCGGCGCTGCGCGCTCGAGAGCGCCAAAGCATGGTGCGCCAGGCCACGCACCCGATAGAGCTCGGACAGATAAATCGCTCGCGCGCCGCCGATCGGCGGATTCGATTAGTTGATCCAGACGTTGCACAGCCTCTCCGGGGCGCCCGGCGGCGATCAGAAACTCACCGAGCCTAGGGCATGCACATTGACTTTGACAAGCGACGAACCCGTGCCGTCGCGGCGAATCGACTCAAAGGTCTCGAGCGCGCGGAAGTCGCGCCGCTCCACAGGTCGCCTTCGCGGCATCGCAAAGCCCTGAGACAGCCTGCGCCAGCGGAATCCAAATCGGAAGCCCTCTTCCTGCCGACAGCGCAAGCGTCGCGACTTGGCAGTTGGCGCGGACGCGCGGCCCAGTCGCGCCTGTGCAGCAGAAGAAACGTAAGTCGAACGCAGAGGCTGAACACGCAGCGACGGCGCATGCTCAAGCCCTTCGGGCAGCGCCAAGGAGCGCTCAAGCGCCGCATCGGCTTCGGCCTCACGCCCCATTATTCCACAAAGCCGCGGCGGCGAAGCGTGCAACGCTGTGGTCGAGGAGACTGGAACATCCGAACGACTCTGTCGCTCGGTTTCCTCGTCGTATCGGGCGACCCCGGCCTGCGCTCGGCGAGCGCCGACGTCAATTCGCCGCGGAAATAGTGATGTAAATCCGACGGCATGGTCGGCGGCGAGCGCGAGCTTTACCTTCGTGTCTTCGGCGTTGCCATCGCATCGACCGATGCGCGCCGTCTGCAGCGCCAGATCCATTTCGCCGCGGAGGAAATAGTGTGTCCACAGTCCCCAGGCCGCGCCGAACATGCTCTCGTCGTCGTCAAGCTGGGTTGCCAGTTCATTGGCACGCGAACAGGCCTGCGCAACTTGCGGCGAGCCGCCCAGCCATGGATTGCCATCGAGGCAGGAGCGAGGGCCATTTGGACGGCGAGCTCGGTCTTGGAACGTGCCGCGGATGTCGGCACCTCCCGGAGATCTTCGAGCGCGGCGCGGAGGTGGGCGAGGGCCGGCAGCGCTGCCGCTCGGTCGAGAGCATGGAGACCGGCCGCAAGCCAATGATCCACTGCCGGCTCTGAGAGCCCGCCCCTCGAGCAGTGACGCGCGATCACTTCGGGCTCGGTACCCGCGAAGGCCGGTTGCTGGGCCAGCATCGCCTCGGCGACAGCGCGGTGGAGCTCGCGCCGCCGCCTCCTGAGGAGCAACTCGTAGGCGGTGTCCTGCACGAGAGCATGGTGGAAGATGATCACGCGGGCACCGTCCCGCTCAGCCTCGTCGGCAAGACCTGAATCGCGCAAGCGATGCAGGCCGCCTTCTATGTCCAGGTGACGTGGCGCTATCGCCTGTAGCATCGCGGGGCTGAACTCGCGCCCGATGACGCTGCCGATCTGCGCCAGCTCCTTGACGGGCCCGAGCTGATCAAGTCGCGCCATCAGCGAGTCGTGCAACGTCGCCGGGATCGTCAGCGCCGCGAACGCATCCGCGTCGCTGCGGTCCCCCGCGGCCTCGAGCACCGTCTTGGCGAGTTCCTCGACAAACAGGGGGATCCCGCCCGCCCTTTCGAGGATCGTCTGCGAAACGGATGCGGGCAGCCTGTGCTCGCCCACCACCGTCTCCAGGAGCCGGGCCCCGGCAGCGGCGTCTAGAGGGTTGAGGGTGATTGTCGTGCTGCCAGGCGCGTCGGCCCAGGGCGGTGGGGTGTCGGGCCGATGCGTCACCAGCAACATGATCGGCAGCCGCGAGATGCGATCGATGAGTATCGTCAAGAAATCGAGCGTCGCGGCATCGGCCCAGTGCGCATCCTCGATCAGGATCAGGACCGGCCCATTGCGCGACAGACCCTCCACGGCTCGGGCGAGGATATCGTATGTGCGCCGGGCCCGGGCGGCGGCGTCCAACTCGGTGCGTCCGCCGTAGTCGATTCCGAGAAGATCGGCGAGAAAGGTTATATCCTCGGCGCCGATAGTCCTCGAGTTCGCGACCAGCGCCTCGAGCCCCGCCCGCCGCGTGTCGGCTGGGGCCGTACGCGACAGGCCGGCCCGTCTCTCAATCTCCTGCACGATCGGATGCAGCGCACGGTTCGCCAGATGCGCAGCGCAATTCAGCCGCAGGATCTCCGGGCTCGGCTGGCCAAGCTGATCTATGAATGCGCGCGTGAGGCGCGACTTGCCGATTCCGGCTTCACCACATAACAGCACCACCTGTCCGGCGCCGGCCACCGCCGCCTGCCACCGGGTTCTGAGCGCCGCGAGCTCCTCCTCGCGGCCGACAAACGGATTGAGTCCGCCGCTGACCCGTGCATCGAATCGGCTCTGGGCAACGCGTTCGCCTAGCACGCGATAGATCGTTATAGGCTCGGGAAATCCCTTTAATACGATGTCGCCCCGCCGTTCATACTCGAACAGCGTGCCGCAGAGCCGCCGCGTCTCTTCGGAGATCACGATTTCGCCTGACCACGCAGCGGCTTGCAGTCGGGCCGCGAGGTTGGGCGTCTGGCCAACGACAGACTGTTCCAGCGCCCTTCCGCCGTCGACGCTCTCGCCGACCACCACCACGAGCCCGGTGGCGATGCCTACCCGAACGTTTAACGCCTCGCCATCGGGCATGCGCAGCCGACCAACCTCGGCCACGATCTCCAAAGCCGCACGCACCGCACTCTGCGCATCGTCCTCGCGCGCCTGAGGATAGCCGAAATAGGCCAGGATGCCGTCGCCCATAAACCTGGCGATGTAGCCGGACCCGCGGCTGATAACGGCTGCGCAGGTATCCTGGAATTCGCGGATGACTTCGCTGAGATCCTCGGGATCGAGCCGATGCGACATCGGCGTCGAGTCCACCAGATCGCAGAACATCGTCGTCAAGTGGCGGCGCTCACCCGCCTGCGGGATAGCAGGCTCTGGCGTCTCGGGCCGTCCCGATACGGACAGTTGAGCCGACCCCTCAGCTCGTTTGCGCAGAAACCGTTTCCGTTGTCCGAGCGTGAGGCCCAGCTCGCGAAGATCAGCCTCGGTCAGCTCGCCGATCGCGCCCACATCGATGTCGTTCGCGGCGAGCATGTCGTAGAAGTCGCCGAGACCAAGCCGGTCCAGCGTCGCGCGGAGCAAATCTGTCATGCGGGCCGGCGTCGCACCGCAGCTTCCGGGCCGCCTCTGCGTTCCGGGAGTTGCCTACTCATAGATCCAGACATAGCTCGGGCGTCCGAATCCAATCATCCGGTTCAGGGCGGCAGCGGCGATCACAAGTTCCGTGCCTCCGTCTCCCCAGCACGAGACCAAACGGCGTCGCGGATCACCCGTTAATAGGGGCTTTCCGGATGCCCAGTGTTAAGAGTTAAGGATTACCCTTTTGGGCGTCTTTGGCAACGCCAATTGCCGCGCCACGGTTATGGCGGACCGGAAGTCAGGGATTCCCTCTTCTCCCACCGGCTCATTCGAGCTGGATGATCAAAAGGGAACCCGTTTAGGCGCCACAAGGTCTCATCGCGGTGGCAAGCCGGACTTGTATCGCGGTGCGGTAGGCCCGGTTATGGACTTTAGAGGTCCGCGTATATGTGGGTTTCGGCTCGGGCGCCGGGGTGCGTCACCGCACCCTTTTCCGCGTCGCCGACAATCTGGGCGTATTTCCACAATGTCCCCGACTGGTAGTCGTTGCGGCGAGCAGTCCAGGCGCGGCGTCGCTCCGCCAACTCGGTCTCGCTCAAGGCGACGTCGATCGTGCCGGTCGTGGCGTCGATCGTGATCATGTCCCCATCGCGAACCAGCCCGATCGGGCCGCCAACCGCCGCCTCGGGTCCGACATGGCCGATGCAAAAGCCGCGGGTCGCGCCCGAAAAACGGCCGTCGGTGATCAAAGCCACTTTTTCGCCGACGCCTTGGCCGTAGAGCGCCGCGGTCGTCGACAGCATCTCGCGCATGCCCGGGCCACCGCGCGGCCCCTCATAGCGGATGATGATCACATCGCCCTCGTTGTAGCGGCGGGCTTCGACGGCGGCGAATGCTTCCTCCTCGCTGTCAAAGCAGCGCGCGGGTCCGGTAAACCGCAGCTGATGCATGCCGGCGACTTTGACGATCGCCCCCTGCGGCGCGAGGTTGCCGCGCAAGGTGACGACGCCGCCGGTCGGCGACAGGGGCCGTGAGGTTGGCACCACAACGTCCTGGCCGGCCGGGAACACGATATTCCGCAAGTTCTCGGCGATCGACTTTCCGGTTACCGTAATGCAGTCGCCGTGGAGATAGCCGCCGTCGAGCAGCGCCTTCATCAGGATCGGCACCCCACCAACGTCATAAAGGTCCTTCGCGACATAGCGCCCGCCCGGCTTCAGATCGGCGATGTAGGGGGTGCGCTTAAAGATTTCGCCGACATCGTGCAGGTCGAATTCGATGCCGATCTCGTTGGCGATCGCCGGCAAATGGAGCCCGGCATTGGTCGAGCCGCCCGAGGCGGCAACCACCGTCGCGGCGTTTTCGAGCGCCTTGCGGGTGACGATGTCACGCGGGCGCAAGTTCAGCCGGAGCAATTCCATGACGGCGCGGCCCGATTCCTCGGCATAGGCGTCGCGCGAGTCATAAGGCGCCGGGGTGCCGGCCGAACCCGGCAACGCAAGGCCCATCGCTTCCGAAACGCACGCCATCGTGTTGGCGGTGAACTGCCCGCCGCACGAGCCGGCCGAGGGGCAGGCGGCGCATTCGAGCTCGTGGAGATCCTCGTCGCTCATTCGGCCGACGCTATGCGCGCCGACCGCCTCATAGACATCGCCGATCGTTACGTCCTTACCCTTGAAGCGGCCGGGCATGATCGAGCCGCCATACATGAATACCGACGGTACATTGAGCCTGACCATCGCCATCATCAGACCAGGCAAGGATTTGTCGCAGCCGGCAAGCCCGACGAGGGCGTCGTAGCAATGGCCGCGCATCGTCAGCTCGACCGAGTCGGCGATGATTTCGCGGCTGACCAGCGATGACTTCATCCCGGCATGGCCCATCGCGATGCCGTCCGTTACGGTGATCGTGGTGAATTCGCGCGGCGTGCCGCCAGCCGCTGCGACCCCCTTTTTCGCCGCCTGGGCCTGCCGCGACAAGGTGATGTTGCAGGGTGCCGCCTCGTTCCAGGTCGTCGCGACGCCGACGAGCGGCTGGTTGATCTGGTCCTCGGTCAGCCCCATTGCGTAAAGAAAAGCACGGTGCGGCGCCCGCTCCGGCCCGATCGTCACATGCCGGCTCGGCATGCGCGATTTGTCGAAACTCGGTCTGCGGGCGTCGTCCGGCATTTCAGCATCTCCCGTGGGGTTCGGCTCTGGCAACAACCACCGTAGCGGCGGGATCGAAGCTGATCAATCCTTCGGCACCATCACCATGTCCGGGAGCGGCTGCCGCCAGCCAAGTAAAGCACCCCGCGGCAAATGCAAAACAGACGACCCAGGCCCCGATCACATCGCGTATCCCCAAGGAGGGGCTGACGAGATGCTCGGGCATCGTCTCGCCGCTCATGACCCTGCCGCGGCAGGTTTGACCGTTATTTCACCTTTCATGTAGGGGTGGATCGAGCAGATGTATTTGTAAACACCGGGGGTTGCGAAGGTGTGGGAATAGCTGTCCTCAGTGTCCAGCGCCGCTGAAGTATAGCCTCCGTTCAGATCCGCAATCCGATGCGGGCTGTCGTCGGCGTTCTTCCACGTGACGACCGTGCCGGCGGTCACGGTCAGGTCCCCCGGGGTAAACGTAAAATTGTCGATCTGGATCGTCGCGGTATGAGCCGTTGCCGCAACACTCGCGGCGGTATTTGCACCGATCGCCGGAATGACCGCCGCGAGCAATCCCACCAAACCGACTGCCCCGAGCGCGAGACCGGCGCGAAGCCGTTGCGGCCCCGCTGCTTTTGTGTACCACATGGCTCTGCGCCTCACCCGGCGAGCGAACTGTCGGTCAGCGCCGGAGCGCCGTTACTGCGGGCGTAATCCACCGTGCGGACGCCAAGGTATTTGCGCAAATCGCCGGCCTGGACCTGTTTCATCGGTCCGGGCGCGGGTGCGGTTCCGGGCGCCGGCTGCGGAAATGCGGTCGAGTCCGCGGTGTGGAACGTGACGTTGCCTTCGACCTTTTGGATGATTTGATGGATGTGGCCGTTCAGCACGGTCACTGAGCCGAAGCGTTTCAGATAGCCGAGGGCGCGGCCGGCGTCTGCGGTGCCCCAGCCCCATTGTTCGTAGATCGTCCACAGCGGAAGATGAGCGAGCACGACGATCGGTGTGCTCGCTGAACGTCCCGCGACATCCTTTTCCAGCCATTCGAGCTGGTCGTCGCCCAGTTTGGCGAGGCCGGCCGATTTAAACCCCGGCTGGAAATCGAAAACATTGATCAGCGCGATAAAATGCACCCCGGCCATATCAAAGCTGTACCAGCCCTTGCCTTGCGTGTTCTTGCCAAACCGCTCCAGGTAAGCCTTGCCGTTGCCGGCGTCGGCAACGTCGTGCTCGCCGGGGATATAAAAGACCTGCTTGTTGGCGCCTTTGATCACCTGCTCGGCGGTGTCCCATTGCTCCGGCTTCGACAAATGGCTGATGTCGCCGGTGTGGACGATAAAGGCAGGCTGCGCCGGCATCGCCTTTATCTTGGCGATTGCCTCGCCGAGGGTGGCGGTCGGGTCCGGGTTGGGCGGCAGGTGGAAACCGATGTGATTGTCGCTGATCTGGACAAAGGTCAGCTCGTTCGCGGCAGTTTCCGCCGCGGCGGCCGAGCCGATCAGGCCAATCGTGCGCGGCACCCCGCCGCTTAAACTCCAGACGACCCCGGTGCCGGCCCACGTCATGCATTTCAACAAGCCGCGCCGGTCGATACCCGCCGCGCCCCGCAATTCTTGTTTGTTACGATCGGCCATCTCGCTCTCCTTAATGGCGTGTGTGTGGCGCCGATCCAGACCGGTGCGGTCGCTGCTTTATTCCGCCCAGCCACCGCGTTTCGCACTTGCGCAAGGACGGAATGCGCCTCTATCTGCAGCTCGCTTGATGGGGAGGGCGATGCGTTATACGGCGTTGATCGCGGTGCTATTGGCCGCGTCCGGATGTTCGTCCAAATCGGACCATTCCGCGACATTGATCCTCAACGACCCGACCTGGGATCGGGTCAATGTCGAGGCGGTAATCACCAAAAGCGAAGACTGCAACGAGCGGGCGAATGGCTATGTCGCGACCAAAGATTTTGTGATGACCAAGGGTCATTCGCAGCGCGTCGAGGCGCCAAATGCCGAGACGATATGCTGGCGGCATGATCGCGACCCGAACAATCCGGTTCCCGGCGACTGGTCGGAATGGAGCCGGGCGACGTTGTTCCCCGGTCAGTCGACGGAGACCGATCTATAACCGACTGCTTCGCTGGCTACCCGCGGACAACGGGAGGCGTGCGGGGCGTAACTGCTCGGCAGTTACCAGCAACAGCGCCATGCCGATCATCACGATCGCGGCGATATCGTGCGGGTGCAATCTCTCGCCGACCAGCCAGACGCTCGAAATCACCGCGATGCACGGCGTGATCAGGGTACCGATCCCGGCAGCGCCGGCCGGCAGCAGGGCGACGACGCGGAACCAGGCGAAATACGCAAACCCGTTCCCGACCATGCCGAGGAACAGCGCCGCCAGCCATTGCTTTGCGTGAGCTTGGCTCAAATCGGGTGGGAAGCGGAGCACCAGCCAAATCAAAACGATCGGGATGGTGCCGATGACCAATTGCCAAAGGACGAGGACTGAGGCATCGGCCCGCCATACGCGGCGCTTAAGCCAGACGGTGCCGAGGCCATAGGACATTGCCGACAACAATGTCACCGCACCGCCGAGGGGTGCGTTGCGCAGCTCCGGTAGATTTTGCGACATCAAGGCCGCCACCGCGCCGGCGCCAAAGGCCAGCGCCAGCGTGCGGATGATGGTCAGCCGCTCCCCGAGAATGATCCAGGCGAACAAAGAAGCCCAGATCGGCATCGTGTAGACCAATACCGAGGTCCGCCCGGGGCCCAGCAGATAAACTCCGACGGTAAAGCTAATCGGCAGAATGGTCATGTTCAGCAGCGCCGCAATGACGAGGTCGGGCCACGCTTCCCGTTCGACGGCGAGCCGCCGGCGCAGCGCGATCGTCTGCAGCAGCATCGCGCCGGCCCCCAGCATTTGGATCAGACAGCGCAAGGTTAAGACGTCGAACCCTCTCAGCGCCACCGCGGTGATCGGATAGGAGATGCCCCAGATCAGACCGATAGAAGCCAGCAGGATAAAGGGCATGCTCTCGATTGCTTTGCCGACCGGGCGCCAGTTTTGACGTCCCGCCCAGTCAGCGCAACCCCGCCAAGACAGGTCGGGGAACCGGCGCGCCGCCGTTGCGCCGCTTGAAATGCGCGGTGTGACACCTTTCCGCCATCACCGCGAACTGTCTGCAATATCTCGCCGGAATTTCCGTCGGTAGTTGCGAATGCCGGTATCCGGTTTTATCCATCGCAAGGACGTGCGAAAGTCACCCCTGAGCGGAGGCGCCGGCCGCGAACCAAGGCGTCAACCTGGCTTCGATCACCGCCAACTCTTTGCGCGAATATTGCCGCGCGTCCACACGGCGGCTGACGGTTCGGCTTTATGCATAGGAGACCACATCCATGACGATCGATGTAGCGACCGGCATTAGCCGCATTCTCAAAGAGGAGGGTGTGGGTTGGGTTTCGACCTTCCCGGTCTGCCGGGTGAACAACGCGCTCGGCCGCGAAGGGGTGCCGATGCTGATGATGCGCGACGACCGCTACGCCGTTGCGGTCGCCGACGCGTTCTCGCGCATTACCGCGGGCTCACGCATCGGGGTGTGTCACCTTCCAAGGGGGCGTCAATGCCGCCGGCATGCAGTACGCCTACGCTGGGATGGCGCAGGCCTATGAGGATGGCTCGCCCGTTCTGTGCATCACCGATGGCGTGCCGGCCGGCAGCTCGGGCAACAGCCAGTACGATGTCGCATCGGCGATGAAGACCGTGTCGAAGTGGTTCGGCTATCTCGACAAGCCCGAGCGCACGCCTGAGCTGATGCGCCGCGCCTTCACCATGCTGCGCAGCGGCAGACCGGGCCCGGTGATCCTGGCTATTCCCAATGCCACCGCGACATACGACGAGACCGCCGACCCCTACCGTCCCGTGAAGGGCTGGAAATCGGCGCCGGACCCGGCGGATGTGCGCGCCGCCGTCGACCAGCTGCTGGCGAGCCCGCAACCCGCTGATCTACGCCGGCGAGGGGGTCATCTACGCCGGCGCCTCGGACGAGCTGAAAGCGCTGGCGGAGCTCGTGAATGTGCCGGTGATCACGACTCTCAAGGCCAAAGGGGCGTTCCCGGAGGACCATCCGCTGTTTGTCGGCGTGCGCGGCGATCAGGTGGCGCACTACCTGAACCAAAGCGACCTGATCCTCGCCATCGGCTCGAGCCTGTCGCCGGGCCGCTTCAGCCACGCCATTCCCGATGCGGCGAAGAAGACCATCATCCACTGCAACGTCGACGAATTGCACATCAACAAGATGTATCCGACGGCATACGCGGTGATCGGCGATGCGCGCCTGACCTTGCAGGCGCTCCGCCAGGAAGTCTCCGGCCGCTCGTCTGGCGCCGGACGGAATGCGGGTGATGTGGCGGCGGAAGTGCGGGCGGCGCGCGACACCGCACTCGCCCGATACCGGCAGGTCATGAACTCCGACGAGACGCCGATCAACCCCTATCGGGTGTACGGCGATCTGATGCAGGTGCTGGATCTGAAGAATTCGTTTGTGACGCACGAAAGCGGCAACACGCGCGACCAGCTGAGCACCGTCTTCGACACGCTGATCCCGCGCGGCTTTCTGGGCTGGGGCAATGTCTCGACGCTTGGCTTCAGCCTGGCTGCCGCCATTGCCGCCAAAAAGGCGTTTCCGGACCGGGCATCCGTGGCGGTGACCGGCGAGGCGGGCCTTGGCTACATGCTCGGCAATCTTGAGGTTCTGCTGCGCGAGAAACTCGGGATCACGGTCGTGCACATCAGCAATGGCGGCTTTGCGGGCTATGGACCCGGCTTCTGGGGGCCAGGACACGATCCCTTCACCCACCAGGTGCTGGGGCCCAACGAGGTGGACATGTCGAAGGTGATCGGCGCCCTCGGCTTTCACACCGAGCGGGTCAGCGAGCCAGCCGAAATCATCCCGGCCCTGCGGCGGGCGCTCGAAATCAATACGTCAGGTCGCCCGGCCTATATCGAGTTCATCTGCTGCCAGTACCCGGTCTACGGCCAGTGGGTCGGCCGAGGCGAATAAAAGCGGGGAGTGAAACGAGATGCAATTCGGGGTTCCTGCGCAGGCAGGAACCCATGTTTCGGTCCGCACGATGCCGTTCGTCTATCTGCTCGCCTCTAAACCGTATGGGACTCTCTACGTCGGTTCGACCTTCGAACTCGCGCGCCGCGTTTGGCAGCACAAAACACGAGCCATCCCCGGCTTTACCGCCAAATACGGCGTGAATCGTCTCGTGTGGTTCGAAACTCATGAACGCCTTGAGACAGCACTGGTTCGGGAACGGCAAATCAAGAAGTGGAAGCGTGACTGGAAAATCAATCTGATTGAACGCGAAAACGCGCATTGGGCTGATCTTTACCCATCCCTGTCGCCATAGTGCGGAGTGTCGTTGCGGCAAAGCGTCAGGAGTTGCTAAAATGTGTGCAGTGTCGGGTCCCTGCGCAGGCAGGGACCCATTTTCACCAGCGCTAGAGTGGTTGCCCTATAGATCCCTGCCTTCGCAGGGACCTGATAAATGTCAGGCTCTGAGGAAACGATGCCAAAGCTGATCCCCGTCGCCGACGCTTTGAGCAAGCCCTTCTGGGACGCCGTCAATCAAAGGCGGCTCGTCTTGCAGCACTGCGCTCAGTGCGACCGGCTGCAATACCCGCCGCAGCAGGCCTGCCAATTCTGCAACTCGGCCGCCAATCTGACGTGGAAAGAGACCGAGGGAAAAGGCCATATCGCGACCTACATCGTGATCGAGGATGGCCGCCTCAACCGGCGCATGCCCGATCAGCCCTATAATCTGGCAATGGTGACCTTGGACGCGGACCCGAGGGTCAATTTCTATTCCAATCTCCCGGGCACCCCGCCCTACAAGGCGCCGGTGGGCGCGGCCGTCGAGGTGACCTTCGAGGAGGTGGCCCCAGGCCAGCTCATCCACGAGTGGCGGGTCGTCGCCTAGTGGTCAAAGTCTGATCGCTTGGTACCCGTCAGAGGTCGATCGAGCTCGAGAGCGGGAAGATGGCCACCGGGCTGTTGCTAGGCCTCCGCGGGAGCTATATGGCCGTCAGTCTGCGGCGCTGGTGCGAGAGGCAAATCTGCTCGCGAGGTTCGCGCGGCAGACTGTGGAGATGGGCACCCACCCTCGATTCGACGGTCATCAGCAAAAGCGGCGACTGATGCGGCCGTTACAGGCCCGCGCAGACGGCGATGCCCGTCAGCAAGTGACGTGGCTTACGGTCCGGGTCCGCTCAGAAGCTAGACGCTTACCCGCCGCAAGGGAAGTCCGGCGCACCGTCGGCCCATCGTGCGTATATGTCCACGGCGGCGGCTTCGCCCGCGGCGACAAGCGCGCCGGCGAGAACATCGCGGCATATTTCGCACCGGCACGGCTATGCGTCGGCGTCACGATCAACTGATGCGGCTGACCCCAGCGGCAACGTGGCCGGCACAGCACGTCGACATTGGCGGCGGCACCGCATGGCTTCGGGCGAACGCCGGTCGTTACGGCGGCGATCCCGACCGGATGCATCCTCAACGGGCACTGGCTCGGCTGGGGGCGCCGATCGCCTCATACGTGCTCGACCAGTCGATCGAACTACGCCGACGCGACGCGTAATGTTGGCGCCGTGCTGATCAGAGGCGTCTATGGATACGCCGCCTCAAAGCCTCATCCGCCGCCCGAATACTATGGCGGCGATCTGACCCGGAACTGCCGAGCATGCAGCCGCGCGCGCCATGTCACGACAGCAACGCTGCCCCTGTTGCTCGTCACGAGCGGAATGCGATCGGCGCCGCGGCTGCCGGCAGCTGTACAAGCCACGAGCTGTTGCGGCTCGGCGATTTGCGCGCGCGATCGGCAGGTGCCCGCATCGCTCTCTGAGTGGTCTCGCCGGGCACAGCCATGTGACCGAATGCTGGGAGCGTAACGAGCACGCCGGACGATCGGCTCGACTGCACGTATGCTTGCCTTTGTGCGCATGGTCGCCAAGTAGCGCGCACTCGTCGCGAGGAGCAGCGTTCGCCGCGAGAGTGCTGCAGGGTCCGCAATCAAGTCCCGGTCGAGCCACCAAAGCTCGGATACAAACGGTTTCAGTTTGACCGCCGTTCGAGCCCTGCCATACCTTCACTGCCAGAGCATAGAGGAAAGGGGGAGCCATGAGCGCGTCCAGACCGGTATCAGTGGCGGCGAGACAAGGACGGGCTCGGCGTATGGGAGCACCGCGGCAAGGTCGCGGTGGCCGGCGTCGGACATTCGCCGGTCGACCGTCGCTGGGACGGCGTCTCGATGGACAAGACGCTCGGCGCCTACTCGATCCTGGCCTGCCAAAAGGCGATGGACGAGGCCGGTGTCACGCCGGATCAGATCGACGGCGTCATCTGCTGCGACAGCCATATTGCCGGCGGCAGCGGCGGCTCCGCGTCGCAGTGGGCGCCCCGGCCCTACTTCGCCCCGCCCTACGATTCGGAGTGGGGGCTCACTCTGATCAACGCGCAGTGGCTCATCGAGCAGATGCGCCTGCCCAACGTCAAATTTGCGCCGACCGGAGTGCCGACGATCAGCGAAATGGTCGGCATGGCAGCACAGGCCGTGGGTGACGGCGTTTGCTCCACCTGTCTCGTCATCTACCCGACCGGCAATCTCGAAGGCCGCTATCGTCGCGGTGGCGAGAATGCCGACGACTACGCCCGCGGCGCCCGCCAATGGACCGCCCCCTGGGGCAATCACGGCGGCAATGATTTCATCAATATCTTCCCGCACAATCAGTACTGCCTGAAATACGGCGGCAAGCACGACGACGTCGCCCCCTTTGTCGTCAACCAGCACAGGAACGGGCTGCTGACGCCGTGGGGGTACAATGCCAGCCACAACGTCCCGCAGCTGACGATCGAGGATTACGTCAATTCGCGCTTTGTCCTGAACCCGCTCAGGGTCTGGGACTGCGACCGGCCGGTCAATGCCTCGGCCGCGTATCTGTTCACGACCGCCGAGCGCGCCCGCGACATGCGGCAGAAGCCGGTCTATGTGCTCAATCACTCGCAGCACAATTTCAGAAAGCGCAGCACCCAGGAAGATTTGGAGGAGATCGAGGACTGGACCGACCGCGCCGCCAGGCAGAATGTACGAGGGCGCCGGTCTCGGGCCCGCGGACGTCGATATCTTCAATCCTTATGAAGGCTATTCGATCATGGCGCAGTTCTTTCTGGAGGGCTTCCAGTGGCACGGCGTCAAACGCGGCGACGCCTTCGCGTTCTACGCCGGCGATATCCGGGTCGAGGGACCGCACCCGTTCTGCTCGAGCGGCGGCAATCTGGGGACCGGGCGCTGCCGCACCGCCATGTACACCGACAGCATCGAGCAGCTCCGCGGCACCGCCGGCGCCCGCCAGGTCACGGTTCGGGCAGAGACCGCGCTGGCGGCCTTCACCACGCCCAGCAGTGGCGGCTGGATCATGTTCGGCAAATCCCCGAGCTGACGGCCTGTGACACTGGAGATCACCGGCTCGCTGCGATCACTTCTTCAGACCGTGACCCAAAGACGGCTGGCGAGCGCGGGCAGGTCGGCAAATCAATTTGTACACGGACCATGGCCGGAGCGCGCGGCAACGACGAGGATGCGCTGATTTCAGCCGTTCGCAGAGCCGCTATGTATCGCCCCCAACCGCGCGCTCGAATTACGCTTCCGAATGGGATACTGACGCCAGGAACGCGGCTTCCGTTATTTTAGATGACTCTACTCTAACTCCGGTCAACTTTACCTGTCGGGCATTTTTGATCTGTTCAATCAAAAGAGTCAGAAAATATTGACTTCAGAAATATCTGCCTCGTCAAACTTGGCTCCGACAATTTTAGAAGATTTCAAAACGGGACCTTCGAAGTTTTGCTGACGTAAAATCTACACCATTCATAGACACGGATTTGAATTTGGCATCATTAAGGACCGCGTTAATAAACTCTGCTCCGTTTAAATTGCAGTCTTCAACGCTAACAAAAGTGCCAACACACCCAATGAAGCGCGCTCGCACTAACGTCATCGCGTAAAACTCCGCTTTATCAATCTTGGCTGCCGTGAAATTAACATGATAAGCTGACTTGCAATTAGAAAACCGGGATCGTAACAGGCGGGCCTCCCTAAAATCGGCCTCTTGGATAGAACAATTTTCAAATATGCCGTCATGAAATCCGCCAGCCCTAAAACTTGCAGAATCAAGGCTGCATCTGAGGAAATGGACCCCCGGTGCAGACACGTTATCGAAGATTGCGTTTGATAAATCACAATCTTCAAAGGTCCAACCCGCAATTGACATCCCTGACAAATCGATCATGCCAACTGGAATATCCTTCAGCGTTATAACTACTCCCTCCTTAGAGATTTTTTCCAGTATTTTTTGTAGGATTTTTACAATATTGTTATAAGATAATGAAAGACGTTCAACTCTCTCTAGCGCATTAGGACTTCTCTCATCCGCCCCTTCTGTGTGCTATTTTTTTCAGTATTTCTGTCCTTGCGCGATACGTCTGGGCAATGCGAATGCTCCTTGCGCCGTCTCGTGAATTGAACAGTTTTGAAAATCTTCGCTTGCCGATATCAAGGACCAGCGCAATTTCATCCGTCGAGACCCCTTCTGTTCTTAGTTCTGCGGCAAGCCAAAGTCGCCGTTCGGCCAATGTCCGGAGTGACGCGGCTGCTAATGCCAAGCTATCAAGAGGTTCTCCAGTAAGTACCTCGCCAATAGCGTCGATGACGTCAAGATTTGTTTCACTCAGACATAAACTTAAAATATGTTGCTTTGTACCATCGTATTGTGCTAACCCGAATACTGCAGATGAGCGTACGGACTGATTTGTTTCACCTAATCGTTTTAGCAGTTCGGAGATTTGCGATGCACGCCCCAGGGAGAGCTGATTTTGTGTAGACTTTCTTTGCTGGTTAATAGTGAACACCGCGGTTATTGCAGAGATCGCGACAGTAATTAACGCGATTGAAACTGTTATCTGCTGCAAAATTGTCCCAAATCGCGCAGATTTGATTTCCTGCTGAAGCTTGGCAATTTCCAAAGCCTGCTTTTCCGATGTCAAATCGGTTGCCTGTGCCCGAATAGGCAGCGATCCCAAGAAAATCATGGTTGGTAGAATGAGAGAGAGCAGAATTGCAACCTTGATTAAAGCTCGACGTCTCATGGAGTCTCCCAGATATTGTAGTTGCATTCGTGCATCCTCGACTGATCGTAATCGCCGAATCAGGCTCTCAGTCACGTGCAGTGCTATGCGCAGCGAGTACGACGAGGGCGTCTACCGCCTTCACGCCCTGGCCTGACGGCAGCGGATTGATGTCCAACTCTGCCAAATTCAATCATGCGCCCGGTTTGCGGCCCGCCGGGCTTGCCGCTTGCTATGAAGCCGACCACGGATTGATCAGCGCCAGGCCACAGCCCTCGAAATCTCCCGTGTAGCGCGTGACGACGCTGGCGCCACACGCGTGGGCAATTGAGGCAATCATTAGATCGGCTATCGCCGCTGGGTGGCCGGCGCTGCGCCGCAGGGCAAAAAGCTCGGCGTAGATCACTGCAGCATCAGTATCGAAGGGCAGAATGCGGCCGGCAAAATCCTCGCGGAACATCGCCAGCGCCGCCATCTCCAGCGCCTCTCGTCGGCGGCCCTTGGGCAGCACTGTGATGCCCGACAGGATTTCAGCCTGGCACACGGCGGCGGTGAACAACAGATCGGGCGGCTGCTCTTCCATCCAGTTCGTCACCTGCCGGTCCGGCCGCGTGCCCATGACGGCCGACAGAATGTTGGTATCAGCAGGAACATTCAGTCGAAACGCGGCGGCTCTGGCGCCGGTTCGCGCGGCGGCAGTTCAAGATCGACGCCGCCGAGCGGCGCAAACCGACTGCGGATGCGCTGATAGAGGTTGACCGCCGGGCGCTCCGGTTCGTTCAGCGTATGTTGCAGAATGTACCGCACTTCGGCTTCCATCGAATGCCCATGCTGGGCGGCGCGCACGCGTAGGCGTTCCTTCAGCGCCGCATCGAGATTGCGGATCGTCAGCGTCGCCATCGAGGTTTCGCTCCTGTTGCATGACCGCTTCCATTGCGCTCGATGACAGCGTTGAATGCAATCTGTTTTGACAACTATGTGCCGCGGAACACGACGAGGGCGTCTACCGCCTTCACTCCCTGACCTGACGGCAGCACCATCAGCGGATTGATGTCCAACTCTGCCAAGTGGCCTTGCACGTGCATGGCGAGGTAAGACATGCGCACCAGGGTATCCGCGAGTGCGGCGAGGTCCGCCGCCGGCGCTGCGAAAACCCCGGAGCGCCCCGGGCGCCTTTGATCTCGGCGATCATCGCCTGCGCTTCCGAGCGCGTGATCGGGTGGCCACGCCAGCGGCGTCTCGCTCTACCATGAACCGGTATTGGCCATGCTGGTCCAGGGTTCGGCAGGCGGCAGCGCTTCGCCGGCCTGCAATAGCTCGATGGAGATGCCGTCCGGCGTGCGGATAAAGGCCATGCGGCCGTCACGAGGCGGGCGGTTGATGGTCACGCCGCGGGCGATAAAGGCGTTGCAGGTATCGTAGATGTTGTCCACGGCATAGGCGAGATGTCCGAAATTGCGGCCGCCGGTATAAGGCTCGGGATCCCAGTTGTAGGTGAGTTCCACCGCGGCGTCCTCCTGGCCGGGGGCGGCGAGGAACACGTTGGTGTAGCGGCCTTTCTCGTCCGGACGACGGCGGATCTCGCGCAATCCGAGCACCTCGAAGAAGGCGATCGTGTCCTCGAGCGAACTTACGCGGATCATGGTGTGCAGATATTTAGTCATGGGGTGTCCTCCGGTCCTGTGTTGGTGGCGGCGCCCAGAGGGGGCGGGGTGGGAGGGGGTGGGGTGATAGGGATGATCAGGTGGCCACCACATCCCCTCATGGGGTCGGCACACCGATCGACTTCAACCGCGCATGGGCGCGGGCCGCGCGCGCTTTCATCCCGTCAAGATACGTGCTCACATCGTTCCCTGGCAGGTTCAGCACCTTGCACCCGAGCTGCCAATACTCCTCGATCTGCGCCTCGGTCTCCGCCGATCCCCGAGCGAGCTTGCCATGTGCATTGCACGCCGTTGCGATGCGCCGTACGGCTGCTTTAAAGGTCGGGTGTTCGAGGTTGAGGTGAACCCCAAGCTGTGCGCTCAGGTCGGAATGCCCATAGGCGATCATGTCGATCCCTTCGACCGCCGCGAGCTTCTCGACATTCTCCAGGCCCGCGAGCGACTCGATCGACGGGCATATGATGATGTTCTCGTTGGCCCAGGGCGCGTATTCGGTGGCGTGGCGGGCGCCGTAGCTTTTGTATCCGGTGTGCGGCCCCTGGCCGGAGATGCCGCGGTTCCCGATCGGCGGATACTTTGCCAAGCGGACGATCGCGCGCGCCTCCTCGGCGGTTTCCACCTCGGACACCTGGATGCCCATGATGCCCTGATCCAGAATGCCGGGAATTAGATGCGCGAATGACTTGTGGATCCGAACGATGGCCGAGACGTTCGTGGCCTGGAACCAGCTCGCCAGATCGGCGATCGTTTCCATGTTGAACGCCCCGTGTTCGTGGTCGATCGCGCAATAATCGAAGCCGGCAGCCTCGATGATCCAGGGAACGCCGCGTGATGCGAATTCCTTGAGCCCGGTGCCGAGCGCGGCTCGTCCTTCGCGCACCGCCCGCCGTATGCTGTTTTCTTTCATGACCCGCTCCAGGCTTCCCACCTATTGGCCCATCATAATAGTACCCGTGCGGTGAAGCGCAGCATCAGGTTTGACCACTATACGCCGCGCAATACGACGAGGGCGTCTACCGCCTTCACGCCCTGACCTGACGGCAGCACCATCAGCGGATTGATGTCCAACTCTGCCAAGTGTCCTTCAAGGTGCATGGCGAGGTGCGACACGCGCACCAGGGTATCCGCGAGTGCGTCGAGGTCCGCCGCCGGCCGTCCGCGAAAGCCCCGGAGCAACCGGGCGCCTTTGACCTCGGCGATCATCGCCTGTGCTTCCGAGCGCGTGATCGGGCAGCGTCGCAGGGCGACATCGTTGTAGACCTCGACCATCACGCCGCCGCTGCCGAACAGCAGCACCGGGCCCAATTGTGGGTCGCAATTGACGCCAATGATGACTTCGACACCGTCTCCGACCATCTCCTGCACCGACACGCCGGTGATCCGCGCCTGTGGCGCTATCGCATTTGCCGCACCGACTCCCTCCCCCTCGATGGGGGAGGGCCGGGGTGGGGGTGAATTCGCCGCCCGATGCCCGAATGGATTGCCGCCGACAGGATCACCCCATCCCACCCCTCCCCCATCGAGGGGGAGGGCGCTTAAAAAGGCGTTGGCATTGGCCAAGATCTCTGCGTTGGCGGTTCGCAACTGTGCCGCATCTCGGAGGTTCAGCCGAACGACCCCGGCCTCTGTCTTGTGCAAAATATCCGGCGAGTCGACCTTGAGAGCCACCGGAAACCCGAGCTCTTCTGCGGCCGCGACGGCGGCGTCTGCAGAATTTGCCCGGCGCTCACGCGCACTCGGCACGCCCCAGGCCGCCAGCAGCTCTTTGCTCTCGGACTCCGAGAGTGTCGGACGCCTCAAGCCGAGGGCCCGGGCGATGGCCTGATCCTGCGGCGCCGTGCGCGGCGGGGCGGTGGCAAAGCCATCGGCCAGGCGACGCTCGCGCCATGTATGATAGGCTAGGCGGCTCTGCAGGCCTCGGGCCAATTTGTCCGGCGTGTAGAAGATTGGTATCCGGGCTTCTTTGAGCTGTGCCAGGCCAGCCTTGGCGTCCCGGCTTCCGGTCCACAAGAAGACCACACCCTTGTCGGTCCGATCACGCTGGCTGATAACCTGCTGCGCCTGCGCGTCCGCCCCGGCACTCGCGACGACGAGCGTCCCCATCCGGGGATCATTGACCATGTGCTCCATGATCTGCGGGAACGACTCGCTGTTGGCAAAGCCTGTCACATCGGCAGGGTTCGCAGCCCAGCCGAAGCCCTTCAGGATCCCGTTGATGCCGTCGCGCGCCTGGTCCCCGAGCGGCGGCAGGTCGAGACCGGCCTGACCGCACATGTCGGCGGTGAGCGAGCTGATGCCGCCCGAATGGGATACCACCGCGATGCCGGGCACGCTGGGCTTGGGGGTGTGGGCGAGGAGGTGTGCCGTCTCCAGGAGTTCGTCGTAGTCCTGGACCCGGATTACCCCGTATTGGGCAAAGATCGCATCGTACCGGGCATCGGCGCCCGTCAATGCCGCGGTATGCGAGCGGGCCGCCCGGGCTCCCAGTTCCGAGCGCCCGATTTTGATCAGGACGATCGGCTTGCCGCGCTCGGCTGCGAGCTTTGCCACTTCGAGAAATTTATCGGCTCGCTTGAAGCCTTCGACAAAGCCGGCAATGACCCGCGTATCCGGATCGTCCAGCAGATAGCGGGCGAAATCGGTAAAGTCGAGGTCGGCCTCGTTCCCGGTCGAGATGATATAGCTGAAGCCGATGCCGTTCTCGACCGCCCGCACCAGGAACGGCCCGAACGCCGTCGCACCGCTTTGGCAAACGAGGCCGATCGGCCCGGTCAGACCCTCGGCCCCGCGCGAGGAAGCGGTGGCCCAGATGTCGTCTTTGACATTCGCGAGCCCCAGGCAGTTGGGGCCGCTGATGCGCATGCCTGAGGTGCTGGCAAAGGCGCCCAATTCCCCCTGCAAATCACGCCGGTCGTCGACGCCGCGCTCGGCAAAGCCCGCCGAGATCACGATCGCCGATCCCGCCCCCTTGCGATGGCTCTCCTCGAGGACATCGAGCACCTGGTCCCAGGGCACCACGACGGCGACCACATCCGGGCCCTCCGGCAGGCTCGTCACATCAGGGTAGGACTTCACCCCCATGATTTCGTCATAACGCGGGTTCACGGCATAAACCCGCACCCGGTCTTTGGCCTTGAGCGCGGCAGCCAGAAACCGCCCGCCATACTGCATCCGCGGCGTCGCGCCGACGATCGCAATCGAGCGCGGGTTCAGCATTTTGTGGATCGACGCCATCTGTGGTTCTGTCCAGAACGCCATGACACCCCCTGAAAAGGAACGCTGTCCGTCGGGTCGGCAAGCCCACGCTCTACGAACGGGGCTGCGATCGGCGGATATATCCCACATCATTGGCTGAAGCAGAGCGCTTGCGACAGAGTCTGTTGGCCTGCAAGGTTGCGTCTTTGCCCGAGAGTGCCCGCATCATGGAAGCAAGCGGCGCGACGGCATCATGCTGGCGCCTGGCACGGTCTTCCGTCCGCATCTCGAGCGCTCGCCATGGCTGCGGTTCAACGTCGCCGTCTGCGAGGACGCGCGGGCGCAGCGCTGGCTGCAGCGGCAGGCGGCGGACAAGGCAGCGTAACGTAGCCTGCAGGGACGGTAGCAGCGCCACGTTCACCCTCGGCCCCCGCGAGCGCTGCTTGACGGAAGTTGAGCTGCTGGCTCGTGCCCCACCGCGGTTTGACAGTGTCGCCCAGCCGAGCAGAGATGCGAGCCCTTAGCAAAGGCGGGGAGTTTTGGTAGTCTCGCGGGTATCGGAAGGCGGTGGTGCGACGTGCGTATCCGCTATAGCTATCGCGACAACGAAAAGGTTTTTGATCAGCCGTCGACATCGGTGGTCATCGGACGGCCGCGACATGGCATCCATGTCGATATCGACCTGACCCCGGACCTTCGGGTGTCGCGGCCGCACGCGCAGATCTCATTTACGGAGGGGCAATACTGGATCGAAGATTTAGGTAGCGCCAACGGCACCGAAGTCGATGGAGAACCAATCGGCGGGAAAGGTAAGCTCGCCCTGGAACCAGGGCAAACGGTCCGTATCAGCGAAACGACGTTGGAAGTCGTTGTTTCGCCCACCGCGGTCGAGTTCGGCGCTGGTTGGGGGACGGAAAATTCGACCGTTGTCGAGACCCACGATACCCGGCTCGATATCGCCGAATTGATCGACGCCACCGCACCTGTTTTTGAGCTTGGCGCGCCCATCAACCCCGATCGCGCAAAAGCGCTGGTGCTGCTTTATGAACTGCCATTGCGGTTCGCCGGCCAGATCGAACTTGATGAACTGTTCCAAACGATCATCGAGCAGCTTGTAGCGATCATCCCGGCCGCGAGCCGTGGCGCTCTGTTGCTGGAAGATCCAGAGAGCGGCCAGCTCCTGCTGAAAGCCCACGTCCCGGCCGGCCAGCCATCGGTCAGTATGACGCTCGCGACAAGAACGATGACACGGCGCCAGGGCTTTATCTGGCGCGAGGGGATCGATCCAAGTCAAAGTCAGTTCCTGAACAGGATCAAGGCCGGCATGTATGTGCCCTTGATCTGGAAGGGTCGCGTGATGGGGGCGGCGTGCGTCGACAACAGCGACGGCGGGACGCTATTCGCGGCAGACGATCTGCGATTGATGCTGGCGGTCGCACATTATGCGGCGATGGCCGCAATGCAACACCAGCTGCAAAGCGAGTTGCGCAGCAATGCCGTGCTGCTCAGCAGGCTGCTGTCGAATTTCTCGCCAAAAATCCGCGACAAGTTACTGGTGCGAGCCAGCAATGGACGGCTTCGTCCCGGCGGCGAGAGATCTGAAGTCGTTATTCTCGAGTCTGATATCCGCGGATTCACCAAGCTGACCGCGGGCATGGATACCGATGACGTGATGGATTTGCTCAATGATTATTTTTCGGCGTTGGTCGACGCTATTTTCAAGTATGACGGCACGGTCGACAAGATTAACGGTGACGGGATCCTAGCGGTCTTTGGCAGCCCCGAACCGGATGCTCAGCGCCATGAAAAAGCAGTCCGCGCGGCGCTCGCAATGCAAGCGGCAATGAGCGAAATCAGCGAAGAACGCCGGCGACGCAGACAAGTAACCTGCACTATCGGGATCGGGGTTCACTGTGGCGAGGTGCTGCACGGTTTTGTGGGCTCCAAAGATCGTATGGAGTTGACGATCATTGGTGAGGCCGCCAATTGGACTGACCGCTATTGTTCTGGCGCCGGCGGCGGCGAAATCCTGATAAGCCCAGCAATGCATCAACGGCTTTGGCGGCATGTCGACGCTGAACTAGCGATTATCGACACAAAGCATGAAGGCAAGCTGAGGGCTTACCGACTAAAGGGGATCACCGGCTCGGCATAGCCGGGCGCAAAGCGTCGCATTCTCAGCCGCTATACTGAATCGTTACGGCACTGACATTATCACGCGCCCCGCATTCCAGCGCACGCCCGATCAATAGGTCGGCTGCCATTGCGATCGAGGCTTCGCCCAGTATTTCGGCGATATCGGGATCGGTAAGCGCCCGGGTCAGACCGTCCGAGCAGAGCAGCAATAGGTCGCCGGGTTCGAGAGCGTCGTGCCGTTCTTCGAGCACGAGTTCTTCGGCGCCTCCCACCAGATTGCACACAATGTTGGCAAGCGGATGCGATGCCGCCGCTTGGGGCGCGATCTCGCCACGGTCGATCAGGTTCTGGACATAGCTCTGATCGCGGCTGAGCTGGCTCAGTTTGCCGTCGCGCATCCGATAAAACCGACTATCTCCCGCCCACAGGCACAAGCTTTGGCGTCCGCAGATCATCAGCACGACGATCGTGCTGCCGATTATGGCGTCCGGTCCAATCAGAGCCGCCTCGGCGCGAAATTGCTGATTGAGCTGTTGAAGGCGGGTCTTAAGCTGTTGCACGAAAGTTCGGCTGGAATCCGCCGGTGGTAGATCTCGAAGCGCTGCGATGATGGCGCTGCTGGCATAATCGCCGCGTTGGTGACCTCCGGCACCGTCGGCGACGGCCCATAGTCCAACATCTGGGCGCTCGAGCACCGCGTCCTCATTACGCTGACGCACGGTGCCGACATGCGTTCGTGCCGCCGATTGGTAAGACATTTTCCTTCCAGGCACTCGACAGGCCTACTCAGGAGGGCGGCTTCTTGGTTGCGGCCGCCTCTTCGATTTTCAAACGGCAGGTAAAATAATTCAGAACACGCGCTTGCCGCTGCACCTCGAGCAGTGCTGAGCCGCCTATGTTCTCAGCAAGCTGGCGCGCTTCGTCGAGGCGATCCTTCAAGCTTGATACGGCGCGCGCCGTCGAGCCGTCAAAGCCGACCTGCAGAAATTTATCCGGTGTATATTGGGTTGCGCCGATGCGGAAGTCGTCCGGATTGTACGAGCAGGCGGCGAAACGATCTGGGGGCGGTTGCGCTGGTGCTGGTGCCGTCGCTGGTGCGTTGGCCGGCGGAGCGGCAATGGCTGCAGGGCTTGGCGCAGATTGCGGCTTTGGTTCATTTCCGAGGATTGCGCGCGATGCCTGGCTGCGCAATTGGGTCAGGAGCGACTCGGGGATTGCTCCGACGTTGACTAAATCCGCCAGCGGCAGTCCGGCGTGCTGCTCGAATTCGTGGATTGCCTTATTGGTCTGTGGTCCGACAACACCGTCGATCGGCCCGGGATCCATGCCCAACCGCGAAAGCATGAATTGAATTTCACGGATCAGGGCGGGCGTCACCGGGAGAGTTTGGCCTTGCGTTCCCACCTCAGCGCCAAAGGACGGGGACGAATACGATGCGATCGTCACGCCGAAGATCGCCAGGAAAGCGGCGAAGCCCATGGCCGCCGGCTTGGCTGGTATCATTGCGTTTTACGCTCTTGCCGAGAGGTGTTGCCGAGCCATTCGAAGAAAAGCCTCGCGTTCACCTTCGTCCGGGATGTGGACCGCCAGTACACGACAGAAACTCTCCATCGTCTCGAATTTCTGAAGTTCCCTTCTTACCAAAAGCTTGGCGATTGGGCCGAGATACTGCGTCAGGCTCATCTCGATTGCGCTGATTGCTGACGGGTTTGGGGCTTTTGCAACAATTTGGCTCTGTTCGCGTGTCGGATGGCGTTCCACCGACACCGACGCCTGCGGGAAATCGGAGGCGCTCGCTCCACCTCGGCGCGCTAATTTCAGAAACTCGGCTCGGTCTCTATGGTTATCGATGTACATGCTCAATAGATCGTACAATACCTCGATATTATGGGTTTGGGTCGAGGCGCGTTTCACCGCGATCGACGCCACGGGCCCGATAAAGGTGGCCAGCTCGCGCTCGATCCTGGCCAAAATTTCAGGACCGGGAGAAGCATCCACTAACGCAATTTCGCCAGCAGCAGGGGTCGATGTTGTCTGGACGAACGAGGCTGGAGCCGCTTCCGCCAGCTGGCCGGTACGGTTCGGGAAAGCATCGGCAACGGCTTTTGCAAAGGCGCCGGCGTCGGAAAAGCGGCTAGAAGGGTCAAACGCCAGCGCTTTGGCAATAACCTGCCGCAACTGATCGGGAACGGCGGGGTTGAACGCTCCGATATCCTCGGGGCCTCGCGTCTCCATCAAAGACATGATTTCAGTGACACTCTTGCCGCGGAATGGTTTCACCCCCGTCAGCATCTCGTAAAAGATTACGCCCGCAGCAAACAGATCGGTTCGCTCGTCGATCGGTGCGCCCGAAAATTGCTCCGGCGCCATATAGGCTGGCGTGCCAAGCAGATCGCCGACAATCGTGAACTCGGAGGCATCGATGCGGGCAATGCCAAAATCGGCGACCTTTATGTCGTTATTGCTCAATACAAGGATATTGGAAGGTTTTACGTCGCGATGAATTATTCCATTTTGGTGAGCAAATCCGAGAGCGCTCAATACCTGGCTAATCATCGTGACACTGCGGGATGGTTCGAGCGGGCTCGACGTCTTGATCACGACATCCAGGCTGCGTCCATCGACATATTCCATCGCGAGGAACGGGACCCCGTTATCGTCGCCAAAATCTAGAATGGCGACAATGTTCGGGTGAAACCGACGCCCGGCCGCTCTGGCTTCGCGCCGAAACCGCTGCAACCATTGTTCGGAGCCGCTGCCCGCGATCAGTTCGGGCCGTATGACCTTTATCGCGACCGGGCGATCGATAATCGGATCGTAGGCGCGATAGACGTCTCCCATCGCGCCGCTGCCGAGCAGCGCATCGATGCGATAGCGTCCAATTTGGTCGGCTGCCTTCATACTAGCCTAACGCGCGCCAACTGATAGCCAGAGCCGCCGCCGATCATTCAGCTTTGTTCGTCGAGCATTTTCATCGCGTTCTGAAGGCTTCGCCGCATGCGATTAAAGGATGCCGCCAATGTCCCGATCTCGTCGTTGGTATCGCGGACATATTCCGGCGTGTCGAGCTGTCCCATACTGACGCTGTTGGCCATCTTTGAGATCTCGACAACCGGCTTGACCACCAGAGCCCGAAGCAACAAGTCGACGATGACGATGACGATCAAAAAGGTCCCGACGAGCGCGAGCATAAACCAGGACAAGGCCTGGTAGGCTCTGTCCAGCGGCACGGCAAGCGGGATCGACACGACTTGGGCGCCGACGACCTCGCCCAGCTTCCACCCGAAGCCGTTTTGCGACCCGTAGAGCGCAACCAATGTAGCGGGCGCGTTTTCCGCTGTGCTGTGGCAGGAAAGACAAGCTTGACTGCCGACCTTCAGCGGTCGGGCCAAGGTTACGAAACGTCCGCCCGGTGTTTCGCGCGTCACCACGGTTTCCCGCTTGCCCGCATCGTTGCGAAAGTCGTTGATGATGTCCGCTTCCCAATCGACGGCTCGATCGCTGACGTTGGTCGGATTAAGAGTGGGTTCGCGATAGCTGTATTCCGGTAATTTTGTACGAACCATTTTCAAATTGCTTTGAGCAGCAAATGACGGAATGGAATGCGGCAGGAACTGTACCTTCATTTGTTGTTCTAGTAATGGCTTTATGCTTTGTGCAGTATAAGATCGAATAGCGGAAGCTGCTTCGATCATGATCCGCGCGTTTTGCAGAGCGTCCTCGACCGCGTTCTTGGTTAAAATCTCGTAGGCACTCCCCCCCGCCAATCCAAGCCCGACCAAGAACGCCGCACACATTGCCAAGTCGATTTTCCAGCGGATCTTCATCGTTTTGAGCTTCTGTATACGTGTTAAGCGAATAGACAATTCACCATCATCGGTGGAATGTCGATTCGTTAAGGATTCGGGCGCGGA
>CAVTLC010000016.1:0-77505 GCA_963735445.1 uncultured Alphaproteobacteria bacterium
CGGAAGCTCTGCGAGCCTGTCTGGCCACCCGCGAAATGTCCGGCTAGCCGGGGTTTACGACGCCAAACCGGACGGTATGATGGACGCGAAATCGATGACCGCCGCCCGCTCCTAATCGGAATGCGCCGGCGCAGGAGACCTCAGTGGTAACCGATGTCCCGGCGCGCTTTCCCGCGAAACACCCAGTACGACCAGCCCGAATACATCAGAATGACAGGGAGCAGAAATAAGGCGCCGACTAGCAGGAAGGCCTGTGTGCTCGGCGACGCCGCGGCCTCCCCGAGTGTGAAATGGTAGGGGACGATCATAGGCCACAGGCTGATCGCGACGCCCAGATAGGCCAGCAGGAACAGCAGGATCGCGGCGATAAAGGGTGCTGCGTCAACCGCCCCGGAGAGCGCCCGCCAGGCCCAGACAACAACCGCCAGAGTGGCGATCGGCACCGGCCGAAGAAACAGGATATTGGGCAGCGAGAACCAGCGCTCAGCGATCCGGTGCTCGATCAGCGGCGTCCACAAGCTGACGGCGATGCCGATGACGACCCCGATCAGACATATCCGGCCCTGGCGTCGCGCCCAATCCTGCAGCGCGCCCGCGGTTTTGATGATCAGCCATCCGGCGCCCAGCAGCCCGTAACCAAAGAGAAGCGCCACACCAGTCAGGGTCGAGAACGGCGTCAGGAAATCGACGGAGGTGCCGCTGAAAACCCGCCCCTCGACCCGGAAGCCCGGACAAAGGCGCCGAGCACCATGCCCTGCGCAAATGCGGCGACAAACGAGCCCACTTGAAAAGCGCGGTCCCAAAAGGCGCGGCGGCCGGGATCCTGAAAGCGAAACTCAAAGGCGACGCCGCGGAAGACGAGCGCGATCAACATCACCAGGATCGGAAAGTATACGGCCGGTATGATAATGGCAAAAGCCAGCGGAAACGCCGAGAGGAGGGCGACACCGCAAAACACCAGCCAGGTCTCGTTGCCGTCCCAGATCGGCGCGATCGTGTTCATGATCACCTCCCGATCGGCCGCGTCATGGGCAAAACCATGCAGCATGCCGACGCCGAGATCGAAGCCATCGAGCAGGACGTAGAGGATCACGCCCAAGGCAATGAGCGCCGTCCACACACCGACGAAACTAAGGGCGGGCTCGGTCATCGGACCTCCTCGGATTGCGGCGGCGAGGGTAGTCTGCGCACTGGCATCTGCGGACGTCCCGCCTCGACAGGCGCTGGCGCCGCTTCTCCGGGGCCTTTGCGCACCAGGCCGAGCATGAAGATGACGCCGGTCGGATAGACAAAGAGATAGGCGATGGCGTAGCAGAGCAGCGACACGAGAACGTCGCGCCCGCTGAGCGACGGTGTGACCGACTTCGCGGTTCGCAGCAGGCCATAAACGGTCCAAGGCTGTCGGCCCACTTCCGTGGTCGTCCAGCCGGCCAGGACCGCGAGAAAGCCGATCGGGATCGCCAGCTGGCAGGCGCGAAGGTACCACCCGCGGTCGAACAGACCGCCGCGAAGGCGCAACCACCAGCCCACCACCACCTGGATCAGCATCAAGATCGCCAGCCCGATCATGATGCGGAAGGTGAAAAAGATGATCGTGACCGGCGGCCGCTGGTCGGCGGGAAAATCCTTGAGGCCCCGCACGGTGCCATAGAGTGAATGCGTCAGGATCAGACTGCCGAGATAGGGCACCTCGATCGCATAATTGTTTCGCTCGCCACTTGGATCGGGTAACGCGAACAGAGTCAGCGGCAGTTCTGAACCGGTGTTCCAGAGTGCCTCGATCCCGGCGAGCTTGGCCGGCTGATACCGGCGGGTATTGAGGCCATGCTGATCGCCGATAAACATCTGCAACGGCACGAGCACGATCAGCAGCGAGAGGGCTGTCGTCATCATGACCTGTCCCTCATCGTGAAACAGGCCGCGCCTGATCGTATATGCTCCGACGCCTAGCACAACGAACCCGGTGGTCACATAGAAGGCAACAACAGTGTGGGCGAACCTGTAGGGGAAGGACGGGCTGAAGATGATCTGCAGCCAATCCATCGGCAAGAAGCGGCCGTCGACGATGGTGTAGCCGACCGGCGTCTGCATCCAACTGTTTGCCGCGAGGATCCAGAAAGAGGAAAAAAGCGCACCGAGCGCGACCATCATGGCAGCGATAAAATGCGCCCAGGGCGGCACTAAGGCGCGGCCGAACAGCAGCACGCCAAGGAACGCCGCCTCGAGAAAGAAAGCCGTCAATCCCTCATAGGCCAGGGATGGGCCGATGATGTTTCCTGCGGCATCGGATAGGCCACTCCAATTGGTGCCGAACTGGAAGGGCATAACGATCCCGGTCACCACCCCCATGCCGAAAGCGACCGCGAAGATCCGAATCCAGAAATTCGAGACCTGGAGGTAGACGCCGCGTCCAGTGGCCAGATGCAGCCCTTCGAGCAGCGCGATGTAGGATGCGGCGCCGACGGTGAAGGCCGGCAGCAGGATGTGCCAGCCGATAACCCAGGCGAACTGAATTCGTGAAAGCAGGAGCGGATCGAGCGTCACTAGAGCTTGCCCTCCCTGTGGCAGCCAACATTCCCCAGATTCACTCGCAGGCGATCGCCATCGTCTGGGTTTTGGGCGTACATGGCAACACGCTTCGCGCCCGACGGGGTTGACGCTATCCACGCGAGGCGGCGATTTTTTCCCAAGCTGCTGATCACCATCAATCCGCATTACGAGCGTGGTGCCTCGGTCGAAGCGCTCCCGCTGGACTCGCACCAAATCCAAATTTGGTGCTAAGAATTACAAACCCTTTCTTGCCCTCTTCCTATACACAAAGGGAGAGGGGAGGGCAGAGTTGTCCTCTCGTTGCAAATATTCATTCGCTTTAAGGTTGGGGGCAGTCCGGAGGAGCCATGAGTTCGACGTTTCAGCCAATCGACGAACTTTGCATCAACACCATCCGGACGCTGTCGATCGACGCGGTCCAGAAAGCGAACTCGGGACATCCGGGGATGCCGTTGGGTGCGGCGCCGATGGCGTACGTCTTGTGGACGCGCCATCTGCGGCACAATCCCACCAACCCCAAATGGCCCGATCGCGATCGTTTTGTGCTGTCCGCCGGGCATGCCAGCATGCTGCTCTATAGCTTGCTGTTCCTCACCGGTTACGACCTTACGATGGCTGATATACAGCAATTTCGCCGATGGGGCAGCCGTACCCCGGGGCATCCCGAGTATGGCGTGGTGCCAGGTGCGGAAGTTACGACCGGTCCGTTGGGCCAGGGGGTTGGAAACGCGGTGGGATTCGCAATCGCGGAGCGTTGGCTGGCCGCCACCTTCAATCGGTCGGGCCATGAAGTGGTGAATCACTACACGTATGTGATGGCTAGTGACGGCGACATGATGGAAGGTGTCGCGGCGGAGGCCGCCTCGATAGCGGGTCAGTTTCGGCTCGGACGATTAATCGTGCTCTACGACTCCAACCAGACAACGCTCTCGGCCAGCACCGATGTAACTTTCAGCGAAGATGTCGGCGCGCGATTCCAGGCCTATGGATGGCACGTGGAGCACATCGACGGGATGGATACAGCCGCGGTCGATGCTGCCCTAACCAAGGCAAAGGCGATCGATGACCGGCCGTCGCTGATCGTGGCGCGCACGCATATCGGCTATGGCAGTCCGCATAAGCATGACACTTTTGAGGCGCACGGCGAGCCCTTGGGCGTCGAGGAGGTGCGGTTAACCAAACGCGCGCTGGGATGGCCTGAAGATCAGGTTTTCTACATCCCCGACGAAGCCCTGGCCCAGTTTCGCAAGGCGGTCGAACAAGGGCGCGAGTTGGAGACTCAATGGAATCGAAGGGTGGACGCGTTGGGTGCCGTCGATCCAGAGGCCGCCGGGACCTTTCGGCAGGTACTCGCCGGCGAACTGCCGAAAGGATGGGAAGCAGGACTTCCCCGCTTCACGCCGGCGGACGGCGCGATGGCGACCCGCGACGCCGGACAGAAGGCTATCACCGCGCTCGCCGATGTCGTACCTAACCTGATTGGCGGCTCGGGCGACCTCGATCCGTCCACGCGCACCGCGCTCAAGGGACACGGCGACTTCGAGAGTCCCCTGTTTAAGCCTTCCGAGGTCGCGACGCCGACCCAGGGGCTGGTAGGCGGTCCGATCGGATATGCCGGGCGGAATATTCATTTCGGTATTCGCGAGCACGCGATGGCCGCGATTGCCACGGGCATGGCCCTGCATGGCGGCATCCTGCCCTTTGCCGCCACCTTCTTTACGTTTTCCGACTACATGCGGCCGAGCATCAGACTAGCGGCCTTGAGCAAGGCCCACGTCATCTATGTATGGACCCACGACAGCATCGGATTAGGCGAGGACGGACCTACCCATCAGCCGGTGGAACAATTGGCAAGCCTTCGCGCGCTTCCTGATCTGACGCTGCTGCGCCCGGCGGACGCCAACGAGACCGTGGAGGCGTGGAAGATCGCGGTTACGCACACCTCGGGGCCGGTAGGACTTGTGCTTACGCGCCAGAGATTACCTATTCTGGACCGCTCAACGCTGGCGCCGGCTTCGGGAGTGGCGAAAGGAGCGTATGTCCTCAGCGACTGCGCTACGGGTTCGCCGACCGTTATCCTGATCGCTACCGGTTCCGAAGTGTCGCTTGCGCTAGAAGCGCACAACCAACTGACGCGCGAAGGAATTGCAAGCCGGGTCGTCTCGATGCCGTCGTGGGATTTGTTTCAGTCGCAACCGCAATCCTACAGGGACACGGTTCTTCCTCCCGGCGTCAAGGCGCGAGTCAGCATCGAGGCAGGCTCCACGCTCGGATGGGAGCGCTACGTGGGCCTCGACGGCGCAATCATCGGGCTGAATCGCTTCGGTGGGTCGGCGCCCGGTGAGATCGTGATGCGTGAGCTGGGCTTCACCCCGGAGCACGTTGTCAAAGCTGCTAAATCCCTGATCCGGGGCCACAAACCCGGATAGGATATGGGTTGATCGCGGCACTAATCGCGGTCGTTTGTGTCGAGGCCCTAACGACAGTGGGCACCAAGCTCAGCGCGATCTTGGTATCGATCGCCGGCACCTGTAATCACACTGCCGACACAGAAAAAGCAATCACTTACAGGCCGGCCGCAGGGGCACATCGTCTCTGCGGCCGATTTCGTCGCGGGCTCAGGCTGCGGCGGCGATAGCTGCTCCGAACTCGGCCGGAATAGCTCGCGGTAGCGCCGGCCTATGGCTTCTGTGTCATCGGCGATCCGCATTTGCCCTCCGTGGCGCATTCGGCCATGAGCTGTTCGAGCGTGCGCCTCGGCTCGCGGGACTGCTGAGCCTCCGATCGGCGTTTCTACATGGCCCTTGACGGCTGGAGCAGGCGTCCCATTAGTGTTGCTTGATATCGGTGCTCGCCGCAAGTTCTCGTTGCCATCGGTCCGCTAGCCGGGGTCATTCGGCTCAAGTCCACCCCAGAGCAGAAATTTTGCCGTAGCCCGCACGTAGGGGTCGCCGAGGCGATCGCGAACTCGACCATTGAAGCACCTTGATTTGTCGCGATTTCTGCCGGCTCTCGCGGCCGGCATTTCACGAGGTTCGTGCCATTGCCGCCATTGACAGGCGGAGGCCGCGTCGTCTCAAGAACCTGCGCATGTATACGCAGGAGGCGGCTCGCATCCCGCGAAATGCCGATCCTGATGCTCTGACCGATTTCGCCGGGCTCGATTTTGCTGGGCCCGATTTCGCCGGGTTCGTGGTCATCGCTTCCGAGCCATAGAGGGCCTTCTCGGCAAAGGTCGAGCCCATCAAACCGGCCATCAACCTGCAATGCCGCGGTGAGCCTTCCTGGTCCTCGCGCCAAGTCGCGCAGCCGCTCAATTTGACGATTTCGCTGCATGATCGGGATGCCGTCGCGCGGCTCAAGCGCCCTGATCAGGACGCCAGCCCCAATTCCCGCTATCTCGCTCGAGACATTCAGCATGTATGAGCTGCCGTAGGCGAGATAAATATAGGCGTGCCCGGGCTCGAGAAACAGCGACCGATTACGCGGCGTCATCCCGCGGTAGGCGTGCCCTGCGGCGTCGCCGACGACATACGCCTCGGTCTCGACGATACGGCCGCTGACCACGCCTTCGGCCATTTCCCGCACCAGGATCTTGCCGATCAGATAACGAGCGAGCGAGACCGTATCGACCGGCAGCTCCGCACGAGAGAGCGGTGAATGGCGATCCTTACGGCGGCCCGGTTTCAGGGCATCCGCTCGACCCATTGCGCGCGCGAAGGCCCCGGCTCAAACGGATCGCCGAAATATTGGGTCTCGCGGGTCACCTTCCCGTCTCTGAACTCCATGATGCTCACGGTGTAAGACGGCCGCCCGTCATAGGTTAGGACATATTCAGTGACCCAGAGGTCGCCCGCGCCGATTATCCGCCGCACCGCGAAGCGTTTGCGGTTCGGCTGCGCGGCGCGAGACGCCTGAATGTTGCGCCGTCCGCGGATGCGCTCGCCCGATTGCGGGTACTCGAGCACCGCATCCTCTCGGTAGATCTGGTGCTCCGCCTCAAAGTCGTCGGCGTCGGAGGCGGCCCAGTGACGATCCAGGGCCGCTCTGATGTCGTGGTCTTCCATCTCGATCTTCCCTCCCTCACACTTGCGCCGCATTTATGCGCGTATGGCCTTGTCACCGGTCCGATGGTCAAAAGCCAGGCCAGACCACAAACCGGGCAAGAGCGTCCCGCATAAGCCCTGGAATAATCAAATCTCGATCGACAACGACCGCTGAACAGGTTGATTTTGCTAAACATCAACCCGGCGCTCCTGCGCCAAAGTAAGCGGCATGTTGGGTGAGCGCTTCAGACATTGCGAGTATGCTACTACGCGCCCGGAGAGCGGCGGCACTCGGGCGGGCGGCGAGCGCCTCGTCGAGCCGGGCAAGGTGGACGGTCGCCGTCGCGCTGTCCCCACGCGCGATGGCCTCGAGTGCCGCCTCGAGGTGGGAGCCAAGATCGATCCGGCGACAGTTGTGACGAAGGCGGATGATCTCGGTACCTACTGAGAGCGCCGCCACAAGCTCTGAGCGCTGCAGCGGCTCGGCCGCGTTCGGCAGTACGGAGAGGCGGCTAAAGACGCGTCCCTCCCAAGCATCCGGCGACCGGGGGATCGAGCCCGTGGCCAGACGCCGCAGATCCCGACGCGTAAGAGCCAGAAGCCGGCGGGTCCGGAATGCCGGCGAAAGCGGCGGCAGCAAGCGAAATGACAGCGCAGCGGCGCCCACTCCTGCGACGGCCGCCAATGCCGCGTTATAGAATTGCTGTGTATCGAAGCTCATCGGGTTTGTCGGAGCGAGAAGAAAGCAAAAAAACGCCGCGATGGCCGTGAACATCGGCGTCTGCCACTGCTGAGCCACCCCCGCGCCGGCGGGCACCAGGACAAGGCCAATCGCGAGGCTAAAGGCGGCGAAGGTCTCCGTGTTCGGCAATACCGCGAACCCGATGATCGCCGCGAAAATGGCGGTAAGGCCTGTGCCCACCATAAAACTCATGGCTGCGGCGTAGGCCTGATCGGCCCGCGGCGCGAACAGAATGACACCGATCGCGGCAAAGGTGATGGCCCGAGCGCCGTTTGGCCATGCGGTCACGACCCAGAAGAGCTCGACGGCACCAATGGCGACAAAAGCGCGGCCGGCATTGACCAGAGCAGGAAGCCAGTCCGGCACGCAGGGCAAAACCCTGCGACGCCGCGCCACCGGTCGAGCAGAATCGACAACGAGCAGTGCCAACCCATTGAGCGCGTGGGAAATGCCTAACAACACTTTGGCCGTCTCATCGGCAAGCATCCGCAGCGACGGTGTGCCTGCTGGTAAGGCGATCAGCGCCTGCACGCCTGCGTCGCATACGCGATCCAGACCGATGGGGTTGGCGATCCACCGCGCCGGATCCTCTCGCTCGGGCCCAGACAGGAGCTCCTTTGGGACCGCTTGCAGCACAGTGGCCGCTCCTTGCCGAGCTTGGTCATGTGGCAGCTTGGCGAAGTGAACCGCCATGATGCGCCAGCCGGCTATAGCCGCGAATAGGCCGTTCACCGCCGTCTGTAACACTGGCGAATTGTTTCGGACCTGGGGGGACTCGCCGATCGCCTCGTCGATCACGGGGTCGAGCGCGATGACACGCCGGAGGAACTCCTGCCGTATTGGCTGCGTCTCCGGAAGTTCCGGGCCAGCCAGCGCCAAGGTACCAAAAAACTGCCGCATGACCTCGGTCGATATTTCCGCGATCAAGGTGGCGAGCCGTCGACTTGCGTTACCGAAATCGGTTCCCGCCAGCACGACGCCGGCGGAGACGATGCCAACGCAGATCTCGGTGCAACGGATCACGGCGAGCACAAAGGCGTCGCCGTTTGCGCCCCCGACAGCCCCGAGCTCGCTGCTCGCGATGATTGCCGCCGTGATCCCGGCAAGCTGCGCCACAACGGCTAAGGAGTTGCGGAGTATCGTGGCAACGAAAGCGCAACCCGCACCCCACAATGCCAGACCCACGAGAAAGGTGACGCGGTTCTGCGGGAAACACGCGGTCAGTACCACGATCGCCACGGCGCCTACTACAGTGCCGATCATGCGGAACCAACCTCTGCGCAGCGAAGCGCCGAGGTGCGGCTGACAAACGAGAGCCGCGGTCACTCCGGCCCAGTAAGGGTCGCTGAGCTCGAGCCAAAACGCGAGATACAGCGCGAGGCAGACGGAAACCCACAGTCGCAAGCCAAAGAGCAGCGGCGGCCCCGCGACGCTTGACGCAGTCGCCAGACGGGTAGCGAAGGTCGCACTAGATGCAACCGGCGAACCCTGCCCCGAAGGCTCAGCCTCTGCCATGCAGCGAATTTTGGCCGAAGCTCTTACTCAAAGATCGATGACGATGTCGCCCTGAGGTCGGCTGCAGCAGATCAGCGCATTGCCCTCGGCTGGCGGCTCCACGGGCTCTGGCCGGTAACCGACAGCCCCGTTGATGAGCCCAGTCTCGCAAGTGTGGCAGACCCCGGTCCGGCATGCCCACCGGACTGGCACATCGCATGCCTCGGCAAGTTCGAGGAGGCTCCGGAAGGCCGGGGCCCAGTGGACGTTTAGGCCGCTCCGCGCAAAGGACACCAATGGGCCCACGCCAGCAGACCCGGCCGGCTGGTGCGGTGCCCGGCGAGGTGCCGCCGCGATGCCAGGTGTCCTCGGCGGAGTTGAGCCGAAAATCTCACTGCGGATGCGGTTGGCCGCGACACCCCAAGTCCCAAGCTCGACGGCAAGGTCGTTCATGAAGGCGGAGGGGCCGCACAGATAGAAATCGGCATCGCGCGGCACCCTAAGCTCCTCAATCGCGTGGAGGTTCAAGCGTCCGGGAGCGTCGAAATCGACAGCGGGTCGATCGCTTGGCTGTGGCGCACTGTAGCAGATGTGACTGCGGCCTGCAGGCAAGACCTCGAGGAGTGCGCGCACCTCGGCCGCAAACGGATGCTCGCCGCCGTTGCGCGCACCGTGAAGCCACCAAATCTCTCTCGGCGACTGCTTGGCGGCTAATGCGTGCAGCATGGCCAGCACCGGAGTAGCGCCGATGCCGGCGCTAACAAGGACGACAGGACCATCGCCCTGCTGCAACGTAAAGCTGCCGCGCGGAGCGCTCGTCTCGACGAACATCGCCCGCCTGAACCCGCGTATCGATGTAAGCCCCGGCGGCACCGTGCGGCTCGCGCTTGACGCTGATGCGATAGCGATCCTCGCTCGGCGCGCCCGACAGCGAATAGCTGCGTAGGAGAGCGCTCTCGTCGGGCCGTGGCCTGAGCCGCAAAACGACAAACTGCCCCGCCAAGGCGGCCGTCAGCGGCTCGCCGTCGGCAGACTCCAGGATTAGCGAGGTGACATTGCTGCTTTCGCGCAGCTTCTGCGATACGCGCAACGGGCGGAAGCCTTGCCACGCCGGGGGCGGGCCCATAGACGGGCCGAGCCCGGGGTTGCCCGTTGGTCCGCCGCCTTTCCGTTCCCGGTCGAGCAGCGCCTCGCAACGACGTTCGCCAACCGGCGCTCAATGCCGGAATGCGCAACGCTCGTTCCAGCCCGTTCGCCGGGTGACCCGGCAAGTATAAGAGAGCATTGATCTCGGCGACGGTCATACGCTCGGGACCCGCCTCGACCTTGACGATTTCGTCGCCGGCGCCGACTTCGCCTTCCTGCAGGACCCGGAAATAGAAGCCGGGCCTGCCGTGTGAGACCAGCAGGGCCGCCATCTGCGGTTCGTTCATGCGGATGCCGACCCGATAGCAGGTGACGCGCGGCTGCGTCACTTCGAACAGGGCATCGCCGATCCGGTAATGATCGCCGATGCACACTTCGGTATCCGGTAGCCCCTCGACCGTAAAATTCTCTCCGAACTGGCCATAGGTAAAGTCGTTTCGACCGAGCTGGTTTTGCCAATACCGGTAAGAGTCGATCTGATAGACAAAGACGGCCCGGTGTTCGCCGCCATGTCCCGCCAAGTCGCCTTGCCCATCACCATCGATATTGAGCCGGCGCGCCACCCGTCGGCCTTGAACGGGCGCCTTCCAGACAGCGGTGTGGATGGTTTTCCCTTGCCACTCAATGTCGCGTGGCAGGCCGACATTGACCGAGAGCAAACGTGCCATCGTTTTCGTCTCCACTCTGACGATAGGCGGGGCGTAAGCGCATGTCTGCCGGTGTCGACAATCCGGTATTTGATCGAGCGCCAAATCGAAGTACGGGCGCTTGCAGGCCGTTTTGATTTCATACCGTCGCGCCGATTGTCTGGAAAGCATCTGAACCTCCTCGTTCCGGGGTGAGGGCGGAAAGGTCTGGAACCAGCGCAAGCTCGCTTTGCGCTCAGGCATCGCCGAATGACCGCTGACCACCCCAAGGCCGAGGTCAAACTGAGCCGCGAATTGACAGGCATGTTCACGATCCCCATACTCCGGCGCTTTCCTGCCTGATGGCGCGCCGACCGAACCGGGTTCGCGCGTTGAGGAGAGTAGCGATGGCGCGGGATCCCGGCGAGATGCGCCGGCGGGGCGAACGGATCCTCAGGAACGGGCCGTCAGACCTGCGGCGACGACGATAGTCTGAGCGTCCGAAACACTCGACTTTCCAATCTTTCGCGCAGGAGACATTCGTGATTACACCCGTGATGCCGACCTACGGGCGGTGGGACGTTGCCGTAGACCACGGCGAAGGCTGTTGGCTCTACTCCGAAGACGGCCGCAAATTCCTCGATTTCACCAGCGGGATCGCGGTCACCGGGCTCGGCCACTGCCATCCCCATCTGGTGGACGCCATCCGGCAGCAAGCCGGGCGGTTATGGCATTCCTCGAACTTGTTTCGCATTCCCGGCCAGGAAAAGCTGGCCCAGCGGCTGGTCGAAAATTCGTTCGCCGATACCGTGTTCTTTGGCAATTCGGGGGCCGAGGCGTGCGAATTGGCGCTAAAGGTGGCGCGCAAGTACCAGCACGACACCGGCCATCCCGAGCGCTATCGCATCATCGGGTGTGAAGGATCGTTCCACGGCCGCACCTTTGCGACATTGGCGGCAGCCGGTAACGAGAGATACCTTGAAGGGTTCGGCCCGCCGATGGACGGCTTTGACCATGTCGCCTTTGGCAATCTCAACGAAATGCGCGCCGCAATCGGCGGTGAAACCGCAGCGATCATTGTCGAGCCGGTCCAGGGCGAGGGCGGTGTGCGCCCCGGCTCGGACGATTATCTGCGCGGGTTGCGGGCGATTGCCGACGAGTTCGGATTGCTGCTGATCTTTGACGAGGTCCAGTGTGGCATGGGCCGGACCGGCAAGCTGTTCGCCTATGAGTGGTCGGGTGTCGCTCCCGATGTGATGGCCGTCGCCAAGGCTTTGGGTGGCGGTTTCCCGATCGGCGCGTGCCTGGCAACCGAGCGCGCCGCGGTCGGGATGGTGCCGGGGACCCATGGCTCGACTTTTGGCGGCAATCCGCTGGCGGTCGCTGCCGGCAACGCCGTGCTCGATGTGATGCTCGAACCCGGCTTTTTGGATCGCGTCGACGCAACGGCCAAGATGTTTCGCGGCCGCCTCGCCGAGCTGGTCAAATCCTATCCGAAGCTGTTTGCCGAATTGCGCGGCTCCGGGCTGTTGCTCGGCATCCGCTGCGTCGTGCCGGCCGGCGATATCGTGACCCGGCTGCGCGAGAACGGCCTGTTGGCGTTGACCGCCGGCGACAATGTCTTGCGGCTGCTGCCGCCATTGATCGTCAGCGAAGCCGAGATCGGCCAGGCGATGGACATCCTGCACAAGGTCGCGCGGGAATGGTCGGCGTAAGGCGGATCGCGCGCGAGCCGGCGCTGGTCGAGCGCGGGCTCGCGCCGCGCCATTTCCTCGACATCGATCAGCTCGACAATGCCGAATTGCGCGGCATTCTCGATGTCGCAAGCGCCTACAAAAACGGCCGGCGCGACCGCCCGCTCGCCGGCAAGACCTTGGCGATGATCTTTGAGAAGCCGTCGACCCGAACCCGTGTTTCGTTCGAGGTCGCGATGCGCCATCTCGGCGGCGACACGATCTTTTTGAACACGACCGACAGCCAGCTCGGCCGCGGCGAGACCGTCGCCGATACGGCGCGCGTGCTGTCGCGCTATGTCGACGCGATCATGATCCGCACCAATCTCGCGGATAAGCTCAGGGAATTGGCCGAGCACGCGACTGTCCCGGTGATCAACGGGCTGACCGACACGTCGCATCCGTGCCAGATCATGGCGGATGTGATGACCTTGCAGGAAAAAAAGGGAGCGCTGTCCGGTCGGATCGTGGCTTGGAGCGGCGACGGCAACAATGTCGCGGCAAGCTGGGTTCACGCCGCGGTGCGGTTCGGCTTTGAACTGCGGCTTGCCTGCCCGGAGGCGCTGTCGCCCAACCCGGCTTTGCTCGACTGGGCGGCGCGCGAGGGCGGTCGCGTCACGCTGACGATCGAGCCCAACGATGCGGTCGCCGGGGCGGATTGCGTCGTCACCGACACCTGGGTCTCGATGGGCGACGAAGCCGCAGGAACGCGCCACAATCTGCTTGCCCCGTACCGGGTCGACGAAGCCTTGATGGCATTGGCCAAGCCCGATGCCATCTTTATGCATTGCCTGCCGGTAAAGCGCGGCGCAGAGGTTACCGCTGCGGTTGTCGACGGCCCGCAATCGGTGGTCTGGGACGAAGCGGAAAACCGCTTGCACGCGCAAAAAGGGATCTTGACCTGGTGTCTTGGCTGACCGGGCTGGAGTCACCATCTCGCGGCATTGCGCGTCGCGCCGACAAACGAGGATAGCCAACCGTGAGTGCGCCAACCCACTTGGTCCCCGACGACCTTGTACAGCCTTTCCGCATCGATCCGTTTGCGCTGCGCGGAAGGCTGGTCCGGCTCGGCCCGGCGATCGATCGCATCCTGTCGCAGCACGCCTATCCCACCCCGGTAGCGGCGATGCTGGGCGAGGCGATCACGCTGGCGGTGGTCCTCGCCGGCGCGCTCAAATATGACGGCATCTTCACGCTGCAGACCAAAGGCGACGGACCGATCCGGCTGATGGTGGCGGATGTGTCGACCGATGGTGCGGTGCGCGGCTATGCCCAATACGATCAGGCCAAGCTCGATGCCGTCACCACGGCTGAGGCCGGCGCGGGCGTGAGCCTGTCGGTGCCGCGGCTGCTCGGCGGCGGGTATATCGCTTTCACCGTCGATCAGGGCGAGGAGACCGACCGCTATCAAGGGATCGTCGAGCTGGCGGGCGCCACCTTGGCGGATTGCGCGCAGCACTATTTCCGGCAATCGGAGCAGATCCAGGCCGGCATCAAGCTGGCGGTCGGCCAGACCGGGCCGGGCGATACCTGGCGCGCCGGCGGGTTGATGCTGCAACGGGTGCCGCCCGAGGGCGGCTATGGCGTGATCGCCGACGATGTCGAAGACGGCTGGCGTCGCGCCATGGTGCTGATGAGTTCGGCGACATCGGACGAGCTGATCGATCCCGGCCTCTCCCCGCATCGCTTATTGTTCCGGCTGTTTCACGAAGATGGGGTTCGGGTTTTCGACACCCACCCGCTCGAAGCGCGCTGCCGCTGCTCGCGCGAGCGGATCGAGAGGATCCTGCGCGCCTTTCCCGCCGACGAACTCGACGACATGCAAAAGGAACGGGTAACCACCGTCACCTGCGAGTTCTGCAGCCGCCGATACACCTTCGAGGCCGACGAGATCGGCCGCCTCGCCCCGGCATAAGTCAGCCGACGAGGCCGGGCGATGGCCGCGGATTACGAAGCCGAGTGGGGCGCCCGATTTGGGACGGCGGCCGATCTTTCGGGCGACCTCCCGGATATTCCCTGGCTGCGGCAGGTGCTGTTGCGCCGTACCCATCGCCGCTACTTGCCGCGCCCAGTGCCGGCGGATTTGTTGCGGCTGCTGCTCGGGGCGGCATTTTCGGCCTCCTCCAAATCCGATTTTCAGCAGGCCTCGGTGATCCGTGTCACGGACCGAGAGACGGCGCGACCAGCTCGCCGCACTGATCCCGGATATGCCGTGGATCGGCACGGCGCCGGTGTTTTTGGTGTTCTGCGGCGATGCGCGGCGGCTTGAGCAAATCGGTGATCAGCGGGGGCACCCGAACGACAACAGCCGGCTCGAGGGCTTTTTTAACGCGACGGTCGATGCTGCCCTCGTCATGCAGACCTTTATTCTTGCGGCGGAGACCGCCGGCCTCGGCTGTTGTCCGATCAGCGCATTGCGCAACCATGCCGATGCGGTCGCCCGGATACTGGAACTGCCCGAAAAGGTGTTCCCGGTAGCGGGGTTATGCATCGGTTATCCCGCCGCCGAGGGGTTTGTCAGCATGCGGCTGCCGCTGGCGGTCACGGTGCATCACCGACCGCTACGACGACAACCGCCTTGCCGAAGATGTTGCGGCTTACGACCGGCGCCGCGCCAGCCGCTATTCGCCGCCGCGCGAGCAGCAACGCGCCCCGGATATCTTCGGCTATGCCGATTTCTACGGATGGTCCGAAGATAAATCGCGCCAGGCCGCGGCGCAGCCCGAAGGGGAAAGCTTCCCGGCCCACCTTCGCTCGCGCGGCTTTACTTTCGATTAGAGCGGCCGAAGCGCCCGCATTCCGGAAGAAATGGGGCGACCGGCGCCGGCTCAGGTAAAGGCCCAGGCAGCGAAGGCCCAGGCAATTGTCGTTTTGGGCTGCCCGTCATCGTCGCGGCTGCGCCGACGCCTCGACCGCGGGATCGACTTGTTCCAGCAAGGTCTCGCGCCGGCGCTGGTGTTGTCGGGCGGCGGCAGCGGAGCGACACCAGAAGCCGAGATCATGCGCCGTGCGGCGACGGCGCGCGGCATTCCCGAGAGCGCGTTGCTGGTCGAGCCCTATTCGCGCGACACAATCGGCAATGCGCGCGAGACGGCGCGATTGTTGCGCCGGCATGGCTGGCGGGCGGTGATCCTGGTCAGCGATAAGACTCACTTGCCACGCGCCGCGCTGCTGTTCCGCCTCGCCGGCGTCGAGGTGGTCGGGCGCTCGGGCGTCAGTTCGTCATCGGCGCTGCTCGAATTCACAACCGCGCTGCGGGAGGCGCTGGCATTTCTGCCGAGCCTGGTGCGCGCCCTCGTTACTGAGCCAGAAAGCCGCCGTCGACGGCGAGCGTGTGACCGGTGACCATCGCCGCCGCCGGGCTTGCGAGATAGAGGATCGCGTGCGCGATCTCCTCCGGCGTCGCCAGCCGTCCCATTGGGGTCAGTGCCGCGATGCGCTCCATAACGCCGGGCTGGTCGAGCAATGGCGCGGTCAGATTGGTGCGCACCCAGGTCGGCGCCACCGCGTTGACTCGGATGCCGGAGGATGCCCATTCGACCGCGAGCGCCCGGGTCATATTGACGACCGCCCCCTTGGTCGCCTGATACGACACGTTCGGATAAATCCCGCCGCCCGAAAACCCCATGATCGAGGCGAGGTTGACGATCGCGCCGCCGCCGCGCCGCATCATCTGCCGTGCGGCCGCTCGCGAGCACAAGAACACCCCGGTCAGGTTGACCGCGACGACCTTGTCCCACTCGGCGAGCGGTAATTCCACCGCCGCGCGACGGATGCCGATCCCGGCGCTGTTGACCAGGATGTCGATCCCGCCATGGCGCGCCGCGACAGCGTCAATAGCGGCATCGACCGATTTCTCGTCAGTGACATCGGCGGCATGCGACGAGACCGGCCGGCCGAGAGCGGCAATTTCCTCCGCGACGGCCGCGGCGCGAACCGGATCGATGTCGAGCACCGCGACCGCGGCGCCGACGCCGGCAAGTGCGGCTGCCGTTGCGCGTCCGATGCCGCTGCCGCCGCCGGTGATCAGGGCCACCTTGCCGTTTAGGCGAAAGGCCGAGAGAGGGTCGTTGGCGATTTCGGTCATTTCCTGTCTCCCTCGAATTTGATCGGCGCCAATACCAACCTCGGTTGCAGCCGCCAAAACCAGACGGCGACGATCAGCGTCGCGCCTCCGGTCAGCAGAAACAGCCCGGGAACGCTGACCCCGACAGCGATCAATGCCATCGTCGCGACGGCAGCGATGACCATTGCCGCGGCGTTGATCACGTTGTTGGCCGCGATTGCCCGGGCGCGCTGGGCGCGCGCGCTCGCCGCCTGCAACAACACGTAAAGCGGCACGATAAAGATCCCGCCCGACACCGCGATCCCCAGCAGATCGATGAGGATCCGCCAATGCGCCGGCGATGAAAGGAACGGGCGCAGACCGAGCAAGGTACCCACTCTCGCCACGGCCGGCGGGCTCGCCCACCACAGATCGATCGAGAACAGAGCGATGCCAAGAGCACCCCACGGGACGGTTCGAGCACTGATGCGACCACCGAGAATGCGGCTGCACAGCAGCGAGCCGATCGCGATCCCGATCGTAAAGACGGTCAGGAACAGGGTTACGACGAGCTGCTCCCCGCCCAGCGAAAATCGGACATAGGCCGGGAATTGCGACAGGTAAATCGCACCGGCGAGCCAGAACCAGGAAATGCCGAGTATCGAATAAAACAGGATACTTTCGCGCGCGGCTTCGCGGATGATATGCCCGGTGGCGGCAAACAGGTTCCACTCTAACGGGCTTCGCGCCGCCGCCGGGCTGGTTCCCGGGATTGCCAGGCTTGCCGCCCAGGCGGCGAGCGCCACCAAAATGATCAGCGCCGCGACAATCATCGCACCGTGATGCCCGGCTATGAGCACGCCGGCGATCGTCCCGAGCAAAATCGCGATAAAGGTGCCGGCCTCGACGAGCGCATTTCCGAGCAGGAGCTCATGCGGCGCGAGCAGATCCGGAAGGATCGCGTATTTGAGCGGGCCCAAGAACGCCGCCTCGATCCCCATCACAAACAGGATGACGAGCAATGCCGTAGTGCTGCCGAGCAGCACGCCCGCTGCCGCCGCAATCATCAGCGCAATTTCGCTGAGCTTGATCAACCGGATCAGCCACGCCTTGTCGTGCTGGTCGGCGAGCTGACCGGCGGTCGCCGAGCACAAGAAGAACGGCAGGATGAAGAGCCCGCCGGCGAGCGGGATCACGATCTCCGCCGATCTCTGCGAGGCGGCGTCGGTGCTGTAGGCGATCATCAGCACCAAGGCGTTCTTGACTGCGTTGTCGTTGAATGCCGACAAGAACTGCGCCGCGAACAAAGGCCCAAACCGCCGCGAGCCAAGTAGCGCGATCAGCCCGGAACCAGCAGGCTCGCTACGCTGGGCGCGTATAGCTGTCATAGGGTTCTGTTTCGCATGCATGTCGCGCGACGGCGAGCCTTGCCTTCGCCATCATAGGCCGCGACGCTGCAAAAGCTCGCTGGAATGGCGGCTCCGCGAGGCAGCCCTACGGGTTGACGGCCGCGACCTGGGGTTCGGTAAACGGCTCGGTGCGGTGCACGACCCCATCGTCGTACAATTTGCCGATCGCACCCTCGGACAGCCCTAGCATTTGCGCGAGAATGTCGGTTGTGTCGTCGCCGATCGAGGGCGCTCCGCGCCAGATCCGGCCAGGGGTCAACGACATTTTCGGCACCACACCGTAGACGCGGATCGGAACGCCCGACTGCCGGTCGAGCACCGGCACGGTCATCTCGCGCGCCGCGTAATGGGCGTCCTCATATTGGTCGCGAGTGTTAAAGACCCGCGAGCAGCCAATCTTTGCCGCATTCAACTCGGTTTCGACCTCGATCGCTGTGCGTGCGGCGCAATACTCGCGCAGCCGCTGATCGAGCTCCCGCCCCTTTGCGGAATTGACCGCAGCAGCGTCTTTCGAGCACGCGTCGTAGCAATACTCGACCGGGTCAAGTCCGAGGAATTTGGGCACCCGGTCATAAATCGCCCCGCCAACCGCGGCAATGTAAACCCATCCGTCGCTGCATTGGAACGTGTCATAGGGTTGAAAACCAGCTGGAGCGTTTCCGGTATGTCCGTAGACAGCACCTTCGCCGGTGTAGAGGGGCAGGGTGTTGCCATTGGTCTGCGCCACCGCTTCGAATTGCGCGAGGTCGACCACCTGACCGCGCCCGCTGTTTTTGACCTCCCACAATGCCATCATCGTCGCCGCCCATCCGGTGAGCGCTGTGACGTAATCCCCGGTATAGGTCTTGGCACGCTGCGGCGGCCCTGCCGGATCGCCGGTCAGGTTCATCATGCCGCCATAGGCCTGCGCGATCGCGTCGTAGCCCGGACGCCCGAGATATTCGTCTTTGCCGTATTGCCCGTATGTGCTGACTCGGACGATGACGAGGCTCGGGTTGACCGCCAATGCCAGCTCGTTGGTGATCCCGTTGCGTTCGAGCGTGCCGGGCATCGACAATTCCATCCAAACGTCGGAAATCTTCCACAACGCCATCAGGACCTCGATCGCGCGCGTCTGCTTGAGGTCGAGCCCCAGCGACAGTTTGTTCTTGGTGACTTCCGCCTCATCGCAGCCGTGCGGCCGCGGGCCGCGGGTCAATTGCGGCGCGGTAAAACGGAAGACATCACCACCGGGACGTTCGACGTGAATGACTTCGGCGCCGAACTCCGCCAGCTTTGTGCCGATATAGGGTTGCGCAATCAGCTGTCCTGTGCCGACCACGCGAATACCCTTGAGCGGCCCGAAAGACGGCGCGATGCAAGGCGTTGCCGGCCGCTCCAGATGCTTGATCCAGTCCGGGATTGTCTTGCGCAGTTTCTCGATATTGTCTTCGCTCGGAACTAATCTCGGATCGTGCGGCATATCTTATCGGTCTCCCATATATTTTGAGCGAGCGGGTGCAGGTCTGAGTGCTGCTTACGGATTACCGCCGCTTTGTCGGGACATTAGCAGAAAACCGCAAGGTTTCGCTAAATTGTAGCCCAGTGAAATTATTGTCCAATTCCTATTGAGGACAGCATGATCGATGCGGCGGAATTGGCGCGGTTCGGGGTTGAGCCGGGGTGGCGGTTTGCGATCCATCATCGCGTGCGCTGGAGCGAGTGCGACCCGTTCGGCCATGCCAACCATCGCGCCTATTTCGAATGGTTCGAGGAGGCGCGCAATCGCTATCTCGAAACCGCCGGACTGCCCGAGCTTTCGGCGGGGACACCAGGGCCGGTCATCGCCGAGACCGGCATCCGCTATCACCGGCCGCTCGCCTATGGCGACGAAGTTCTGGTCAGCGCACGCACGGTAAGGCTGGGACGCACCAGCTTTGAAATGGAGTACGCGGTTTGGCGGCAGGGTCTGTGCGCGCAAGGCCGCGCGGTGCTGATCCTGGTCGTCAACGCGACCGGTGAAAAGACGCCGCTGCCCGATGCGCTGCGCCGCGCTATGCTGGCGCGCGACCCCGACGCCCGCGAAACCGGCGGCAACACAAGGACACCCGTATGAAGCGCGCCGTTATCGTTATCTGCGACAGCCTGCGCCGCGATTTGATCACGTCCGAGGACGCGCCGTTCCTGACCGAGTTGGGGCGACGTTCGGCGCAATTTCTGAACCATTCGAGCGTGTTTCCGTCGACGACGCGGGCGAGCGCGGCCTCGATCGCGACCGGCTGCCGCCCGGCGCGCCACGGACTGCTCGGCAACACGATGGCGATCGACGAGGGCGACGGGCTCGTCTGCCTGTCGGTCGGAGCACCCGATTTTCGTGATCGGCTGCATCGCGCGACCGGCCGCACCTTACACGCGCCAACAATGGCCGAGCGAGTGACGCGCGCCGGCGATACCGCGATCGCATTCTCGAACGTGTCGCCGGGTGCGGCCTATTTTCTCGACCCGGATGGTTATGGCTGGGTCTACAACGCGGCCGGAAGCTTCGGCCCCGGCCGGCGCCCGTTGCCCGCCGCGGAGGGGCTGGCAGTCGGCAAAGGCGAGGCCGGCGACAACGCCGTTACCGAGCGCTTTTGCGCCGAAGTGTTGCAAGATCGTGCGCCGGCATTGGCCATGTTGTGGCTGTCCGAGCCTGATTACACCGGGCACCACATGCCTTTGGGCTCACCCGAGCATCGCCGTGCGATCGCGGCGGCGGATGCGAATGTATGCCGTGTTGCCGAGACGGTGGCGCGGCTTGACCCCGGCGGCGAGGATATCCTGCTCGTTGTCGGCTCCGATCACGGCATGGAAACCGTCGCGGAGACGATCGACCTGGAGGGGCTTCTGATCGATGCCGGTCTAAAGGACGGGCCGGGCTCCTCGGATGTCGTTATCGCTCCAAACGGGACGGCGGCGCTGATCTATTTCACACAACCTGAAAGCGCCGGTGTTGCAGACGTCGCGCGCTTTCTCGAAATCCAGGATTGGGTCGGACGGGTATTCACTCGCGACGGGCTCGCCGCGACGGGTTTGCCCACAAGCTCGCGGGCGCAGATCGCGATCACGATGAAAGCCGATGACCGGGCGAACCCGCATGGCGTGCCGGGTCACAGTCACATCGTGCGCGACTCGTCCGGGCAGGACACGACCGGCTTTGGCCAGCATGGCGGGCTCGGGACCAACGAGCAGAGCCCGTTTCTGTTTGTCTCGGGTGGCGGATTTACCGCCGACGCTCATCGCGGGCCTACCTCGCTCGTCGACATTGCGCCAACCGTGTTGCGCCATCTCGGCCTTTCCGTCGATGGCCTCGACGGCCGCCCGCTGCCTCGTAGCCCGAGCGCGGTCTGATCCCATCTCATCCGGGACGAGTCAGCCGCTCGAATTCCGTTCTAGCGAGCATCGCATAGGGTCTGCCTCGATCGGCGTCTTCAGAGTTCATGCGCTAACACCAAGCGGCGGTCGGCGGGATCACAACCGCCGGCTTTCCTGGTCGGTGCAGCCGGCTTACACTGATCGCGGCTGTAAGGGAGGAGACGGATGTTGTTGCGCGACGCCTGGTATATCGGCGCTTGGGCCGATGAGATCGGCGGCGAACCGCTGGCGCGTCGGATTTGCGGCGAACCGATCGTGCTGTTTCGCGATCGTCAGGGTTCGGCGGCGGCGCTCGCCGATCGCTGCTGTCACCGCGCCGCCCCGCTGAGCATGGGGACAATCGTCGAAGACGGTATCCAATGCGGCTATCACGGGCTGATCTTCGACGCCGCCGGGCACTGCGTCCATATCCCCGGGCAAAAGCAGATTCCGGAGGATGCGCGGGTGCGCGCCTATCCGGTGGTCGAGAAGGATCAGCTGATCTGGCTGTGGATCGGCGACCCGGCCAAGGCCGATGCGTCGAAGATCGTCGATTATCCCTATCACAACGATCCCGGCAAATGGCCGAACAAGCACGACGTCTACCCGATCAAAGGCAATTACATGCTGATGATCGACAATTTGATGGATCTGACCCATCTCGGCTATCTGCATGCCAAGACGGTCGGCGGTAACCCGTCGCAGCACGTCGCCGCCGAGATGAAGACGTCGCGGACGCCGAATGGCCTCAAATTCACCCGCTGGATGAAGAATTCGGTGCCGCCGCCGAGCTATGTCAAAGCCGCCGGGTTTACCGGCCGCGTCGACCGCTGGCAGGAATTCGAATTTGTCGCCCCGTCGAGCGTGCTGCAATGGACCGGGGCGGCCGATGTCGGCGCCGGCGCTCCCGAAGGCAGGCGTGACGGCGGGTTTCAGTTCCGCCTGTTTCATGGGCTGACGCCCGAGACCGAGACCAGCTGCTTTTACTTTTGGTCGGTGGCAAACGGGTATCGCCAGAACGACCCGGCGGCGACCGAGCAGCTGTACCAGGAGATCGCACCCACCTTTGTCGAAGACCGCGTCATGGTCGAGGCCCAACAGGCGCGGCTGAGTGAATTCGGCGAGGCGGGCCTCGTCGACATCGCCTCCGACGCTACCCGCATGCAGATGCGCCGCATCCTCGAGCGCCTGATCGCCGCCGACCAGCAACTCGCCGCGGAGTAAAGGCTCGTCGGCTGGTTTGCGTCGGCAGCCGCTGGAGGACCCCGCCGGGCTTGACCCGTTGCGGGGTTCGGAGACGAGCAAGTTCCGTCAGCCCGGCATGACAACAGCCGCCGTCCGCGGATTGCAGCAGCCCTGCAGCGGCGTCCAAACCGAGGCGCGGAGGCGCCTGGACCACCATCGATGATCCAGGCGCAGCCAGGCGCGACCCGAGATCGCGCCCGTCACGCAGCCTTGGCGCGCGCCAGAGCGTGGACGTCGGCGGTGGTCATCGCTTTGCCTCCGATCCCCCAGTCGCCGCTTTCCACCTCTTCGACCAGGCATAAGGTGACCTGGCGCATATTCTCGCCCTCGATCGAGACCATGGCGTCGGTCAGCTTGCTGATGATCTGACGCTTCTGTTCATTACTGAAAACGTCCTTGATGACGCGAACTTGAATCAGTGGCATTGGATTTCTCCTTTTATCTGAGTTACTGGTCGGTGCGGGCGTGAGATTGAGCAGCTCGCTGCTCTCGCTTTACCTGCACGCTCTATATGACGATAACGCGGTCAAAAGACTTTGAGAGATGTATGATTTACTCTTGAGAGGAACTTGATTATTTGTTGGGAACGGCTTCGCAGCCCGGGTTTGGGAGCGCGCCAACATGCGATTTCTGTTTGCCGATTGCATACTCGATACCGACCGGCGCGAATTGCGGCGCGGCACTGAGCCTGTTGCCGTCGAGCCGCAGGTGTTCGACCTGCTGATCCACCTGGTGCAGAACCGCGACCACGTCGTCAGCAAGGACGACCTCATCGCCTCGGTCTGGGACGGCCGGATCGTCTCGGATTCGACATTGACGAGCCGCATCAACGCCGCGCGAAAGGCGGTCGGCGACAGCGGCGAAGAGCAAAAGCTGATCCGCACAATTGCGCGCCGAGGCTTTCGCTTTGTCGGCGCCGTCCAAACGCAATCCAATGGCGGCGAACCGGCCCCTGCCGTCGGCCCGCCGCCGGACGAACTCCATGAGCCGTCGCGACCAGCCTTGCCGCCGCACGACCGACCCGCCATCGCCGTACTACCCTTCATCAATATGAGCGGCGATCCGGAGCAGGAATATTTTTCCGACGGGATCACCGAGGACATCATCACCGGGCTGTCCAAGTTGCGCTGGTTCTTTGTGATCGCGCGCAACTCTTCGTTCATCTACAAAGGTGTCGCCGTCCACATGAAGCAAGTCGCCGAAGAACTCGGCGTCGGCTATGTGGTCGAGGGCAGCGTGCGCAGAAGCGGCGACCGCGTGCGTATCACAGCGCAGCTCAACGACACCGCAACCGGCAGCCACATCTGGGCGGAACGCTATGATCGGAGCCTCGTCGAGGTGTTCGCGGTGCAAGACGAGATCACTGAGGCCATCGTCGCCGCAATCGAGCCGCAGCTTTATGCCAGCGAAAGCTTTCGTGCCCAGCGCAAACCGCCGGACAGCATGGATGCCTGGGATCTCGTCATGCGCGGGCTATCGCATTACTGGCGGCTGACCCGTCAGGATAATGTCGTTGCCCAGGCGCTGCTGGAGAAGGCGGTCGCAATTGACCCGAATTACGGCCAAGCGCTCGGAGTCCTTGCCGCCAGTTATACATTCAGCTGCCACATGGGCTGGGCCGACAGGGGGACCGCCGTGCCGATGGCCGAACGCGCGGCAGCGGCCGCGATCCAGGTGGACAGCGAAGACCCGTGGGCGCATCAGGCGCTTGGCTGCGTCTATCTGTTCACCCGCCGCTTTGACGACTCTCTGGCCGAGTTCGAGTTGGCGTTGCGCCTGAACCCGAATTTCTCGCTGGCTCAGGCCTATTACGGTCTTGCGCTGGCCTATTGCGGCCGGTGTGACGAGGCCGACCGGGCCGCCCAACGCGCGCTTCGTTTGAGTCCGCGCGACCCATTTTCGGCGATCTATTTAGGCATTGCCGCCTATGCCCAGTTTGTTGGGTGCGATTATCCGGAAGCGATGCGGCTGGCGCGCGAAGCCATCCGCCAGCGCGGCGACTTCGTCGGCGCGCATCGGGTATTTACCGCTGCCGCCGCCATGGCCGGACACGCCGAGATTGCCGCGGCGGCACTCCAGGAATTACGCCGCGCGCAGCCCAATATCTCGCTCGCCTGGATCGCGAACGAAATGCCAATCATGCAGGGCAGCGAGCTGGAGCATTATTTGGCAGCCTTTCGCCGCGCAGGCTTGGACTGACTTTTGTTCGTAGCGGTACGATTTTAACGCTTAGTACCATTCTTTCCGTCATTCCCGCAAAAGCGGGAACCCAGGAGAAGCGCTGACATAGCGGCTCCCTGTTCAGGCAGGGGCGGGCGGCCCGCACTTTCGCCGGGGCGACGAATGGGAATTTCACCTACGGACCGAATTTAGCACGAAGACCGCTGGCGGCATGGTCGAGAAACGTGCGGATCTTGGCAGGGAGGTGGCGGCCTTGCGGATGCACGATGTGTATCGGTAAGGCCGGCGGCTCGTATTCGGCTAGGACCGTCTGCAATTGGCCAGCCGCTGCGTGCGGTTCTGCCTGATAGGACAGGATGCAGGTGAGCCCCAAACCGTCGAGCGCGGCGTCCGCTGCCGCAGCGGTCGTGTTCACCACCAGCCGCGGCGTGACGGCGACCGAATTGACACCGCTCGGACCGTGAAACGACCAGCGGTCAGGAATGGGTGTGACGGCTGTGCACGCCACCACACTGTGCTTGCCGAGATCGCGCGGCGTCATTGGCGCGCCGTGGCGGGCAATGTATTGCGGAGCGGCACAAACGATGCGTCGGACCTGCCCGACACGCACCGCCCGCAGTGAAGAGTCCGGCAACTGGCCAATCCTAACGCCCAGATCGAGCCCTTCTTCCACCAATGAGACAACCCGGTCGAGCAACAGCAGCCGAACAGTGACATGCGGGTATTGCCGAGAAAGCTCTTGCACGAGAGGCAGTACGTGGAGCCGACCGAACATGACGGGCGCGGTTACATTTATCCAGCCGCGCGGCTGGACCCGCTCGTCCAAATTCACCGTCTGGAGCTCGTCGTAGGCTGCCAGCAGCTGCCGACAGCTTTCGAGATAGCGCACGCCGGCATCGGTTAGCGCCACCGAGCGGGTCGTCCGATTGAAAAGCCGGGTTTGCAGATGCTCCTCGAGCGCCGCGACCGCCCGGGTGACGGAAGCCGGCGAACGACCCAACTGTCGCGCGGCTTCGCCGAAGCTTTGCTGCTCCGCTACGGCGACGAAGATCGTCAGGGCGTCGAGCCGATCCTTCATATTGTTGCGCGAAGTGAAATAGAGAAACGCGTTCTCGCTCAATTCAGTTGTCGACTGCAACCGCCATCTTCCGCCTTGGACAACAGAGCCACGGGACCGACATCCACTTCCCGCGGTCTGCGTTCACATTCCTCATCAGGCGAGCGGCCTATGACCGGCATTAATTACCGAACGACGGAAATCGACGGTCTCAAAATATTCTACCGCGAAGCAGGCCGGGCCGACGCTCCGGCATTGCTTTTGCTGCATGGCTTTCCAAGCGCCAGCCACATGTTCCGGGACTTGATCCCGCGCCTCGCCGATCGCTTTCACCTCGTGGCCCCCGATCTGCCAGGTTTTGGTCAGTCGGACATGCCGTCCCGCGATAACTTCACCTATACGTTCGACAATTTGGCCGGGGCGATCGACCGTTTTACTGAAGCAGTCGGTTTAAAGCGGTTCGCGATTTACATTTTCGATTATGGCGCGCCGGTCGGCTTGCGCATTGCCGCGAAGCACCCTGAGCGGATCACTGCCATTATCTCCCAAAACGGCAACGCTTATGAGGAGGGGCTGAGCGAGGGCTGGAACCCAATTCAGGCCTATTGGCGTGAGCCTACTCAGGCGAACCGCGACGCCCTGCGCGGCTTCCTGACGCCAGAGACAACGCTCTTCCAATACACCCATGGCGTGGCCGATCCCTCGCTCGTGTCGCCGGATGGCCGTTCGCTCGACGATTATTATCTCGCTCGGCCGGGAGCGCACGAAGTACAGCTCGATCTACTGCTGGATTATGCCAGCAATATCGCTCTTTACCCTGACTTCCACGCTTACTTCCGAAAATACCAGCCGCCGTTTCTGGCGGTATGGGGCAGGAACGACCCGTTTTTTCTGCCCGCGGGAGCCGAAGCGTTCAAGCGCGACATCCCCGGCGCTGATGTCCGCTTCTTCGACACCGGTCACTTTGCGTTGGAGACGCACTCTGCGGAAATTGCGACAGCCATTCGCGACTTCCTCGACCGGGCGCTTGATCAGTCATCCGGGGACACGTAACGCGCTCGGCGCCTCAACCCAATCGTGGGTCGGAGTATACCCAAAGGTCAGCACCAGACCCGCCACGACTCGAAAGGATTTCAGCCATGAACCATTCACCACATACCACCGCTCAGAAAGTCGAGACGTTTCGCGCGCTGCATGCGGCTCCGGGAAGTTTCCTGATCGCCAATGCCTGGGATGCGGGATCGGCGAAACTGCTGCAAGGACTTGGCTTTTCCGCATTGGCCACCTCTTCCGGAGCGGAAGCAGGCGTGTTGGGAAGGGTTGATGGCGCGGTTACCCGGGACGAGGCGTTGACGCATGCGAAGGCGATCGTCGATGCGGTCGACTTGCCTGTTTCCGCCGATCTGGAAAACTGTTTCGCCGACCGGCCGGAGGACGCCGCGCGGACTATCGCCATGGCGGTGGAAATCGGCCTCGCCGGCGGGTCGATCGAGGATGCGACAGGGGATCCGACGAAGCCTCTGTACGACGCCGGGTTCGCCGCCGAGCGGGTCGCAGCAGCGGTGGCGGCGGCGCGCGCGGCCGGGCTTCCCTTCGTCCTAACGGCTCGCACTGAAAGCTTTCTGTACGGCAATACGGACCTCGCTGACGTGATTCGCCGCTTACAGGCGTTCGAGGCAGCCGGTGCGGATGTACTGATGGCGCCTGGCCTGCCGGACCTCGACGCGGTTCGCGCCGTCTGTGCCGCGCTGACGAAGCCGGTCAACTTCATGGCCGGTATTCGCGGCAAATCCTTCACCGTGAAGGAACTGACCGATGCCGGTGTGAAGCGGATCAGCTTCGCAACGTCGCTGTTCCGTGTGGCTATGACCGGCGTAATGGCGGCGGCGACCGAGGTACGGGACCGTGGCACTTTCACCTACCTCGATCACACGATGCCGACGGGGGAGTGGAATCGGTTCATGGCGGGTTCCTAGGCGGGCTTGCTCCAGTGCCCGATTTCAATCCCTTGCCGCAAATGTCGACCGATGTCCATTTCAGCTTCTTCGGCGGTTTTGTATTCGGCACACCCGGCTTTCCTCTATTGGACGTGCCGCTGCAGACCGTCGCTAATGAATTCGCCGCTGGCCGCTACAAGCAAAACTGTCCCGAGTGTTTCGCTTTGAGGACATTCAAGAAGCGCACCGGGTTATGGAAGCAAACCAGGCCGGTGGCAAAATGGTGGTGCTCGTCAGAGCAATAGAATTTATTGAATCACGTATCCGAACGGTCCTTCAGAGACCGCAAACGCGTTTTGCAGAGCGCGCACGTTCATAACCCGCCGGCGCGCGGTTGTCTCGGGAGTAAAGGAGAGCTCCGGCCGGGTCGGCCCAAATGATCGACCTCGTATATGGAGGGAGTTATGCCTCAACCAGAACGGTTCGAAGTTTTGATCCTTGGCAGCGGATTTGGGGGCAAGCTGCTGGCTTGGCATATGGCGCGATCGGGCCGGCGGACTGCTGTGGTCGAGCGCCGATGGATCGGGGGCTCCTGCCCCAACATCGCCTGTTTACCCAGCAAGAATGAGATTTGGAGTGCTCGGATCGCGCATCAGACGCGTCACGCGGGACAGTTCGGCACGATAATCACCGGCTCGGTGACGACCGACATGACGAAGGTTCGCCAACGCAAGCGCGACATGGTCGACCGCGAGATTGCCTTGCATTTGCAGAATTATAAGGAGAGCGGCGCCGAGTTGATTATGGGAAGCGGCCGGTTTGTGGCGCCGAAAATGGTCGAGGTCAGCCTGAATGCTGGCGGCACGCGACTATTGGCGGCAGACCAGATTTTCCTCAACCTCGGAACGCACGCGGCGATGCCGAAGGTTTCAGGCCTCGAAGCAGCACAGCCTCTGACGCATATCGAAGCGCTCGAACTCGATTATCTGCCGTCACATTTGGTGGTGCTCGGCGGTGGTTATGTCGGTCTCGAATTGGCCCAGGCTTACCGTCGCTTTGGTAGTCGCGTGACAGTGATCGAGCCCGGATCTCAGCTAATGAGCCGCGAAGATCCCGATATCTCCGCTGAAATTCAGCGAATTCTAAGCAATGAAGGGATCGAATTCTTGATCGCGGCCCAGCCTCTCGCCGTGCACGGCCGATCCGGCGACAATGTCACGGTTACGGTTCGCACACCCTCGGGCGAGCGCAAGATCGAGGGGAGCGATATCCTGGTCGCAACAGGGCGCATCCCTAACACTGCCGGCATCGGACTCGAGGAGGCCGGTGTCGCATTGGACGATCGCGGCTACATCAGCGTCAATGAGCGCCTGGAGACGACCGCACCCAATGTTTGGGCTATTGGGGAATGCGCCGGCAGTCCCACAGTTTACCCACGTCTCGATCGATGATTTTCGGATCATCAGGGACAATCTCGCCGGGGCGAACCGCAGCACGCGCGACCGGCTGGTTCCGTACTGCATGTTTACCGAACCCCCACTTGCTCGCGTTGGATTGAACGAGCGCGAAGCGCAGCATCGCAATATCCCCGTGCGCGCCGCGAGGCTGCCGATGAGCGCGGTGCGACGGACCGCGACAACGGATGAAACCGACGGCTTTATGAAAGTTCTCGTGTCAGCAAATGACGACCGCATCCTTGGCTTCACGATGATCGGAGCCGAGGCCGGCGAGGTGATGGCCGTGGTGCAGACGGCGATGCTGGCGGAACTGCCGTATCCAAGGCTACGCGACGCGATCCTGGCGCACCCGACCATGGCAGAAGGGCTGGGCGACCTCTTCGCGCGCGTACCCGCCCGATAACGCGCTCTCGGAAACGCAACTTCAGCTCGTAGGATGGGCTGAGCCCCGCGAAGCCCATCATCGACAGCCGAGATCGATGGGCTTTTCCCGGCTCGCGCCGAGTTCAGCCCATCCTACAGGCTCTTGGCTGATTGGTCAGGCGGCGCGGCGGTGGCGGCTCTTGACGCGGGTGCCGTCGCCGCGCTCTTCGTCAAAGAGTTCGGCGAGTTTTTCGAGCATGACGCCGCCCAATTGCTCGGCGTCGACGATCGTCACCGCGCGGCGGTAATAACGGGTCACGTCATGGCCAATGCCGATCGCGATCAGCTCGACCTCTTTCAGGCGCTCGATGTCGCGGATGACCTCGCGCAGGTGCTTTTCGAGATAGTTGCCGGGATTGACCGACAACGTCGAATCGTCAACCGGGGCGCCGTCGGAAATCACCATCAGGATGCGGCGCTGCTCGGGGCGCTCACGCAGCCGGTTGTGGGCCCAGGCGAGCGCCTCGCCATCGATGTTTTCCTTGAGGATGCCCTCGCGCAGCATCAGGCCGAGATTGCGCCGGGCGCGGCGCCACGGCATGTCGGCGTCCTTGTAGACGATGTGCCTGAGATCGTTGAGCCGGCCGGGATTGGCGGGTTTGCCGGCGGTAATCCAGCGCTCGCGCGACTGGCCGCCTTTCCAGGCGCGGGTCGTAAAGCCGAGGATCTCGACCTTGACCGCACAGCGTTCGAGGGTGCGCGCCAGGATGTCGGCGCTCATTGCCGCAACGGTGATCGGGCGGCCGCGCATCGAGCCCGAATTGTCGATCAGCAAGGTGACGACGGTGTCGCGGAAATCGGTCTCCTGCTCCTGCTTGTAGGCGAGCGGCAGGATCGGGTTGGCGACGACACGCGACAGGCGGGCGGCGTCGAGCAGCCCCTCTTCGAGATCGAATTCCCACGACCGGGTCTGCTTCGCCAACAACCGGCGCTGCAGCCGGTTGGCGAGCCGGGCGATGACGCTCTGCAGATGCGAGAGCTGCTGGTCGAGCAGTTGGCGCAGGCGCGACAATTCGTCGGGGTCGCACAGCTCGTGCGCCTCGATGACTTCGTCGGCGGCGGTGCTAAAGGCGCGATAGATCGCGGTGTCGTCATTGCGGCCGCGCGGCATGGTGCCGGGGCGGCCCGGCCGGCCGGGATCATCATCGCTCGACCCCGGCATCATCTCGCCGTCGCCGGCTTCGGCCTCGTCCTGCGCGTCTTCGGCGGCGCCGTCCGCGGGCGAGCCATCGGGCGAGGGCTGCGCGCCGGTGGTCGACCCGTCGCCCTCGTTCTGGTTTTCGCCGTCGGCTTCCTCGCCGTCCTGCTGCTCGTCGTTTTCCGAGGACTCGTCCATCTCGCCGAGATCGATGTCGAGATCCTGCAGCATGCGCCGGGTCACCCGCGCATAATCATCCTGGTCGGTTATCGAGCGGTCGAGTTCGCCGAGATCGCGGGCGATCCGCGGCTCGAGCCATGGCCGCCACAGATCGACGACCTTGCGCGCCGCGGGCGGCGGCGGTTCGCGCGTCAAGGCTTCGCGGGTCAACAGGCGCACCGCCTCGGCCATCGTGCTTTCGGTGCGCTCGGTGATGCGCTCAAAGCCCTGGCGGCGGTATTGCTCGTCGAGCATCGCCGCGAGATTGGAGGCGACGCCGGTCATCCGCCGCGCACCCAATGCCTCGACCCGCGCCTGCTCGACCGCCTCGAACACCGCGCGCGCCAACGGGCCGCCGGGAGCGCGGCGGCTGTGCACGGTGTCGTCGTGGTATCGCATACGCAAGGCGAGGCTGTCGGCGGCGCCGCGCAATTGCGCGGTCTCCTCGGCCGGCAAATCGCGCGGCGGGTTGGGCAGGCGGATGCGCGTGCCGCTGGCGCCGGCGGCTTCGGGGCCAAACCCGACGGTGACGTCGTCGCGCTCGGCGATCGCCCGCAAGGTCGCCGCGGTCGCGCGCTTGAAGATTTCGGCCGGGGAGAATTCCTGCGCCATCGGGATTACCCAGCAGCTCTACACGATCTCCCTTGCCCGGACTTGATCCGGGCATCCACGTCTCGACCCGCCACGGAGGTCAGGCCGCGGAAAGGCGTGGATGGCCGGGTCGAGCCCGGCCACGGGGACCGGGGTTGGTGTCGTTGAGAAATGCGCATCGCTTTATGGCGCGAGGCCTACATCAGGGTCGCGTTGACGCCGGTTTCGGCGAGTTCGGTGCCAAAACAGCGCTGGTAGTATTCGGCGACCGTCGGGCGCTCCATCTCGTCGCATTTGTTGAGGAAGGTCAGCCGGAAACCGAATGACAGATCGCCAAAGATCCGGGCATTCTCGGCCCAGGTCATGACCGTGCGCGGCGACATGACGGTCGAGATGTCGCCATTGATAAACCCGGCGCGGGTCAGATCGGCGAGCGCCACCATCGCGCTGATCGTGCGCCGGCCTTCCTCGTTGTCATAGGCCGGCACTTTGGCGAGCACGATCTCGACCTCGGCATCGTGCGGCAGATAGTTCAACGTCGCGACGATGTTCCAGCGGTCCATCTGACCTTGGTTGATCTGCTGGGTCCCGTGATAGAGCCCGGTGGTGTCGCCGAGACCCACGGTATTCGCGGTCGAGAACAGGCGGAACCCCGAATGCGGCCGAATGACGCGGTTTTGGTCGAGCAGGGTCAGCTTGCCCTCGACCTCGAGCACCCGCTGGATCACGAACATCACATCCGGGCGGCCGGCGTCGTATTCGTCAAAGCACAGCCCGACCGGGTGCTGCAACGCCCACGGCAGCAGACCCTCGCGGAACTCGGTCACCTGCTTGTTGTCGCGCAATACGATCGCGTCCTTGCCGACGAGATCGATGCGGCTGATGTGGCTGTCGAGATTGACGCGGATCAGCGGCCAGTTGAGCCGGGCGGCGACCTGCTCGACATGGGTCGATTTGCCGGTGCCGTGATAGCCCTGGATCATGACCCGGCGGTTGAAGGCGAAACCGGCGAGGATCGCCAATGTCGTGTCGTGATCAAAGCGATAGGCGTCGTCGTAATCGGGGACGTATTCGCATGCCTGGCTGAACGCCGGGACCTGCAGATCGCTATTGATGCCAAAGGTCTGGCGGACCGAAATCGTAATGTCAGGCTTATCCAGCGGGAACCCGCCGGCGGCTGCCGTTGGCTGTGCGGAGGGCATTCTTTTCTTGCGTCCTGATGGTGGAACGGAGGGCAATTTGCGTGGCGTGGCGGGTTTATTCAACTGAAATAGCTGGCCTTCAACGTGGCATAGGCCTGGTTGATGATCTTCAGCTTCTCCTCGGCCGCCTTGTCGCCGCCATGCGCATCGGGATGATGCAGTTTGACCAGAGTTTTATAGCGCGCCTTGAGCCGGGTCGGGGTAAAGGGCGGCTCGATCTCAAACACCGCGAGCGCCTGCTCCTGGGCTGACAGCACGCGGTGCTCGGCCTCGCGGTGGTGCCGGCCGCGCTCATGGCGGCCTTGCCCGTTGGCGCCGGAAAACACCCCCAGCGGATCGCGCATCCGCCCGGCGCCGCTGGGCCCGTGGCGGTCGCCGAGCTTCCAGGTCGGCCGTTGCCAAACCGTGTCGCAGCGGATTTCGGCTTCGATCTCGGTGTCGCTCATGCCGGCGTAGTAATTCCACGCGGCGTTGTAAGCGCGCACATGATCGAGGCAGAACCAATAGTAATCGCGCAGGTTGAGGCGCGATTTTGGCGCGCGAAAATCACCGCCCGCCAGGCAATCCGGGTGGTCGCACACCCGTGCCGGGGCGTTGGCCGCAGCCTCGAAAACCGGGTCCAGAGAGAGACGCCGCATGCAACCAGTATGGGTGGCATGCCGCTTGGTGGCAAGGCCGCCCGCCGCCGATCGCCCCGCTCCCGTTCGCCACCCGTAAGCGCTGCCGAGCAGACCAGCCTTGCGCCCCACGCAACCGCAAAGCCGAGTGGCCGTTGTTGATCGCGGTTTGTTGATTGATTGACCGGCGCGGGGCTAACGCGGTTCACTCGGGAGAGGCGGGTAACGCTCCGATCAATGCGCAAAGGTAATGTGCAAAGGGTTGAACGGGACAGGAGGGCGGTTGGTGAGCAAAGCGTTTGTCAAGGAAGCGGATGACGATAGCGAGCTGCCGGATGACGAGCCGCCGGCGTTTCCGATCGGCTTTAAGAATTACATGACCCCTGAAGGCCATCAGCTGATGCAGGACGAATTACACCAGCTGCTGCGGGTCGAGCGCCCCAAGGTGGTCGAGACCGTCGCCTGGGCCGCCGGCAATGGCGACCGCTCCGAAAATGGCGATTACATCTACGGCAAGCGGCGGCTGCGCGAGATCGACCGCCGCATCCGCTTTCTGACCAAGCGGCTGGAAAATGCCGAGGTGGTCGATCCGCAACAGCAGAGGCGTCACGACCAGGTGTTTTTCGGGGCCACCGTCACCTATGCCAATGAGGACGGGGTCGAAACCACGGTCACGATCGTCGGCGTCGACGAAGCCGATTTCGCCCGCGGCCAGGTCAGCTGGATCTCCCCGATCGCCCGCGCTTTGATGAAAGCGCGCGAGGGCGACGTCGTCGAATTGCGCGCCCCCGCCGGCATCGAACAGCTCGAGGTGCTCAGCATCCGTTATCCCGACACGAAATACTGAGAAGGCTCAGATCGTCCTTATAAGGCTCAGTTCGCCCTTCGCGCCGGTCGGTATCGAGCCTGCGATCGGCAAACAGAAACGGCACGGTTGCGCCCTAGACCGGGTCTCGGAACCGGGCTTAAGGATATCATTCAGGGTAATCTCAAGGAAAAATCAAGCGTACGGCAAAGTCTTTCGGCCACGCTTCCAGCATCCTCCGACCCTGTTCGATCGCGCCGCGGTCGCAGCCTACCGGAGGAAATCATGACCCAGATCCAACAGTTCGGCCCGACACCCCACCGCCTCGGGGTAAAGCCAAGCGGGCTCGCGGCGTTGCTCTATGGGCTCGTGTGTTACGCCGTATTTGCTGTGACGTTCCTCTACGCCGTCGGCTTTGTCGCGGGACTGGTCGTGCCAAAGACCATCGACAGCGGCACGGTCCAGCCGATCGCAGAGGCCGTCATCGTCAATCTGCTGCTGTTGTCGGTGTTCGCCGTTCAGCACAGCGTCATGGCGCGCCGCGGGTTCAAGCAATGGTGGACCCAATTCGTGCCAAAAACGATCGAGCGCAGCACCTATGTGCTGTTGGCGAGCCTGGCGCTGATCCTGGTGTTCTGGCAATGGCGTCCGATGCCCGCCATCGTCTGGCAGGTCACTGATCCCCCGCTTGCAATCGCGCTGACCGGGCTGTCATTCGCCGGCTGGTTTATCGTCCTGTCCAGCTCATTCTTGATCAACCATTTCGAGCTGTTCGGCGTGCATCATGTTGTCGCCAACATGACCGGCCAGCCGATGCCGGCGCAGCAGTTCCGCACCCCGCTTTACTACCGCTTTGTGCGCCACCCGCTCTATCTCGGCTTTATCATCGCGTTCTGGGCGGCGCCGACAATGACGGTCGGACACCTGCTCTTTGCCGCCGTCACCACGGCCTACATCTTTGTCGGCATCGCATTGGAGGAGCGCGACCTGATCGCGCTCTTTGGCGACGAATATCGGCGGTACCGCGACCGGGTGTCGATGTTGCTGCCCTGGCGCAAGCAGCCCTGACCCATTCCAGATTGCTGACCCAATTCGAGATCAAGGATTTGTTCGATGATCGAAGATATGCGCGGACCCATCGATTACGATGAGTGCGGAACCGGCCCGACCCTCGTACTGGTCCCGGGATCATGCAGCACCGGAGCCGCCTGGCGATCGGTGATGGCCGAATGGAACAACCAGTTTCGTTGCGTCACGACGAGCCTTCTCGGCTATGGCAGAACCGCCGAGCGCCGCGCCATCGGCAATGCCGACATCGCGCACGAGGCCGAGATGCTCGAAACCGTCATTCGCCAGGCCGGCGGCCATGTGCATCTCGTCGGCCATTCATTTGGCGGCTTGGTGGCATTGGCAGTGGCGCTGCGCAATCGGGTCCAGCTGGCAAGCCTCGCCATTCTGGAGGCGCCGGCCCCCGAAATATTGCGCATCAAAGGCGAGCACCAGCACTATCGCGCCTTTCGCCAAATGACCGAGGCCTACTTCGCCGCCTATTACCGCGGGGACCCGGAAGCAATCGCGGCAATGATCGATTTTTACGGAGGTGCTGGCACTTATGCCTCATGGCCGCTGCGCACCCGCTCCTACGCGCTGCTGACGACGCCAGTCAATATTCTCGATTGGGAGAGCGCCTATGCTTTCGCTCCGACCGAGGCCGCATTGGCCGAATTGCAGATCCCGACACTGGTGATCCGAGGCGGCGCCAGTCACCCGGCTGCGCAACGCGCCAATGCATTGCTCAGTGAGTGCATGGGCAACGCCGAGCTCGCCACGATCGACACCGCCGCGCATTTCATGATCGCAACCCACCCAAACGAGGTCGCCCGCCTGATCGCCCAGCACGTCTACCGCGCCGAACCCGGCCAGATCAGCGCAATGCTGCAATCCGCCAACGACCGGCTGATGACAAATTCCGAGCTGTTCGCCATTTCGAAGTGACGGAAATAGGTCAAACCCGCCGGTTAATTCCGATCGGCGCTGCCGCCCCGTCAAACCACGGGTCAGCAGCGGATTTACAAAGGCTATCAGCTCAGCGGCATTGCGGAAGCTGCGCGCCACACCCGCGCGGCGTTGTCGTCGCTGGCGGTCAGGATATAACCGCCGCATCCGCTTTCTGACCAAGCGGCTGGAAAATGCCGAGGTGGTCGATCCGTACCAGCAGAGGCGGCATGACCAGGTGTTTTTGGCGCCACGGTCACCTATGCCAATGAGGACGGGGTCGAAACCACGGTCACGATTGTCGGCGTCGGCGAAGCCGATTTCGCCCGCGGCCAGGTCAGCTAGATCCCCCGATCGCCCGCGCTCTGATGTGAACCACTTCACACAATTTGCCAGCGAGGTAGGCGCATCATCGGTTGTCCCTGCCCGGGAAATCGAGTAAGCGCCTTTTCTTAACGATGTTCGCTGCGCCCAGCGGACCGGCAAAAAAAATGACGGGAGTGGTCCATGGCTGACGACGTGCGTGATGTCTTCATTTCCTACGGGCGCGCCGACGCCGACTGGGTACGGACCCTCGCCGAGAATCTGCACAATTCGGGGCTCGAAGTCTTTTTCGACGAATGGGATATCGCAGCGGGCGATGTACTGGTCCATAGGCTTGACGAGGGGATCCTCAAGAGCCGCAGCGGCGCTCTGATCGTCTCGCCGGCGTCGTTAAGCCGCCCCTATGTGCAGGAAGAATACGCGGCAATGATGACCCGCGTCGATCGCGGGCAAGCAGCGGCTGATCCCGGTTCTGCTGAAAGACGCCGAGATGCCGCCGTTACTGGCGAGCCGCGTCCGGGTCGATTTCCGCAACGCCGACGGGCCCGATTACCTGGCGCGGGTTGACGAGCTCGTGCGCGCCTTAAAGGGAGAACGGCGGGGGCCTCCGCCACGGATCGGTGGTTTGAGCCTCCCGCCGGGGACGGGCTTCAAGGCTGTCGGCGCTCTCGCGGGCCGCCTTTCGATCAGCCGCGAACAAACCTCCTTCACCGCTGACGGGGTCGATATTGCCGACAAGCCGCCCAATCCCGGGCTCGATGTCGATGATCTGAAGTGGCGGCTGAAACGCGCGCGCGGCAGTTGGGGGCCGTTAAGAGATGCGAGTCACGGGGGCTCAGGTTACGTAGGGCTCGAATCCGTATTGCACGAGGCCGGGACCCGCCTCGCCGACGCCTTTCTCCCGGCAGCGGTCGCGTCAGCGCTGGTAGCCACCCTTGCCGAGGCGGAAAGGCTGAACAGCCCTCTGCAGCTCGCCCTCGACATCGCCGATCCGCTTGCCGACCTGCCGTGGGAGACATTACGCCTGCCGCAGACGGGCGCCCTCGCGCTCAATCCCCGCATCGAGCTTTACCGGCGCGTCGACATTGACGGGGCGGCCCCGGCAATCGCCATTCCCGGCCCGTTGCGCATCCTGGTCGCGATCGGCAGCCCCGAGGCGCAGAACGCCCGCGGCGAGTTGCTCGACATGGAAATGGAATTGCAGCGGATTCTCGACGCGACCGATGTGCCGCGCCGCGTCGGCAAGGCCTTTGTCCATATCCTTGAGCAGGGCAGCGTCAGCGCGATCCATGCCGAGCTGGCGGAGCGGCGCTATCACGTGCTCCACATCTCCTGTCATGCCGGTCCGGACGTCCTCCTCCTTGAGGATGCGAATGGCCGAGAGGACCGGGTATCAGCGCAGCGCCTCTGCGACGAGGCGATCCCGGCGGAGCGGGTCGCACCTCTCATCGTATTGGCCGGGTGCTCGACCGGCCAGCACGTGGCCGGACCAGCAGAAGACGCCGAAAGGCTCCCCGGGTTGGCGCGAACATTGGTCAAGCGCGGCGTGCCGGCGGTCATCGCGATGCAGGCGCCGGTGGGCGATGAATATGCGACGGAGCTAATGGGCGAAGTATATCAGGCGCTGGCAAACTGGCAGGAACCGCATCCCCTAACGGCATTGAGCCATGCCCGCCGGGTTTTGGAGCAGCAGCGCGTCCAGGCATTGCTGCAGCAGCGGCCGCCGGAATGGGCGACGCCTGCGTTGTTCTCAAGCACCGTTCCATTGCGGCTCTACAATCCCGCGGATCCTTTCGAGGACATCAAAGAGGCGCCGGAACCGGTCTTTGACCCCGGCGTCGTGGTGCGCCGTATCGGCGACATGGTCGGCCGCAGGCGTGAGCAGCGATTGATCCTCCACGCCTTGCGTGATCCGACGCAAGCCGGCGTGCTGATCCACGGGATCGGCGGCGTCGGCAAGAGCACCTTGGCCGCGCAAATCCTGCACCGCCTCGCCGATGATGACGATTTTCTGCTGATCTCCGTCAAAGGCGAGACGGATCCGGATCGCGTCCTGGGCGCCGTCGGGACGCGCCTTCTGTCGATCGCGCTTTCCGAGGGCGCCGACGAGAATGATCCCCGGCGACAGCTCGCCGGCGTATTGCGGGAACCAAAGTACCCGTGGCGGGACCGGTTCGAATTGCTTGCGCAAAATCTTCTAAACTCGACCCAAGTCGCCTTTTTCTTCGACAATTTCGAAGACAATCTGACGGGCGGCGCACCGCCAGACGAGTTAGCGGCGCTGCTGGCCCGATGGCTGCAGTCGCCGGGGTCGAGCCGGTTGGTCTTCACCAGCCGCTACCCCTTCGAGTTGCCGGACGAAGCGCAAGACCGTTTGCAGGCCTTTCATCTGGGGCCGCTATCCTGGGCGGAAACCCGCAAATTGCTGTGGCGGCTGGAGGGGCTGAAAGGGCTCTCCCCGGAGGAGCAGCGGCAAGCCTATGAACAGGTCGGTGGCCACCCTCGCGCTCTCGAATACCTCGATGCGATCCTGCGCGGCGGCAAGGCACGCTTTCCCGATGTGCAGACCCGGTTGCGCCGCCAACTGGCCGAAAAAGGCATTAAAGATCCGGCCGGCTGGTGTGCCGATACGGCGGGCGGCCTCGATGCGGCATTAGCCGAAACCGTGACGTTGGCCGCCGACGACGTATTACTCGATCAGCTCCTCGCGCAGCTCAAGGATGCGCCCTTGGCGCGTCGGCTGCTGATCGGGGCCGCGGTCTACCGCGTCCCGATCGATACGACCGGACTGATCTGGACCGTCGGGGAGCCCGCCGAGCAAATCCCGGACCCGGCGCGCGCCGCGCGGCTCCAGCAGATAGAGGAACGCCTGAACGAGGCCCGGAAGCAGAACCCGCTCGCCGAACTGGAGGACGTCGTTCAATCACAGCAAGAGATCCAGCAGTTCCTGGATGATCTCGCGGAAGGGAGGCGGCCTCCGGTTGAGGCCCCCGATGGCTTTGCCGCGGCAGTGCAACAGCTTCTCGATCTATCCTTGCTCGCGCCCGTGCATTTCACTGATGCGGACGAGAACAAATTTCTCGTGCATCGCTGGACGGCCGGCGCATTGGCTCGGTTCGCCAGCGAGGCGGAGCAGAGCGACGCTCACTGCGCCGCTGCCGCCTACTGGCGCTGGCGCGTGGACAAGCTGCCTCAGTCGCGGGAGAACGATATCCAGGACCTGCTTGGAGGCCCGACATCACCTGCGGGCGATCGGCGACTTCCGACAATTCCAGGATGTCAGCAGTACAATCATCCTGCAGCTCGAGACCTGGGGAGCCTGGGAGTGGGAAGAGCGGCTGTTGCTCGAAACCCTGGCGGCGATGCCGGAAGGATCGCGGGAAGCAAGTCAGTATCTAGGCCAGCTCGGCATTGTGGCACATCGTCGGGGCGACTATGACGCGGCGCTCGACTGGTACCGCAAATCGCTGGCCATCGATGAGCAGCTCGGCAATCGCACCGGCATGGCCACCTCCTACCACCAGCTGGGCATGGTGGCGCAGGACCGCGGCGACTATGACGCGGCACTCGACTGGTACCGCAAATCGCTGGCCATCAACGAGCAGCTTGCCAATCGCGCCGGCATCGCCGGCTCCTACCACCAGCTGGGCAATCGTGGCGCAGGACCGCGGCGACTATGACGCGGCACTCGACTGGTACCGCAAATCGCTGGCCATCAATGAGCTGCTCGGCAATCGCGCCGGCACGGCCAACTCCTACCACCAGCTGGGCGTGGTGGCGCAGAACCGCGGCGACTACGACGCGGCACTCGATTGGTACCGCAAATCGCTGGCCATCAAGGAGCAGCTCGGCAATCGCGCCGGCATCGCCGGCTCCTACCACCAGCTGGGCAATCTTTCGTATCTGCGCGGCGACTATGACGCGGCACTCGACTGGTACCGCAAATCGCTGGCCATCGATGAGCAGCTCGGCGATCGCGCCGGCATGGCCCGCTCCTATCATAAGCTGGGCAGCAGTGGCGCAGAACCGCGGCGACTATGAAGCGGCGCTCGACTGGTACCGCAAATCGCTGGCGATCAAGGAGCAGCTCGGCAATCGCGCCGGCATGGCCATCTCTATCAGCCAGATGGGCATTCTCTTTACGGAGACGAAGCGCGCCCGGAGAGGGCGTCCCGCTGACCCTGCGAAGTCTATTGCTGCGCCTCGAAATGCAGAGCCCTGAGGCAACTATCAATCTCCATTGGCTGTCCCAGCAACGAACGATACTCGGCGCAGACGCCTTTGGCGCGATCCTCGCCGACCACCTCGATGCCGATGGAGCAACGAACTTGTTAGGCCTACTCGACAAGCTCCAATCCGAAAAAACGACGGAAGCGCCTGGCAAGCCCTCCGTCTAACCGACCGGCCGCACCACTGCACGGTCTCGCCGCAACGCTCCGGCGATTTTTTCAGCGCTAGCCGGTACCCGCGAAATAGAGTTTCGGGTCGGCGGCGCGGATATGGGCTTCGGGGAGGCCCCAACTCACGGCGCACGATATTGGCGCCGGCGACCAATGACACGCATTTGTAATAGGCAATGCGGCGCGACAGTCCCTCGCGGCCAAAGCCGCAATCGGTGGTGATGACCAGCCGCTCGGGCGGGATGTATTCGAGCGCCTTGCGGATCAGCCCGGCGACATGCTCGGGCGGCTCGACGATCGTATTGCAGTGATTGACGACGCCGGTGCCGATCTTTTTGTCGGTCCTGAATTTCGCGAACAGCGGGCCGCGCCTCAGGCTGGCCCGAGGACGGGCTTCGGCCGGGGTAGTGTCCTAATTGTAATTCAGCGGATCGCCTTTCCTTGTATCAGTTCAAAGACGAGACTATCGGCGCTCACGGCGATGCTCTGCGAGGGGTGGGCGGCGCAGTACTTGTCGATCCACGCGAGCATTCCGCGACCATCCGTTGCCTTACTTGCGTTGTCGTCAGTCAGCACGCCGTAGCGGTTGAACGCCGAAACAAAACCAAAAACCCACGCTTCATATTCGACGCGATCGCGGGTTCCGACACTTGTTGTCCATGCTCGACAGGATCGTACGCCGGCGCCGAAATTGGTCCAGGTTTCCGCGGCTCTGCCAGGAACAATCAACATGGTGGTCATGATCACCCCGAGGAGGCAAACGGCCAATTTCATGATTGACGACCCCCAATAACAATAGCGGCCCGAACTGCAGCATAGGGGCTGTCGACGGGCGGCTGATGCAATGCCGCGAAACAGCGCCGTTTTGCCCTCCTGGGATGGGCAAGACGAGATTGCTTCGTCGCTCCGGTGGTAGCAACGACGGCCATTTGCGGTATCATTGTGCGCCCAGGGGTGGGTGCAGGCCGGCCGAGGATAAACTCCGCGAAGCAATCTTGATGATCGCAGTGCGTTGATACCGAAGTAAAATTCGTATCGCTAGTTGCTGGTGCGGAAGGTGTAGCGGCAGCTTGGCGATTTGAGGCGGGCGGTGACCGTGTTGCCTTGAATATACCCGCTCATGCTGATCCGCCCCTTTGGCAGGCGCTGGGAGGCGTGAAACGACCCGTTTTCGGCAATTTGCCCGCGCAACACGGTATCAAAGCGCGGGTCATATTTGAATTGGACCTGGCCGCCCGAGATCGTCATCGGATAGACCGCACCCGGAGGCGGCTCGGTGCAGTCGCCGCGGACGGTTTTCAGCAGCTTGAGTTCGCCGACATACTGGCCGTCAAACCGGGTCGCGCCCTGCGCCCAGGCGAGATTGGCTGCTGACGCGAATGCCGCCGCGAGCAGCAGAGCCAGTCCTTGCCATTTCAACATTCCGTTTCCCCCTTCGGACAATGCCGCCGGTTTTCGCTCCCCCATGCGGCGTCAGCCCACGCACGTATTCCGCGCGGAAAGGCCGCGACCGATCGCCCGCATCAATAGCGGCTTTCGGCCGCTCGAGCCATGCTGAGGTATGGGCGGTCATGCCAAAATGCCGGGCATCGCCGTGCGCGACCCCCGCCTCGTCACTTTCAATTTCGCCACGATGCGGGGGTAGCCTTGGCGTGACACGACGATCAAAGGTTTGCCGATGCGGCGTTCCCGTTATTCCCGGTTATCCGACGACAATTCCCGATAAGGCTGTCAAAAATTCCCGATTGCATTGCCAACGCGATCTTTGCCAAGCCGTTGTAATTGCTCGCCGATCGCCGATTTTTCCGGCCGCGATCGCAAAAATTCCCGGCTTATTCCCGGTTGCACGGGAATTCGCCGGCCCCCCCGGCCGGCCGCCCAAAGCCCCCGGCACGGCTACTCCGCCGATTGCGGCTCGGCCATCGAGCGATGCATCTCGGCGCTGACATCGGCCGGCAAGACATGGGCGATCGCCGAGCGCAGCTTGTTCTGCCAGCCGGTGATGACCTCGCCCTCGCCTTTCATCATCGCCTCGAAGCCCTGGCGCGCGACCTCGGCGGCATCGTCCTTTTTCGACTGCCCGATCTTGGTGTCCATCATGTCGGCGCGTTCGAAAAACTCGGTCTCGGTGGCGCCCGGCATCAGGCAGGTCACCGAAACGCCGGTGTCCTTGAGCTCGTGGCGAAGGGCGAACGAAAACGAGTCGAGAAACGCCTTGGTGCCGTTATAGACCGCCTGATAGGTGCCGGGCATAAAGCCGGCGATCGAGCCGGTGATCAGGATGCGGCCCTTGCCGGCCCGCGCGCATGTCGCGCCCGATCTTTTGGATCAGGTAGATCGTGCCGGTGATGTTGGTATCGACGACGCGGCGCACGGCGGCGAAATCCTGGTCGAGGAAGGCCTTGCCCAATCCGCGTCCGGCATTCGCCAACAGCGCCTCGACCCGACGGCCGCGGGTCGCCGCATAAAGCTTGTCGACCCCATCGAGGGTCGCGAGATCGGCCTGCACCGGCTCGACCTCGATGCCCAGTTTGCGGAAGTCCGCCGCCGCGTTTTCGATTTCGGGCTCGTCAGCGGCGACGATCAGGTCAAAGCCGTTTTCGGCGCATTGTTTGGCCAATTCGTATCCAATCCCGGTCGAGGCGCCGGTGACCACGGCAAGCGGGCGAGCGGCTGATGCCATCGCAAATCTCCTAATAGATTGGGTTGGTTTAGCTGCCGGGTGCCGCGGTCAAAGGATCGGTTTGCCGCCGGTCACGCCGACCATCGTGCCCGAGACATAGCTCGCCTGGTCGCTCGCCAAGAGAACATAGACGGGCGCCAGCTCGCAGGGCTGCGCCGGCCGTTTCATCGGGACTTGCTCGCCGAAATGGCTGACTTTTTCGGGGGGCATGGTCGATGGGATCAGCGGCGTCCAAACCGGGCCCGGGGCCACTGCGTTGACGCGGATGTCGCGCTCGGCCAAGAGCTGCGCCAGACCGCCGGTGTAATTCTGGATCGCCCCTTTGGTCGTCGCATAGGCGAGCAGTTGCGGGCTCGGGCTGTCGGCGTTGATCGAGGCGGTATTGATGATCGCACTGCCGCGCGGCATGTGCTTGAGCGCCGCCTTGGTCAAATAAAACATTGCAAAAATATTCACTCTGAAAGTGCGGTCCCATTCCTCGTCCGAGATTTCCTCGGGCGAATTAAACGTCATCTGGTGCGCCGCATTATTGACCAGGATGTCAATCCGGCCGAACGTCTCGACGGTTTTTTCGACGAGCTTGCGGCAATGTTTTGGGTCAGCGATGTCGCCGGGCAGCAGCAGGGATTGGCGGCCGGCTTCGTCGACCAGACGCTTGGTTTCGCGCGCGTCGTCCTCTTCGTTCAAATAAGATACGGCAACATCGGCGCCTTCCCGGGCGAAGGCCAGCGCCACCGCCCGCCCGATACCGGAATCGCCGCCGGTGATCAGCGCCCTCTTGTCTTTCAATCGGCCACAGCCCTGATAGCTGTTTTCGCCGTAATCGGGGCGCGGGTTCATTGCAGAACTCGAGCCGGGAACCGGCTGCTGTTGGTTGGGGAACGGCGGTTTGGGGAAATCTAACATGGAATGCCTTCGAGGGTTAGAGTTCGAATAACCTCTTTAACCATCGACCAGACATTCGGTTTCACGCCTCTCCCGATGTTTTTGTCTTGGATCAATTTAATAGATCAAGGGCAGCGCTGCTTGCGGTTCGGGCGAATTAGCGCATTAAAGAGGATGGCCCCGCGCTGTTAGTTTTGTCCTTGGCGAAACCTATTCGGTCCGCCGGTGTTTCGTCCGGGCGGAGGAAAGGTATGTTGCTGTTCATCGGTGCGTGGGCGCTATTGTCGCTGGCCTACCTGCTGCTCGTCGGTCAGGCATCGGCCGACGAACTCGGTTTGACGATCGTATGTGGGCTGGGCGCCGCGGTTTGGTCTGTCGCCATCAGAAAAGTGGCCGTTCTTCGCTTCCGGTTCGAGCCGACTGCCGCCGCGGTCATCATAGCGGCCCTCGCCAAACTGCCGCGCGCTGTCGCGGGCGTCGCCGCCGCCCTTGTCCGCGTCCGACCCGGCCTCATGGTTCGGGAATCCTTTGTTCGCGGCCGCGATCTCGACCCGGCTGATGCCGCCCGACGGGCTGTCGTGTTGCTGGCATCGTCATTGACCCCGGATAAATTCGCCTTGCGGATGCCCCACGGGCGCGACGAGATCGAGTTGCACAGCTTGGTCGGGCCGCCAGCGAAGAGCGATGCCCGATGGCCAGTATGACGATCTGGCTCGCCGCGACGATTGCCCTTGTCCCGCCTTTGGCGATAGCAGCGCTGATGTGCGCTCGGGGCAATCTGGCAGAGCGGTTCGCCGCGGTGCAGTTGGCCGGGTCGATCGCTGTGCTGCTTTTGGTCATGATGTCTTTCGCGTTCGATCAGGCCTCGTCGATCGATCTGGCGCTGACATTGGCACTCCTGACGTTACCCGCGACATTGCTCTATGCCGTGTTTGTCGAGCGCTGGCTGTGACGGTCGCGATTGGCATCCTGCTTGGGCTGTCGGTGCTGTCCGCTTGGCTCGCGAGCGTCGGATTCCTGCGGTTCGACAGCGCGCTTGACCGCTTGCACTGTGCCAGTTTTGTCAACGCAGCCGGCGGGCTCACCGTCACGATCGCCGTCATCGTCCATGACGGAATGAGCGACCGCTCGCTGAAGACAATCGCGGTGTTCGCGATCCTGCTGCTTGGTGGCGCAGCATTGACCCACGCCGCCGGGCGCGCGCTGGTATTGCGCGACGGAGCCGGGCGATGACGATCCTGTTGGCCGGCCTGCTGTTACTCACCATTGTTTCGGGAAGCGGCGTGGTCCTGTCACGCGATCCGCGCCGCCAAGTGTTCGCGCTAGCTGTAAATGGCACGGTGCTGGCGGCGCTGTTTTTTGCACTGCAGGCGCCGGACGTCGCATTATCCGAACTGGCGGTGGGAACCGCGGCCACCCCGCTGCTGTTCCTGGCAACTCTCGCCGCCATCAGAATGAATCGCCAGCGGCAATGACGCCCAGATGGCGCAGCGCGCTCCTCGGGCTCGCCGGAATTTGCCTCGCCCCGGCGGTATGGCGGGTGGCTGCCGCCCTCCCCGCTTTTGGCAAGCCAACCGAGCAATACGGGCCGGCCGTCAATCGCTTGGGGCCGCCATTGCGCCACGTGTCCAACATGGTCAGTGCGGTCAATTTCGACTTTCGCGGGATCGACACGCTGGGCGAGGAATTTATGCTGCTCTGCGCCGTTACCGGCGCCGTGGTTCTGCTGCGCGGGGCGCGCGGTGAGGATCTGAGCGCCAAGGCCGGCAGGCTGGAGGGTCGCGCCGTCATCGGCCGCGCCGAGTCGACGATCCTGATTTGTCGTCTGCTGGGCCCAGTGGTTCTGTTGTTCGGGCTCTATATGGCGCTGCACGCGATGGTCACTCCCGGCGGCGGCTTTCAGGGTGGTGTGATCATCGCCTCCGGTCTGTTGCTGACCTATCTCGGCGAGGGCTATCGAGGCTGGCGCGAACTCGTCGGTTCGCACGTCATGGCTGCCTTCGAGGGCGGCGGCGCATTGCTGTTCGCACTGGCCGGTCTGGCGCCGATGGCAACCGGCGCCGCTTTTATGCAGAACGTACTGCCGTTGGGCACCTTCCGCGATGTCTTTTCCGGCGGATTAATGGTCGTCGTCAATGCCGGGGTCGGCTTTGCTGTGACCGGCGGCTTCGCCATGCTGTTCATAGAATTCCTCGAGGAGACTCGGGCGCTGAAGTCCGAGGACGCGGCATGAGCGTTTTCCCGTGGCTGGTCGCGGCGTGGCTGTTCGGCATCGGGCTTTACGGAATCGTGTCAAGCCGGAATTTTTTGCACCTGATCGGCTGCCTCTCGGTATGCCAGTCATCTACCTATGTCCTGCTGCTCTCGGTTGGATACCGTTGGGGCGCCGGCGCGCCGATCTTTTATGACCATCCACCCGGCACCCCGGCAGTCGATCCGGTGATACAGGCTTTGGTACTGACGGACATCGTCGTCGGCGCTACGATTACCGCATTGCTATTGGCAATGGCGTTGCAGGTCGACCGCAAATATGCCGAACTCGACCCGCAGAAATTGCGCCCACTGGTCGCCAAAGCACACCGGTGAGCCTCGCTCTCAATCTCGTGCCATTAGCGGTCGCCTTGCCGCTGGCGGTCGCGGCGGCGATGCTCGCGGTCGCCCATTTGCTGCCGGCCCGCGTTCCCGACGTGCTGGCGACACTCACCGCCCTCACCGTGGCGGGCATCTGCGCTTTCTTGGCGGTCGAGAGCGAGCGCCACGGCGTGCTGACTTATTGGTTCGGCGGCTGGACCCCACGGCCCGGCGTGGTTCTCGGGGTTGCCTTTGGCGTCGATCCGGCAAGCGCCTCGATCGCCAGCTTTATTGGTCTGTTGTTCGCCGCCGCTTTGGTCTTTGCTTGGGGCTATTTCGATGAGGTGCACGCGCATTTTCACGTACTGATGCTGCTGTTCCTGGCCGCCATGGTCGGCTTTTGCCTGACGCGGGACCTGTTCAATCTATTCGTCTGGTTCGAGGTTATGAGTGTGGCGGCATTCGCATTGACAGCTTACCGGCTGGAGATGCCGTCATTGACCGGCGCGCTGAACTTTACGGTCGCGAACAGTATTGCGAGCTTTATGATGCTAGGTGGCGTCGGGCTGATTTATGCCCGGGCCGGCGTGCTCGATTTTGAAGCACTCGGGCATGCGGTCGACCGCGCCGGCCCCGACCCGGTCTTGATCGGCGCATTCTGCCTGTTGTCCGCGGCGCTAATGATCAAGGCGGCGATCCTGCCGTTCCATTTCTGGTTGTCGGACGCGCACGCGGTGGCCCCGAGCCCGGTTTCGGTGATTTTCTCCGGGGCGATGGTCAGCCTCGGCCTGTTTGGTTTGGCCAAGCTGACGCTGCAGGTATTTGCCGATTCGGGACAGGCTCGCTTCCTGGTGCAGGATCTGTTCTTTGCGCTCGGCGCCGCCACCGCAATCGTCGGGGCGCTGATGACCCGATCGCAGCGGCATCTCAAGCGTATGCTGGCATTCTCCACGATCAGCCATCTCGGGATTATGCTGACCGGGCTCGCCGCACTTTCCGCGACCGGGCTCGCCGGCCTCCTGGTCTATCTCGTGGGCCATGGATTGGTGAAGGGCGCGCTGTTTATGCTGGTCGGCGTCCTAATGGCCGAATGCGCTAAGGTCGATGAGTTGGACCTGTTCGGCCGCGGCCGCGGTCTCGCACCGGCGGGCATCGCCATGGCCGTCGCGGCATTGCTGCTTGCCGGCGCGCCGTGGGGCCTGCTCGACGCCGGCACGCGGTTCGTGCACGAGGCCGGCAGATCGGCATATGGCGGCTGGTTCGCGGCGGTATTGCTGATCGGCAGCGCACTGACCGGTGCCACCGTGCTGCGCGCTACTGGTCGCATTTTTCTCGGTTTGGGATCGGCGCCCAACCCGGAAGAGAGCGCGTCGCCGAGCGATGACGAGCAGGAACAGAGCTCGCGCCCGCTCTGGCTGATGATGGCGCCGATTATCGTGCTGCTCGCCCTGTGCCTGCTGCCGGGAAGTCTCGCCGAGGCGATTGCTCCCCAATTTGTCGGGATGTTCGCCCCCGTATTTGCCGAACATGGGCAGGGAGCGGTTGTTGGCTCATCTTCGACGACGTTGGCGTGGGCCTCGACCGCGCTTGCCGTCGGCATCGCAAGTTTTGATCTGGCGCGGGATCGCCTTTCGCGGGCGCTCACTGGGGCAATCGATGCCGTCGCCGACCTTCCGTACCGAGTGCTCGACCCGCTCCACAGCGGTCTCGTTGGCGATTACGTGGTGTGGATCGCGCTCGGTTTGGCGTGCTTTACCGTGACTCTGGCGTTTTCTTAAAAGCTCGGGCCTTCATCGGCCAATCGCTTAGATGCCGATCGCTTCGATATTGTAAGCGACCCGCTCCTCTCCGGAACCGGCATAACCTGAATACGGTTAGCCGATTACCTGGAACGAGCGAGATCATGTGCAGCAGTAAAAAAACGGTCGGAGAGGCCACGGGTAGCGACCTGCGCAACGCCGGTCGGCGCGACAGGCATTAGATGTCAGTGGCTCAGCTGGAGAGTTTACCCGCACCGGCACTGCTCGACGATCCGGTCGCCGCGGCCAAAGCCGCACGCCTGCGGCATGTCAGCGACGACCGCCCCGGCATCACCCGGCACCAAGCCCGCCATGGCTTCGACTACCGGGATATCCATGGCGAGTTGATCAGCGATGTCGACACGCTGAGCCGCATCAAGTCTTTGGCAATCCCGCCGGCGTGGACGGATGTGTGGATCTGCCCGTGGCCGAACGGGCATATCCAGGCGACCGGACGCGATGCCCGCGGCCGCAAGCAGTACCGCTATCACCCGCGCTGGCGCGAGACCCGCGACGAGACAAAATACCACCGCATGCTGGTCTTCAGCCGCGCCTTGCCGCGGATTCGCGCGCGGGTCGAGGCCGATCTGCAGCGCCGTGGGCTGCCGCGCGAGCGCGTCCTGGCGGCAATCGTGCGCCTTATGGAGCTGACGCTGTTCCGCGTCGGCAACGAAGAATATTCGCGCACCAACCACAGCTTTGGACTGACGACATTGCGCAACCGGCATGCCGTGATTGCCGGCGACCACATCCGCCTCAGTTTTCGCGGCAAGAGCGGGGTGCGGCATGAGGGGCGGATCACCGACCGCCGTCTCGCCCGCATCATCAAGAACTGCCGCGAGCTTCCGGGCTATGAACTGTTCCAATACCTAGACGATGACGGCAATCCGCACACGGTCGATTCCGACGACGTCAACAACTACCTGCGCGAGATCAGCGGCGAGGACATCACCGCCAAGGACTTTCGTACCTGGGCGGGGACCCATCTCGCCGCCATGGCGTTGCAGGAATTGCACGCGCTAGGTGACGGCACTGCCGGCAAGTCGACGATCGTCCGCGCGGTCGAGCGGGTCGCCAAGCATCTCGGCAATACCGCGGCGGTATGCCGTAAATGCTACATTCACCCGGCGATTTTCGAAGGCTATCTCGACGGAACATTGCTGCACACGCTCGAGGTCCGCACCCGCGCTTTGTTAAAGAAAAACGTTGAGGGGATGAGCCCTGAGGAGGCGGCAGTGGTCGCCTTTCTACGCGTTCGAATTGCGAATCTCGCCCGCCAAGCCGAGGAGCCCAAGCGCCGCCGACGCGCGGCGGGCTAGGCCGGCACTCGCTTACCACCTCGATCCTCTCGCTTGAGCAATGCGCGACCCCTGGCAGGAGGCGATGCTCGACGGCGACTTCGAGCGGGCCTGGACGATCAGCGACGCTGTGATGCGGCAGCGGGCAGGGCAGTCCTGCGCTGACTTGCCCTATCACCTGCGCTGGGTGTGGGACGGCGCCGCATTTTGCGGCCGCAATGTGCTGGTACGGTGCTATCACGGCCTCGGCGACACACTGCAGTTCATCCGTTTTGTGCCAAAGCTCGCGGCCATGGCGCGGAGTGTCATGGTCGAAGCGCAGCCGGCGTTGCTGCCGTTGTTGTCGTCGGTTCGCGGTATTTCGGCGCTCTATCCGCTCGGCGCGGCCATCCCGACATACGAAGTGGCGATCGAGTTGATGGAATTGCCGCACGCTTTGCGGATCCGCCTCGACGATCTGCCGGGGCCAATCCCGTATCTGACGCTGCCGCCGGCTGCCACCGGTCTGGCCGTGACAACACGGAGCAGGCCAAGACGGCTGCGCGTCGGGATCGTTTGGGCGGCCGGCGATTGGCGCCGTGAGCGCTCGCTGCCCCCGCCGCTGCTGATGCCTCTGGCACGGCTGCCGCTCGACCTCGTGTGCCTGCAGCTCGGACCGGCGCGCCACGATCCATCGGCGGCGGCTCTGCTTCGGACTGTTCGCGTCAGCCGTATCGGAGGACGCGACGATCATCGAGACAGCTGCCTTGCTCTGCGATCTCGACCTGATCGTCACCGTCGACACAATGGTCGCTCATCTCGCCGGCGCCCTTGGCCGGCCGGTTTGGACATTGCTCGACGCCGATGCCGATTGGCGCTGGATGCGCTATCGCGTGGATAGTCCGTGGTATCCGACGATGCGGCTGTTTCGGCAGACCCGGCCGGGTGAATGGGAATCGGTTGTCGATCGGCTGACAGCGGCGCTTACGGAAGCGGCGCTCGAGGCTGATGCGGAACAAGACCAGTGCCGCCTTGTTGAAAGGATGATTGCTTTCAACGAGGGAGTTGGTGATGGCGGCGCATACCTCAGCCGAAGCGCAAATTTCGACCGATCACGACGAGATCCGTAAATGGGCGGAGTCGCGCGGCGGCAAACCCGCCGCCGTCAAGGCGACGCATCGCGGTAAGGACGCCGGTATCATCCGGTTGATCTTTCCCGATGCGCCAAATGCGAATGACGACAGCCTCGAAGAAATCTCCTGGGACGAGTTCTTTCAGAAATTCGATGAGGCGGATCTTGCCTTGCTGCACCAGGACAAAACCGCGGGCGGCAAGAAGAGCTTCTTTAACAAGCTGATCGGCCGCGACACCGCCGAGGCGCGGCAGCACGGCGAAAATCACGCCTCGCGACACCATCACCGCGGGTAATTGCCAACCCCCGGGCGAAGTGCAGCAACTCCAAATTATCGGAGATCCACAGGTCGCAATCGCCGGCGCCGTCAACCCTGCTCGCTCAAATTGGGCCTGTCCTGCGACTTTCAGCCAAAACGTTTGAACCTTCTTGTAAGTACCGCGTTTTCCGCAAAGTACGTTTCGCAATGCAGGGCAGGAATGAGCAAAACCATCCTGATCACCGGCGGCGCCGGCTTTATCGCCTCGCATTGCGCCGCGCTGCTGCTGCAGCAGGGGTGGCGCGTCCGCGCGCTCGATAATCTCGACCCGCAGATCCACGGCCCCGAGCGCCGGCCCCCGTCCTATTTGGACAAGCGGATCGAGCTGATCATCGGCGATGTTCGTTCGCCGCGGATGGTCAAGCGTGCTCTCGCCGGCGTCGATGCCGTGATCCACCTTGCGGCTCGGGTGGGCGTCGGCCAAAGCATGTACGAGGTCGCCGACTACACCGACGTCAACTCCGGTGGTACCGCGGTCTTGCTGGAGGCGATGGTCGAGCGCTCCAAGCGCCATCCCTTCGATCGCCTCGTCGTCGCCTCGAGCATGAGCGTTTACGGCGAAGGCCTTTATCGTGCCGTCAACGGTGCGATGTTTCCGGTGGTCGAGCGCACCCCCGATCAGCTCAAGGCCGGCCTATGGGAACCGACCGACGGCAAAGGCAAGCCGCTCGAACCGGTGCCCACACCCGAAACCAAACCGGTCTCGGTGGGTTCGGTTTACGCGCTGTCGAAATACGACCAGGAGAGGCTCTGCCTGTTGGTCGGCGGCGCCTATAACATTCCAACCGTCGCATTGCGCTTTTTCAACGTCTATGGGCCGAACCAGGCGTTGTCCAACCCCTATAGCGGCGTTCTCGCGATTTTTGCCGCGCGGCTGCTGAACGACCGGCCGCCATTGATTTTTGAAGACGGCAAGCAACGCCGCGATTTTGTTTATGTCGAGGACGTGGCCGAGGCCTGTCGCCTCGCATTAACCTGCGATGCTGCGGTCGGGCGCGCCTTCAACATCGGCAGCGGCCGGGCCGTCACAATCAATAAGGTTGCCCGGCTGCTTTCCGACGCGCTCGGGGTGCCGATCGACCCCGAGATTACCGGGGAATGTCGGGTCGGTGACATCCGCCACTGCTACCCCGACATCTCGCAAGCTCGATCGATCCTTGGCTATCGGCCGCAAACCAGCCTGGAAGAAGGTATTGGCAAGCTGGTCGGCTGGCTCGATGGACGGGTCGCCGTTGACCGGGTCGGCGAGGCGCTGAGCGCGCTCGCCTCGCGAGGTCTCACGGTGTGATCATGCCGTTTCTCGGGGACCGACCGACATTGCGAGTGGCGATCCAATGAGGGTGGCGCTGGTAAACCCCAACTGGGATTTCACCGGCAGCATTTATTTTGGCTGCCGCGAGCCGCACCTGCCGCTGGAGTTCGGCTATGCCGCGGCACTGTTGGCGAATGCCGGGCATACTGCTGCTATTATCGACGCCCAATCCGAGCGGCCTCGATGATGCCGCGCTGCGGGCGCGGGTTGTTGATTTCGCGCCGGACATGATTGTGCTCGCCACTGCCCCGAGCTATCTGTTCTGGCGCTGCGCTCCGCCTGAGCTGCGCGTTCCGCAGAGCTGCTACTGCAGGCGCTTGCCGGCATTCCCGCGCTTCGGGTTGCCGTCGGTCCGCACGGTTCGACAACGCCGCGCGCTGCGCTGCGGAAACTCGCGGTCGATGCGGTCGTGCTCGGCGAATGCGAAGAGGTGCTGGTGCGACTTGCCAGTACGCCGCGCGAGGATTGGGGCGGCATTGCCGGGCTGTGCCATCGCATCTCCGGGGAAATCGTCGTTCAGGGCGGCCCGCAGGCCGCAGACATCGCCAAGTTGCCGGCGCTTTATTGGCCCAACGCGACCTTGCAGCGTCACACCCATCATCACCATCGGTTTGACATTGCCCCGGCCGGACCCGGTGCTGAGATGGAGACGTCGCGCGGCTGCCCGTATCACTGCACCTTTTGCGCCAAGGAGAATTTCCGCGACCGCTATCGCCGGCGACCGCTTGCCACGATCATCGCAGAGCTCGACGGCCTACTCGCGGCCGGCGTCGGATATGTTTATTTTATCGACGAGATTTTCCTGCCGTGGCGCGAACTGCTCGAAGCGATTGCTCCGCGTCCAATTGTGTTTGGCGTGCAGACCCGCATCGATTTGTGGCGCGACGACATGCTCGATCTGCTGGGTGCGGCGGGTTGCGTATCGATCGAGGCGGGTGTCGAAAGTCTTACCGCCGAGGGCCGTGATTGGCTCGACAAGGATTGCCGCGTCTCGACCGACGAACTGACCCGCCGTCTGATTTACGCCAAGCGTCGGGTCCCGTTTGTTCAGGCCAATTTGATTGCAAGCGACAGCGACAATCCCGGCGCTGTCGAGCGCTGGCGCAGCGCATTGCGTGCCGAGGGCGTGTGGGCCAATGAGCCGGTGCCGCTTTTTCCGTACCCCGGCTCGCCCGATTATCGCCGGCTGTGGGGGCTGCCCGACGATTTCGCCTGGGAACGCGCTCTCGACTACTACCTCGACCATCACGCCGTCTTTAGCGACATCCAGAACACGCAGCCGCAGCGGCTTTGCGAACTGGAGGCCTTGCCGCAGTGACTGGATCGACCCCGACCGTTCTTATGACCGCCGATGCGGTCGGCGGTGTGTGGTCCTACGCGCTCGGGCTCTGTGCCGCACTGCCCGATATTCGTTTTATTCTCGCCACACTGGGACCGCGGCCTCGCCCGGCACAGCAGGCCGCCGTTTCCCAGCTCGACAATGTCATTCTGGCGCAAAGCGACTTTCGTCTCGAATGGATGACAGGAGGCCAGGCCGACATCTCAGCCAGCACGCGTTGGCTCGAGGCGCTCGCAGTGCAACACGCGGTCGATGTCGTGCATGTCAATGGCTATGCCCAGGCGCGGCTCGGCAGCGATCGCCCGATCGTGACCGTCGCCCATTCCGACGTGCTCAGCTGGTGGAAGGCAGTGCGCGGCGAAGCGGCGCCGGCAGAGTGGCGCGGCTATCGCCGACAGGTGGTCGGCGGGTTGCGCGCCGCCGACTGTGTTGTGGCGCCGACGCGCGCGGTGCAGGACGATCTCCGCCGGCAATACGGACTACCATTGTGGAATACTCGGATCATTCCCAATGGCATTGATTTGAGCGCCTTCATGCCGCGACCCAAACGGCCGGTAATTATGGCCGCCGGCCGGATCTGGGATGAGGCGAAGAATTTGCGCCTGCTCGACGATATTGCGCCGCGTGTCGACTGGCCGATCGAAATCGCCGGCGAGACGTCGCATCCCGAACAGGGCGTTGCCGATTTGCGCCATGCCCGGCTGCTTGGCGTACTTCGCCCGGAGGAAATGCGCCGACATCTTGCTGAGGCTGCGATCTTTGCGGCGCCGGCACTTTACGAGCCGTTCGGCCTCACGGTGCTCGAAGCGGCGGCGGCGGGCTGCGCATTGGTGCTCGGCGATATTGCTTCGTTGCGTGAGAATTGGGAGGGCGCGGCGATTTTCCTGCCACCCGCGGACGCCGAGCGAGTGGCAGGCCGCCCTCACCCGCTTGATCGACAATCGTGAGGAACGCCAGCGGCTTGCCGCCGCCGCCCGTATCCGCGCCAAGCGCTTCACGCTTGCCAATACCGCCCGCCGTTACCGCGCGCTGTATTGCGATCTGATTGGCGATCGAGCCAAAGGGCGGGCGGCGTAATGGCGAAAATCGTGCTGTTCTGCCATTCGCTGCGCTCGGACTGGAACCACGGCAATGCGCATTTCCTGCGCGGGATCGCCACAGAATTGCAGGCGCGCGGGTTTGACGTTCAGACCTTCGAGCCCGAAAACGGCTGGAGCGCCGTTAATCTCGTAAAGGATGCGGGACCGTCGGCGCTGACCGCTTGGCGCTCGGTTTATCCCGATCTGCCGGTGACGACCTACGACCCGGAGGACATCGACCTCGATAGCACTCTCGACGGCGCCGATCTCGTCTTGGTGCACGAGTGGACCGATCCGGCTCTCGTCGGCCGACTGGCGGCACGCCGCCGGGCCGGAGCGCGCTTCCTGCTTCTGTTTCTCGACACGCACCATCGCATGGTCAGCGCCGTCGACGAGATGTCGCGGTTCGATCTCGACGGGTTCGACGCGGTGCTGGCTTTTGGCACGGCGCTCGCCGAGGCCTACCGCCGGCATGGCTGGGGTCGGCGTGTCTATACCTGGCACGAGGGCGCCGACCTTCGCGTGTTCCGGCCCTACCCAGAAATGTTGCAAGACCGCGATCTGGTGTGGATCGGCAATTGGGGAGACGGGGAGCGCGCCGCGGAGCTTCGCGAATTTCTGATCGAGCCGGTTAGCGCACTGGGATTGTCGGCGCGAGTGCACGGCGTGCGCTATCCGGTCGAAGCCCGGGCCGCACTGGCCGCAGCCGGAATTGACTATGCCGGCTATCTCGCCAATTTCGCGGCGCCGCTCGCCTTTGCGGCGGCGCGGATGACGGTTCACGTCCCGCGGCGCCCCTATACCCGACTGCTCCCTGGGATTCCGACGATCCGTATGTTCGAGGCGCTCGCCTGCGGAATCCCGCTGGTCTCGGCACCGTGGGACGATTGCGAAGGGTTGTTCACAGCGGGCGACGATTACCTGGTCGCGCAAAACGGCGCCGAAATGCGCCGCCACCTCGCTGACCTACACGCCGACTCCGCGTTGCGGGCAGATCTCGCTGCTCATGGAAGAGCGACCGTCGTAGCGCGTCATAGCTGCGCACGCCGGGTCGAGGAGCTGCTGGCGATCTGCTCGGCGTTAGGGCGCGATCTGGCCGAGCCGGCGCTGGCGGCCGTGCAATGACGATCGTGCAATGACGCCGCTCAACATAGCGTTTTTCGGATCAAGCCTGGTTTCGGCCTATTGGAACGGCGCCGCCACCTATTACCGCGGCATATTGAAAGCGCTCGCGGCCAACGGACACCGCATCACTTTCTACGAACCCGACGCTTACGATCGACAAAAGCATCGCGACATCCCCGATCCGCACTGGGCGGATGTCGTCGTCTATTCGGCCGAGGGTCAGCGCGGCGTCGAATGCGCGCTTGAAAACGCGCGGGATGCCGATCTGATCGTCAAAGCGAGCGGCGTTGGCGTTTTCGATACGCTGCTCGAAGCCCGCGTGCCGGCAATCAAGCGCCCCGGCGCGATCGCCGCCTTTTGGGATGTCGATGCCCCGGCGACCCTCGACCGCATCGCCGCCGACCCAAACGATCCGTTCCGCGCGCTGGTCCCGCAATACGACCTTATCTTGACTTACGGCGGCGGCCCGCCGGTCGTCTCTGGGTACGAGCGCTTTGGCGCCCGCCGCTGTGTGCCGATCTATAACGGGCTCGACCCGCTGACCCACTATCCGGTCCCGCCCGAGCCCCGTTTTCTGTGCGATCTCGGGCTTCTTGCCAACCGCTTGCCCGATCGCGAGCGGCGGATCGACGAATTTTTCATTGCGGTAGCGGCCGATTTGCCCGACCGAAAGTTTCTGCTCGGCGGCAATGGCTGGGACGACAAGCCATTGCCGGCCAATGTCGGCTATCTCGGACATGTCTTCACCCGCGACCACAACGCGTTCAACGCTTCGGCACTGGCGGTGCTGAACGTCAGCCGTGACAGCATGGCGGCATATGGGTTCAGCCCGGCGACCCGAGTGTTTGAGGCGGCCGGGGCCGGCGCTTGCATCATTACCGACGCCTGGGAAGGATTGGCGCAGTTCTTCGAGCCGGGCCACGAAATTCTGGTTGCCGAAAACGGGCCGGCGGTGGCCGAGACATTGGCACGATTGAGGAGGGACGAGGCGCACCGCATCGGCGCCGCCGCGCGGACGCGCGCTCTCGCCGACCACACCTACGCTCAACGCGTCGCATTGCTGCAGCGCGTATTGGACGGGTCAGAGCAATGAGCGCAGCGACCGCTGGCCCGGACAAATTGCGGATTGTGATCCTCGGGCTGTCGATCACGTCATCGTGGGGAAACGGCCACGCGACAACCTATCGCGCTCTGATAAAAGCCCTGTGCAATCGCGGCCATCAGGTGCTGTTCCTGGAACGCGAAACACCGTGGTACCGCGACCATCGCGACCTGCCGCAGCCACCCTTTGGGATGACCCGCCTCTACGACAGCGTCGGCGAATTGCACGAGCGCTGGAGCGGCGCGCTGCGCAATGCCGATCTCGTGATTGTCGGCTCGTATGTCCCCGATGGGATCGAGGTCTGTGAGTTTGCCCAGCGTCAGGCTGGTGGGCTGGTCGCTTTTTACGATATCGACACTCCGGTCACACTGGCCGCGCTCGCTGATGGCAGCTGCGAATACTTATCCGCTGATCTGATCCCCGGTTTCGACCTCTATCTCTCTTTTACCGGCGGGCCGGTGTTGCGGCATATCGAGCACGAATTCGGGGCACCGGCGGCACGGGTTCTCTACTGTGGGGTCGATCCCGATTGCCATCGCCCGGCGCCGGTCACGCCGAGCTGGGATCTCGGTTATCTCGGCACCTACAGTGCGGATCGCCAGCCGGCACTCGAGCGGCTAATGTGCAGCCCGGCACGGCGCTGGCGAGAGGGCCGCTTTGCGGTCGCGGGTTCGCTCTACCCGTCCGAGATCCGCTGGCCGGGAAACCTCGACCGCATCGAACATATCGATCCCGCCGGGCACGCGACGTTTTATGCGCGTCAGCGTTTCACGCTAAACGTGACCCGCGCAAACATGATCTGCCGCGGCTACTCGCCGAGCGTTCGCCTGTTCGAGGCTGCCGCCTGCGGCACCCCGATCATCAGCGATTGGTGGGCCGGTCTCGACGAAATCCTTTGCCCGGACCGCGAAATCTTGATCGCCGACAGCGCCGACGACGTGCTGCGATATCTGCGCGATCTGACCGAAACGCAGCGCCTGCAGCTGGCGCACCGCGCGCGTGAACGCGTTCTTGCCTGCCACACGGCCGAGCATCGCGCAGCAACGCTCGAATCGTATGTTGACGAGGCTCGGCAGCGAAAGGACAACCGCAGCCGGTCGGCGCGCGGCCAAAACACAATTCAATTAGAGCCAATGACCGCGGGAGAGACGCCGCGATGAAGCTGGTTATCTTTGGCCTCTCGGTCAGTTCATCCTGGGGGAATGGTCACGCGGTGCTATGGCGGGCGCTGATCCGCAGTCTCGCGGCCCAAGGTCACCGGGTCACGTTCTTCGAGCGCGACGTGCCGTACTACGCGGAACACCGCGATCTCACCGAGCTCGACGACGCTTCGCTGGTTTTGTACGGCGACTGGGCCGAGATCGCCTCCTGTGCCCGGCGGCAACTTGCTGACGCCGACGCCGCGATCGTCACCTCTTATTGCCCCGACGCGCTGGCCGCTACCGATCTTGATTTTGGATAGCCGGGCCGTGCGCGTCTTTTATGATCTCGACAGCCCGGTCACTTTGGCGCGGCTCAGCGCCGGCGAACAGGTCGGCTATATCGGCGGCGACGGTCTTGCCGGGTTCGATCTGGTTTTGAGCTATGCCGGGGGCATGGCGCTGACCGCCTTGCGCGAGCGCCTCGGCGCGGCGCGGGTGGCGCCACTTTATGGCTCGGTCGATCCGGACTGCTATCGCCCGGCGCCGCAACCGGAAGGGCCGCGGGCGGCGCTGTCTTATCTCGGGACCTACGCCGAAGATCGGCAATCGCAGCTGCGCCGGCTTTTTCTCGAGCCCGCGAAACGCCTGCCAGATCAGCGGTTCGTCATCGGAGGCGCCCTCTATCCTCCCGATTTCCCGTGGCGCCCGAATATCTTTTTCGAACGTCACGTCTACCCGCCGCAGCATCCGCGTTTTTACGCGGCGGCGCGCTCGACATTGAACATTACGCGAGCGGCGATGGCGGCCTGTGGCTGGTGCCCTTCCGGGCGGCTGTTTGAGGCGGCAGCGTGCGCCACCCCGATCCTTAGCGATTGGTGGGAAGGTCTCGACGAGTTTTTTATTCCCGGTCAGGAAATTCTCGTCGTCGACTCCGCCGAGGACGTGCTGAACGCCCTCGAATTGAGCGATCGCGAGTTGTCGATGTTCGGAGCCGCCGCGCGCGAACGCGCATTGGCCCACCATACTGCGGACTGCCGCGCAACCGAACTGGTGCGGCTCCTATCGTCGGTGCACCAGCAGGCATTTGCTGATCGCTGTCAGGAGGCTTGAGCGATGTGGGGGATCATCCCGGCCGCCGGGAACGGGACACGCATTCAGCCTCTCGCCTTTTCCAAGGAATTGCTGCCTGTGGGCAGCCGGTTCGACGGCGACACCGAGCGGCCGCGCGCGGTCAGCGAATATTTGGTGGAGCGGATGCTTTGTGCTGGCGCCGACCGCATCTGCTTTGTCATCTCGCCGTGGAAGTCCGACATTCTGCAATACTTTGGCGCGCGCGTTGACGGTGCCGCGATCGCCTATGTCGTCCAGCCGGAGGCGCTCGGTCTGTGCGACGCAATCTTTCGCGCATTGCCGCTGATCCGGCCGGACGAGTCCGTGTTGGTCGGCTTGCCGGATACCATCTGGCTGCCGGAAGACGCTCTATCCGCGTTACCAGACGATAAACTGGCCTTTTTGACTTTTCCGGTCGCGCGGCCGGAATTCTTTGACGCGGTTGCGACCGACCAGGACGGTCGGGTCCGGGAAATTCAAGTCAAGTCACCGGGCGCTTCGACGCGGTGGATTTGGGGCGCGTTCCGGCTTCCCGGTGCGGTTTTACACGCGCTATATCGGCTTTGGGAAATGCGCGAGCGCCGCGACGAATATATCGGGACTTTGGTCAACGCCTATCTCGCACAAGGGGGCGAAGCAGTGGCAGTGGGCGCCGGCACAGACTATGTCGACGTCGGCACATTGGGCGGCTATCGTCAAGCGATGCGGCTGCTGACCAGTAAGCGGGCGCACGCCGGAACAATCCTCGATGTCGGGAATGCAATGCGCCGGGAGCGACGGTTATGACCGAACGCGACCTCGACGAGATCAGGCGTCAGGCGACGGCATTAGGGCCGTGGTTCCACAACATCGATTTGGGCGGGGTCGCGACGGCGCCCGAGCATTTTCTCGGCGATTACCCGGCGGTGAAATGGCGGCGCTTCGCGCACGCGCTGCCGGCTGACCTCAGTGGCCGCACAGTGCTCGATATTGGCTGCAATGGCGGGTTCTACTCGATCGAAATGAAACGGCGCGGCGCGGCGCGCGTCGTCGCCATTGATTTCGACGAGGATTATTTGCGCCAGGCGCGCTTTGCCGCGCAAATCCTTGGGGTCACCATCGAGTTCAAATGCCTCTCGGTCTACGACGTCGCGGCTTTGGGAGAGCGTTTCGACCTCGTCCTGTTCCTTGGCGTTCTCTACCATTTGCGCCATCCGTTGCTGGCGCTGGATTTGATCCGCGAGCATGTCGTCCGAGACCTGTTCGTCTGTCAGTCGATGCAGCGCGGTGATCCGTCAGTGGAACAACTGGCGGAAGACTATCCGTTCGAAGAGAAAGCGATTTTCGAACGTCCGGGTTTTCCACGCCTTGCCTTTGTCGAGCACTGCTATGCCGGCGACAACACCAACTGGTGGATTCCCAATCGCGCCTGCACTGCGGCGATGCTGCGCAGCGCCGGTTTCGTGATCGCCGGCAACCCCGAGGAGGAGGTGTTTGTCTGCCGCCCGGGACCAGCCAATTCAGGCTATGCTGTGTACCCGGCGCGCAAATCGCGGCAGCACAATGGAGCAGCGGCATGATCGAAGCCGTGATGCTGTGGAACGAGCCCAATAATAAATCGCATTGGGATTTGGAGCTCGATCCCGATTGGTCGAAATTTTCGCGCATGATGCGACTGACCGGGGACGCAATCGCCGGTGCGGCGCCGGGTTTGGCTCGAGTACTGGGCGGCATTTCGCCGATCGACCCGGCCTTTATCCGCAATCTCGCCGGGCAAGGCGTTCTCGAACGGCTCGATGTCGTGGCAGTGCACGGCTTTCCGCTTGACTGGAATTTGTGGCCGATTGACGACTGGCCGGCCAAGCTATGCGAAATCAGCGAAGTGACCGACCTGCCGATTTGGGTCTCCGAATGCGGCGCCTCGAGCTTTGGCGCCGAAGAGGTGCAGGAATTCGGATTGCGGCGCACTGCGGAGTTGCTGATCGGCCGGGCATCGCGAATTCATTGGTACAGTCTGTTCGATCTGCCCCAGGCATGGCCGGCGACGACCCGTCACAAAGAAGCGGAGGGCTCGTCCTACTACCGCCATTTCTACATGGGGCTGTTGCGCGAGGACGGCACGCCAAAGCGCGCCGCCGCACATTTCGCCGATTTCGCACCTGAACTCGGCATCTGCCAATGGTTTCATTTTGAGGACCATCGGCTCGATCTGGCGGTGGATTGGCTCAAGCGGCTCGGTGTTCGTTACCTGCGCACCGGGCTCAGCTGGGCCGATAGCTTGCGCCCGAATGCCGAGGCTTGGTTTGACCGCCAGATGCGCGCGCTGGAGCCGTTCGACGTCACACTGACATTCTGCTTTACGCCGGAGGAGCGCGGGCTCGCACCGCATCACACCAGCCCGCCGCAGGTGGACGAGGAATTCGCGGAATTCTGCGTGCGGATGATCCGGCGTTACTATCAGGCGGGCGCCGGTTACGGGCCAAACCCGGCTGTGACGGCGGCGTCGCCGGGGTGATCGCGGTCAGGCCGGGTGCGCGGGCCGAACAGGCTCGCGAGCTGCTGACGCAATTGGCCGGTAGCGGACCGATCGTCTCTCGGCTGATGATCGTCGTCGCCCATCCCGATGACGAGACCCTCGCTCTCGGCGGGCAAATCTCGCGGCTGCGCGACGCGTTACTGGTGCACCTGACCGACGGCGCGCCGCGAGACGGCGAGGATGCCCGGCATCACGGTTTCACCGCGCCGGCCGACTATGCTGCGGCAAGGCGGAAAGAGCTCGCAGCAGCATTGATTGCGGGCGAGGCCGCCGGGGTGCGGTCGGCGGCGCTCGATATCCCGGACAAGGAAGCTTATCGCGATCTCGCCGGACTAGCCCGGCGACTCCTCGAATTGCTAAAGCGCGAATGCCCGCTCGCGGTGCTGACCCATGCCTATGAAGGCGGACACCCCGACCATGACGCCGCCGCTTTCGCGGTCTATGCCGCGTGCCGATGCCTGGACGCCGGGGATCGACCGGCAATCATCGAGATGCCGTTCTATCACGCCTGCGACGACCGGATGGTCTGCGGCCGATTTCTGCCGGGTCAAGGCGAAGAACTAATTATCCCGCTTGCCGAAGGCGACCTGCAGCGAAAGCAACGGATGGTCGATTGCTTCACGACCCAGCGCGAGATGCTGCTGCAATTCCCGCTCAGTCCCGAGCGCTTCCGGCTGGCGCCGGCATACGATTTCCGCCAGCCGCCGCATCCCGGTCCGTTGCTCTACGAAATGTTCGGCTGGGGCATTAGCGGGACCGAGTGGCGGAACCGGGCGGCTGAGGCGCTCGACGCGCTGGGCCTAGCCTGACCGGCGATGCCGCCGCTGACCGTGCTCAGCATCGGCTATCCCTTCGCCGCGGTCGGGCCGGATGCGGTCGGCGGCGCCGAGCAGGTGCTGTCGGCGCTCGATCATGCGCTGGTCGAAGCCGGTCACAATTCGATCGTGGTCAGCAATTCGGGCTCGCAGGTGGCGGGAACATTGATCCCGACCGGGCCCGTCCCCGCCGACATCACCGATCAGGAGCGCGCCCGGTCATGCGAACGCCATCGCTGCGCCATCGCGCAAGCCTTGGCGGAATTTCCTGTCGATCTCGTGCACTGCCACGCCGTCAATTTCGCCGAGCATCTGCCCGAAATCGACACCCCGACCTTGGTCACGCTTCATTTGCCGCGCGACTTCTATCCTCCGGGCAGCTTTGATCGGGAGCGTCCGCGGACCTGGTACAACTGCGTTTCGGCAAGCCAGCGGCGCAGCTTTCCGCCTTTGCCAGGGATGCTGCCGGAGGTCGAAAACGGCGTCCCGGTCGATCGCCTGCAAGCTCGCCACGCGCGCCGCAATTTCGCGCTGTGCCTCGGCCGCATCTGCCCTGAAAAGGGGTTTGAGCACGCCCTCGACGCCGCGCGCCTTGCCGACCTGCCTTTGCTGATCGGCGGCGAGTTGTTTCCCTATGAGTGGCACCGCCAGTATTTTGCGACTGAGATCAAACCGCGTCTGGGCCGCAAAGCACGTTTTCTCGGCCCGGTTGGCTGGGCGCGTAAGCGCCGCTTGCTGAATGCGGCATATTGCTTATTGGCGCCGAGCCTTGCGCCGGAAACAAGCTCATTGGTCGCAATGGAAGCCATCGCCTGCGGGACCCCGGTCATCGCGTTTCCGGCCGGCGCGCTTGCCGAGATTGTCGAACCGGGGGTGACCGGATTTCTGGTCGAAGATGCCGCCCAGATGGCGGAAGCAATTCGGGCCATCGACAATATCGATCGCGAGCACTGCCGCGATGTGGCGCGCCGGCGTTTTGCGCTCGACCGAATGATTTCGAGCTATTTCGCGCTGTACCGGCGGCTCGCTTTCACCGGGCAATCGGTTTGATCGAGATCGCGACAATCACCAACGAGGCAGGGCTCGCCCGACTGCGTCCCGAATGGGAAGAGCTGTGGCGGCGAGACCCGGCGGCGACGCCGTTCCAGTCGCCGGCTTGGCTTCTCGCATGGTGGCGATTTTTCGGTACGCCCGAGCCGCGTATCCTGACCGCGCGCGCCGGTGACCAACTTGTCGGCCTGTTGCCGCTGTACGTATTAAGGGAAAACGGACGCCGCAAGCTATTGCCGATTGGCATCGGGCTATCGGACTACATCGAGGCATTGCGTAGCCCGGATATTCCTGAAATCGGTCACATGTTGATGGCTGAGATCGCCGCAATGCTCGAATGGGACGAGTGCTGGCTGCCCGATTTGATGCCGGAAGGCGCGCTCGCCAGCGGCGGTCGCGGAATGCGGGTTCGCCGAAATTGCCATGCCGGCCCCGCCCTGCCCGGTCCTGGCGTTGCCCTCCGACCAATCGAAGCTCCACGAGAGCGTGCCGCGCAAGACGCTGCGCGATCTGCGGCAAGCGCAAACGCGCGCTGCAGCATCCGGCGCGATCACGATCGAGGCGATTTCCGATGGAACGCTCGACACGGCAATGGATGAGTTATTCCGCCTGCACCAACAGCGCTGGCGTAGTCGCGGCGAATGCGGCGTTTGCAGTGATCCTCGGGTGCAAGACTTTCACCGCGCCGCGGCGAGCGCTCTGCTCAACGCCGGAATGCTGCGGCTCTATCGACTGTCGCTCGACGATGCAGTGCTCGCGGTCTATTACGGCTTTGCCGCCAAGGGTCGGAGCTATGCCTATCTCGGCGGCTTTGATCCGTTGCAGCCGCGCCTCAGCCCGGGCATGCAGGTCATCGCCCATGCCATCGAACAGGCGATAGCCGAGGGCGTGACGAGTTTCGACTTCTTGCGCGGCGAGGAGAGCTACAAATACGCTTGGGGTGCGGTCGACCGACCGAAGATTTCTCGGCGTTTGAGCCGTCGATGCTGAATTTATTGACCGAAGCCGAAACGGCGGCCTGTCCGCCGGCAGCCCATGCGGCACTGGCCCAATATCTCGCAGGCGAAATTTCCGCCGAAATCGCGCTGATGCATCTGCTATTGGCCGCGGGCGCTCTGGAGCCGCTGCGAGAATGCCTCGAACGGCTGCGGGCCACTGGGCGGGAGCCACTCGTCCGGCTGGCGCAGCTCGCCATCGAGCACGGCAATGGTCTGCAGTATGCCGCCCGCCTGGTCGAAGCCGGACTGACTGAGGCCCGTGGCGATGATCGCCTCGCCGCCATCAGGGAACAATACGATCGCGCCGTAGCCACCGCGCCGGAGGCGGCGGTAGCGCTCTATTCGCTTGGCGACCCGGCGATCCTCGACCGCGCTACTGCGGAACTCGCGGCATTGCTCGAAGATTGGGGGCTACTCGGAGCGGATCGGGAGGCGCTCGATATCGGTTGCGGCATTGGCCGAATTGAACGCGCGCTGGCGTCCCGCTTGCGGCACATAACCGGGATCGATCTCTCTCCGGCTATGGTCGCCGAGGCGAAGCGCCGCTGCGTCGGAATTGCCAACGTGACTTTTGACATTACTGGCGGCCGCGGCCTCGCCCAATTCGCTGACCAGCGTTTTGATCTGATCCTGGCGATCGACAGTTTCCCCTGCATTGTTGCAGCATCGCCCGAGATTGCCCGCCAGCACATCCATGACGCGGCCCGCCTATTACGGCCGGGCGGAAGCTTCGCAATTTTCAATTACTCGTATCGCGGCGATATTGCCGCCGACCGCGCCGATATCGCTACCTACGCTAAAGCCGCGGGCCTCGTCGTGCTGCGTAACGGAACGCGAGACCTCGCACTGTGGGACGGCACGAGTTTTCTGCTCAAAGCGGCGCCTAGCCGCGGATAAAGGCTTCGGTCCGGGCGCGCGCCTCGTAATCGGTATATTGCTCAGGCGGGCTCTTCATAAAATAGCTGGCCGGTCCCAATAAAGCGCCGCCGATGCCGCGGTCGAGTGCGAGCTTGGCGCAGCGGATTGCATCGATGACAACCCCGGCCGAGTTCGGCAAGTCCCAGACTTCGAGCTTGAGCTCACAATTCAGCGGCAGATTGCCAAAGGTCGTGCCCTCAATACGGATGTAGCACCATTTGCGGTCGCTAAGCCACGGCACGTAATCACTGGGCCCGACATGAGCGTCCTCGTCGGATAGTTTATCGTCGAGTTGGCTGACGACGGCGTCGGTCTTGGAGCGTTTTTTCGACTGCAGGCGGTCGCGCTCGAGCATGTTCTGGAAATCGCTGTTGCCGCCGAAATTGAGCTGATAGGTGCGGTCGACGCGAACCCCGCGCTCACGGAACAAATTGGCGAGCACGCGATGAACGATGGTGGCGCCGACCTGGCTCTTGATGTCGTCGCCGATCAGCGGCACCCCCCGCTCCTCGAACCGCTGACGCCATCGCGGATCCTTGGCAATAAACACCGGGATGCAGTTGACGTAGCCGCAGCCGGCGCGCAACGCCTGCTCTGCATACCAGCGCGCCGCCACTTCCGAACCCACCGGGAGATATGAGACGACGATCTCGGCACCTGTCCGGCGCAATGTATCGGCAACATCGTCAACCGGCTCTGGCAACTCGATCACGACTTCGCGCAGATACTGCCCAATCCCGTCATGAGTCGGGCCGCGCCGGACTTCTATCCCCGTTGCGCAGACTTTTGCGAAGCGTTCGGTGTTGTTGGGCGGCGCTGCGATCGCCTCGGATAAATCCCGGCCGACTTTGCCCTGTGCCACGTCAAAGGCGGCGACGAATTCGATGTCGCCGACATGGTAGCCCCCGAGATCGAGGTGCATGATTCCGGGGATCGGTTGCTCACCGACGGCATCGCGGTAATATTCGACGCCCTGCACCAGGGAGGAGGCGCAATTCCCGACCCCGATCAGCGCAACCCTAATTTTCGCCAAAAGCAGCCTCCGCGACACTCCCGGTCCAACCCGGTACAAACACCGAGAAAGCCGAAAAGTTCAGTATCGCCGCGGCTCTTCGCGCAAAAGACTTCGGACTGGGCTCCAGCGCCTGCTAGGCGATGACCTTTGCACCGCGCAGCTCGGCGAGGGTGGCGCGGTCGTAGCCAAGGATGCCGGCAAGCACCTCGTCGGTGTGCTGGCCGGGGGTTGGAACCGGGCCGAGACGGCCGGGGGTCTTTGACATCTTGATTGTGGCACCCGGCAGGTACATCTCGCCGGCGACCGGGTCCTCCATCTTGACCAGCATCTCGCGCTCCCAGAGGTGCAGGTCTTCGGCGACCTGCGGGATGGTCTTGACCGGCGCCACCGGGATATCGGCTTCGACCAAGGCCGAGACGATCTCATCCACAGTGTGCGCCAGACACCACGCCTCGACCTTTTTGCGCGGGCTATCGTCGAGGCTCATCCGCCCGGTAAAAGCGCCGGTATTGGCGACCGCATCCGCGTCGCCAGTCGCGATCTGCAACAGCTTTGAGCCCATCACCTTTCCCGAGGCCGAGATCACGACATAGCCGTCCATGGCCTGATAGGGCGGGCGACCGCCCTCGCCGCCTTCCTCGCCGGTCGCGAGATAGTAGGAGGTCGGGATCTCAACCATGGTGAGTGCTGAATCCATCAGGCAGACATCAACCACCTGGCCCTCGCCGGTGCGATCGCGGTGATGCAGAGCGGCGAGCATGCCGATCGTCGCGTGCAGTGAGGTGTAGCGGTCCACGATCGACGAGGCGGTGCCGAGCGGACGGCCGATCGGCGTCCCGGTCAGGTGCATCAGCCCGCTCATCGCCTGCCCGAGCGGGTCAAAAGCCGGCCGGTCGCGGTAGGGACCGTATTGGCCAAAGCCCGAAACCGAGCCGAGAATGATATCCGGCTTTAGTTCGCGCAGCCGGTCATAGCCAAAGCCCATCTTGTCCATGACGCCGGGTCGGAAATTCTGCAACACGATATCGGTGGTCTTGACCAATTCGGCGAAAATCTCCTTGCCGCGCTGCTGACGCAGATCGAGGCACAGGCTCTTTTTGCCGCGGTTATAGACCGAGAAATAGACACTCTGCCCGCGCACCAATGGCGGTGACTGGCGGGTCTCCTCGCCGCCCAATTTTTCGATCTTGATGACCTCGGCCCCGAGATCGGAGAGGATCATGCCGCCGCGCGGCCCCGCCTGGTAGCGCGCCAGTTCCAGCACCCTGATGCCATCAAGAGCCCCGGCCATTTCCCTCTCCTTTGTATCCGTCCGCTTTGTATCCGTCCGCCGCTGAGGTCGAGCTAACACCCGGTCTCAGGCCGTGTCAAACGGGCGGCGGCGTGGGCGAAAGGTTAGACCGCATCGGTGCCGGCGAAGGTTTCCTTGCGGATGATTGCGTGGATGCCCCAATTGCCGTCGACCACCTTGGTCACGCCAAAATCGACTGAGACCGACACCAGCGAGATCGCCTCGAAGTCAACCCCCTCCAAGGCCTGCATACATGATAATTGGCGAGAACCCCGGCACGCCTTCGCACCGGCTCCGGACGTTCTTCGGCCAGCCGTTCTGCGGTGCGATATATTCGAAACCCGAGGCACCGTGAACTCCCGGGCTACTTAGGAACCACCCCCGAAATTCGGACGTTGGTGAAGCGTTTGATTAGCCAACGGAACTACGGTCATGCGCATCCCTACCCTCGCGGCAATCGTCCTGCTGGTGCCCGCCGCCGCCCTTGCCAGCACCAAAGCCGAGACACGCATTGCAGACGGGTTTATGCATATCGGAATGGCTCGACAAAGGGCAGTTTGCTACGGCGGGACTATCAGCGGGCAGCTTGATCAGCAACAGGCCAGCAAGGCGGCCTCGATTGTCAAATCCGCCAGCAGCAGCAAGCAAGTTCGCGAAAGCGTGCTGAAAGCCGGCAAGCCGATGATCGACGCCTTCACCTTGGCCCATCAACATTGCGGGGGTAGCTAACGCCTGTCATGAGGTTTTGCTTGGGGTCGCCGCAGGAATGGCCGGCGGCTCGTGTTCCTGATCGAGCTGTGCCGCCGGCGCGCTGCTGACGATCGCGAGTTCGACCGACTTTCCGGACAGCAACCCGCCAGGGGAGATCTTGGCGCGCAAGCCATTCTCGATCAGTTTCGCGAGCTTCTGGTTCAGCTCTTGTTGCAGCTCCTTCCGGGTCTTTGAACCGCTAGCGCGAAGATCGAGCGCCAGTGCATTGATCGAGATCTCGACCGAAGTGGCAAAGCTTCCGCTCTTTTTCTCGGTCGGCAGATCGACGTTCTCAACGCGGCCGATACGCCGGCCGCCGAGGGTTACCGGTGCGCCGCGGGCAAGACCGCCGACCCCCTCCTCGGGAAACTCGATAAAATAGGAGAACACCGGCCCGCCGGCCACGGCCTCGGCAGTATCACGGCTGCTGTAGAGCGGAAAGACGGCATCGGAGCCAGCGGGAGGACCCGCGAAGACCTTCGGCGTCTCGAAGGCGATGGCGCCCGAGACCACGGATTGAAGCGACGGGAGATGGACATTGAACCCCTGGGCCATCGAGACGGAAACCCCGCCCGCCCGCCAGAACGAGGTATCTTGCCGCACGAGATCGGCGTCCTTCGCCTTAACGAAAACATAGATCTCGGCCTGCTTTTTTCGACCCGTCGAGGCGCAGTCCCAAAACGCGTCCGACCTCGACACCCCTGTACAAGACCGGAGCCCCCGGCGACAGCCCAGTGGCGTCGTCGGCCGTCAGGACAAAGCGCCGACCCGGTTGATCGGCCGGGAGCACCGGCGGTGTTTCGAGACCGTCGAAGACCGTCTTGTGCGCGCCATCGACCGGCTCCACGTCCACATACGAACCGGCCATCAGGCTTCTGATCTGGCCTTTGGCAAGCTCCGGCTGTTCGATCCAGAACTGTGTCCCGGCGCCGATATGCTTGCTGGCGGGTTGATCGATCCGGAGCACGACGCTCACGTGGTGAAGATCGTTCCCGAGGCTGATCTGCCTCACGCTACCGACCTCGACACCCCGGTAGCGAACCGGCGCTCCTGCGCTGAGGCCCTCCGCACTCGCAAAGTGAATGGTCACGTCGCCTGACCCGCCGATCCAATACTTGACGCCAAGCCAGATGCCGAAGGCCAGTGCCGCAAGCGGAATGATCCAGACCCATCCGGGCCAGCGCGTTTTGCGCTGGTGTGCTTCAGGAAGCTGCCCTGGGCTCGGCTGCCGACCGGCTTTGGGGCGATCGGTGAGGCTATTGTCAGTGATTGGCTTTCTCCGCGGCGTCCCACATCAGCCGGGTATCAAAATAGCGTGAGGCGAGCATCGTCAGCACGACGACCAGCGCAAAGGGCAGCGCCCCCGGACCTGCATTAACATCCGCAATCCCAGGATAAGACAGCAGAGGTACGGTCAGCGCCACGATGAACGGATCGATGAATGACCAGGGATTGATATCGGCGAGCACGCGATGGATCTTCGTGCGCAGCACAAGTCCTTTGGCGCGAGGATATTTGACCCTGAACATCAGCCAGCCCAGCGCCACGAGCTTGAGGACGGGTATCGCTATGCTGGCCGTGAACAAGACGGCGCCAAAATACCAGAAGCCTTTCGCAAACAGTTCCGTCACACCGTCAATGACATTGCGCTCGACAAGCCCCGTGGGCTGCATCGTATGCGTCATCGGCAGCAGTATCCCGGCAGGGTAAAGCACCAGCGCCACCATCGTTAGCGCACCGGTTCGGCTGATCGATTGCGGCTTGCGCTGATGTAGCTGCCGCCCGCAGCGCGGGCAGCGTTCGCCTTCCAGGCTCGTCGGAACGATCAGGCCGCAGCCATCGCAATCCATTGAGACTTGCCGAACCGGTCCTTGTGGGCGGATCTCCTGCCAGACGCGCAAAGTATCGAGCGAGGCGTCCGCAATCAGCAGGAGCAGCGCGGCCAAAACAAAGCACCAGCCGCCCATCAGGATCTCGATATTGAGCTGAGCAGCAACCCGGCTGTAGGTCACGATGCCGGCAAGCACATACACCGCTGGGACCGACCATGGCCGCAGGTCCTCCGAATAGCGGAACAGGAACCCTTGCCAGCGGCCGCGATGCCCGCGGCGAAGGCTGCCGAGTACGGCCACGAGCATCATCGACCGCACGAACGGGATCACGACGACGAAGAGGGCAACGAACGCTGCCATTAGCGGCCAGCCGGCTCGCCAATAGGCAATCGCGCCGTCGAACACGTGCGCTTGAAGCGAGGCGCCGAGCAAATGGGAGCGGAGCACCGGCAACAAATTGGCCGGAAACAGCAGCAGCAATGCAGCCAAAGCGCAGGCGAGCGCTGCGTCGGCGCTTCGCCCGGCGGCACGCTCCACAGGCGTGCGGCAACGGTAGCAGATAGCATCCGTATCGCCGGTTGCCGTCACCCGCTGCAGCGCGCCGCATTCCGGACAAGCGGCGATTTCGGCGCGGCCCGGCCTAGCCGTCGTGAGATCAACCATCGATCGGGTAAACGCCGCCGATCTAGAATAGTCTGCGAACGAGCGGCTGCGGACCGGATAAAATGCCGGGTCGAGACCGCTTCCCGGCCATTGTGCCGTTCTTCAGTAGTCCCCGGCTGCGCCGCTGAGCCTGTGCGGCGGGCTTACTGCGCCGCAGATGTTGCCGACGCCAAGCGCGTCGCGACCATTAAGAGCGCGGCCCTTCGAGTATGTTCGCCGGCGCATCGCCCTCCGTTTCGCAGGTGATGATCGCAAGGATGGCGATCAATCGAAAACATCACTTCTGGTCTGGCCACTCTGGCAGGAGCTTTCCCGTCTTAAGCAGTGCTTTCCAACATAAAGCCGCCGAACCCAATATTTCGAAATGGGGGTAGTTGCCGATGAGCCGACGAAATCGTCTGCGTAGTACTGCCAAAAGCGGAACCCCGTGTTGCCGTCTTCGCGGAGAGCGCCTATATCGCGGTTCTGGGGTAAAGGCAGGCACCCCGTTAGACAATCCGTCCAAGCACTGCGCCTCTCGTTATGCGAGGAGTGCCGCATGAACGGACACCGACAGGACTCCAATCCCTTCAAAATCGCGATTATGTGGCGCGGCGATCGCGAGGCGCGACGAGCCGAACAACCGCCGGAAAACAACCGCTTTTATCGTGTCTTTGAAGAGCTGGCGGCACTTGGCATCCAGGCTGAGCCGGTGGTTTTTGACGAGAACTTTGTCGACGAGGTACGCGAGCAGCTTTTGGCGGTTGACGGAGTGCTCGTATGGGTCGATCCGCTGCATCAGGGAAAGACCCGAACTGTGTTAGACGCGTTGCTGCGTGATGTGGCGTTGCGGGGGCCGTGGGTTAGCGCGCATCCCGACGTGATCCTCAAAATGGGCGTTAAAGAAGTCCTGCACCGCACCAAACATCTTGGATGGGGCGCGGACACCCACCTCTACCGCACGGCGGCCGAATTCGCCGCCGCGTTCCCGCCACGGCTGCAATCGGCCGGCCCACGTGTCCTCAAGCAGAACCGGGGCAATGGCGGCCAAGGGGTTTGGAAGATCGAACTGGTTTCCGAGCCGGCCGGCGAGGCGAGTATCGTGTGCGTCCTGCACGCGCTCCGCGGGAGTTTACCCGAAGAACTGCCGCTGGTGGAGTTCATGGCACGCTGCGAGCCCTACTTCGCAGACGGCGGATGTATCGTTGATCAACCGTTTCAGCCGCGCCTGCCCGACGGCATGATCCGCTGCTATATGGGTGCCGACAAGGTCGTTGGTTTCGGGCACCAATACATCAAGGCGCTGATACCGCCGCCGCCCGAAGGCCTGGATTCCCCGGCTGCGCAACCCGGCCCGCGCATTATGCATGGCGCTGACGCGGAGCCGTTTCAGGCGCTCAGGGCGAAGATGGAAACCGAGTGGACGCCGCAAATGACGGAGGTTCTCGGCATCGACACCGCGTCGCTTCCGATCATCTGGGACGCCGACTTTCTTTACGGGCCACGCACCACGTCGGGAGAAGACAGCTATGTTTTGTGTGAGATCAATGTCAGTTCGGTCTTCGCCATCCCGGACCAGGCGCCACCAGCTATCGCGCGCCTTGCATTGAGCAGGTTGCGAAGCGCCCGAGGAGATCGAGGACGATCAGTTTAATCCGCCTTGCCAGCCGACATTGGGGGGAGAACAGCTGTTGAGTGCAAAAATGCGCGGCTGCAAAGGTACGGGTTTGAACAAGGCAGCGGAAGAGCTCGATTGAAAGCGGCGGGCCGGCAGAGCGCGTCGCCCGTCTTGGTGCCGTTGGTGATCCGTGCCGGCAGGAATGAGACCTCTGGGCAGGGTCGGGTATGGCCGGTTTGCGGCATTACCCGTCGTAGCTGATGACGAACAGAGCAGCACTCTCGGCTGAGCGGGAATGCCAACTGAAGCGGTGCCGCGCAGCGAAACTCGTTGCGGGGGGCGCGGTTTGGGATTAACCCGATTTGATTGAGGTGCGGGGGTGGCAAATCTCGGATGGCGGGTAGTCTGGTTCAGGGGGCGGTCTTTACCGTCATGGTGGTGCGCGCGGGAATGCTGCGCGACCCCGCCTTTGAGGCGGAATTGGCCGAGCAGATCCGCCGCAGCCCGCGCTTTTTTCTAAACGCGCCGGTCGTGCTCGATCTCAGGAACGAAGCCGAATTTGTAAATGCCGAGCACTTCGCTGCGGCCAAGAATACCTTGCGCCGTCATACCCTGACCCTCGTCGGCGTGCAGAATGCGCTTCCGGCGCAAGTCGAGGCTGCCGCCGCGGCCGGGCTCGCAAGCTTCGCCCCAAATTCGACCGGTCCGCGGCGGCCGCGCGCGTCCGAACAAGCCACAGCGCCAAGTCCGCCGCCCCAGAGCTCTCCCCAGCCCAGCATGCCACAATCCAGCATGCCCCAACCCAGTGCGTCCCAACCCAGTGCGCCCCAACCCGGTCCGGCCCAACCGAGCCTGCCCTTATCCAACCCGCCGCCGACCCCCTCGCCCCAGATCGAACGAGGGGCTGAACCAAGGACCCGGCTGATCAGCCAGCCGGTGCGATCGGGCACGCAGATCTACGCCCGCGGCGCCGATCTGATCGTAACCGCGGCGGTCAGCCCCGGCGCCGAGATCATGGCCGACGGCAACATCCATGTGTACGGACCGTTGCGCGGCCGCGCCCTCGCCGGAGCCGCTGGGGACGCCGAAGCGCGAATCTTTTGCAGCCGCTTCGAGGCCGAACTCGTCAGTATCGCCGGCCACTACCTCGTCAGCGAGCAAATGCCCGCGGAAGAGCGCGGATTTCCCGGTGCAGATAGCGCTCGTCGATGACCGGTTGACCATTACCCGTAATTGACGATCATCCTGAGGCGCGCGGCACATGCCGAGTGCTGCTCGCCGCGTGGCCGGCATCGCATTTGACGCCGGCCGGGGGAAGGGGGAGGTCTTTTGCCAGCAAAAGTTATCGTGCTCACTTCGGGCAAGGGCGGCGTCGGCAAGACGACCAGCGCCGCCGCGGTCGCCTCGGGGTTGGCATTGCGCGGCCACCGCACCGTCGTCATCGATTTCGATGTCGGGCTGCGCAATCTCGATCTCGTCATGGGCTGCGAGCGCCGCGTCGTGTTTGACTTTATCAATGTCATCAACGGCGACGCCAAGCTCAATCAGGCACTGATCAAAGACAAGCGCAACGACAACCTCTATGTTTTTCCGACCTCGCAAACCCGCGACAAGGAAGCGCTCAAACGCGAAGGGGTCGAGCGCGTGCTCGACGAGCTGAAAGAGAGCTTCGACTACATCATTTGCGACAGCCCGGCCGGGATCGAGCATGGTGCGATTACCGCGCTGTACTTTGCTGACACCGCGATCATCGTGACCAACCCCGAGGTCTCCTCGGTGCGCGACAGCGACCGGATCATCGGCATCCTCTCTTCGAAGTCGCGGCGCGCCGAAAAAAACATGGAGCCGGTCGAGGTCCATTTGTTGCTGACCCGCTATTCGCCCGAGCGGGTCGAAAAAGGCGAGATGCTGGCGATCGAGGATGTCAAAGAGATCTTGTCGATCCCGCTTCTCGGCGTTGTCCCCGAATCCGAATCGGTGCTGAAAGCCTCGAATACCGGTACCCCGGTCGTTTTTGACGAGGGCAGCCCGGCGGGTCAGGCCTATCTTGACGCTGTCGCCCGCCTGCTCGGCGAAGACCGTGAATTGCGCTTTTTGCGACCCGAGCGGCGCAACTTTTTCCGCAGCCTGTTCGGACGCGCATGATGCGGCTCCTCGATTTACTGTTTCCGGAGCGCCGGAACACCGCCGCGATCGCCCGCGACCGCTTGAAGATCGTGCTCGCCCATGAGCGCGCGAGCAGCAAGGCCCCAGATTTCCTGCCGGATTTGCAAAAAGAGCTGCTCGACGTCGTCGGCCGTTACATCGACATTCGCGATGACATGCTGCGGGTCAATGTCGCCCGGTCGGGCGAAACTTCGCTGTTGGAGATCAATGTCGAGCTCGACGGCGCCACGATCAAACTGGTCAAAAACGGCGCCGCCAAGCCAAAATCGGCGCCCGCCCCGATCGTCGTGTCAAAGCCCGACCCCGGCTCGCACCCGCCCTGGGTCAAGCCGGACTGAGCCCGGCGGTCTACTCCGCTCTCGGCGAGAGCTGAGCGCCGGGTTTCGCCGACATAATCGGAATAGGAGAAGAGATGGCGACATACGTGATGATCCACGGCGCCTATCAGGGCGGCTGGATCTGGAAACCGACAGCAACGCGCCTGCGCGAAGAGGGACACCTCGTTTATGCGCCATCGCTCGATGGCTGCGGCGACCGGCGGCATTCTCTGCGCCCGGGGATTTCGGTCGAGACCCATGCGGCGGAGATCGCCGATTTGCTGTTTTACGAGGATTTGAACGATGTCGTGCTGACCGGCACCAGCTCCGGCGGAATGGTGCTTTGCCGGGCTGCCGAACTGGCGCGCGACCGTATCGAGCGGCTGGTGTTTGTCGACGCGCTGGCGTTGATGGATGGCGAGCGGGTCTCCCAGATCGTCAACCGGCCGACGCCGCGCGTCACGAGCGAATTGACGGTTGGGCCGTCGCGCGAAGACGCCGAGAACCGCAGCTTCGCAGGGTTGGCGCCGGCGGTGCGGGCCTTTGCGTTGGCGCGCTACACGCCGCATCCGATCGCGGCGATGGAAGAACCGGTCTCGTTGAAGAGCTTTTGGTCGCGGCCGTGGAAAGCGACCGTGATCCGCTGCCGTCAAGCTCCCAACCCGGGCGAGGCGCATCAACGCCGCACCGCCGAAAAGCTCGGCGGCAAATACCTCGAAATCGACACCGGCCATTACCCGATGCTGTCCGACCCCGATGTCCTGACCCCACTCTTAATCGCGGGCTAGCTGCGGGAGAGAGTCGAGGACGGCTTTGGACCCGCCCGCCGCGTGTTGCAACACAAGCCGTCGCGTGGTGACGTATCTTGTTGGTTGGCACCGGTTGAATGATAACCACGATCGGGCAACGTGCGGTGAGGAGAGCAGAAGATGGGCCATGAGTTCATACTGACCGAGCGTCACGACGACATCGCGGTGATCACCCTGAACCGGTCCGAAAAGCTCAATGCACTGAGTTTTGGGCTGGTTCGTGAACTCGACGAGGCGCTGACCGAATACGAGTCCGATGACGCGGTCAAAGCGGTGATCCTGACCGGCGCCGGGGAGCGCGCCTTTTCGGCCGGCGCCGATATCCATGAAATGGCCGGGTTGTCGGGCGAGGAATTGGCGCAGCGCCAGACCTTCCGCGGCGAAGCGACCTGGCATATCGCGAGCTTTGCCAAGCCGCTGATCGGTGCGATCAACGGGCTGGCTTATGGCGGCGCCGCGTTGCTGTCCTCCACGCTCGATCTGCGCATCGGTTGCGAGCGCACCCAATTCCGTTTTCTTGCCGCGAGCTATGGCCGGGTCAATTCGACCTGGTCATTGCCGTTGCTGGTCGGGCTGCCAAAAGCCAAGGAATTGCTCTACACCGGCCGGGTGGTCGGCCACGAGGAGGCCGAGCGCATCGGTTTACTGAACCAGGTGGTTCCGGCGGGGCGGCTGATCGAGACCGCGGTCGAAATCGCTCATATGATTGCCAAGAATGACTCGCGCATGGTGCAGGGCATCAAGCGCCTGCTGCACGATGAAATCGGGATGGGTTGGCGCGACCGTTATGCGACCGAAGAGGATGCCCGCGGCTCTTGGCTTGCTGCGGATCACCCGCGCGAAGGCTTCCGGGACTTTCTCAGCCGCAAACCCGGCTGACGACGGAGAAGCCGCGCAGCGTTTTCCGAAGCCCGACCTTTCGGCTCGCGCTTACCCTTAGTCAGAAATTAATCACCATCTATAATCCTGGTTCCGCATGATTTCACCACTTCACGACCTCGCGTAAAGTCCTAAAGATTATCGGTCAGTAATCATTCTGATCTGCGCAGCTGTTGCGTCGGATACTATGTTGAGGCACAGTTGATCGGACATCACCGGCCAATTCTCACGGATCTATCTTGACAGGGCCGATGCAGTCGCAAT
>CAVTLC010000017.1:0-83551 GCA_963735445.1 uncultured Alphaproteobacteria bacterium
CATAGCCCAGTGGTAGGGCACCGGCGAAGAGCGGGACGACAGTCTCGCTGAGCGCCAGGGCATCAGTTAGGAGGGTCACCGGCGCCTTCTCAATGCCCGGGCTTTCTTCACTTTCAGCTCCTCCACAGTCGCGCCCACCCGTCACGCGCTGGCCGCGTGGCACAGCGACGCCGCGGGCTGGAGTTGTGTCGCGAGCCACTCCCTAGCCTCGCGGATCGGCACCAGCGTACGCCGCCCGATTTTAACGATTGGCGGCGCGCTTCCAGCCTTCGCCAGCCGATACCACGTCGATTTCGTGATGGAGAACCGGGAAAAGAATTGCTGGAGGGTGATCAGTTCGGGGTCGGTCGGGGCAGCGGTGTTGTCAATGATGCTCATTGGTCTGTGATCCTCCGGGCGCTTTAGGGACCCGCGGGGGTGGTTTGGGGTCATCAAGGGGTCGAAAAAAGGTCCCTCACTATGTAGTGCACTGTGCACGGGCCAGGACGGCAGGGGTCAGCCTGACCCCTCACTGTGTGGGTGACTGTGCACGGGCCAGGACGTCAGGGGTCAGCATGGTCCCTCACTATGTACTGGACTGTGCAGATGCTGGGGCGTGCCGCCCATGGCCGAGCCTGTGGTGCCAGAGCCACACTGGCGCTTGCTCCAGCGCCTCGCGCCCGGCCACTCTACCCGTGGCAGGTGCTTCACGTTTCGGGGGACCGGGGAGCCGATCTGAGGTGTGGCTCGGCTTGCCCAGCCCTTCGCTCAGGTGATCGGGGAGGCGCGACTTTCGCGGGCTCGACATTGCGGTCGCCGCAATGCCGGCGCTCGCCCGGTAATCGGCCACCGCCAGGCAACCGCTTCGCTGCTTCGCAGCGCCACCGGAGTGAGCCGCCCTTCCGGCACGGCCGTCCAAAACCCCGGAAAAATGCAGTGCGCCAGTAATCCGCCGCGACCGGCTCGACGGCGTCTCAGCGTCTCAGCAAGTCATTGATTTTGCGTATGTGGATCGCGGTGCTCGCCCAGCCGCAAGCCCGGTGCAGGCTCGCGCGCAGGGTCAAGAAACTTGGAGAAAACCCCGCGAAAAGTCGTCGAAAAGTCGTGCGCCGACGCCCTGCCGCTCGGCGCCGCCGCGCGCCACGCCCGGCCGCTGATACCACAAATCAACCATACCTCAATGGATTAGAAGATCAAGCCGCCGCGGCCCTGCGGCGAAGGCGGCACGAGCCAAGCGCCAACTGGCTCCAACGCATGCTGTTCGCTCCCGCGCGCGTGCGCGCCCGTGTCTCACAACTTGGCGGCCAGTCAATGTGGATCAGTCGGTGCGGCTGCGCCGGGCAACTCCGCCCCAAGGGGGTAACATGCCGGGGTGACTGTCGGCGGCTCCGAGATCGAGCCGGCTGGGCTCGGGGTTACCACCCATCGGCGACGCAGCGCCCGCCCGAGCCCACGGTGAAGCGCTCAGCGCCTCAAGGGCCGCCGAGGGCGCGATAGAGCGTGGTGCGCCCGACGCCAAGCTGCTTTGCCACCTCGCCAACACTGCGATTGCGGTCTTCTAGGAGCGCCCTGGCCGCGTCGAGCTTCTTCTGGGTGAGGATGGCCTTCCGCCCACCCTTACGGCCTCTGGCGCGCGCCGCAGCGAGCCCAGCGTTGGTGCGCTCCCGGATGAGGTCGCGCTCCATCTCGGCGATGGCGCCGAGCAGGTGGAAGGTGAACCGCCCCATCGTGGTCGTCGTGTCGATCCCGTCGCTGAGCGAGCGAAACTCGATCTTGCGCTGCGCCAGATCGGCGAGCAACTCGACCAGCCCGCGCATGCTGCGGCCAAGCCTATCGAGCTTGTAGACCACGAGCACGTCACCGGGACGGCAGTGGCTCAGCGCATCCCGCAACCCCGGCCGATCGTCCCGCGCACCGCTGGCCTTGTCCTCGAAGACCTTCTCGATCCCAGCCTTGGCCAGCGCATCGTGCTGGAGATCGAGGTTTTGATCCTGCGTCGAGACGCGAGCATAGCCGATCAGCATGTCGGTCATTCCGGGCGGCTAGTGAGTGCCGCTGGCGTCAGGATCGCTTGCGCTTCCAGGAGCCGCACCACCTCGGCTGCCCAGGCGGGGGCCTTCTCCGGCTTGCCGCAGTCGTGGTAGGCGATGGCCTTCGCCACGGCCCGGCTGATCGCTCTCCGGTCTGCCTTGCCTGTCATCGAATTTGGTCCCATAAACGTCGTGGATGCGTGCTGCGGTACGCTGAAAATGGGATAGTGTTTCGGGACCTTCAATCCCTTTTCTCGTGGTGCCATCTTGGCGATGGAGGCGGCGTCCCGTATACGGCCGTTTGTGGCACCACCTGCGCCCGCAAGCTCGGGCGCTCGGGCAGCTCGCCCATCCTGCCGTCACGGCTATCGGCACTGTCGCGATCGGAGACGCTGGATCGCCGCGGTCCGCTTAGCGCTGCACTGGCTTTACGTGAACTTCAAGGAATGCCTACCCGCCCGGGGTATGTTTTCCCCTCGGCATGGGTCCTTCCGAGAGGCGGCGCACCTCCCCTACGAGCGCTAGGTCAGGTTCTGTAGAAATTAAAAATTGGCTCGGTGGAAACGTGTTCTCGGTTTGGCCTTAGTCGAGTGCGCGATGGGGAATTATCAAAAACTGGCACCGTAAAACCAGGCGAGAACCAGCCCGCGGCGCACACGCGCAGCGGGTGGTGAGGTCGATCGGCTGGCACCCTCTCGACAGCGTGGCTACCGGCAAACCGCACTCCAAGCGCAACCGCAGCCGCCCCAACCACCCGCCTTATTCTACCTTCGGTGTCAATCGACCCAGTAACGAGTAACCTCTTTATGGGCCGAGTGTGCACGATTTGCCCGGCCGTTCTCAATTTTCACGGAAAACTGTGTGAAATGAGCGTGTGAAGGCGTCTAATGTTGGGCACCGGCGTCAACCGCGCTTCTAGATCATTAGCGGGGGCACAAAGTGGGTAAACTTTCTGTATTCGCATCAACTAACTGATATTATTGATGTTATGGCGGAGGGGGCGGGATTCGAACCCGCGAGACAATTCATCACCGTCTACACACTTTCCAGGCGTGCGCCTTCAACCGCTCGGCCACCCCTCCCGCACAAGACCTTGTTCGCGGTCAGGCCGATAGCCTAGCCGCGGCGGCGGATATGCGCAACCGGGGCCCCGTGGCAAGCGGCATCAGCCCCTCAGTGGCCAGCCGCGGCGGTGATAGGCGCCGTCCCAGAACAACCACTCATATTGCGCAGCGCGGGTGAAGGCGGCGAGCATCTGCTCGCGCACGCAGTCGCTCGCCCCCATTGCGGCGCGATCTGCAGCGGCGATGACGGCCTGCACTGCCTCGCCAAAGCGAGGGTCGGCGTAAGTATCGATCCAGGCGCGGTACGGGTTGTCCGGAGCCGCAGTCCCGGCGATCGCGCAGCCGACATCCCAATAGATCCAGAAGCACGGCAGCAGCGCGGCGACCAGCACCTCCCACGGCTCGTGATAGGCGGTCGCGAGCAGGAAACTGGTATAGGCGAGGCAATCGGGTGCCGGCTCGGCATCGACAAGCGCCGCCGGGTCGACGCCAAACGCGCGTAGATAATGCTCGTGCAGTCTTTGCTCGACGGCGACCGCACTGACCGCGGATTGCGCGAAAGCTTGCAATGTCTCGCTATCCGGCGCCTTTGCTGCGGCGAGCGCTAATGCCCGCGAGAACTGGCCGAGATACAGCGCGTCCTGAGTGATGTAATGTTGGAAGCACTCGCGCTGCAAAGATCCGGCAGCAAGCTCGGTATTGAACGGCAGCTGGTGAATTGCCGCGCGCAGGTCATGCGTCCGCTGCCGTGCCACTTCAGAAAATTTGGCTGTCGCCATCGCTTCCCAGATCCTGCTGCTTCGCCACCTTTAGGCAGCATCGAACAGCGTGGCGATAAGGCTTCCGCCTGCCGCGGGCCGAAGCGCGTGGCGCGAACCCGACGCTTGGGTTCGATGAGCCTATTGTCGAGATTGCTTCGCCAGCTTGCAATGACACCTCAATGACTGCCGTTGGGCGTGGAGTGGAGCAACCAAGCAATATTGTTGAGACGACACGATCTCAATGCAGTTCGGAAAGCCCCATGGCATCGCCAAAGCGGCGGGCGGCCTCGAACGTGTCGCCGTATTTACGGTGCCCAGCCGAAATATGCGCGCACGCTAGCAGCAGGCGGTCGCGGTCGGCGCATTGGTTCTTGCCGTAATCCTGCAACAGGCATTGCGGGATTTCTTGGTTGTGCGGGTCATTGCCAAAACGTGACGCCATCAATGCCAGCTGCTGGACCAGCGGTGAGCGGTCGGCGCCGCTGGCGAGATAAGCTTTGGTCCAGGCCACCGATTGAGCCGGGTCGAAGGCGGCCAGCGCCTCTTCGAGCCGGCCGATGATCTGGGCGCCGGTCATCCGCTCGGCACTGCCGGGAGCGGCGATTGTCTCGGATTTGGTCCAACCCATGTGCTTCTGGTTCCAGGCCGCCTGGTTGACCATCGATCCCGCGACATACAGCAGTTTCAGCCGCTGCGGGTGCTCGAAATTGTCGTAAAACCAGCCGAGCGTATTGCAATATTCATAGGTGTGCTGCGGCATTGAAAAGGAATTGGCGCCGTCGGTTTCGAGTACGACTTGCGCCGCCGCCAATTGGATTGCATCGACGATCCGCCGCGGCGATGTGCCGGCCAATAACAGCTTACTGATCTTCTCGATGTAAGCGGGTTCGTGCTGGCGGATCAGCGCGTCGACGAGTTCGTCGGTCTCGGTTTGGCCGAGCGGGCCGGTATTGGTCAGCAGCGCGCGTTCGCGCTCGGTTGTGCCACCTTGCGGCACCGCATGCACTTCGGCGCCCTCGATAAACATCGTGACGACATTGCACGCCATCTCATAAACCGAGTGCCAGCGCGGCCCGACCGCGATGTCGAGGGCGCCGGCATAGATTACGTCATGGGCGTTGTCCCAGCCGATCGCATTGCCGAGCTCAACCACCGAGCGGGCGCGATAGGCCTTATGACCGGTGGTGTATGAGCGATTGTAGAGCATCCGGTCTTGCACATCGATCAGCCCGGCAAACACCAGCTGGGCCAGTACGTCCTTGCGATGTCCGGTTTCTTCCATCAGCCCGAGGAAGACGCGGTAGGCTTCGATAACCTCGCCGCGCTCGACCAGGGTCAGCCAGTTGTTGAGGCGCTCGGCGAGCGGACCGGTTTCCTTTAGCGGCTCCTGATCCGGCCAATAGACGACCGGAGCCGGCGGGGTTGTATTCGGCATTTTGTAGCCGCGGGTCGCATAATGACCCGGCGCCTTCAGAATTTTCTGGTTCCAGATATCGAGGCCCGACGGGATGTACCAGATCGTCTGCGCCAACGGCAGCGCCGCCAGTTTCTCCGGCAGCATCGCCTGAAGATTGACCGCGGCGCGCGCCGATAGCAGACAATGGTCGTTGTTGACAAAGTTGGGGAAGCCGTCGTCGATGCGCTGATGGTATGGCACGTGCGTATACGGCGCATGGATGCGCACCGCCTCGGCCATGATTTCCGGCAACGGCCGGCCGCGCTGCAGCAGCTGATAATAGACTTGACTGCCACCCACCTGATCGCGTGCGAGAAGCCGATCCTCCAACTCACCGTAAAGGTGTTTTGTATCTTGATCCAAGGTTGCGGTCGGCATCCGGGTCTCGCTTTTCGCTATCAAAACGTCGGCAGGAATTGTAGGCCGTTTGCGCCTGTCTCGGCAACGATGCCGGCCGGCGAACCGCCATGACCGAAAAGCTTGACTGGAAGATGCCGTCCCTCGGGGGCGTATGCTTCGGCTGGCGTTCTGCCGAGCTCTATGCATCCGAAGGTTACGGCTAAAGCAGGAGGGTTAGTAGATGGCGGGCGAAGATTAGGCTCGCCGCAAGCGCAATGACCATCAGCATAATATAACTTCTCTTACCCGGCCGATAGGGCCGGCGGTCGAGGACGACCGCGATGGCGAGCATCAGCAGGCAGAGGCCAAGCGCGGCGCTGGTCTCGATCAGGCCCATCAAGGGTCGATATTAACCGGGCGCTAAGGATATTTCGCGGCCCAGTTCCGGACATCGACACTTGCGCCCGGGTCGGAGTCATCACCGCCGACTGTCATGCGCGAAAGCCGTCCAAAACGCTAGTGCGAGGCTACCCTGGCAGCGGCGACATGTCGAAGGCGCTTTTTGGCTGCGGGAGCCCGTAATGATCGCGCAAGGAGTGGCCGGTGTAGGCGGTACGGAACAGGCCGCGGCGCTGCAACAGCGGAATGACTTCGGCGCTGAAAATGTCGAGCTGCACCGGGAATAGCGGCGGCATGATGTTAAAGCCGTCGGCGGCGCCGTCGGTGAACCAGTCCTCGATCAGATCGGCGATCTGCTCGGGCGTGCCGGCAGTGACGTAATGCCCGCGCGCGCCGGCAAGATAGCCGAGCAATTGCCGCAAAGTCGGCTGGTCGCGGCGCACCAGGTTGAGGATCACCTCGGTCCGGCTGCGCGCCGCCTCGACCGCGCCGGGATCGGGAAAATCATCGGGCGACAATGGGCGATCGAGCGGCAGATCGGAAAAATCATGCCCGCCAAACCGGTTCGACAGCCGCTTGCGCCCGACCTCGGGATCGGTCAGTTCGTTGACCTCGCGGGCCAGCCGCTGCGCCTCGGTTTGGGTGGAGCCGATCATCGGGCTCAGGCCCGGCAGGATCAGCACATGGTCCGGGTTGCGTCGCTCAGCCGCAGCCAGCGCTTTCAGATCGGCGTAAAATTCCTGCGCCGTCCGCTTTTCGACATGCGCGGTAAAGACGGCGTCGGCGTGGCGCGCGGCAAAGCGGCGGCCGGTATCGGACGATCCGGCCTGCACCAAAACCGGCCGGCCCTGCGGGCAACGTGGCAGGTTCAACGGCCCGGCGACCTGGTAGAAATCGCCGCGGTGATTGATCGGCCGGATGCGGTCGGGACGGGCATACTGGCCGGTCGAGCGGTCGTCGACGACGGCATCCGCCGCCCAGCTGTCCCACAACGCCTTGACCACCGACATGAACTCCTCGCCGCGGGCATAGCGGTCGGCGTGGCTGACTTGGCCCGAGCCGCCGTAATTGCGCGCCGCCGTCGCGAGCCAGGATGTCACGATGTTCCAGGCGGCCCGGCCGTTGCTGATATGGTCGATCGAGGCGAACTGGCGTGCCAGATTGAACGGCTCGGTATAAGTCGTCGAGGCGGTCGCGATCAGCCCGATATGGCTGGTCGACACGCCAAGCGCTGCCAGCACGGTGATCGGTTCGAGCCAGGCGCGCGCCGCCTGCCCGACATCCTCGGCAAGCGCCAACTGGTCGGCGAGAAACACCGAGTCGAAGAGCGCCGCCTCGGCCCGCTGCGCCAAATCCTGGTAATAGCGAATGTCGGTCAGCGCCAGTGGCGAGGTGTCCGGATGCCGCCACGCCGCCTCATGGTGGCCGCGGCTGTGCATAAATAAATTCAGATGCAATTGCCGTTTCATCGCGACCTTTTCACCTCTATGCGCTGCAATGTCCAGGTCGGGTCAGCCGGCATGATAATCGCGGTTCGCCGATAAGCCGAGTACCCCTATAATCCGCTAGCTGCTAAGGCTCAGGGCGGGCCGCGCTTAACAAACGTCGGGACCAGCGCGGAAATTCGGTTAGCTGTTCAAAATCCAAACGCGAGTAATGAGGACCATCTTTAAATCGTAACGCAAATCGGCCCCAGATAGTAAATCCATATCATTGATAAAATCTGATGTTGGGAATTCTGGGCGCCGAGTAACTATTTTTGCGTGCCGGCGTTTAACGAATGTCACAACCTTTGAAGGAGCATGACATGCGGATTCCTGCATTTACAATGGCTGCATCGCTGGTTTTGCTGGCGGCGCCGGCTTTCGCCCAGAGCGGGTCAATGACCGGCAGCGCTACCGACCAAAACCAGAACTCAAATTCGAGCTATACCAACCCCGGCTATTCCACCAATTCCATGACCGGCCGGTACAATCAGCAGGGCGCCACGAACTATTCAAACCAAGGCACGGGTACCTACAACCAGCAGTATGGATCGAATAACTCTTCCAACGGCTGGAACAAAGGCGGGAATGTCACCAGCAACACGCGGGATCGCATCCGCGCGTCGCTTCAGCAATCCGGCTTCACAAATGTTAGCGTCGTGCCGGAAGCGTTTGTAATTCACGCCGTGTCGCCAGATGGATCGCGCATCGTGATGCTATTGCGGCCCGATGAATTGACCGGCGTCGTCGAGCAAACCGGCAGTTCGACCACCCCAGGCAATTGGAACAACCAGTCGTCGAGCATGAATGGCGGTTCAAACAATTGGAATAGCGGAGCGAACACCGACAACGGCACCAACCGCTAAGCGAAGCCACATCGCCAAGTTCATCGCCGGCCTCTCCCACGTTTCCGGGGGAGGCCGGTTCCAATTCAGCTGAGATCGATGATGTGGCGCACGTCTTCATAGAGCTCGCCGCGCGCTCGATCTCTTTGACGATATTAAAAGCCACCTGTTGGCGCGGGCGGCAATCCCGACTTGCTTGCCTTCGCGCACCACAAGCCATTCTGATATTCGATCTCGATGCGCCGTCCCTTGGCCATATCGTCAGATCGCACAAATGAAACGATCAGCATTCAGGCGCGCCTTAGCCACATGTCGATAATGGTCAAAGCTTGACCGGCCCGCGCCATATGCGCCTCGTCATAGGCGCCAACCGCCCGACGCCGACAATCGCATTCTTTTGCTCATCCACGCGCTCCCGCCGATTTCCGGTCGATCTTCGGGTGTATTCGCTCGCCGCAATCCAGCTACTTCTGCCATGGACAGCGACAGGCCCATCTCACGTGAGCAGGCGCTGCCGCCGGTCGCCTTTGTTTATCTCGCAATCGTTATTCTGAGCTGGGCCGCCAATTGGCCCTTGATGAAGCTAGCGCTCGGGCAAGTGCCGCCGCTGCTGTTCGTGCTGTTCCGATTAACCGGCAGCCTGGTGCTGATCGCACCCCTGCTCGTCGCGACAAAGCAACCGCTATTGCCGGCTCGGGGCGAGCGCTGGGGACTGTTCTGGGTCGGAGCGCTTCAGGTCGCCGGGTTTCTGATCTTCAGCATCATCGGCCTGGCGCTGACGGCATGATCGGAGGCAGATAAATCGGCTACGGCGATCTTGTTCGTTTCCGAGGAATAGGGCGTAATCCGGCCAGAACGCTGGGGTAGGGAGGCGGGCGTGGCGGTTTCATCAGAAAATCGATCGATGGCGGGCGCGGATAAAGAGATCGATCGGCCGGTGCCGAGCGCGCCGTCAAACCGGGTGTGGGGCAGCGATGCGATCGCCGATGCGATCCGGCAACTCAACATTCCCTATGTCGCGCTCAATCCGGGGTCGAGCTATCGCGGTCTGCATGACAGCCTCGTCAACTATCTCGGCAACAGCCGCCCGCGCATGCTGCTGTGTCTGCACGAGGAGAGTGCAGTGGCCTTAGCGCATGGCTGGGCCAAAGTCACCGGAAGGCCGATGCTGGCGATCGTCCATGCCAATGTCGGGTTGATGCATGCGACGATGGCGATCTTCAACGCCTGGTGCGACCGGGCGCCGGTCATCGTGCTCGGCGCCACCGGAGCGCTCGATGCGGTCAGGCGGCGGCCGTGGATCGAGTGGATCCACACGGCGCGCGACCAGGGTGCACTGATCCGCAATTTCAGCAAATGGGACGACCAACCGTCGTCGATCGGCGCGGCGCAGGAGGCGGTTTTGCGCGCCAATATGATCGCGCAGACCGCACCGCGCGGGCCGGTCTATCTCAACTTCGACCTCGCTTTGCAAGAGGACGAAGTCGAAAGCGTCCCCGCCATGCCCGACATTACCAGGTTTGCACCACCAGCGTCGCCCGAGCCTGGCGGCGCGCTGCTGCGCCAGGCGGCGGAGTTGCTTGCCCGGGCCGAGCGGCCGGTGATCATGATGGGCCGCGGCTCGCGCGATCCCGAGGCTTGGGCGCGGCGGGTGGCGCCTCGCCGAGGCAATCGGCGCACGCGTTATGACCGACCGCAAGACCGGTGCCGTGTTTCCGACAGACCATGCGCTGCACGCCGCCGGCCCTGAAGCCACCGAGCTTCTTACCGGGGCCGACGTGATCCTGAGCCTCGACTGGATCGACCTCGCCGGTACATTGAAGACGGCCTGCGGCGGCAGGTCGCCCAGCCGGCAAGGTCATCCAGATCTCGGTCGACCAATACGTCCACAATGGCTGGAGCATGGATTATCAGGGGCTGCCGCCGGCCGACGTTTACCTATTGGCCGAGCCCGATTCCGCGGTGCCGCCGCTGTTGGCCGCTGTCAGGGAGTTACGGCCGAGCCCGCCATCGCTACCGACACGCGCCGCACGGCGATCGCCGCCGACCTTAGCGGCGCTCGATAGCGCGCAAATCATCGAGGTGCCGATGCTGGCGACGGCGCTGAAGCAAGTGCTGGGGGACGCGCCAGCGACGATGATCCGGTTGCCATTGTCCTGGGGCGAGCATCTGTGGGATTTTCGCCATCCGCTCGATTTTCTCGGGACCGATGGCGGCGGCGGCATCGGCTCGGGGCCCGGCATGGCGGTCGGCGCGGCATTGGCATTGCGCGACAGCTACAGCGACCGGTTGCCGGTTGCGATCCTCGGCGACGGCGATTTTCTGATGGGGGTCACGGCTCTGTGGACAGCGGTGCACAACGCGATCCCGCTGTTGGTCGTGATCGCCAACAACCGCTCGTTCTTTAACGACGAATTGCATCAGGAGCGGGTCGCCCGCGACCGCGGCCGGCCGGTCGAAAACCGCTGGATCGGCCAATCGATCCGCGACCCCGACATCGATCTCGCGACCTTGGCGCGCGGCCAGGGCTGCGTCGGCATCGGCCCAATCGAGGACCCGAAAAAGCTGGTCGCGGCGATGACCGAAGCCGTTGCCGCGGTGCGCGCCGGCAAGGTTTGCGTTGTCGACGTCCGGGTCGCGGTCGGCTACGACCCCAGCGGCGCCGCCGGCATCATGCGACGATAACCGTGATCGTGCCGGCTCAGAGCGGACCGTTGGGCAGGACCAGCACCTTGCCGTGGCGGCCGCCGCGCTGAGCGTGGGCGAGTGCGGCCTTGATCTCATCGATCGGGTAAGTGGCGTCGATCGGCGCCTTTAAGACACCGTCGCGCAGCTTGGCGGCGAGATCGGCGTAGAGCGACCGCACCTGCTCGCGCGTCCGTTTGGCAAGGCCGTCTCCGAGCATAAAGCTCTTGAGGGTGATGCCTCTTCCCAATGCGGCACGGCTGATGACCGGGTCGGCGCCGCTCATCGAGCCGTAGGTGACGACGACCCCGCCATCCGCGACACTGTCGGCGATGCGCTTGCAGGCCTCGCCCGAAACCGCATCGATGCCGAGCCGGATCGGGGCACCGTCCGCCGCTTGCCGCGCCCGCGCCGCCAGATCGGGCCCGTCGGCCAATACGACATCGGCGCCGAGCCCTTTCAACTCACCCTCGACATCGCCGCGCCGCACAACATTGAGCGTGCGCACGCCTCTGGCTTTGGCAATCACGATCAGATGGCGGCCGACCGCCGAGTTGGCGACATTCTGGATCACCCAATCCCCGGGGTTCAGCGCAACATGATCTTCGAGCAGCAATTGCGCTGTCGCCGGGTTGATACGCACCATCGCCGCCTGCTTGAGATCGAGGCCTGACGGCAACGGGATCGCGTCTGCAGCGGCGACACGCCGGCGCTGCACCCAATTCTCGCGCTGCATGTTGATGACGAGGTCGCCTGGCCGAATATCGCCGACAGCCGCTTCCGACAGCTGCGACGCGGCCAACGCATTCCGCCCCGGGTGTCGCCGGCAACGGCGGGTGCAGCCGATAATTACCGCGGCAGAACGAGATGTCGGCCGGGTTGATCGGAAAAGCGAGCACATCGAACACGATCTCGCCCGGACCGGGAGCGCCGACATCGGGCGCCTCGATGCAATGGGCAACGTTTTCAGGTGTCCCGTAATCGGTGATCTCGACTTTTTTCATCTGCTCCTCCCCGGGGCGCCATAACGGATCAACTTAACACATCGGGCATTATGCGCCGGATCGGCGCGGCGTCTATGCCGGCGAGAGCGGGTCCCCAGCTCGCTAGAGCGGGCGGCGCTCGGGCCCGCGGGACTGGACAGCCGGCGCGGTGAAAAAATATTGTCATCGTTTGACGGCAGAGAGCGATGATGCAAATGATCGAGCCGCCCGAGAGCCCCGACCCCGAGAGTTGCGAGCAGTTTTTACGTGGGCTCGGCGCTTCCGACGGGCGCGTCCTGCCAATCGCCGAGGCAGCGTTGGTGCTGGCGTCGTTCGAGCGTCGACGGGTCAATTTCTCGCGTTACCGCGAGCATTTGCAATTGATCGCCCGTGACGTTGCGGATCACCCCGGCGCGGCGGGTGATCTTGCCGAGCGCGCCCGTGCGCTGAACGAGATCATTCTTCTGAAGAACGGTTATTCGGGAGACGAGCTGACCTACGACGATCTCCAGAATGCCAATCTGATGCGGGTTATCGATCGCCGCAAAGGGCTGCCGGTGGTGCTCGGCATTCTGTTTATCGACGCTGCCCGCGCGCAGGGCTGGGAGGCGGCCGGCCTCTCGTTTCCCGGCCATTTCTTGGTTCGGCTGTCAGAGCAGGCGGAACGATTGATCCTCGATCCGTTTCACAACGGCCAGATTTGCGGCGCCGCCGAACTGCGCGAATTGCTAAAGGCGGTGGTCGGCCCCGAGGCCGAGCTGACACCCGACTATTACGCTCCGGTCTCGGATCGGGATGTGTTGCTGAGGCTCCAGAACAACCTGAAATCGCGGCTGTTGCAGCAGCAGCGCCATGAGCGCGCAGTCAAGATCATCGAGACGATGCTGATGCTCGCTCCCGATCTCGCGGATTTGTGGCGCGAGGCCGGCATGCTGCATCGCCAGCTCGGCAATATCCGCGCCGCCGCCAGCGCCTTCGAGCAATATGTTGTGCGCGCTCCCGAAGGCATGGCCCGGCACCAGGGCGCCGCGATCCTGCAGCAGCTGCGTGGCCAATTGAACTGACGCGCGCTGCGGCAGCGCAGAGATCCGTCTATAACCGTGGCGCCGGGAGAAGGAGTAAGCCATGGGTCTCGCCGTCGCGATCCAGATGGATCCGATCGACACGATCAACATCGACGCGGATTCGACCTTTGCCTTAGCGCTCGAGGCGCAGGCGCGCGGCCACGCGCTGTTCCACTATTTGCCCGATGCGCTGACCCTGCGCGATGGCCGGCTTTATGCGCGCGGCCGGCCGCTTGAAGTCTTTCGCCGCAGTGGCGACCATCACCATTTTGGTGCGTTCGAGGAACTCGATCTCGCCGGCGTCGATGTCGTCCTGATGCGACAGGATCCGCCCTTCGACATGGCCTATATAACCGCAACGCATTTGCTCGAATTGTTGCCGGACGATGGGCCACTTGTCGTCAACGATCCGGCCGCGGTGCGCAACGCACCCGAAAAATTGTTTGTGCTGCGCTTTAAGGAGCTGATGCCGCCAACCCTGTTGACCCGCGACCGCGACGAGATTCGCGCCTTCTGGAAAGAGCATGGCGACATCATCTTGAAGCCGCTTTTCGGCAATGGCGGCGCGGGCGTGTTCCGCCTGCGCCAGGGCGACGAGAACCTGACCGCACTCCTCGAAATGTATGAGTTGATCCAGCGTGAGCCGGTCATGGTGCAGCGCTACCTGCCCGAGATCAGGCGTGGCGACAAGCGCATCATCCTCGTCGAAGGCGAGCCGGTCGGCGGTGTATTGCGGGTGCCGCCCGAGGGTGAGGCACGCGCCAACCTCCACGTCGGGGGCCGGGCGGTGAAAACCGAGCTTACCGCGCGGGAGCTTGAGATTTGTTCCGCGATCGGGCCGACCTTGCGCGCCCAAGGGTTGGTGTTTGTCGGCATCGACGTGATCGGCGACTGGATGACCGAGATCAACGTCACCTCGCCGACCGGCATCCAGGAAATCGAGCGGCTCGACGGTGTCGCGATAGCTCCCAAGATCTGGGACGCGATCGAAACGCGACTGGCCGAGCATGTCGACCGCCGGCCATCCTGAGCGAAGGGCGCTCGGGGAGGACTTCAACCCGGACGGACGACAAGCTCCGGCGCGGCAGCCATGCCCGCGACGCAACCAGATTTATCCAGGCGCTAGCCGCGACTGTCCTAAACTCGACCGCGAAATGACTTGTGGGTAAAGTGCCGATGATGGCTCTGGCGCGGTTGTGCCGTGGGCATTTGCATTACGCTTGGGTCGTGCTCGGCGTGATGTTCTCGGCGACGCTCGCCGGGGTCGGGGTGCGCGCCGCTCCCGGCGTCATGATCGTCCCGCTGCAGCATGCTTTCGGCTGGAATGTCGCGACAATTTCCGGTGCCGTTTCTCTTAACATCATCTTATTGGGCTTCACCGGTCCGTTCTTGACCGGGCTGATCGAATTTGCCGGTCTCAAACGCACGATCATCGGCTGCATGTTGATCATGATCACCGGCACCGGGCTGTCGAACTTGATGACGAGCCCATGGCAGTTGTTTCTGACCTGGGGGTTGATGGTCGGGATCGGCTCTGGCGCTGGTGCTGTCGGCATGGCGGCGGCAATTGCCAACCGCTGGTTTATCAAACGTAACGGCCTCGCGATGGGTCTGTTGACCGCCGCCAACGCCGCCGGGCAGCTGATTTTTCTGCCGGTGCTCGCGCTGCTGGCTCAGCGCTACGGCTGGCGCGGCGTGTCGGTCACGGTGACCGTCGTGGTCGCGGCGATGGTCCCGGTCGTCATGCTGGTGATGCCGGAATGGCCATCCGACATCGGCGTCGGTCCGTACGGCGCGGCGCCGGATACGGCACGACAGCCGCGTCGTGGCAGCAACCCTGTTGCAGTGGCGTTGCAGACCCTGGCTCGTGCCTCGCGGTCGATCGATTTTTGGCTGTTGACCGGCAGCTTTGCAGTCTGCGGCCTGTCGACGAACGGGCTGATCAACACCCATCTGATCGCCTATTGCGCCGACCATGGCATTTCGCAACTGGCCGGTGCGAACGTCTTGGCGGCGCTTGGTGTCTTTAGCCTTATCGGCGCGACGTTGTCGGGATGGATGTGCGACCGCTTCAACCCGCGCATTCTGCTGTTTTGGTATTACGGGCTGCGCGGTCTGTCACTGATCCTGGTGCCGTTGACACCCTTCGATTTTGTCAGCCTGTCGATCTTCGCGGTATTTTACGGGCTCGACTGGGTCGCCACCGGACCCGCGACCTTTGCACTCGCGAACGAAGTCTTTGGCCGCCGCGACACACCGGTCGTCGTGTCATGGATCTTTGCCGGCCACCAGGTCGGGGGCGCCATTGCCGCGTTTGGGGCCGGCACCCTCCGCAGCCTAACCGGCGACTATCTTTTGGCGTTTATGACGAGCGGGCTCGCCTGTCTGCTCGCGGCGCTCCTGGTGTTGCGCGTAACCCGACCCGTTTCGGTTCTCGCCGCCGCCGAGTGATGATCCATCAACGCAGGCGCCTCGCCATTCTCGGTGACGGAATGGCAAGCTCTTTGCTGCCACTATTACCTGATGCGTACGGCTAACCTGCTACGAAGCATGATCGCGAACGGGCGCTTCAGTAAGACCGCCGGGCACAAATCTGCCACAACCTTGTGGCACCCTGTCGCTCACAACATAATTGGTGAAGGAGGACAGGTGACAGAAGCTGCACCGACGCCGCTAAGGCTAACGATATGTGGGCTTGAGGAATTGGCCGGGCATTGCGATGCGCCCGGGGTCACCCACGTGTTGTCGATCCTCGATCCTGGCTGGCCGGATCCGGAACCGATCCGCAACTTCAACCTCAATCGCCGGCTAAAGCTGAATTTTCACGACGTCATCGAGCCGATGCCCGGTTGGATCCCGCCGGAGCGCTGGGATGTCGAATTGCTGCTGGCGTTTGGTCGCAATCTCAGCGAGTCGGCGCATGAAGCCGCCGAGGAGTTGAGCGAAGCCCATCTGCTGGTCCATTGCCATGCCGGGGTGTCGCGCTCGACAGCTTCTGCGATCCTGCTTTTGGCGCAATGCGATCCCGCACGGGCAGCGCAGGACGTCGTCGGTCAAGTCATACGGTTGCGGCCGCGCGCGTGGCCCAATCTGCGGATTATCGAAATCGGTGACACGCTGCTTGGACGCGGCGGCGAGTTGGTCGCCTCGGTATCGATGCTCTACCGATTGGCGCTCGACCGCGAGCCCGGATTGGCCGAGGCGATGATCAGCGCCGGCCGTGGCCGCGAGGTCGCCGCGGCCGGGTTCTGAACAACCGCGTCGGCAGGCGGCAACGCCGAAATTGCGTTACTCGGCGGGGCGGTTCCGTCGTGCCGATAGAGCACCTTCAACACGACAAACCAGTGGTAATAAGGATCGATCACGACGCCGTCGGGACCGGCGAGACGCCCGTCGGCGGCAATCGGCACGTATTTCATCGACACCGCATTATCGACATTGCCGCCGATCACCGACAGCTGGCCGGGTTTAATGCCGACCACGATATCGCAATGAGCGGGAAAACGGCCGGCCGGCAGTTGGTCGAAAGTGACCTTGCGCCCGCGCCATAGACAGATCAAATCCCCGATCTGCGGCGGGTAGGCCTCGACCCGCATTGCTTGTAGCGGGACGCCAGGCTGGTGGGCGGCCGCAGCATTGATGTAGTCGGCGTGATTCTCGGAATACGGGAAACCGGTTCCGGCGCCGGCCATCCGCATGACGTACCCGATAAATGCCGCCGACCACGCATAGTAACCGTCGCGACCGGCCGGAAACACTTGGCCGTTCTGGTCCTGAATGCCGGTCCAGCCGCTCTGCGGCCAGCTTGGGTCGAGAGCGATCCACCAATAAAGCCCGACGCGCTGCCACAGGCCCTCTTCGCGTTCCTCATCCTCCGGCGGTTCGACGTTTGGATAGGCGATCGGTTGGCGAAATGCGCGCCACTCGCCGAGCGCGATCTGCACCGCGGCTGCACGCGAAAAAGGCTGATAGGGCCAGCGCGCAAAGGGCGGAATGTGGGCGGTGGTCGCCGTCGCCCCGGTCGGTGTCGGACGCGGAGCAACCTGCTCGGGCGCCGCGGCGCAGCCCGCCAGGATCAATATCGCCAGTAGGGCGACCGCATGCCGCATAAGAGCGCCTCGTTAATGTGCTGGTGGAAGCAGAGCGAGCTATGCGGGTGTGCCGCCGGCGCGATCGGTCTCGCTCGGGGGATCGGGGGACGGATCGGTCTCGCTCGGGGGATCGAGCGGCGGTCGGGTGGTCTTGCCTCCCGGCTCGCTGACGGGACCGGTACCGGCGGCGCTATGTGGCGGCATCGCGCGCCATAGCGCGATCCCGCCGGTCAGTCCGTCGGTGTTGGGCACGATCGTCACGTCATGCGGCAGCGAAAAGGTAAGATCCTTGGCGTTGCCGCCGCCAATATATAAATGATCGAAGCGCACCACCTCGCGCAATATGTCGATAACCTTTGAACCCTCTTGTTCCAGGCCTTTTTGCCTTTTTTCCGGCGCGCGGCGTTGCCGATATATTCGTCGTAAGTCTTCCCGCCGCTGACCGGATGATGGGCAAGTTCCAGATGCGGCATGATCTCGCCATCGCGAAAGATCGCCGTGCCGGCACCGGTTCCCAGGGTCAGGACCATCTCGATGCCGTGGCCCGAAATCGCCCCGAAACCCTGAACATCAGCATCATTGAGAACGCGAACCGGCTTGCCCCAATGGTCGCTCAACGCCTGCTGAAGATCGAAACCGGCCAATGTCTCGGTTCCGAGATTGGGGGCTGTGACCACTCGGCCGTCTCGGACATAGCCGGGGAAACCGACCGAGACCCGGTCAAATTCTCCGAGCGGCGCCGTTGCCTTGCCAATCGCCTGCATCAAAACATCCGGAGCGATCGGCTTGGACGGGGTCGCTACCCGCTCCCGATCGCTAACGATCTGCCCGGCTTCGTCGAGCAAGACAGCCTTGATGCCGCTGCCGCCGATATCAATCGCGAGCGTGCGCAGGTCGGTCATGATCCCCCTTTGCGACAGCCCGTGCGGCTGCTGCAGCCGTAAAGACGATAGCGCAGCCTCGAGCTAGGTGCCAGAGCAAGACCGCGCATCTGCTCAGCTCTGCAGCGCCTGAGTAACGGCGCCGCCGGTCGCGGTGCGTCCACCATCGATGACGTATTGCGCGCCGGTAATCGCAGCAGCGAGGTCCGAGCATAGAAAAAGCACGGTGTTGGCGATCTCGTCCGGTGTCACATAGCGGCCCATCGGAATCGCCGATTGGTAGCGGCGGCTGACCGCCGCAGGGTCGGACGGGTTGAGCTGCGCTTCGAGCGAATGGATCATGCGGGTGTCGACAGGCCCGGGGCAGACCGCGTTGACGCGGATGCCCTGGCGCGCGACTTCACCCGCGGCAGTCTTGGTCAGCCCGATCACCGCATGCTTCGAAGCGACGTAAGCCGGCATGCCCGGCGTCGCCACCAGCCCAGCCACCGATGCGGTGTTGACGATAGCGCCGCGCTTTTGCCGCAGCATGACCGGCAGCACATGGCGCAATCCTAAGAACACGCCTTTGACATTGACGCCGATGACGGTGTCGAACATGTCCTCGTCATATTCGGCGGTATGCGCCCATTTGCCCTCGACGCCGGCGTTGTTAAAGAAACAGTCGATCGCGCCGTAAGCGTCTAGCGCTGCCTTGACGTAGTTCTGGACCTCCGCAGATTTGGTGACATCGGCGGCAACAAAGCGAGCCTCGGCGCCTTGCTGGCGGATAATCCCGGCGGTCGCTTCGCCGCCCGTCGCATCGCGATCGACGACGACGACCTTGGCGCCGCTCTTGCCAAAGGCGAGCGCCGTCGCGCGGCCAATGCCGTTACCGGCGCCGGTGATCAGCGCCACCTTGCCGTTGAAGTCGAGTTCCATCGCTATCCTCCCGTTAAATCTTTTTGAAGCCGCGGCTCAACTCTTGCGGCTGATCTGCCGGGTCCAGTTTTCGAGCGCCACCAGCATATCGCGGATAAAGCCGCGCGCGGCTTCGTCGGTCAAACCGCCATTGGCGTCGAATTTGGTGTGCGCCTGGCCGATCCGCACCTCGGGCTTGTTGATCGGATGGACGTCGAGAAAGACGCAGGCCCGTCTCAGATCGCCTTGCGCGTGCGCGGTTCCGGCCATGCCGGCGCCGGCGCCCATGATCGCCGCCGGCTTGCCGGCAAAGGGCTGATCGGGCGGGCGCGAGGCCCAGTCGATCGCGTTCTTCAACACGCCCGACATCGAATAATTGTATTCGGGGGTCGCGAACAGCAGGGCGTCGGCTGCCTTGATTTGTTGCCGGAAGGTCTCGACCGGCGCCGGGAAGCCCTGGGCGCGTACATCCTCGTTATAGAGCGGGAATTGCGAGATGTCGGCGACCTCGATCGTCATGCCTGGCGGTTTCACTTCGATCGCGGTGCGCAACGCCGCCATATTGTACGAGCCTTTGCGCAGGCTGCCGCAAATGCCGAGAACCGTGATCCCTCTGGAATCGCTCATTCGCCTCTCCCGTACGATGTCGCGCTAATTTCAATCAACGCCCCTTAACGCACCTGCCCGGCGGCGGCAAGCGGGTTGCCTTCGAACCGGCTTGTGCGGCGGCCCGGTTGCCTCTAAACAACATTTTGCCAAGTAGAATGGCCGAGTTCAGGGAGGAAATTACATGGTTCGGATCGACCGGCGCAGGCTGTTGAAACTTTCCGGCGCCGGTGCCGCAGCAGCCGCTTCTGGTGGCCTCGCCGGCATTCTGGCATCGGGACGAGCGCCTGCTTATGCGCAAGGGACGAAGCTTCACTGGGTGCGCTGGTCCGATTTCGTACCCGCCTCGGATCAGCTTTTGCGCAACAAAATCGTCCCTGACGGGGAGAAGGCACTCGGCATCAAGATCCAATTCGAGACGATCAACGCCAACGACATCCAGGCGCGCGTCACTTCGTCGATCCAGTCGGGCAATGGCCCCGACATCATCATGGCGCTCAATAATTGGCCGCAGCTCTATGCAACCAGTCTTGCCGACGTCAGTGATGTGACCGAGGAGCTCGGCAAAGCGCAGGGCGGCTACTACGACATGGTTAAGACAGTTGGTACCTATGGCGGTAAGTGGATCGGCGTGCCGTGGGCGATTGGCGGCGGGCTCGTTTGTTACCGGAAGTCATGGTTGAGCGAAGCCGGATACGATAAGTTTCCGGTAACCTGGGACCAATGGCACGACGCCGGAAAGAAACTGAAGGCAGCCGGGCATCCGATCGGGCAGACCTTGGGTCATACCTTTGGCGATGCGCCGGGGTTCTGGTACCCATATTTGTGGTCGTGGGGCGGCAAGGAAGTCGAGGCCGACGGCAAAACCGTGGCGCTCGACAGCAAGGAAACCGTCGAGTTGGTTAAATTCGCGGTTACATTCTGGAATGATTGCTGCGACCCGGGCGGGCTTGCCTGGGACGACAGCAGCAACAATCGCGCCTTTCTGTCAGGCACCATCGCGGCTACCAACAACGGCGCTTCGATCTACCTCGAGGCAAAAAAGAAGCCCGATATGTATCTGACTGACAAGGGCACGCCAATGAAGGACGACATTTCGCACGCACCGATCGGGACCGGTGCCGGCGGACATTTCGCACTGCCCGGCCCGTTCATCCACATGGTCATGGGCTATTCACCGAACCAGAAGGCGGCCAAGGATTTCCTGCGCTGGGTGAATTCGAAGCCAGTATTCGAGGAATGGTTCACCTCGCAACAGGGCTACACCGACGGTGCAACCAAGTATTGGGAGGAAGATGCAGTCTGGGGCAAGGACCCGGTAATGCGGCCGTTCAGAGACTTGCCGAATAGCGGTCGACTGATGGGTTATGCCGGGCCGCCAAGTCGGAAGGCAGCCGAGGTGCAGACAAAATACATCATCGTCGATATGTACGCGAAAGCCGTCCAGGGCATGAAGCCCGAGGACGCGGTCAAATGGGCGACCGGTGAGCTGACCAAAGTCTACGGCTGATCAGGATCGCAATGCCGCGGAGGCTCCTTCGATGACCTTTACGACTGTCGCCGCACCTCGTGCCTATGTCGGCACACCGCGACGCGGACCGATCACACGGTTGCTCGAAGACGAGCGTTGGTTGGCGATGCTGCTGCTGTTGCCGACCGTGGTGCTGCTGGGGCTGTTTATCGCCTACCCGTTCGTCAAAGGAATCGAGCTGTCGGTGACCGACACCAAGGTCGGCATACCGGGACATTTTGTCGGACTGCAGAATTTCAGCGCCATTTGGAACGACAGCATCTTTCGCATCGCGGTATGGAACACCTGCCTCTACACGGCGGTCGCCACCGTTTTCAAACTCGCTCTCGGATTGTGGCTAGCGGTATTGCTCAACAACAACTTTAAAGGAAAAGCGTTCACCCGGGCGTTTATATTACTGCCATTTATTATCCCAACGGTGCTTTCTACTCTTGCCTGGAAATGGATGTTTGATCCGACTTTTAGCGTGATCAATTGGGGGCTGTTCCGGATGGGACTGATCCATACCCGCATCAATTGGCTGGGCGATCCCAATCTGGCGTTAATTTCCGTAATTATCGTCAATGTTTGGCGCGGCGTTCCGTTTTTTGCGATTAGCCTGCTCGCCGGATTGCAGACCATCAGCCCCGAATTGCATGAGGCAGCGGCAATCGATGGCGCGCGGGCCTGGCAACGTTTTATCCATGTCACCTGGCCTCTGTTGCTGCCGGTCACTCTGGTGGTGCTGCTGTTTTCAGTGATCCAAACCTTTGCCGATTTTCAATTGGTCTATGTCTTGACCGGTGGCGGTCCTGCCAATGCCACGCAGCTGTTTTCGACCTATGCCTACCAGATCGGTATCGGGACCGGTTTGCTGAGCCAGGGTGCGACGATCTCGTTGGCGGTCTTCCCGGTGTTGTTGCTCGTCGTCATCGTTCAGCTCTTTTACATCCGCAAGGCGGAGACCCACTGACCAATGATCGAAGGCGCTCTCTGGCGACGCTGGGTCTTCTTTTACGTTCCGTTGACCGCTTTTGTTGTCGGGCTGCTGTTTCCGTTCTACTGGATGGTGATCACCACGATCCGGCCGGACAACGAGCTCTATCGGCCGTGGAACGCTCCGAATTACGCCCCGTTTTGGACATGGCATCCGACCCTTGAGCACATCACGGATCTGCTCACCCAGACCTTGTTCACGACATGGCTGTTGAACACGATGATCATCGCCTTAACGGCGACCCTGATCTCGCTGTTCTGCGGATTGTTGGCCGGATACGCGCTGTCGCGTTTGAAGTTTCCGTTCGCCGGTGCGCTCGGTACCGGCATCTTCATTACGTATCTCGTGCCGCAAACCCTGCTGTTCATCCCGCTCGCCGACATCATCCGCAATTTTCGCCTTGGCGACTCGCCTTGGGCGCTGATCCTGACTTACCCGACCTTTCTAATCCCGTTCTGCACCTGGCTGATGATGGGCTATTTCAAGTCCATTCCCAAAGAACTCGAAGAATGCGCGCGGATCGACGGCGCGACCCGCTGGAAGGCGATGCTCTACATTATTTTCCCAATGGCCGTGCCCGGCATCATGTCGGCCGGCATCTTCGCTTTTACATTGTCTTGGAACGAGTTCATCTATGCGCTCGTGTTTTTGTCCTCGCCCGATGAAAAGACGGTGCCGGTCGGCGTGACCTCCGAGTTGATCCGGGGCGATGTATTTTATTGGGGTGAATTGATGGCCGGTGCGTTACTCGGCTCCATCCCGGTCGCTTTCGTCTACTCCTTCTTTGTCGAGCATTACGTCGCAAGCGTGACCGGCTCCGTCAAAGGCTAGCATTCCTGAAGAGAACACGATGGCCGAAGTAGCCCTGCAGAGCCTCAACAAGAATTTCGACGAAGTTTACGCCGTTCGCGACGTAAATCTTTCAATCCACGATAAGGAATTTATCGTGCTGGTCGGCCCGTCCGGCTGCGGCAAGACCACAACCTTACGTATGGTGGCCGGGCTCGAATCGATCTCCTCGGGGCGCATCCTGATCGATGACAAGGTCATCAACGATCTGGCGCCGATGGACCGCGACATCGCGATGGTGTTTCAGAACTACGCGCTTTACCCGCATATGAGCGTCTACGACAACATGGCATTCGGCCTCAAAATGCGAAAATTCGATCGCGCCGATATCGCGCGGCGAGTGCAGGAGGCGGCCGAGATCCTCGGCATGCAGGACTTGCTGCAGCGCAAGCCGAGGCAGCTCTCGGGCGGTCAGCGCCAACGGGTCGCCCTCGGCCGCGCGATCGTGCGGCACCCGCAGGTTTTTCTCTTCGACGAGCCATTGTCAAATCTCGACGCCAAACTGCGCGTGCAGATGCGCGTCGAGTTGAAGAAACTGCACGACCGGCTCGGCACTACCGCGATTTACGTCACTCACGACCAGGTCGAGGCAATGACGCTGGGCGATCGCGTCGTCGTGATGCGGGACGGCTTGGTGCAGCAGGTCGGCGAGCCGCTCGAACTTTACAACGAGCCGGCCAACCGCTTTGTCGCCGGGTTTCTGGGTTCGCCGGCGATGAATTTCGCGGCCGTTGTGGTACGCGAGACCGATGGCGCGCTCTGGGCCGAGGATGATGGCATCCGCATCAAGGTTCCCGGCCAGACCGCGGGTCGTCTGCGTCGTTATGCCGGCGAGCAGGTGACGTTGGGGATCCGCCCCGAGGATTTGCACGTCGCCACCGAAGCCGATCCGCCCGAACTCGGCTTTGATGCGGCGGTCGAGGTGATCGAGAAGCTTGGCTCCGAGATCCTGCTCGACGTGGCGGTCGGCCAACATTCGATGGTTGCTTCCGTCGAACCGAATGTGCGCGTCGGCGTCCACGAAAAGTTGCGGCTGGCGATGAACCCGGAGCGGATGCACTTTTTCGACGCGGCCACGGAGGCCGTGATCTAATCGGAACGTAAAGAGCCCAGCACAGCTTGTTCGAGCCGGCCGCCATCCTTTCGAGACGCCGGTGGACAGCGGTTGCGGTAAGAAGGCCAATATAACGGAAGCGATGCCGAGATCTCGGCAATGGGAGGGTCAACCCATGTCAAAATCCATTGGACTGGTGTGGGTCGTCGTATTCTTCGGCTTGATGGCGGGTGCGAACGCGCAAACCTCACCGCCTTCGGCAGCGGGCAACGGCCTTTGATGGCACTTACGCCTTGGTTTCCGCGGCGCAGGTCAACCAAACTTACACGTCGCGCAACGGACAGCTGGGCCAATGCCCATACCGGAAACCGGGACCCCTGCACATTGAGAACGGTAAGGCGCGGTATACTACCGCGACCGGCGACAAGCTCAGGGGAACGGTTGGGCCGCAGGGTCAGCTGGCGATGCGAATACTCACTCCGACCAATAGCAGCAACGCCGGCTCCCGGCCCGTCGAGGTAAACCTCAACGGCAGCATCGACGCCAGCGGCACGGTGCACGCGCGCCAGATCGGAAATTCCTGCAGTTATGATTACGTCTGGCAGAAACGGTAGAGATAGGGTTGGGGGGAATGCTGATGCAACACACGACACGTCGTCGCTTTCTAAAGTTCTCCGGCGCAGGCGCCGTTGCTGCCGGTAGCGGCGGCCTTGCTGGCATCCTCGCCTCCGGGCGGGCGCCGGCTTATGCGCAAGCGACGACCTTGCATTGGCTCAAGTTTGTCGATTTTGTGCCGGTCTCGGACAAGCTTTTGCGCGGCAAGATTTCTGACGAGGCTAAAAAAGACCTCGGCGTCAAGCTGGAAATCGAGACCATCAACGGGGACGGGGTGCAGGCGCGCATTACCTCGGCGATCCAGTCGAGAACCGGCCCCGATATTATGATGGCGGCCAATAATTGGTCACAGCTCTACGCCGACAGCGTTGTCGATGTCAGCGATATCGCCGAGGAAATCGGCAAGGCGCAGGGCGGCTACTACAAGACCGCCCACGACGTCGCGAATAACGGCAAACAGTGGATCGCGGTGCCGTTCACGATCCTCGGCGTGCTGACAACCAATCGTACATCGTGGTTCGATGCCGTCGGGCATGGCCCCGACAAATTTCCCCAGACTTGGGAAGAGTATCGCGCCGTGGGCAAGTTGCTGAAGCCCAAGAGCCAGCCTTTTGGCCAGACCCTGGCTCATGCCTTTGGTGACGGGCCGGCCTTCTGGTACCCCTATTTGTGGTCGTGGGGCGGTCAAGAGATCGCGGCCGACGGCAAAACCGTGGCGCTCGACAGCAAAGAAACGCTCGAGTCAGTCAAATTCGCAGTGCCGTTCTGGAAGGAATGCTTCGACGAAGGCGCACTATCCTGGGACGACGCCGGCAACAACCGCGCTTTTCTGGCGAACACGATCAGCTCCACGAGTAATGCCGCTTCGATCTACTTGCTCGCCCGCAGCAAGCCCGAAACCTATCTGAGCGACAAGGGCACGCCGCTGTCCAAAGATATTTTTCACGCGCCGCTGCCGAAAGGGCCGGCTGGCCAAGCCAGTTGGCACGTGCCGTTCTCGAACATTGTTCCGGCCTACACCTCGAATAAGAAGCCCGCATTAGATTTCTTGCGCTGGTTTCACACCAAAGATGTTTATGGACAGTGGTTCGAATCACAGCAGGGTTTCTCAGTAGGCAGCACCCGGATGTGGCAAGACGACCCGCTGTGGAAGATCGACCCGGTCATGGCGCCATTCCGCACTGCGGCGGAGAGCGGTCGCTATGCCGGCTACGCCGGGACCGCGGGGCGCGCCGCAGCCGAGACCATTTCGAAATTCATCATTGTCGATATGTATACCAAGGCGGTGCAAGGCATGGCGCCCGAGGATGCGGTCAAATGGGCGCATGGTGAATTGGTCAAAATCTACAATGGGTAACAGGGGTCGAGCCCGGGTCGCTATATCGTGAAGAAGACAATGCCGCCGGGATAGAACTTGCGCCGAGCCGATGATCCTGACCCCAATTCCGCGTGACGCACTCGATGGCTTACTCGATCGGTTTGGCGGTGGTTTGAGCGAGCCCTTGGCGCGCAGGCGTCTTCGCCGAAATCCGGGCGACATCGCCCGATCGCGCCGCCGAACCCGAGGCCGAGGCGCACCGCTTTGCGGCGTTGGCGCTTGCTCGGTCGCACGGTATGGCCGTGCATCCGCCGCAGACCCAATGCCGGTTCAACTGGGACGGGGTGGCGCTGAATGGTGCAACCGAGGCTTACGTGATCCTTCACGAGATCGCCCATTTTGTGCTGGCCCCGCCGGAGCGCCGCGGATTGATCGACTTCGGCCTAGGGCCAGGACCCGACACGCTCGATCGCGCCGCCGCCGAGCGCGACGCGGTAATGGCGCCGCTGCCACGCGACGAGGACGAGGCGGCGGCATCATTGCTGGGCATCGTCTGGGAGGCGCGGCTTGGCCAGCCGGCGCTGGCCTCGTTTCTCGATCAGAACTGGCTCGAAGGTCTCGACCGCTCCGCCGCGGCGCATTTCATCGGCGTTGTCGCGCAACTTAATTGTTTGGGATTGCTTACCCTCAACCCGCGCCAAGTCGCCTTAAAAGGCGAAAAGCCTCAATCGGTTTCGGACGCAGGACACACCCGGTAAGGCGTCAGCCCGCTATCATCGCTCAGCCGGTCAAGCCAAGCCGAAAGGGCTCGGCTCCGAACGGGCGCAATAGGCTTGGTGAGCTCGTCGCATGGCGGTCCGATGCGCTCCACCCGCCAATAGTCGCGACGTGGCCTGCCCGTGCGATAGTTATTTGCCGCCAGCTGATTGTTGAAAACGCTCATCTGCCCTCCCGCGAGACCGGTAATTTTAAACAACCGGCCTCGCAGGTAGGTTCCGAGACAATTATCGCAGTGCGGCGGCGGTTTTACAGGAGCGGAGATCGCGGGCCCGAAACCGGGCGATGCGGTCTCGGTAAAGTCTGTTTATCAGCGCGCTTCACCGACAAAGCTATTCTGTAATGTCGTCAAGCGATCGAGTGCGGCCGGCGAGAGCGGCCCCTTGTTTGCCGCGGCAGCTGCGGTTTCGAGCTGATCGAGAGTGGAAAAGCCGACTAGTGTCGTCGACACCGCCGAATGCGCGATCACATAGCGGATCGCCGCTTCGACCAGGCTGTCGGCGTGCCCCTCGCGCACGACCGGTTCGAGCCGCCGCGCCCGCTCGACATCGATCCGATAGTCGCGGCCCGAGCCGATCGGGTCGACCCTCGGTGAGCCGAGTGGGTGGCGTTCCTCGGTGCCGCTCAAGGCACCGGCGGCGAGCACGCGGATCGCGATTACGCCCATATCCGCGGCCTTGGTGTGCGCCAGCAGATCGCCGAAATCATGTGCCGGATAACCCGGCGCGACGCTTCTGCCGGCGCTCGGGTTCAGCATGTTGTAGCTAACTCTGGGCAGTATCGAACGCGCGCGCGTCGGCGACTTGATGCAGGGCGGCGGTATCACCCACCGCGGTGATGCCGTAGAACCGCGTCTTGCCTTGTTCGCGAAGCCGTTCAAAGGCCGGCACGACTTCGCCGAGCACGATTTCCGGGGTCAGATCGGCGTCGTGGCCATTGGCCAGGATGTGGTTGTGCAATTGAAAGAGATCGACATGGTCGAGCTGCAGGCGCTGCAGGCTGGCCTCCAATGAGGCGGTCACCGCAGCCGCGATATTGCGCCGTTCAGCGGCAGGGATGCGCACCTTGGTGCCGAGATAGAGGTTCGGCTTAAGGCTTTTCAGAACGCGGCCGAGATTACGCTCCGACTCGCCGTTGCCGTACATCGCCGCGGTATCAAAGTAATTGATGCCGAGTTCGAGCGCCCGCGCCACTGCCCGCTCCTGATCGGCGGCGTCGCCTTTGACCATCAATCCGCCGACCGCACCGCAGCCAAAGCCGAGAACCGAGACATCGAGTCCGGTGCGGCCTAGCCTCCGCATTTGCATGGCTTTCCTCCGTTTTCTCCAGCGGCCGCGCCAGTGATCGTCGGCTTTAGATCGCTTTTTCGATCTCGCGCAGGATCGCGTCGCCCATCGCGCGGGTCGAGACACCGGCGCTGCCGGACGGGGCGATGTCGTTGGTGCGGATGCCGGTGTCGAGCGCCCGGCGCACCGCGTTTTCGACGAGATCGGCCTCCTCGCTCATGTCGAACGAATAGCGCAGCATCATCGCAAAGGAGAGGATCGCGGCGAGCGGGTTGGCGACGTCCTTCCCGGCAATATCGGGGGCGCTGCCATGCACCGGCTCGTAGAGGGCCTTGCGCCGGCCGGTCGCGTCGGCGGGGCCGAGTGAGGCCGAGGGCAGCATACCGAGCGAGCCGGTCAGCATCGCCGCGCAATCCGACAGCAGGTCGCCAAACAGATTGCTGGTGACAATCACGTCGAACTGCTTGGGGTTGCGCACCAGCTGCATCGCGCAATTATCGGCGTACATGAACGACAATTCGATATCGGGGTAGTCTGCGTCGCGCACCCGCTGCGCCACCTCGCGCCACAGCCCACCCGATTCCATGACATTGGCCTTGTCGACCTCGCACACCCGCCGATCACGTTTGCGCGCCAATTCGCAGGCGACGCGGACCACGCGCTCGATCTCGTCTTCGCCGTAGACTTCGGTGTTGATGCCGCGGCGGGTGCCGTCGGACAGGGTTTCGATCCCGCGCGGCTCGCCAAAATAGATGCCGCCCGTCAGTTCGCGCACGATCATCAAATCGAGCCCGGCGACAAGCTCGCGCTTGAGGCTCGACGCGTCGGCAAGGGCCTCGAACACGACCGCCGGGCGCAAATTGGCGAACAAATCCATTTCCTTGCGCAGCCGCAACAGGCCGCGCTCGGGCCACAGCTCGAACGGCAATTTCTCCCATTTCGGACCGCCGACCGAGCCGAACAGCACCGCATCGCTGGACAACGCCTTTTGCAGTGTCGCTTCGGTCAAGGGAGTGCCGTGCGCGTCATAGGCGGCCCCGCCGACCAGATCCTCGGCGACATCAAAGCTGGCAATACGGCGGCGGTCGAACAAATGGACGATGCGCAAGACCTCGCGCATGATCTCGGGCCCGATGCCGTCGCCGGGCAGGACCAATACTTTGCGGTTGGCGCCGGATGCTTGCGCCACGGCTCAGGCCCCGGTGTGGGTCATGCCGAACTGCCACGGGCGCGCCAGCCGTGCCTTTTCTTCGTAGGAGGCGATCTCCGCTCCCTTCTGCTCGGTCAACCCGATGTCATCGAGCCCATTCAACAGGCAGTGTTTGCGGAATGCATCAACCTCGAAATGCACCTTTTCGCCGTCCGGACGCGTGATCGTCTGGGTTTCGAGATCGATCGTCATGACCGCGTTGGCGCCTTTCTTGGCGTCTTCCATCAATTCGTCGCAAATGTCTTTTGGCAGCGCGATCGGCAGGATCCCGTTCTTGAAACAATTGTTATAAAAGATGTCGGCGAAGCTCGGGGCCACGACACAGCGGATGCCGAAATCGAGCAGCGCCCATGGCGCGTGTTCGCGGCTCGACCCACACCCAAAATTATCGGCGCCGATCAGAATTTTGGCGTTGCGATAAGGCGCCTGGTTCAGCACGAAATCGGGGTTCTCCGACCCGTCGGGGCGAAACCGGATCTCCTGGAACAGCCATTGCGACAGGCCGGTCCGCTTGATGGTCTTCAAATAGATCGCCGGAAAGATCTTGTCGGTATCGAGGTTGATGATCGGCAGCGGCGCTGCCACTCCCGTCAGTTCGGTGAATTTATCCATTTTACCCTCTTCGGTGTCATCCCGGCGAAGGCCGGATCCACCATTCAACTTTTGAGGAGGCGGAAAAGCGGGTCCCACCTCCGCCCGGATGACGATTTCTTAGCCCAATTGGCGCACGTCGGCGAGGTGGCCGGTGACCGCGGCGGCGGCGGCCATCGCCGGACCCATCAGATGGGTCTTGGCGTTCTTGCCCTGGCGGCCCTCGAAATTGCGGTTTGAGGTCGAGGCAATCCGCTCGCCGTTCATTGCCTTGTCGTCGTTCATCGACATGCACATCGAGCAGCCGGCGTCGCGCCATTGGAAGCCGGCTTCGAGGAAGATGCGGTCGAGCCCTTCCTCCTCGGCTTGGTGCTTGACATGCCCCGACCCCGGCACGACCAGCGCCGTAACCCCACTCGCGACGCGGCGGCCTTTGGCGATTGCCGCAGCAGCGCGCAGATCTTCGATGCGACTGTTGGTGCAAGAGCCGATAAAGACGCGTTGCACCGGCACTTCGGTCAGCAGCGTGTTCGGCTGCAATTGCATGTATTGCAATGCGCGCTCGATCGCCGCCCGCTTTAGCGGGTCGTCGATTTGTGCCGGGTCGGGCACCCGGCCGGTGACCGGCGCAGCCTGCTCCGGATTGGTGCCCCAGGTGACGTGCGGCGCGATATCGGCAGCGTCGAGATGCGCCTCTTTGTCGTATTTGGCGCCCGGATCGGACGGGAGCGTGCGCCAATAAGCGACCGCTTGCTCCCATGCCGCACCCTTTGGCGCGTAGGGCCGTCCCATGACATAGGCGATGGTCTTCTCGTCGGGTGCCACGAGCCCGGCGCGCGCCCCGGCTTCGATCGACATGTTGCAGACCGTCATCCGGCCTTCCATCGACATGTCGCGGAAGGTGCTGCCGGCATATTCGAACACATGACCGGTGCCGCCGGCGGTGCCGATCTTGGCGATGATCGCCAGGATCACATCCTTTGGGCTGACCCCGGCGCCGAGACTGCCGTTGACCGAGATCAGCATGTTCTTGGCGGGCGCCTGGATCAGTGTCTGGGTGGCAAGAACGTGCTCGACCTCGGAGGTGCCGATGCCAAAGGCGAGCGCCCCCAAAGCGCCATGCGTCGCGGTGTGGCTGTCGCCGCACACGATCGTCATGCCGGGCTGACTCAGTCCCTGCTCGGGTCCGATGATGTGGACGATGCCCTGGTCGATGCTGTCGATCGAGAAATACGGGACCCCGAACTCTTTGACGTTGCGCTCGAGCACGTCGACCTGCAGCTTCGACTCGGGGTTGTCGATCCCGGCGACGCCGGCGCTGCGGTTGGTCGTCGGGATGTTGTGATCGGCGACCGCCATCGTCGCATCGGGACGGCGCACCTTGCGGCCGGCGAGCTTCAACCCTTCAAAAGCTTGCGGCGTGGTGACCTCGTGGATCAAATGAAGGTCGATATAGATCAGGTAGGTGCCTTCGCCCTGCGGGGCGATGACGTGGTTGTCCCAGATCTTGTCGAACAGCGTGCGCGGCGCGGGCATAGCTCTTACTCCGAGGGATTTGTCATTGCCAGCAGCAGCCGCTGCCGGGCGCGGCGCCGATGCCGTTTCCTGGCGCCCGCTGTCGCGAGCGCGCTCGGCAATACGCGCCCGCTTACCGGTGAGACCACGCAAATAGTAAAGCTTGGCCCGGCGCACGACGCCGCGGCGCACGACATCGATGGCGGTGATGCGCGGCGAATGCAGCGGAAACACGCGCTCCACGCCCTCGCCATAGGAGATCTTGCGCAAGGTAAAGCTCGAATTGACGCCAGCGTTCTTGCGGCCGATGCACACCCCTTCAAAGGCTTGGATGCGCTCGCGCTCGCCCTCGACGACGCGCAGACTGACCCGCACCGTATCGCCGGGCTCGAATTTCGGCACCGGGCGGGCGGCCAGGAGCTTTTCGACCTGCTCGCGTTCCAATTGCTGAAGAAGGTTCATCTTTCGACCCCTTGATTGATTGGAGCGTCGCTCCCGATTACATGGCCGGGGGCGGCCAGATAGCGTTCCCACAAATCACCGCGGCGCTCGCGCGTCAGTCGTTCGGCTTCGGACCGCCGCCAGGCGCGGATGCGGCCGTGGTCACCCGAGACCAGCACCTCCGGCACCAGCCGGCCCTGCCACAATTGTGGTCGCGTGTACTGCGGATATTCGAGCAGCCCGTCGGCAAAACTCTCCTCGGTAAGCCCCTCGGCATCGCCGACCACACCCGGCAGCAATCGCACGCAAGCATCGATCAGCGCAATCGCCGCCGGCTCGCCGCCCGATAACACAAAATCGCCGAGACTGACTTCCTCGACAGCGCGGGCTTCGATAACGCGCTCGTCGATCCCCTCGAAACGGCCGCAAATCAATGTGACACCCGGACCTGCGGCGAGATCCGCGACCCTACCCTGATCGAGCCGGCGGCCGCGTGGGGACAGCAGAACCAGCGGCCCGATACCGCCGGCGCCGGTTATTGCGGCGTCCACTACGTCGGGACGCATCACCATGCCGGGCCCGCCGCCAAATGGCGCATCGTCGACCGAGTGATGTTTGTCCTGCGCGAAGTCGCGGATGTCGACGGCTTCGAGCTGCCACAATCCGGCCCGCAATGCCTTGCCGGCGAGCGAATAGGCGAGCGGTCCCGGCAGCATCTCGGGAAAGATCGTCAATACCGTCGCCCGCCAGGTCATGCCTCTTCCTCCACCGGGATCGGCGCATCCTCGACATCGTTCAGCAGCCCCGGCGGCGGGTCGACGACAAGTCGCCCAGCCTCGATTTCGATTTTCGGCACGACCGCGCGGGTAAACGGCACCATCGCTGGCGGTGCGCCGCTGCGCTCGATTTCGAGGGTATCACCGGCGCCGAAATCATGGACCGCACGCACCCGGCCGAGCGGTGTCCCATCCTTTAGCAACACAGCGAGCCCGATCAAATCGGCGTGGTAGTATTCCTCGTCTTCGGGCGGGGGCAGCGCTGAGCGCGGCAGATAGAGCCGGAGCCCTCGCAATGCCTCGGCGCGATTGCGGTCATCCACACCCGATAGGCGTCCGATCAACACCCCCTTTGCCGCGCCGAGCAAGCGCAATTCCAGTCGGCGTATGCCGCTCTCGTCGGCAAGCGGTCCATAGGCGGCGACATCCTCAGGGCGCGCGGTAAAGCTCTTGATCCGCACAGCGCCGGTCACCCCCTGCGGGCCGGTGACAACCCCGACGCAAACCTGCTTTTCCGTCGCTGCCATGAATCACGCCTACAGTCGCCGAGGATCAGCGCCTAGCTGCTTCCGGCGGCGGCCGCTGTCGCTTCGGCAGCGGCTTTCATTCGTTCTTGTGCTTTGGCTTTTGGCGCCGATTTGATCGGTGTCTCGCGAACCGGAGGCTTTTCGATCAACCCCGCCTCCCCGAGAAATCGGGCGACGCGATCGGTCGGCAGTGCGCCCACGCCCAACCAGTGCTGGACGCGTTCGGTCTTCAGGGTGACACGATCGGCATGACCGCGATCGAGCATCGGATTGTAGGTCCCGACCCGCTCGATAAAGCGGCCGTCGCGCGGACTGCGCGAATCAGCGATGACAATGCTGTAGTAAGGCCGCTTTTTGGCGCCGCCGCGGGCCAGACGAATTTTCAACGACATCTTTTCACTCGCTGCTAATGGCGAAGCCCGGCGCCCGGCATCAGCCCGGCAAGGCCGTGCCGCGCCAAGCCCTTAGGCCCAAGCTTCTTCATCTTTTTCATCATGTCGGCCATATCCTGGTATTGCTTCAACAGCCGATTGATCTCCTGGACCGACGTTCCCGAACCGCCGGCAATGCGCCGCCGCCGCGAACCGTTCAACAATTTCGGGTTGCGCCGTTCGTTTTTGGTCATCGACGAGATGATCGCTTCCTGGCGCTTGATGATGCTCTCGTCGATGTTGGCGTCGCCCAGTTGCTTCTTGAGCTTGCCGATCCCCGGCAGCATCGACAACATGCCGCCCATTCCGCCCATGCGGCGGATCTGGCGCAGTTGGCCGGCGAGGTCATCGAGATCGAAATTGCCCTTGGCCATTTTGGCCGCGAGCTTTTCGGCTTCGTCGCGGTCGACGGTTTCGGCCGCCTTTTCGACCAGGCTGACGACATCGCCCATGCCGAGAATGCGGCCGGCAATGCGCTCCGGATGAAACGGCTCCAGCGCCCCGATCCGCTCGCCGGTGCCGATAAAGACGATCGGTTTGCCGGTGATCTGGCGCATCGACAATGCCGCCCCGCCGCGCGCATCGCCGTCTACCCGGGTCAGCACGATGCCGGTGATCGAGGCGCGCTCGCTAAACGCCTTGGCAAGATTGACCGCGTCCTGACCGGTCATCGCATCGGCAACGAGCAAGCTCTGGTGCGGGCGCGCCACATCGCTGACCGCCGCCACTTCGAGCATCAACTCCTCGTTGATGTGGAGGCGCCCGGCGGTGTCGTAGATCACGACGTCGTAGCCTTGCATGCGGGCGGTTTCGAGTGCACGCCGGGTGATCGCGACCGGGTTCTCGCCGGGCACGACCGGCAAGCTGGTAACGCCGATCTGGCGGCCGAGCACGGCGAGCTGCTCCTGTGCCGCCGGGCGCTGCACGTCGAGCGAGGCGAGCAATACTTTTTTGCGATCGCGCTGTTTCAGCCGGTTCGCGATTTTGCCGGCGGTCGTGGTTTTGCCCGAGCCCTGCAGCCCGACCAGCATGATGCCGACCGGCGCCGGTGCGTTCAGATCGAGCCCGTCGGCTGCAATCCCGGCCGGCCCGCCGCCCAGACCACCACCGAGCACTTCGACCAAATGGTCGTGCACGATCTTGACCACCATCTGCGCCGGCGTTACCGAGCGCAGCACCTCCTGACCCAGCGCTTTCTCGCGCACCGCAGCGATAAAGTCGCGCACGACAGGCAGCGCGACATCGGCTTCGAGCAACGCGACGCGGATTTCGCGCATCGCGGTACCGACATCAGCCTCGGTCAGCGCGCCATGGCGGCGTAGCCGGTCGAAAACATCGCCAAGGCGATCGGTCAGGCTATCGAACATCAGAATTCCCGAAACTGTACCCCGCCGACAAAAAGAGCCAGTGCGCGACACTCGCGGACTGGCGTCCCCTATTCGGGCGGACCGCTCCCTTAGGGAGCGATGGTCAAACGGTAATTATGTCGTCCCCTCATGTCAATGGCGCGGCTCGGGTTTGCCTCACAGCCATGACAAGCACCTGCGGCGGGGCCGGGTCACCTGTGATAGCCGCACCCGCGGGATCTACCAAGATTTGGCGCGAGTGACACCCCTTTGAGGCCTCGCCTCACCTAGCCGCCGCGCCTATAGTGCGCCGCTCGAGCAAGGGAGACCAAAATGGCGGAAAGCAAATGGATCAGACCTACCCATTCGGTTTTGCCGCCGCGGCCACCGCTTCTGACTCCGCATCCGGCAGTGCCGCCGCTAATCCCGCCGGTACATGTTGTCGACCTGATGACTGAAGCGGGATCAGCCGTCTTCGGGGCGCAGTGGCGGGCAAGAGAGGCAAAGCTGGTCGAATGCCCGGCGCTCAGCGACTCCCGGCCCGAATTCAAGACGACCTACGATGTCGAACCGCATGCTGAGGAGCGCGGCTACGACGATTCTGACTGGGAGGCCGTACCGGCGACCGATCTCGGGGGCCGGCGCGGCGGCGGCATGATCTCGTTTTTATGGTACCGCGCGACCTTGACGATACCGGTCAACGCCGCGGGCTTCGAGACCGCCGGAGCGATGGCGGTATTCCGGGTCAATGTCGACGATTATGCGGAAATCTGGATCAACGGCGAAATGCCGCGCGCTGCCGGCAGACCAAGTCCTTACACAATCCAAGGATTCAACATGCCGCACCGGATCGTGCTCGCCACCGAGGTCGCGCCCGGCGATGCGTTCGAGGTCGCGGTGTTTGCGATCAACGGACCGATCTCCGCGGCGCCGGCTAATTTTCTGTGGTTCCGCGAGGCCAAGGTCGAGTTCTTCCGCTAAGCGCGGCTAAAGAGTTGTCCGGTTCGCTTCCCGACCAAAGTCGGGATCGGCCACGGATTCCGGGCCTGCGCCGGGAAGCCGGTTGCCGCTGTAAAGACCGTATTATTCTCTGATCCCGCGCTCGTCATGCGTTCGCCGGAGCGAGCGGCGGGCGGCCGCGGATCAAATCGGCGGCCTTCTCCGCGATCATGATCACGACCGCGTTGATGTTGCCGCCAACCATATCCGGCATGACCGAGGCGTCGACGACGCGCAATCCCTCGACACCGAGCACCCTCAGTTCGGGGTCGACGACTGCGGTAGGGTCGGTCGCGCGGCCCATCTTGCAGGTGCCGAGCGGGTGGTGCGCGGTGGCGGCGGTCGCGCGAACATAAGCATCGAGCGCCTCATCGCTTTGCACGCCGGAGCCGGGGGCCAGTTCGCCGGCGGCAAAGTCGCTGAGCGGCGGCGTCGCACAAATGCGCCGCACCAGTTTCAACCCTTCGCGGATCGTCCGCCGGTCACCTTCGGTGGCGAGGAAATTCTGGCGAATTTTCACCGGAGCGACGCGGGTCGGCGGACGCGAGTTCGATCTCGCCGCGGCTCTCCGGATGCAGCATCACCGCGCGCAGGGAAAACCCGTCGGCATAGGCCGGCTTGAACGGCGGCAGATAGGGTGAGGCCTTGGTCGCCACCGCGCGAAACAGGAACTGGATGTCGGGCAATTCGAGCTCGGGCCGGGTTTTGACAAAGCCGGTCCAGCCACTCGGGGTCTCGCTCGCGGGGCCCGTGCCAAAGCAATAACTGCGGGCTAGTGCGGGTAGGATGCGGTCAAGCCGCATCGTCGCGACAAACGGGCCCGGCTCGCGGCGCGCGTAATCCGCCAGCACCGACAGATGGTCCTGCAGGTTTTGGCCGACCCCGGTCAGCGGCGCCGCGACTGCGATCCCGTGCCTGGCCAGCCGATCCGGGTCGCCGATGCCGGACAGCATCAATAGCTGCGGCGAGTTGATGACGCCGCCCGACAGAATGACCTCGCGCTCGGCCCGCGCCACGCTGGTTTCGCCGCCGCGCTGGTATTCGACGCCAATCGCGCGACCGCGATCGAGCACGATGCGGTGCGCCAGCGCCCCGGTCTCGACCGTCAGGTTGGACCGGGTTAGGGCCGGGCGCAGATAGGCTTCGGCGGCGCTGCAGCGGCGGCCGCGGCGGATTGTCTGCTGCATCCGCCCCAAGCCTTCCTGCTGCGCCCCGTTGTAGTCATCGGTGAGCGGCAGCTGCAACGCAGCACCGGCGGCAAGGCAGGCATCGATGATCGGGTCGTCGTATCGCGCAGTGCCGACAGTCAGCGGGCCATCGCCGCCGCGATATTGGTTAGCGCCACCTTCCCAGGTTTCCTGGCGGCGGAAATAGGGCAGCACATGAGCATAGGACCAGTCGTCGAGCCCGCCGGCCGCCCAACGATCGTAATCGCCGCGATTGCCGCGGACATAGGCCATCGCGTTGATCGACGAGCTGCCGCCGATGACCTTGCCGCGGGCGCATTCGATGCGCCGGCCGTTGGCGTTTGCCTCGGGCTCGGTGAAATACATCCAGTCATGCAGCCGGCGCTCGAGGATGCGGCCCCAGCCGAGCGGGATGTGGATCCACGGATCGCGGTCCCAGCCGCCGGCTTCGAGCAGCAACACCGTTGCGTCGGGGTCCTCGCTGAGCCGATTGGCCAAGGTGCAACCGGCCGAGCCGGCCCCGACGATCACGTAGGTATAGGATTTCGCCGCCATTTCCGCCTCCCGCGGATGTTCCGGCGATGACGCTCGCGGGGGCTAGGCGCCGGTCAGATCGGGATTGCGAGCAAGGTGTCGATCTGGCGACTGTCGAGAACGACTTCTTTGCGGGCGAACTTCCACTCCTCGCCGACGCGCACGACCCGATCGACATAGCGCCCGGCGGCGAAGATCATCATGTCGCCTTCCTGCATCGTGCGGATCACGAGAAAGTTGGCTTCGAGATCGACGGCTTGCGCGGTTTCGCCCGTGATGCGAATTGACGAGACCAGGTGGCGATAGCGCTGCGGCTCGTAAATGTTGGCTTCACGCAAGGCGCTGACCCGATCCTGCACCATATTGCGCGAGGTCGCGTAGATCAGGCCAAGAGGGAGGTCGGCCTCGTAATTCTCCACCGAGGTCACGCGGTAAAAGCAGTCCTCGGTAAAGAAATCGGGCCAGGCTTCTAGGTTGTCGGCGTCAAGGCAGTGAACGTAGGCGGCATACAGCTCTTGGAGCTCCAACCGGCGTACGACAGCCTCGATGTCCACCGCTTCAGAACCCCATCAGCGGACGATAGACCTGCCAGAAGCCGCGGATCGAGGCTTCGGTCGTGCGATTGGCTTCGGAAACATGGTCGAAACCGCCCATCTCGAGCACCGAGCAATCGTCTTCGGCGCCAGGGAGTGCGCGCTGGATGAAGTTGCCGACCGCACCATCTTCCATCGACACATAGCCGGCCGGGCCGACGAGATTGGCCTGGGCCAGCCGCAACGCGGTCATGTCGGCGTCGTCCTCTTCAAAGCCGAGATAGATCCATTGCAATTCGGTCTTGTCCGGTCCCTTTGGCAATACCAGCCGTAACGCGATACTGTTCTGGATCTGCTGCAGCACGAAATTCGGGAACAACGACAGGATCTGGGTCGTCGTGTCGTCGCCGAATTCCTCTTTCATCGACAAAAAGCTCGGGTCGGCCAGCCGGAAATTCTGGTGCAGCGACGGAATGCCGGCATAGAGCTGATCGGATTCGGCGGCGCCGACGCGGTCGATTTTGTTGCGCGTATAGCTCGCGTGATGCGCGCCGTTCTCAGCAATGTCGACCCCGCCTTCCGAGGTCAGCCGTGACATGCGGAACGTCGTAAAGAAGCTGTGCAGCAAAGTCGCGTGATAGGTATCGCGGACGTTTTCGAAATAGAGCTTCCAGTTGTTGTGCAGGATCTGCGAGGTCGTCCCCAACACTTTCGGCTTGCCGTGCAGAACCCGGTGGATGCGCGAGCCGATCTGGTTGCCGATATACTCGTGCAGCGGCGGCGCGTCGGGCGACAAGGTGCCGAATACCAGATCGCCAAACTGGTCGACCGCGACTTTCTTGAGGCCGTGGTCTTCGAGCCGGAAACTTTCCGGCATCCCGCCTTTGCCGGCGACGCCACGGCGGAACGCGACACTGTCGAGATTGCCCTCAAGATCATAGCGCCAGGCGTGATAAACACAGGTCAGATTGTCGGCGTGCCCGCGCCGCTTCAAGCAGACGAGGTTGCCGCGATGCGCGCAGCGGTTGACCATCGCATGCAATCCTCCGTCCTTGCCGCGGGTGACGATGACCGGCGTCTCCCCAAGGAACGTCGTCAAGTAGTCGCCCGCCTCGGGCAATTCGCCGGCCAGGGTCAGGAATTGCCAGGTCGGCCCGAGGAAAATACGGGCGAGTTCGTCGCGATAGATTTCGGGATCGGCGAATACTCGATAGGGAACCCGGGCGTTGCCCTCGGCAGGCCATTGCAGCGCAGGCTGGTGTTCCATCAGGTTTCTCCGCTCCAGAATGATCATATGCCTAGCAAGATTGCTTTGTCGCGCCGGGCCTCTGGCCATTGCGAGCGAGACCGCCCAGCTCCTGGCCCTCGGCCTTGATCGTTTCCCTCAATTGCGCATCGATGCCATGCCAATCGACAACATCGACCTTATAGGGCAAGTCGCTGTCACTGAACGCCTCGACCAACTCGGCGATTTCGTCGAGGGTCAAGCGCCGACCGGCATCGGCCGCCAGATCGAGATCGGAGAGAGGTCGCGCCCGCCCCGTCGCACGCGAGCCGAACACCCAGGCCACACTACCTTCAGGCAAATGCGCAGCAAGGATACTCAGGACCATCCGGCGGTGATCCGCGGGGAGATCGATATCAGCAGAGCCCCTCATCCGACCCGCCGGTGCAGCTCGGTATAAAGGTGTTCGGCCTCGTCGAGAAATGCCGGAATTGCGGCGACCACCAGGCCCGCCGCATCGGCGTCGTAGGTATGGCTGGTGCGCGCACGCATTTCGCGAAAGCGCCTCCACTCCGGCCAGCCGCTACGCAACAACCCTTGCGCCGCTGCGGTGCGGATCAAGTCGGCGAACGGCATCCGTTCGACGTCTTCCGGCGAGGCGATGGTTTCTTTGAGATAGCGCCTAAGCATCCGGTGACTCAGCTCATAGGTGAACTCGAAGCGTTGGATCAACCCGTCTCGAACCTGCTCGTCCATCGGCTCGCGCTGATGGCGACCGAGACCTTCACGAAGCCTGCGCACCGCGTTGCCGAGAGGGGTCGCATCGAGGTTCAAGGCGCCGGCCGCTGCGGCAGGCTCAGCCGCCGTAGAATACGTTATCGCCGAGATCCTTCATTTCGAGAATCGCGGCGTCGGGGCGGCCGGTCACCGGCTTTGGCAGATGTGCCTCCACGACTTCACCGACGACAATGTGATGGTCGCCCTGTTCGACGACGCTGGTGACGTTGCATTCGACCGCCGCCAATGCCGCATCGAGGATCGGCAACCCATTGGCGCCGCGGTGTATCGAGTGGCCGGAAAGCTTGCCGTCTTCGAGCTGGGTCGGCTTGAAGAAGGTAAAAGCCACCCCTTTGGCGTCCTTGCCCAGCATGTTGAGGGTAAATTTCTTGGTGCTCTTGACGAGCGGATAGGCGCCGGAATCGGTCTTGACCCCGACGACGACGAGTGGCGGTGCAAAGGCGGTCTGCGTGACCCAATTAACAGTGGCGGCGGCGACGTTGCCGTTCCCGTCTTCGGCGGTCAGCACGTAAATCCCATACGGGATCATGCGGAGCGCTGCCTTTTTGGCGTCCTGATCCATCGGTCTGTCTCCTCGAATGGCGTATTCGTTCGCTCATTATATAGATCGATACGAGGCCGGGATTGAACCCCTGTCGCGGTTGGCAAATGCGAGTCTCACCTGGCGGCGTGTTCCCGGGGCTCGACATATTCCGGGACGCGGTAGTAGACCCAGACCAAGTTCGCGAGCAGCACGGCGCCGGTGACCAGAAACACCCAACGCAGCCCGAACGCCGCGGCCACTGCGCCACCGCTTAATGGCCCGATCGAGTTGCCGAGAAACATCGCCGACGAGGTGATGCCATAAACCGTGCCGCGCTGCGCCCGCGGGACGAGGCGCCCGACCAGTGCGTTCGCGGTCGGCAAAATGCCGCCGATAAACAGCCCGACCGCAAAGCGCAGGGCGGTGAAAACCCAATAACTATCGGTGAACGCCTGCGGCAAGGTCGTCACCGTCGCCCCCAATAGCGCGATCAGCAATACCCGGCGATAGCCGATCACATCGCTTTTGTTGCCCAAAAAGGGTGCGGCGACGACGTTGGCGAGGCCGGTGATCGAGAAGGCGATGCCGCTTAGGGTCGCGAGATCGGGGCGCGAACCCACCATCTCCTTGACGTATAGAGTCACGACCGGCTGCACCGTCCGCACGCCGAATTGCGCCATCAGCAGCACAAAGAACAACGCCAACAACCCCGGCGAGCGCGCGACCGCGATCAGGCTGCTAAGTAATGCTCGGCCGCCACGCCCCTGGGGAGATGGCGACAAAGCGCTCATGCACGCCAAACCAAACAAAAGACGTCGACAACAGGATGATTGCCGAGGTGCAGTAAAACGGAATCCGGTAGCTGCCGGTTAGATCGGCCAACCCGCCGCCAAGCAATGGCCCGACCAGCGAGCCGACGAGCTGGCCGGTGCTGAGCCAGCCGAGCGCAAATCCGAGACGCTCTTCGGGAACTTGGCCGGCAACGAGAGCAATCGCGGTGCTCGAAAACCCGGCGAACACGCCCATCAGCGCGCGGAACGCGAACAGCTGCCAGACATTGCCCGCCGCGCCCATCAACCCGGCAAACAACCCGATCGCGACGCTCGACCGCAGCAGCATCAATTTGCGCCCGTGGCGGTCGGCCAGCCGTCCCCACAACGGCGAGGCGAATGCGGCCACAAACGACGTAACACCGGCGAGGATGCCGGCCCATAAATCGATGGCGCTCTCGGACTGCACACCGAGCACCGGCAGAAACAACGGCATGATCGGGGTCAGCATCGAAAACGACATCGTCATAACGAATTGGATGCCGACCATCGCCCATAACGTGCGCTGCCATTGCGCATCGGGATGTTGTCGGAGGTCCTCGTCGATCGGGTCGGCTGTTGGCTCGGCCATGTCCCGCCTCGCTCGGGTCAGTCCCGGCCGGAGCCATCCGCCGGATACACGCCTTTTAATCGAAGCAAAGATCAGCGCCATCGGGTTTACGCGCATCCGGCCCGGGTGAGAAAGTGATGACTGTCTTGCAATCAGCATGCGAGCGAGCGATGCGTTTTTCTCCCTCCGGCCATTCCTTTGATTTGATCGCGATTGGCGGCGGTTTAGCGGGGCTGGTCGCCGCCTTGCGCGGCGCCGAATTGGGACTCCGCACTGCCGTTCTCGAAGCGGGAGAAGGCCCCGATTATCTGTGCAGCTCACGCTATGCCGCCGGGGTATTTCACGTCTCTTATCACGACGTGAAGCTTGCCAAGCCGGATCTGATCGCAGCCATTAATCAGGCGACCGGTAGCGAGGCTGTGCCCCAACTGGTCGAGGCGATCGCCGCAGATTGTGGCCGGGCGGTCGATTGGCTGAGTGGGCAAGGCGCGGAATTTACCCGCGGCGGCCCGATCAGCTGGCATGGATGGGTGTTGGCGCCACCGCGCGCCGCGGTTGCCGGCCCGGATTGGCGCGGACGCGGCCCCGACCGGCTGGTTGACCGGCTCGCCGTGCGGTTGGCCGAGTATGGCGGGCGCCTATTCCTCGGCACCCGCGCCGAAGAGCTGCAAATGGAAGCAGGGCGCCGCGTCGGCGTCACTGCACGGCAAGGCGGTTCAGCGGTCGGCTTTAATGCCGGCGCGGTCGTCATCGCCGATGGCGGTTTTCCCGCAAATCCAGAGCTTTTCCAGCGCTACATCGGGCCGCGTCCGGAGCGCGTGTTGAGGCGCAATGCGGGGACCGCGGTCGGCGACGGCCTGCGCATGGCGCTCGATGCGGGTGCGGCCGCGACGGGCCTCGACCGGTTCTACGGCCATCTGTTGAGCCGCGACGCGATGACCAATGAAGCTCTCTCTCCCTACCCGCAGATCGACGCGGTCGCTGCGGCCGGGATTGTCGTCGGCCCCGATGGCCGCCGGCTGCTGGACGAGGGCGAAGGCGGGATCGCGATCACCAACCGGCTGGCGCGGCTCGCCGACCCACTGTGCGCCACGGTCGTGTGTGATGCGGCAATCTGGGACAAGGCAGGCCGCGCCGCACAGGTGCCGCCCAACCCGCAGTTGGAGAGCGCCGGCGGCACGCTTTATCGCGCCGACACGGTTGAAGGGCTGGCACGCGCCGCCGGCTTGCCTCCAATCGGGCTTGCCGACACGGTAGCCGGCTACAATGCGGCGATCGCAGCGGGGGCGATTGGTTCGCTAGCAACGGTCCGCTCGGCTAAAACCGGCATGCCGACCGCGATTGCCGAGCCACCATTTTTCGCGATTCCGATTTGTCCCGCGATCACCAATACGATGGGTGGTATCGCGATCGATGGCGACGCGCGGGTGTTGGATTTGGATGGCTCGCCCATTCCCGGGCTCTACGCGGCGGGAGGCGCCACCGGCGGGCTAGAAGGCGGCGGTGCCGTGGGTTATGTCGGCGGATTGATCAAGGCCAGCGTGTTTGCACTGCGCGCCGCCGAACATGCCGAGCGATCCGCGCGTGACGGTTGAGCGCCGCTAATCCATTTGATTAATTTTCGGGCAATAAAAACTCGAAAAAACTAGCGACAACTGCGCATTGCTGCCCTACACTTCCTGCAAGGCTTCGCAACAGAAGCCATTTTGAACAGGAGTAGGACATGGTAGCGGCGGAGAACGTAAGGGACGTCCCGTGGTGGAAGGAGCCGACAAAGGATCAGTGGTACGCCTTTGTCGCGGCATGGTTGGGTTGGACGCTCGACGCGTTCGATTTCACGATCTTCCTGCTGATCATGGTGCCGATCGCCAAGGAGTTCAGCGTCCCGCTGACCGACGTCGCCATCGTCTTCACGTTAACCTTGTGGATGCGCCTTGTCGGCGCAACGGCGGCGGGCTGGATGGCGGACCGAATGGGCCGCAAGACACCGCTGATGATCTCGATCCTCTGGTTCTCGGTGTGCAATTTCATCGCCGGGTTTAGCCCGACCTTCTGGTTCCTCTTACTGTTCCGCACCATTCTCGGCATTGGCATGGGTGCCGAATGGCCGTGCGGCGCGGCGCTGGCGATGGAAACCTGGCCAACCCGCTCGCGCGGCTTTATGAGCGGCGTGTTGCAGGGCTCGTGGGGCCTTGGCTTTCTGCTGTCGAGCGCCTGCTACTGGATGCTCTACGACCGGTTCGGCTGGCGCGGCATGCTGTGGATCGGAATTTTGCCGGCATTGGCGATTGTTTATGTCCGCTTCTTCGTCAAGGAACCGGAGGTTTGGGTCGAGAACAACCGCCTGCAGAAGCTAGAAAACCGGGTGGTCAAAGCGCCCCTCGCCGCGATCTTCCGCCGCGGCATCATCGGCAACGTGCTCAACGCGTGCTGGTTCCAGTGCGCCGGCTTCGTCACCTATTATTCGATCAACGCGCTGTTCGCGACCCATCTTCAAAAAGATCTGGGCCTGTCGACGGCGTTGATCGCCACCCCGATCATGTTGGCGAATTTGTTGGTGTTCCTCGCCAGTTCGAGCTGGGGAGTTTTCTCGGATCGGTTCGGCCGGCGCTGGGCCATGATCCTTCCGGCTCTCATCTCGATGGCGATCGTTCCGATCTATCTATTGTCCCAGAATACATTGCTGATCGTCGGTGGCTTCGTCTTGATCGGCTTGTTCGCCGGTGGTGGGATGTATGGTCAGATCCCAGCCTTCCTCAACGAGCGCTATCCGACCGAGGTCCGCGCCACTGCAAGCGCCTTTAGCTACCATGTCGGCGCTATCGCCGGTGGGCTGGTCCCGCCGATCCTGACCTACTTCGCGACCAGCCCAGGCTGGAACCTCGGCTTCGCGATCCCGATGTTGATCGGCACGATGTTCGGGTTGGTCAATTTCGTCGTTGCGTTGCTTCTCGGTCCGGAGACCCGGGGCACCGAAATGTCGGCTGAACTGGTCGTGGCCTGAGAACAGGCTCTCAGACCCTTAAAAAGCCTCTTCCGGTCTGACCGGGAGAGGCTTTTTTGTTTGTCGGCGCTGGCGGTTAGCCAGCTCAAAGGCCCCGGGTAAGAGGGCCGCATAACCAATCGCGCAGTTCCGTTGAGGCGAAGCGCATCGAATGGGAGGTAATCCATGGCAATCGCTGTCGACGTGGCAAATCCGATCCCATGGTGGAAGGAGCCCACCAAAGAACAATGGCTGGCCTGGGTTGCGGCCTGGCTCGGGTGGACCCTCGACGCCTTCGATTTCACGATCTTCCTGTTGATCATGCTGCCGATCTCGCAGGAATTCCATGTCCCGCTGACCGCGGTCACTGCGGTGTTCACGATAACGTTGTGGATGCGGCTCGTCGGCGCTACGGCGTCTGGCTGGCTCGCCGATCGGATCGGACGCAAAAAACCGCTGATGATCTCGATTGCCTGGTATTCGGCGTGCAACTTCATCGCGGCATTCTCGCCGACTTTCTGGTTTCTGTTCCTGTTCCGCGCATTATTGGGCATCGGCATGGGCGCCGAATGGCCGTGCGGCGCGGCACTGGCAATGGAAAGCTGGCCACTCCGCTCGCGCGGTTTTATGGCCGGCGTGCTGCAAGCCTCGTGGGGCCTAGGCGCCCTCTTGTCGAGCGCAGCCTACGGCTTGCTCTACACATCAATCGGCTGGCGTGGCCTGTTGATGATCGGCGTCCTCCCCGCGCTGTGGATTGTCTACATCCGCAAGTTCGTGCAAGAGCCGCCGGTATGGGTCGAGAACCGAAGGCTGCAGCGTCTCGAGCAGCGCGAAGTCCGCGTGCCACTGCTCAAGATTTTCAAGCGGGGCCTGCTCTACAATACGCTTACCGCGTGCTGGTGGATGGCGAGCGCCTTTATCGTCGGCTATTCGGTCGGCGGCATGTTCCCGACCTACCTGCAAAAGGATCTGCATCTGGACCCGGCGCTTGTCGCCTTGCCGGTGATGCTGCAGAGCCTTGTGTTCTTCTTGTCAGGCTCGGCTTATGGTTGGCTCGCGGACCGCTTTGGCCGCCGTTGGGCCATTATCATCCCCGCGCTGCTGACGATCCCGGTCGCACCGTTTTATCTGCTGACCCACAATTACGCGATGATCGTCGTGTTTTTCACGTTGCAGGGAATGTTTGGCGGCGGCGGCATGCATACGCTGTACCCGGCCTATCTCGCTGAACGATTTCCGACCGAGGTCCGCGCCACAGCGACCGGTTTTGTCTACCACCAGGGTGCCATTTTCGGTGGCATAACCGCACCGATCATTACCTATTTCGCCGTCAACTGGCATACCGGATTTGCGATCCCAATGCTGATCGGCACCATACTTGCCGCCATCAGCGTCGCGCTCGCTGTTCTGGCCGGTCCCGAGACCAGGGGGAAGGTGCTGGAAGCGGAATTGTCGGTGGCTTAGGAGCAGCTCCACCGATCCTTGGGCGATTGCGGCGCCGGTCCGGCAAAGCCACCTGCGGGGCCGGTGCACATCGCCGCGGCCAAGTCGGCGGTGTCGGAAAACTCAGCCTCGGTGGAGGCCGGTCTCGGTCACGATCAAGTCCATCGGGATGTCGAAATCCTGCGGATAGATCGTCTCGATACGAGACAATTCGAAGCCGACGCCGATCGCAAAGGGGCGGGGTTGCAGGGCGGCCAGGGTGCGGTCGAAATAGCCGCCGCCATAGCCGAGCCGGTAGCATCGCCTGTCAAAACCAACCAGCGGCGCCAATACCGTATCTGGCAAGACAATCTGGCGCCGCTCCGGAATCGGTATGCCCCAAACACCATCGACGAGCGGATCGCCGGGGCGCCAGAAACGGTATTCAAGCGGCCCCTTTTTGTCGACCACGACCGGCAGCGCCGCGGAAAACCCCTCGGCGATCAGCCGGTTTACGAATGGCCGCGGGTCAAACTCGGCCTGAAACGGCCAGTAGACCCCCAATGTGATCCCCGCGCGCTCTGCCAGCACTTCGCAGAGCCGCGCCTCGATCGCATCGCCCCAGCTGCGCCGATCGGCCATCGGCGCGCCGGTGCGCAACGCCAGCAAACGCTTGCGTTCATCGCGACGCCACGCCTTGACCTCGGCCAGGTCCACCGTACCCTCTTGAAATGCCTCGACGGGAAGCTCCTTGCCGCCGAGTCGCCCCTATTCCGGAACCATGTCGAGCACCGGCGCGCCGATGTGCAAGCGATCAGCCAATCCCAAATGGAATTGCCGGAGCCATTCGACCATGTCTTCCGGTTGTTTTACCGGCCGAGCGTGCTCGTATTCGGCGGCGATCAGATCCATCATCGTCCGCATGTTTTGGACCTCGACCCCGCCAAATGGATAATCGAACAACAGGTCGAAATAGAGCTTGAATGAGCCGGGTCGGGAATTTGGCTTGAGCCGCAATGCCTGAAGTTCATTCAGCCAGGTCCGAACCTCACGCCGGAAGTGCTGACGCATCTCTGGCGGGAAATCGAACCCGATTAATTTGATAAGATGGCGGTTGAGTGGGTTCGACAGTCCGAGAATTATCTGCTCGACGAGCTTGCGCGGATACGCCATCACGCCGGCTTCGTCGAGTGTCATGCCGTCGGCTCCACCAATCAGAACAGGCCGGTGATGCGTCCGTCCTCGGTCAATTCGATATTGTTCGCCGATGGCACCCTCGGCAATCCCGGCATTGTCATTATCTCGCCGCAGATCGCGACCACGAACTCCGCCCCGGCCGATAACCTCGCCTCGCGCACCATGATCTCGTGACCGCTTGGCGCGCCTTTGATATTGGCATCGGTCGTAAAACTGTATTGGGTTTTGGCGATACATACCGGAAAGTGCCCAAAACCCTCCTCCTGAAATTGCGCAAACTGGCCTTTGACACGGCTCTCCGCGTCGATGCCGCTCGCCCCGTACAGGCGCTGCGCAATGGTCTTCACCTTGTCCCAGAGGGGCATGTCGTCCGGATACAACAACCGAAACTTGGCGGATCCGCCATCGGCGAGCTTGACGACGGCATGAGCGAGATCGGCCGCACCCTCACCACCGCTGGCCCAGTGATCGGCGACGACCGCTTCGACGCCGAGTTCGCCGCAAAGTTCCTTCAGTCGGCGGAGCTCGGCATCGGTATCGGCGCTGAAGCGGTTGACCGAAACAACGGCTGGCACCCCGAACTCGCGCAGATTGCCGATATGGCGCGCGAGGTTGGCAAAGCCGCTCTCGAGTGCGCCGATATTCTCCTGGCGTAGCGCGTCGCGCGCCACCCCGCCATGCATCTTCAATGCGCGAACCGTCGTTACAACCACCGCCGCGGCGGGCGACAGCCCGGCTTTGCGGCATTTGATATCGAAGAACTTCTCCGCGCCGAGGTCAGCGCCGAAACCCGCTTCCGTGACGACATAATCGGCCAGCTTCAACGCCGTTGCCGTCGCGATCACCGAATTGCAGCCATGCGCGATATTGGCGAACGGACCGCCATGAATAAAGGCCGGGTTGTTTTCGAGCGTCTGCACCAGATTGGGTGCTACGGCGTCTTTCAGCAACACCGCCATCGATCCGGCGGCTTTGAGATCGGCGGCGCGCACCGGTTTGCGCCCGCGTGTTTGGCCGACGATAATATTCGCGAGGCGGCGACGCAGATCCTGCAGATCGGTGGCAAGACAGAAAATCGCCATTACTTCCGAAGCGACGACGATGTCGAAGCCGTCCTCTCGCGGGAAGCCATTGGCGACGCCACCGAGCGACGAGACGATCGAGCGCAGGGCGCGGTCGTTCATATCGATGCCGCGCCGCCAAGTGACCCGGCGCGGATCAATGTCGAGTTCGTTGCCCCAATAGATGTGGTTGTCGATCATTGCGCCGAGCAAATTGTTGGCCGCGCCGATCGCGTGAAAGTCGCCGGTAAAATGGAGATTGATGTCCTCCATCGGCACGACCTGGGCATAGCCGCCGCCGGCAGCACCCCCCTTCATGCCAAAGCACGGCCCAAGGCTCGGCTCGCGCAAGCACAAGATCGCCTTTTTGCCGATGTGGTTGAGGGCATCCCCTAGCCCGACGGTGGTCGTTGTCTTGCCCTCGCCGGCCGGCGTCGGGGTGATCGCGGTCACCAGAATCAACTTGCCGTTGGGCCGGTCACGGAGCGTATGGATGTAATCAAGCGAAATCTTCGCTTTGTACCGTCCATAGGGCGATATCGCGTCATCGGGAATACCGAGCTTGCCGCCGGCGATTTCGCCGATCGGCTTCATCGATGCGGCTTGCGCGATCTCGATATCGGATTTCGGGTTTTTGTGTTGGTCTTCTCCGCGCGCCACGGCCTTCTCTCCCTCGCTGAATGCTGGACGGTCTTAGCCCCTTCACAGGCAAGGGCGCAATCGTCTGAGCTGACCATCGAGCGTTGGTTGCAAGACGGCAGCGCGCGCGAGAGGTTCCATCTACATCGAGGGAGAGGCCAACGCGACCCGATTACGACGCGCCAGCCCGCTCGGCCGGCTGCTATCCGGCTTGCCGGAAGCTATGCAGATTTTGGCGCTGCCGGCCCTCGGCATCGAAATTGGCCGGGTCGAGCCAATCTTCGAAGGCGGTGCGCAGCGCTGGCCACTCGCTGTCGATGATCGAGAACCAGGCGGTGTCCCGGTTGCGGCCCTTATAGACCGTCGCTTGGCGAAACAGTCCTTCGTAACGAAAACCGAGCCGCTGCGCCGCCGCCCGCGACGGCACGTTCAGTGAATTGCATTTCCATTCGTAGCGTCGGTAGCCAAGCTCGTCGAACACCCGGCGCATCAACAGATACATCGCTTCGGTTGCGGCCGGGCGGCGCTGCAACCGCGGACTATAATTGATGCCGCCGACCTCGATCACCCCCGTCGCCGGATCGATCCGCATAAGGCTCGCCACTCCAACAGCGCGGCCGTTCAGCTCATCGACGATCGCGTGAAACTGCGGATCACTGCGGGCGCTGACCTCGCGAACCCACTCACGATAAAGATCGAGCGTTGGAAACGGTCCATACGGCAGATATGTCCAGTTGCGGCCCTCCGCGTCGTCGCGGTTGGCGGCGAAGAGATCGGCCGCATGCCGGTCCGGATCGAGCGGCTCGACCCGGCAAAAGCGTCCTGTGATGGGGGTTCGGGGCGGGAACGGCCGCGGCGACCAATCCGGCAACGGCGCGCCGATCGGCTGGCCGAATTCGTTGGAATGTTGTGCGCTCATCCGGTGTGACTCATCTGCAGCGGCCGGCAATGTCTTGGCATGGCGATCACAGCCATAGCAAGCCGACGATTATCGTCAGCACCGTCAGCGGCGCGCCGACCCGGAAATATTGCCAGAATACGATTGCGAGACCGCGGCGAGCGGCCCGCTGAACCACGATCAGATTGGCGACCGAACCGAGGATCGTCAAATTGCCGGCCAAAGTCGCCGACATCGCGACGACGAGCCAGGCGCGCCGCGGATCGGGCAGCGCCGCGACAAACGGCTTCAGCACCAACACCGCCGGGACATTGCTGACGAGGTTCGACAGGATCGCGGTCACCAGCGCCAAGACCGGCATGCGGTCCAAGTGCTGATGGCTGATCTCGACAAGGAGCGCCGGTGACAGCAAGGCGTGTTCAAAGCCGGCGACGACGACGAACAGCCCGGCGAACATCAGCAACAGCGGCCAGTCGATCTCGCGATAGATCTTCTCGCTCCTGACCGCGCGGGTCACCAGCAGCACGGCGCCCGCGAGAAGCGAAATCTTGGCCGGCGGCTGCCCCGCAAAAAAGCCGGCCATCATCGCGATCGTAACCAGCACCGCCTTAACCATCAGCGGCCGATAGGCATGGGACGGAGTGGGCGATCCGCTAAGACGGCCGGCGCGCAAAAACTCGGCCGGATGAAATACGGCGATCGAGGCCGAAGGTCAGGATCAGCCCAATCAACGCGACCGGCGTCAATGCCGCGGCGAAAGCGGTGTAGGGGATCGCTGAAAAGCTGCCGATCATGATGTTCTGCGGGTTGCCGGTGATCGTGGCGACGCTGCCGACATTGGACGCCATCGCCACCGCCAACAGATACGGCACGGGATCGCGGCGCAGTCGGACGACAAGATCGAGGACGAGCGGCGTCAGCGCCAAGCAAACTGTATCGTTGACCAGAAATGCGGAAAAAAAGCCCGAGGTCACGATGACCGCGGCGAGCAGCAAAAGCGGATGGCGGGCGCGGGTTACGACCCAGTTGGTGACCAGCCGAAAAAACCCCGACAGGCGCAAATTGCCGACAACGATCATCATCCCGAGCAGCAAAGCGATCGTGTTGAAATCGATCGCCCGCATCGCTCGGTCGAACGGCAACACCCCGCACCCAACCATCAACGCTGCGCCGAGCAGCGCCGCACCCGCCCGGTCGAGATAGAAACCCGGCAATTTGCCGAGGGCGATAACGAGGTAGGTCGCGGCAAAGATAAGGATCGCCGCAATCTGTAGGCGGTTGGCCCAGACGCCGGTTACGATCGCCGGCTCCCGCGCGGCGACAAACAAGCCTGCGGCGATCAGCGCGGCGGCAATGATCCCCGCACTCCACCCCAGCGCAACGGGTCTGCGGCGCCGGCTTTGACCACCGGTCGAGCCGGGCTCGGTCACTTTGCTTTTCTTTCGGCCAGTCAATCCGAAACGGTTGCGAGCGCCGGCTCGGCGGCCGCCGAGTCGTCGCCCGCTCGCGCCGTTTCCGGCATCGCGACAAAGAGCGTCGCAAAAGCGATCGCGGCCACCGCCGCCGACGTCAGAAACGCCGCCGAATAGCCGAAATGATCGACGATCACCCCGGCCGCGAGCCCGCTCAAAGAGGCGCCGACACCTTGCGCGGTGGCGACGCCGCCTTGCGCGACATTGTAGCGCCCGGTGCCACGCATCAGATCGGCCACGACGAGCGGCGTGATCGCGCCCCAGATTCCGGCGCCGATCCCGTCGAGCAATTGCACGCCGATCAGCCATCCGCTCGCATTCGAGAGGGTGTAGAGCGCAGCGCGGACCGGTAGAATGCCAAAGCCGATCAACAGGATCGGCTTGCGTCCCCAGCGATCGGCGTTCCATCCGACGAATAGCGCGATCGGCAGCATGATCATTTGCGCGGCGATGATGCAGGCCGACATCATCGCCGTCGCCCATTCCCGGTGGGCAAAGGCGAGTTTCTGGCCGACCAGCGGCAAGAGCGGCGCGTTGGCAAAATGAAACAGCATCGTGCAGCCGGCATAAAGCAACAGCGGACGACAGGTCAGCAGAACTTTGAGACCGGAAGGCTGTGGCTTGCCGTCATGTTCGTTCTCCCCGCCGCGCGCCCGGACATGATCGATCGCATCGGCCGGGATCGACAGCACGGCGACGCCCGCCAGCACGGCAAAAACCGGCACGAGCAAAAACACCGCGCGCTGTGAAAACGCCCAGCCGACGGCGCCTGCAGCGGCGGCGATTGCGACGTTGCCGGCGTGATCCCAGGCCGAATTGCGCCCCATCCGTCGAGCCAGGACCTTGCGGGCGTAAAGTCCCAGGGTCAGCGCCGCCACCGCCGGGCCGAATACGTCGCCGACCGCAGCCATTACCGAATTGGCGATCATCACGGGCCAGAAATGCGGGGCAGCAAAGATCGTCGCCGCACCCGCCGCCAACACCGCGAGTGCTGCAACAATCAGCCCGCGCTTGGCCCGGGTCGCATCGATCAACCCGCCGATCGGGGTTTGAACCGCCAGACCCAGTAAGCCGCCAACCGTGGTTACCAGTCCGACCGCTTCCTGGCTCCAATGCTGCTGGGTGACCAGAAACACATTCAGATACGGACCCAGCGCGCCACGCACATCGGCGAGCAGAAAATTGAGCGCGTCGAGTGAGGCCGGCCTGAACTTGCCACTGTGAACCCCGCCGCCGCGCTGACAAAGCTGCGCCATTCGCAAAAACTCGCCGGAGAGCGGCCACCCGTTCCCTGCCCCTGTAACGAGCGCGCGATTGGGTTGCCGCAGGTTTGAGAAGAGACTTTGGCGACAGATTTATGTCCAGCCGCCGGCGCCGTGGCGCGCAAGCGAACCCGGGCGCTGCTACCGGGTAACCAACAATTAGGCTCGTTCCGTGTTCCGCAAATTGCCGCCGACGACGAGATGATCCCGCCACGTTGTTCCGTCCGGTGCCGCGTATCAAATCGGCCAAAAGAGAGCACAATTGTGCCGTCATCCGACTCTTTTGCAGCATCTCGCCTTTGCGGCTTTCTCGGCTAATCCCTTGCACCTTTAAGGGCTAAAACATGTACAGAATCACGCTTGCAATCGATTTCGAGACCAGAACATCCCCTTATCGGCAATGGAGATAAGGAAAAATGAGCAGCTGGCTTGTTAATCTGCCAATACTGCTTATGGCGTTGATCGTATTTGCGGTCACCTATCTCGTGGCGGCGGCAGTCTACGCGGTCGTCATCGCCCTCGCGACCGCCGAACGGGCGCAAATTTTCAAGGCAGTCTCGCCTGGTATGCTGCCGCCACTGGGCATTCTCTTCGCACTCTTTGTTGCGTTTACCGCTTCCGAGGTGTGGGGCAATATCGAGCGGGCCAACGCCGCAATCGCTCGGGAGGCCAGCGCACTAAAATCGGTCCTCGTGTTAGCCGCCAGCTTTCCCGGAGAGCCCGAAGCGCGCTTGCACGCCGTCATCCATCGCTACATCGAAAAAGCTGTGACGGTGGAATGGCCGAGCATGGGCCGCCAATCTTCTACACTAGCAGTCACCCCGCGATCTCTCGCCGAAGCGCTTCAGGCGACCCTCGCTATCACACCCCATAACCCCGGCCAGGAAATTGCACAACGCGCCATCGCCGATGCGCTTGCAAATGTGTTCGACGCGCGCCGACAGCGGATTCTCGTCAGCCGCACCTACGTCAATCCGATCAAATGGGCGTGCCTGTTCGTGCAGGCGATTTGTATGATTGCTGCCATCGCCATGGTTCATATCGACAATCGGCGCACAATCGCCATCGCAATGGGGCTCTTTACGACCGGGGTGGCGGTGTCCTTTCTGCTGATCCTCGCCCATGACCGCCCCTTTACCGGGGAGGTCTCGATCGCGCCCACCCCGCTGCTGCAGGTGGAATCCGCCTTCACTCAGGAGTAATGCCAGCACGAAATTGAGTGCGTCGACCGAGGCTTTCCTGAACTTGCTACGGTAAGCACCGCCGCGCTGGCAAAGCTGCGTTATTCCCGGCGAAGCATTTTGTCGTTGGCTCGTTGCGGCGGCTTACTCAACCTGCCATTTGATCTGCGGCGGAGAACTGCGGGTCAAGCTTGCTTGGGTCGGTAACCACTTCCCACCCGATTTACGCAAATCTGGTGTCTGGTTCGGAAATTCTTGGTCCACCGAATATTCATAGCAGCGGATCAGCTCTACTTCGGGATAGGCGGCTTCTATTGCCGCCAGCGCCTCGGACAACGACTCGAAATCACCGGTGTATTGGAGTTGACTGTTCCAGACCCCCTTGTAGGCTCTGCTCAGCCGCCCGACCTCCGGCGCGTCGGTTTCCGGAACGCGATCAATATAAGCCGTCACCTCGATGCTTGCGTTTGCGGAAGCCTGCGACTTATCGCGGGTGATTTCAACACGGTAGGTCAGGTAAGCCATCTCTATCCGTCGCTCGAATCTAAGCTCGCGTCGTCTCGCGCCGCAGGGTGTGATCGAAAATATCCGGTTTCATCTGCATGGCAATGACGGAGATGGACCCCCGCCTAACGTTACCGATGGGAAATCCATCTCAGAAAGCAAAGCATGAAGCGGATTGCCCTCGCGACGCTGTGGTTCGCCGGCGCCGATCTGCGGCTGACGGTGCTCGCGGTTCCGCCGGTATTGCCGCTGATCCATCACCAGTTCGGGCTCAGCGAGCGCGCCATCGGGGCGCTGTCCGGACTACCGGTATTGTTGTTCGGGCTCGCTGCGATCCCTGGCTCGCTGCTGATCGCGCGGCTCGGGGCGCGCCGAGCGGCGGTGGCCGGATTGTTCGTCATCGCCGCGAGTTCGGCGGCGCGCGGTCTCGGGCCGTCGGTGCCGATGTTGTTTGCGATGACCTTTGTCATGGCGGCGGGCGTAGCATTCGTCCAGCCGGCTTTGCCCGCGTTAGTTGGCGAGTGGTTCATCAGTCGGGCGGGTTTTGCAACCGCGGTCTATGCCAATGGGCTGCTCGTCGGTGAGGCGCTTCCCGCCGCACTGACCATCCCGCTGGTATTGCCGTTGGTCGGCGGCAGCTGGCCCGCGAGTTTTGCCGTCTGGTCCGTCCCGGTCGCGGTTACGGCCTTGTTGATGGCGCTTTGCCCGACGCCGCCAAACCCAGCCCAGCGCGCAACAACGCCGCCGGCGCCGGCACGGTGGTGGCCCGATTGGCGCAGCCGGCAGATGTGGGAGCTCGGCCTGATGCAAGGCGGCACCGGCGGGCTCTATTTCACTGCGAATGCGCTTATCCCCGATTACCTGAACGCGATCAGCCGGCCCGAACTCGTCACCGCCGGGCTCAGTGCGCTCAACCTCGGTCAGTTGCCGGCGTCGTTGCTGCTGCTAATGATGGCGCGGCGGCTTGGCCTCAGCAAAGCCGCGGTGGTTTTGGCGCAATTCGCTGGCCTTCTTGGGATCGCCGCGCTGATGACCGGCCTTCCGCTGCTGTCAATCCTCGGCGCCGGGATCATCGGCTTTTGCTGCGCCTTCACGTTGATCGTAACACTGGCGTTACCGCCGCAATTGGTGGCGGCGGGTGATGTTCATCGGCTTTCCGCCGGCATGTTTACGATCGGCTATATGTTGTCCTGCATCGTTCCGCTCGCGGGCGGTGCGATCTGGGACGTGACCCGCCTGCCAGCGGCTGGCTTTGCCGCCCCTGCTGCCGCGGCCGCGATCGTCATCGCGGCGGCGCTGGCCTTCCGCTTCCCGGCCTAGCCGGGCAGCTTCGATTTCTGAGGCGGCAGTTGCCGGCGCGCCGCTCGATCCGCTACATGTGCCACGTCTTCCCGCGGGCTGGGCCCGCGGCGTCCCACAAAGGAAAGGCGACCAGCGATGCCCATCGAACTCCATACCTGGAACACGCCGAATGGCCGCAAAATCAGCGTGGCGCTCGAGGAAATGGGGCTGCCTTATAGCGTGCACCCGATCAACATCTCGAAGGGCGAGCAATTCGCTCCCGAATTTCTGAAGATCAGCCCGAACAACCGCATCCCGGCGATCGTCGATCCCGAGGGGCCGGGCGGCGCCCCGATCAGTGTGTTCGAGTCGGGCGCGATCCTGATCTATCTCGGCGAGAAGACCGGCAAGTTCTGGCCCAAGGGCGATATGCGCCGGCAGGTGCCGGTGCTCGAGTGGCTGATGTGGCAGATGGGCGGGTTCGGCCCGATGCCAGGACAGGTCCACCACTTTCTGCAGGTCAAGGACGAGAACGACCGCCGCTACGGGCTCGAGCGTTACACCAAGGAGACCCGCCGGCTCTACGGAGTATTCGACAAGCGGCTTGGCGAGGCCCAATTCGCCGGCGGCAACGAGGTCTCGATCGCCGATTTCGCGATCCTCGGCTGGGCCTGGCGACACGAGCGGCACCTCGTCGACCTCGCCGACTATCCCAATGTCAAACGCTGGTACGAAGCGATGATGGCGCGCCCCGGCACCAAGCGCGGGTTTGAGGTGGCGCTGAGCTAGGTCGGGCTTCCGCCGGCGGCGCGCGATACGACCCTGGTTATGACGCCGCCGCCTCGGAGGCAAAGTCGGGTTCGATCTGATGGTCGACCGGGTAGACATACGCGCCGAGCCGATTGACCAGAATGACCGCTGCAACCAGCGTGAAGGCGGCGCCGATCAGGGCCGGGTTGTACGAGCCGGCATGGTCGTAGGTGACGCCGCCGAGAAACGGTCCGACCCCCGAGCCCAGCCCGAAAATCATGAAAAAATAGCCGTAGATTTGGCCGAACGCGCGCTGCCCGAAATAGCGGGTGATCAGGAATGCGATCAGGTCGATCTCGGTGCCGAGGCCGAGCCCCATCAGCGCGACGCCGACGACCGGCAGCGCGCCCGCAGCACCGGCGAGAAACACAAAGCCGGCGATCGGCGCCAAGAAAAACACCGAGGCGACGTAAGGCGCGTAAATCCGGTCGACCAGCCAGCCGGCGAGCAGCCTGCCGCTCAATGTCGCGAGGCCGAATACGGCCAAGGTCGCGGTCGCCGCGGCGCGGGATAAGCCGTGATCGGTCAATAGCGGCACGACGTGCGCCACAGTGCCGTTGATCGCCACCGCCACCAGAAAGAACGTGCCGCCCATCAGCCAGAACCGCCCGGTGTGGACGGCCTCGCGCACGCTAAGGCCAGGCATTGCCGAGCCAAGAGTGTGGATGCGGCGCTCGCCCTCGCCGGGGCGCGGCTCACGGATCCACAACGCCACGGCCGGAAACGCAATCGCGAGGGTTAGCAGCCCAAGCGCGATATATGCGCCGCGCCAGCCGAACCGGTCGATCAGGACGCGTGCGAGCTGCGGGATCACAAACGCTCCGAGCCCGACCCCGGACATCGCGACGCCCAATGCCAGCCCGCGCCTGCGGTCGAACCAGGCCGAGATCGCCTTGGCATAGCCGAGCGGCGTCTGGATCGCGCTGGTCATGCCGGCGAGCGCCACCAACAATGTGAATATCGGCAGCGAGTGCGGCGAGAAGCCCAACAGGCACAAAAACGCGGCGTAGATGACGAGGCCGGGGAGCGCTACATGGCGGATCCCCCAGCGGTCCATCAGATAGCCGAGCACCGGCACCGCCAATGCCGAGGTGATATGGCCGGACGACAATGCCGCCGAGGCGACACCGCGGTCCCAGCCCATATCCGCCATGATCGGCTTCAAAAAGACGCCAAAGGTAAAGCCGAGTACCGGGCCGTTGCAGACAAAGAGCCCGGTCACCGCTCCGACCACCACCCACCACGGATTGGTAAATCCGACCTTCATCGCGTCCCCTCCCGACTTGCCTATCACGTATATGATCCAGCAGCCTACAGGGATCGACAGGCACCGGAAATCCCCCGATGCCGCCCAAGCCGCGGTTTCAGAACGGGTTCTTCTGCGTCGCTGCGGGAGTGCCGTTGCAGGATCGAGTTTTCGGCCAGAGCGGAGGCAGCGCTAGCTTCGAATGTACGGCAGACCTCAATCTATCCGCGCCAATAACTGCTCGAGGGCCGCAAAGAACTGCGGCCACCCGCCCTGGGCGCCCTGGTAGGCTTGCTGCTGATCCGGGCGGAAGCCCGACTGCTCCATGCGCAGGTGGGTTCCCGTGCTGGTTGGGGTGAGAGTCCAAGTGACGACACTCTCGAGACCATAGGCCGCCCATGTGTAAGACAGCGTTTTATTTGGCTCGACTGCCAGGACCTGACAGTCAACAGCACCCCAGTCGGCGCGAAGATTGAAACCGTGACCCACTTCAGGCTTGAAGTCGTTCTTCATCAGCCACTCCTCGATCAGGTGTGGCTGCGTCAGCGCGCGCCAGATCTTTTCCGGCGGAAAAGCGATCTCCCGTTCGACAACGACGGAGAGCGTTTCGGTCGCAGTATTGCTCATTGGTCCATCCTTTTGAGGAGATCTTCGAGGTGGTCGAACCGGCTTTGCCAGAAGCCGGCCATTTGGCTCGTCCAATCGATCAGCGGGGCCAAGGCGCCGAGCTGCGCGCTATAATGCGTCTGGCGACCTTCGTGGCGGTCGCGAACCAGCCCGGCCTGTTTCAGAACCCCAAGATGCTTTGAGACGGCCGGTTGCGAGACCCCGGCCCGAGCCGTCAGGGCCCCAACCGTCTGCTCTCCTTCGCGGCACAGTCGCTCGAAGAGAGCCCGCCGAGTCGGATCGGCCAACGCCCTGAAGAGCACGTCATGATAGTCTGGCGTCACGAACGATAACCAATCGGCTATTGAACAAGGCCAATGGACGGAAAATTTTGGTTTCCGAGGTATTAAATTTTTGGGCTTTTTTTGTTGGATTTGTTCAAGGTCACGGCAGCGCGAACGAGCGTTTTCAACGCTTCCTCGTCTATCGTCTCGCCCTCGTGGAAGTCGATGGCGCGCCTGGTGTTCCCGTCAAGACTGGAGTTGAAGAGACCCGAAGGATCCTTCAGAGCCGCCCCTTTGGCGAAGGTCATCTTCACGACGTTCTTGTAAGTCTCGCCGGTGCAGATCAATCCGTCGTGCGACCACACTGGAACCCCTCTCCACTTCCACTCCTCGACCACTTCGGGATCGGCTTCCTTGACCAGGGTACGCAGCCGGCTCAGCATCGTGCCTCGCCAGTCGTCCAACTCCTTGATTCTCGCGTCGATCAGCTGAGAAGGGTTTTCACCCGTCTGGGACCCGCTCGTCTTCATGCCCGCTTCTTCTCCTCGTCGAGGGATTGTGGCTATCCTCAAGATGCCCGCCGAGTCGGATCGGCGAGCCTTCTGAGGAGCACATCGCGAACGTTCGGCATCATCGATCGATAACCTGCTGGCTATAGATCAACTTATAACCTTACGGATATGTATGCGTCAAGCCGAAACGTCGAATGGCATAGTGATCCTCGTCACAGGGGTCATCGGTTTTTGGCGCGCGCCGCCGACTGCAGGTTGCGATAGCCGGACACGAATTCGTCGCAACGGTCCCGCAGGTCCAAGCCGCAAACAGACGACTGCTATCTGGAATCGCCGTGCGTATTGCGGGCTACAAGGATACGTCTGCCCTGACGAGCGCTGTGCAACTTTGTAAACGAGGTTTACGCGGCGTCCAGTTCGCGCTGCCCGTCGTAAAGGTGACAGGCCACGAGGCGGCCATCGACCTCCGCTAGCCGCGGCTCGTGTTCTGCACACCGCGCCATCACTTGCGGACAGCGCGGGTGAAACCGGCAACCGGGCGGCGGCCGCAACGGGCTGGGTACCTCACCCGGCAGGATGAACTCGTCGCCGCGCTCGTCGGGATGGCTTGGCAACGCCGCCGCAAACAGCGCCCTGGTATAGGGATGGTGGGGAGAGTGGGCCAGCGCCCGCGCCTCGCCGCTTTCGACGATCTTGCCCAGATACATCACGATGATCTGGTGGCTCATATGCGCGACCGCGGCGAGATCGTGGGCAATAAACAGATACGAAAGCCCAAGCTCGCTCTGCAAATCGCGCAACAGATTGAGGATCTGCGCCCGGATCGAGACATCGAGAGCGGAAACCGGCTCGTCGAGCACGACCAGTTTGGGCGACACTGCCAGGGCGCGCGCGATCGCGATCCGCTGCCGCTGCCCGCCCGAAAACTCATGTGGAAACAGATCGGCCGCGCGCTCCGGTAGCCCTACAAGATCGAGCAGTTGCGACACGCGCTTGCGCACGTCGCTTGTCGACTGGGTCTCGTTGGTCACCAGCGGTTCGGCAATGATGGCGCCGATGCGCATGCGCGGGCTAAGCGACGCGTACGGGTCCTGAAAAACCGCCTGGACCGATTTGCGGTAGTATCGACGCCCGGCTCCAGCGAGCGTGCGCAGATCGCGCCCGTCAAACCGAATCGTGCCGCCGGTCGGCTCCTCAAGCCCGAGAACGAGCTTTGCGGTCGTGGTCTTGCCGCAGCCGGATTCGCCGACGACACCCAATGTCTGCCCGCTTTCGATCGCGAACGAAATCTCGTCGACGGCACGCACCAGACCGTGGTCGCCGCCAAACAAACCCGCGCTTGGTGCGAAAGTGCTTGCTGAGCCCGTCCGCTTCAAGGAGAGGCATCAGATCGCCCCGCTGCCGACGGCGAGTGGCATGCGGGCGCTGGTTTCCGAAGATGGAGCGGCAAGCCAACAGCGCGCGGTTCGACCATCGCCCGGAGCGGATTCGGGCGGCGCCTCTTCGAGACAGCGGCTAAAGGCCTGCGGACAGCGCGGCGCGAACGAGCAACCCGGCGGCAATGCCGACAGATCGGGCGGCTGGCCTTCGATCGCGGTCAGCCGTTCGCGGTTGTCGGTCATGCGCGGGATCGAGTTTAGCAGCGCCTCGGTGTAGGGATGCGCCGGGTTGTTGAAGATCTGCGATACCGGCCCCAATTCGACAACGCGACCGGCATACATCACCGCCAGCTGGTCGCACATTTTGGCGACGATGCCGAGATTATGGGTGATAAAGATCAATGCCAGATGATGTTCGCGCTGCAGCTCCGCCAGCAGGTTGAGGTACTGCGCCTGAATCGTCAGATCGAGGCTGGTCGTCGGCTCGTCGGCGATCAGCAGGCGCGGCTCGCACGAAATTCCGATTGCCCCGACGATGCGCTGGCGCATGCCGCCCGACATTTCATGCGGATACTGCGTCACCCGGGTTTCGGGCGAGGGGATGCGCACCGCCTTTAGCAACTCGCGGGCCCGCCGCCATGCACTCCGGCGAGAGGCCCCTTCGTGCACCCGGATCGGTTCGCCGACTTGATCGCCGATCGTGAACAGCGGGTTCAGCGAGGCCATCGGGTCTTGCAGGATCATCGCGATCCGCTTGCCGCGTACCCGGCGCATTTCCTCTTCGGATTTGGTGATCAGATCCTCGCCGTCGAACAGCATCTTGCCGCTGACAATGCGCGCCGCGGGCGGCAGAATGCGCAGGATCGTCAATGCCAAAGTGCTCTTTCCCGACCCCGACTCACCGACAATACCCAAGGTTTCGCCGGGCCTGATCGATAGCGAGACCTCGTCGACGGCGCGCACGACCCGGGACCCTTGCGCCGAGACGTAATGGGTCGAGAGGTTCTGCAGCTCGAGCAGCGGCGGTTCCGACGACGCGGCGCGGGCCGGGCGCCCGCGGCGCGGCTCAGAGCTGACGGAGCTGGGGGTCGAGTTTGACACGGAGCCAATCACCCAAAAGATTGGCGGCAAGCACCATCAGCATGATGCAGACGCCGGGGAAGACGGTCAGCCACCAGTATCCGACCATCAATCCCTGCTTGCCGTCGGCGAGCATCAGCCCCCAAGCCGGTTTGGGTGGTGGGACGCCGACGCCGAGAAAGCTGAGCGAGGCCTCGGCCACGATGACCACACCCAGCATCAAGGTGGCAAGAACGATCGCGGTGTTGAGGACATTCGGCAGGATGTGCCGCAGCATGATGGTCCAGCGCGAGCAGCCCGCGACAATCGCCAGCCTCACGAACTCCCGTTCCTTTAACGACAGCACCTCGCCGCGGATCACGCGGGCATAGCGCGTCCAATAGACCGCGCCGAGGATGATGACGATGTTCCACATGCTCGGCCCGACGATGGCGGCGAGAAAGATCGCGAACGTCAATGCCGGCAAAGCGAGCCAAGCATCGGTCAGGCGCATGACGACCTGATCGACCCAGCCGCCAAGATAGCCCGAGGCAATCCCGAGAACGGTCCCGATAAACCCGGCGACGATCACCGCGGTGAACCCGACGATCATCGAGATCCGCGCGCCAAAAATCAGTCGCGACAGCACATCGCGGCCGAGCTGGTCGGTGCCGAGCAAGTATTGGGCGCTGCCGCCGGTCTGCCAAAACGGCGGGCGGAAGCGGTGCGCGAGCACGCCGATCTCGGGATTATGCGGCGCCAGCTGGTTGGCGAAAATCGCAACGAACGCGATCGCGGCGATGATGAAGATTGGAAATATCGGAACATCGCCGAGCCGAACGCGGCTGCGCCGGCGCGGCGCAACAAGCGGCGGAAGGGCGATGGTTTGGGCCGGCATTGTCATGGCCGTCACCTCTCCAGTCGGATGCGCGGGTCAATCACGGCGTAGACGACGTCTACAGCCAAATTCACAAAGACGATCATCGCCCCGCCCAGGATAACGACACCCTGGACCACCGGGAAATCGCGGAACGTGATCCCTTCGTAAAGCAGTCGCCCGATCCCGGGCCAAGCAAACACCGTCTCGACGACGACCGCGACGTTGATCATCAAGACGAGATTGATGCCGGCCAAGGTCAGAACCGGGATCAGCGCGTTTTTGAACGCGTGCTTGGCGATCACCAGGCTCTCCGGCAGCCCCTTGATGCGGGCGAGCTTGATGTATTCCGAGCCCAGAACTTCGAGCATCGAGGATCGGGTCAGGCGCATATGGGCCGCCGCGAAATACCAGCCGAGCGCAAAAGCCGGCATGATCAGGTGCAGCGGGGTCCCCGCTCCCGACGACGGCAGCCAGCCGAGATAGACCGAAAACAGCAGGATCATCAGCAATCCGATCCAGAACGACGGCATCGACAGCCCGAGCAGCGCGAACAGCTTGCCGGCGCTGTCCCAGAAGCGTCCGACCCGCACCGCGGCAAGAATGCCGCTGGGGATGCCGATCAACAGCGAAAACGCCATTGCCACCGCCGCCAGCTGCAATGAATTCGGCAGCCGCGACAAATAGAGGCTCATAACCGGGGTCTGGTAGTAAAACGACTGGCCGAGATCGCCGCGAAGCAAGCTCGACATAAAAATCCAGTACTGAACCAGCAGTGGCCGATCGAGGCCGAATTGGTGATGGATCGCGGCAATGTCGTCGGGGCTGGCGCCGGGCTCCGCCAACAATGCCGCCGGGTCGCCGGTGACCCGGACAAAAAAGAAAATCGTCAGCGACAACAGAAACAGCGACAACAACGCATAGCCGGCGCGCCTGGCGATATACTGCTTCATATTGGCCTCGTCACCTCGCCTCTAGGGCCTTGGGGTTGCGCGGTCGATCGCTCGTTACGCGGCCTTGCCCTCTACGCGCCCTTGATCGTGATGTCCTCGAACGGCGCCGTATAGGCAAAGCCCGGGATTAAGCCAAACGCCAATTCCCCGACCCGCGGACCGGTCCCGCTGAGAAAAGCGAGTTGCCAGATCGGCGCGTAAATCGCCTTTTCGTAAACGAGCTGCTGCATCTTATCGAGGATCGCCGCCCGCTTTTCGTGATCGACCTCGTCGGCCTGCTGCGGGAATAGGGCGTCGATATCGGGGTAGCTGCCATAGGCAAAGGCGCCGCCCTCGACGACGAACGAGGTCATTCGAGTAGCGGCGTTGCCAAAGGCCGCACTCGCCCCCTGAATGATGCCGCGGGTATATTTCTTGCCGGCGTAACCGGCGAGAAAACCGGCGCGTTCGATCGGCAACAGCTTGGTGCGGATGCCGATCGCTTGCAGGTTGTTGACCGAGACTTCCGCCATGTTCGCGTAGGAGGCGTCGCAGTGCAGCGGACCGGCGTCGAAACCGTTGGCAAATCCGGCCTCGGCCATTAATTGTTTTGCTTTTTCCGGGTCATAAACCGCGGGCGGCGGCTGCCAGTAATACTCGAATGTGTAAGGGACGACGGCGTTGTTGGTGACCTTGCAATAACCGAGGAACAAGGCCTTGTTCATGCCCTCGCGGTCGATCGCTAGGTTGACCGCCTGCCGCACGCGTAAATCATGCCACGGCGATTTCGGATTCCATTGTTCGGGAAAATAGAGCCAATTCGGCCCCTGCAGCACCACCGGCTTTAGGCTTAGGCCCGGCTGCTTCAAGATTTCCTGCGCGAGTTCACCGCGGATCGAATAAGCGATGTCGACCTCGCCGCGCTGCAACGCCGCCAACCGCGTCGACTCGTCGGGGATCACTTTCATGACCAGCCGTTTGACGTTGGGCGGCTTGCGCCAGTAATCGTCAAACGCTTCGAGCACCAGCTCGACGCCCGGGGTAAACGAGACGAATTTATAGGGCCCGGCGCCGATCGGGGCTTGTTTGAAGCCGTCGTCGCCGACCTTTTGGATGTACTTTTTCGGCACGATCCAGCCGGCGCCGCTGGCGCTCGAATAAAACGTCAAAAAATCGGGCCACGGTTTCTTCAGCTTGAAGCGCACATGCGTGGCGTCGGGGGTTTCGATTTCCGCTACTCGGCTCTTCATCAGCTCGTGCGCGGCGCCGCGATAGCGTTCGAACGAGAATTTGACATCCTCCGCCGTGACCGGCTCGCCATTGTGGAATTTGACGCCGTTCCGCAGAACAAATTCGTGGGTGAGATTATCGGCGGAGACCGACCAGGATTCTGCAAGGCACGGCGCCTGCAGCTTGCCGGGCATCGGCTTTACCATCGCGTCATGCAACGCGTAGAGCACCATAAAGGGGGTGATCAGCCCCTGCGTCTCGGCCGGGTCGAACCAGGTCGGCGGCACTGTAACGTGGAGCGCCCATGTCAGCTGCCCGGCGGGCGCGGCCGCCCGCGCTACCACAGGCGCTCCTGCTGCCACCAAGCCCAGAGCCGTCAGCGCCAACATATCTCGGCGTGAGAGATCGCCCCCGGGCGAACCCGTTCTCAATGTGCCGCCGGTGCTCGAACTCAAACCCATTCCGTCTCCTCCTCCGAACGCCTAGACCAATCTCTTACGCGGACCTTACGTCTAACGTAGACCAGCCATGCAAAAATGTCTCTCTGATTCTGGCTGATCTCGGCTGTGTCGGGATCGGAAATTAGGGCGGCTACGCAAAAATGTCCCGCGGTTTCTGACGTTCTGTTGACTTACCTGTTTGAAGCCGATGCCGCATTCGTACGCGGGACGCTCCGCGGCCGAATGCTTCGCTATTCGGCTTGCCACCCCCGAGACCCATCAAACGCCGAGCCTCGAAAAACTGCGGCCCGGCCCGATCGCCGCTGCTTCTTCGACCGGTCCGATCGGCGCAAACTCACACTCTGCCTAGGCGCCTTTGATTGTGATGTCCTCGAACGGGCCGGTGTAGACAAATCCTGGGATCTTGCCAAATGTCGACTCGCCGACGCGCGGGCCGACGCCGTTCAGAAAACCGAGCTGCCAGATCGGCGCATAGATCGCCTTTTCGTGCGTTAGCTGCTGGACTTTCGCGAGCAGTGCCGCGCGCTTTTTTTGGTCGAGTTCGTCGGCCTGCTGGGCAAAGAGAGCGTCGATATCGGGATAGCTGCCATAGACATAAGCCCCACCCTTGGCGACAAACGAGGCGAGCCGGGTCGCGGCATTGCCAAACGCCCCGCTTGCCCCGCGCAAGGTCCCGTGGCGATATTTCTTGCCGGCGTAGGCGGCGATAAAGCCGGCGCGCTCGATCGGCTGCAGCATCGTGCGGATCCCGATCTGCTGGAAGTTGTTGACCACCACCTCGCACATATTCGAATACGAGCTGTCGCAATAGAGCGGCCCGCTGTCAAAGCCATTGGGAAAACCGGCTTCGCCGAGCAATTGCTTGGCCTTTACCGGATCGAATACGGCTGGCGGCGGCTGCCAATAATATTCAAAAGTGTCAGGCACGACGGCATTGTTGGTGGTCTTGCACGAGCCGAGAAACAAAGCCTGGTTCATGCCGTCGCGGTCGATCGCCAGATTGGCGGCTTGCCGCACGCGCAAATCATGCCACGGCGATTTCGGGTCCCATTGCTCGGGGAAATAGATCCAGTTCGGCGCCTGCGACACAACCGGCTTTAATGTCAGTCCCGGCGTTCGTTTCAGCTCTTCCGCCAATTCGCCACGGATCGAATAGGCGATATCGATCTCGCTGCGTTTTAGCGCCGCCAACCGCGTCGACTCGTCGGGGATCGAGCGCATAACAATGCGCTTCACCTGAGGCGTCTTGCGCCAATAGCCCTCGAACGCCTCGAGCACCAGCTCGACACCCGGCGTGAACGAGACAAATTTGTAGGGACCCGCGCCAATCGGTGCATTCTTGAATTTCTCCTCGCCGATCTGCTCGACATATTTCTTTGGCACGATCCAACCCGCACCGCTGGCGTTCGAATAAAATGTCAGGAAGTCGGGCCATGGCTTTTTGAGCTTGAAGACGACATGCATCGCATCCGGGGTTTCGATCGCCGCTACCTGGCTTTTCATCAAATCGTGGGAGGCACCACGGTAGCGCTCGAACGAGAACTTGACATCCTCGGCGGTGACCGGATCGCCATTGTGAAATTTAGCGCCGTCGCGCAATACGAATTCATAACTGAGATTGTCTTCGGACGCGGTCCACGACTGGGCGAGGCAGGGCGTGTAGAGCCCGCTCGGCATCGGTTTCACCATCGCGTCGTGCAATGCGTAAAGCACCATAAACGGGGTGATCAGCCCCTGCGTCTCGGCCGGGTCGAACCAGGTCGGCGCCAGCGAAACATGCAGCCCCCAGGTAAGCTGGCCGGCGGGAGCAGCGGCGCGGGCCACCACCGGCGCACCTGCAACCGCCAGCGCGCCGATCCCGGCAAATGCCAGGGCCTCCCGGCGCGTGAAGTCGGTCGTGTGGTTGTTTGCGGGCTTTGCTGACCGCGATTGCATCGACATCCCTCCCTTTGGCTTTCACCAACCCTTTGGCTTGCGTCAGCCTTGTGAAAGGAGGTTACCGCTTCCCGGCCATCTCATCCAGATGATGTTCGCCCCCTTCCCTCCCCGGCGACCGGCGTTAGGAAGGTGACTGAACTAGACCCCAAACGCACCAGCGCCGGTTCCGCCAGCCGGTGACCAATTGCCGGTCCGGCGAAATATAAAAAACGTTGTTGTAAAAATACGCGCCGTCGCCGCCAGCGGCCCCGGCACCTCCAGAGTTGAAAATGTTATTGTGACTCCAGATCCCGTTGCCGTTGTAGAACCCTGGCCCACTATCCGCAAACAGCATGCCAGCGCCCGACGTCGATTGCATCTGGAAGCGATCGACAATACTGGATAGGTCGTCGGTAGAAAACCCGCTGCCAACGGTCTGCGGATGATCTCCTTGTAAGCCGTAATTGACGCGAGGAGGATCGGCGAGCGATGGCGCGCGCCAACCTTCTCCCCCCTTATCGCAGATGAGCACGCAGGACGGTTACGGGCTGTTTGATTGGGCACCGGAAAGAGATGGACACCGACACACTCCCGACACTCGAGCCGATAGCCGATGATCCGGCGTCCCGGCCGGATGTCATGCTGGTGGCGGCGCGTTCCAAACGCGCCGAAGCCGGGCACCCGTGGATTTATTCGAATGAAGTGCAGATGGACGCGGCGGCGCGTCTTCTCACCCCGGGCACGCTCGTCACCTTGCGGCGTCCCGACGGCACGGCGCTCGGCGTCGCGATGTTCAATCCCCACAGCCTGCTCGCGGCACGTCTACTCGACCGCGACCCCGGCCGGACGATCGACAAGCGCTTTGTCGCCCGCCGATTGGAACGAGCCCTGCGGCTCCGCGACCAGCTCTTCGCGGAGCCGTTTTATCGCCTGGTCCATGCCGAGGCGGACGGGCTCCCCGGCCTCATCATCGACCGCTTCGAGGACGTCCTTGTGGCCGAGCTGAACGCCGCCGGCATGGCTCGGCTCGAGCCGGTTGTAGTCGAGGCGCTCGTCGATCTCCTCAAGCCAAGGGCGATTGTGCTGCGCAACGACAGCCCGGCGCGCGTGCAAGAAGGGCTTGTGCTCGAAACCCGAGTGGCGCTGGGAACTCTCGACACCCGCCTCCTGCTGCGTGAAAACGGGGCCGTATTTCCGGTCGACCCGATGGCGGGCCAGAAAACCGGGTGGTTCTTTGACCAGCGGCGAAACCGCGACTTTATCGCCGCTCTGGCGAAGAGCGGCGCGCGCCTCCTCGATCTCTATTGCTACACCGGCGGATTTTCGGTCCGCGCCGCGCGCGCGGGCGCGGCGGAGACGCTCGGGATCGACCGATCGCAGTCGGCGCTGGCGCTGGCCGGTGAGGCCGCCGCGCTTAATGGGATCGACGGCATTGCCAGCTTTCGCCGCGGCGAGGTCTTTGCCGAAGCCGAGCGCCTCGCGGCGGACGGCAAGCGCTTCGACATCGTCGTCGCTGACCCGCCGCCCTTTGCGAAGTCACGCAAGGAGACCCCCGCGGCGTTGCGCGGCTATCGCAAGCTCGCACGCCTCGCGACGACGCTGACGGCCCGCGGCGGGTTCGTGTTTCTGGCGTCGTGCTCGCACAATGTCGGTGAGACCGAATTCGCCGACGCCGTCCGACGCGGTCTCGCCGACGCCGGCCGCAGCGGACGCATTATTCGCATCGCAGGCGCCGGGCCCGACCACCCAATTCATCCGGCATTGCCCGAGACGGCCTATCTCAAGACATTGACACTTTCTCTCGACTAATGGGGGCCAGACCGCGCGTCGGGGCTGGCAAAGTAATGCGGAACACCGTGCCCGCGCCGGTACTGGCGACCAGCACCAGATCACCGCCATGCGCGCGCATCAATTCGCGGGCGATCGCCAGCCCGAGCCCGGTGCCGCCGGGCCGCGCCGAGCCATAGAATGGCCGAAACAGATTTTCCCGCGCCTTGGGCGGCAGACCGGGGCCGTCATCGGCGATCTCGATCGCGATCTTCCGGTTCTCGCTGCTCCCCGAGACGCGCACCCGCCGGGCGCCGGCTTCGAGTGCGTTGCGCGCCAGGTTCGCGAGCACGCGATAAAGCTGGTCGCGATCCGCCTCGACCTCGAAACCGGCCGGGAACGCATGATCGATCGCGAAGTCATCGGAGCGTTCCAAGCCCGCTCGCGACCTCGTCGATCAGCGGCGCGAACCGAAAGCGGCTCCGCGACAAAGGAGCGCTATCCTCACGCGAGAAATCGAGCGTGCGCGTGCAGAGCGCCACCGCCCGGTCGATCGCCTCGATCAGCCGAGGCAGGATGCGGCGCACCTCAGGCGCGGCGCTCGCCGTCAGCCCGTCGGTGACAAGCCGCGCCGTCGCGAGAATGTTGCGCAAATCATGATTGATCTTGGTGACCGCGGTGCCGAGGGCCGCCAATCTGGCGCGCTGCGCCAACGCACGGCGCACAGTCTGTTGCATCGTCGCCAGCTCACGCTCGGCAACGCCGATTTCGTCCTGACGGCGGCTTGCGACGATCATTCGTCCGACGTCCTCGGGATCCTCGCGAAACGCCATCATGCTGGCGGTAATCCGCCGCATCGGCCGTACTAAGAGCCATTGCAGGCTCAGATAAACGAGCGTCGCGCTGAGTAGCGACAGCCCGATCGAGAGTTCGAGGACGCGGACGCCGAAATCCCACATCTCATGGCGCAACGGCGCCTCGTCGAGCAGAACTTCGACAGTCTCGCCATTCCCCGCCGGCGATGGGCCAATGACCCGCAGCAGGCGGTTGTTGCTCCGCGACAAGGCCATCAGCGAGCCACGGATCGCCGCCAACATATTCGGGTGGGTCAGATCGATCGTCTGGTCCGGGTGCGGTGACATCGGCCGGTCGAGCATCAGCACGGTCCCGTTTGCGCCGTGCACGATGACCTCATGCGCGCCGACCCGGGCGAGCAGCTTATCGACAAGAGCTTGGTCGAGCCGGCCGGTCGGGCTCGCCTCGAGCGCCAACGCTGCCAGATCGCCCGCGGCAAGATGATTTTCGAAATAGGTCATGCGAAACCGCGCGACCGACGGCACAAAGATCAACACCTCGCCGAGCATGACGAAAAATACGGTAAGCACCAGAAGCCGAGCCGACAGGCTTTTCAACAGCACGGGAAACGTCCGCTTAACCGAGCTTCGCAAGAAACCGTACAATCCGGCGAGTACGCGGCGAAAACAATGCCGGCGTGTAGAACGCACCGGCGGCGCGCTTGCCCGCCTCGCCGCGTGTCGGATAAGGAACGATCAGCTTGGCGACTGCGCCGATCTTGAGCCGCTGCGAAATAGCCAACCCCCAGGGCATGATCAGATCGCCGGCGCCGGCGCCGAGGATCGAGGCGCCAAGAATGCGGCCATTTCTCCGTGCAACAATCTTTGTCAGCCCGGTGATGTCGCGCTCGGTCTGGGCGCGGTCGTTGTCGGCAAAAGGCCAGGAAACCACCCGTATTCGGTCTCCGAACTGTTGCCGCGCGGCGCCTTCTGTCAGCCCGACCTGGGCCAGTTCGGGATCGGTATACGTTACCCACGGGAGCGCCCGGTAATCGACTTTCGCCGGCAATCGGAACAGCACGTTTCGGATCACGACACCGGCCTGATAGAGCGCCGCGTGGGTAAATTGTGGACCTCCCGCGACATCGCCCACGGCAAAGGCTTTGCGGTTGGTCGTGCGCAACCGGGCATCGACAACGATCCCGTGAGGATTGGCCGCGATCCCCGCAGCGGGGAGATCCAGCGCTTCGACATTCGGCCGCCGACCAGCGGCGATCAGTATATGCGAGCCGGCGATCCGCTCCCCATCAGACAATCGGATGGTCAGAGCACCATTCTCCCGCGCGGCGGATGCGATAGCGACATGCGGGCGCAGTGCGATACCTTCGCCGCTCAATTGCTCGCTCAGAAGACGCACCATCTCGGGGTCATCGCGCGGCAGCAGCGGGCCGAGATCGAGCACTGTCACCCGAGCGCCAAACCGGCGATAGGCTTGGGCCATTTCGATGCCGATCGGCCCGCCGCCGACCACGATCAGATGCTCGGGCAGCACGCGGTTACTGAAGATTGTCTCATTCGTCAGGTATGGGAGTTGAGCGAGACCCGGGATCGGCGGTACCGCTGGATGGGATCCGGTTGCAATGACGAACCGTCGCGGCCGGATTTCGGATCCGTTTACGCTTAACGTGCGCGGGCCGGTAAAGCGTGCCTCCCCGCGGATAACGGTGACACCTAGGCGCTCGAAGCGCTCGACCAAGTCGTTAGGCGCTATGGCCGCGATGACTTGCGAGACGCTGTCGGCGATCGCACCGAGATCCAGTCGCGGTGGCTGATAATCGATCCCGAGCGCCGGCCCGCGGCGCCATGAAGCCGCCAGACGAGCCGAGGCAATCAGCGATTTTGACGGGACGCAGCCGAAATTGAGACAGTCCCCACCCATTTCGCCGCGCTCGATCAGGACTGACCGACGCGCCCAGCTGAGCGGCGCCCGCCGCAACCGCCAACCCGCCGGAACCGCCGCCGATCACGCAAAGGTCCGGGGTCAGCACGGCGTTACGCTCGGGCTTTGAGCTGCCGCCGCTTGTACCACACCGGAACTAATGCAAGCAGGGCGAGCCCGATAATCGGCGCGAGCAAACTTGGGCGAAACAAGATCTGCAGATCGGGCTGTTCGACGACTTCCCCGAGCCCCTCGCCGAGACTCGCGTAAACAAAAGTGGCCGGGATGATGCCGATAAACGTCGCCAAAAGAAAAGTTCGCAAACCGACACCCGCGAGAGCGGGAACAAGGTTGACCAGCCAGAATGGAAACAGCGGCACCAGCCGCAACACCAATAGATAATTGAAGGCGTTGGCGCGAAAGCCGGCTTCGAGCTTATCAAATCGCCCAGCGCGCCGTACCAAGCCGCTGAGCCCGGCGCGTGCTGCAAGGAAAATGCAGGATGCCCCCGCCGTTGCCCCGATGACAGCGCAAGCGCCACCGAGCCACCTTCCGAACAAAAAGCCGCCAGCAATGGTCAGAACCGCGCCGCCGGGAACTGATAACGCCACAATCGCGGTGTAGATCAGGATGTAGCCGAGGACGGCGCCCGCCCCCCAGCGCGCGACCAGGCCGCACAGCCAAGCTCGGTTCTCAGCCAACGCCGCGAAGGTGAGATAGCGGTGACCGCCGAGCACGACAAAGCTGATGCCGGCGATTGCCAGGATCGCTAGCGGCGCCAGGCGACGCAACGCGATGCCAGAGGATCGTGTCGCGGTGTCCGGCATCTACGCGTCCACAAGGTCAAGGCAAGCGGTGAGACTATCATCGCCGGCCATTCCCGGCGCTCACCTTCGCGTGAAGGCCGGACAGTTCGGAATGCACGTAAATCGTGTTTTGTGAATTCGTGGTTAATCAATGCAATATTTATTGCAACAATGGCGCACATAAGACATTATCCGCGTGCATCGTCTTGTCTCCCTGAATGATCGTCCGAACGATGCAGACAGGTCCCGCCTTTTCCTCCGGGGCGGGTGAGCAGAGCCCCGGCCTTTTAAGGCCGGGGCTTCACTTCCGATAACGGCCGAGTAATGGTGCTGCTGGCCAGATGCCACAGACGCGTGCTTTCGATTAGCTGGTAAATCCCCAGGGCGGGCACGCCGATCGCGAAATCCCGCGCCCGCTTCATCAACGAAAGAGCGAGCGTAACGTCGGGCGCCAAGCCGAAGCCCGCGCCAAGGACGATGTAGGCCCCCTCTTGCACCCCGAAGGCGTTTGGCACCGCGAATGCGATCGAGCGTACAGCGTAAAGCAGGCTTTCGATGACCAGCACGACCCCAAAGCCGCGCGGCCTTCCCATAAATCTCAGGGCGAGCCAAATTTCACCCGCGGCGGCGATCCAACAAACCAGATGCAGCGCAAAGCTGGCCCATATTCCGGCCGGGCGCGCATAAATTCGCAACAATCGCAGTGTGCAAGCTACCGACGCCGGCCACCACTTGCTGCGCCCAGCCGCGACCGAGCGCGTCGGCGAAACGATCCAGAACCTTGAACCCCCGGCATTGCGCGATCAGAAAACCGCCCGCCAGACCAATGGCCACAACCAAGCCGATGGCCACCGGCCGAGTCGCCTCGGCATGGGGATCGAGTTGCAGAAGCCAAAAAAGCGCAATCGCGATATAGGCAAGCTGAGCAAAAAACTCGAGGCTGACATCGACGATCGTGCTCGCTGCCGCCTCGCTGCCGGAGACGCCGGCGACACTTAGCGCGCGTGCGCCCAGTACGTAACCGCCGACCTGCGACAGCGGCAGCACCTCGGATGCCGAGTCGCGGACCAGACGCGCCCAGATTGCCGCCCATGGCTTGGTCCCGGGCAGCAGGGTCCACCACGCGATCCCCATCAATGCGATTAGCGCTAAATGGATCAAACAAACCGCGCCAAACCCGATGATGCCGACCGCCAATAGCGAACGGGCCACCGGAGCCGCCCCAAAATGGATCACGAGCGCCGCGATCAAAGTGAGGCCGACCACGCTGGCAACGACCGAGACCGCCTTCACTCCCAAGCCTCAAGAACGGTCGCGAGGGAACGTCAAGCCGCATGCCGGCGAGCGCTGCCGGCGCGCCTGTCCCCAACGCCATCCTAGGATAAAGAAAACGTTGCGGCGGTTTTCATGCTGGCGCCGCTTCTCTGCTGTGCCAGCGCAGCATGCGATGGGCCAGACGCATCAGGCTGGGTACAACTTTTGGTCGGAGCAGGCGCGGATCGTAGCCGCTCAGACGTCGATCGTTCTCGGTCAGGCAGATTTCCAGTAATTCGGCGGCTGAAATGTCGACGTTGCCCACCGCCTTACTGCCGTTCAATGTGAAGTTATTGTCCTGTGGGATCTCGGATGCCCCGGCTCCGGCGGCAGAACCGACGCCGCGGGCAATTCCAATGCGCTCCCAGATCAGAAATCCCCAGACCGCAAGAACCCTGAGCAAAAACCACGGCCGGCGCCATAATGGCAGACGCCGCCGATGCCAGGCCGCCCAATTGACAAAGAACAGGATGTGGCGGCCTTCCTCCTGCATCACCGGCTCGAAGGTGTCGACTAGCGCCGGTGGAAAAAACCCGGAACGCTTGGCCAATGCGAACAGGCCAAAGGCGAAGAAGCTATCGATGCACTCGCTAAACCCGGTCACCATAAAGGCCCATTCGGGATCGCGCGGGCGCACGTAGTTTGGCTCCGGGGCGAGGCCGATCCCGTAAGCCTGAACCAGGTTCGAGAGAACTTCTTTGTGCCGCCCCTCTTCGAAACCGTCGAGTTCGATTGCCTGACGCAACAATGGGTCAGAAATCATTTCGGCATAGCTTAGCACCCGCTGTCGCGCCTTGCCCTCGGTCTGCACCGCGATATCCCAGATCGGAAGGCCAACCAGCCGGTCACGCGCCTCGGGCTCGAGCGTCGGCCAATCGATGATTGCCGGCTTGTAGCGGTTATGGGTGTCGAGCAGCATACGGCAAAATGCGATCTTATGTGCGTCGCTGCCGGGCGGGATCGGGTCCACGCCGGACGCCCTCCATTCGCGAGCGGCGCGATCGGCAGCCTCGACCGGCGCGTCGTAAGCATCGGCCATTACCCAAAACCCCCAATTCTCCGTTTCCGCCCGCAAATGGCGCACCGGGTGGCGCGGCTCAAGGCGAACGGGTCACGAACAGCTTCCGCTCAGCCCGTTGACTTGGCCAACCGGCTGCCCTATCTACGCCGGAACCTTAGTAACCCCGGGGTCGGAGCCAGCGCCGTGAAGCGCACTTATCAGCCTAGCAAGCTCGTTCGCAAGCGCCGTCATGGCTTCCGCGCGCGAATGGCGACCGCCGCTGGCCGCCGCGTTTTGGCAACCCGTCGGGCAAAGGGTCGCAAGCGGCTCTCCGCCTGATCGGAGTGGCCGACCCGCTACCCAGCGCGGTAACCAATCGCACGACCGGTAAACTTGCAACGCTAAAGCTCCGGGCGGACTTTTTGCGAGTCGCTGCGAGCCGGCAAAAGGCGGTGATGCCCGGGTTGGTCCTGCAGTCAGCGCCGGCTCCGGTTGGCGGAAATAGCGATAGCGTCAGGGTGGGGTTCACGGCCAGCCGAAAGGTCGGAAATGCCGTGCTGCGCAATCGCGCGAAACGCAAAATGCGCGCCGCTGCGAGAAGCGTCTTAGCGGATCGCGGGAGGCCCGGAACCGACTACGTGTTGATCGCGCGAGCGTCCACACCAGAACGGCCCTTTGCGGAACTTCTGTCCGATCTCGCGGCAGCCCTGAGTCGGATCGAGCGGAGTGCTCCACGGTATAGCGACCGCGTTCGCGACAGAAATGAGATCAGACGGGGCGTGAGATGAAGCGGTTTCCTTGTGGAAGTGTCGCGAGTGGGGCGATGCAGGCCGTTGTGCGCGCCTATCAGCTTATGCTGTCGCCGGTGCTACCGCCTTCCTGCCGCTTTCTGCCGACATGCTCGGATTACGCGATCGAGGCATTGGCCGAGCACGGGCCGTTGCACGGTAGCGCTTTGGCGGTGCGCCGGCTGGCGCGGTGTCATCCATGGGGCGGCAGCGGTTACGATCCGGTCCCACCGCACCCATCCACCGGGATGGCGACCAGACCGTCGGCATATTAGCGCATTGTAATGAGATTGGCCGGTCCCGACTGAAATGGAACAGCGCAACCTGCTGATTGCGATCGTGCTGTCGGTCGGGATCTTGATCGGTTTCCAGTTTGTCTTTCAGCGGCTGCACCCGACCGTGCCGCATGTGGGCACGGAGGCCACCTCGCCGACAAACCCGGTTACGACGCCGAAACCGCAAGCTGGCGCGCCTGGGACCAATGCGCCGGGAGCGGTTGCGACAAAAGCGACGCAAACAGTGGCGGAGGCGATCGCCGGTCAACCGCGCGTCATGATCGCCACCCCGCGGCTGCATGGCTCGATCGACCTGAAAGGGGCCCAGTTCGACGATCTGACGCTTGCGGATTATCACGAAACGGTCGACCCAAAGAGCCCCGAGGTCCTGCTGCTGTCGCCGCCCGGCACCGCAAACCCTTATCTCGCCGAGTTTGGTTGGGTTGCGGCTGAACCCGGATCAGTCAAATTGCCGGGACCCGACACCGTGTGGAAGGCCTCGGAGGGTCCGCTTACACCGTCGAACCCGGTGATCTTGACCTGGGATAATGGCCAGGGGCTGGTCTTTACGCGCACGATCTCGGTCGATCCCGACTACATGTTCACGGTGCACGACGAGGTGCACAATACCGGCAAGGATTCGGTCAAACTGTTGCCCTACGGACTGATCAGCCGCACTGGCACGCCGGAGGTCGCCGGCTACTATATTTTGTTTGAAGGGCTGATCGGCTATCTCAACGGCTCATTGCAGGAGGTCAAATACTCTTCTTTAAACAATGGACAGCCGATAGATTTCAGTTCGACCGGCGGATGGTTCGGTTTTACCGATAAATACTGGCTAACATCGCTGATTCCGGAGCAGAAGGAGCCGATAAAGGCCCGCTTCACGCGCTCACTTGAAAATGGGGTCGAGCACTATCAGACAGATTACCTGGGAACAGCAACGACCGTGGCCCCTGGGGCCACCGCTGGGACCTCGACCCGCTTTTTTGCCGGCGCCAAGGAACTCAACCTTCTCGAAGCCTACAGCGCTTCCGGGATTCCCCTGTTCGAGTATTCGATCGATTTCGGATGGTTCTGGTTTTTGACCAAGCCGATTTTCCGCCTCCTGCTCATCCTTGAACATTTCCTTGGAAACTTTGGTCTGGCCATTTTGCTGTTCACGCTCTGTGTGAAGCTGCTGTTTTTGCCGCTCGCCAACAAATCGTATCAGGCGATGAGCAAGATGAAGCTGTTGCAGCCTGAGGTCCAAAAACTGCGCGAGCGCTTCCCCGACGACAAAGCGCGTCAGCAGCAAGAGATGATGGCGCTCTACAAGCGCGTCGGGGCCAATCCGCTGGCCGGCTGCCTGCCGATCGTGATCCAGATCCCGGTGTTTTTCTCGCTGTACAAGGTGCTGTTCGTCACGATCGAGATGCGGCACGCCCCGTTCTTTGGCTGGATCCACGATTTGTCGGCGCCCGACCCGACCTCGTTCGCCAATTTGTTCGGTTTGCTGCCGTTCAACCCCGCCGCCGTTCCACTTATCGGGTCATTTTTGCTGATTGGCGCGTGGCCGCTGATCATGGGCGTGACGATGTTTCTTCAACAGAAGCTGAACCCGCAACCCGTCGACCCGATGCAAGCGCGGATGTTCATGATCCTACCGGTCGTATTCACCTATATGCTTTCGCATTTCCCGGCCGGCCTGGTGATCTACTGGGCGTGGAACAATACCCTCAGCATCGCTCAGCAATGGCTGATCATGCACCGCGCCGGAGCGGCCTAGCCGCCGAGGCGTGGATGGCGGAGGTAAATTGGGCCGACCTGTTTCCGGCGCGCGACATCGACCCCGAAGCGGTCGAATTGGGGCGACGGCTGTTCGCTCGCGAGGTGCGGTTTGTTGCCGGTGCGGCCGAACCCGCAGCCCTGCCGCCGGAGGGTCTGCCCGAAATCGCCTTTGCCGGCCGGTCCAATGTCGGCAAATCCAGTCTGGTAAACGCGCTAACCGGCCGTAACACGCTGGCGCGCACCTCGAACACGCCGGGCCGCACACGCCAGCTCAATTTTTTTGCGCTCGCAGGCGAACTGATGCTGGTCGATCTGCCGGGCTACGGCTACGCCGAGGCCTCGAAAGCGGCGATCGAGCGGTGGACCGGGCTGGTGCGCCGCTATCTGCGGTCGCGGGCATCACTGCGCCGGGTCTGCCTGCTTATCGATTCCCGGCATGGCATCAAGGAGCCCGACCGGCCGATATTAGAGATGCTCGATCAAGCCGGGATCTCGTACCAGCTGATCCTGACCAAGACCGACAAGCCTTCTTCCAGCGAGTTGGCCGCCACCGCCGAGCGGGTGGCAGCCGAACTCGCGACACACGCCGCGGCCCATCCCGAAATTCATTTGACGAGCGCCGAGAAAAAACGCGGGATCGAGGCGTTGCGTGCAACATTGGCTGCGTTCGCATCGCCGGCTTTCCTGCTGCCCGCGATGGCGGCGTGCGACCAACCACGATAGAGTGCCGACCGCCATGTCCCTGAGCCCGAATCCCTGGACCGCCGCCGTCGAACCCAATCCGCAAGCGAAAGCCACAGTGCTGGCCGAGGCGCTCCCCTATATGCGCCGCTATGCCGGCCATACGCTCGTCGTCAAATATGGCGGACACGCAATGGGAGACGGCGGGGATTCGTTCGCCCGCGATGTCGTGTTGCTAAAACAAGTCGGGATTCACCCGATCGTCGTCCATGGCGGCGGGCCGCAGATCGGTCACATGCTAAAGCGGCTGGGCATTGAAAGCCGGTTTGTCGACGGGTTGAGGATCACCGACGCCGAGACGATGGAAGTCGTCGAGATGGTCCTGGCCGGCACGATCAACAAACAATTGGTCGCGGCGATCAATGCAGAGGGCGGCTGCGCGATCGGCCTCTCGGGTAAGGACGGCGGGTTGATCAGGGCGACAAAGGTGACGGGCAGCAAGCTCGAAGGCGGTGTCCGGACCGAAATCGATTTGGGTTTTGTCGGCGAGCCGCAACACGTCGCGGTCAACGTACTCGACACCTTTATCAAGTCCGACATCATCCCGGTCGTGGCGCCAATCGGCGTCGGCGCCGATGGTGAGACCTACAACATCAACGCCGATACCGTTGCCGGCGCCGTCGCCGCCGCGGTCAAGGCAACCCGCCTGTTATTGCTGACCGATGTCGCGGGCGTGCTCGATGCGGACAAGCAGTTGCTTGTCGGAAATTACCGCGGGTTCGGCGCGGCAGATGATCGCCGAGGGCGTGATCTATGGCGGAATGATCCCCAAGGTCGAAACCTGCCTCGATGCCGTCGATGGCGGGGTCGAAGCGGCAGTGATCCTCGACGGGCGCGTGCCGCACGCGATCCTGCTCGAGTTGTTCACCGACACCTCGGGGGCCGGCACTCTGATCCGGGCGGGGTGAAGGCGGTCGCGATGGCTGACAAAGCGGGCCGCGCATTGCACGAAATCGAGACCTGGATCTTTGATCTCGACAACACGCTCTACCCGGCCTCTTGCCGCCTCTTCGACCAGATCCACGACCGAATGCAGCGCTTTATCGCCGATCGGCTGGATCTGTCGCTGGAAGACGCGCTTATCGTTCAGAAGACCTATTTCCGCGAACACGGGACGACGATGCGCGGCTTGATGACGGTCGACAAGGTCGACCCTCATGAATTCCTCGCCTATGTCCACGAGGTCGATCTCGCCTGTGTGCCGCCCGACCCGGTGCTCTGCGCCGCGATCGAGGCGCTGCCGGGCCGCAAGATCGTCCACACCAATGGCTCGGTACGCCACGCCGAGCGGCTGCTCGACCATCTCGGCATCGCGGGATCGTTCTCCGGCATCGTCGATATCGTCGACGCCGGGTTCGAGCCAAAACCGGCCTTAGCCGGCTATCACGAGTTATTGCGGCGCCACGATGTCCCCCCGACGACCGCGATTATGATCGAAGACATGGCCAAGAACCTGATCCCGGCAGCGGCGCTTGGCATGACCACGGCGTGGATGCGCGGCACGATCGATTGGGCGGCAGCCGCCTCCGAGGGCGACCATATCCACTATGTCGTCGACAACCTCGGCCACTTTCTCGCCGAAGCCGCATCGCTCCCCCGCCGCGACAAGTAAAACGGCGCGCCCAAATTCCCGTGCAATCGGGAATTTACCGGGAAAATTTGTGGTCATCTGCCAAATATACTGGCTCATATCAATAGCTTACAGGAAACCTAACCTCTCCCAACCGGGAATTTAAAATGCCCTAAACGGGAATTCAATTTCGGTAATCGGGAATTCACGGGAAATCGCTCCGACCCACAGGACTGTCGTCCCAAACACGAGTAACGAAGCTAATTAAGCGCAATCTCGACATGTGCAATACGCCGAAAATGTTCAACTACGTCGGTACAAGCCTGCGCTTGCTTACTGCTAATCGCGGACTGCGAGACGGGCCGCCATCGCCCGGTGAAGCACGGCCCAGGGAGGCAAAAGCGGATTAGCTCTTATCCAGCTTCGGCGCTGCGTGACCCGGGAGCCTTATCAGCCAGCTAGCTGGGCAGCAGCGCAGAACCACCCGAGGCAGGAGAGTATGGTTGACGAGAGCGACGGAATGCGCCGCGCCTTCCGGCCCCACGCTTGCTGCGGATGGTGGTATCTCCGAATGCCGGCCATCAGCCTATGGTGGCGTCCCGGCGGCCAAATCTCGGATTATCGCGTATTGTATCCGTCGCTCAACTCCGCCCTGAGGCCTTGAACGATGCGTCCATACCACCATTTGACTATGCGTTATAGCCGCAGTGCGTTTGTGGGCTTCGTCAAAGCGGTAAACAATTGGCAGAAACCCTCAAGTACTGGCCTGTGCGCGAGGCGGCTACCGGAAGGGACCCCGCGCATTTCGAGAAGGGAGAATGCCATGCTGGCGTTCGTCCAACTCGATACCGGCCAATCGGGATGTAGGGCAACCTACCGCCTGACCTTTGGGCTATATATGCCCTGGCTGGCGTCGATGGTGGCGCTATTGTCTCGATTGACCTGAGACAGAAGGGCATCCCGGAAACGGGATGCCCTTTCTCGATATGCCCGGGCTATTGCTACGTGGCGGGGGCCGATGACCAGCGAAACAATTTAACTCATCTTCCTTCCACAAATATTTGGCAAGCGTAGGGCGGATGCAATCCGCCACCTTGGTTTGTTGGCGATGCTGCCCGTTTCGGGGTGTCGGGTGCTGAACAAGAATTTCGCCGCGACACTCTCCCCGGAAAGGCGGATTGCATCCGCCCTACGCTTGCTTACGCTTCTGCGCGGATACGTTGACTCTAGGTTTCGTAGAGCGCTTCGAGAGAAGTCCGCATCAATCTCGCCCGCATCGAGACAAGAATTGACCGCATTACGCGCCTGCTACACGATGTTATCGATCGCTTCCACAAGTTCCCAGATAAACCCGGTGATATAATTCACGTCAGATCGGGTTATCGGCCAGGGAAGACGAGGTATACCTGGCTGGAGGTCACCCTCGTGCACGATCTTGTTGCGGCGGTTTATGATGAGCGACAGCTCCTTCTTAAGCCACTCTGATTTCACCGCTGCGCCCGCTGCTGTCGGACCGAGCTCCTCTGAAACCTCGTGCCAGAGCCTGCACTCCGAAATCAAACGCACCCCCTCAGCAATATCGTCCGGATATTGGTAAGTCACTCGGCTTAGCCTGGTCCGTACCTCTAAGTCAAAGACCATTGCGCGATCTGATATATTTGTCCCCCCGTGGATGCGCATCATTGCATCCCCCGATACTTGAAAGCGTGCAAAGCCCGGACATATCGGGCGCTTACCGATGAAGATGTTCACCATGTGCGTGGCTACAAGCTCATGGATGTAGAGATCCAGCGCGCTGACGCGCGCCGCCCACTCAGCTCTCAGCAACTCGTCAGGTTGCAGGGCTGTCTGGTTGGCTACGAAGCCGTGTAGGGCGGCGAAAAACTCACAGCGCTGCCAGACATCATCAAAGTACGTCTTTGGCGTCATCGGCCGCGTCAATCGTCAACGCTAACACCCTGTCGGCGCATATTCGGAACGCGTCCTCAAAGCTCGCCATATTGCCTTCTGCCTGTTCCCAAATTACCCCCTGGCCTATGATTTCAGGTGGTAGTTCGTAGACTGGGATCTGGTGCTCCTGCGAAAGCGCAATCAGGCTGTTGAAATCAGCAACCTCCATAATCGGGGTCCATGGATCAATGCCCGCCCTTTTCTTGAAAGTCGCTACATCGACAAGGCCGGAGCGCACCAGACTGGGGACCAGCTCGTCACGTAGGCCATTCACCAACTGATCAATCCAGCGCTGGAACGCCGAACTCGCCTTCTTTACCCGTGGACGGTACTTCTGGATAATTGCACCGATAAACTGCACGTCAGGATCGGGAAATGGGTAGTCAGCCTCGCGCAGAACGTCGATTGAATAGGCAGTCTTAGCCCACGTTTTCCATCGCGGAAGCGTCTTGGCAAGTGAGGTCAGTGCCATAGACGAAAAATAGTCGGGATGTAGCGGGACGATGAAATAGTCGCCCGTCATCATCAAATTTTGATTCATCGGCCCCAAGCTAGGGCTCATATCCACGAACACGTACTCGACCCCGTATTTCGCCGCCGTAACGTCGAGCAGATATCGGATTGCTCCTGGCATATTGCGCAGTGCAAGTAGCGATCCGCTCAACTCTTGTGCGATACCCAGCGTCGTTTCATATTCCGCTAGCCCGATATGTCCGGGCAACAAGAGAAGATTCGAATTACCCGACACCTCGAAGCAATCCGCACCAACAATTTGCTTCGGTTTCGATTCAAAAGCCGGCGAGAGAGCATCCTTCAGATTGTTCGGCGGGTCTGCGCAATACGAATTCTCCAGATCATCGATGCCCTTGTAGCCGAGCACCATACCCGTGAGGTTGCACTGGGGATCAAAATCCGCCATGAGCACGCGCTTGCCCATTGCGGCAAGCATCCAACTGAGATTGAAGACCGTCGTCGTCTTCGAGACGCCGCCCTTGTGATTGAACATATTAACGATCTTGGCCACCGGCGACGCCCTTCGAATGCGATCAAACAGCTTATACCATCTCGGACGCCAGTAGATTGGACTATCAAAGCGCTTGCCCAGATGATGGGTGGAGCGGGACCTTAACTCATCCTCTTGGGTGGAAAGGCGGAATTCGGCGCAGGCCCAACGACTGTACTCGCAGCATTTGCCACCAAGCGCCTATCGATCCACTTCGGTCCCCTGTTGTTGTGCGTAAGCAGCGAACTCTTCTATCGCAACGCGATACCAGGATCGCGACCGCTTGGGCTTCCAAAGTATCCCGTTCGGCCGAATCCGCAACGTACCCAACATCTCGTTATTTTCCTCAATCTCGAAATCTTGAGAAACGGGGCCACGGAATTGCTTTGCCATTAACACACCTGCGCAGGTGGTACTTTAATAGGACTCCATTATTCTATAATAGAATTCGTCTTAACAATCTGTTGGCAGCGGACCGTTGCGCTCCTCCCGGAGTAAGGGGAGCCCTCCAGCAAGATGCGAGCGCCGCAGGGGCCCGACGCAGCGAAAACTTTGCTCTTTTGCGGCCGGAGGTAGGTTCAAACCACCGTGTCCATTCGCACCTCGTTCGCGTCGTGACCTACATCGGTCTT
>CAVTLC010000018.1:0-53660 GCA_963735445.1 uncultured Alphaproteobacteria bacterium
GGAATCGCTCCGCTCCATACAGCCGCTCTCCTGAAGGTAAGGAAGTAGGCCGAGTTGCGAGGTCCGCAATACGCTGAAAATGTGCGGCCCGGTTGTGTGCGGATCGCGTGCGAAACAAAGGGCGATGGGTCGATGGGGTCGGCGCTGCGCGGACTACAACATGCGGGCTTTGCTATCCTCTTGCTCGTGGCTGCGAGTGTTGCGAGCTGCTTGTCAGCACATCCGCTCGATCCGCTCTCGGCCAGCGAAATCAACACCACCACGGCCGTCTTGCGCGCCGCGGATGCCGTCGACCCGGGCACTCGCTATTCGTTGATCGACCTTGATGAGCCGGCAAAGCAAGAGGTGCTGGCCTGGAAACCCGGCCAGCCGGTTATTCGCAAGGCTTTTGTCATCGCCCGGCGCGGTCGCACCGTGTACCAGGGCGTCATCAATCTGGGCGCGCGCCGTGTCGAGCACTGGGAGGCGGCGCCACATGTCGAAAGCGCCATCCTCAACGAAGAAATCGAGAACGCCCGCCAGATAACCAAAGCCGACAGCGGCTGGCGGGCGGCGATGCGCCAGCGCGGTTTCGACCGCCTCGACCAGGTGTTCTGCGCGCCGCTCTCCGCCGGCTACTCAGGCGAGCCAGTCGAAGCCGGACGCCGTCTCGTCAGGGTCGTCTGTTTTGCCGGGCCGGTAACCGACATCAATGTCTGGGCCCGGCCGATCGAGGGGCTTGTCGCGGTTGTTGACCTCGATGCCGGAAAGGTGGTTCGGCTGCTCGACAAGGGCTCCCCACCTATATCCAGCGAGCCGCCTCAAATTGCCGAGCCCCCCGTACCCACCAAGCAGTCAGCTTCACAACGCCCAACCCGCCACAAGTCGCTGCGGCAAGATTTCGCCATCACCGGAAACGAGGTGCGGTGGAAAAACTGGTCGTTTCATTATCGCATGGACCGGCGCGCCGGGCTCATTGTGTCTTTGGTCCGGTATACCGATGGGGGCCGAGAGCGCAGCGTGCTCTATCGCGGCTCGGTGGCCGAGATGTTCGTGCCCTATATGGACCCGGACGAGGGCTGGTCGTTTCGCACCTTTATGGATGTCGGCGAATATGGTCTCGGCTTGTTGTCGTCACCGCTGACGCCAGGCATCGACTGCCCGTTAGACGCTGCATTTTTCGATGCGCTCCTGCCCGACGATTATGGCCGGCCGGTGGTCGGTAAATCGGTCATTTGCCTGTTCGAGCACGACACCGCCGCACCAGCATGGCGGCATTACGAGGCGGTCAACGGCCATTATCAAGGGCAGGCCGCGGTCGAGCTGGTGTTGCGGACGATCCCCAGCATCGGCAATTACGACTATGTCATCGACTGGGTGCTGACCCCGGCCGGGGTGATCCGCATTGATGTCGGCGCCACTGGCATCGACCAGGTCAAGGGCGTCGCAGCGTCGACTGTGCGTGACGCGTCCGCCACCACCGACACCGCCTACGGAGACCTAGTGGCCGCCAATCTGGTCGGAACCAATCACGACCATTTTTTCTCATTTCGGCTCGACCTCGATATCAACGGTACGGCGAATACGCTGCTTCTGGAAAAGCTGGTACCGCAACTTCTGCCAGGAACAACCGGCCGCCGCAGCCTGTGGCAGGTGTCGGAGGAGACCGTCGGGACTGAGGGACCGCTCAGCGGCCAACATAACGGCGGAGAAATGTGGCGCGTCGTCAACCCCAACCTGACCAACCGCCTCGGCCAGCACCCCGGCTACGAGATCCGCGCCGATCACTCGATGACCTCGCTGCTCGCACCGGACGATCCGGCGCAACAGCGCGCCGCCTTCTCGGCAGCCCCTTTATGGATCACCGCCTACGACCCTCAAGAGCTTTACGCCGCCGGCCCGTTCCCGAACCAAAATGCCGGCGGCGAGGGCCTGCCGGCCTATGCCGCGCGCCACCGCCCGATCGTCAATGCCGATATCGTCCTGTGGTGCACGATGGGCTTTCACCACCTGCCCCACCCCGAGGATTCGCCGGTCCTGCCAACGATGTGGCACAGCCTCTCCCTCGTCCCCGCCGCCTACTTCGACCACAATCCCATCGGTACCGCGCCCGAGGTTACCGGGCACCAGGAACAGCGATGAACGTCAGGAGCACCGAGCTGAAAATCGATCCCGGATGTTTACTTTAGGATTGCATCAGTAGGTAGAAAGCAAGCACCATAATCGTCCGTTTAGGTGCTACACTTCGTAAGATCGGTGTTGAGCCGGCGTGAGTCAGGGAGAAATTTATGATCCGCAGCGCGATTCTCGTTTGCGCCGCCGTCATCGTGGCTGCTTGTTACGGGTGCGCCCCATCACAACAGGTGCAGCTGGTGCGGGCGCCGGGCGTGGGACCCCCGCCTGGAACTACGCAAACCTGTCCGGCAGGTATCGATTGGGCGAGTACGGTTCAATTTTTGCCGCCAGGGTTTTCCAAAGCCCCACCGTTCACTCTTCCATCGCCGAGCGTGCCAGTGGGCTCTGCGCAAAATCCCACGCAGATATATGTAGACTTGAACAACGCGTTTAAGCTTGCGCCACCATGGTTCCAAAACGAGCTGTGTAGCCTGGACGGCCTGTTCGTCGATCAGACGGAGTGCGGCGCGAATTTGTCTAGCTGTTTGAGCAACTCGTGGGGGGTTCGGAATCGCTTTGTGGTTCCGGTGAAGCGATATGTCGCCGTGTCACAAGGGCTCTGGGTCAGCGGCAGACCGACGTATAGTGCCTACGAGAACCAGCTTCTTCGGACCCTATTGGGTTGGAACAACTTCGTTCCTCAACATGGTCCCGCGAACTCCGCCACTGATCTACCCTTCGAATTCACCCTCCTCGCGGTTCTCGCGCATGAGATGGGGCATGTGCGCTATTACGACATCGCTAGAGATCGTCCCTCCACGCCGGATTGTTTCACCGGATTCTTTGAGTCGTGGAATGCGAACTATGCGCCACCTCTGTGGCGCCGCTTGCTAACTCCATCGGAACGGCTTGATGATCCTTCGCAGCGTGTACCTGTTCACCATAAGGATCCCCCATATACGTCCGACATTGACGCTGCAGCAAACACGGCCGCCGGCGGGAACCTATTACGTAAAATATACTTGCCGAGCGCACCGTGGGCTAGCTTTTTCGCCTCGCTCTCCCCGGACGAAGATTTTGTCGAGACATATAAGCTTGCTGTACTTACCCAAGCCACTCCTCCTCTGAAGTCGCTTTCCACCAACATCCTAGGGACTTCGAGATATCAGGAAGATATCCCTGCCAAGTACTGGGCCGCTGTGAATGGGGCGGATAACTCCAAAGCAATCTTGGTACTCAAGACGGCGTGCGCCGCAAGTTTCATGTAGTTTGTGATAGCCTTGTGCTCATGGCCATGCGCGCCACCGCGCCGCCTTCCAAGCGGCGGTGTCGGCTAGTTCATAGCTGACGAGAAGCGGCGGGGGAGCCGCGACCAGATGGGCAAGGATTGCGTCGAACATCGCCGCAGCGTCAAGGCGTTTTTGGTCGACGCGGCCCTGCGGCAGCCAATCCATAAAGCGGCTCAGTTCCCCAACGTCCAGATCGAACGCGCTCTCGGACTGCAGCATCGCTTCGTAGCTGCGCTCCTTGTAGAAAAGGGATTTGGCGATAGCGCTTAGTTCTCCCGCAAGTCCAGCCGAGATGATCCCTTCTCGCTCCGCCGCCGCGAGAGTGGCGCGGATGTTGACCATCGCTTCGGTCAATGGCGGATAGCTGAGCTCTTCAGGGCCGTGCAGGACCGAGACCTCGTCGTCGTCCTCAAGCACGCCGTCGCGGAAATCCGTGTAAATCCGGCCGATTCCCTTCATACCGAACATGTCGAGTTCGGCAGCGCGCAAGGCACCGATGCTGGCGGCGCCGTAGACATGGATGCCCTGCGCCATCGCCCAAAGGATTTCTTTGTGCCAGACCGTTGGCGTTGCCTCGAAATAGCCGTCGATGACGCCGATGACCGCCGGCCCGTCGAGCGCCGCCCGATAAAGCTCGCCCTGGCGGACCGGCGGGCGCCAGTCGATGTCCAATCCACAATCAGGCCGGCACCGGGCGGCAACGACGGCCCTGCGAAGATGACCGCCCTCATTGACCGGAGCCTTGCTGTGCCCGATGCCCGGGGCGGTAATTCGGGTGGTGCGGGTCCCATTCGAGTCCGGGGATCACCAGCCGCACGACCGGGACCATGAATTCTGGCCGCGTTAGGTCGACGGCGATGACTCGGTCGATGCCTGTTGCAGTGAGAAGTCTCAGCGCTCGGCGTAGATCTTCGCCGAGATCGTCTGACGCGGAGTTCGGCACTCTGGCGAACGGGATCGGCCGACTCTCCTGCACCAGCGCATCGAGCAGGGCGTCGCGAATTTCATCGCCCGGCGCCGTTCTGTATTCCGCGGGTGAGAGGTCGTCGCGAATGCCCGTGAGATAAGTAAGCCGTGTCTGCGCCGCTTCGGTCAGGGCGCGGGCCAATGCAATCGACCGATCGGCGTGGCAACCGGATCCGTGAAATCGTGTCGGCCGCTGCGGATCGCCCGCTGAGACATCGCGGATTTCGCACAAAAAAGCGGCGATGGCGATATCGGTTGTCACGTTCCAGATGCGAACATTGATGCCAGCGGTTTCGTAGAGTGCGAGGAGCGCGCGGCAATCCGGGTCGTCAACCGAGGCGGGATCAAGTACGCGGGATGCGCGCTGCTTCAAGGGCTGAGAGATCCATACGGCGACCGCGTCGCGCTCGACCAATTCGTAAAGGGCTGCATTCACCGCCTCAATCAGATGATTACCCGAAGCGAGCCCATTCGACCCGGCGAGAAAATAGCCGTCAGGCTGCGGCAATGTGTAATCGGTGTGGACGATTTCGGCAGGAACCCAGCAAGGTTCCCTCTCTATCAGATCATACCCCTCGACCCAAGCAATCGGCGCAGCCGGATCGAATTCATGGGCGCCGGCACACAGTGTCGCCGGGTCGACGACCTTCTCCCCCCGCTTGAACCGGCGATAAGCGGCGACCCGCAACGGGCCGATCTCCTCAGCGTGAAACGTCTCGCAAGCTTCCATCAGCGCCGAGGCCATCGCCTGCGGCATGTCGATTCCCTTGCCTTGCGCTACCGATACCGAGCGGGAATTTGGCCGTACAGCTATCACGACCGGAATGCCAATCCGGTCGAGCCCAGTGATGTTGCCGAGCCGGGTAATACCCATCTGCGCCGCAAGAGGACGAACGCGACCGAAGGTCTCGGCTGGGTTTGCGAGCCGGTGCGTGCCGCGGCGAAATCGCTTTACAAGGTGGTCGTTTAAAGCCGTCCGGATCGGCGACTTTAGGACTGGCGATGATCCGTTCTTGCCCCAGAACAATTGAGAATCGCCGCGTTCAAACCATCACTTCTTTTGACTGCCGACATTTACACTAGAATTTTCTCTGACCTCGGATTGTCTGTCTGACGGCACAAGATTGGTGTCAGTCGTCTTATTCGGCGTGCGGTCGGCGACGCCTCCGCATTGTTCGGGCTAGCCGGACGCCGCACTGGCGTCCAGTGAAAACCATCGCCCGCCACCGCCGACAAGGATGATGCGATCGTGCAGTGTGCGCGGCGACGCCGCGGTGGCGCCGTTCGCGCTCCAGCAATTCGTGTAGACGACGCGCTTCCGGGCGTATCCCTGAGAACGAGTTCTTGTGACTGCGATCCCGGTTCCGCAAGGTAGACGCGCCCGTCCTCGCTCCAGATCGACAATTCGCCAAACGTCTTTACGCTCTGTTGCGGTACACGGTCGATATACCGCTCGGCATCTGCCGCCCTGGGGGTAGCTGCGGCGAGTGCGCCCAAGCCGAGCGTCAACGTAATCCGGCTCGGCCGGCGCAGCCAGTCGCGCATCAAAGATGGAATGCGCATCAATCCCTCGTGCTAGCGATCCGGTGACACTTGCTGAACCTGCACCGGGCGACTGCATTCTAGCGCTGTGGTTTCTTTAAAGAAACCTCAAAACCGCGTCAAAATTGAGCAAGACGATGCAATCAAGACAGGATTCAGCGGGGCTCGGCAGCCGGGCTTCTACCGGCACACATAATGCTTTATGGTTATTAAAATCTAACATCGGCCAAGGGGTCCCTGGGAATATGGCCTCGACCCGCCGTCTTGCTGCGATATTTGCTGCCGATGTGGCCGGGTACTCGCGCCTAATGGGCGTCGATGAAGAAGGCACGCACGAGCGTTTCACAGCGCATCTGAAGGAGTTATTCACCCCGAGAATCAGACAGCATGGCGGGCGGATCGTCAAATCGACCGGCGACGGAATGCTCGCGGAGTTTCCGAGCGTCGTCGAGGCGGTCTCCTGCGCGGTTGAAGTGCAGTGCGGGATGTGCTTCCGCAATGCCGAAGTTGCGGATGAGCGACGGCTCGCCTTCCGTATCGGCATCAATGTCGGCGATGTAATTGCCGAACCCGAAGACATCTTCGGCGATGGCGTCAACATCGCGGCGCGGCTGGAAGGCCTAGCCGAGCCCAACGGCATATCCATCTCGCAAGCAGTACACGAACAAATCCGAGATAAACTGCCCTACCATTTTGAGGATGTCGGCGATCAGCTCGTCAAGAATATCGCGCGCCCCTTGCACGTCTTTGTATTGCGGCCGGAAACGATTGCGTCGTTGCCGTTTTCCGATGCGACCCTAATCACGTCGCCTGCGGTGTCGGGCGGGATCATCCTGGGGCAGTCGCGGCCTCCACGTCTGTCGAGCGTCGTGTTGCCGTTCATCAACTTGAGCGATGATCGCGAAGATCAGTATTTCGCTGACGCAATAACCGATGACGTTACGACCGATCTGTCCCGCATTTCGGACATGATCGTCATCTCCAGCAATACCGCCTCCACCTACAAAGGCAGAAGAGTAGACACTCGACAGATCGGCCGCGATTTGAACGTGCGCTATGTATTTAGCGGCAGTGTTCGAAGATCAGGCAATCGAGCGCGCGTCAATGTCCAGCTGATCGATACCGAAACCGACGCCCATGTCTGGGCAGAACGATTTGACTCCGACGCGAGCGAGCTGCTGTCGTTGCAGGACGACATCACCAGCCGGATCGCGGTGGCGCTCAATCTCGAATTGATCACTGCGGAAGCAGCGCGCTCGACGGAGCAACCCGACACCCTTGACTACATTTTGCGCGGACGCGCTGCTCTTTATAATTATCGCGGGTCAACCCCTGAAAACTTAGACAAGGCAATCGAGCTGTTTCAGCAAGCTCTCGCGGTGGATCGGGACTCGATCGAGGCGCGTGCTCTGCTTGCGCTTTCGCTGATGGCGCGCGTCCTCGAACAGGTCGCCACATCACCAAGTTCCGACATTGCCCGTGCCCAGGAACTGATCGAGACGGTCGTATCGGTATCTCCCCGTCATCCGCTCGTGAATTTTCTTAAAGGGCAACTCTTCGCGCGCAGCAGCAATTTGAGGCTGCAATCCCGGAATACGAGGCAGCCATCGCCCTGGATCGCAATTCGGTCATCGCTATCGCGACGCTTGGATTATGCAAACTTTTCACGGGCGCTATTGAGGAAGCCATTCCTGCGCAAGAGCGCGCCATCCGCCTCAGTCCGCGCGACCCGCGCCTACCCAACTGGTTCTGGCGGATTGGCATGGTTCACCTGCTGCAGTCGCGCGCAGCTGAATCAGTGCCCTGGCTTGTGCGGGCGCGAAGCGCCAACCCGAGCCTCCCCGGACCGCATGCGTGGCTGGCTTCCGCTTATGCATTGCAGGGCGATAGCGTGCGAGCCGAAACCGAACTGGCCGAAGCTCGTCGGCTGAGCGGAGACGGGCGCTATTCGAGTATTGCCCGGTTCAAACGCGTCCAATTTCTCGGGGCGCCTCAAATCCGCTTGCTGGCCGAAGAAACCTTCTTTTCCGGGCTTCGCAAAGCGGGGGTACCGGAGGAATAAGGGGCGCCTGGCTGGAGACGCCCGGCAGGTGCTTTGCGGCCCGGGTTACATCGGTCTTGAGGGTTTGGCGTCGCGGAAGGGGGTGTTGGTTTCGGCGAGATGGCGCAGGAACGGCGAGGGCGCCCAGCGCTCGCCATATTGCTGGTGCCAGGCGGCGATCTGGCGATAGACCTCGCCGACGCCGATGCCGTCGGCCCAATACATCAGCCCGCCGCGATAGCGGGGAAAGCCAAAGCCGTTGAGCCACATCACATCGATGTCGCTGGCGCGGTAGGCCTTGCCCTCGTCGAGAATGCGGCAGGCCTCGTTGACCGAGGCGAACAACAGCCGGCGCAGGATCTCCTCGTCGCTGAACTCGCGCTGCGGGACGCCCATCTCGGCGGCCTTTTCCTTGATCACGCGCGCGACTTCGGGGTCGGGATGCGGGGTGCGGTCGCCGGGCTCGTATTTGAACCAGCCGGCGCCGGTCTTTTGCCCGAGCCGCCCCATCTCGACGATCGCGTCGGCGATCGGCAATCTTGCGGTAATTCGGGTTTTGCGCGGCGCGGCGCTGGCGGCTGTCATAGCCGATGTCGAGCCCCGACAGATCGGCGGTGGCAAACGGCCCGATCGGATAGCCGAAATCGACCATGACCTTGTCGACCTGCTCGGGCAGGCAGCCCTCTTCGAGCATGATGATCATTTCGGTGCCGAATGGCGTGCGGCTGCGGTTGGCGACAAAGCCGTCGCCATTGCCGGCCATCGCACTGATCTTGCCGATCTTGCGCCCCAAATCCATCCCGGTCGCCAAGGTGTCGGGGGCGCTTTTGGCGCCTTTGACGACCTCGAACAGTTTCATGACATTGGCCGGAGCGAAGAAATGCGTGCCGGCGACGTCCTGCGGCCGCTTGGTCGCGTTCGCCATGATGTCGATGTCGATGCCCGAGGTATTGCTGTAGAGCAACGCTCCGGGCTTCATGACTTCGTCGAGCTTTTTGAAGACTTCTTCCTTGACCGGGATGCGCTCGAACACGGCTTCGATCACGACATCGCAGTCTTTGATGGCGTCATAGCTCAGTGACCGGCTCAATGAGGGAGAGACGACGGTTCATCTCGGCTTCGCTGAGGCTGCCGCGCTTGACGCTGGTTTCGTAATTGGCGCGGATGCGGGCGAGACCGCGGTCGAGCGCCTCCTGGCTCGCCTCGAGCAATTTCACCGGAAAGCCGAATTCGGCAAAGCTCATCGAGATGCCGCCGCCCATCGTGCCGGCGCCGACGATCGCCGCGGTCTTGATCGGGCGCAATGGCGTGTCGCGCGGGATGTCGGGGAGCCGCGCCACCTCGCGCTCGGCAAAAAAGGCGTAGCGCAGCGCGCGCGCCTCGGCCGAGTTTTCGAGTTCGTCAAACAGCTCGCGCTCGCGGCGGATACCGTCGTCGAACGGCATCGTACAGGCGGCCTCGACCGCGGCGATGCAATGGTAGGGCGCCTTTTGGCCGCGGGCGCGGCGCGCGATCGAGCGGCGCATCGCGTCGAAGATGGCGGGATCGGCCTTGGCCTCGGCGAGCTTTTCGTCGTGCTCGCGGATGCGCGGCAGCGGCCTGACATCGGCGATGCGGCGGGCGAAGGCGATTGCGGCTTCGCGCAGGTCGCCGCCCTCGGGCACCAGTCTCGTCGATAATACCGAGGCGGTGCGCTTCGTCGGCCGGGACATGGCGGCCCGAGGTGATCATCTCCATCGCCGCTTTGGGGCCGATGAGCCGCGGCAGGCGCTGGGTCCCGCCGCTCCCCGGCAGAATGCCGATCAATACTTCGGGGAGGCCGACCTTGGCGCTCGGCACGGCGATGCGGTAGTTCGAGGCGAGCGCCAGTTCGAGCCCGCCCCCCAGGGCATAGCCGTGGATCGCGGCGACGACCGGTTTTTCGCTTTTGTCGAGGATTTGATGCGGGCGGCGGCCCTCGACCGGCGGCGGCCGGTTGGTGCCAAAGGTGCGAATGTCGGCGCCGGCGATAAAGCTGCGGCCCGCGCCGATCAATACCATCGCCTTGATCGCCGGGTCGGCATTGCCGCGCTCGACACTCTCGACGATGCCCTCGGGCACGCCCGGCGACAGCGCGTTGACCGGCGGGTTGTCAACGGTGATGACACCGATCCCGTCGACATTCTCAAACCGCACTAAATTGTTTTCCGGCATGTCGTCCTCCCGTTCGATTTGTTCACAAGCGAAACAATGAGATGCTATAGCATGCTCCCGTCATACCGGCGAAAGCCGGTATCCATGGCAAAATGGATCCCGACCTTCGTCGGGATGACGATGCTGGGATGACGCGGCCTTCTCGATCAGGACCGGGGGGCGTTGCCGCGGGCTCGGCCTCTCGCTGTCTCACCGCCTCTTTGTTCGACAAGACTTATACCGTGGCTCGGGTGCCGAGGATGACGGTGGCTTGCGAGGAGAGGACGCCGCCATTGCCGTGGGCGATCGCGGTCTCGCAATTTGCGACCTGGCGCGCGCCGCATTCACCGCGCAGCTGACGGGTCGCCTCGATCAGCAAAAACAGGCCGTACATGCCGGGGTGGCAGTAAGACAGCCCGCCGCCATTGGTGTTGACCGGCAAAGCCCCGCCCGGGGCGATATGCCCGCCTTCGACAAACGATCCGCCCTCGCCCTTTTTGCAAAAGCCGAGGTCCTCCAGGAACAAGATCGTGTTGATCGTGAACGCATCGTAGAGTTCGAGCACGTCGATGTCGCGATGGCGCGAGCTTTGCCATGTCATAGGCGGCGCGGCCCGAAGCCAACGCGCCGGTCACGGTCAGATCGGGCATGCTCGAAATATTGGCGTGGGTGATCGCCTGGCCGGTCCCGAGCACATAGGCCGGCGGCTTTTTGAGCGAGCGGGCGCGCTCGGCCGTGGTCATGATCACCGCACCGCCGCCATCGGTCACGAGGCAAATGTCGCGCACCGTGAACGGATAGCTGATCATCCGCGCCGACAGCACTTCGGGGATGGTCAGCGGCTTCTTTTCCCAGGCGGCCGGGTTGAGCAATGCCCATTCGCGCGCCGCCACCGCGACCGCGGCCAATTGCTCGCGGGTCGTGCCGTATTGGTGCATGTGGCGCGAGGCGGCAAGCGCGTAGGCGGTCGACGGCAGAAACGGCCGGAACGGGGTCTCGTACGGGATTGTATTCGCGCACCGAGGCGTGACGGCGGCCGATCGTGCGCTGCGTCGATGCCGTACGCGATGACCGCGACTTGGCACAGGCCGAGCTGCAGCGCGGCTTGGGCGTGCGCCACATGAAACATAAAAGACGAGCCGCCGAGGATCGTCGTGTCGATAAAGGCCGGCGAGATCCCGAGATATTCGGCAAGGTTGAGGCCCGAGGTGCGGCTTTGCGCGGTGGCGCAGATCAGCCCGTCGACATCGCTGAGCTTGAGCCCGCAATCGGCGAGGGCGCGGTGGATGCCCTGCGCCATCAAATCGATCGGGCTCATCTCGGCGGCAACCGCGCCGAGATCGGATTCGGCAACACCGACGATCGCGGCCGCGCCGCGCTGCAGCCCGTCCATCACGCACCCTCCGCCGGGGTGAATACCGGGTAAGCAGGCTCATCACTCGAAGCCTGCTCGCCCGAAGCCTGATCGCCTTTGGGCCGATGAACCCGGAACTTGACCCGCATGCCGATCTTGACCGCCTCCGGGGCGATGTCTTCGACCCGGCTCATCAGCCGAAAGCCTTCATCGACATCGATCAGCGCGACGTTATAGGGCGCGCCGTCGCGCGGGTGCGTCACCGTCGTGGCGTAGACCGTGCCGAGACCGGCGCTGACCCGCCACTCGAGACGATCGCTGCCGGTGTGCGGGCAGATCACCCGCGGATAAAACACCGCCCGGTTGGCTTCCGGGCTCCATTGGTAAGCCAGCTCGCCGTTGTCGAGATGTTGTTGATAGATCGCCAGTGGCGATTGCGAGATCCGCTCCATATTCCCCTCCCTCGGCACGCGCGATTGTGTCCACTTGCCGCCGCGGCGGCAAGATCGCGCAAAAGCCGGGGCGTCGACGGCGCGGTCAGGTCAGTGAGATCAATGTCCCGATCAGATCGGCCGGCCACACCAGGCTAACCGGCGCCGATACGATCGCGTGGCCGAAGGACGCGTCGCCTTCGGCAAAGTTGAATGCGAGGTGATGGCTGAAATGAGCAAGCACGCCGGCGAAATAAAGGCCGGCCGCTAATTTCACAAAGTGATGAGCATGTCGCGGTTGCTTTGGCTTTGCCGCAGCAAAGGAAAAGACTCGACGTCCGTATTTTGGCAATCCCGGTGGTCCGATCATGATCTCACCTGGGCGTAAATAATGTCGTCGGCAGCAATGCGCGTCGAATGCCGGCGCCTTCCTTCGAAATCGGCAGCGCTTTGGCTAGATCGAGCATCGCGCGGCAAAGATACTCTGCGGTCTCGCCGGCGTCATCAGCAGATGTTGCAACGCGACCAGAAAATATTGCCGCGGCTTTAGCGCCCGCTGCTGTAAAGGCCGCTTGCCTGCACCAGAGTAAATAATCCGGCAAAAATCAGCAGACCGATCGCGAGCACGGTAAACGCGCCGGCGCCGAGGCGATCGCCAAGCGGCCGGCCAATCAAGCCGCCGAGAAAAGCAAAGGGGAGCAGGACACCCGATGTCAGCCAGGTGTGGATGGGAACGCCGATTGTCGCCGCATGCGCCGCCAGCGTAGCGGCGTAGACCAGAGCAAAGAACGCCAGCAAGGTCGCGCGGATCACTTGCGAGGCGGCGCCCGCCAGCAGCAGATAGATCAGCACCGGCGGTCCCGCCATGCCGACCAGCGCCGTCGCGGCGCCCGAAACAGCGCCGGCGGCGAGATCGCGGTTATGGCTTGTTTTGAGCAGCTTTGCCGGCCGGGCGGCGCCGCGCGACAGCGCCAACAGGGCGGCAAAACCGAGTACGATCGCGCCCGCAGCGAGGCGAACGAGCTTTGGGTCGCTGTAGCGGAATGCGAGAAGACCAAGCGGCAAGCCGGCGACACTGCCGAGGAGGAAGCGCAGCAGCAGCCCCGGTTGGACGGCATGGCGCAGCCGCGGCAGGACGACCGCCGACAGCGCGGTCGCCACGATAATCACCAGATGGACCGCTGTGGCGGGCGGCACGATCATCAAATAGAGGGGGGTCGCGACCACCGCAAACCCAAACCCGCCGGCCGCCTGCAGCAAGGCTGCGCCAAAGGTCGTGGCGGCAAGCGCAGCCCATGCCACGAGGCTCACAATGCCGCTCAGCCGAGCGGGTCAGGGCGTTTTGTGGACTGCGGCCGCTTGGCGCGGCGGCGGATCGTCATGGCGGAGGGCAAACGACCCGGCGATCGTCTCGATGCGGTAGCCGCAGCAAAAGCGGGCGACAAAGGCATGCGCAAAGGCCGCGCTCTCGAAATAGAACGCGACTGCGTCGTTGACCACGCCGATCGTTCCGGCCGGCGCCGAGGCCCAGCCGCCGGCGCCGCAGGTTTCGTCGAGCCACGCATGCATCAGCATCAGCTGGCGGCCGAGCCCCTCGGGCGGCACCGCGATCCGCACCCGCACCGGAAACTGCCGCTCTGCCTCACGCTGGGCCTGCCGAGACGCTCGCGTCACTGTGACACCGTTGTTCGTGGTTTGTTTCCAAACGAGCCTACAACGTCGGATATGCGGCTGTCGAGAGGGCAAGACCGACAAATCGCCGGCGGTAGGACGGGGTTTGGCGGGGCCGGGGTTCGCGGGGCTGGGTTTTGGCGGGGCTGGGTTTTGGCGGGGCAGGTGTGGCGCGGGCGATGGTCTTCGGCGCAGATGAGGGCTGCGCGCAAGCTCGTGGTCTTGACCGGGGCCGGGCCACGGGTCAGGCTGATCGAGGGGAGAAACGCCGGAGAGGGCCATGGCCGAGCCGCAGGTGCTTTCGATCGAAATCAACGGCTTTCCGACGCGCGTGTGGCAGGCGGGCGCCGGACCCAAACTGGGCTTTCTCGCCGGGTTTGGCGGATTGCCGCGCTGGGTCCCGTTCCTCGATGCGCTGGCGCGCGAGCGCACGGTCATCGTGCCGTCACTGCCGGGGCATCCCGGCGGCGACCGCGGGCACACCGTGCTCGACAGCCATCTCGATTGGGTCTTGGCGGTGCGCGAGCTGCTGCAAAAAGCCGGGCTCGATGGCGCCGATTTGGCCGGCGGCTCGGTTGGCGGCTCGTTTGCCGCGGAGGTCGCGGCGATCTGGCCCGGTATGGTGCGCCGGCTGGCATTGATCGCCCCCTGGGGCCTGTTCGACGAAAAGGACCCGGCGACCGACCCTTGGGCGCAGCGCGCGCCCGACGTGCCGGGGCTGATGTGCGCCGATCCCGAGCGCTGGAACCAGCTCAAGGCTGCCCCGGAAGGCGCCAATTCGCCCGAATGGCCGATTGAGCAGACTCGCGCCGCCGAGGCCGCCGCCCGCGCGTTTTGGCCGCTCGGAAACACGAAGCTGGAAAAGCGGCTGCCGCTGATCCAGGCCCCGACCCTGCTGATCTGGGGCACCGAAGACCGGATCATGCCAAAGAGCTACGCCGAGCGCTTCGCCGGGGCGATCGCCGGGCACAGCGAAATCGCGATGATTCCGGGCGCCGGCCATTTGGCCGAGCTCGACAAGCCCGATGAGGTCGCTGCCGCTATCCTGCGCTGGACCGCCTGAAGCACCGTAACCACTGGGGCCACAAGCCGGCGAATCTGATGCGGGCCTTCACGCGCCAGGTCGGCAGCGTGGTCAGCGCCGCATGATGGTGGGTCCGCCGCTGGTCTTGCTCTTTGTTCCAGGCTGCTAGCCGCCGCAAAAGGTGCAGACATCGCCTCCTCCGTCGCTAGCTAGAGCAACCATCGCGCCGCGCAGCTTGTGACGCCCGCGGCGTTATCACCGGCACCGATGTCTCGCCCGCGATCCTCAGGGCGCCCGCTCCCGATTACTGGGGGCGTTTCGAGCGCCGGCCGCCGATGGCCAAGCCTTGGTTTTTCAGGCCGCCGCGCGAAGGCGATGCGGAGTGACCGATTGCGCTCGCTAACGAATTCTTAATCCAGCGACGCCTATTTATTTCGGGTTCACCAAGCCGAACCTTCGGGAAAACCGACAAGTAGGGGACCGACGAGCCCGGCCCTTCGATGGACCTCCCGGTGGGCCAGGCGAACGCGCGCATGTAGCGGCCGGACCGGCGAACGAGCGCGCAGCCGATCTGAAACTAGTCAGCTGCCCGGCTGAGTTTTTCCTCGAAATGAGGATGACACCGGGCTGGTAGTCGCGGACGGAATTATGACGGCGAGGTGGTAAACAGCGCCCTAAAGAATTACCCAGAAAAAGAAAAAACAAACTTAACATTCGGTAAATAAATCTTTGCATGAGAAGGGTTTATGTTGGGAAATTTCCAAACCTTCCATTCGAGTCGGGATTTTCCCGAGTTATCGCTTAAGTCCTGTCTGGCTGGTTAAAGCTTCGCGTGGTCGGCTCGCCGTGTCTGACCGAGAAGTCGTGCGCCGAATAGGTCGCGATGCGCCAACGATCTTAGACCCGGGCGGATCACCTGTCGCAGGTCGACGGCAAGCGACCATCGCCCTGATGATTGCAACCGCGATGCAGGCCTTTGACGCAACGATCGCGAATGTCGCCCTGCCACAGCTCGAGCGTGGTTTCGGGCACGGGATCGATCTCGGCTCCTGGGTCATGACAAGTTTTCTGTGCGCCTCGGCAGTGACCGCGATCCTGACCGGCTGGCTGCGTCGCCACTGGGGAGCGCGTCAGGTGTTTACCGGCGCGATCGCCTTGTTCGTCGCAGCCTCGGTGCTTTGCGCAGCGGCCAACAGCTTCACGGTGCTGATCGTCTTTCGGCTGATCCAGGGCGCTGCCGCCGGGATCATTCAACCGATGTCGCAAGCAATCATCCTCGACATCTATCCAAAGCAGGAACATGGGCGGATGCTGGCGATTTGGGGGGCGACAATTATGGCCGGCCCGATGCTGGGCCCGTTGCTCGGCGGGGTGATCACCGATCTCGCATCATGGCGTTGGATTTTTGCATTGAACGTACCGCTCGGAGCGATCGCGCTTGTGGGATTGGGCGCCGTCCCGTCCAGCACCAAAGCGCTCACGGGCGATCGTGTCGATCGCTGGGGTATCGTGATGCTGGTGATTGCCACCGGTTCGGTGCAATTGGCATTACAGCGCAGCATCGCCCAGATCTGGCCCCCAGCACCCGAAACGCTCGGCGCGGTAGCAGCGGCGGTTTGCGCCGGTGCTCTGATAGCGGTTCGGGTCGGGCGGGGGCGTTTCGGGCTGTTTCGATTTGACGTGTTCCGCGACATCAATTTCGCGATCGCCGCGCTCTACAACTTTTTAGTCGGGGCGATCCTATTCACGACCATCGTATTCCTCCCCGCCCTCGCGGAAGGGCCATTCGCCTGGAGCGCGACACAAGCCGGTTTGGCGATCGCACCGCGAGGGATCGGAACCATGACAATGATGCTCGCAATGCGCTATGTGATCGACCGCGTTGATCATCGCGCACTGCTGACGATCGGCTTGGTCACGACTGCCGTCGCCCTCGAACTAATGGCCCAGGTGCCTTTGCATGGAGGCGGAATTTGGCTCGCAGCAACGAGCGCTGCGCAGGGCATCGGTATTGGTCTGTTGTTCACGCCGCTTAGCACGATTGCCTTTTCGACACTTGATGCAGAATTGCGTACCGATGGGGCTGGTCTTTACAACCTCGCTCGGCAGCTCGGCTGCGCCACTGGCGTCGCAGCGATGACCGCTGTGTTGCAGGCGCGCATTCAAATCCACGTTAAGCATCTCCACCCCGCCGAGGCGATAGCGACCTCATCGCCGCAGGCGCATTCGCTTGCCTCTTTTGGGGCGTACACTGATTGTTTCCGGATGCTTGCGATCACCGCCCTGATGATGATCCCGGGCGTTTTTTTGTTTCGGATGGTTCGCCCATTACTGTCCGCTCTCGATGCCAATCCTGGAGCACCGCGGCCATAGAGATGCTGCGGGAGGTCCGCAACTCAGCCGAGATCGAACGCCTCTGCTTTAAAGACAGGGCTCGGACTCTCTGCGGACAGCAGTGAGTTCACCGGCAGGACCACCCGAACGGTCGTGCCCTCGCCGACCCGGCTGGAGATCGTCAAACTCCCGTCATGTGCCTCGACCAAGCCTTTGGTGATCGGCAGCCCCAAACCGGTGCCGCCGTAGTTTCGCGTTGTCGCCGGCTTTGCCTGACCGAAAGGCTGCAACGCTCGTTCCTGCTCCTGCTCATCCATCCCGATGCCACGGTCCTCGACTTCGACGGCGGCATTTCCGCCCGGGTTCGGTAAAGACGCGGATCTGCACTTTCTCATTCTCTTTGGAGAATTTGATCGCATTCGACAGTAGATTTAAAAATATTTGTTTCATCGCGCGCTCGTCGCCCCAGACCACAACCGGCTGCTCTGTCGCGTCAAACACCAATTCAATGTCGCGGCTGCTGGCCCGTTCGCGAACGATGCGGATCACGTCACCGATCACCTCCTGCAAGATTACCGCTTGTTTCGCCAATTCCAGCTTGCCAGCCTCGATCTTCGACATGTCGAGAACGTCATTGATGATCGACAGCAAGTGAAGGCTGCTCGAATGAACATCCTTTATATATTCGAGATATTTGTCATTACCGATGGGCCCAAACAATTCCTGCGAGATGATCTCCGTAAATCCGATAATAGCGTTGAGCGGGGTACGCAACTCATGGCTCATATTGGCCAGAAATTCGCTTTTTGAGTGGTTGGCGGCCTCCGCTTGGCTGCGCGCCTGCAGCAGCCTGCGCTCGGCGGCGCGGATCTCCGTGATGTCGGAATAGACCGACAGCACGGCTCCACCCGGCATCGGGCTGCGCCGGATCTGCAGCGTGCGTCCGGTCGGCGTCTGCCGTTCCTTGACGATCGGGACCTCTCGATAAAATCGCTCGAGGCGCCGGGCGGTCTCCGCCGCAGGCTCGACATCGCCAAAATCGCCGTTGCGCGCCTGCCGCATCAGGATCTCGCCGAGCGACGTTCCGGCCGGTATACCTTCCGGGAGATCCAGCAGCTCGCAAAACCGCGAATTGCGTGCAATCAGTCTGCCACGTGAATCGAAAACGCTGAGGCCTTCGCCGATGTTGTCGAGGGTGTTCTGCAACAGCGCTTTCTGCCGCCGCAGCCGCGCTTCGTCGCGGCGCTGATAGGCCGCGCTAAGGCGATGGCGGCGACGCAGCCGGCCGCCCAGCCACGCGAGACCACAGCAGCCCGCGGCAAAAGCCAAGACCACAGCCAGATCCATCGCCGGATGAGCCCGCTCCCAACTCAGCCGAGAAGACCAACCGACATACACGCCAAAGCAGGCTGTAAGTATGGCGCCAAAGGCGATCGCGAGCGGCGCGCGACGACCGGCGTTTGAGCGGCTAGCTAGCGGCAACAGGCGCATCAGGCCGAATTCGTCACCCGAATTTGAAACTATCCGCGGCGCAGCCGACCGGTCCGCCCAAACGCGCGTCCAACGCACGCAAACTGCGCCGTTGAAACGCGCTGACAGGGTCGATGGACCGCAGCCACATTGTCCTACGCCCGAATTTGCCGAGATTAGGCTAAGACTTACTTAAGCCGACCAATGCCGTGGGCGCTTGCCGCCGCCTTGGATCAGCCGGGCCGCGCGCGAATTGGTCAGTCGCTCATATCCATACCCGCGAGCGCGCCGACGCTGATCGGCTTATAGGGTGCGCGCGGTCGCCAACAGCCGATCGATCCAATTGGTCGTCCGAGGGTGTCGGCAATCAGCGGGCTCACGATGGGACCACAGATTCGTCCCTGACACGGCCCCATGCCGCAGCGCGTAAAAGCCTTGACTTGGTTCGGACCGACAGCGCCGAGCCGAACCGCCTGACGGATTTCGCCGGCGGTAACTTCCTCGCAGCGGCAGACAATGGTTTCGTCAGCGGCCGGGATCAAAACCGAGCGGCGCGGCCGGTGAAGGCGATCCAAGAACGGCCGCGATATCTGCTCGCCCTCGAGCGCGGTGCGGATTGGCCCCGCGCGGCGGTCGCGCTCCGCCTCATCGATACGTCCGAGCAACATCGCGGCATCGAGCGCTGCAAGCTGTCCCGACAAGCGCGCCGCTTCCGCACCGCTGATCCCGCCTGCATCCCCGGCGACCGCAATCGACGACAGGCTGCTCTGACCCCACGGATCGAGAACGGGCTTCCAGCAGAGCTGATCGTCGTCCCATTCGTGCTGCAGCTGCAACGCGAGGCTGATTTGGATATTCGGGATGATGCCTTCATGCACCAGAAGATGATCGGCGCCAAATTCGCCGCCCTCCCAGGATACCCGCTCCACGCTATTGCGCCCGATCGCCCGCAGACCGCGCACGCCGCGCCGAATGGGGATGCCGGCACGCTGCGTCGCGAGGATAAAAGAGAGGCCTTTCAGTATCGCCCGCAGCGCCGGCCGCCGAACGCGCAGCGCCCCGATCGCTCCGCGATAATTGCTTGGGGGCGTGGTTTCGAGGATGACGCTCGGCGGCGCGCCGGCGCGGATCAGCTGTGCCGCGAATAAGTAGAGCAGTGGCCCCTGCCCAGCCAGAACGATCCGTCCGGCCGGGACGAGATCTGCGGTTTTCAAGAGGATCTGTGCAGCGCCCACGGTCATCACGCCGGGCAAGGTCCATCCCGGAATCGGAACCGGACGCTCGACAGCACCGGTCGCAAGCAGAATGCGGCGGGCAGAGACCTGCTCGGTGCGATCCGGACCGGCAAGATAAAGCGTGCCCTCCGGCTCCAAATTCCACAGCGTTGTGTTGGGTCGGTAATCGACCCTGCTCGCCCTCAGCGCCACCACCAGCGGGGCGCCGGCGAGGTAGTCCGGCCCGAGCGGCATATCCGGGCCGGCGCGCTCGACAGCGCGATAGATTTGTCCGCCGGGCGAACCCTGCTCGTCGATCAGCAGCGTGTCGAGCCCAAGTTCCGCGGCGAGAATAGCAGCACTCATCCCGGCGGGACCCGCACCGACAATCGCGAGTTCGACCTTTTTCATTCAAGCTTCAAGTTGTCGGGTCGATCCGGCGCGCGCCGATTTGACGGCGGATCTCCATCCCCGCTCGCACCTCGACCAGACAGCTTTGGCGATTTGGTATCCCGTCGATCTCGACGAGGCATTCGTAGCAAATGCCCATCATGCAGTAAGGCGCCCGCTCGGAGCCGCTGATTGGTGTTGCGCGAATGCTGCGGAAACCCGCCGCGAGCACGGCCGCCGCGGCGGAAGCGCCAGTCGCGACATGCACTAAACGGCGGTCGACGGTGACGGCGACAGTCGCCGGCGCGCGGTCACGCCATCGCCGGAACATCGAACCGCCGCGCCGAAAACAGATCGAGTGAAGGGTCGAGCGTCCCCTCCGCAATCATCGGGGCCAGGACTTTGGCATGCACCGCCGCAAGGGTGACACCGCTGTGGCAGTTTGCCGTAAAGGCGCCGGGAAACTCCTTCGATTGATCGTAGATCGGCAGTCCGTCGGGCGGCATCACCCGCAATGCCGCCCAGGCGCGGACGATTTGCAGATCGCGCAGCCATGGAAAAGAGAGTGCTGCGCGGCGTGCGATCTCTTGCATGACCGCCGCTTTCTGACCGGTATCAAACCCGACATCCTCCTGGCTGTCGCCGAGCATGATGCTGCCTTCCTTGGTCTGACGGATTGTCGTGGTCGGCATCGGCAACAGATGTTGCGCCCGCTCGGTGACCAAGATCTGGCCTCGCTGCGGTCTGACTGGAGCACTCAATCCGAACAGCGGCGCCAGCGCGGCATTGCCGAGACCCGCGGCAACAACGACCCGCGGTGCGGCAATTTCACCCGCGGCGGTGCGAATGCGAAAGTCGCCGGGTGCGGCGGCAGCTTCGGCGACGATCGTGTTCGGGATGTAGCGCCCGCCATTGTCGATAAAGCCCTTGTGCAGCGCCTTGAGCAGATTGAGCGGGTTTGCATGCCCGTCATACGGGGTCCACGACGCACCGCTCACCGCGGGTCCGACTCCGGGCAGCAGCTCGGCGATTTCGTGCCGGTCCAGCATCCGGTACTCAAAGCCAAAATTGCCCGAGTCCCGGCGCATCCGCTCCATTTTCTGATGACGATCGGCGAACTCGTCTTCTCCGAGGCACAGATGAAACCCGCCCGGCCGATGATGACCGACATCGATCCCGGTTTTGTTCGCAAGCTCGTCGGCCAGCCCCGGCCATTCGTCAGCCGAGCGCCTTGTCCAGCGCTGATAATGCGGTGCGCCGTCGCCCTTGCTCTGCACCCAGACAAGACCGAAATTGCCTCGCGAGGCACGGAAAGCGACATCGCCCTCATCGAGCAACGCGGTTGCCAGCCCGCCGCGGGCCAAGCCCCAAGCGATCGCAGACCCGACCAACCCGCCGCCGATCACGATTGCGCCGAACCGCTCCACCGACCCCCCTCGCGGCGCGCCGCCGCGGCAGATTGACACCCTGTTTCCAATTGTGGCCCGCAAGTAGCATAGAGCGACCGGATCGATACGGGACCCGCCAACCCCGGTGTTCCGTTCGATGACTTATCTAAACGATGATGAGGCCCAGGATCGATGAGCTTTATCGGGCGAATGATCAGCGGCGCGGTCGAACTCTCCTTTGGCGGGCCGCTCGGGGCGTTGCTCGATCGTGTCGGCCATCACATCACACTCCACCATGGTCCGAGGCCATGGTCCAGCGGAGACCGACCCGCGTCAGCCGGTTGCGTTCACGATCGCGGCGATCGCGCTCGGCGCCAAAATGGCGCGCGCCGATGGCGCTGTTACCCGCGACGAGGTGGCGGCGTTTCACGATGTATTCGAAGTGCCACCCGGTGAAGAAGACCACGTCCGGCTGGTGTTCGATCTCGCCCGCAAGAGCACGCACGGATTTGACAGCTACGCCCGCCAGGTCAGGCGCTTGTTCGCAAGCGATCCGGTCGTGTTGGAGCATATGCTGGACGGGCTGTTCCATATCGCGCTCGCTGATGGACGGCTGTGCGACGCCGAAGACGCCTATTTACGCGAGGTTGCCCGGCTGTTTGGCTTTGATGCCGCCGCCTACGCCCGCATCCGCGCGCATCATGTCGAGCCCGTCGAAACGGCCGGAGAGAATGCCTACGCGATACTCGGCGTCGATCCGGGGGCACCGCTCAGCGACATCCGCATCGCCTATCATCGGCTGGTGCGCGAAACTCACCCCGACCTCGTTATCGCCAAAGGTCTGCCGCCCGAATGCGTGGCCCTCGCCAACGCCAGAATTGCACGGATCAACGCGGCCTATGATTCGGTGGCGAAACGCGGTAGCACGCGCGCCGCGGCCTACGGATGACCGGGATTTCGGTACGCGAGCGGCCCTCCCCCAACCATGCTCCGCGGGACGATCCGCCGCGGATCGACATGCTCGTTCTCCACTACACCGGCATGCGCAGCGCTGGTGAGGCGCTCGACCGGCTATGCGATCCGGTGGCCCGGGTCAGCGCCCACTATGTGATCGATGAGGATGGGACGGTCTGGCGGCTTGTCCCCGAGGCGAGGCGCGGCTTTCATGCCGGAATCTCGTGCTGGGAGCGCGAGGGCGACCTTAACCGCGTGTCGATTGGCGTCGAGATCGTCAATCCCGGTCACGATTGGGGGTATCGGCCGTTCCCGGAAGCTCAGATGCGGGTGGTGGAAGAGTTGTGCCGCGACATTCTCTCGCGTTACCCGATTCCGGCGCACCGCATTGTCGGGCATTCCGATATCGCACCGGAGCGCAAGAGCGACCCGGGCGAGCTGTTCGATTGGGGGCGGCTCGCGCGCGCGGGCATCGGGCTGTGGCCTGAGCCGGGTCGCCGAGTGGCCACGGTTGCGATCGATCGGGCGCGCGCAATGGAGAGTTTGAGCAATATCGGCTATTGCGTCGCCGCCAACGCTGAGGCGCCGGTTGTTGCTGCCTTCCAGCGCCGCTTTCGTCCGGCGCGCGTGGATGGCGTTATCGATGACGAGACCGCATTCCGGCTTGCCGAGGTGCAGGCGAGTTACGCGCGTTCCCGGAAAGGGACAGTTTGAAGACGCCCGGTTAATTGAGCCGGGTCGGTCGCCGCTCCACCTGGCGACGCACGATCTGGCCGGCATGGTGATGCGCCAAGCGCCAGGCGCCGTCTTCGCGGATAAAGAAGTTGCTCGCGGCGAGCGTGCCGCCGTCGAGTTCTTCCTCGCACAGAACGAGTGCGGTATCGCCGAATAGCAAGACACGTTCGTCGTAGCAGGCGATCCGCGGCGCTCCGGGGTTCGACAGGATTCCGCTCCAACTGGAGATGATGGCATCGCGCTCGGTCAGCACGGTCCACCCCGGATGGAGGCAGGCAACCGGCGCATGACGCGCCCACAAGGCGTCCATCGCCGCGACATCGCGCATCGTGAAGGCCCGATAAAACTCGAGATTGGCGGCGAGCACGGCGTCGGTATCGGTCATCGCTGCGTCCTGTCGATGATCTCAGGTCTCCGGCTGGCGCCAGCATATCGGCGCGACCGATATCGCGCTACGCGGCGAATGCCCCGGATTGGCAATGGCGCGCCAAACGGCACCAGAATGCTCAAAAATTAGGCGAAAACGCCTGTCCGGCACCAGCGCGACCACCTCATTCGACAAAGTTGGGCCGGCGGCATTGCCGCTTTTATTCATGGCGATGTTGCCGGAAACCCGCTGGTGCAATCCGCCCGTCCGGCAAAGCGGTGACCCCGGCCTTTGGCCTCTTTCTTGCTCTTTCGGATCAAACCGTCACCAACAAGGCAGATTACAAGGGGAGCAGTACATGTCGTCCGAGGGGTTCACGATTGATCGTCGCCGATTGGGTTTGCTTGGCGCTGGCTTGGCCGCGACCGCTGCCGGTCTCGGCGCGGTCCCCAACCTCCCCAACCTCCTGATCCCGCAGGCCAAGGCGGCCCCTGCGGCGTCCGAGACAGGTCCCATCAAGATCGGGATCCTGCATTCGCTCTCCGGCACAATGGCGATCAGCGAGTCTCCGCTCAAGGACGTCATGCTGATGCTGATTGCCCAACAGAATGCAAAGGGCGGGGTCATGGGCCGGCAGCTCCAGCCGGTGGTGGTCGACCCGGCTTCGAACTGGCCGCTCTTTGCGGAGAAGGCGAAGCAATTGCTGTCGGTCGACAAGGTGGCGGCGGTGTTCGGCTGCTGGACGTCGGTGTCTCGCAAATCGGTTCTGCCAGTATTCGAAGAGCTGAACGGTATCCTGTTGTACCCGGTGCAGTACGAGGGTCAGGAATGCAGCCGTAACGTGTTCTACACCGGCGCCGCGCCAAACCAGCAGGCGATCCCCGCGGTCGATTACCTGATGAACCAGGTCGGGGTGAAGCGTTGGGTGCTGGAGGGGACCGATTACGTCTATCCGCGCACCACCAACAAGATCCTTGAAGCGTACCTGAAGGCCAAAGGCGTCGCACCTGCTGATGTGATGATCAACTATACGCCGTTTGGCTATTCCGACTGGCAGGCGGAGGTCGCCAAGATCAAGGCTTTCGGCTCCGCGGGCAAGAAGACCGGCGTCGTCTCGACCATTAATGGCGATGCCAACGTGCCGTTTTACAAGGAGCTCGGCAACCAGGGCATCAAGGCGACCGACATCCCAGTGGTGGCGTTTAGCGTCGGCGAACAGGAGCTTGCCGGTATCGACACCAAGCCGCTGGTCGGCCATCTCGCGGCATGGAACTATTTCGAGAGCCTCGACACCCCGCTCAATAAAGAGGTCGTCGCTGCGTTCAAACAGTTCGCCAAGGACGACAAGCGGGTGTTCAACGACCCGATGGAGGCGCACTACATCGGCTTCAACATGTGGGTTAAAGCGGTGGAGAAGGCTGGCACCACCGACCACGATGCAGTGATCGACGCGATGATTGGCGTCGCCCACCCGAACCTTTCGGGCGATTTCGCGACAATGATGCCCAATCATCACCTCACCAAGCCGGTGCTGATCGGCGAAGTACAGGGTAACGGGCAATTCAACGTGGTCTGGCAGACCGGCGGTCTGGTGGTCGCCCAGCCGTGGTCGCCGTATCTGCCGGAAAGCAAGAACCTGATCGGCGACTGGCTGCCGCCCATGTCCTGCGGCAGCTATGACGTCGTCGCCGGCAAATGCGTCGGAGCAAAGAAGGCCTGAGCAGTATGGTATTGAATCGGCGGGAGGGTCATCGCCGCCGGTTCGCCCTTCCGTGCGGCTTCTTAATCGGTGCCTTGGTTGCACTGATGATGGCGTTGCCGGGCACGGCGCGGGCCCAATCCGATCCATTTGATGACATTGCTGCCACCACGGCCGATGTCGAGGCCCGCGGCGTGACCGCGCTGGCGATTTCCGGCAACCCGCACGCCGCGGCTGTGGTCGAGGCGTTACGCGACGGGAGGCTCTATGCCTGGAAATGGCCGCGGCCGAATCCGCCGCTCTACATCCGCACCGATAAAGGGTTTGTCGATGCGCGCACAGGCGCCACGGTCGAGGCGCCGGCGATGCCAAACCTGCGACGCGTTATCGTCAGCGACACGGTGCGCGCGGCCATCGAGACCGCCGCGGGCGCGCTCGATCTTTCCTCAAAGAACCCGACTGCGCGGCTGAAGGCTGCGGAGGCGCTGTTCCAATCGGCCGATCCAGGCGCCTTGCCGTTGATCGACAAGGCGCTCGCCAGCGAACGGGATGCCGCCGTCACGCGCGTTCTGCGCGAAGCGCACGCCGCAGCCTTGCTGAAGTCCGATACCGGATCGGAATCGGACCGGCTCGCCGCGGTTCACGAGTTGGCGGGGCGCGCGGATCTGCCGACACGCAGCCTGCTCGCCTCGCTGCAGGGCCAGCCGCCGCCGGTAGCGGCGGTGATCGCGACGGCGGTCCGCGACATCGATTTCAAGCTGAAGCTGTGGGGGCTTTTAGAGAACGTCTATTACGGCCTGAGCCTCGGTGCGGTGCTGCTGCTGGCCGCGACTGGGCTTGCCATTACCTTTGGGGTGATGGGCGTCATCAACATGGCGCATGGCGAAATGGTGATGATCGGCGCCTACACCACTTTTGTAGTGCAGCAACTGATCTTTGCCGTTGCCCCGGCGCTTGAGAATTTCGGTCTGCTGTTCGCCGTGCCCGCGGCGTTTCTGGTGGCGGGCGCGCTCGGGGTCGTGATCGAACGCACGCTGATCCGCTTTCTCTACGGCAGGCCGCTGGAGACCCTGCTCGCCACCTGGGGGCTAAGCCTGATCCTGCAGCAGGCGGTGCGCAGCATCTTCGGCCCCACCAACAAAGATGTCAGCTCACCGCCCTGGATGAGCGGCGCGATCGAGATCGGCGGGCTTACGCTGACGGTAAACCGCTTGTGGATCATCGTGTTCGCCGCACTCGTGCTCGGCGCGCTGATGGCGATATTGCGTTGGGGCGGGCTCGGACGCTCAATCCGAGCCGTCATGCAGAACCGGCGCATGGCGGCGGTAATGGGCATCCGCACGCCGGTGATCGACGCACTCACTTTTGGCCTCGGTTCCGGCATCGCCGGCATGGCCGGCGTCGCGCTGAGCCAGATCGACAATGTCAGCCCCAATCTCGGCCAGAACTACATCATCGACAGTTTCCTCGTCGTGGTGTTGGGCGGCGTCGGCAATCTTTGGGGGACGCTTGTCGCCGCGATGAGCTTGGGCGTCGTCGACAAGTTTGTCGAACCGTTCGAGGGCGCGGTGCTTGCCAAGATTCTGGTGCTGGTATTCTTGATTCTGTTCATTCAGCGGCGCCCGCAAGGCCTATTCCCGCTCAAGGGCCGGGCGGCCGAGGCGTAATGCACGTCGACCGCGCAACCACGGTGACGCTTGCCTGCGTGCTCGGCGGGGCGGCGCTGCTCGCGGGTCTGAACCTGCTCGTGCCCGCGACAAGCGCGGTGCATGTCCAAAACTTCGCCATCTCGTTGGCCGGCAAATATCTCTGTTACGCTATTCTGGCATTGGCGGTCGATCTTGTTTGGGGCTATGTCGGCATCCTGACCCTTGGTCATGCCGCCTTCTTCGCCTTGGGCGGCTATGCGATGGGCATGTACCTGATGCGCGAGATCGGCGCGCGCGGCGTCTATGCCAATCCCACTCTGCCCGATTTCATGGTCTTTATCGGGTGGAACAAGCTGCCTTGGTACTGGTACGGGTTCGACCATTTCTGGTTTGCCCTGATCATGGTGGTGCTGGTGCCCGGCGTCCTGGCTGGCGTGTTCGGCTGGTTCGCGTTTCGCTCGCGGGTCTCAGGCGTCTACTTCTCGATCATCACCCAGGCGCTGACCTTTGCGTTGCTACTGGCTTTTTTCCGCAACGACATGGGTTTTGGCGGCAATAACGGGATGACCGACTTTAAGGACATTCTGGGCTTCCCGCTCAACCGCGAGAGCACTTCGGTAGGCCTCATGTTGATCACCGCCGTCGTGCTGGCGGCGGCGTTGCTGTTGGCGCGCGCAATGACCGGATCGCGCTTTGGCAAGGTGCTGGTGGCAGTGCGCGATGCGGAGCCGCGAACCCGGTTTCTCGGCTATCGTCCGGAATCGTACAAGCTTACTGTGTGGGTCGTTTCGGCGATCATCGCCGGGATCGGCGGCGCGCTTTACGTGCCGCAGGTTGGCATCATCAACCCGTCTGAATTCGCACCCGGGAATTCAATCGAGGCAGTCATCTGGGTCGCGGTCGGCGGACGCGGCACGCTCGCCGGCGCGATCTTGGGCGCGGTTATCGTCAACCTCGGCAAGACCTGGTTGACCAGTGCCATGCCGGAAATCTGGCTGTTCGCGTTTGGCGCATTGTTTATCTTGGTTACGCTGTTTCTGCCTCGCGGCATCATTGGGCTCTTTTCACTGCGAGGGCCGCGCGCCGCGGCTGAGCGCGAGGCAACCGCGACCGAGACGGCGGCAGAGGCGGCGGCGCGCGAGGTCGCCGGGTGAGCGAGGGAACCCTCCTCTATCTCGACGGAGTCAACGTCTCCTTCGATGGCTTCAAGGCGCTCAACGAACTGTCCCTCGTACTGGATGCGGGCGAGATGCGGGCGGTGATCGGCCCCAACGGCGCCGGCAAGACCACCATGATGGACGTGATTACCGGCAAGACAAGGCCGGATTCCGGGCGCGTCGTGTTTGGTGATGATACCGATCTGACGCGACTCGACGAGCCGGCAATCGCTCGGCTCGGCATTGGCCGAAAGTTTCAGCGCCCCACGGTTTTCGAGCCGCTGTCGGTCCGCGACAACGTGCTGCTCGCGCTCAATGGCGATCGCTCCCCTGGCTTTACCTTGTGGGCGCGCGAGACGGCCGACGAGAGCGTGCGGATCGAGGAGATCCTGACAACGATCCGCCTTGCCTCCGAACGCGAACGCCGCGCGGGCGAGCTGTCGCATGGTCAAAAGCAGTGGCTGGAGATTGGCATGCTGCTCGCCCAGGAACCCAGACTGCTGCTGGTCGACGAGCCGGTCGCCGGCATGACCGATGCGGAGACCGCAGCGACAGCGGACCTGCTGCGCGAGATCAATCGCAGCCGCAGCGTTGTGGTGGTCGAACACGATATGGCGTTCGTGCGCGCCCTCGAGGTCAAGGTAACGGTTCTGCATGAGGGTTCGGTCATCGCCGAAGGCTCGATCGACCACGTCCAGAACGATCCGCGCGTCATCGAAGTGTATCTCGGTCGCTGACCCATGCTGAACGTCGAGGGTGTCGACCTGTTTTACGGCGCTAGCCGTGCGCTGCGGCGCGTCAGCCTGACGGCGAAAAAGGGCGAGGTGACTTGCGTTCTCGGTCGCAACGGCGTCGGCAAAACCAGCCTGTTGCGGGCGATCTTTGGCCTTCAGCCGATCCGCGGCGGCCGGATTTCCTGGGAAGATCGCGAGCTGACCGGCTTGCCTGCCTATCAACGCGCGCGCGCCGGGTTAGCACTGGTGCCGCAAGGGCGCGAAATTTTCGCGCGCCTGACCGTCCTCGAAAACCTGGAAACTGGCTTTGCCCCGTTGGCGCGCGGCCTGCGCCAAATCCCTGAGGAGATCTTCGCTCTTTTTCCGGTATTAAAGAACATGCTGAGCCGCCGCGGCGGCGATCTTTCCGGCGGCCAACAGCAGCAATTGGCCATCGCACGCGCACTCGTGACACGGCCGCGGCTGTTGATACTCGACGAGCCAACCGAAGGCATCCAGCCGTCGATCATCAAGGATATCGAGCAGGTCATTCGCGGTCTCGCGGCGCGCGGGGACATGGCAATCCTGCTCGTCGAGCAATATTTTGAATTTGCCCGTGATCTTGCCGCTGCGTTCGTCGTCATCGAGCGCGGCGAGGTCGTTGCTTCCGGTCGCCGCGAGGAAATGGATGAAGTAGCGGTCCGCAGCTATCTGACGGTTTGAGCGAAGGCTGGTCAGCCGGTTTCGACTGGTGGGGTGAAGATGTAGCCGGTGCCGCGTACCGTTTTGATCATCGAGGGTTTCTGCGGATCGTCTTCGAGCTTGCGGCGCAACCGCCCGACTTGAACATCGATGGTTCGATCAAACGGTCCAGCTTCGCGGTTGCGGGCCAGATCGAGCAACCGGTCACGGGTAAGCACCTGATTGGCGTTGTTTACAAAAGCGGCGAGCAAATCAAACTCGCCGGTCGTCAGCCGGACCTCCTCGCCGGCGGGCGAAAAAAGCTCACGGCTCGACAGATCGAGATGCCAGCCGGCGAAGCGCGCTTGTGATCGGTGTGTCGGGGCCTTCTCGACGGTCCGGCTCGACACCCGACGCAGCACGCTTTTGACCCGCGCCAGAAGTTCGCGAAGGTGAAACGGCTTCGGCAGATAGTCGTCGGCCCCCATCTCCAGCCCGATGATGCGGTCGACGGTCTCGCCGCGGCCCGTCAGAATGATGATGCCGACACTCAACTCTTCGCGCAGCGAGCGCGCGAGCGTCAATCCATCCTCACCCGGAAGCATTAGATCAAGGATTACGAGGTCGACCGCAGACTGACCAATGACTCGGCGCATACCGCCACCATCATGTGCGGTCGACACCCGGTAGCCCTCGCTGGACAGATAGTCCTGGACCATGTCGCAGATCTCTTTTTGATCGTCGACGACCAGTATGTGGCCGATGTCACTCATAGCGGTCCGCGTTCGTCGAGTTGCCCAGATCGACCCTACCTCGATCCCGGGCCGATGCCATCCGATCCATTATACATATAGTTACAATTTCTTACATAAAACTAGAGGCACTGACATTTTCGGATTACAGCGCCCCGATACGACTCTCAGCCGACGTCAGCACCAGCTGATCGAGAATTGGGAGCCTTTGATGCTAGACACTTACAGGGAGATTGAAGCAGAAATTCCGCGTCTTCGGCGCTACGCTCGGGCATTAACCCGAGATATCGCCGCCGCCGACGATCTCGTCCAGGATTGTCTGACTCGCGCCCTCGGAAAACTGCATCTGTGGCAAGAAGGGACAGACCTGCGAGCTTGGTTGTTCACGATACTGCACAATCAATACGTTAATTATGTTAGACGGTCGGTACGAGAAGGCGCTGCCGTCGCTTTGAGCGATAATGAACCCTTGCTGACACGAGCGCCCCAGCAAGGACAGCGGCTCGAATTGCGCGATCTCGAGCGCGCGATTGCCAAACTTCCAGAGGAGCAACAATCGGCGATCCTGCTCGTCGGTTTGGAGGGTATGCGTTACGAGGAGGTCGCGGCCGTCCTCGGTGTGCCGGTCGGAACCGTGCGCTCACGTCTGTCGCGCGGACGCGAGGCTCTTCGCAAGCTCGTGGGCATGGAGCCGGAGGATGACGAGGTGTCGAGCGCGACGACCACCCGGGCGGCACGCGGCCAGGTCAGGGCTGGCGACATTCGTCAAGCTCGTTTCGGACAAGCGCAGCTGCAACCGGCGGGAGCCGGCCGCCGTCAAACCTGGTCGCACGACAAGCCGGTTGCGCCCAAGGACTCGGTGGCGAAGGTCGAGCGTGCAATAAAGCGCGGGGTTGAGCACCGTATTCCTGGAACCAAAAACATTTCATCGCGTTGATGGCGCAGGCGGGCTGCCGGGCGCCGCCTCACTCTTTAGCCCGGCTTGGCAAAGTCTCCCTGTCGCGGGTCTGCCACCCGCAACCTTGCCGGGGTCGGCACAGCCGACGCCGGCTTTTTTTCGTCGATCCCCGCCCTGCGGACCGAGTGTGCAAGACCGGATGGCAGGAACCGAAAACGGTTGACGCGCATGCTTGCTCTTGGGAGCCACTAAGTCTGGCTCAAGGCGCCGAGCAATCACCAAAATGAGCGAGATTTAAGTTTCGATCGATCTCCCGGCGTCCCCCACCTTTGTGAGGATTTCGGCCGGTACCGTACAGCGCTTTGCGGTGAAATTCGCTGCGCTATCGCCCAAACCCGTCGCTGTTGTGTCGTGCCGCCCCCGGGGACCTCACTCTGCCGTAGCGATCCGCTCCATCGCGCTGCCGGCACGGCTCAAAAAGGGTGCCTTGCAAACGCACCCGTGATCCGCAAGGATAAGGATCAAACCGGGGGAAATCCATGACGATAGTGCTAGTCGGCGCCGCACACGCGCTCCGGTAGATCGAGAACGGGTCGTAGACTTGCTCTTATAAACCGGCGGGGCGGTTCACGGCAGCGGCGCTCTGCCCGACCTCCTGGCTTGTGGAACATTGGGTCCAGAGTGACATGCTCGGAAGAATGTTGGGTTTACTGTCTGCCGATATGGCGATCGACCTCGGCACCGCCAACACCTTGGTCTACGTCAAGGGGCGGGGCATCGTGCTCAACGAACCTTCGGTCGTCGCGATCGCCAGCGTCAAAGGGCGCAAGCAGGTTTTGGCGGTTGGCGAAGAAGCCAAGCTTATGCTGGGCCGCACTCCCGGCTACATCCAGGCCATTCGGCCGCTACGGGACGGCGTCATCGCCGATTTCGAAGTGACCGAGGAGATGATCAAACATTTTATTCGCAAGGTACACAATCGGCGCAGTTTCGCGACGCCCCAGATCGTCGTGTGCGTGCCCTCGGGCTCGACCGCAGTGGAACGACGCGCAATCCAAGAATCGGCCGAAAGCGCCGGCGCGCGGCGTGTCTTCTTGATCGAAGAGCCGATGGCCGCGGCGATCGGAGCCGGTCTTCCGGTCACCGAACCGACCGGATCGATGGTCGTCGATGTCGGAGGCGGTACCACTGAAGTCGCCGTGCTGTCGTTGGGCGGCATCGTCTATTGCCGGTCGGTGCGGGTCGGCGGCGACAAGATGGATGAGGCGATTATCGCCTATATCCGCCGCAATCATAACCTTTTGGTCGGCGAAAGCAGCGCCGAGCGGATCAAAAAGGAGATCGGCTCGGCATCCATGCCCGATGACGGCGAAGGCCGGATCATGGAGATCAAAGGGCGTGATCTGATGAACGGCGTGCCAAAAGAAGTCGTCATCAGTGAACGCCAGGTTTCCGAGAGCCTCGCCGAGCCGGTCGGCTCGATTGTCGAAGCTGTCAAGGTGGCGCTGGAGCATACGGCGCCCGAACTTGCCGCCGATATCGTCGACAAGGGAATTGTGCTGACGGGAGGTGGCGCTCTGCTCGGAAATCTCGACTTGGTGCTGCGCCACGCGACCGGGCTTCCGGTATCGATCGCCGACGATCCGCTGAGTTGCGTCGCTCTTGGCACGGGTAGGACGCTCGAGGAAATGAAGACCCTTAGGTCCGTTTTGATCAATGGCTGGTAACTGCTGACAACTGCCGGGAGAGGGTGCACCGAGGGGCGGCATGATTAAGGAGCCACGACAGAGGTGATATGTTCCGTCAATTGACGCTGCGTCGCTCTGCGGCCCAGCGTATCGTGGCACCTCTCCTCGTTGCCTTATCCGTGATCTTTATCATTCTCGGAAAAGTCGACCAGGTCATGCTCCAATCTGTCCGCACTTCGGTGGCCGACTACGTCTCGCCATTGCTCGATGCATTTTCGCGACCGATGATCGCAGTCGCGGCTCTGACCGAGCGTATCCAATCGATGGTCGATCTTTACGAGGATAACGCCCGCCTAACTGAGGAAAACAAGCGATTGCTGCACTGGCAGCAAGCGGCAATCGCCTTGGCCGACGAAAACTCACAACTGCGGGACTTGGTAAAGCTGGTTCCGCAATCGGCTGTTTCCTTTGTGTCGGCGAGGGTGATCGCCAATTCTGGCGGCGCCTTTTTGCGCAACTTGATGATCGACGCGGGTACCGAAAACGGAATTGCCCGCGGCCAGGCTGCCGTCGTTGGCGAAGGCCTAGTCGGCCGGGTCTACGAGGTCGGTGCGCGAGCAGCGCGTATCTTGTTGATTACCGATCTGAACTCACGTGTTCCTGTAATTGTCGAACGGTCCCGCCAGCGAGCAATCTTGGCCGGAGACAACTCGGAATTGCCGGCCTTGTGGTATCTCGATCCGGCCGCACCGCTGAAAGTCGGGGACCGGATCGTCACTTCGGGCGAAGGCGGAATTTTCCCGTCGGGGCTGCCGGTCGGAGTGGTCGAGGCCGCGGATTCCGGTTCGCCACGGGTCCAACCTTTTGTACGTCTTGGCCAGCTCGAATATGTACGAATCGTCGATTACGGTCTCGCTCACGAATTGCCGCCAGCCGTGACGGCATTGCGAGCCGGTTCTCGTGCTGCGGCGGCATCCGCGCCCAAAGCCAGCCGGCGTTGATGATAAATGCCGTGGCCCACCGACACCGCTCCGGCTAAGTCCCAGATTGGCGAATTGGCGTTTCGCTTGCTGCCGGTCGCGTCGACCGGATTTGCGGCACTTCTCGCACTGCTGCCGGTCCCGCTTGCGGGATACGCGGCGCTAACGCCGGCCTTCGCGCTGATGACTGTCTATCATTGGACGATCTATCGACCAGACCTGCTGCCGCCGACGGCTCTATTCGGGATTGGCCTGGTATACGACCTTTTATCCGGCGGGCCTCTCGGCGCCACACCTCTTCTCTTTCTGCTCTCGCGGGCTGCGGTGTTGCGCTGTCGCCGATGGTTTTTCAATCGCGACTTCGCGTTTATATGGGCTGGGTTCACGCTACTGGTGGGTGTCGCAATCGGCGGGTTGTGGGCAGTTCACTCGATCTTGGCTTGGCAACTCTTCAGCATTAATAGCAGCGTCTTTCGCGCGGTGCTGACGATTGCACTGTTTCCGATAGCGAGTTTCGCGTTGGGACGAACCCAACACGCGCTGATCGGCGCCGGCTGATCATGCGATCGAAAGACGCCCTTCCCGGAAGCGGTCTTCAGCGCGAAATCCAACGCTATCGCTTATTCAGCAGACGGGCCGCGGCTCTTGCGGGCGCCCAGGCGCTACTCTTTGCCGCGCTTGGCGGCCGATTGTATCAGCTGCAGGTCGTCGACTCCGATCGCTACAAGGTGCTGTCCGATGAAAATCGCGTCAACCTGCGCCTGATTGCCCCGCCGCGCGGCCGGATTCTCGATCGCTTTGGCACCCCGCTCGCCGATAACAGGCAAGACTATCACTTGGTGATCGTCGCGGAGCAGGCAGCCGACATCGCGGCGACGCTGGACGCGCTGGCGCGCTTGATCAAGCTCGACGCGACCGACCGCAATCGGGTGATGCGGGAAGTACGACGCAAACATTCCTTTGTCCCGGTCGTCGTTCGCGACAACCTCAACTGGGACGAGATGGCCAAGGTCGAGGTGGTGGTCCCCGAGCTGCCGGGGCTCTCGGTCGAACAAGGCCTCACCCGGAATTATCCGTTTCGGGAAACTACAGCGCATGTGATCGGCTACGTTGCCGCGGTGTCCGAGCAAGAACTCACCGGCGATCCTTTGCTCGAGCTGCCGGACTTTCGCATCGGCAAGGCCGGCGTCGAAAAAACTGAAGACGTGGCGCTGCGCGGCACCGCCGGCACCCGCCAGGTCGAGATAAACGCTTTTGGCCGCGTCGTGCGCGAACTCGCCCATGTCGATGGACAACCCGGACAAGACGTTGTCATCGGCCTCGATATGGCGATGCAAGAGTTTGTCACGAAGCGCTGTGCCGAGGAGCAGAGTGTTTCGAGCGTTTTGCTCGATGCGATCAGCGGCGAGATCCTTGCTTTAGTCTCGATCCCCGGTTTCGATCCCACAGCCTTCGCCGACGGCCTTAGCTCAGCACTTTGGCAACAGCTTTCCAGCGATCCCCGCCACCCATTGTCGAACAAAGCCATCGCCGGCATTTACCCGCCGGGCTCGACATTCAAGCCGGTTGTCGCGCTGGCTGCTTTGAGTGCGGGCGTGCTAACCCCGCAAACGTCGATCACCTGCAGCGGCCAGATTCAACTTGGCAACGCGGTGTTTCATTGTTGGCGGCACGGCGGTCACGGGACGTTGCGTGTGCACGATGCGATCAAAAAATCCTGTGATGTTTTCTTTTACGAGACGGCGCGCCGTCTGGGGATCGACCGGCTGGCGGCGATGGCCCATCGGCTCGGTTTCGGATCACCGCTCGGCGTCGACATTCCCGGCGAAAAGGGTGGGCTGATACCCACGCGCGAGTGGAAGCTCGCGACGACCGGGACTCCCTGGCAGCAGGGCGAAACGCTGATCGCCGGCATAGGCCAGGGATCGGTGCTCGCCACACCGATGCAGATAGCCACGATGGTTGCCCGCCTGGTCTCGGGCACGGCGGTGGTGCCTCATTTTGTCCGCCAGGGTGGCTTGATGCTGCCCGATGGTGATAAGGCGCAACCCGAGTTTCGCCCGCTGGGGTTTGACGCCGACGCGCTTGCACTTGTCGTCGACGGGATGAACGCCGTCGTGAACGAGCCGGGTGGCACCGCCTACGCAGCGCGCATCACCGAGCCCGATCTCGCCATGGGCGGCAAATCCGGAACATCTCAGGTTCGCCGCATTACCCAGTACGAGCGCGATCATGGTTTGCGCAAAATCGACGAGATTCCCTGGAAGGAACGCGACCACGCTCTCTTCGTCGGATTTGCGCCGGTTAGCGCACCGCGTTACGTCTGTGCCACCGTCGTCGAACACGGCGGCGGCGGCTCGGCGGTCGCGGCACCAATCTGCCGCGATGTGCTGCGTGAGGCGCAACGACGCGACCCGGCGCGGCGGGTTCCGCCGAAAGACACCGTTGCGCACTCTACTCCCGCGACCCCGGTCCCGCTTACCGCGTCGGCGGCAGCCCGAGGGTGAACCGTATGGCGGGCTTTCCAGCTGATTTCGAGCGCCCGGGCACCGGGTTCGCTGGAAGGATATTGGGCATCCGATGGGATCTGCTGTTGCTGGTCACGATCATCGCAGGGATCGGCGTCGCAGCCTTGTATTCCGCGGCCGACGGCAGCATGCAGCCTTGGGCCACAAAACAGATGTCCCGGTTCGCGGTCGCCCTCGTCCCGATGTTGGGTGCCGCCTTGCTCGGCATCCGCAGATGGTTCCGCGCAGCCTATTGGGGTTACGCGCTTGCTCTGTTGCTGATTATCGCGGTCGATCTTCGCGGCTTTGTGGGGATGGGAGCCCAGCGTTGGATCGACCTCGGAATCATCCAGCTTCAGCCTTCCGAATTGATGAGCGTGACGTTAGTGCTGGCTCTGAGCCGATATTTCCATAGTCTCGCGGAAGAGAAAATCAATAAACCTCTTTATCTGCTGTTGCCAATTCTGATGACCATTATACCGACCGGCCTGGTATTAAAGCAGCCTGATCTCGGAACGGCAGTCGTCTTGCTATTGATCGGCGTAATTTTAATGTTTGTCGCCGGTGTGCGCTTGTTCATATTTGCCATCGGCATTTTACTGACGAGTGTTTCTCTGCCTTTTGTGTGGAGATTGCTGCGAGACTACCAAAAGAACCGGATCTATACCTTTCTCGATCCGGACAGTGATCCGCTTGGGGCAGGGTATCATATCCTGCAGTCCAAAATCGCACTCGGCTCAGGCGGCCTGTTTGGAAAAGGATTTCTCCTCGGCACGCAAAGTCATTTGAGCTTCCTGCCCGAGAAGCAGACTGACTTTATCTTCACCACTTTAGCCGAAGAGTTTGGTTTGATTGGCGGCCTTGTACTGTTGGCGCTTTATATCGGCATTATTGCCTATGGGTTTGCCATCGCTTTCCGATGCCGAAGCCATTTTGGCAGGCTGTTGTGCCTCGGGATTGTCGCTAATTTGTCTTTATACATTTTCATCAACATAGCGATGGTGACGGGTCTGATACCTGTCGTCGGCATCCCGCTCCCGCTTATCTCCTACGGCGGAACGGCAATGCTGACAGTAATGTTCGGCATTGGCCTGATGATCAGCGTCTATCTCGACCGGGATGTGCGGCTGAACCGCGCCGGTGAGCTGCAGCGCGAATAGAAGGGCGGCAGCAGGCGGTTTTTTGGTCGCGCCCCCGGTGGGGTCCGCCTAGATTGCGATCGGCTGATTACGCCGCTTCGGAGGGAGATGATGGCGGAAAAGGACCCGGCAGAAAGCGGACGCCGCTTGCATGTGACGACTTTGTTGGTCGCCTCGCGTCGCGCGCTGGATAACGCGCTCGCCGAACTGGGATTTCCCGAGGACGATGACCGGGTTGTCGAGCACGACGGCCGCCTGGCGTTTCTGACCTGCTCGCACGAAGAGGATAGCGACGATTTGTTTGCGTTGATTACCGAACTTTCGGCGCGCGGCGAAAGCTGGGAATTGCAATCGCGGATCGATACCGAGCCTGGCCGGGCGATTTATCAGTCATTGTCTCGTTATCGAGCGGTCGAGGCGATCGACGCCACCGTCGAAGAAGAAGCCGAGCCGGTAAGTCCGGACTCGCCCGCCTACGATGTCGAGACCACGGAGGGGCTGCAGGCGTTAAAGCGTGTGTTGAAACGGATCGAGCCGGCGGACGCGTTTGCCACGATCCGGCCGGGGAATGATGGGCGCGCTACCGCAAGGGTGCTGCGCCGCGGCTCCCGCCGGCTGCTGGCGAGCGCCATCGCCCAGGACGAAGCGACGCTGCGCAGCGTCATCCGCGAAATTTTGCCCAATGTCATGCTCGATGTCGCAATGAAACCGCCCACTTAGACACCAGGGTTGAACACAAATCTTATCGTGCCCCCAGTCGTCGGGTGCCGCTCAGATCGCGGCTACTTGCTCGGCGCCAAACTGAAGATATTGAGATCGCCCCGCTGCGGCTAGCTTCGCGCCGCAACTAGGCCGGCCTTCGTCATATCAGGCTAGCTGTCGGAAACGCTTTAGCAAACTTTGAGCGCCATACAGTCGGCGGGTTAAACCACCTCCGTGCCGAACCCAACGGTTGTCGGGTAGTGGTTCGGCTCTCATGGATAAAGGCCCGCCGTCTCGCCGCATGAAAGGCATTTCGCAACGGTATTGGCAGGCGGCGCCAGCCATCGCGGCGATCCCCCGGCTTATTCCACCGCAGCGAGTTTTTGACCGGTGCGGCCTGTTGTTAGTGCCGTCGCTGATCGGGATTGGCGTCTATTGTGTCGCGATCGTCGGGGCTCAGGCGCTGCTCAATGACGGCGACACCCTCTCGCATATCGCAATCGGCCGCTGGATCATCGCGCATCGCGCGATCCCATTCGACGATCCTTTCAGCTACACGGTGCGCGGTCAGAATTGGGTGCCGCACGAATGGCTGGCCGAAATCGCGTTGGCGAGCCTATACGATTGGCTGGGTTGGGGTGGTGTTGTCGCTGCCACCGGGCTCGCCGCGGCGGCGGCGTTTGCATTCCTCACCCTGGCGCTGCAGCGGACTCTCGGACCGCGTCCCGCCGCAATCGCCGCGCTCGCCGCGTTCTCGCTGACCGAGGCTCACTTTCTTGCACGCCCGCATGCGCTAGCCTGGCCGCTGCTGGTCATCTGGTCGGCCGGCATCATCGCCGCACGGGACAAAGGCCGGCTGCCGTCCCTGGCACTGCTGCCGATTATGATCCTCTGGGCCAACATCCACGGGGGTTTTGTGATCGGGCTCGGGTTCGCCGGGTTGATTGCCGCCGAGGCCATACTGTATGCGAGCGCGGCGACCCGATTCCGTATGATCCGGGGATGGGGCATGTTTCTGGGCCTCGCTGGGCTCAGCGCGCTGTGTTCGCCGAATGGAATCGGCGCCCTGCTGTTGCCGTTCCGCCTGATCGAGATGAGTTTTGCGATCAATTCGATTTCCGAATGGCGGCCTGTCGACTTCGCGCGTCCCGATCCGCTCGAGGCGTGGGTCGCGCTCGCCATCCTCGGTTGCTTGCTCTTCGGGATAAGGTTGCCGCTCTCGCGCGCGTTGATGCTGTTGTTGCTCCTGTGGATGGCGGTGACGCATGTCCGCAACGAGGAGCTGCTCGGGATCATAGGCCCCCTCTTGGTCGCAGCGCCGCTGGCGCTTCAGCTTCGGCCAACCATCCTCACCCCCGAAATGGCTTCCCCAAGAGCTGCACGGCATACCGGCGCGGCTGCGCTAACCGGCATTGCGCTTTCGGCGGCAGCGGCGATGGCGATTGCGCTGGTTGCAACGGCTTGGCTGCTTAACCAGCGCGGTCTCGCGCCGCGCGCGGATGTTATGCCCGCGGCCGCGGTTGAAGAGGCGCGCCGCGCCGGGCTCGACGGCAACGTCTTCAATTCCGTTCGTTTTGGCGGATATCTGCTGATGGCGAAGATCCCGGCTTTTGTCGACGGCCGCGCCGATCTCTATGGTGACGTATTCCTGCAGCACTATGTCGCCGCCTCAAACGCGATAGGAGAATCACTACAGAATCTCCTCCAGCAATACCGCGTCAGCTGGACCTTGTTGGAGCCGGCGAGCCCCGCTGTGACCCTGCTCGACCATTTGCCGGGATGGGAGCGTATCTATTCGGATCAATACGCGGTCATTCACCGCCGCAAGCCAACGCGCTGAGGGCCGGAGCAAATCAAGCGGGTCCAGGTGAATGCTTGCGGATGCCGTGCCGAACGCTCAGCTAATGGGTGTCCGCGGCACTCGAATGAATCGCCTCGCCAACCAAGTGGGTCCCCGATTGCGGCGGCTCGAGTGTGTATGTCCCGCCGGATGGGTTGAACGTCAGATCAGCCGCCGCCGGCCGGGTCTCGTCGGACACGATCAGCGCGTTGGCGCCCAGTTCCCGCGCCTTCTGTTCCAACGCAGTCAACGCCTGCGCGCGATCGAGCCCAGCGGCGGCGTTTACGACCAATCGTGCGATCGGCACATAGAGCCCGGTCGGGGGCGCTTGCAAAACCTTGATAAAAGGCTGCGGCGAGTAGCTGCCCCACCCGGCGAGACGTGTTACCTCAACCGGGCTCGACTGAGCTGCACATCCGCCGAGCAGGACGGCGATAGCGAAGCAAATGATCGATCGTCGCATGGCGCATCATTTCTCCGGCAACGGCACCATCAGACGAGCGCCCTGCTCGCTGCGCAATTTGATCACGTATTTATCCCATTGCTGTTGCTGCAACGCTGTCGTCAGCTGTTGCTTGATTTGGTCGAGGGGCGGTTTTGGCGTCGGTCGCCTGCCGAGCAGCTGGATCACGACAAAGCCTTTGGGCACCGAAATCGGTCCAGTCACCTCGCCGACTTTTAGCGGCTCGACCGCTTTTAAGATCGGGGCGAGTAGCTGCGGCGCCGCAACCCATCCGACCTCGCCGCCAACGGCGGCACTCTGTGGGTCCTGCGACTTCTCCGCCGCGACAATCGAGAACGATTTGCCGCCTTTGATCTCGTCGATCGCCGCCTGCCCCGCCGCATAGGATTCGGTGATAATCTCGCGCAGCCGAAATTGCTCCGGCGCCTGCGCCTCAACAATTTTCTGATACGCGTCCTTCATTTCCTTATCGGTGACCGGATGCGAAGCGGTGAAGTTCTTTGCTAGCTAGCTGGATCGCGATATTGTCCTCCGCTTGTTTCAACGCCCGCTTGTACTCGGCAGATTTGTAGATGCCAGTCCTCTCGGCGGCGTTCAGCACCGCCTGGCGATTGATCAGGGTGAGCAGCGTCTTGTTGCGTGCCGCGGTGTCCTTCGCTGCCGCCGGATCGGCCGCGATCACTTCTTGAAGGGTGATTGTCACGCCGCCGACCTGCGCCAGGATTTGGGCCGACGCGGCACAGGGCAGGCCGGCGACCAATACGGCGGCAAGCAAAAGCTGTCGCATCCTAAAACCTTTTCTGAACCACAAAGAAGGCATAGACCCGGTTCAAGTTAAGACTGGTCTTGGCCACCCCGCTGAACCCGTTATTCTCGATCGGAAGCGCCGCCATTGCCGTCACGCTCAAATTGTAAGGCAAGGTTAGCCGCAGGCTAAGACCAATATCCGACAGCCTCTGCCAAGGTTCGGTGCCCTGCGGCGGTGTTGTCAGTTTCGCGCCGCCGGTTTCCAGAAATAGGCCGAGCCGGGCCTCGCTACGGAACATCACCGGGCTACCCGCACTGAACTCCAGCCGCGCCAGATAGCCGCTGTCGCCCACCGCGATCGCGGGCTGCCACGCACTCAGATTGCCAAACCCGCCGAGAGTCCATTCCTGCTCTACCGGCAGGGTGTTGAAGGCCCACTGCCCCTGGCCGGTCAGGTCCACTTGAAAGCCGCGCGGCAGATGCTGCTGATAAGAGGCGTTGGCGGTGATATAGCGAAAATGCGGGGTCGGGACGCCGGGTATGTCATCGAACAGGGTTCCGGAGGGCGTCGAGACCCCGAGGTTCACGGTCGCGCCACCGGTGATGTTACCCGGCTGGCCGCCAAGCGTCAGGGAACTGCTGTAGATGCTGCCGAACGCCAACCAGTTATAGCGCTGTTGCAGGATTGTGAATGCATCGTCCAGCACCGTTTCGCTAAAGGTGGTTCGGTTCAGCGCTTCGGTGATCGAAAAGCGGGCGGCGGTGTCGGCATAGAGAAGCTGGGTGCCGTTCAACGAATAGCTGAGGATGTTACCGACCGGGAACAGCGGTGCGGTGACATTGCCCTCGCGGAAATGCGTGCCGTTGGCGGAGAAACCGTAGATCCCCCACGGCGTGACCGAGGAGATGCCGACCCCGGGTTGACTATAGAAACTGCCGCGGCTTTTTGCATCGAGCCAGGGCAGGCCCTGGACATAGCTCGCCGTCAGCTGCAAGCCGTGCGTCAGGTTGGCGACTGCGTTGCCGCCGGCTTGGTAGCCGCCGGTAAAGCGGTTTCCGTAATTTCCGAAATTCAGAATCCCGGTTACCGGAGAGTAGTCAGGGATCGGCGGCTCGCTGATGACGATCGCCGTTCCGCCTGGGTTTGCCGCGGGCTCGACGTTGACGTTGACTTGCTGGCCCGAGCGCGCCGCGTAAGCGCCGGCGAGGACCTGCTCCTTGACGAGTTCGTTGCCGCGGATGTCGTTGCGCCCTTCGAGACCGGGAAAGAACCAGCCCAGTCCATCCGGCGTCTTAACCTCGGTGACGGTCCCCTGAAATACCGTCACGCGCACGGATTTGCCGTTCACCTCGCCGGTTATCGCGACAAGGCTGTAGCCGCGGCTGTGATAGGCGTCCTGCACCGCGCCCAAGGCGTCCTTTGGTGTCGGCGCCGCCGCCAGCACCTTTTCGATCACCTCGGGCGATAGCAGCGTGTTGCCGGTAACGGTGTAACGATAGCCGTGGCTTTCGATCGAGATCGGCTCTGCTCCGTAGCGTGGTGGAGCAACTTCCACGACGGGCGGTGTCGAGGGCGGTGGGGTGAACGCCGGCATGCAAATCTATAATACGCGCGGCAAGGACTTGACGCCGCAGCGGTGAATTTTGCAGGACGAGGCCGAGATCAGTAGCGTGCGTTATGCCCAATCGCTCAATCGGCGCCGAGAGGTCAAACCCGCCGGGGCGGCGTTGAGCGAAAGAAAACGGGGCCAGCAAAGCCGGCCCCGTCTGCAGTTCGTTACGGAACGAGCGCGGTTACTTTCGGCTGGAAGTCGGCCGTCGGCAGCTTGACCACGGCCACCTGGCCGGCGCTGTTGATCGTCCCGCCAAAGAACTGCGTGCCGGCGGTGGTGGCAAACGACGACGCCAGAGTCGAGTTGAGGAAGTTGGCCCAGCTGTCGTTGCTGATCGTTACCGTGCCCCCGGCGCCGGTGCCTGGCGAGAGGATCAGGTTGTTGGTCAGGAAGTGCACCCCACCCCCGCCGGTTTGCCCGCTGACATCAGGCTTTGTCAGATCGGCCGCGAGGATGTTGTAGAAACTTACCGTCGGCATCTGCACTGGTGGTCACCCAAGCTGATCGACGCGGTGCTGTTCGGGGCCGCCGTCGGGTTGGACGCGGTCGCGCCCGCGGTCAGGTAAACCAGACCCGGCCAGTAGAAGCTGTTGATACCGGTACTGACATTTGGCTGGGGCGTAAGGCTCGGGTCAAACCCGATATTGCCGGTCGCGGTCACGACCAGATGGTTGTTGGCGTAGGGCGAAACCGGAGCGGTCGGGAACGGGCCCGGCGCGGTCAGCGGCGCCGCCGAGAACCCGAAGACTGTTCCCGAGCCATCCGGAAGATTCACATTGCCCGCAAGACTTCCTGGACCCTGGATCAGCAGGTTTACGTTTTGAGCGGTCGAGCTGCGTCGCGCTCGGCCCGGCCAGTGTAATTGTGGCGGTGCCGGCCTTGGTGCCGTTCGGCGCCGACGGTCACCGGCACGTAATTATTGAGGAATGAGCCGTGCCGAGTGATTCGGATTGTTCACGTTGCCGAAGAATTGAAGATTGATCGTGCCCTTGTCCGGGACCAAAAATCCGCCGGTGAGTCCGTTATTGCTGTTGATGTTGTTGGCGATGACGTTAATCGTTGGTGCCGACAAGGTTCCGTTGAGGTTCATACCTGCCGAGTTCGGAAGGACGAGCTCCCGTTGAGATTGAGCGCATCGAGCGTAGTACCCGCAGCCCTCCTGGACCGTGGTGCCGGGGAACAGGCTCAATGTGTAGCCTAACGAGGATGCCCCCATTCCTGGTACGTAGTTTCCGGCGCTGTCATAGAACGGATCAGCAACCGCCGCCGCATTCGTCCCGGGCCCGAGGAAGATATCTCCGCCACTGGCGAAAATGCCGCCGGAAATCACGCGGATCGCATTGCCTTCGAGGACGGCGCTAAAGCCTGCACCTTTGGTGAAGAGCGATGCCGCTACGTCAACGACCCCGCCGGTCTGCAGGAACACCGGGGGCCGCGACCGTTCCCCCGCTCCAAGCGTGACAAGGGTCAGCAAAGGTGAGCGGGTTGGTGGCGCTTGAATCCGTCCCGCCGACCTGTATTTTGCCCCCAATATTGATATTGGCGGCCTCGACGGTAAGGCCACCGCCCTGCCAGGTTGAGCACGCCGATGCTGTCGACATTCTTGTCGGACGCGATGGTAAGACCGCCAGCGGCCAACTCGTTGATCGTGCCCTTATTCAGAAGACCGCCGGCGGCCTGGTTAGTATCGAAGTCGTCGGTCTCGGTCAGCTGACCGGTATTGGTGAACAGGCCGAGGACGCCTTTGGTCGTTATAGCGCCCGGCGGCCAGGGTCACATTACCCGAGTTGTTTACCGCGCCCGCCGCCCACAGCATGTCGATGGTCGGGGTCGCTAAGGCTCCCGTCGGCGTCACAGTCAGGTTAACAACCGAGCTTGCGCCACTAGCCAACGCTGTCGTTGGTGTAGGCACCACGCTTCCGGCAGCGGTGGTAAATGCAAATCCGGCCACCACATCGTTCGGAGCAGTATCCGATACGGCCCCGACATTGACGGTGCCGTTGCTCGCGACGAGCAGCGGACCATTGGTAATCGAAGCGCCGTTCATTGTCGTGACGGTCCCGCCCCCCGCCGTTGCATCGGTGACCGTCACTGTGCCGGTCGCGCCAAAGGCGGTGGCGTCGACGGCGTAGCCGAGGAGACCGACCCCGCTTGCGGAGCAGTGACGACAGCCGGTGGGGCCTACAATCACCCCGTTGGTGTTCGATACGAAGAGCGGGCCACCGAAGGGTTCCAGCGCTTAAGCTGCCGAAAATCTGCGACGGGCTACCGGTCTGATCGGTGACGAGAACGGACGTCGCCGCGCCATCAATGGTGAGAGTTGCGGCGCTGCCGATACTGAAGCCGGTATTGGTAGCGGAGAGCTTACTCGGCGCCGTTACCTTGGTGCCCAACGCGGTCCCGCCCCATTGCAGGACGTTGTTGCCACCGACGGTCGTAATTGTGGCTGTCGCTCCCGAGCCGGTGTATGTGGGCGCGACATTGGAAGAAAAGCTTCCCGGCAGGCTGTTCGGCGCTGGTGGCGCCGCCCATGCCATCTGCGCGGCCAAAACCGTCAGCGCCGACAGCGCGGTCGAGCCGAGCGCCCTGCTCTTCACCCGGGCCATTGCCGCCGAAGTCCAAAAACTACCTGACATTTAGTCCCCCTTGCCCAAAGATTGCCCAGCGCCGCATCAAAGATTCATCGACAAACGCCACTACCGGCGCAAAAACGCCCGTCGGATCGTTCCGTTCGCAAATGTCAAGGTATTAAACTCCGAAGCGAAATCGGTACGTTTGATGACATTTTAGGCATGTTAAACCCCAAACCGGAGCCGGCGTCAAACCCAAAAGTAGAGGTGACGACGCCGAGGCATACCCACGCTTTCTGTTGATTGTCCCCACGAATGGATTTGGCCGCTCCCTGACCAAATCCTGCAGCCTGTTCACGAAGACTGCAAGCGGTTTCATCGCATCAAGAGAAACGCACACGATCGTTGCCGGTATCGAGGGCATCCTTTCCGGCGCAAACCAGCGTCTACCAGCAGCTGCGCTCCAAACGGGAGTACATTCACCTCAGATTCCCAGTTCAACGAGATTAGCATTCAGCCAACCGAGCTTTTCGGGATCCAACCGCAATCCACGATCAGTGCAGAGCCACTCTTTCCATCGCCCGTCATCAAACGAGTGATGGTAGTGAAGTGTGGTAGCGCTCGCGGCGATATGCAGCCGACTTGTTAGGCCTTCCCAGTATTCCTCGATGCAAGGGATATTGTAATCCTCAGGAAGAACTGCTACTCGGCTTGCCTTGGCAGTAATAGAGGCGGAGAGTGCGCTCTGTTCCACATAGTGTAAGCCGGCTGTTGGAAGCGCCCCCGACTCCAGGATTTCGCCAAACACCTTTTCCCAATGCGAGAATAGACCGATCTCACGCCTGGCAGCGATAAGCCCGCTGTTATAATATTCCCAAATCGGCTCATCGTCCAAAGTGGTCTTGACTTTCCGTTTTGGCAGAGAGCCGGCAATCCCGTAGAGCTTATTCCAGTATGGGTAGTTTTCGTCCTGTTCATCACCGATGCCGATGAATTTGCGGTCAACCGGACGCACGGCAACGTCAATGTCTCGGGGGAGCCTGAGCGCGCTCGGCTCCTGCAGCACGACCTGATCACTATCGAGGAACACGATGGTTTCGGCATTTAGCTTTCGCTCCGCGTCGGCGCAGGCCACAACCTTGTTGGCAAACCCATATTCCGGCCAGCGCGAATTCACGACATCGAGCACCAGCCGCACGTCGAGGGCTTCCAATTCGCGCTGAACACGCTCAGATGGCGCTTCTGCCGGGCGCGGGGAATAACTGAATATCGGCGACATCGCCCCAAGAGCACCGCCATAGCGGCGCAAGGTTCGAACCAGCAGAAGTGATTTGTTTTCAAAGCGCCGCTCGGTGCAGATCACAAATGCCACCGTGGGCGGCTCAAGCTGTCTGCGTCTGGCCGCTATTCGGCGAGGGAGCTGGAGAGTGACGGTCCACCATGCGAGTTTGGCCCCGCGCCGCATGGCTCGCGCGGTCCGCGGGTGACTGACGAGGGCACGGCGCAGCGGCCAGGTAACGCGCCAAGAGGTCGATTCGAGAACCCCGTTGAGCTGGGATCGCAGCTGGCCGCTCTCGGCTTCGAAATGGCGGGCGAGATGCTCGGCCTCGTGCCCGGTGTTCGGCCTCGGTTGCACGCTGTTGTGTCTCGGTAGGGCTGCGCTTGCCTGACGCAGGTGCTCCGCTTGTTCCTTTTCCCTCGTCGTCGCTTCGACAAGATTCGCTCTCGCGTCAGCCAAGGCGCGATCGCGCTGTACCAGGTCGGCTTCGATCCGTCGCGCGTGGTCTCCCAGTTCCGCCAGATGGTGGTCACGCGACGCGAGTTCGGCTTCGATATGCCGAGCGTGGTCTCCCAGTTCCGCCAAATGGCGGTCGCGCGCCGCCAATTCGGTTTCAATATGCCGAGCGTGGTCTCCCAGTTCCGCCAAATGGCGATCACGCGCCGCGAGTTCGGTTTCGACCCGTCCCGCATGTTCTGTCAGTTCTGCTAGGCGGCGATTGCGCGACCCCAGTTCGGCTTCAAGGTTTCGGCTCTCTTGCTCGGCTCTGTTGGCATCGCGCCATAGCATACCGGCGAGCGCCGGCAGTTCGCGCAAAGCAGGCGGCAGTAGCGCTTCATAGGCCCGCAGCGCGCGCCGGTAATCGCTCCACCAATCGCCTGCGATTGCCATCCCGGAGGCGCTGACCCGGTACCAGAAGAGCGGCTGCAAGCTGGTTTCGAGGCGGTGCCCGCGCAGCGTGGCGGTGGCGAAGAACTCCCAGTCTTCGGCGCCCACACCGCGATCTTCGGTATACCCGCCGAGTTCACTCCAGCAGCTGCGGCGCACTAAGGCATTCGCGTCACCGAGTGTATTGTCGAACAACCCGAACAACGGGGCGCCGCCCAAAAACACCCGAAGCCTGTCCGGCCAGGTCGGATTGGTCCCCGCCGGCCCGTGGAACATCGCCATCACGCTCGTGACGATGTCGGCATTTGTGTGCTGCGCAATTCGTACGGCTTTTTCGATGCCGTCAGGCAGCAGCAGGTTGTCGTCATCCAGGATAAACAGGTAATCGCCTTTTGCGGCGCGGGCCGCCGCATTCCGCGCAGCACCCAGATAGCGGTTCTCCTGGCGAATGAGTGTCCAGCCCCTGGCCTGAAACTCATCTTCCAGACTGTCCACAAAAACGCGCGCTGTCGGCTGAGTGCTGCCGTCGTCTACCAGGATGACTTCGATGTTGCTGTAAGTCTGATGACGCACACTGGCCAAACAATCGGTCAATAGCGCCGGCCGGTTGTAGTGGGTGATGCATATGCTGACCAGGGGTGCCGCCTGGTCTGCCGGAATCGGGCTGGCTGAGCAATCCGGCTCGTCGACAGCAACGTGACGCAGCATGGCTTGCAGCGTCGGATGCGCATGCAAACTGCAGCCATTACTGGCGATAACGCGGCGTTCCAAACACCACGCTTCGGCCTCGGCCATGTTGTGAAATTGGATATAGCCACACTCATTCAGCCAAGGCGGCCGTTTGCGATAATGCACATGGATCGGGCCGTGCTGATCCGGCCAGCCCTGGCGGCGCGCGTCGAGAACGTGCGCGGCAAGTCCATTGCCGCCCTCAAAATGCACTGCCGCGTATTCGCGCTGCTGCAACCAGCGCCAGCCGGTATATGCGGCGCGCGCCTGCAGCTGACCCTCTATTGCGGGACCGTCAATTTGACGGACAACGACAGCCACGCCAGAGGTATTTTCGAAGGATTTCAGAAGTATTTTCGAAGGTCTTTCGGTCGGTTTTTACTGTTGGGTCGTTCTCGTCGACGCTCAAAACGACACGTGCGCCGTCCGCGCGCAGATGCTGAGCCAGCGTCACAGCCTCGGGGAGCCCGTCGGCGCTGGTCAAAACGGCGGTCAGCGCGCCTTCGGTGTCGGGCTCTCCCCGCGACGCAGCATGGCGTCGAAATATTCAGCCTCAGTGGCGAGCCCGGGCACGCTCTTTAGATTCTGCTGATCCGATAGGCTTTCGAGGCGGGCGTAAAGATGGGACGCCCAGTTTCGCGACGGCTCTGCGCCACCCGATTGCCGACGCAATTCGCTCTGCAGCAAACGGCCGAGGATGGCGTCACATTCATCAGTGGTTCGTTCGACACCCAGGATCGCGGCCAAGCGCCGCAACTGCGCCGCTCCGTCGCTAAACCATTGGCTATATACGAAGACCCCGGCGAGATCGGCGCCTGCGTGCAAAAGCGCTTCCATGTTGTAGCGCAACCAAATGCGATAGAGGTGCTCCGCCGGGATGCTATCGCGCTTGACTTGCGAGGCGACCACTTCGGCCGGGTCGCGCACCGTTAGTAAATAGCGGGGCGTAATACCCCGCGTGCCCAACATTTCCTGCCACAGCGGGAGGAAGCGGGTCGTGCGCGGATCTTTGACGGCCCAAACATGTTCCGCCGAGGCCTGACGATTGTCGACCCAAGCCTCCAGTTCCTTTACCAGGGGGAGCAGTTCAGGATTGCGCCACCACGTCGCCGGGAACGGCAACATTCCCTTGTCGCCCGCCCAGGATTGCCCCAGGGCTGCGAGCATACGTTCCTGGATGTCGACGCATTCTCGATCTTCGAAGTACCCGGCTGGGTTGTGCATGTCGGCGCAAATCAGTCGTTCGCCGATATTTATCCCTAGGGACTGCACGAGGCTGCTCAACAGCGAGGTGCCGCTGCGGTGCATGCCCAGAATGAGCACAGCGGTCTGCCGAGGCTCGCGCGAGGCGCTCTCCAGTCTTTGTTTCATCCTTTGTCCCTATGGCGCGCCCCACAGCGGTGTGTCCAGCGATCAAATTGACACACGATTCGGAGCCTGGCCTAGGTTAATCGCGATGGGCATCGAAAGATGTCCATGCGCCCCCTGTGATGCACAGTGTGCTTCCGATCACGGTGCCTTGGCCGACATTCCCCCCGGATTTCGGATAGTTGCGGGAAAGGATCGCCCGTTCAAGCGGGATCGGCAACGATAAATCATGAAACGCGGCTGCCCGCGGAAAGAGCAGAATCGCCACTGCGCCCACGCGTGAAAATATGCTGGTCCGACGTGCGACATCTCGAGGCATCGCTCGCGATTCGGCCGGCTGTCAGCTTTTCCCGCATATTTTCCCGACGGCGTCTCGATCGTAGCGACTTTTCGGGTCTACCATGGGCCGCCGAATCGGGTCGGATGCATGGGGCCAATTCGCTTCGATGCCGGGCGTCATTCGGCAAAGGCGGCGCGACGGATCGGAGCGAACGCGGCCAGCAGCGACCGGCAGCGGCTGAGCCCGGGACATTGTCGGCTTGAAGGGCCGAGCGGGAGTGAAATCTTTACTGGTGCGATAGCCAATCCGGGGCCCTGGCCGATCCGGGGGTCTGATGGCCAATCCAGCGAGCGAGGACGGTACGACCGATCTTTGCCGCATTTGATGAACGAATTCCGAATAGGGTGGTCGTACATCCGCGCGTTTTACGCTGAATTGGAACAACCCCATCCCAACCGTATGCGTACCCGATATTGTGAGGTCGCCCGCACATGACCACAAGCGACGTGGTCCATGTCATCACCGGTCTCGAGGTCGGGGGCGCCGAGATGCTGCTCTTGGAGCTCTGTCGCGAGGATATCCGTTGCGGGCGGACACCCTCAGTGGCGAGCCTGATGTCCGATGGTCCGATGCGCGAACGATTTGCCGAGGTCGGAGTCCAGGTGATCGGCCTCGGTATGAGACGCGGTAACTGGTCGGTACCGGGGCTGCTGAAACTTGTCCGGATCATACGGCGGAAGCGGCCGCGGATCGTACAAGGCTGGCTCTATCATGGGAATCTCGCGGCAACGGTGGCGACCTGGGCATCGGGCGTGCGGCCCCGGCCACCAGTCGGCTGGGGCATTCTCGGCACCCTTCCGGATTTCACCTGTTATCCGCCACGGTTGCGCCGCGCCGTCCGGGTCAGTGCAAAGCTGTCGCCGTTCATCGATGGGATTGTTTACAACAGCCGGATCGCGCTCGATGCCCATCAGCAATTCGGCTTCCGTTCGCGACGAACGCATTTGGTTTCAAACGGTATCGATTTGGACAGATTTCGCTTCGACCCGATATCGCGCGCGGCGGTTCGCCGGTCGCTGGGCTTGCCCGACGACGCAGTCGTGGTAATCGCCGTGGGTCGCAATGATCCGATGAAAAACTGGGAAGGAGTGCTCTCAGCCACCAATGCGGTCGTCGATCGCAACATTTGGCTGGTCGCTGTCGGAGAGGGCACGGAGCGCTTGCCGCCGGGTCGGCAACGTCTTCTGCTCGGACGCCGCGACGATATGCCTGCACTATATTCGGCAGCGGAAATCTTCATGCTCGCTTCGCATTTCGGCGAGGGTACGTCAGTGGCGTTGAGCGAGGCGATGGCGTGCGGCTTGCCCGTTATCGTCACTGATGTCGGCGATAACGGTATTGTCGCTCGCGACGCCGGTTTCGTCGTCCCGCCGCGCGACGCCGAGGCTTTGAAAGAGGCCCTGTTAAAACTCGCCAGCGATCCTTTACTGCGTGTCCGTAAAGGCACAGAGGCCCGGGCGCAGGCCAAGTCAGGCTTTGATGCCGCAGGGTTGCACGCCAGCATCCACAGCTTTCACGCTTCCTTGCTGGACGAGCAAGCCGAGGGCCAACGGCAGCGCAGTTGACCAGACAACCGGCCGGGCATCCATACGCGCGCCATGCGCCGAAGCGGAGGAGGATCGCGGCTCAATCCCCCGGCCACCACCCGAAGCAAAAAGCGGCGGCCAAAGAGGCCGGGGGAGCGTCAGCCGGTGGTGTGCTTGCGGATAAAGGCTTTCATGCGCTCGATGGCGCGCGCCGCGTAGGGGGCGTCGGGCTTGCCGGTCATAAAGCCGTGATTGGCGCCTTCATAAAGCTGCAATTCGGCCTCGCCGCCAGCCTTTTGGTAATTGGCGACGAATTTGCGCATCAGCTCGACCGGGACCCATTCGTCCTTGTCGCCGCCAAACACCAACGCCGGCGGCAGGGCAAGCTTTTCGCCGCGGTCGAGCATGCGCGGCGGATTGCCCTCTTCCATCGTTGCCGCGTCACCCCAGAAATTGTGATGATTTTCGAGAAGCTCGGCGTTGCCCGCCTTTTTGGCGAGTTCGTAACGCAGCAGCGGATCGAGCACACCCCAACCGGAGATCACAAAGGCGAGCCGGGCATCGAGCGCCGGCGCATCGGGCAGCCACAATTCGCTGTAGCGCGGGTCCTCCGGCCGCATTGCCGCCAGCAACACTTGATGGCCGCCGCTCGACGTGCCAAAGCTGCCGACCCATTCGGCGCGGCTTCTAAATTCGCGCGCATTGGCCTTGAGCCAGCGGGTGGCGAGATTGATGTCGGCGAGCGAGGCGGGATAGGGCGCCTCGGGCGGCATGCGGAAATCGATCGAGGCGACAAGGATGCCGCTCTCGGCCAATGCCTTGGCGATGAAATCGTTGTCGGTCCGGTCCTTGTTGACCCAGGCGCCGCCATGCACCTGCAATACTGCCGGGAACGGCCCGCCCCCGCTCGGCCGGTAAAGCCGCGCCAACAGCGAGCGGCCGCCCTGGCGCTGATATTCGACATCCTCGACGCGGACATCATGGCGAGCATCGGCTTCGAGCGTCGGCGGCATTTGCGGCTCCTCACAGAATCATCGTTCGCGGGATATCCTAACGGATCGATGGTGCATAAATCCACCGCTCAACGGCGCATCCGGGCGAGCGCCATCGGCACCATCGGATGATTGCGGTGAAGGGCGAGAACCCGGCGTTCGAGGCCGGCGCGCAGTGCCGGTTCTTCGGGGAACTCGCGGGTGGTCCAGAAGCGCTTAGCCGGATCGAAGAAGCCGACGGTGTCGAGAAAAGCGATCGTGAAATAGTAGCTTTCGGCCACGGACTCACCGGCGGCGCGCGCGACAACCGTGCCGTCAGGCTGGATGGCGGTTTCGAGACACCAGCGCAGCAGGCAGTCGAGTTCGTGCCGGGCGCGACCGCGTTGGTCGGGATGCATGTGCGGCCAGCCGAGACTGAACAGCACGGCGACGTCGTAATTGTTGTGACTGGTCATTCCTTCGTCGTCGAGCCAGCCGTTCGGATAACGATCATCGCGGATTTGGAACAACGTATCGATTAGCTGCGGCCAGTAGCCGATGTGGCCTTCGAGGTAGCGGGCCATGTGAAACGTCATGCTGAGATCGGCAGTACGCCAGCGCTGCCCGTCAATCTCGTAATCGGCGCCAAAAAACCCGGTCTTTGCGTCCTGCCAACTGGCGATGAAGTCACGGATCGCCCGCGCGAGCCGCGGATCCCACGAATAACCTGACGGGCGGCGACGCAGGATCAGCCGAACGAGATCTGCAGTGGCGAAATTGAGCTCCTTGCGGCGATCGACACCGTCTTGGGCAAGGCGGGATACGACAAGGCCCGCTAGATAATCGCGCAGACGGCTGGGGTCGTTAATGCGGTCGAGAAAGCGCGGAGGATTGTCGCCGATGTCGAAATCCTCGGCGAGCATCGGGTCGACGGAGGCATCGAGCTTGAGGAACCAGACATCGGTCCCGATGCCGAAACTGCCCTGTTCATCGCGGGACGAGCTAGCCAACGGCGGCTCTACGGCAAGGGCGCGGACCCGCTCGAATGTCTTTGCCGCGGCGGCCGCATCTCCGGTGTATTGCAGCCGCCACTGCAACTCCCCGATCGCCTGGCGCGTGCGAACAGTGTCGCCGCCGGCGGCTTCCTCGCGATCGAGCTGCTGCTCGATTGCGCGGAATCTCGGGCAGGATTGTCGGGCAGAATCGGCGATCGCCGGGAAATAGCCGGCGAGGGTGACTTGCGGGCTCCAACCCCGCGGCGCCGGAATTGGGTCATCACGGCTGGCCGTCGACACGGCAGGTCGTGATCAGACTGGCGCGCGGAC
>CAVTLC010000019.1:0-79189 GCA_963735445.1 uncultured Alphaproteobacteria bacterium
ATCGGCCCATTGGTATGACCGGGAACGGCTCGAGCGCAGCATGGCGGCTTATGTTGCCGATGATCTGGATCACAAGCGCGAGCGGACGGCGCGCGAATTCATTGCCGAATTCCGCGGACTTTCCGGTTCAGTGAAGCCGGCGGCCGTACTGGACGAGGCCGGGCTCGGGCGGCCATCTCTGGCGAGCTTCTTCGCCGATGGGGAGCGGGTCGATCACAGCGCGATTGCGCGCCTTCTTGCGGCAATGAAGGCGAATTCGAGGCCGGTCAATCCGGAGCAGCTCGAAATCGTCGGCCGCGATCATTTCTTCGCTCACCTTGTCCGTGATAATGCTGATCCGGCAAACTTCCGGTACAAGCGCGCCGCCGGCGAGCGCAACGGGATTCCCTTTGTCGTCGAGGCCGCCTTTGTCTCCTATCCTGATAACGAGCGTCCTCGGATCATCACTGGAGTGAACTGGTCGGCTGCAATAAATCAGCCGTTCCGGTTTCAATGGCGCCGGCTCGACGGAATGTTGGCCGCGCGATCGATCTACCAATCTTCGCCGGTTGGCTTGGCCGTGCACTTCGCCTGTCCGCGCCCGGAATTCACCGATCGAGGCAAGTCGACGATCTCGATCCCCTGGCGAACCAAGTCTTCGTTCGTCGAGGCGATCGACTATGTCACGGCGAACTGGGCAAGAAGCAGCAAAGCGCAGGAGCGCGAGGAGGAGCGCGCCCGCCGCGAATCGGAGAAGCGCCAGAAGGCCGCTGCCGCCCCGCCCAAGCGCGCGAGAAATGAGATTGTGGGTAGCGGCGTCCTGTATCAGGAGATCGAGGCTGCAGCGGCAGGCTCACTCTCGTCGATCAAAGATTTGACCGTACTGTCGCCGAAAAACGACCCGTACCGGTTCGACACCACAACCGGGCACGAGCTCGGCCAATGGCTCGCTGATCAGATCGCGTGCCTGGTCGAACCCGGCAAGCGCGTTCATCTCCGCGGGCTCTTCTACCGGATCGTTGCGGCCGGCGACGTCTGCAAGCCCGACGGCAAGAGGTTCGCAAACACAGATGACAATTGGGTCTGGCTGACAACGCGCGCTGCCAAGGCCGCCCGCTGGCTCGGTTATGTCCCATTCAACCGGATCAGCGACGAGCGCAACGAGGCGCCGCGCCAGTTTCTGCCGAGCGAACCGCCGCATATCGGCAGCGGCAGCTTCGGACCAGGTGGTGCGATCGAGACCCCGGGTCTCGGCACCCTTTTGCCGCGCCTCGAGGTGATCGCCCCATCTGGCAAGCAGCCTTACCGGATCATCTTTATCGGCGAGAAATCGTCACTGGCGGACGTGCTAAGGCCGATCGCCGAGAGGGTCCATGGCGAGCTGTTGTTGCCAACCGGCGAGACCACCGACACCATGATCGCCGAAATGGCCGCACGCGCCGCCACCGATGGCCGGCCGGCAGTCGTTCTCTATTTCTCTGACTTCGATCCCGCAGGCTGGCAGATGCCGCTGTCGGTCAGCCGCAAACTCCAGGCGTTAAAGACACTGCTACATCCGGGACTGCAAATCGAAGTGCATCGGGTGGCGCTGACCCTTGACCAGGTCCGGCAATTCGATCTGCCGTCGACGCCGTTGAAGGAAACCGAGAAGCGGAAGAACCGCTGGCGCGAAATCATGCAGCACGAGCAGACCGAGATCGACGCCTTGGCGGCATTGCGACCGGCCGATCTCGAAGCAATCGCGCTTGCCGCGGTCGAGCCGTTCTATGACTTCACGCTGCAGGCGCGCTGCAGCCGGGCGAGCAAAGCCTGGCTCGATGAAGCGGAAGCAAAAATCGCCGATCATCCGGCACGTGCCGCGATGCAGGACAAGATCGGCGAGGCGCATGCCACGGTGACAGCGGCGATCGATATCTTGGGTCAGGTCCAAGCTGACGGGTTCTTTGACCTCAAAGACCAGCTCGGCATTGAGGATACATCCATCCCAGCCCCCGAAGCGCAAATCGAGGCGGCGGCACCGGCGCCCGTGTTTACGACTGCCGACGACTTCGCCACGGCCAGCCTTAAGCTGATCGCGGAAAAGAAATACGAAGCCGAAGAGGGGACAACAGGTAATGACGACAATGCCTGAACCCGCTCCGCGCCGCGAAATTGCGCAAGCTGGCTGCGTCGCCAAAGATGCTCGAGGCCGCTGCCAAACTCGGGCTTAAGCCGCCAGAGCTGCCGAAGCATAAGCGAATGACAACGGTCAGAGAGCGAGAGTCATCGCCGAAATCTCGCCGGACCGTAGGCGAGACCGGCGCGCGCCGAGGCCGAACAATGCGGGCGCTGGGGACGGTATGGCAGCGACGGTATAATTTGGAGCAGTGGTGCGGCTGAGAACGGTCGGCGCCGGCAGAAGACCGGGTTTGTACTGGGCCTTTCCTGTGCTGTTTTTGGGGTCAAGACGGAGTCCGGGCGTGATCAGACACGGCCCTGGGCGAGCAGCGCTTTCTTGACAATCACCAAGTTGGCCAGCGCGAACAGGGTGTGCAGCTGCGCGGTGTTCTTGGCCAGGCCGCGATAGCGCAGCTTCTTATGGCGGAACAGGTTCTTGACGATGTGGAACGGGTGCTCGACCCAGGCCCGCACCTGTGACAGCGCCCGCTCCACAGCCTCGGCCCAATTCCGCAACCGTTCGGGCAATGCCTTGATGATGCTGCGCTTGACCGCGATGTTCCAGGAGACGTCGCGGTCGGCAAGTTCCGGCCGCTTGTCCGCCCCGCTATAGCCGGCATCGGCGAAGACCACCTCCTCCTGGCCATGCAACAAAGCCGCGGTCTGGTTGATGTCGGCTTCGTTGGCGGCGGTGCTGGTGAGCGTGTGCACCACGCCCGAGGCGACATCCACCCCGATATGCGCCTTCATGCCGAAATGCCACTGGTTGCCCTTTTTGGTCTGGTGCATTTCCGGGTCGCGGGCCTTGCTCTTGTTCTTGGTCGAAGGCGGCGCGGCGATGATCGTGGCATCGACGATGGTGCCCTGGCGCATCAACAGGCCGCGCTCCTCCAGCATCGCCCCGACCTCGTCGAACAGCGCCCGCGTCAGGTCATGCTCCTCCAGCCAATGGCGGAAGTTCAGCACCGTCGTCGCGTCCGGAACCGTCGTCACCACCAGGTCAATCCCGGCAAAGCCGCGCAGCGCCTGGCTGTCGTAGAGCGCATCCTCAAGGGCCTCGTCGGCCAACCCATACCATTGCTGCAAAAAGTACAGCCGCAGCATCCGCTCCAGCCCAATCGGCGGCCGACCGCGTTCGCCCTTCGGGTAAAACGGCCGCAGCCGTTCAACCAGCCGCGCCCACGGCACCACCTGCTCCATCTCGGCCAAAAATTTGTCGCGCCGCGTCTGCTTTTTCTTGCCAGCGTATTCCGCCTGCGAAAAGCTCCCCTGCCGCTGCATCGCTCCGTCCCTCGGTCCCCCCGGACCGAAGGATTTTACCCGATGTCAGCCCCAGCAGCCGGATTTTTCCTATTGGGATTGCGGGAGCACCGCCAATGAGACCCAATCCAAGGGGCCGAAAATGATCGACCAATTCCAGACTTTTTTGCCGCCGGGCCCCTGACCCCGGGTCGATCGCTCACGCCCGGCCGGCATCCGAAACCCTAACCGTGAGCGGACTTTCGCACCGAACGGGGCGGTCGGTCGGCGGCGTTCGACAATTTCATTGTGATGCGAGGCGGCCAGCGGATCAGAGCTCGACGTGCGTTTATTGGGCGATGTAACCGCCATCCATGACGAGTTCGGCACCGGTCACGAATGACGCCTCGTCGGAAGCGAGGAACAGCACGCCGTAGGCGACCTCGATTGGCTTCCCGAGCCGGCCGAGCGGGGTCAGCGCGATCTTGTCGGCTCGCTCGTTGGCATTGGTCGCGTTCAGCATCGGTGGCATATAGCCGGGGTGGACTGAATTTACCCGAATGCCGAGGGGGCCATAGCGCACCGCGGCGGACTTTGTGTAGATCCGCACCGCGCCCTTCGAGGCGCTGTAGGCGGGATGGCCGCTGGCCCCACCGACAAAGCCCATGATCGAGCTGATGTTGACGATTGAGCCGCCGCCTGTCTTGGCCATCTGCGCGGCCGCGAGCTTGGTGCCGAGAAAGACACTGGTCTGTTGACCGCGATCTCGCTCTTGCCTTAAAACCGCCGGGTCACCAACGGAGCTGCCGGATATTCTCGCGTTGTTCACCAAGATGTCAAGGACCATAGAGCTTGAAAGTTTGGGTAGAACCTACTGGCTAAAATCGGGATTTCGGTTGCACTTTGATATTCGCAAGAATTTCAGTGGCAGCAGTCCGACGAGAATGTTTTCGATGTCGCGCCCAAAATTGCGTGTCTATGACGCTCCTGGCGATACAATTCCGAGTTCGTCGCCGCCTGCGGGGGGCCGACGAATGCATTCCCCTGCCTGCAGAGGGGCAGCAGCAGCGCAATATAGCCTCTCCAATGTGCGCCTCCCGCGCCCAACGCTTGGCCCAACCGGCCTTCAGCGGCGGCGTTGCCTTTCGGATCTGCGGGTTCACATTTATCGCAGAGCGCGGCGGCAAGCTCGCGATCCGCGTGCCCAGTCACGGGACGAGTCCGGGCGCCGGGCGCCGTCGCTAGGGGCGCCCGCAAGATCGGGACGCGGCCGTCGGACCGAAGTTGGGCTATCGTACGGCCGCCTTGTTGGCCGCCGTCGTCATGTCCGAAGGGGGGCGTCTGGTAGACACCCCTACCTGTCGGACAGGTACCCCTGGCAGGCCGGCCGCCGGCTCGCGTGACAGAACGCCTCACCTGCCAGCCAACGCGGCGGAGGCAGGGAGGAACCGCGGACTGGACTCAAACTGGACTCTGCCGCGGCGCCGTTCTCCTAAGTTGTTGATTTGATGGCGCACCCGGCGAGATTCGAACTCACGACCTCTGCCTTCGGAGGGCAGCGCTCTATCCAGCTGAGCTACGGGTGCCGGTGCGGCAATCTAGCATTCGCACATGCGGGCTGGATACCGCCGCTGCAAGGGATTTGCAAGGAAGTTCGGGCATAATACAACTGCCGAGGCGGCGCCTTGGCAATCCGCACGAAGTCGCCTATCAGGTGTAAATCCCGGCGGCGAGAAAGCTTTTGATGATCGATCAAACGGCAACGCTTGTCGACGGCAGCAGAGGAATTAACGCTCCGAGCGGCCGACCGGCATATCGGTCCTTACCAAATCGGAATATGGCGGAGCAGTTGGAGCAGCGCTTTGGGCGGCTGCATTCGCGCCAGCGGCTCGGTATCGAGGACGACCACGAAGCGCGCGCTCGCAGCGGGGCGCGCCACCCGCTGCGGCCACGGCGATGGTATCTGAGCCCGGCGCTGGTTCGGCGCACGCTCAAGATCACCGGCTTGTATTGGTGGGCCCATAAGAATTCCGAGCGGATCGAGATACGCCGCAATACCGTCCGCCTGCCAACGCTGCCGGCCGCGTTTGATGGCCTGACGATCCTGCAGATCAGCGACCTGCATGTCGATATCAACCCGGCGGCAATGCGGCGGTTGATCGAGCTGTTGCCGCATCTGAGCTACGATCTCTGCGTGCTGACCGGCGACTACCGGGGCAGAACCTACGGGCCGTGCGAGGCGACACTCGAAGGCATGGCTCGAATGCGCACCCATATCACCGCGCCGATTTATGCCGTCTTAGGCAACCACAATTCGCTCCGGATGGTGCCCGCGCTCGAGGAGATGGGTATCCGTATGCTGGTCAACGAGTTTGAACCGATCAGGCGCGACGGTCAGCTTCTCTACATTGCCGGGATCGACGACGCCCATTTCTACCGGATGGACAATATCGAAAAAGTCGCCTCCAAAATCCCGCACGACGAATTTTCAATCCTGCTGTCGCATACGCCGGAAATTTATCGTCAGGCCGCGCATGCCGATTTCGATCTATTGCTATCAGGTCACACCCATGGCGGCCAGATCTGCCTGCCCGGATCGATCGCGCTGACCCTCAATTCGGTCCTTCCGCGCCGCATGGGTGCGGGATCGTGGCGGTATGGCCGGATGATCGGCTACACCTCGGTCGGGGTCGGGTCTTCGGTCGTCGCCGCCAGGATCAATTGCCCGCCCGAGATCACATTGCACGAGTTGCGGACCGTCGCTGCCCTGGCGTGCTAATAGGGCGGATCGCGCAGGTCGAAGGCGTAAAGCACGCGTGACACCACCAACTCGCCGATAAAAAAGAGCGCCACGCCAATCGCGACATCGGCGATCGTCAGCGACAAAGGGCCCATGCAAGCGAGCAACGGAAACAACGATTCCGGGATCTGATCAATACCGACGACCGGACTGCTCGATGATCGACCCAGCCGGCGCTTCCAAAAACTCGAAAACAGGTCGCCAACCATCGCGAGACTGCCGACCAGGAGCCCGACCCTCCATCCGAGCCCGACCAGCAATGCCCCTAAAGTCGTTATCAAGACCGCGCAGATAACGCCGCGCATCGTCTTTGCCGGCCCAAATACTGGCCGCCCGTCGACAAATTGGTGGTCGCCATCGACCGGATAAGAAAAACGCGGCCCAAGGACCTTCCCGACCATTAACGGCGTGCCGTTGGCCAGCAACAACAGAAACAACAGCGGGACGATATACGGCGACAGCATCAGCTCACTGTCCACCGAGCGCGGCTTGATTGGTGGCGCCGAGTTCGGCTTCAAAGACGCCGCGATCCGCACCCGAGAGCAGTGGCGCCCTCGGCATCAGGATCCAGCCTGCGATGTCGGCGCTTACGATCGGGCTTTCGAGGTCGCGCAACAGCATATGATAGCCATGGGGGTAGTAAGCAAAGCTGCGGCGGTGGCGCGTGTCGCGCGGCAATTCGCGAACAAAGCGGCCGATCGGCGGCTTTGGTATGATCTCGTCGTGGGCGCCATACATCAACAACAGCGGTACTTTCAGATCCGGCGCGGAAGAGAGCGCCGCATCCATTAGGTTGACCAAGCCCCAGATCGTATCGACGCGGGTCTCCTTGATGACCAGCGGGTCTCGCCCGAGCGCCCGCAACATCGGAATGTTATCCGATGCGAGGATATGGAGGCTCTGTCCAGTCAGTTTTAGGTTGGGCATCAACCTGACCCCTGCCCACAGCGCGATCCGAGGCAGCAAATCCATCGTCGACCGGCCCCACACAGCAGGGGCAGTCAGGATCACCCCGTCGACATCGGGTATCGGGGTGCGGCTCTCGCCGGTCATCGCGACGATTGCGACCGCCCCGCCCATGCTCTCGCCGAGCAAGTAGAGCGGCACGCCGGGATAAAGGCGTCTCAGTATACTGCAGGCGGTTGCGACATCGGCGGCGAGCACGGCGCGGCCCGGCCATAACCCGCGCTCCGGCGCCCCGCCAAACCCGCGCTGATCATACGCGTAGGTTGCAATGCCGTCCTTGGCCCAAGCCTTTCCAGGGATTTCGAAGGCATGGCTGTAATCGTTAAAGCCGTGCAATCCCAGGATCACCGCCCTGACGCCGGTATCGGGCAGCCATTTGCGCAACGGCAGCCGCTGGCCATCGCTGGTAATGAAGGCGGAATCGGTGAACCGGGCGACCGGTTTCGCATCGGTTGCGGCATGCGACGTGCTGATATCCGTAATCGGCATAGGCGGGTCAGTTACCGGCGCGCAACCGCACAACCCTACAAAGACGAATAGCCAAAGTCCGCGAAAGCGTGACAAGAAGCGGTTGCTTGAGGAAGAGGTCTTCAGCCACACATTGATCGAACCGGTCGCGCTGCCCTGTGTCATCACCTACGCTTTGCGGATGCAGTTTTTGGTCGATCGCCGGATCCCGAGCAGCGGATCATTGATCGTAGGGCAACGAGGGGTATCATCGGGGTCTTCATACGGGTCGACCGGCCGCCGTGCCGCCTCGGCTCAAGAATTTCCGGCTGGTTCATGGGACCCTTCGAAACCATTTATATTGACGAGATGGTCGCAGCCTGCAACGGCGGCGGCGGACCGCTTGGCCACCCCAGGGTATATCTGAACCTTGCGCCCGGGGGGCGGGTGGAGTGCCCTTATTGCTCGCGGCTTTTTGTCAATCGAGCGGTCGCCGATTCCGGGAAACTGGAGGGGCCAACAGTCTCGACGGCGATGGATCCGCCGCACAGCCAACCCAAGACAGCAACTTCTGAATAGCAGGATTACTGTGGACGACATAATCGGCGCGCTCGACATCGCGAGCCCAGGCTCCACTCCGGCCGAGGCGGTGCCCGCCGCTACTGCTACGCCCTCCGCCGCACCGCATCATGTGTTTTTGATCGACGGCTCCGGATTCATCTTCCGTGCCTACTTTGCACGAGCGCGCGATCCTAAAGCGGAGCGGTTTCAAAGGCAGTCGGACGGGATGGCCACCGAAGTGGTCATGATCTTCAGCAACATGCTGGATAAATATCGGCGAGAAACCGACGCCGACCACATGGCGGTTATTTTCGACGCCTCCGGTCAAAGTTTTCGCAACCGGACTATACACCGACTACAAAGCCAACCGGCGGGAGATGCCGGACGATCTGCGGCCGCAATTGGAGCATGTTCGGCGGGCCGCCGCCGCATTCGATATTTGCCAGATCGAGATGCCGGACTTCGAGGCGGACGATCTTATTGCGACTTACGCCCGGCACGCCGTCGATGCCGGCGCTAAAGTCACGATCCTGTCGTCCGACAAGGATTTGATGCAGCTCGTCGGCGACGATGTGAAGATGCGCGACCCAATGACGGATCGCCCGATCGGCGAGGCCGAGGTGCGTGAAAAATTCGGTGTCGGACCCGACAAGGTGATCGAGGTGCAAGCGCTGTGCGGCGACAGCACCGACAATGTGCCAGGGGTGCCGGGCATCGGCGTCAAGACCGCGGCCGAACTGATCAACAGCTATGGCGATCTCGAAACCTTGCTCGCCCATGCGCATGAAATAAAACAACCCAAGCGCCGCGAGGCGTTGATCGAGAACGAGGCCAAGGCGCGACTGTCGAAGGAGCTCGTCAAGCTCGACGATCACGTGCCGCTACCGTGCCCGCTATCGGCGCTGAGGGTCAAGCCATACGACCCTGATAAGTTGTTCCCGTTTCTCGATGAGATGGAGCTGCGCGCCCTCAAGACGCGCATCGTGCGCCGCCTCGATATAAACGCGCCGATGCCGACCGGGCCGAGCGAGCCGGTGATCCCGGAAGTGCCGCCATTCACCGCGCCTCGCAGCTACGCGCTGATCGAGACCGTCGAGGGTCTCGATCATTGGATCGAGGCGGCCTACGAGGGCGGCTGCGTCGCGGTTTGGGTAGCGGCGAGCGCGGTGTCGGGGCGGCGGCCCGATATTGCCGGGATTGCCTTGGCCTTGATGCCCGGCATGGCGGCTTACATTCCGCTCGGCCATCGCCCTTCAGGCGAGCTCGACCTCGCCGCAGCGAGCGGCGTTCCGCTCGATGTCGCAATCGAGAAGCTGCGACCGCTGTTGCAGGATCCCGGGATCCTCAAAATCGGACACGACATCAAGACGACCGCGCATCTGCTGTCGCGTTGGGGAATTTCGCTCGCTCCCCATGATTGCACGATGCTGATGTCGTATGTGCTCGACGGCGGCCAGTTCGACCACGAGATCGAAACGCTGGTCAAACGCGGCTTCGAGCACGATTTGACCACGCTGAAAGAGCTGGTCGGCACCGGCAAGAGCCTGATCCCGTTCGCGGAGGTCGCGCCTGAGCGAGCCCGCGACTTTGCCGCCGAGCGCGCCGACGCGGCGTTGCGCCTGCACACGCTGCTCAAGGCGCGGCTGGTGCGCGAGAAGATGACGGCGTTCTACGAGACGATCGAACGCCCGCTGGCGCCGGTCGTGGCCGCGATGGAAAGCGCCGGGATCATGGTCGACCGCGCTGCTCTTGCCGAATTGTCACGCGATTTCGCGCAGCGCATCGCCGCGCTCGAACAATCGATCTATGCCGCGGTCGGCAATGAATTCAACATCGGCTCGACCAAGCAATTGGGCGATGTGCTGTTCGAAAAACTCGGGCTGCCTGGGGGCAAGAAAGGCAAAACCGGGGCCTATGGGACCGACGCCTCGATCCTTGAGGAATTGGCGCCGCTGCACCCGGTGCCGGCGCAAGTCTTGGAATGGCGTCAGCTGAGCAAACTCAAATCGACCTACGCCGATGCGTTGGGCGAGGAAATCGATGCCGAGACAGGGCGTGTTCACACCTCCTACGCGCTCGCGGTGGCGGCGACGGGACGTTTCTCGTCGAATAATCCCAATTTGCAGAACATCCCGATCCGCACCGAAGAAGGACGCCGCATCCGCCGCGCCTTTATCGCCGAGCCCGGTCATGTCCTGCTATCGGCTGATTACAGCCAGATCGAGCTCCGGCTTGCGGCTCACGTCGCCGATATCCCCGAGTTGCGGCAGGCATTCCATGACGGGGTCGATATCCACGCACTGACCGCCAGCCAGGTTTTTGGGGTGCCGCTCGCGACGATGGACGCCGCCACCCGACGGCGGGCGAAGGCGATCAATTTCGGAATCATCTACGGCATCAGTGCGTTTGGGCTCGGGGCCCAAATCGGGGTGCCGCAATCCGAGGCGGCGGCCTACATCCGGGCCTATTTCGAGCGCTTCCCGGCGATCCGCGCCTATATGGAACGGATCAAGACCGATGCCCGCCGCACCGGCTATGTCGAAACGATTTTCGGCCGCAAATGCTGGATCTCCGGCATCCGCGACGCCAACCCGGCGCGCCGTGCCGGGGCCGAGCGGCAGGCGATCAACGCGCCGTTGCAGGGATCAGCCGCGGACATCATCAAGCGCGCGATGATCCGCATCCCGGCCGCCCTCGCCGGCGCCGCCCTCAAAACCCGGATGCTGCTGCAGGTCCATGACGAGCTGCTGTTCGAGGTGCCTGAGGCCGAAACCCAAACCGCCGCCGAAATTATCAAGAAGGTCATGGAGGGCGCCTGCGCGCCGCATTGCGAATTGACCGTCCCACTCGTCGTCGAAACCGGCTTTGCCCATAGCTGGGACGAAGCGCATTAGTTTTCGGCAGCCGCGGCCTCGGTGCCGCGTCGGGTGAGGCCCGCGTCGGGCTAGCCAGCGGCGGGCGTCAGCGCTACGGCGGCTTCGGACGTTAGCAAAAGAAACGTGAAGGTTTCCTGCAAGTAGAGGCGCACGCTCGCATCATTGTGGCTCAAATAGCCGATCGAAAAATCCTGACCGATATGAAGGTCGAAATCGCCGCCGCGGGTCGTCAATACAAAGCCGCCGGTAATCGCCGGGGCCCAGATGATCTCGGTCTCGACCAGACGATGGATATGCTGCAATACCGGGTAGCCGTGATCTCGCGCTTCGGCGACCGCGGTGTAAGGCTCGGCCCCCAACACCACTGAATACGGACCGTTGACGCCAACGAGGCGCAATTCGCTCAGCGCATGCGCAATCGCGTCCGGATAGTTGGCCACATCCGCCGGAAGCGTCACCGCCGGGTTGCTGGCGCCCTGGCGAATTCCTTGGATGTCCGCCGCTCCATAACCTTCGAAAATTGCGTCGTCTTCGGCAAAGGCGATCTTTTTCGCTGCATCTTTGGCCGGCTGCCAATCCGAGTCGTTGGCGCCGCGTTCGACGTCATCGATCATCTGCCGATCGAGTTCGAACGGCACCCGCAGCTCGACCAACGGCTTGACCTCACGTTGGCGCGCGATGATGCCCTCGGCCGGTGCTGCAATATTGCGCAAATGACCGGTGCCGACCGCCGACAGCATGGTTCCGGCAGGCCCTTGAACATCGACCACGCGCCGCGCCGCGAGATAGCGCTTCAGGGTTCGCGAAGCTTCTTCCTCGATTTGCGCCCAGGCGGCGTCTGAGATCGGGGCAAGCTCGCGGTGCAGATTATTCATTCAGGATGGCCTCTTTTTGAGGGAGCCGATGCCGAGCGATCCATCCGCTGGCGCGGGCATGCTTCTCTCGGCGACACCGGCAGCCACGGATACAGCTGGCTCGCCTATCGTGACGTTCTCGAGAAAGTCCGCGGTCGGGACAAAAAACAGATTACCGGTGACGGCGCGGCTGAAATCGAGAATGCGGTCGTAATTTCCCGGCGGGTTGCCGATGAACATGTTGTCGAGCATCTGCTCGATGGTGCGCGGCGAGCGGGCGTAGCCGATGAAATAGGTGCCGAAATCGCCCTTGCCGACCTCGCCGAACGGCATGTTGTCGCGAACGATTTTGATCTCCTCGCCGTTCTCGACGATTTTGGTCAGCTCGTTATGTGCGAAGCTCGGTTTGACGGTTTCGTCGAGCTCGACATTCGTCAGTTTGGTACGGCCGATGATCCGCTCCTGAGCCTCGGTCGGAAGCGCGTTCCAGGCGTGCAGGTCGTGCAGGTATTTCTGGACGATCACATAGCTGCCGCCGGCAAAACTGGGATCCTCGTCGCCGACCAAGGTTGCATCGAGCGCTGCCTGACCATCCGGATTTTCCGTGCCGTCGACAAAGCCCAAAAGATCGCGCTGATCGAAAAAGCCAAAGCCATGAACCTCATCGGCAACGGCAACGCTGTCGCCCAGCTGGTTCATGATCTGGCTTGCCAGTTCGAAGCACAAATCCATGCGCCGCGCGCGGATGTGGAACAGAATGTCTCCGGGTGTTGCAGGGGCGACGTGCTTTCCGCCGCGGACCTCACGAAACGGATGCAGCTCGGCCGGACGCGGATCGCCGAATAGCCGATCCCATGCCTCGGAGCCGAACGAAACGATGCAGGATAATTGCCCATCGAGATCGCGAAATCCGACAGCGCGCAGCAGATTGGCCATGTTGGCGCACAACGACTGCGCGGCTGTCTCCGCCTGGGGTTCCGGCTTGATCGTGACAACGAGAAAGATCGCGGCGGGGGTTAGCGGCGCCGCCACCAGCTGCGACAACGCACGCGCCTGACCCGCCCGCCCGGGCGTGCCGCTCATTCCAGGATCTCCGTCGGTAATCCCCCGCGAGATCCGGCTAGCTTTGGGTAGCCAGTCTCGTCTTACCCCGACCATGCGATACGGCGTCGCCGGGCGCAAGCCTGCACGGCACAGTTAACCTATGCGCAAGCGAGGCGGCGGTTACGCCGAGGCTGAGTGCGCGTTCGCCAGGAGACCCGGGCGGCACCTGGCATCGGATCCAAATGCAAAACGGCCGGGCACGTGGCCCGGCCGCTAATTCTCACAGAAGTCGAGATACGAGGCTATTTAGTCGCGGCGGGTGCCCATCAGCTGCATCAGCATCATAAAGAGGTTGATGAAGTCGAGGTAAAGCCGCAGCGCCCCCATGATCGCCTTTTTGCCGGCAATCTCGGCGCCGTCGCCCTCGTAGTACATTTCCTTGATCTGCTGCGTATCCCACGCCGTCAAACCGGTGAACACGATCACGCCGATCACCGACACCGCGAATTGCAATGCCGTGGAACCGATGAACATGTTGACCACAGAGGCGATGATGATGCCGATCAGCCCCATGAACAGGAACGACCCAAACTGCGCCAAGTCGCGCCGGGTCGTGTAACCGTAGAGGCTCATCGCCGCAAAGGTGCCAGCGGTGATGAAAAAGACGCGTGCGATGCTGGCGCCGGTAAAGGCGAGGAACAACACCGCCATCGACAGGCCCATCAGCGCCGAGTAGCCCCAGAAGACCAACTGCAGCGTGCTTGCCGACATCCGGTTCACGCCAAAGCTCATCAGCATCACGAGCCCGAGCGGCGCCAGGATTATCAGCCAGATCAGCGGGGTATGCGCGATCGAGGCATAGAAGCCGGAAAACGCAGCGACATAAGCCACGATGCCGGTCAGTGCGAGCCCCGACGCCATATAATTATAGACGCGGAGCATATACTCCCGCAGGCCGACATCGATGCCGACTGCGGTGTCCGCCGACCGCACCGTCCAGCGGGGCTGCGAACCCAGAGCCATAAACCCCCTCCAAAGAGAGCAGAGCGAGGGAAATTCCTCGCGCGCAGCCGATATTGGCACAAAACGCGATCTTTTCAATGTCCGCGGAATATCCTGCCTGGGGGCAGCTCTCGATTTGTGGTTAGTCGTTGCGCAAATAAGGTGCCGCTTTGACCCCGAGCGCGCGCCACGTGCCGGCAAAGCCGAGCGCCAAGGTCAAAATCGTCGCCAGCCCCACAGTCGAGATAACAGGGGACGGCAAAAAGACCCATTCGGCGCCCATCAGCCGGGTCACCAAAAAATAGGCGGCTGTTGTGCCGAGACCGCTGGCGATGCTCCCGGCGAGCAGGCCCATCAGCCCGTGCTCGATCACAAAGCTCGACAGGATTGTGCCGCGTGTTGCCCCCAACACCTTGAGCACGACCGCATCGTAGACGCGCCGCCGATGTCCGGCCGCAATCGCTCCCCCGAGCACCAGGACCCCGGCGCCGAGAGTCACGAATGCGGTTATCCGAACCGCGTCGCCAATCAACCCGATAACCCGCCCGACCGCAGCCAGCGCCTCGCGAACGTGGATCGCCGAGACGTTCGGGAACGCTTCGGTGACCCGGCGGACCACGGCTTCCTCCTCTGCCCGCGGCAGATAGACGGCGGCAAGGGCGGTCTGGGGCGCATGTTCGAGAGTGCCCGGCGCAAACACGATCGCGAAATTGATCCCGAGCCGCTCCCAATTGATCGTTCTGAGATTGGCGATGCGCGCGGTGATCTCGCGGCCGAGCAGGTTCACGGTCAGCGTGTCGCCGATCTTGAGGCCCATACCGCGCGCCAGGCCGGCGTCGAATGATATCAGCGGCGGCCCCTGATAATCGGGTGGCCACCATGCTCCCGCGGCGAGTTCGGAACCGTCTGGCAGTGCTGCGGAGTAGGTCAGGCCGCGGTCGCTGCGCAACGCCCAACGAGCCTCGGGCGCAACCGGCGCTTGCTCGACCGGAACGCCGTTCAGCCTTGTAATTCGGCCGCGCATCATCGGCACTTGTTGCATATGCGCGCCCGGGACGTCGTGCACGATGGCCTCGAAACCGGCGAGCTGGGCCGGCTGGATGTCGATAAAAAAGAAGGCCGGCGCCTCGGCGGGCATCCTCTCGGCGATCTGATGCCCGAGATTGCCCTGAACCAGCGCCACGGCCACCAGCACGGTCAGCCCGATCCCCAACGACAATACGATCTGCGCGGTCGGCGCGCCGGGCCGGTGGAGATTTGCCAGCCCGAGACGCAGCGGCAGTCGCCGCGGCCGGCCGAGCTTGCTTGCCCCTAGCATGACCGCGGCGCCGGCGCCCCAAAACAGGGCGAAAGCGCCGATCGCGCCGGCGACAAACCACATCGCGACCTGGCGATCTTGCGCGCCAACGAGGACCACTGCGGCAAGGCAACCGACCAGCAACGCAGTCAGGGCCACAGCGGATCGCGGCGCGCGCCGCCGCGCCCTGTCGACCACATCGCGGAACAACGAGCCTGCCGGTATCCGGTAGATCGCGGCGAGCGGCCACAGCGAAAAGACGAGCGTCGTCAAGAGACCGTAGAGTGCCGCTAGAATGAGAGGATGCGGATAGATCCCGGGCTTCGCCGAGACCGGCAGCAGATGCTTCAGCAGCGGTGCAACCGCCACCGGCAGCACCGCTCCGAGGGCAAGCGCGGCGGAGATCGCGGTGATCGCCAGCACCAGGATCTCGCATAAATACGTCGAAAAGACGAGGCGGCTCGGGGCGCCGAGGCATTTGAGCGTGGCGATCGTCTCGGTCTTGGCGGCGATATGGCCGCGCACCGCATTGGCAATGCCTACCCCGCCGACCAGCAGCGCCGACAGGCCGACAAGCGATAGAAATTGCCCAACCCTGTCGAGCAACCGCCGCAGATCGGGCGAGGCCTGGTCAAAGCTTCGGATCTCCCAGCCGGCATCGGGGAACGCAATGCGGGCCTGGTTTGCCCACGCGTCAGGCGCCTCGCTCGCGGGCAGCCGCAAGCGGTAGCGATAGGATACGAGTGCGCCGGGCTGGATCAGCCGGGTTGCGGGGAGCGCGTCCGTTGAAATTAAGACCCGCGGCCCAAAGATCAGCCCGCTCGCGGCAGCGTCGGGTTCGCGCTCGATCACGGCGCGGACCTGCACCACCGCCTCGCCGATCTTGATCGCATCGCCGATTTTGACCCCGAGCCGGCCAAGGAGTGCGGGATCGACCGCGGCGCCAAACGTTCCATGCACCTCGGCCAGCACGGCTCCGAGAGGTTGCGGCGGCGACAGCGCGACGGCGCCGTAAAGCGGGTACGCGGCATCGACCGCCTTCAATTCGATTAGGCTTAGGCGGTCTCCGTTGGTGGCGCGGGCCATAGCGCGCATCGAGACGGTTTGCGATAGCCTGCCGCTATCCGCCAATAGCTGATGCTGCTCGGGGTCGGCCGGATGATAGGCGATCCGCACCTCGACATCGCCGCCCAGAAGCTCGCGCGCGTTGTCCTTGATTCCGGCACCGAGCGAGGCCGCCAGCGAACCGATGCCGGCGATCGCCCCAACCCCGATCACCAGGCAGCCGACAAGCACGCCGAGACCGCCTATGCCGCCCCTCAGCTCGCGACGGGCGAGCCGGACCGCCTGTCGCAGCAATGTGCCTCTCACCGCGCCCGCCGGATTGCGCTGAGCGCGGACCGGTCCGCCGACTGGTCCTCGACGATGGCGCCATCGGCCAGCCTTATCCGGCGGGCACAGCGCTGAGCGAGGCCTTCGTCGTGAGTAATCAACAGCAAAGTGGTGCCATGGCGGGCCCGTTCTTCAAACAGACAATCGATGACGAGGCTGCCGGTTGCGGCATCGAGATTGCCGGTGGGCTCGTCGGCGAGCAGCAGCTTGGGGCCGGCAATAAACGCGCGGGCAATCGCGACGCGCTGCTGTTCGCCGCCCGAGAGCTGCGCCGGATAATGGCCGAGACGTTGCGAGAGCCCAACCGCACCGAGACCCTGCGCCGCTGCTGCGAACGCGTCGCCACGGCCACCCAACTCCAATGGCAATGCGACGTTCTCGAGCGCGGTCATCGTCGGGATCAGATGAAACGACTGAAACACAATCCCGATGCGATCGCGGCGCAGACGCGCCAAGCCATTCTCGTCGAGGCTCCCGAGGTCCTGCGCGTCGATCCGTACTCGGCCGGAGGTCGGTCGTTCGAGCCCGCCGAGCACCATCAGCAAGCTCGATTTCCCCGAGCCCGAGGGGCCGACCAAAGCAACCGTTTCGCCAGCCTCGATCTCAAGCGAGATACCGCGCAGGATGTTGACGGGCCCAGCCGCGCTGCCCAGAGTTAAGTGGACGTCGTCAACCACCACGAGCGGGCCGCTGGAGTGAAGCGATTTGGTCATGTCCGATCTGAGCCGAAAACAGCCTCGCCACCCGCCCGCGGCCGGCATAATTCACGGCGATATGGCGCGGTGGCGTGCCTTTTCAACGCGATGCGCGGGCTCGCCGCGTTCGTCACTTATAATGATGCGGTCGGTATTGCTCCTGCCATGGCGCGTGTTCCGGTCATTCTGGATTTTGGCGACAGTCTGACCGCTGGCTACGGGCTGATGCCCGAGCAGGCTTTTCCGGCGCGCCTCGAGGCATGGTTGCGCGCGCACGGTATCGCGACCAGGGTTATCAATGCCGGAGTTTCGGGTGACACGACCGCCGGCGGGCTGGCGCGGCTCGATTGGGCGCTGGCCGACAAGCCCGACATCGTCATTCTCGCCATGGGCGCCAACGACGCGCTGCGCGGCATCGATCCGAGGACGGTGCGCGACAATCTCGACAAGATGCTGCAAAAGATCAAGGCTACCGGCGCCAAGGTGCTGATACTGGGAATGCTGGCGCCGCCGAATTGGGGGGAGGCCTACGATCGCGCCTTCGACAAGATTTTTCCCGAGCTGGCGCATGCCCACCAGGCAAAGCTCTACCCATTTTTTTTGGAGGGTGTTGCGATGAATCCCGACCTCAACCAGCCGGATGGCCTGCACCCGAATGAGCGCGGCGTCGCCGTCCTTGTCGACCGCATAGGGCCGGTGGTCGCCGGCTTGATTTCGGCCCATCAGGGGGGCGCCTCGTGAGCGCCCGCTTTGCTGCGGTGACAGCAACCGGAGAGCCCGCCGGTCTCGCTGCGCGGTGCGTTGCCGGCCTGGCGCCAATCGAGCGGGCAAATTTCGGTGTCGCTTACGTGACCGAGCCGGCTGCTGCGGCGTTGCCCGGTCTATTGCGCGAACTGTCGGCATATACCGGGGTGAATGCCTGGGTCGGCGGGGTCGGACTCGGTGTGTGCTCGGCGGAGAGTGAAATCTTTGAGGAGCCCGCAGCCGTCGTCATGACCGCGGCACTGCCCGAGGACGGATTTCGCATTTTTGGCGTGACCAAAGACCCCGGCGCCGACCTGCCTCGCGACCACGCTGCGTGGATCGAGAAATCGGGACCGGCGCTAGCGCTCGTTCATGCCGACCCGCGCTGCCCTGACTTGACCAAGGCGGCGGTCGACATTGCCTCCGCGAGCGGTGCTTTTCTCGTCGGCGGTCTCGTTTCGCACCGTTGCGAGAGCCCGTTGATTGCGGGTGGGCTTGGCGAAAGCGGCCTTGGGGCTAACGGGATCGCCGGGGTCATGCTGGCGCCAGAAATCGCGGTCGCGACATCATTGACCCAAGGATGCATGCCGATCGGCCCGGTGCATCGCATCGACGAGGCGCGTGACAATATCGTCATGGTAATCGATGGTCGGCCGGCGCTGAGTGTCTTCCTCGAGGATATCGGGCCCGATCTGGCGCAAGATTTGCGGCGGCTTGGCGGGGTGATCTTTGTCGGATTGCCGGTGACGGGGTCGGACACCGGCGACTACCTGGTTCGCAATTTGATGGCAATCGACCCCGGCCGCGGCTGGGTCGTAATCGGCGCCGAAATTGCCGCGGGCGATAAGATCCTCTTTTGCCGACGTGATCCAGAGAGCGCGCGCGGCGATATGGAGCGGATGGTTCGCCAGCTCGCGGGCCGCATCAACGGGCCGCCGAAGGCCGGAGTTTATGTCAGCTGTGTCGCGCGCGGCGCCAACCTGTTTGGCGAGCCAGGGGTCGAGACCCGGCTGATCCGAGAGACCCTCGGCGACTTCCCGCTGGTCGGATTTTTTGCCAATGGCGAGATTTCCCGCGACCGACTTTATGGTCACACTGGCGTTTTGACCTTATTCACTTGACGCATGCTGCGGCTGTTTGTCGGCATCGGCTTTCCGCCCGAGTTGAAACTGCGCTTGTCGCTTCTCTGTTCGGGGATACCGAAGGCGCGTTGGGTCGATCCCGGCAATTTACACCTGACCCTGCGGTTTATCGGGGAGATTTCCGAGGCCGTCGCGGCCGATGTCGACGAGACTTTGTTACGCCTACGGGCCCGCCGTTTTTCGCTACAGCTCGCTGGGACCGGCGTTTTCGGCGGCGACCGGCCGCGCCAATTGTGGGTTGGCGTCGAGCGCAATCCCGAACTCATGACCTTGCGTGACAAGATCGAGCAGGCGCTGACTCGCATCGGCCTGCCGCCCGAACCGCGTAAATTCACCCCGCACGTCACATTGGCGCGATTACACAACCCTCCCGCCGACAAGGTGGCGGAGTTTCTGGCGTCGCATGCCGGGTTCCGCGCCGAGCCGCTGCCGGTCGAGGCGTTCAGTCTGATTGCGAGCTACCCGACAAAGGCCGGATCGGTCTACGAAGATCAGGCGGATTACCCACTTCAAAACTGATCGGGGAGATGTCGCGATGGCGCACTGGTTGTTGAAATCGGAACCGTCGGCCTATTCCTGGGACCGGCTTGTTGCTGAGGGGAAAACCAACTGGGATGGTGTGCGCAACGCGCAGGCGCTCAATAACATGCGGGCGATGAAACCGGGCGAGCGCGCATTTTTCTATCATTCGAATGAAGGCAAGGACATTGTCGGGATCGCCGAAATCGTCACCGGCTTTTACCCTGACCCGAAGGATAAGACCGGCAAGCTCGGGATGGTTGACGTCAAGGCGGTGATGCCAGTAGCCAAGCCGGTTAGCCTGGCAGAAATGAAAGCAAAACCCGAGCTCGCGGGAATGGCGTTGCTGCGCCAATCGCGGCTATCGGTGTGTCCGGTCACCGATCGCGAATGGCAGGTCATTTGCGAGATGGCAGGCGCCGAAACCGAGACGTCTCAGGCCTGATCCAGATCACCGATTGCTATGGCGAGAGCCATGTAAAATATCACAGCGCTGTCGAGTAGTCGCTAGATAACCGATACTCATTCCACGGAGCAAACAAGAACTACCGTGCTCCCCGTTACTTGCCCGCGCTTGGATAAGCTAAAGCGATTTACCTGTAGCGAAGATGCTGTTGCTCGGTTCCGGGGACGCGTTGTGGTCCGGCACTTGGGATTTGGGTATAGCGATAGGACTGAAGGCGCGTCGTTCGAAGTCCGGGGACGCCATTTTGATCAAGCGCGCGCTCCCAGGCGACCAGTTCTTCGTCGGACATCATGTAACGCGCACAGGCTTCCTCTCGGCTGATCAGCCCCGCCCGGGCAGCCGCCACGACGGCAGCCTTACGCGAAGGAGACCATCGCTTCGTATCTGCTGGCGGTAGGTCGATTGGCCAAATCTCAGCTTTTTGGATCATGTGCATGCGTCTCACTAGCAACCGCAAGGCACGCCCATACCGCTGGTTGATGAACGCACGGGTGTGACGTTTATTAGACTCGATAGAGGACGATTTATTCCGCGAAATCGGATCAAATATTCATTACCGATCCGCCGATCCAGGCCCCGTCGAGCTGTTGATAGCGTGCGTCAGGACGCCGCATCCGGCAGCGTTTGGCGGTGGTATTGCCGATCTAAAGCGATTATCACCTCGGCGCCACGGGCTCGCGAGCTTGCCCAGATGGAACCGATTACGCGGATCCAGACTTCACGATCGCCCCGGGCATTACGCCACAGATTAAGAGTTTCGGTTTCGAATGAGATTTCAACGCTTGCTCGTCGGCCTGGTGGACTTCTGCCGACGGCATGCGGTGCTGGTTGTCTTGGTCGCGATAGCCGTCGCGGCATTTTCCGGGGTTTACGCGGCAGGCCACCTCGGGATTAGCACCGATACCGACAAGATGTTCGCCGAAAGCTTGCCTTGGCGACAGCAAGCCGCCGCTTTCAAGAATGAGTTCCCACAGTTCACCGACCTGCTGGCGGTGGTGATCGACGCCAAAGCGCCTGAGGAAGCGGAGGCAACGGCCGCCGGATTGGCTGCGGCGCTGTCTACCGACCACGTCCATTTCCACTCCGTCAGCCGACCCGACTCCTCAAGCTTTTTCACAAAAGAAGGATTGCTGTTCCTCGACCCCAAACAGCTCGACAAGCTGCTCGAGAAAACGATTAACGCGCAACCGTTTCTCGGGCAGATGGCGAAAGACCCGAGCGCGCGCGGGTTGTTCGCTGCCCTCGGACTGCTCGGCAAGGGACTCCAGCAGGGTCAAGTCGATCTAAAGCCTTACGACAGTGCGTTGGCTGGGTTCAGCCGAACGATCGCGTCGGCCCTTGCCGGTCATCCGCAGCCCTTGTCCTGGGCCCGGCTGCTGGGCGGTAGTGCTGCCGAACTCGGCGGCCCTTACAAGTTCGTGCTGGTTCAGCCGCTCGTGGATACGACGGCGCTACAGCCGGGCGGTGCCGCAATCGACGCGATCCGTGCGGCTGCCGCTAAGCTGGAATTCGTCAGGTCCGGCGATGCCCGCGTCCGCATCACCGGAAATGTGGCATTGGCCGACGAGGAATTCGCTTCGGTCGCCGAGGGTACGGTCGCCGGGTTGGCAGGCAGTATCGTGCTGATCTCGCTATGGCTGTTTTTGGCGGTCCGGTCTTGGCGGCTGATTGTCCCGATCTTGTTGACCCTAGTCCTCGGTTTGATGCTGACGCTGCTCTTCGCCGCCGCGGCCGTCGGAACTCTCAATCTGGTGTCGGTCGGTTTTGGCATTCTGTTCGTCGGCATTGCGGTTGATTTCGCAATCCAATTCTGCGTGCGTTATCGCGAAATCAGGCTGGAGTTCCCCGATCCGGCAACCGCGTTAAACGAAACCGGGCGGCGGGTCGGCGGTCAAATTCTGGTCGCGGCCGCCGCAACTTCGGCCGGCTTTATGGCCTTTGTACCGACCGACTTTCGAGGTGTCGCCGAGCTCGGCCTGATAGCCGGAATCGGCATGCTGATCGCATTCGCGTGTACGGTAACGTTCTTGCCGGCGCTGATCAGCTGTGTTTCGTCCGCACGGGGAGCAGGCCGAAGTTGGTTTTCGATGGGCCGTACCGCTCGACGACAAGGTGCGGCGTGGCCGACGGCTGTTGCTCACGGTGTTTGCAACTTTGGCTGTGCTCGGCACTCTTCTCGCGCCGCGGCTGAGCTTTGATGCCGACCCGCTGCATACCAAATCGCCCAACACCGAAGCGATGAGGACCCTCTACGACTTGATCGACTCCCCGGTGACTAATCCGTTCACGATCGACATTCTGGCGCCGAGTGCGAGCGATGCCGCCATTCTCGCGCACCGGCTCGACAAATTGCCGCTCGTCGCAAATGTACTCTCGATCAACAGCTTCGTTCCAAACGACCAGCAGCAGAAGCTCGCCCAAATCGAGGATGCGGCCACTCTTTTGGGGCCGACGTTAACGCCTTTCAATCCAGCCGCTCCGCCCACTGCCGAGCAGATCCGTGCGGCGGCAGTGAACGCGCTGAAAGAGATTACCCCGGCGCTCGATAAATCACCTGACCCGCAACTCGCGGCGCTCACTCGGGAGCTGCGTCAGCTTGCCGCCGCGCCCGACGAAATTGTGCTGGCTGTCAACACGGCGCTGACACGCTTTCTACCGACCCAGCTCGATCAGTTGCGCACGGCCCTAAGCGCGGAACCGGTAACCTTGCAGAGCATTCCCGCCTCGCTTGCAGGGGATTGGGTGCTCCCCAACGGCCGTGCGCGGCTTCAGGTTCTACCCAAACCCGCCGCGCGCTCCACCACCGGGCTGGCCGAGTTCGTCAGCGAGGTGACCGCGGTCGCACCCTATGCGGGAGGCTCGGCCGTTACCATTGAGGCGACGAGCGCCACAATCGTCAGCTCCTTCCGCTCGGCGGCTGTCGCAGCCGTGCTCGCAATCGCCGTGATACTATTCATCGCATTGCGACGGCCGCTCGATGTGGCGTTGGTGCTGGCGCCGCTGCTGATGTCGGCGCTGATGACGGTCATCGTCATGGTGGGAGCGCGGCTGCCGCTCAATTACGCGAATATCATTGCCTTGCCGTTGCTCCTGGGTGTTGGCGTTTCGTTCAACATCTATTTCGTAATGAACTGGCGGGCCGGCCGCACCGCGGTGCTGGGCTCGGCAACCGCGCGAGCAATCCTGTTCTCGGCTCTGACCACGGGGACCGCATTTGGTTCGCTCGCCTTGTCCGGCCACCCCGGAACGGCGAGCATGGGCCAGTTGCTGCTGATCAGCCTCGGCTGCACACTCATCGCCAGCCTGGTTTTTATCCCGGCTTTGCTCGCCTCGGTGCCGCGACCGGCGATCGCGGACCCGTCGAAGCGAGCGTTTCGAGGAATGCCGCCTCGGCAGCCATGGGGTTGATTTCGACCGCCACGATTAGCCGGCCGAAAATTCTTCTTACTCCACAGCCTGTCGCGCCCTGATGGGTGACGTCAGGAGGCTATTCGCGCCTGCTCCGGGGTGATGCCGAACCGTTCCATATAACGTGCATATCGTTCGTGTTCGCGGCCGGGATCGAGCCCATAATCCTCCAATCGCGCTCGGCGCCGCCCATACCCACCAGTGGGATTTGCCGCGACCCGTCGGCGGATGCGGGCTGCGGTGTCCGCATCGAGAACGCGACCGAAATGTTGATAGAGCGCCGCAACCGTACCAGCCGGATCGGATACCAGCTCCGGGTAGTGGACATGCAAGATGGGTCGTTGGAACCGCTCTTGATCGGCCGCAGCGATCATCAATCCGGCCGCCGTGAGCCACCGGTCACTGTCTCCGCGACCAACATCGAACCGGTCGACTCGGCGGCTGAAGGGCCGGCGCAATACCTCGGTGAGCCTCGCGACCGAGGCCAACACCGCGACCGGATCGCGATGCACAAAGACCAGATTTGCATCGGGATAGACTTCGCGTAGGGCACCGAGCGCGAAGATGTGATCGGGGCATTTGAGGACCCAACGCCCAGCTTCGCTGTGCTGATGTTGCAAATGCTGCAAGAACCGCTTGTGAAATCGATAGGCGTCGAGATGCCCGGCACCGTCGAGCCAGCGGCGGTAGCTCGGAATCCGATAGGTTGTGTCAAAGCGTAGGCTGGCGAAGATATGCGCGGTGATTTCCGAACATTCCTGCGGCGATGAGGCCTCGATCGGGTGCAGCCGGTGAAATTGCGGCGCCAGGATCTGAAACATCCTCAATTGCCGGGCGACCTGCTGTCGCCGGCGATCGGTGGAGCCGCCTCGCTGGTCCCGTCTGGTAGGATAAGGATAAATAAGTTGCCAGACGCGGGGCACGATGTTCGCGCGGTCTTCGATCAAGAGGCTGTGAAGAAAGGTGGTGCCCGAGCGCGGAAGTCCGGCGATGATCAGCGGCGTTTCGATCGACTGATCGAGAATCTCGGGACAGCGTTTCTCTTCGTCGCGCAAACGGAGCAAATTCGTCAGGAATCTCACCGTGTCCCAGCGGATTGCGGCAGCGCCGAACAGGCTCAGTTCGGCCTCTTCGCGGCATGCCTGCAGCAAAAGCTGCATCGGACGCATAAAGGGGGTGTCGCCGAAATCGCTTAATCCGCTGCGGCGCTGAGCCTCGTCTATCAATTGCTCGGCGCTCGGGGGATCGCGCCAGGGAGCAAGCAGGTCGGGGATCACGAGAGCGGCCAGCCGAGCGAAGCCATGGCGCAAAGCGTCAAATGTAAATCTCCATAGGTGCAGACCTGGCCGCAGGAAAGCCGCCGCTGCTGGCGTGCAGTTGATGCGCGAAAGTTACAGAATTCATCACGACAACAAGCATCGGAGCGGATCGCTCCTTGGGCCGAGGCAAAGCTGTGGTCAGAATTGTTTGGGCCGGCGAAGCGGATCGGGATCGAGCTGTCGCCCGGCAAGCGCCCCGAGCCAATCGAAACCGGCCCGCAACCGCACCACTTCGCCGATGACAATAATTGCCGGTGTTTCCGCCAAAGCAGAAGCTGCGGCGAGTTCGCCCAAAGTTGAGACCAGCACTTGCTGCGCCGGCGTGCTGGCTTTGCTGACAATCGCGGCCGGCTCGTCCGGTTGTCGTCCGCCGGCGATCAAGTGCTCGACGATCCGCGTCAGGTGGCTCAACGCCATGTACAGCACGATCACCGGCGAGCCGCGAGCGATTGCCTCCCAATCTAGCCCGTCGGGAACAGCACCGGTGCTGTTATGGCCGGTGACAAAGGTAACCGCAGAATTGGTCTCCCGATGGGTGACCGGGATTCCGGCATAAGCAAGACCGCCGATACCCGCCGTGATCCCCGGAACGACACGAAACGGGATTTCAGCCGCCGCGAGCGCCAGCGCCTCCTCGGCGCCGCGCCCGAACACGCAAGGGTCGCCCCCTTTAAGGCGAAGAACCCGCTTTCCTGCTCGTGCCAAACCGATGATACGCGCCGAGATATCCGGCTGGCTCGGCGATGGACGGCCGCCGCGCTTGCCGGCATAGTGTAAAGCAGCCCCCGGCCGCGCGAGCCGCAATATCCGTGAATCGACAAGCGCATCGTAGACCACGGCATCCGCCCGGGCGAGAGCGTGCAAGGCCAACGCGGACAGCAGACCGGGGTCGCCGGGGCCGGCCCCCACGAGCCAGACATGACCGGTTTCGAAATCAGGCAGTTCCAGGCGCGCGCTGTCGATCAATGCCGCCCTTCTCCAAACGCCGTGGCGGAGGCACAGAACTTAGTCATCTGCGAAGGTTTTGCTAAGATCGATAAATGGCAATCGAAGGAGCCAAAGCTCTGCGCCGCGGCTGGACCACCGGCGCCTGCGCCGCGGCGGCCGCCCGCGCTGCCTATGCGGCTCTGGCAACGGGCCGCTTTCCCGATCCGGTGTCGATCCGGCTGCCGCGCGGGGGGACGGCGCAATTCGGCCTGGCGCTCGCCGAAATACGCGAAGGCCGCTGCCGTGCGGGTATCGTAAAGGATGCCGGCGACGATCCCGACGTGACCCATGGCGCTCTCGTGATTGCGGAGGTGGCGCCGGCACCGCCCGGCTACGGGTATCAGCTTTGCTGCGGGAGAGGGCGTCGGCACAGTCACGCGTGCTGGGCTGGCCCTGGCGATCGGCGAACCGGCGATCAATCCGGGGCCACGGGCGATGATCCGCGATGCGCTGTTGGACGAGGCGGATGAGAATGGTCTGCCCCCGCCGGACCTGACTGTTACGATCTCGATCCCGGATGGCGAAAATCTTGCAAAAAAAACCATGAACGCTCGGCTTGGAATCGTTGGCGGCCTGTCGATACTGGGGACGACTGGGATCGTCATCCCCTATTCTTGTTCATCATGGATCCATTCGATCCAGCGAGGGATCGACGTCGCGCGCGCTGCCGGGCTCGACCACATCGCGGCCACAACCGGGGCAACCTCCGAACGCGCCGTCCAGCGCCTTTACAGCTTGCCCGATCATGCGCTGATCGACATGGGCGATTTTGCCGGAGGCACACTGAAATACCTACGGACCCATCCGATCGCGCGGGTGACGATTGCGGGCGGTTTTGCCAAACTCGCCAAACTCGCCGCCGGGCATCTCGATTTGCATTCGCGGCGCAGCCGGGTCGATATTGCAGCGCTGGCGGACAGGCTCGCTGCCGTAGGAGCCGATGCGGCTGCAGTGCAGGCAGCGCGGCAAGCTGAGGGTGCTGGCGAGATGCTGGCGCTAGCGGGTGAAAAACGGGAAGCGCTCGCTCGCGACGTGGCAAAACGCGCTCGCGAGGTGGCGCTCGCAACCTTGAGCGGTGAGACCAGCATCGAGGTCGCAATTGTCGACCGCGATGGCGCCTTTATCGCGCGGGTGGGATGCTGATGGCGAAACGCCTCCTCATTCTCGGAGGGACCGTCGAGGCGGCGGCGCTGGCTCGCGCGGCGATCGCGCGCTTCGGCGATAATGTCGTGGTGACGACCTCGCTTGCCGGGCGGACCGAACGGCCGGGCCCCATTCCCGGACAAATCCGGATCGGTGGATTTGGCGGAGCCACGGGGCTTGCCGCCTATGTCCAGGAGCATGCGATCGATTGCTTGATCGATGCGACGCATCCGTTCGCGGCGGCGGTATCGGCCGAAGCACGGGCAGCCTGTGAGCTCGCAAACGTGCCGCGATTGACGATGCTGCGGCCACCTTGGCGGCGGCATCCGCTCGACCGTTGGATCGAGGTCGATGATATGGCGGCAGCGGCCGGGGTTGTCGCCCGTATCGGGTGGCGCGCGTGGCTGACGATCGGCGCCGGCGGGATCGCAGCCTTTTCGGCGGTTACCGGTGTCCGATTCCTGGTTCGGCTGGTCGACCCGCCACGCCAGCCCTTGCCGCTGCGCTTTTGCGAGGTCGTCATCGGACGAGGTCCGTTTACGCTCGCCAACGAGCGGCACTTGATTGCGCGGCACGCGATCAATGTGCTGGTGTGCAAGGCGAGCGGCGGCGCCGCGACCGAAGCCAAACTGATCGCCGCCCGCGAGTTCAGCCTGCCTGTCGTTATGGTGCGCCGTCCCGCGCCCGAGCCGGGCGATGTGGCGCAAACTGTGGAGCAGGCGCTCGACTGGCTCGAATATCCGGACCGCGTTTCGTTACCGATGAGGGTGTCATGAAGGTCCGCTGGATCGCGATTATCGCACTTTCGGTGATCGTCCAGGTCAATTTCGGGTCTGCTGCCCGTGCCCAGCTCAACATCAATCCTTTTAGCGCCTATTACGACAATGTCGCGCGTGCCGCGGCCAAAAACGACGCCGAGGCGGTCCGGCGGCTGGTCGGCGGCGGCGACGGAAGCCCCAATCAGGTCGACGACCAGTCCCGCACCGCGATGCATTATGCGGCGGTTAACGGCAACCTGCAGATCATGGCGATTTTGATCAAAGCAAACGCAAAGCTAAACCTCGTCAACTCGTTGGGCGACACCCCGTTGCATCTCGCCGCCGCGCAGAACCAGATTGAAGCAGGAAAACTGCTGCTCGACGCCGGAGCGGAGGTTGACCCCCAAAACAAGGAGGGCATGACCCCGCTGATGATCGCCGCGAGCCATGGCAGCCTCGAAATGGTGCGGGCTCTGCTGGCCAAGGGCGCGAGCCCGACCAAGACCGACTATACCGGGCGCGATGCGCTTGGCTGGGCGCGGGATGGTCACCGCCCCGCCGTCGTCCAAGCTCTGATCCGGGCGCAGGGCGCTAAAGGTTCCTAGCCGCCAGCGGGCCGAGAAAGGAGGGGTCATGGCAAGCCGTCACGAAATCACGACCGAGTTGGACATCGTGTTTGCCGTGCATGACGGCGTCGAGCTGCTCGGCGATCTCTATTTACCGGTCGGAGCGGGCGCCGCCCCAGTCGTAATCGGAGTGCATGGCGGCGGTTGGCAACTCGGCGACCGCAAATTTTACCGGCATTGGGGCAACTATCTCGCGGCAAATGGCTGCGCCGTTTTCGCAATCGAATATCGGCTGATGAAGCCGGGATCAAAGACTTGGCCCGGCGCGGTCTATGACTGCAAGGCGGCGGTGCAGTTCATCCGCGCGAGGGCGGGCGAGTTTGGTCTCGACCCGGAGCGGATTGCCCTGATGGGCAATTCCGCCGGCGCGCACCTGGCGGCGCTCGTCGCGCTGGCTGGGATGGAACCGTCATTTTGCAGCGAATATCACGATGATCCGCACGCCAGGGTACGCGCCGATGTAAAAGCGGTCGTCGGCGTTTATGGCGTCTACGACATGGCGGCGCAGTGGGAGCATGATCTCGTCGCCCGGCCGCGCGACCCGATTACCGAGAAATTCCTCGGCTGCGCCCCATCGGTCAGTCGCCGAGCCTTCTTCGAAGCCTCGCCGCTCAGCTATGCGACGGTCGACCGAAACACCACGCGGTTCCTGTTGGTCTACGGGCATGAGGACGATATCGTCGATCCGGCGACCCAATCGCAAAGGTTCCTGACCGCACTCAAGCAAGCCGGCTTTTTCGCGCGCGCGATCGTGGTCCCGGGCGCCGGTCATTTCTGGTGCTCCGACCCGATCGACGAGCCTGCCGGCTTTGCCGCCTATGTCGCGCCAAAGCTGCTGCGATTCTTGGAGGGCGCAGTCTGACGGCTCAACCTGACAAACATCGCCGGCCCGGGTCCGCAGTCGACGTCGTTGGGCGGCCGCCGATCCACCGGAAGCTCGATCTCTGCTGCTTCAACCTCTGCGCTGCAGATCTCTGCCGCGGCGGCTATCCACGAGAGCGCGGTGACGGGTAGGTTTGCCATCTGCAGCTCCCGCGGGCGCTCTCCGAGATTTCACTAAGCAGGGCAAGCATGCGCATCGAGATCATCTGCACCGGCGACGAGGTTTTGACCGGCAAGATCGTCAATACCAACTTCAGCTATATGACCCAGAAGCTCGAGGATTATGGGCTGTCGGTGTCGTGGGGAACGACCGTCGGGGACGATCGCGAAGAATTGCTGGCGGCATTCCAAATGGCGGGGGAGCGTGCCGACGCCGTCATCGTCAATGGTGGGCTTGGGCCGACCGTCGATGATCTGTCGCAGGAGATCGCAGCGCGCGCCGCCGGCGTCGATCTCGTGCTCAGCGAAGAATGGCTCGCCCGCATGGAGGATTTCTTCCGGCGCCGCAACCGCGTCATGTCGGCGAACAATCGCAAGCAGGCGATGCTGCCGGTCGGCTCCGAAATGCTCGACAACCCGGTCGGCACCGCCTGCGGGTTTGCGCTCGACATCGGCAAGGCGCGGTTCTTTTTCACTCCCGGCGTGCCCCGCGAACTGTTCCGGATGCTCGAAGAACAGATCATTCCGCGGCTTTTGGCGCGCGCCGGCACACCGGGCGTCATTCACCTCAAACGCTTTCACTCCTATGGCCTCGGCGAGTTGCATGTCGACCAGCTGCTGGCCGGGGTCGAGGATCTGGCGCCGGACGGCAGCATCAAACTCGGCTTTCGCAGCCATTACCCGCAGATCGAGACCAAGCTGACGGTGCGTGGCGTCGATCAAGACGACATCGACCGCAAATTGGCGCCGGTCGTGGCCGAGGTCCGCAAGCGGCTCGGCAATTTCATTCTCGCGGAGGACGGTCAGACTTTGGAGGGCGTCTTGTTGGCGGAACTCGCGAAGCGCGAGGGCTCGCTGGCAGTCGTCGAGACCTATACCGGCGGCCAGATCGCCGCCCGCATTGCCCCGTTGCCCGGCGCCGAAAAGGTCTTCCGCCGCGGTCTTGTCGCCCGCGATCCGGCCGAGATTGCCGCTGCCCTCGGGCTTGACGGCGCATTGATTTCGGGCGAGCTCAGCCGCGAGAGCGCCGAGGCCGTGGCCCACGCGATCCGTCAGGAAACCGGCGCCAGCCACGCGCTGGCGGTTCTGATCGAGGTCGATGACGGGCCCGACCGCATCGATTTTGGCGGCAGCATCTATCTCGCGATCACCGATGGAGATCGGGTCGAGTCGCGCCGCTCGCGCATCTATGGCGGTCGCGACTGGGTGCGGCTCGGCGCCGTCGAGCTCGGCCTCGACTGTCTGCGCCGCTACCTGCAAGGCCTGCCAGTCACCGAGCGCACCGACTTCGAGCGCACCGATCGCAGCTGATCGACCAATCCGCATCGGTGATGAACTCCGCCCGTCGCCCGTCTGAAGCGGAGCGCGCTGTGCCGCCGATTGGCGGCCTCTTCTACAGGCAGTTGGGTGGCGTCAGCCTCGCTGAGGCCCGACCTGCCGGTTCGGTCTAACCACCGTCCTGCGCGGCAGTAACGGGCGGATAATATTGCGGCGCCTCACGGCGGTCGTTCATGCCGTAGTCGCGGATGACGCGCACCGCCCGGTGCCGGATATCGGCATGATGAGCCACGGGTCGCCAAAGCTCTCCGGCGGCAGCATCGCTCCACGATGCGAGGAGCAGCGCCCTGTGCGGATCATTGATGCCGGCAAAGGTCTCGTGCTCAACACGCTCCATTCATTCCCGCCCGCGGCAGCCCCAACGCCGTTGCGAGATCAGCCGACCCCGACCCTTGCCCTGCGAGTTCGGATATGGTCACGAGTTTGGCGGCGGCGATCTCGGTGTCATCGAAGCGCTGCCTGGACAGGCTATGGCCGGCTGGTAGACGGCTGTCCGCGACGATTTCGCCGACACGAAGATGGTAATCCTCGAAGATCTCGGATCGGCCGCGCGCCTGGGCGTGATGATGTCGGGCAAGGGTGCGCCAGCGGATCACCGCCTTCTCATCACGCCAAATCGACAGCGACAGAACCCGGCCCGCCCGCTGGCGGCTGCGGAACCGCTCGTTTTCGAGAAAGCCGTCGACTTGCTCGAGTTCAGGCCGCAAGGACCCTGCAAGCGCCAGGTAGTCTTCCCAGCGATCCGGCCTCGGCTGCACCTCAAAGATCACGGCAAACATCTCGGCCTCCTTGGCGAAGCAGATCGTGGATATGACCGCAGCCGGCGGTCAGGTCGAGCGCCTACGCTTCGTTCGCGAGCGAACCGGTCGATCCCGCCATAGGAACCCGCCCTTCTCCGCCCCCGTTTGCCGGTCAGAAGCAACCGAATGGAGGATTGCGGATGGACACGGTCGAGAGAACCGATGCGAATGTGCGCGAGACTGCTCGCCTGATTGCCAGCGACAAGGTCGAGAGCACATCGGTGCGCGACAGCGCCGGCAACAAGGTCGGCACGATCGAGCGCGTCATGATCGACAAGCGCAGCGGGAAGGTCGCCTACGCGGTGATGAGCTTTGGCGGGTTCCTCGGCATGGGCGCCGACTACGTCTCGTTGCCGTGGCATGTCCTGCGCTACAACGAGAACCTCGACGCCTACGAGCTGAATGTGACCGAGGATCAGCTGCGCGGCGCTCCGCCGGCAACCGGCGGGTGGGACACCGGCACCGTCAGCCGCGAGTGGGAACGCAACATCCACAACTACTACGGGGTCGACCCGTACTGGTAAGTAGCCGCTCGACGAAGAAATACGGAGGGGCGGCTTCGACCGCCCGTTTCGTTTCGTCTGGTACTCGCCGACCTTAGTCGCGCCCCCAAAGGATCTTCGTCGCGCGGCGCGCCCCTTCGGCCAAGGCCTCGAATTTGGCCCAGCAGATCGACGGGTGGCCGACTCTGGTGCCGATGCCGCAATCGGTTCCGGCAAGCACGTTTTCGCGCCCAACGAGCCGGGCATAGCGCACCAGCCGCTCGGCGATCAGGTCGGGATGCTCGATAAAATCGGTGCAGTGACCGACGACGCCAGGAATAAGAGTGGCCCCTTCCGGCAACTTCACCTCCTCGAACACCCGCCACTCATGTTCATGGCACGGGTTTGAGGCTTCGATCGAAAAGCTCCCCGCTCGCACGCTAAAGATCAGGTCGATGATCTCCTTGAGCGGAATATCGTCGTGATGCGGGCCGTGATGGCTGCCCCAGCACACATGCAGCCGGACTTTTTCCTTTGGTATGCCTGACAGCGCGTGGTTTAGCGCATCGACCCTCATTGCCGCATATCGGCGGTATTCGGGCAATGTTATCTCAGGCAGGCAATTCCACCCGTCGGGCAAATCCGGGTCGTCGATCTGCAGCAGAAAGCCCGCGTCAACGATCGCCTGATATTCCTGATGCATGACATCGGCGATGGCGAAGACGAATTCCTCGTCGCTTTTGTAGTACTCGTTGACGAGCCAGTGTTCGATTGTGCCCGGCGAGTTGGCCGGCAGAAACGCGCCTGCGACATTGACGGTGGCGACTGCCGCCTTGAGGTTCGCGATGTCCGCCGCAATCTCGGCTTGCCCGGTGTAGCGCAGTTTTTCTACGCAGACCGGCATCGTCGGAGGCCCGACCGGGCGGGCTCGCGGGTTGGCCCGAAAATAATCGGCGAATTTGGTTTCGTCGCGCGCGGTGATGCTGAGCCGGCGCGGGCCGGCGGAGGGACGTTCGACATAGCCGGCGATCCGCCAGCGGACGTAATCGGTAAAATTCGTTTTCGACAACTCGCCGTCATTGACGCTATCGAGCCCGCACTCGACCTGTTGCCGCACGACCTCCGCGACCGCCGATTTGAGCCGTGCTGCGAGCGCCTCCGCGTCATAAGCATCGCCACTCGCCCTAGCGACGACCATTTCCCTGAGATCGGCCGGGCGCGGCAAAGAGCCCGCATGGGTCGTCAAAATCCGGTCTGTGCTGTAAAGCATCAAGCGCCTCCCCCTGTTTCATGTTTCTTGCGGAGGAATTCCGCGCCGAATTTGTGCGACAACCGCCGGCCTCGGTAAAGAGCGCCGCAAGGTGCGGGGGCTATGCGGCGGGCTTCAGCCGGCCGTCTTCGAGCGCGACGATCCGGTCGAGGCGGTGGGCCAATTCGATATTATGCGTCGCGATCAAAGCCGCGAGCCCGGTGCGGCGGACGAGATCGATCAGCGTGTTCATGACCCCCTCCCCGGTGGCGTGGTCGAGATTGCCTGTCGGCTCGTCGCCGAGCAGGATCTTTGGATCATTGGCGAGCGCCCGGACAATCGCAACCCGCTGCTGCTCGCCGCCCGACAGCCGGGCCGGCCGATGGCTCGCGCGCGCCGCGAGCCCGACACCGGCCAACAATGCAGCGGCTTTTTCGCGCGCTCGGGCGCGGCTGACGCCGGCGATCATCTGCGGCAGCATGACGTTTTCGAGCGCCGAAAACTCCGCCAGCAGATGGTGAAACTGATACACAAAACCCAATTCGGAGCGGCGCAGCAAAGTCCGCCGCTCGTCCGGCAGATCGCCGCACTCGGCGCCTGATATCAGCACATTCCCGTCGTCCGGCCGTTCGAGCAGCCCGGCGACATGCAGCAGTGTCGACTTTCCGGCGCCGGACGGGCCGACCAACGCGACGATCTCGCCGGGATGCAGCGCCAGATCGACGCCGTTCAGTACGACGATTTCGGCGCCGCCGCTGCGAAAGACACGGCGCACTCCGCGTAATTCCAACGCCGGCGCGGTCCTTTCGCACGAGCCGTCCGGTGCTTCCCATTCCCCCTTGGGGGAGATGGTCAGGGTAAGGGGGTGACCGCGTGGATCGACTGCGGCACCGCTGCAGGCCTCACCCGGCCCACTCCCACCGGTGGGGGGAGTGGGTTCCCTGCTCGCCGCGGGTCTTTCGATAGGCACGCTCACTCGTAGCGCAGCGCTTCGACCGGATCGAGCCGCGCGGCGCGCCAGGATGGATAAATCGTGGCGAGGAACGACAGCGCCAGCGCCATCGCGACGACTGCGGCGACCTCATTCCAATCGAGGCGCGCCGGAATCCGCGTGAAGAAGTAAATCTCGGCCGAAAACAGGTCGACGCCGACGATGTTCTGAATGAATTGGCGGATCGCTTCGATGTTCCGGGTGAAGGCAACTCCCAATGCCAGACCTGCGAGCGTGCCGACGATTCCGATGCTGGCGCCGGACAGAATAAAGATGCGCAGGACCATGCCGCGCGAGGCGCCCATCGTGCGCAGGATGGCAATGTCGCGCCCCTTGTCTTTGACCATCATGATCATGCTCGAAATAATGTTGAAGGCGGCGACCACGATGATCAAGGTCAAGATCAAGAACATGACATTGCGTTCGATCTCGACGGCGTTGAACAGGCTCGAATTGGCCTGCTGCCAGTCGACAATTCTGACGTGGTTATCGAAAGCGCGCCTCGATTGCGCGCGTCTGTGTCCTGACGCTATCGGGATCGGCGACAAAGACCTGCAGATAACTCGCCGCATCGGGAACCCGAAAGAATATCTGCGCCGCTTCGAGCGGGGCGTAGATATAGCTGTTGTCGTATTCGTACATACCGACGGCGAACAACGCGACGATGTGGTAGGTCTTCAAGCGCGGCATTGTGCCGAACGCCGTCGCGGTCCCTTGCGGCGAAATCACGGTGACCCGACCCGCCGACACCGACTCCGAGGCGCTGCGCCAGGCGGTAACCGATGGCAATCCCGTCATCGCTAAAATCGGCGAGCGAGCCGCTGATGATCCGCCCGGAGACAAGCCGCAGCGAACGTAGATCTTCCGGGCGGATGCCGCGCACCAGCGCCCCTGCCGCACCGCGGTCGGTGCGTCGCCATGACTTGGCCTTCGACGATTGGTATCGCCGCGGTGACGCCGGGGATCTGCTCGACCTTTTTGGCCGCGGCGCCATAATCGCCGAGCGGTCCCGCTGCGGCGTAGACGCCGAGATCGCCGTTGAGGCCGAGGATGCGGCCGAGCAGATCGGCGCGAAAGCCGTTCATGACCGACATGACGATGATCAGGGTCGCGACTCCGAGCGCTATCCCCAATAGCGAAAAGATCGCGATGACGGAAACAAAGCCTTCCTGACGCCGCGCTCGCAAATAGCGGAACGCCACCATCCGCTCAAAGGTATTGAAGATCACGTTTGCCGCTTAATCAGATAATTCGATGGAGGCCGTGTCTTACCGCCCGGTAATGGGCTTAATCGCGCTGATCGCGTCTTCAGTGTATTCGATTATGCCATCCCAATAGTCGATCAGAACGTCATGGTTCAATTCTATCCAGCGATTGACAAGGTCGAATTCGCCCCGACTCATCTTGCCTCGGATCAAGCGAGGGGTTGGACGAACAGCGACCGTGAGCATTTCCGAAGGCCGCACTTTTGCGGTGCGGGCGAGCTTTATGCGGACATCGTGCCGGGCTCCGCCTTTCTGCGAAATAAAGACGACAAAGGGCAAGCCGGTGCGTTCGGGACGCAAATTCGCCATGTCGAACGTTGCCTGCCCGGCGCTATCCTCGGACGCAATCTCCCTCGCGTTTATAAACAGCTTTTTCCATTATGGCGCGCGAGTCGCGGTCAGGCGGTTGAGCACTGCCTCGATGGGCAGGTCCTGGCGCTCACCCGATCGGCGGTTCTTGATCTCGACGGTGCCGGCGGTCAGGCCGCGCGGGCCGATGACGATCTGCTCGGGCAATCCGATCAGGTCCATCGTCGCGAATTTTGCGCCCGGTGACTTATCACGGTCGTCATACAGCACCTCGACGCCGGCATTCAGCAACTCGCCGTAGAGGTCGTCGGCGGCGGTGCGGCACCGTACGTCGCCCGCGCGCAGATTGACCAGTCCCACGCGAAACGGGGCGACGCTCTCCGGCCAAATGATGCCGGCTTCGTCGTGGTTCGCTTCGATCAGCGCGCCGACCAGCCGCGACACTCCGATCCCATACGATCCCATTTCGAGCGCCACCGGCTCGCCATCGGCGCCGGCCACGACAGCGCCCATCGGCCGCGAATATTTGTCGCCGAAATAAAACACCTGGCCGACCTCGATCCCGCGGCGGCTGACGATTTTGTCGCCGTATTTTGCCGCCGCCCGCGGATCGTGCACGTCGTCGGTTGCGGCATAGATTGCGGTGTAATGATCGACGACCTGCTGCAACGCCGGCGCCTCCCAGCTCGCGACATCGAAGCCCTGCCAATCGGCTTCGAGGAAATCGCTATGAACATGGACGCCGCTTTCGCCGGTATCCGCCAGGATGATGAATTCGTGGCTGAGATCGCCGCCGATCGGCCCGGTCTCGGCGCGCATCGGGATCGCCTTCAGCCCCATGCGGTCGAAGGTGCGCAAATAGGCGACGAACATCTTGTTGTAGGAATGCCGGGCGCCGGCGGCGTCGAGATCAAAGCTGTAGGCGTCCTTCATCAGAAACTCGCGCCCGCGCATCACGCCAAAGCGCGGCCGCACCTCGTCGCGAAACTTCCACTGGATGTGATAGAGCAGCTTTGGCAGATCCCGATAGCTTTTGATCGAGGCGCGGACGATCTCGGTGACCTGCTCCTCGTTGGTCGGCCCATACAGCATCTCGCGATCGTGGCGGTCGCGGATGCGCAGCATCTCCTTGCCGTAATCGTCGTAGCGGCCACTTTCGCGCCAGAGCTCGGCGGGTTGGATCGTCGGCATCAGGATTTCCTGCGCGCCGCTGCGGTCCTGTTCTTCGCGGACGATGGTCTCGACTTTTTTCAGGACGCGCAGGCCAAGCGGCAGCCAGGAATAGATGCCGGCGCTCGACTGCCGGATCATGCCGGCGCGCAGCATCAGCCGATGCGAGACGATCTGCGCCTCGCTCGGATTTTCGCGCAGGACAGGCAAGAAGTACTCTGAAAGACGCATGTTACCTCGCCGTGCCGGGTCCGCACTCTAGGAAATCGGCCCTGCCGTGTCCACCAGCCGGCCCGCAGATCGGCTATTGGCGAAAGGGTTCCACTGCAAATCAGAACAACGTCGAATTTGTTTAGGATTCTTAAGATTTGGGGTGACGATCGGTCGCAGGGATGGCTATACTCTCAATTCCGGTACGCGCTGAGGCGCGACGGCCTGAGTTTAGGGAGGAGTGGCGGGTCTGCCCCAGCGCCGACGGGGGCGGATCCAGCCCGCGTCGAAAAGGGCAGGGCACAAAGTCCTGCCCTTTTTCGCCTGTCCAAAACCTCTCCCTCAAATCGGATTATGCTGATATCTCACGCGCTCGTGGGTTTAAGGCATGGAACCGAACCGCACCGGAGAGCGTAGATGGCCGTCAGTCGTGGGCTGCATTTTTTTCAGAACCCGGGTCCGACCAATATTCCGGACCGTGTGCTGCGCGCGATGGACCGCGGCACGATCGATTTCACCGGTGCGCAATTCAAGGCGATCGCCGACGAGTGCTTTGCCGGGTTAAAGCGGATCTTTAAGACCGAGCAGACCATCCTCGGCTACGCCGCATCCGGGCATGGCGCCTGGGAAGCCGCCCTCGTCAATCTGTTCTCGCCTGGCGACAAGGTGCTGGTCGTCGAGACCGGATATTTCTCGTTGAATTGGGGCATGCGTTGCGAGTCGTTTGGGCTCGAGGTCGAGACCTTGACCAATGATTGGCGCAATGCCGCCGACCCCGCAGCGCTCGAGACCCGGTTGCGCGAGGACCGCGATCACGCGATCAAGGGCGTGCTGGTCGTCCACAACGAGACCTCGACGGGCGTCGTCCACGATGTCGCGGCATTGCGCCGGGCGATCGATGCCGCTGGGCATCCGGCGCTCTATCTCGTCGATGTGATCTCGTCCTTGGGGTCGTTCGATTTTCGTATGGACGAGTGGGGGGTCGACGTCGTCGTCGCGGGCTCGCAAAAAGGGCTGATGCTGCCGACCGGCATGGCCTTTACCGGCGTCAGCGCCAAGGCGCTGGCGGCCGGTGCGACGGCGAAATTGCCGCGCGTCTACTGGGACTGGCGGCGGCTGGTCGAAGGCAACACTCAGGCGGTGTGGAACGGTACCATCCCGGTGCATTTCTTTTTTGGGCTGCAGGAAGCGCTGCGTATGCTCGAAGAGGAGGGCTTGGAGAATGTCTTTGCCCGCCATCACCGGCTGGCCGAAGCGACGCGGCGCGCGGTGCGCGTGTGGCGGCAAAACGACGGACCCGAGACCTTTGCGGTCGACCCCCGCGCACAGTCGGACTCGGTGACCGCAGTCCTGACCCCCGATGGCTATGACGCGAACAAGGTGCGCGCGGTCGCGCTCGATCGCTTCAATGTCTCGCTCGGCGGTGGGCTCGGGCCGTTGCAAGGCCGCGTCTTCCGCATCGGCCATATGGGCGATTTGAACGAGCCGATGATCCTGGGCGCGCTCGCCGCGATCGAGATGGCGCTCGAACTGACCGGCGTGCCGCATGGCCGCGGCGGTGTCGACGCGGCGATGGATTACCTGGTCAACGAGGCTTAGACATTAGCGGGCGCCTTCGAGCGCCTGCGCCACCGCGACCAAGGTCGCGTCGCTGCCGTAGCCGCCGATGATCGAGAGACCGATCGGCAAGCCGTCGACGGTGGCGCCGGGAATGCTGACCTGCGGCACGCCGGTGAGCCCGCCATGGGCGCACAGACACAGGATGCGATCGCGCTGGACGCTCGCGACCGACAGCGGCTCGCCGCGCTTGGGCGCGGGAAACGGCGTGGTCGGCAGACACAGGATGGTTCCGGGCGCCAGCAGATAGCGCATCCGCCCGCGCGCCTCGCGGCGTACCAGCTCGGCCCAATGGCGCTCGGCCTCCGATATCTGCGATCCGGTGTAGATATTGCGCGCGACATTGTAGGCGAGCCGCGGATTGCACTGCTCGACCCACTCCCTAAAGGTGATCCATGCTTCCGAGGGCTGGATCGTGCGCTGCGCTCGCGCCCATTGCACGATGCCGCCGGGCGCCATGACCTCCTCGCGGGAGTGGCCGATCAATGCCTTCAGCGTTTCAAGCATCGGATGAAGCGCCTCGGCCACTTCCGTGTCGGCAAAAGCGAACGCATCGGCGGCGACGATCAGCCGGCTTGGCAAGTCAGACGGGATCGCCTCGCCAAGCATGACGCTCGACACCCGGGCAAAAGTCGCGGCGTCGCGCGCAAACCAGCCGGTCGTGTCCGAACTCGGCGCTTGTGGCAACATCCCAGTCACATCGATCCGGCCATGGGTCGGGCGGATCCCGTAAAGCCCGCAGAAGCTGGACGGCACCCTGACCGAGCCGCCGGTATCGGTGCCGATCGCGGTGTCGCAGATCCCGGCGGCAACGGCTGCGGCCGAGCCTGAGGACGAGCCTCCCGGCACCCGGCCCGGCGCTCGGACATTGACCGGCGTCCCGTAAAACGCGTTCTCCCCGACAATCCCGAGCGACACCTCATCGGTGATGGTCTTGCCGATCAATGTGGCGCCGGCATCGAGCAGCCGCTCGACCGCCCAGGAATGCCGGGTCGGGACCGGATAATATTTGGGCCAGTCGGGATTGCCGGCGCCGGTCGGGTAGCCGGCGACATCGAACAGATCCTTGGCGGCAAATGTCAGGCCAGCAAGCGGCCCGCCCGGGCGGCCTTCGATATGAACGCGCGGGCCGGGCACAAACGCGTTGATTTCATCTTCGACGATTTTGTCTGGCATCTGTGGACCTCACGCGGAAAGAAGCAAGGCAGCGGCGACGGCGAGGATGCGGTTCAGGGGTCGGGGGAGAGATCGCCCCAGCTCGCCACCCTCTCGACGCGGATGGCGATCACTGGCAATTCGGCGAGCTGCATCAATGCGGTATTGCGGGTAGCGCGAGCGCAGCAAGTCCTGTGCCAGATCGTGTTCGGCGCCGCTGTCAAGGATCTGCGCCTGGCCGCGCAGCATGACCCAACCGAGCCGGCTCCAGTCTTCGTCGTAGCGGTCAGCTACAAGCGCGACCGCGGGGTTCTCCGCGATGTTGCGCAGGCGCTTTAGCGAGCGAGGATCCCCCTTCGGCTTCTGGTCGATCGTGACATAGACCGCGTTTTCGTGCAGCGCGAAGCACACCGGCACGACATGCGGCGTGCCGCGTGCGTCGGCGGTCGCCAGATGAGCAACCCTGCGGCTTTCGAGAAAGCGGCGTTGATCTTCGTTCAGCATTGGCGCTCCGCTGCCGCAAACGATGCTACGATATCACGCGACCGGTCGCGAAATTACCGGCCGAGCAAAATTGGGTGGAGGACGGTATGGAAAAACGGCGAAGCATCGATGTCCCGGGCGCGAGACACGTCAATCCGATCCCGAGCGCCAGCCGGCGCGGACCTTTTGTCGTGACCGGCGCGATCTCCGGCGCCGATCCGGAATCCGGGCAGGTGCCGGCCGATCTCGACGCGCAATGCCGGCAGATGTTCGCCAATGTCCGCCGGGTGATGGATATGGCCGGCGGGACCCCGGAGGACATCATCAAGATGACGGTATGGATTACCGATCGCGGGCTGCGCCCAATCCTCAACAAGCATTGGGTCGAGATGTTTCCGGACGCGCATTCGCGCCCGGCGCGGCACACCCTGACCAGCACCGATCTCAACCCGCCGATGCAGATCCAATGCGATTTATTGGCGGTGCTGGACGAGGGCTGAACGCATAGATCGCAGACCTTCGCGCGATCCTGTTGATTGCTGATTACAGGGCCGACCCACCGATCCGCCTCGCCAGCAGCGGCACTTCCGCACTTCCGATCGTCGCGGTTCGCCTCTCTGCCGGTCCTGTGAAGTGGCGGTCGACAGCGGCAGCCGCGCGGTCCTATCATGCCTGTTATGATCATCGGGTGACGAGGCCCCGCGCCCGGCGCGCGGCGAACAAGGAGAGGCAGGATGAGAAACGGTTTTCGCGCTTACGATTCCGACACCCACGTCAACCCGGCCGCCGAGGTATTGGACCGCTATGTCGATCCGAGCTTTCGCGCGCGTTTGCCGGAGCTCGCACCCTACCGCCTGCCGAGCGGCGCAGCGGTCGAGGGCGGCGCGCCGATGCACCAATATCGCGTCGGCACCAAACTCTATCGCCGGGTGCTCGGCGAAAAAGCGCCGCGCGACACCTTTACCGGACGCGAGACGCGTTGGCGCGGCACCAAGATGCCGCGGCCCGGCACCCAGGACGACCAGTCGGCCAACCGTGTCGCTGACATGGATGACGAGGGCGTCGACACCCATTTCCTGATCCCGACCTCGTGGCTCAGCGTCGTCGGGCTCGATGACGTCTCACTCGAAATCGGCATGGTCCGCGCCTATCACCGCCACATGGCCGATTTTACCGCCGATCATCCCGACCGGCTGAAGAGCCTGATCGTCGCCTCGTCTCGCGCCGTGCCCGAGGCGGTGCGCGAGATCCGCGAATGGGGCAAGTCGAAATGGGCGGTGGCGGTATTGCCATTGCTCGCCAAGGACATGCCGGCCGACCACCCCGATCTCTACCCGATCTGGGAGGCCGCGGCCGAGCACGATCTGCCGATCGCCAATCACAGCTTTACCTGGAACCCGCCCTATTACCCGGGCTATCTCGATCTGTGGGAGAACATCTTTATCGGCCGCGCCGCGGCGCATCCCTGGGGTGCGATGCGGTTTGTCGCCTCGTTTATCGGCGGCGGGCTGTTTGACCGCTACCCGACCCTGCGGATGGGCGTGCTCGAAGGCGGCTTTGGCTGGCTGCCGTTCTGGGCCAAGCGGCTCGACGAGCAGGCGGTCTATGTCGGCGGCACCGCCGATCTGAAGCAGAAGCCCAGCGAATACATGCAAAGCGGCCGCTTTTTCTGCAGCATCGAGCACCATGAAGGCGAGGACATGTTCAACCACGTCACCCAATTCCTCGGTGACGGGGTGCTGATGTACGCCTCGGACTATCCGCACTCGGAATGCCAGTTCCCGAATTCGGTCGACAACATCATCGCCTGGCAAAGCCTCAGCGGTGAGACCAAGAAGAAACTGCTGTGGGACAACGCCGCCCGCTTTTTCAAGCAGACCTGACCACGCCTGATGCATTCGTCGCCCCCGCATAAGCGGGGGCCCAGGGCTACCGACGTCGCGGTGGCCAGCGTGGATGCTCGCTTTCGCGAGCATGACGAGAGAGGCGGGCCGACGCAAAACCGATAACCGCTGGAAGAAAACCGGCGGCGGCGAAGCGAACGAGGGAGGAGTAGATGAAGAACGGCTATCGCGTGTTCGACGCCGACACCCATGTCAATCCGGCGGCCGAGGTGCTCGAGCGCTACATCGATCCCGACTTTCGCCCGCGGCTTGCCGAATTGGCGCAGTACCGGCTGCCGGCCTCGCGCGCGGCAGAGGGCGGCGATAGCCTCCACAACTACCGTGTCGCGACCAAGTATTACCGCCGCATCCTCGGCGAGGCCGGCCCGCGCGAAAGCTTTTCCGGCCGCGAGTCGCGCTGGCGCGGCAGCAAGATGCCGCGGCCGGGGGTGCAGGACGATCAGGCCGCAAACCGCGTCGCCGACATGGATGATGAGGGGACCGATGTCCAGTTCCTGATCCCCGGCTCGTGGATGAGCCTGGTCGGCCTGCCCGACCCGTCCTTCGAGGTCGGGATGATCCGCGCCTATCACCGTCACATGGCGGATTTCTGCAGCCCGTTTCCGGACCGGCTCAAAGGCCTGATCGTCGCTTCCGGGCGCAATGTCGATGAGGCGGTGCGCGAAATCCGCGCATGGGGCAAGTCGAAATGGGCGGTGGCGGTCAAACCGATGTTGCCTCCCGACCTGCCGCCCGACGATCCCGATCTCGACCCGATCTGGCGTGCCGCGGCCGATCACGATCTGCCGGTCGCACACCACAGCTCGACCTGGAACCCGCCCTATTATCCGGGTTATCGCGACGTCTGGGACAACATCTTCCTCGGCCGCATGGCGTCGCATCCCTGGGGTGCGATGCGGTTTGTCGCTTCGTTTATCGGCGGCGGCATCTTCGACCGCTACCCGGCGATGCGCCTCGCGGTGCTCGAATGCGGTTTTGGCTGGCTGCCGTTCTGGGCGCGCCGGCTCGACGAGCAGGCGGTCTATGTCGGCGGCACCGCGCCCTTAAAGCACCGGCCCAGCGATTACATCGGCTCGGGCCGGTTTTTCTGCAGTATCGAGCATCAGGAAGGCGAGGACATGTTCGCCGCCGTCACGAGTTTTCTCGGCGACGATTTGCTGATGTACGCCTCCGACTATCCGCATTCGGAATGCCAGTTCCCGGACTCGATCGACAACATCCTCGCCTGGCAGACGCTAAAGCCCGAGACTCGGAAAAAGCTCTTCTGGGACAACGCCGCCCGTTTCTTCAAACAGACCTAGGCCGTCACGCGACGCGGTCGGCCGGCGGCGGCAAATTCCCGTGAACCGGGAAGTAACCGGGAATTTTCTTGTTCCGGCGCCCTCGTAATGCCAAATTTATCATATAAATCAATACCTTGGTAGAAATACGCGTGGTCGCTCAACCGGGAAATTTATTGCGATAACCGGGAACATTTTTCCACCGAACCGGGAAATCACGGGAATCCCTCCGCGCGCCATCGAAGTCCTCGTGGCAACTCGCCGAATGTCGCACACCACTTTGGCCAGATTGCGGATGAGGGGCAGCAGCAAGCGTCGGGTGGAACAGCGCAGCCCATCCCGCCGCCCTACGCTTTCTGCGCCGCCTCCGCTTCCTTAGCCGCGCGCCGGTAGCGCTCGTCATCGTGGAACACATAGTCGTGGTCCTCACGGATTTTGCGCTGCGCCTCTGGGCCGGTGCGGCCTTCCTGCGCCAGACGCTTTTGCGCCACCGCGAGGCGCTCGTGCCCGCCGGGCGAGTTCCAATGCAACACCTTGCAGGCCTTGCCGCCGTGCGGCCGGAAGGCGTGCGTGCATCCGGGTGGGGCGTAGGCGAAGGTGCCGGGGCCGCCGATCGCGGTGCGGTTGCCGATCGTCACTTCGAGTTCGCCTTCCAACACAAAGAAAAACTCCTCCTCGGCTGGATGGTGGTGCTCGGTCGCGTGAAAGCCGGGTTCGATCGTCAGCACATGCAATACGATGCTGCCGCCACTCTGCTCCGAGGTTAACAGCCAGTTGTAGCTGCGGTTGGGCGCCATCGCCGTCGGCTGCTCCTCCGGCCGCAACAGAGTCGGGATCTTCGGCAGGCGCGAGAACGCCTCGCGCAGCCGCAGGTAGTCGTCATGGGAATTGACATCGAATTGTAGTGGCTCGACCGGCTGGTTGGTGCGCGCGTCGACTTCGTCCGTTGTCTCGCTGTTGCCGCTCATCCGCTCCTCTCCATTTCGATCGGTCGCCTGTGCCTCGACGGAACACTAGGCAACCATCCGGCGATCGACAACAACCGCGGAGTGGGCGGCGCAGACGGCCGAGCCGCGATGCCGGTCATGACCAGCCGCGGCGAACGCGGCATTTGCCAGCGGCGGTACTGGGAGCACACGATCCGCGACGATCGCGACTTTGCAGCTCACATCGACGACACGCATTTCAACCCGGCCCCACCCTTCCCTCCCCCGCCTGCGGGGAGAGGGTTTGGGAGGGGCGCACCCGGCGGATTGGCCGCATTCGTCATTTCACCGGTGCGTTGCCAGTGGAATGTATCCGGCCGACTGGTGGCGCGGCAGCGGATGAACGCAACGGACTGGCGAACGGCTCTGAAATCAAAGCGGCGAAAGCGGCCGCGCGATATGACGATCGGCCGTCAGGGAGTGCGCGCCGGCTGGACGCAGAGGCGGAATGCGCTGCGCTGTTCTGCCGCCCTGCGCTTGCTGTTGCTCCCTACGCTTGCTATAGGGAAGGGCTTAGCTCAAATTCCAGGGTCCACGTTCAGGCGCAGGCAGTGCACATTGAACCAATAAGCCATGATTTTAAAGTGGATAAGGATCTAAACGGGCCTTTAGCACCATCACAATGTCCACCGATTTTGAATACGCACAAGGTTTCGCTTAATTCCGACGGAGACGGGCTAGGTACTTTTAGAAATTATTGCCGCCCTAGGCGCTTCTGCGATCAGAGGTAATACTTTATGCTTATTTTTCTATCATATGCAAAGGAAGATACTGCGTCGGTTGACGATATCTACAAAAAACTAAAAGCAGCTGGATATCAGCCGTGGATGGACAAGTACGATATCTCACCCGGAGAGAATTGGAAATTTGCAATACAAAATGCGATTTCTTTATGTGACGCTGCTATAATTTTTCTTAGCAGTAAGAGCGTTTCGAAAACGGGATACGTACAGGCAGAGCTAGAAGAGTTTCTCGAACAGAAAAAACGGAGGCCCGAACGCTCCATATATCTGATCCCGGTGAGACTGGATCCGACACCCGTTCCAACCCGTATGTCAGATTTGCATTATGCCGATTTGTTCGAACCGGATGGTTGGACACGCGTTATTGCATCGCTTGAGAAAGCTAAACGCGAACAATTGCTGCTACGGGAACAAGGAGAGGCCCGTGGCACGTTCACCGTCTTCACGAGGGTGATGGAAGAACAGTGGGACGGATTGCCGGGTTACCAAGCAAGACTGAGCTATCCAGAGCTACGTGGCGGGGCGACCGCTGAAGCATGCGAAGAACTTAATCAGTGGTTTAAAGCCCGGTGCTTCTCTACATTACACCAACTTCGCACCAATAGGTTTGATCAGAATCCATCTCTCTGGGAAGATAAACAAAAGTACGGGATAGCAAGCTATAAAACGATAAATGAATATAGAATCACATTTCTATCCGATGAGGCACTAAGCATTGTTGAACACGTCACGGTGTATACTGGTGGAGTACACGAAAATTACTATTTCCGCACTGAAACTTTCGCACTTCGACCAGTGAGTCAGTTTCCTTGAGCATCTTTTTTAAAAGCGGCAGCGATTATACGGAGGTACTAGGGCTACTCGCCAGAGAAGCGCTAAAAAAGCAGGCATGGGAACGTTCTCAGTCAAAGGGATTTGAACATTTTAGAAATATTTTCGATGATGAGTTATCTAAGGAATGGCTTGTCACTGGCACCACGTTCAAAGGCAATATAAAAGCAGATTTCACATTTTCCGAGACAGGGATGACCCTATATTTTGCGCCATACCAAGTCGCGTACTTCGCGGCTGGAAGCTGGGAGATGACGCTCCCTTACTACGATCTCCGGGAGATTTTGCGCCCCAACGGGCCACACCTGTTGTTTATGGGCGCTTCCATGGACGCGAACTGGCTAAGCTGATTTTCCATAAGGCGCATCCGCCAAAACGGTGTCGTCGCCCTTTCGAAATGCCGCTTCCGGTTGAAGTAGCCGCGCAATTTGCAAGGGGAGTTTCGGTGCGGCGGTGCAGCCGATGAGCGTCGGAAGCTTGGCTGGCTCCCCCTACGCCTGGCTTGGCAAGACAGCAAGCGTAGGGCGTCTCCGGCGAAGGCCGGTGCCGAGCATGGGCTGCAACCGGTGACATCCATTCGGTAGACACATTTGGAAGGTCCTTATGCGCCACTGGTCTCGCGCCACGGATTGAGCACCGAGACACGGGCCTTGTTGAAGTCGGCGGTGTCGCGCGAGACGACCGTCAAGCCGTGATGCAGCGCGGTTGCGGCAATGATCAGATCGGGTTGCGAATAGGTATGTCCAGCCTTGCGCCCGTCCTCGACCAAGAGCCGCCACTTGAACATGACATCCTCGCTGACCGGCAGAGCGCGTTCCTCGAACATCGGCCGCACCTTGTGCGTCAGCCACTCGTTAAGCTCGGCGCGGTGCGTGGCATCGGCGACCAGTTCAATGCCGAAGCGGATTTCGGCGAAGGTGACGATGCTGACGAACAGCAGATCGAGAGGCTTGGAGGCAACGAAGGCGACAACTTTAGGGTTCGGTTTGGGCCGCCGCAGTTCGGAAAGAATATTGGTATCGAGCAGCCAGCCCGTCACAATTTCACATCGCGCACGGGCAGCCGTTCGCGCCGGGGTTCGATATCTATATCGCGGTAGGGTGATTCTTGCAGGGCGGCGATCAGCGCAGCACCGGTGCGGCCGCCTTTGAGCCGGCGAAATTCTTCCGCCGCCACGACGACAACCTCATCGCGCCCATGCACGGTGACGTGTTGCGGCCCGTGACTGCGGACGCGCCGCACCAATTCGCTGAAACGCGCCTTGGCGTCTTGCAGCGCCCAGTGGCTCGGCCGGTTCTGTTTCTTTTCTCTAGTCATACTGACTAGATATCATGGCCGGAGTCAAATTTCAAGCACTTGAGCAAGCGTAGGGCGTGTGTAGACACGCCGCGAAACACAAACTATAGAGGCCACGCGCCAAGCGGCCGATTAATGCCGGCGGATCAAGCGGGCGAGGCGCGCGGCGGGTAGATATGGTCGTTACCGGGATGGAGCGGTGCGACCCACCTCGCGCAGTCGTGGCGCGGTTTCGACGCCGAGTTTCTCTAGCTCTTCCGTCATCATTGCGATGCGGCGCTCCAAGGCGCTGACGATCTGGTCACCGATCTCAGCCGCCGTAAAGGTCACCTCGTCATGACGGGGAAGGCTCGCTGTCCCGTGAAGACTTCGCTTCTCCGCATCGGTTTGCGGAATGGCCATGACGATCGTTTCCGCCTTGCGGTAAGCCGGCATCAACCTCTCGGTGGCCTCGATCCGCTTCATCAGGTCGTGGGCCTGTTTCAATTCATCGAGGTTCATGTTGATTTCGTTGGACCACTCCGACGCAAAGGTCAAGCTCTGATCTCGCGCGTGATTTCCTCGCGTACTACCTCGGTTGCGGTCATCAAATCGAACCGGACCCCGCCGAGATGGCCGAGCACCTCGGCGCCGACAGGAACGTCCCGGACTGGAAATCGCGGCTCGGCGATTTTGCAGCGACGGCGCGTAGTCCGGATGGGCCGATTTGGGGCGGGTTGACTTGCGGGGGAGTGGGGCGGCAGGGTGCGGGATTGCTCGGGAGGGACCCATGCCGCTGATCCTTTATTATGCGCCGAATGCTTGCTCGCTGGTGCCGTATGTGACGTTGACCGAGGCTGGTGCTGCGTTTGAGGTGCGGCCGCTCAATTTCCGCCGGTCGCAGCATATGAGCCCCGATTATCTGCGGGTGAACCCCAAGCACAAAGTGCCGGTGCTGGTGATCGACGGCGAGCCGTTGACCGAAAACGTCGCGATCCAGATGTGGATCGCGCGGCACTTCCCGGCCGCCAAGCTGTTGCCGATCAGACCCGATGCAGGAATTGCACGCGATCTCGCTGTTGGCGTGGTGCGCCTCGGGCATCCACCCGTTTTTGTCGCGCATCAACTCGCCGCCGCGGGTCTGCGATGTGCCGGGCTCGGAGGAGTTGGTGCGGCGGCTGGCGGCGCAGCAGCTGTTCGAGAATTACCAGATCGCCGAGGACAAGCTCGCCGGCCGCGACTGGTTCTTTGATCATTTTACCGCGGTCGACGCGCATTTTTTCTGGTGCTTCCGGCGCGGCACCCAGTTTCAGCTCGAGCTGGCGCAATTCAAGAATTGCATGGCGCATTTCGAGCGGATGCAGCGGCGCCCGAGCGTCCAGAAACTGCTCGCCTACGAGCAGCAGGTGCTGTCCAGCTTCGCCCAGGCGGCCTGACCCCGGCCGAGCCTTCTCCGCGGCTTCGAGCGCTCGCGCCGGTTGCCGGGGCGATGATAGGCTGGCGCGATGCTCAACGCCGATATTCTGCACCGCGACTTTCGGCCTGAGCCCTATTGGTGGGAGGCCTACCGCCCCGCCGCCGATGAACTCGTCGAGGTGCCGAAGGCAGCGCGGGTGGCGATCGTCGGGGCCGGCTATGCCGGGCTGTCGACGGCATTGGAATTGGCCAAGCAGGGTATCGACGCGGTCGTGCTCGAAGCCGGCGAACTCGGCTTTGGCGCCAGCACCCGCAATGGCGGGGCGGTCAGCGGCGGGGTCAATGTCGGCAAGAGCTTTACCGGCAAGACCATCGCGATCGACGACCGGCGGGCCGCGGCATTGTTATCGGATGCCGGCGACGCCTTTGCGCTGATCGATCGGCTGATCGACGAAGAACGGATCGATTGCTTCTGGGAAAAGCGCGGCCGGTTTGTCGGCGCCTGGACGCGGGCGCATTTTGCTTCACAGCAGCGGCGGCTGGAGCTGCTGAACGCGGCGGCGCAATCCGGCGCTTACATGGTGCCGCGCGAGCATCAGCGCGGCGAGATCGCCAGCGATTATTATCATGGCGGCATGGTGGTCGAGCGCTCGGGGAAACTGCACCCGGCACTCTATTATAAAGGACTGCTCGACGCCTGCCGTCGCCGCGCGGTCGCGATCTGCGCCAAGGCGGCGGTCGGCCGGATCACGCGCGCCGGGACCGGCTGGCGGGTCGAGACCCGGCGCGGCACGCTGAGCGCCGGCGATGTCGTGATCGCCACCAACGGCTATACCGGCGATTTGACACCGGCGTTGAAGCGGCGGGTCGTGCCGATCGCGAGCCACATCATCGCCACCGAGGAATTGCCGGCCGATCTCGCCGTATCGCTGATCCCAAAGGGCCGCACCCTCTCCGATACGCGGCGCGTCTTGTGCTATTACCGGATGTCGCCCGACAACAGCCGCATGATCTTTGGCGGGCGGGCGCGTTTCACCCAGGTCGATGCGCGGGTCAGCGCGCCGATCCTGCACCGCTACATGACGGCGCGCTTTCCGCAATTGCAGGGCTTCAAGGTGACCCACGCCTGGACCGGCAACACCGCGTTCACGCTCGACGCGCTGCCGCATATGGGTGAGAGCGAGGGGCTGCATTTCTGCCTCGGCTGCAACGGCAGCGGGGTTGCGATGATGACCTATCTCGGCTGGCAGACCGCGCGCAAGATCGCCGGCGCCGCCAATTACGCCTGCAGCTTTGATACGCCGGACTTTCCCGACCACCGCCTCTATTCGGGCGATCCGTGGTTTTTGCCCGCGGTCGGCAGCTGGTACCGGTTGCGCGACCGGATCGACCGCCTGATCGCCTGATCGGGCGATTGCTGTATGCTGCGGGCGGTTTTCGGCTGCGAGGAGTATCAGAGATGGATTTCGAGAGCTACCGGGCTTCGATCGCCCAGGAAACGCCGCCGCCGGGATTGAGCATGGCGGCGCAGGCATTGTGGTGGGAGGCCAAGGGCGACTGGCATCAGGCGCATCAATGCGCGCAGGAACAGGGCGACGCCGAGGGGGCATGGGCGCATGCCTATCTCCACCGGGTCGAGGGCGATCTGCGCAATGCCGGCGGGTGGTATGGCCGTGCTGGCCGGCCGGTGTCGACGGCGCCGCTAAAAGAGGAATGGGAGACGATCGCGCGGGCATTGCTTGGCTAGAGTGCGGGCATTACTCGGCTAGAGCCAGGCGAGATTCGGGCCTTGCCGCCGCTGATTCTGATCGGGCTCGGCGCCAATCTCGACCACCCGGTATGGGGGCCGCCGCGCGATACGCTGGCCGCGGCACTCGGCAGCCTCGACGCTAGCGGGGTCGCGACCCTGGTGCGCTCCGGCTGGTATCGCAGCGCGCCGGTGCCGCTCTCCGATCAGGTTTGGTACACCAATGCTGTGGCAATCGTGGCGACCGATCTCGACCCGCACGGGTTGCTGGCATTGATGCAGCGGATCGAGGACCGGTTTGGCCGCGTCCGCGCCGAGCGCAATGCCGCCCGCGTACTCGATCTGGATTTGCTCGACTATGGCGGTCAGCGGATCACCTCGCCCGACCTGATCTTGCCGCACCCGCGAATGCACGAGCGGCGTTTCGTCCTGCAGCCGCTTGCCGAGATTGCGCCGCAATGGCGCCATCCGATTCTGGGGCTGAGCGCGCCTCAACTGCTGGCGGAACTCGATGACGAACAAGAGCTGCAGCGAATGCCGTGCTGATGGCTGAGATCGGCTCGCGGTTGCCGGCGCGCGATTGTCATTGCTCGACCGGACGGCTATAACGCCAAAGGTTACTCGCTTTTCTGGTCTACTCGCTTTTAGAGACAAGATGACGGTATTCGAAGCGGCTCGAACGCACATGGTCGAGAGCCAGCTGCGCCCAAACCGGGTGACGGATGAGCGGGTGCTTGACGCATTCTCGCGAATCCGGCGCGAATTGTTCGTGCCGGAGCATTTACGCTCGGCCGCTTATATCGATGATGATCTTCCGGTGGCGCCCGGGCGGTACCTGATGGAGCCGATGGTCGCGGCTCGTCTGATCCAGGCGGCGTTGGTGCCGCGCATCGACGCGGCTTTGGTTATCGGGGCGGGAACCGGGTACGAGGCGGCGGTGCTGAGCAAGCTGGCGCGCGCCGTGGTCGCGCTGGAGGAGGATACCCAGCTCGCGCGGCAGGCGCACGCGGCCCTCGTCGAGGAGAATATCGGCTCGGTCAGCGTCGTCGAGGGGCCCTTGCGCGACGGACATCGGGCGCGGGCGCCTTACGACGTGATCCTGTTTGGCGGCGCGGTCGCCGAGGTGCCGAACGAGATCATCGCCCAGCTTGCCGACGATGGGCGGCTGGTTACGGTCGTCAAGCCCGAAGGAACCGGGGTCGGCCGCGCTGTTCTGATCATGCGGACTGGCGGCGTCATCGCCCGTCGCGTCCTGTTTGACGCCGCGATCGCGCTGCTGCCGAGTTTCGCGCCTAAACCGGCTTTTGTGTTCTAGTTCCCGCCCGATCGCGCGAGCCTCCGCAATGTTTTCACCCTTGCAGAATCGTAAAAAGACCCGGACGGCGACGTCTAACGGTGGCTTTTGGTTGCGGCATTACGACGTTGCAACGGGTTCTGCGGCCGCTGCGGTAATCGTCGGTGTAATTTCTGCGAGCGCACCAAACGCGTCGGCGCAGACGCTGACCCAGGCGTTGGCCGAGGCTTACAACACCAACCCGCAATTGCTGGCGCAGCGCGCCCTGCTGCGGGCCACCGACGAGCAAGTGCCGCAGGCGCTGTCAGGCTGGCGGCCGACGGTCAATTTCACCGGCCAGGTCGGCGGGAGTCGCGGCGCTTTCACCCAAAGGCTCACGAGCGGCAAGGACCAGAGCGAATATTCGACGTTTTTTTCGAATAGCGTCAATCTGCAGGTGACGCAGTCGCTCTACAATGGTGGGCGCACCGTGGCGCAGACCCGCCAGGCGACGAACACGGTGGATGCGACCCGGGCCCAGACCCTGGCGATCGAGACCTCGGTGTTTCAGGCCGTGGCGATGGCCTATCTGGACGTCGTGCGCGACCAGGCATTGGTCGAGGTCGACCGCAACAACGTCCAGGTTCTCCGCAAGCAGCTCGAAGCGACCCAGGACCGCTTTCGGGTCGGCGAGGTGACCCGCACCGATGTTGCGCAGGCCGAGGCGTCGCTGGCCCAAGGACAGGGCACCCTGATTACCGCGGAAGGAACACTCGCCCAGAGCCGGGCCGAATATGTCCGCACCGTTGGCCGTCAACCCGGCGTTCTGATTTTGCCGCGCGAGCGACCGACCTTGCCGGCGACGCGGGAGGAGGCTCTGGCCCTCGCCGCCAACAACAATTTCAATGTCATTTCGGCGAATTTCGCCCAGTTGGCGGCGCGCGACAATATTGATGTCGTTAGGAGCCAATTGCTGCCGCAAGTCTCGTTGGTGGGCAACGTGCAGCGGCTGTTCGCGCCTTCGGTGACGCTGTCCGGTGCGCGGGAGAATTTGGCTTCGATCAACGCGCAGATGACGTGGTCGTTGTACGAGGGCGGCGCAATTTACTCGCAAACCCGCCAGGCTGAGCAGACTGTCGGTCAGCGGCTCAGCCAGGTCGACGATGCACGGCGCGCCTCGGTGCAAACGACAGAGAACGCCTGGGAAACGCTAAAGGCGGCGCGGGCCAGCATCGCCTCCTTCGCCGCGGCGGTGCGGGCGGCGCAGATCGCCCTCGAGGGAATTCAGCAGGAAGCGCTGGTCGGCACCGCCACCACGCTCGATGTGCTGATCCAGAACCAGACTTTGCTGACGACCCAACAACAGCTGATCGTGGCGGAACACGATGCCGCCCTGGCCGAATACAATGTCGCTGCCGGCACCGGGCGGCTGATCGCCGCTGATCTCCATCTGCCGGTGCAGCTCTACGACATGGAGCGGCATTTCAACGTGGTCAGGGATAAGTGGAAAGGCTTCCGCGGCGGGCTGTCCCAGTAGCGCGCGACTGAAACGCCGGTGACTGGAAACCTAACCTGAACCTGCTTAGGTTATGATCCCGAGCCCTTTCCGGTTACCCCATGTCAGACGACAAGACCTCCCCGAGCGGACCGAATACCAACCCGGCGGCGCCCGAATCTTCGATGCAAGAGATCATCGCTTCGATCGGCCGGATCATCGCCAAGGATAACCGCCCGCCACGCCCGATCGCAGCTCCCCCGAGAGAGAATAGCGGTATTCTCGAACTGACCGATGCGATCGAGGCTGATGGGACGGTCAGGAAATTGGACGGGGAAGGACCGAACACGCAACCGGTGAACGCAACGGTCGCTACTGCGCCCCGCGAGCCAAACGAGCCGAAGCCTTCAGAGGGCAATGCGGGCGTGCGACCCAAGACCGAGGACCCACGCGACAAGCTGTTGTCGGCCGCCGCATCGGAAGCCGCGGTTGCCGCTTTTGGTCAACTCGGAGCAGTACCCGGCGAACAACGCGCCGAGCCGGGACCGCTCGGCGCGTCCGGCCGGAGTTTGGAAGAGATCGTCCGTGAGGCGGTGCGCCCGTTGCTGCGGGCTTGGCTCAAAGACCACTTCCCGGACATCGTCGAGCGGCTGGTGCGCGAGGAAATCCAGCGCCTCGTCACTGAGGCGGAGCCGCGATAAACCCGACGCGGCTTTTTTGACCCGGGAAGCGATATTTTAAACGCGCTGCCCGGGTTGACAGGGTTTAATGCCTGATCGCTCGTCCAAGATGTCCCCGGAATGCTGAACAAGACATTCGACCCCGCCGATGTGGAGGCCCGCTGGTACCCGGTATGGGAAGCGGCGGGTGCCTTTGCTGCCGATCCCGACAGCAATCTCGCTCCCTACACGATCATGATGCCGCCCCCCAACGTGACCGGCAGCTTGCATATGGGGCACGCGCTGACCTTCACGTTGCAGGATGTGTTGGTCCGCTATCAGCGGATGCGCGGCCGCGATGTGTTGTGGCAACCCGGAACCGACCACGCCGGCATCGCCACCGAGATCGTCGTCGAGAACCAGATCATCGAGCAGGGCGGCGCCAAGCGCGACCTCGGCCGCGAGCGATTTATCGAGCGCGTGTGGCAGTGGAAGGAAGAATCGGGCGGCACGATCACTCGCCAATTGCGGCGGCTCGGCGCCTCGCCGGACTGGCGGCGCGAGCGCTTTACGATGGACCCGGGCCTTGCCGCGGCAGTCCGCCGCGTGTTTGTCGCGCTCTATCGCGAGGGCCTGGTTTACCGCGACAAGCGGCTCGTCAATTGGGATCCGGAGATGCACACGGTGATCTCCGATCTCGAGGTGGAGAGCCGCGAGACCAAGGGCTTCCTGTGGCACCTCCGCTATCCGGTGGAGGAGGTTCCCGGCCAGTTCATCATCGTTGCAACGACCCGCCCGGAGACGATGCTCGGCGACACCGGGGTCGCGGTTCATCCCGATGATGCGCGATTTGCCGGCCTGGTGGGCAAGCATGTTCGGTTGCCGCTGGTCGACAGGCTGATCCCGATTGTTGCCGACGAGTATGCCGATCCGGAAACCGGGAGCGGCGCTGTAAAGATCACGCCGGCGCACGACTTCAACGATTTCGAGGTCGGCCGCCGCCACGGCTTGGCGCTGTTGAACATCTTTGATGCCGATGCGCGGCTCAATGACGCTGTGCCGGAGGCCTATCGCGGGCTCGACCGCTTCGCGGCGCGAAAGAAGGTCGTTGCCGAATTGGAGGCGGCGGGGCTTCTCGACAGGGTCGAAGACCACGTCTTGATGGTCCCACATCACGACCGCTCCGGCGTCGTCATCGAGCCGTGGCTGACCGATCAGTGGTTTTGCGACGCGCGCGTGCTGGCGGCGCCGGCAATCGCCGCGGTTGAAGACGGGCGCACTCGCTTTGTCCCGCGGCAATGGGAGAACACGTTTTTCGAATGGTTGCGCAACATCCAGCCTTGGTGCGTTTCGCGCCAGCTGTGGTGGGGGCACCAGATCCCCGCCTGGTACGGGCCGGACGGCGCCGTCTTTGTCGCCGAGAGCGAGGCCGAGGCGCAGGCGGAAGCCGCGGCGAATTACGGTCAACCGGTAAGTCTTCGCCGCGACGAGGACGTGCTCGACACCTGGTTTTCTTCGGCATTATGGCCGTTTTCGACGCTCGGTTGGCCGCAGGAAACCCGTGAACTGGCGCGCTATTACCCCGGCGACGTTCTGGTGACCGGCTTTGACATCATCTTTTTCTGGGTCGCCCGGATGATGATGATGGGACTGCACTTTATGGGCGAGGTGCCGTTCCGCACCGTCTACATCCACGCGCTGGTCCGCGATGAGCGCGGCCAGAAGATGTCGAAATCGCGGGGCAACATCATCGACCCGCTGCAGCTGATCGACCGTTACGGCTGCGACGCGCTGCGCTTTACATTAGCGGCTCTTGCTGCACCCGGCCGGGACATCAAGCTCGCCGAAAGCCGGGTCGAGGGCTACCGCAACTTTGCCACCAAGCTGTGGAACGCGGCCCGTTATGCGCAGATGAACGGCTGCCAGGCGGTCGAGGAGTTTTCGCCGAACGCATTGCAGCAGACGGTCAACCGCTGGATCGTTGCGGCGGCGGCTGATTGCGCCGCTGCGGTGACGACAGCACTCGACGCCTATCGCTTTGATGAAGCCGCCGGACGACTCTACCAGTTCGTATGGGGCACGTTTTGCGATTGGTACATCGAGTTTACCAAGCCGATCCTGCAGGGCGACGAGGATGCGGCGCGCCGTGAGACGCAGGCCACGTCGGCCTGGGTGCTGGGTCGTATTCTGCACTTGCTGCACCCGATCATGCCATTCATCACCGAGGAGTTGTGGCGAAACTCAGCGGGCGAGAATGCCGGTCTGCTGATATCGGCGCCGTGGCCCGATTTCGCGCCCGATGCAATGGATCGTGATGCTGCTGCCGAAATGGAATGGGTCGTGGCGGCGATCTCGGCGATCCGCGCGGCGCGCGCCGAAATGAATGTGCCGCCGGCGGCCCGCATGCCGTTATTGGTCCGCGACGCCGAACCGGTAGCGCTCGAGCGGCTTGCCCGGCATAGCGACCACTTTGTTAGCCTTGCCCGCATCGAGCGGATCGAGACCGCGGAGGCGGTGCCTTCAGGAGCGGTCCAAATCATCGTCGAGGGCGCCACATTGATCCTGCCGGTCGGCGAAGTTGTCGATCTCGCACGCGAGAAGGCGCGGCTCGCCAAGGAAATCGGCCGGCTCGACAGCGAGATCGCAAAGATCGCAGCCAAGCTCGGAAACCCCCAATTTCTCGCCAAAGCCAAGCCGGAAGTGGTCGAGGACCAGCGCGAGCGCGAAGCCGACGCGAACCGCGACCGCGACCGCCTGCGCGCGGCCTACGACCGTCTCGCCGCGGTTTAAGGCTACCGTTAGCGCGGGAGTGCGAGCGGACCTTCCCCGGCCGCAAGAAGATGCTTAATTGCGCTTCAAAGTTACTGGTTTGAGAACTTCGAAAAGCTCGCCTCTGAGCCGAAGCGTACTAACGAACTCGGATCGCGCGGTAAATATCGCCAGGACAGCCAGCAACACTGCCATCACCCGCCACCAAATAAGCTGGTCGATAAACCAGAACAGCGTGTATCGCCACAGGGCGAGACCCGAAACGTCTTCCGGGCCGGCTGGGCGGATGGCCGGCTCCCACATCAGAAAAATGACCATAGCCGTCGTCCAGGCAAGCATTGCCCGGGTCGCGGTATCATCGCTGGCGGTTCGGCGCATGACAACCAAGCCGGCAACGACAAAAACGAAGTGGACAGCGCGATACCCGACGCTCTGACCGGCAAAGAAACAGCCCGCCATCAGCGCCGCGCCGATCACCAGAAAGACCGCCGCCTGCTCCGGCATCGCCCCAAACGCCGCGCCTAGCCCGCCATCGCGAACGAGGCGGATCACCTGGATCACAGTCAGAATCAAAAGGATCCCCATCAGCGCATAGGGGAGGAATGCGAGACGCTCGATTGCCTGTAGCCCGGGGAATAGGCGTGTGACCATGGCAGGCGCACCGAAGGGCAGGTCCGTCGCGCCGAACCCAACATGCGGGATGTTTCGCCAGGCCACGGTCATTTCTTCGCGGAACTTGATGTAAAACGCGATGACGATGACGCCCGCTGTCCCGGCAATCAGAAGGAAGGTGCGCTGGCGCTCACGAAACGCCGTCCAAAAGGCGATCAGCGGATAAAATTTAAGCAGGCCAGCTAGCAAAATGATCCCGTATGACAGTAATCTGATACCGAGCCGCTTTGTGCTCAACACACCGGCGACGACCATCATAATAAAGATAATTACGTCCACATTGCCGCGTTCAAGACAAAACAACACGACAGTCGATGTGCACGCCATCACAAAGACAATTGCTTCTCCCCAGTTCGCTGGCCTGACAAGCCAGAATAGTGAGAATACGAACCCGAGGACCATTCCGATACCGATCGGATTTGTCCAGATCCTATCGGCCGGAACAAATATCGCTCTTAGCCAAAGGGGCGAATAATCATACACGCGATTGATCACGTCGCAGGGATCAGCAACGTACACGTCGATACCTTGGCTCCAGCATTTAACACTGGCGCCGATAAATTCCCAATCTATGAACGGGTAGCTTGGGACCGGCACGCCCAGGGTAGCAAGCACGCGATAATAGTCCTTAAAATCGATAATATATAATAGTGTCAATATTGTTAATGAGCTCACTCCCACCACGGGAATGATGAGGCGAAGCAAGTATTCTCGTTTCATCGATCTTTACTGATTCCGCTTTCGATGTCAGATACAGGGATCTCATTTCCTGGCTCTCTATGCCGAAATCAGATCTACATGTTCAATACGCCAAAAGGTATTACATCATAAGGATAAGTAATCTCACCGCTCAATCGCGTTTTGATAGGGGTTTGCAACTTTTGCTGAAGTCATACTTCGGAAAACCGGATTTTCAGTATGGCATTTAGTATGGCAACGAACACCGCCTGTGCTGGGCAGCTCTCCCCGACAACGCTAATTCCAGTACACGGTCGAGGCCGGAACGGCCCCCCACGAGTTCCGCGCGGCTGCTGCGGAGTAGCGACAGCGCCCCGCCTTTGTCGTCCGCCTTGTTGAGCTGTCGTGCGCTTCCCGCTATTTTCACCGAAGTTCGAAGCGGCTGGAACCGTCCGTTAAGCGCCACCCTACGGGTGGTCGGATAGGCTCCTCAAAACGCCGCTCGACAAGGCGATGAACAGGAGGTCATGGATGGCAACACGGGCTCCATTTTTGAAGACGCGGTATGGCGGCTATTTGCACCGCGAAATTCCCGAGGAAGACGCCGAGCTGACCCATGTCGGCCCCGGCACCCCGTGCGGCGAATATTTGCGCCGCTTCTGGCAACCGGTGTGCTTTTCGGACGAATTAAAGGACTTGCCGCTCCGGCTCAAAATTCTTAGCGAAGATCTGGTGGCATTTCGCGACAAGAGCGGGGCGGCGGGCCTGTTGGAACTGCATTGCCCGCATCGCGGCACATCGCTCGAATTCGGGCTGATCGGCGACAAAGGGATCCGCTGCTGTTATCACGGCTGGCTGTTCGACGTCGATGGGACGATCCTCGAAACCCCTGGCGAGCCGGCGGACAGCACGCTCAAAGACAGGCTGTTCCACGGCGCCTACCCGATCCACGAATATAACGGGATCGTCTTTGCCTATATGGGGCCGCCCGAGTCGAAGCCGCCCTTCCCGGTTTACGACACCTATAACCGGCCGGGATACCGGATGATCCCCGGGCGGAAATACGTGTTTCCGGCGAATTGGCTACAGGTCCATGAAAACACGATGGACCCGGTCCATACCGCGTTTTTGCATACGATCGTCAGCGGCGCCGTATTCACCGAGGAATTCGGCGTATTGCCCGAGCTCGAATATGTCGAGACACCGGTCGGCATGGTCTATGTCGGCACCCGGCGGATCGGGGACAACATCTGGACCCGAATGGTAGAGGTCGTATTGCCCAATCTGCAGCAAGTGGCGCCGATTTGGGAGACCGGGCGCGAAGAGCGCGCGTTCAGCGGGCCGATGATGACCCGCTGGGCATTGCCGATCGACGACACAAACACACTGCTGATCGAATTCCGCCATGTCTGCGAGACTGACAGCACGACAACACCGGAGTGGTGGGCCGACCGCAACATCATGCTGCCGGGCCAACTCGCAGCCGATTCCTATGAGGAAGGCCAGTTGCACCCCGGTGATTACGAGGCCCAGGTCTCGCAGCGGCCGATCGCCATCCACGGTTTGGAGCACCTCAGCGAGACCGATCGCGGCATCAGCATATTGCGCAACCAGATCCGCCGCGGCATCCGCGCGGTCGCGGCCGACCACGACCCGATCGGCGTGTTCCGCGGCAATGGGGCGCCGATCCCGACCTATTGCAACAACACGGTCATGCATGTGCCGTCGGCGGCAACCCCGGAAATGGACAAGCAACTAATGCGCGAGACCGGGCGTCGGCTTGCCGAGACCTATCTAAAGCAACCGCCGCTGATGGTGGGCCACTGAGCGCAGCGGTTTCATCGGCAAGCCCACGCCTGATTAAACCGAAGGGTAGTGGCCGGAGCGGGCGATTTGACTTACTGAAATTGTCCGCTATATGTTCGCCACCTCCCGAGAAGGCCGGCGCAATGCCCGGCCTCGGCGCACCAGCGCGGAACGCCTATCGGGACAACAACAACGCCAACCGGACCCGTTTTGATGAGCAGTAAACGACAGGAACCCAAATACAAGATCAACCGCCGCCTCGGCGTAAACCTCTGGGGACGGCCGAAGAGCCCGCTAAACCGGCGTGAATACGGACCCGGCCAACACGGCCAACGGCGCAAGAAACCATCGGATTTTGGAACGCAGCTTGCCGCCAAGCAGAAGCTGAAGGGCTATTACGCCAATCTCGGCGAGCGTCAGTTTCGCCGGCTTTACGAGGAGGCGGTGCGCCGTCGTGGCGATACCGGCGATAATTTGATTGAGCTGCTGGAACGGCGGCTCGACGCGGTGGTCTATCGCATGAAACTGGTGCCGACACCGTTTGCCGCGCGTCAGCTGGTCAATCACGGGCATGTCCGCGTCAACGGCCGGCGGGTAACGATCCCGTCTTATACGGTGCGCGATAACGACGAGATCGAACTCGGCGCGAAGGCCAAAACGATGGCATTGGTGATGGAAGCGTCGCGGTCGGGCGAGCGCGATGTCCCCGATTATGTCGAGATCGATCATGATCGCATGAAGGGTCGGTTTATCCGCGCGCCAAAACCGACCGATGTCCCCTTCCCGGTGTCGATGGAGCCAAACCTCGTCATCGAGTTCTATTCGCGCTGAGGCCGTCTGCGATGGCGGCGGGTCGGGCCGATCCGCCCCCGCCGAAATGGCGGCATAGCTCGAACGCGCCGCATCAAAGCCGCGACAAAACGCGGCTTTTGTTATTTTTGGGCGGTCCTTTTCCCCGCCCCAATCGCCGGCTGGCATAGTTGCGGTGCGCCCGGCGACCGACGGGACGAGTGCGATGCTCATTCTGCAACTCACGGTCGTCTTTCTGCTGATTCTGTTGAACGGCTTTTTTGCGATGGCCGAAATCGCATTGGTTTCGGCTCGCACAGCCCGCCTAAAAGCGCTTGCCGAAATCAACAATTCCGGGGCGCAGGCGGCACTCGAGCTGAAAGCGGACCCCTCGCGGCTGCTGGCGACCGTCCAAATCGGGATCACCGTCATCGCAGTCTTATCCGGCACCTTTGGTCAGGCGACCTTGGGCGAGCGGCTGCAGGCAATACTCGAACAATATCCGGGACTGATCGCTCGTTACGCGCACGCGATCAGCATGGCGATCGTCGTCCTTGGAATTTCCTATTTATCGCTGATCATCGGCGAACTGGTGCCAAAGCGGATCGCGCTGTCTCACGCCGAGCCGATCGCCGCGGCGCTCGCCCGCACGATGCGGCTGTTTTCTCGCATCGGAGCCCCCATCAATTGGCTTTTGAGTGCTTCGACAGATCTCGTATTGCGACTATTGCCACTGCGCCATCAGGCGGCGCCGCCGGTGACCGATGAAGAGATCAGCTTTATGCTGCGCGAGGGAACCGCGACGGGCCACATTCCACAGGCGGAAACCGAAATCGTCGAGATGGCGTTGCGGCTCGGCGACCGGCGGGCGAGCACGGTCATGACCCCGCGCACCCGGATCGTCTGGCTCGACCTCAACGATCCCGAAGAAGAAAACCGGCGCAAGATCCGCGAGAGCCCCTATTCGCGCTTCCCGGTCGTGCAGGGCGGATCGCAGCAAGTTGTCGGCATCGTCGAAGCCAAGGATCTGCTCGCCCGCTGCCTTGCCGGACAGCCGCTCGATCTGCGCCGGGCGACGCGACCGCCGCTTTACGTGCCGAATACGGTCTCGGTGCTGCGCGTGCTCGACATGTTCAAAAGCTCAGGCGAGCCGATGGCGCTGATTGTCGACGAATATGGCGATCTTGAAGGGCTGGTGACCCCGAGCGACATCCTCGAGGCGCTGGTCGGCGACATCCCCGGTACGGCCGATGCCGATCAGCGGGTTGTGCGGCGCGAAGACGGCACCTGGCTGATCGACGGCATGGTCGGCCTCGACGAGTTGAAGCAAGTCCTTGGCCTCTCGCACTTGACAGGAGAGGATGCCGATTTTCATACGCTTGGCGGGTTTTTGATGGCGCGGCTCAACCGAGTGCCGATGATCGCTGACCGGGTCACCACCGACGGCTATCAATTCGAGATCGTTGATATGGACGGCCGCCGCGTCGACCGGGTGTTGATCTCTCCGGTCATCGGTAAAGCCCGCCGGTAGCCTCGTCGCAAGCAAATGAGGCGACCCCGGATTGCACTGTCGCCCTCATGATCTTTTCCTCGATGGCCGGATTGTCGAGCCGAATTATCGCGATCGAAAATAACTTGGCGACCTTGCAGCCATCGTCGCGGGCCGCAGGTTAGTCTGCCGCCATGTCGCTTATAGCTTCGGCGCAGCGGTTTTGGGACAGCGCCCGCTTTTGGCGGGGTGCGGCGATCGTGCTCGCGACCACGGCTTGCGCGTTGCTGGTGGCGGCGGTGGTTGCACGCGAACCGCCGAATTTCGCCGATCGGCCGGTCATCGCGGTGTTGCGCGACACCGGGCAACACCCCGGGTGGTCGGTGCGGCTCGCAAGATCGGCGGACCAGATCGCGGTCGACAGTGAGGGCCCGCCGCCGCCGCCGCCCGGCAAGACCTATCAGCTCTGGATCGCCGGCCATGAGACGGTGGCGGCGCAACCTCTCGGCCTATTGCCGATGTCCGGGCGCAAGATCTTTGCCGAGTCCCCAACAAACATCCGGCTCTTGAGCGATAGCGGAGAATTGTGGGTCACGCTTGAAAAGGCGACTGGAACGCTTGCCGAAGCACCAAGCACGCCGCCGGTGTTTCGTGCTGCACTCGAAAAGCGTAGCTGAGTCGAGAAACAAGTCTAAAAAAACGCCGCCACGTTTAACCTCGTTAAACTCGGAAATCGAGGCGCGCTATGATTTTGTCCGCGTCAGCATGGTCGCGGGCCATTGTCGCAGGATGTTCAAGAATATCGGGTCGACCGGCGGAGAGGGGCGACTTATAATCATTCGACAAGGCGGGGACCACAAAGCTTGCGGCAGTATCCTGACACCCCGTCCGTTGCCGTTGTCATGGGCGTCGCCGGCGCCGGTAAGACGACGGTCGGGGAGCGCCTGGCGGAGCGGCTCGGTTGGGAATTTCTTGAGGGGGATCGGCTTCACCCGCCGGAGAATGTGGCCAAGATGGCAAGCGGGCATCCGCTGACCGACGCTGACCGGGCCCCGTGGCTCGCAGCAATCGCGCACGCCATCGATGGGTGGCTGGCGCGCGGTGCTCACGGCGTCGTGACCTGCTCGGCATTGAAGCGGGAGTACCGGCGCCGCATTATCGGTCAGCGTAGCGGTGTTCGGCTCGTCTTCCTCAATGGTTCGCGCGAGCTGATCGCAACTCGAATGACGGCGCGCCGCGGTCATTTCATGCCGCCAAGCCTGGTTGACAGCCAATTCGCAACCCTCGAACCGCCGGGTCCCGACGAGAACCCGATCACGGTCGCGATCGGCCCGCCGGTCGAAAGCATCGTCGAGCAAATCGCGGCAGTTCTGGCGCCGGCGCGGAACAGGCCCGGTGCGCCGTGTTAACGGTTGAAGGAGAGCATCATGGCCGCAGCCGGATCGATTGACGAACTATGCGTCAACACCATTCGCACCTTGTGCATCGACGCGGTCCAGCAGGCCAATTCCGGCCATCCCGGAACCCCGATGGCGATGGCGCCAGTCGTTTATACCTTGTGGCAGCAATATCTGCGCTACGACCCGGCCGACCCGATCTGGCCTAACCGCGACCGGTTTGTGCTGTCGTCGGGCCATGCCTCGACCCTGCTTTACTCACTGTTGCATCTGACCGGGGTAACCTCGGTCGATGAAAAGTATGAGCGGCTCGGCACACCCTCTGTCTCACTCGACGATCTCAAGCATTTTCGCCAGCTCGGCAGCAAATGTCCCGGTCATCCCGAATATCATCTGACCTCGGGGGTCGAGACCACGACCGGTCCGCTCGGCCAGGGCATCGCCAACTCAGTCGGCATGGCCATCGCCGCCGATTGGCTGGCAAACCATTTCAATCGGCCGGGCTTCGATATCTTCGACTACGACGTGTTCGCGCTGTGCGGCGACGGCTGCATGATGGAGGGGGTCGGCAGTGAGGCGGCGTCGCTCGCCGGCCATCTGCGGCTCGGCAACCTCACCTGGATTTACGACAGCAACCACATCACGATCGAGGGCAACACCGAGCTCGCGTTTAGCGAGGATGTCGCGGCGCGCTTTCTCGGCTACCGTTGGCAGGTGCTGCGGGTCAGCGACGCCAATGACCGCGAGCGTATGGCCGACGCGATCGCCGACGCCAAGCGCACCGACGATCGTCCGACCCTGATTATCGTCGAAAGCCATATCGGCTATGGGGCGCCGCACAAGCAGGACACTTCGGCGGCGCATGGCGAACCGCTTGGCGCGGAAGAGGTCAAAGCGACCAAGCGGCGTTATGGCTGGCCGGAGGACGCCAAATTCCTGGTGCCCGAGGGCGTCTACGAGCATTTCGCGGCGAATTTCGGCGCCCGCGGCAAAAAGCTTCACGCCGAATGGACTGCCCTCTTCGAACGCTACCGTGCCGAATATCCCGACCTGGCCGATGCCTGCGAACGCATGCAGCGGCGCGATCTGCCTGAGGGTTGGGATCGCGACATTCCGGTTTTTCCGGCCGACCCGAAAGGGATCGCCAGCCGCAATTCCTCGGCGCGGGTGCTGAACGCGATCGCGCCGCGCCTGCCGTGGCTGCTCGGCGGTGCTGCCGATTTGGCGCCCTCGACCAAGACGCGATTGACCTTTTCCGATGCCGGCGATTTCGAATCCGACGACCGCGCCGGCCGCAATTTCCATTTCGGCATCCGCGAACACGCGATGGGGTCGATCTGCAACGGCATGTCGGTGTCGAAACTGCGACCCTACGGCTCGGGTTTCCTGATTTTTTCCGACTACATGAAGGCGCCGATCCGGTTGAGCGCGCTGATGGAATTGCCGGTCGTCTACGTCTTTACGCATGATTCGATCGGCGTCGGCGAGGACGGTCCGACCCATCAACCGGTCGAGCAGGTCGTCGGGTTGCGCAGCATCCCCGGTCTGATCGTGCTGCGACCGGCCGACGCCAACGAAGTCGCCGAGGCCTGGCGCACCGCTCTGCGCGGCAAACATCAGCCGGTTTGCCTGATCCTGAGCCGGCAGAACTTGCCGACCTTTGACCGCGAGCGCTATGCGTCAGCGAGCGGCGTCGCACGCGGCGCGTATGTGATGGCAGATGCCGGCGACGGCCGCACCCCCGAAGTAATCCTGATCGGCACCGGCAGCGAGGTTGCGATCTGCGTCGAGGTTTATGAAAAGCTCAAATCCGAAGGGGTCGGCGCACGGGTCGTCAGCATGCCCTCCTGGGAATTGTTCGAGCAGCAGGATGAGGGCTACCGCGATCAGGTATTGCCGCCTTCTGTTACCCGCCGTGTCGTCGTCGAACAGGCCTCGGTGATCGGCTGGGATCGCTATGCCGGGACAAAGGGCGACATCATCGGCATGAAAACCTTTGGCGCGTCGGCGCCGCTAAAAGACTTGCTCAACAAATTCGGCTTTACCCCGGAACACGTCTATGCGGCTGCCAAGGCAGCAGCTCGCCCGCAAGGAGTGATGCGATGCCCAATCCGCTAAGGACGCTCAACGAATTCGGCCAATCGGTATGGCTCGACTTCGTCAGCCGCGAATTGCTAAAGACCGGGCAGCTGACCCACCTGATCGCCGAGGACGGGTTGCGCGGCGTGACCTCGAACCCGTCGATCTTCGAAAAGGCGATCGGTCACGGCGATGATTACGACGATCTGATCGCAGCCGCGCAGCAGACCGGCGATCTCGATCCTGGCGCGCTGTTCGAGGAGTTGGCGGTTCGCGACATCCAGGAAGGCGCCGACGCGCTGCGCCCGGTCTTTCACCAGACCCAGGGGCGCGACGGCTTTATCAGTCTCGAAGTCTCGCCCTATTTGGCGATGAAGACCCATGAGACGATCGAAGAAGCCCGCCGGTTGTGGCGCGAGGTCGGCCGCGAAAACCTGATGGTCAAGGTTCCCGGCACCAAGGCCGGACTGCCGGCGATCCGCACGCTGATCGGCGAGGGCATCAACATCAATGTCACCTTGCTGTTTTCGCAGCAGGTCTACTCCGATGTTGCCGAGGCCTATATCGCAGGCCTCGAAGCCTTCGCCAAAAAAGGCGGCGACCCGCACAAAGTGGCGAGTGTGGCGAGCTTTTTTGTCAGCCGCATCGACACGCTCGTCGACGAGGCGCTCGACAAGCGCATCGCCGCGACGACCGATCCAGCGCGAAAAGGCGCGGCTTGAAAAGCTGAAAGGCAAGGTTGCGATCGCCAATGCCAAGCTCGCCTATCAGCACTATAAGAAAATTTATTCCGATGAGCGCTGGCAGCGGCTGGCGCAACATGGCGCGCAGAGCCAGCGCCTGTTATGGGCCAGCACCGGCACCAAAAACAAAGCCTATAGCGATGTCCTCTATGTCGACGAACTGATCGGCGCCGACACCGTCAACACGATGCCGCCGGCGACGATGGACGCCTATCGCGATCACGGCCATCCGCGTCCGAGCCTCGAGGAGGATGTCGAGGCGGCGCGAGCAGTCATGGCGGCATTGCCCGATGCTGGCATTTCGATCGAGGCGGTGACCGCCAAGCTGGTCGAGGATGGCGTGCGGCAATTTGCCGACGCCGCCGATCAGCTCTACGCCGCGGTTCAGAAAAAGCGACGCACCGTCCTCGGCGCCAAGCTCAACGCGATGAGCTGCAAATTGCCGGCGCCGATCGACAAGGAGGTGCAGGAGGCGCTCGAGGATTGGCGGCGCGAGGGCAAAGTTCGGCGGCTGTGGGCTGGCGACGCGTCGTTGTGGACCGAAACCGACGAGTCCAAGTGGCTCGGCTGGCTGACGGTGGTCGATCAGCAATTGGCAGCGGCTGCGGAACTCGAAGACTTCGCCGCAGATGTCAAACAGGCGGGCTTCCGCGACGTCTTGCTGCTCGGCATGGGCGGTTCGAGCCTTGGGCCCGAGGTTTTCGCAAAAACTTTTGGCGCGAAGCCCGGCTTCCCGAACTTGCACGTGCTCGACTCGACCGACCCGGCGCAGATCCGCCACTTCGAAAGCCAGATTGATCTCGCGCGCACGTTGTTTATCGTGTCGAGCAAATCGGGCAGCACACTCGAACCCAACATCTTTAAACAATATTTCTTCGAGCGCGCCAAAACCGCGGTCGGCGCTGAGGCGGCAAAGCATTTCATCGCAATCACCGATCCCGGCTCTTCGCTCGAAAAGGCTGCCCGCAACGAAGGCTTCCGCGCCATTTTCCACGGCGTGCCAAGTATCGGCGGGCGCTATTCGGTATTGTCGAATTTCGGCATGGTGCCGGCCGCGGTAATCGGAACACCGCCGCGCGCCTTTCTCGACAGCACCGCCGAGATGGTGCGCTCCTGTGCCCCGAGCGCGCCGCCGGTCGAAAACCCGGGTGTGATCTTGGGCGCTATCCTCGGCGTCTGCCAGCGTCATGGGCGCGACAAGGCGACGATCATCGCGTCGAAGGGCATCGCCGATTTTGGCGCCTGGCTCGAACAACTGCTCGCCGAATTGACCGGCAAGCTCGGCAAAGGCATCGTGCCGGTCGACGCCGAGCCGCTGGGGCCGCCGGCGGTTTACGGCAGCGACCGGGTCTTCGCCTATATCAGGCTTACGAGCGATCGCGATGACGAGCAGGAGCGCGCGGTTTCAGCGCTCGAGGGCGCCGGCCATCCGGTGGTCCGCATCACGGTTTCCGACACGATGCAGCTTGGCCAGGAATTCTTCCGCTGGGAGATGGCAACCGCGGTGGCGGGCTCGATTATCGGCATCAACCCCTTCGATCAGCCCGATGTCGAGGCGAGCAAGGTCAAGACCCGCGATCTGACCACCGCCTACGAGAAAACCGGTTCGCTGCCCGACGAAAAGCCGTTCTTTTCCGAGGCGGCATTCAAGTTGTTTGCCGATCCGCGCAATGAAGCCGAGTTGGCGCCCAAGGCGACTAGCCTAACCGCGGCATTAAAGGCGCATTTCGCGCGGATTGGCGCCGGCGACTACGCGGCACTGCTCGCTTACATCGAGCGCAACCCGGCCCATATCGAAGCGATGCAGAACCTCCGCCGCATGATCCGCGACCGAACCAAGGCGGCGACTTGCGTCGGCTTTGGCCCGCGGTTTCTGCATTCGACCGGGCAGGCCTATAAGGGCGGGCCAAATAGCGGCGTCTTTTTGCAGATCACCTGCGACGATCCGCAAGATCTGCCGGTTCCCGGTCAGAAATACACCTTTGGCGTGGTCAAGGCGGCGCAGGCGCGCGGTGATTTCGAGGTGCTGGCCGAACGCGGCCGGCGTGCGTTGCGGGTCCATATCTCGGGCGGTCTCGAAGACGGTCTTGCCGCACTCAGCCGCGCAATCGACCAGGTTTTGCCATAAGTCGCCGCGATCTGCGGAACAGCGGAGGTTTCTAATGCAACTCGGTATGATCGGTCTCGGCCGGATGGGCGGCAACATCGTCCGCCGCCTGATGAAAAACGGCCATAGCTGCGTCGTCTACGACAAGAGCGCCGACACCGTGCGCGAGTTCGCCGGCGAAGGGGCGAAACCCAGCCGCGACCTCGGCGATTTTGTCAAACAGCTTGAGGCGCCGCGCGCCGTTTGGGTCATGCTGCCGGCCGGCCACATCACCGACGAGACGATTGTCGAATTGAGCAATCTTTTGTCCGCCGACGACATCGTGATCGACGGCGGCAACTCGTTTTACCAGGACGACATCCGCCACGCCGACATGCTCAAGCCCAAGGGCATCCACTTTGTCGATGTCGGCACCAGTGGCGGCGTCTGGGGCTTTGAGCGCGGCTATTGCATGATGATCGGCGGCGACAAGAAGATCGTCGATCACCTCGACCCGATCTTAAAAACGCTGGCGCCCGGAAAGGGCCATATCGACCAGACACCCGGCCGGGAGGGCCGCAACCCGCGTGCCGAAGAAGGCTATCTGCATTGCGGCCCGGTCGGCGCCGGCCACTTCGTCAAGATGGTGCATAACGGTATCGAATACGGGGTCATGCAGGCTTATGCCGAGGGCTTTGACATTCTGCGCAATGTCAACTCTCCCGCGATCCCGGAGAACCGGCGCTATAATCTCGAATTGCCCGACATCGCCGAGGTCTGGCGTCGCGGCAGTGTGATCTCGTCGTGGCTGCTCGACTTGACCGCGATCGCGCTCGCCGGCGACCCGCAATTGTCCAAATTCACCGGGCAGGTCGCCGATTCCGGCGAAGGCCGATGGACCGTACAGGCGGCGATCGAAGAGGCGGTGCCGGCCGAGGTGCTGTCCTCAGCGCTCTACACCCGCTTTCGCTCGCGCCAGGAACACACCTTTGCCGAGCGCATTCTATCGGCGATGCGCCACGAGTTTGGCGGTCATCAGGAACCCGGCACGATGGTGGGGGACTGATCCATGGACGAGGCTCGGATCGCGGTAAAGGAAAAGAGTACGGCGCAGCGCGCGCCTCAAGCGCCGCCATGCACGATGGTGATTTTTGGCGCCGGTGGCGATCTGACAAAGAGGCTGTTGATTCCGGCGATCTACAATCTCGCAAAAGACAAGCTTTTATCTGACAAGTTCGCGATCATCGCCGCCGACCGCACGCCAAAACCGCCCGAAGCCTATCGCGACTACCTCGCCGAGGGTGTGCGGAGCTTTGTCTCGGACACTGCCTCGGGCGGCGAGACCGAGCCGTTCGACGCCAAAACCTGGGATTATCTCGCCAGCCGGATTACCCATTTCGCGGGCGACTTCACCACGCCCGAGACCTATGCCCGCCTCGGCGATCTGCTCAAGACCGTTGAGAACCAATTTCATACCGATGGCAATGTGGTTTTTTATCTGGCTGTTGCCTCGCAACTGTTTGGCCCGATTATCGAGAGGCTGGGAGAATCCGGGCTGGCGGCGGAGCAAAAAGGGGCGTGGCGCCGCGTCATCATCGAAAAGCCGTTCGGCAGCGATCTTGCCACCGCGCGCGCGTTGAACGCGCGAATTCTCAAAGTATTAGACGAGCGCCAGATCTACCGGATGGACCATTTCCTCGGCAAGGAGACGGTCCAAAACATCATGGCGCTGCGGTTCTCGAACGCGATCTTTGAACCGCTGTGGAACCGCGACCATATCGATCACGTCCAGATTACCGCCGCCGAAACCGTCGGCGTCGAGCGCCGCGCCAATTTTTACGAGGTCACCGGGGCATTGCGCGACATGGTGCCGAACCATGTCTTCCAATTATTGAGCCTGACGGCGATGGAATCGCCAAACTCATTCGCCGCCGATGCGGTGCGCAACGAGAAAACCAAGGTCCTCGAGGCGATACATCCGCTCGATTTTGAGGATGTGCGGCGCAACGTCGTGCGCGGGCAGTACGCCGCGGGCCATATCAACGGCGTTCCGGTCCAAGGCTATCGCGAGGAACCCGGCGTCAACCCGCACAGTATGACCGAGACATTTGTTGCATTGCAGCTCGAAATCGACAATTGGCGCTGGGCCGGCGTGCCGTTTTATCTCCGCACCGGCAAACGGATGAGCCGGCGCACCACGGAGATCGCGATCCAGTTCAAAAAAGCGCCCTTTGCCCTATTCCGTGACACGCCGGTCGACATCCTGAACCCGAATGTGCTGGTCCTGCAAATCCAGCCCGACGAGGGTATTTCGTTGCAGTTCGGAGCCAAGGTTCCAGGACCGCGCCTCGACTTGGGCAAAGTGCGCATGGACTTTCGCTACAAGGATTATTTCCACATCGAGCCAAGCACCGGCTACGAGACCCTGGTTTATGATTGCATGATCGGCGAGGCGATCTTGTTCAACCGCGCCGATGGTGTCGAGGCCGGGTGGGCGGCGGTGCAGCCGATCCTCGATTTATGGGCCGAGGACAAGACCGTGCCGGTGGAACTCTACCCGGCCGGCAGCAGCGGTCCTGATGGCGCCGACACCCTGTTGTGGCGTAGCGGGCGGCAATGGCGGCCTCTTTCCCCGTGATCACAGCGAGCTTTTAGCCGTGGCGCGCCCGGTTCTTGTCGCCCCATCGATCTTGTCAGCCGATTTTGGGCGGCTCGCCGAGGAAGTCCGCGCCGCCGAGTTGGCCGGGGCAGACTGGATCCACGTCGATGTAATGGACGGCCGCTTTGTGCCGAATATTACGATCGGCCCGGTCGTCGTCGAGGCCGTACGGCGAGCCACGGCCAAACCGGTCGACGTCCATCTGATGATCGTCGAGCCCGAACATTATCTCGACGATTTCGCCAAGGCCGGCGCCGATCATCTGATCGTTCATTGCGAGCCCGGCTCGACAATTCACCTGCACCGCACGTTGTCCCACATCCGGGACCTCGGCAAAGTCGCCGGCGTCGTGCTGAACCCGGCCACACCTTTGTCGCAGATCGAATATGTGCTGCATTTGTGCGGCGTCGTTCTGATCATGACCGTCAACCCCGGCTTTGGCGGCCAGAAATTTCTGCCGGAGATGTTGCCAAAGATCGCGGCACTACGGCGGATGTGCGACGAGCGCGGCTTTGACCCGGTGATCGAGGTGGATGGCGGGCTCTCCGGCGAGAATGCGTGGCAGGTCATCGAGGCTGGCGCCAATTCGATCGTCGCCGGCTCGGCGGTTTTTCACGCCCGCGATTACGCCGAGGCGATCGCTGCGATCCGTCACTCGACCCCGGGCCGATCGTAAGAGGTGCCGATGGCAACCCAAACCCGCGTTGATGTCGCGAAGGATCTTGAAGATCTGGCACATCGGGCCGCGCGCTGGATCGCCGATATTGTGCGCGACCGAGAGGGGCGGCTGGCCATCAGCCTGTCGGGCGGATCGACGCCGCGGCGGCTCTATCAGCTTCTCGCCGAGGCGCCATATCGCGATGCGATGCCGTGGGACCGCATCCATTGGTTCTGGGGTGACGAACGCTTTGTGCCGCCGGACCACCCCGACAGCAATTACCGAATGGTCCGCGAGGCAATGCTGTCGCGCGCGCCGGTGCCACCAGCAAACATTCACCCGGTCCCGACGGGTGGTGATCCCTCTGCCGCTGCGCGCGATTATCAGCGCACACTGCAATCCTTTTATGGCGCCTCAGCCCTCGATCCGGCCCGGCCGCTGTTCGACATCGAATTGCTGGGCCTCGGCCCGGATGGTCACACGGCCTCCCTGTTCCCCGGAACCAAGGTGCTGGACGAGCATCAGCGCTGGGTGGCCGAAGTTATCGGCGCCAAAGAGGAAGACCGCATTACGTTGACCTATCCGGTGCTCGCAAGCAGCCGGCACACCGCGTTTCTGGTCGCCGGCGCCGACAAGCGCGAGCCTCTGGCGCGAGTATGGTCCGGCGACAAAGAATTGCCGGCGGCGCGGCTCGATCCCGTCGGCGAACTCGTCTGGTTTGTCGACGAGCAGGCGCAGCCAGCGCGATGACCCTCGATCGTGACGAACTAAAGCGCGCCGCGGCATTGCGCGCGATCGAAGAGGTCGAGGACGGAATGGTTCTCGGCCTCGGCACCGGCTCGACCGCCGCCTTTGTCGTCGAAGGGCTCGCGGCACGGGTCAAGGATGGGCTGCGGATTGTCGGGATTCCGACCTCCGAGCGCACCGCGGCGCAGGCCCGCCGGCTTGGGGTCCCGATCGCGACTTTTGCCGAATACCAGAAGCTCGACCTGACGATCGACGGCGCGGACGAGGTCGAACTCGGCAGCTTGCACCTGATCAAGGGGTTAGGCGGCGCGCTGTTGCGCGAAAAGATCGTCGCTGCGGCGAGCCGCCGGCTGGTCATCGTCGTCGATCAGGAAAAGCTGGTCGAGCGCTTGGGCGAGCACACTCCGGTGCCGGTTGAGGTCACCCGGTTTGGCTGGCAAGCAACAGCCGTGGCCTTGGCAGCTCTCGGCTGCATTCCCGAGCAGCGATATACCGGCGAGCAACCCTTTATAACCGATGAGGGTCATCTGATCCTGGATTGCCGGTTCGGAGCGATCCCCGATCCGGGAACCCTCGAAGAACGCATCGCAATGACCGTCGGTACGGTCGAAAACGGGCTGTTTGTCGGACGCAGTTCGATGGTTGTTGCTGCCTCGGCCACGGGGGTCGAGGTCTTGATCCCGCCCCCGAGGAACTAGGCCATGAAAAAAATTTCGCTCGTCGTCACCGATGTCGACGGCACGCTTGTCACCAGCCAAAAAACATTGACGCCGGCGGCCATCGCCGCGGCCGGCCGGCTGCACGACGCCGGGATCGCATTTTCGATCTGCAGCAGCCGGCCGCCCTTTGGCCAGCGTATGCTGATCGAACCGTTACGGCTCGCCTTGCCGTTTGGCGGCTACAATGGCGGTTCGATCGTCAATCCGGATTTGTCGCCGGTCGAGCAAAAGCTGCTTTCGGCTGCGGCCGCCGGGGACGCGATTGCGATGCTCGAGGAGCACGGCATCACCAGCATCTGGGTCTTTACCGGCGGCGAGTGGCTGATCCGCGACCGCGCCGGTGATTATGTCGATCTCGAAATTCACACGATCCAAACTCAGCCGACGATCGTTCCGTCGTTCGACGGGCGGCTCGATACCGTCTCAAAGATCGTCGGCGCCAGCAAAGACCATGACCGCATCGCGACCGCCGTCGCTGTCGGGCAGAATGCATTGCGGGGCCGCGCCACCGTTTTGCGATCGCAGCCCTATTATTGCGACATCACGCCGCCCGGCATCGACAAGGGCAGGCTGGTCGATCTACTGGCCGAACGACTGAACGTCCCGCGGGAAGAGATCGCGGTTCTTGGCGACATGGGTAACGACGTCGAAATGTTCCGCCGCGCCGGCTTCGCGATCGCAATGGGTAACGCCACGCCAGAGGTCAAAGCCCTGGCGCAGGCGATTACCCTATCAAATGATGAGGACGGATTCGCTGCGGCGATCGACCGATACATTCTCGGCGTTTGACGAAAGCCGCCCTATGGGCGGCTTCCATCAGGGCTCGATGCCAGATTAACGCCCGTAGTTGCTGCGATACCCTTGGTTCGGCTCGGTCGAAGACCCGTATGCAGTCCCCTCGTTCCCATTAAAGCTGGCAATGCATTGCTCGTGGAGCTTGGGGTCGGTGATCGGACCGCACTCCTTGCGCATGCGAGCCTGGCGGAACCCGGGACTGGACTGAACCAGGCGCTCATAGCGCTCGCTATTCTTAACGTTTAAGTTCGGCGACCAAACCCAGTGGCCGTTCTGCAGAACCCAAGCGTGCCCATTATCCGGACCCGGTTGCGCCTGGGCCGCGGGAACGACCGACGCCGTCGCCAGCAAACCGGCAACCGCGATCGCGCCAGCCAAAGTCTTCAGCATCATGACCCTCGCCTCCTTTAACTTGTGGTCACGCTGAAAACAAACCCGGCGGGGTTATTGTTCCCGACGCAATCTAGTCGAACGCGATCTCGGCGAGGCGCGGGTCCTCAAAGATTATAGGTTCCCTTGGTTCGATCCTGCTTTGTCATCGCGGTAAAGGTTTGCCTTCGATGTAACTTTTGAGGTTTTGGAGCTGTTCGTCGAGGACCCGGTCGACCCGAGGCGCCCATTGCTCGATCCCACCGCGGATGTAGCCACCAACCACATAGTCCAAGGTAACAGCGGTGCCATCCTGGACCGGTTTTAATGTCCAGCTGAGCGCGCCATCAACACCCTCCGCCTGCAACGGGCCGAGCGCACCGCGCAACCGCAATCCAACCCCCGGCGCCGCGTAAACGACGGTGAGGTGCTGAACCGAACCGCCATTCTTTAATTTCTCGCAAAAGCAGCCGCCGGCGCGCAGTTCGATGCTGAGGTTGGCGGCGTCACGGGAAAAAGTGTGAGATGGGCTCCACCATCGGCCGACCTCGCCGAGTGCGGCATAGACGCGATCGGGAGGTGCGGCAATTGTCGCCGCGCTCGCGACTTCAAACCCGTTCGATGCCACTGATTTGACATCCGCCGAGGCCGGACCAGCAATGGCCATGACCAGCGTGAGCGGGGCCAATCCTTTGAGCAGCATTGCCCGAACTCCGGTCAGGCGGCGGCCGCCACGCGTTCGAGCAGCCTGTCCCAGGTCGTGGCGGTCATGCTCGGGCGGGCTTCGATGCGCGCGAGCCAGCTTTTCAGGTTCGCGTGTTCTTTCAGGATGTCAGCACCTTCCGGCGCGAGCGCGAACATCGACAGATGCGGCGCCAGCAGCAGATCGGCAAGGCTGATCTCTTCTCCCGCCAGCCATGGCTGAGCGTCCAGCAACCGGCTGATCTCGGCGATACAGATCCTCGCGTTGGGAATGGCCTTCACAATCGCATCTTCATCAACCGGCCGGTTGAACCGCGGTGCGACGACGCGATTGCGAGTGATCGGCGCCGAGACTTGCGGCATCACGTACCAGTCAGTGATGCCCATCAGCTGGTTCATCCGCGCTTGAGCGCGGGGATGTGTGGGCTGCAGTCGCGGGCCGGGGACGACGGCGTCGACATAGCGCATGATGGCCTGCGTCTCGTACAGCATCCAGCCGTCATGCTCAAAGGCGGGGATACGGCCAAACGGATGCCGCGACAAATGAGGCTGCTGTTTCAGCGCACCAGGCGCCATAGCAGCAAACTCGTAGTCAGCCCCCTTTTCCTCCAGGCTCAGCAAAGCAGCGCGCACATAAGGGCTGCCGGGGATGCCGTGAACGATCATGCCTGACGTCATCGATACCTCCTCTGTTCAAGGTTGCAGGCCATTCGCGTATTCGGCGAAATGGCGCTCGAACACGGTGGCCCAGCCGCGGTCGTAACGCTGCCGCAGACCCGGTGCGGCGTCGCCGAGTTTTTCCCAGCCCGAATGGGTCAGCTCAACTCTGGTGCCGTGCTCATCGGGGGTGAATCGGATTTCCACCAGCTGCTCTTGTCCCGGCGATACCTCGACGATCCAGGAGAAGGCGAGCAGATGCGGCGGATCGTAGGCCAGCACCGTGCCCCACGCCGTTTCCTGGCCGTCGGCCGCCCGTTCGAACACGCGTCCGCCGACAACAGGCTCGATTGCGCAATCCATCGGGTCGGGGCCGGTGTGGACCCGCGACAATGGCCACCAGCGGCCAAAATCCCCGGCAAATATCGCGAATGCCCGCGCCGGCGCGCAGCGAACCGTGACGGTCTTGACAACTGGCGGGACCGGAAACGGGGCGATCGTCATGGTTCCTGTTCCTCGTCGATGGCCGCCGCCACCCCGCCAAGCGCCTCCAGCCACATCGCCTCGATAGCGGCGCGCAACTCGCCGAGGGCTTGCGGATCCGCCATGTAGAGCCGCCGGGTGCCCTGCCGACGCTCGGTGATCAACCCCGCTTCTTTCAATATTTTCAAATGCTGCGATACCGCGGGACGACTGACCGGCAACCCCTCGGCGATTTCGCCTACCGGCCGCGGCGCGGCAAGCGTGCGCTCGAAAACCAGCCGCCGTGTCGGATCGGAGAGCGCAGCCAACGCCGCTTCGTAAGCCATCACTTATGTTAGTGTACACTTACGCTTTGGGTCAAGCGTTTTTGTGCGGTTCCCCGTTAAATCGGCAACGGGTCGGGGAGCCCACGGCGGCGGCAGGCCGCGACCAAGGTGTTGCGCAACAGGCAGGCGATGGTCATTGGCCCGACACCGCCCGGCACCGGCGTGATCGCGCCAGCGATGCCGTGCAATGCCACAAAATCGACATCGCCGACGATACGCTTGCGGCCATCCGGCCCGGGCACCGGGCTGATGCCGGCATCAATAACGATCGCGCCGGGTTTGACCCACTCGACGCCGATCAATTGCGGCTGCCCAATCGCCGCTATCAGGATATCGGCGCGCCGTGCCACAGCGGCCGGATCGGTGGTCCTCGAATGCACCATCGTAACCGTGCAGTTCGCCCCAAGCAGCAACGCCGCCATCGGCTTGCCGACGATGTTCGAACGGCCGAGAACCACCGCCTCGGCGCCGGCAAGATCGGGGCAAACCGAACGCAGCAAAATCATGCAGCCATCGGGCGTGCACGGGACAAGACCGGGGGTCCCGGTCCACAAACGACCGACGTTGATCGGGTGAAATCCGTCGACGTCCTTTTCGGGGTCGATCGCCGCGATCACGCGATGCCGGTCGATCTGCGGCGGCAACGGCAATTGGACGAGGATGCCGTCGACCCGTTCATCGGCATTGAGCCGCGTGATCTCGGCGATCAGTTCCGGCTCGCTGGTATTGCCCGGCAAACGGCGCTCAAACGAGTTCAGACCACTGGCGGCGCAGGCCGCGGCCTTGGCGCGGACATAGGTGTGGCTGGCGGGATCGTCGCCAACCAGGATTGTTGTCAGCCCCGGCGTGAAGCCATGGCTTTGGCGCAGCCGCGCGGCGCTGGCGGCGACCTGTTCGCGCAGCTGAGCGGCGATCGCCTTGCCATCGATGATGCGCGCCTCTGCCAACCCGTTCTCCTCCAGCTCGCCCCGAAGCGTCGAAATTTATACCGGGTCCGGCCGAGCATTGCTGCCAATATCCGAGCGGGCGATATCCCAGCGGGCAACATTCCAGCGGGCCGGGACAGCGACCTGAAGCTAAAGGAGAATGCGGACATGACAATGCGGCAACAGATGCGGCGATTGATCGTGCGCGCTGGTTACACGATGGTTCCGGGCGCCTATGACACGCTGACCGCGCGGCTGGTCGAGCAGGCCGGGTTCGAGGCGGTTTATCTGACCGGCGGCGGCTATTCGCGGGCGAACGGTTATCCCGATCTCGGCCTTCTGACGTTGTCGGAAAATGTTCGTTTTATCGGGCTGACCGTCGAGGCGGTCGGGATCCCGGTCATCGCCGACGCCGACACCGGCTACGGCAATGCGATCAATGTCATTCGCACCGTGCGCGAGTACGAGAAATCGGGTGTCGCCGCGTTTCACATCGAGGATCAGGTATCGCCAAAGAAATGCGGCCACTACGAAGGCAAGGAGGTGATCTCGGTCGGCGAAATGGTCGGCAAGATCAAGGCCGCGGTCGACACAAGACAAGATCCTGATCTCGTAATAATCGCGCGCTCCGACGCCCGCGCGATCGAGGGCCTCGACGCCGCGATCGACCGCGTCAACGCCTATCTCGACGCCGGCGCCGATGTCGGCTTTGTCGAGGCGCCGCAAAATATCGACGAGTTGAAGATTGTCGCTCGCCGGGTTGCCGGCCCGGCCCTTGTCAATGTTTTCGAGGGCGGCAAAACCCCGATGGTGCCGGCGGCCGAACTCGACAAGATGGGGTTTCGCCTCGGCATCTACCCGTCGCAAACCCATCGCGCCGCGATCCGGGCCGCTCAGAAAGTGCTGGCCGTCCTCAAGCAGGATGGCGACACGACCCGGGTCGAACCCGACCTCGCCACCTTTCAGGAGCGCGAGGACGCCGTCGGGACCGAAAGCTGGCGCGCCCTCGAAGAAAAATATATGCGGATCGGGTAAATAGAGTAGCAAGTCCTGACCCGAACCACTTTCACCTGCAAATATCGTCGTCCCGACGGAAGTCGGGACCCATTGCTGCCATGGATACCGGCTTTCGCCGGTATGACGGACGCAAGCGAGGACCAGTGTTCTACGTTTACCTGCTCGCCAGCAAACACTATGGCACCTTGTATGTCGGCGTTACCTCCAATCTCTTGAAGCGGGTATTCGAGCACAAAAACAAAGCAGTGCCTGGTTTCACTGCCCGGTTTCACGTTGACCGGCTCGTGTGGTTTGAACCGCACGATTCCGTGGAAGCGGCGATCCGACGCGAGAAGCAGATCAAGGAATGGCGGCGCGACTGGAAGATAAGCCTGATAGAGCGAGATAATCCGCACTGGATCGACCTTTACCCCAGTCTGTCACCATGAACAGTCATGCCGGCGAAAGCCGGAGCCCACTTCCGCCATGGATACCGGCTTTCGC
>CAVTLC010000020.1:0-41781 GCA_963735445.1 uncultured Alphaproteobacteria bacterium
ATGCCGATCCCGAGCCCTTGACCCACGTCAATCTCCTGCGCACGATTGAGGCGATCTACGGGCTGCCGAAATCGGGCATGCAGCAGCCGAACGCGCTCGGGTCCGGAATCACCGATGACACAACCGCCGCCGGTGCTTTCGCACCAGCGCAATAGCGAGACGCGGTCGGCGGGTGCGCTACCGAGACGACGCTCGGTCCGAGCGCGTCGCTTCATTGATTGCTGTGGACAGCACGCCTAATTTCGAGCCAAAGCGATAGTTCGAGAGGGCGGATGGCTGAAAAACGGGTGCGCGTTGCGCTGTTCGTGACGTGTTTGGTTGACTTGTTTCGGCCGACGGTCGGCTTTGCTGCAATCAAGCTGCTCGAAGAGGCCGGTTGCGTCGTCGAGGTGCCGCGGGCCCAGACTTGCTGCGGTCAGCCCGCCTACAATTCCGGGGATCGCGCCGATGCCAAGGCGATTGCACTGCAGGTGATCGACGCATTTGCCGGCTATGACTACGTCGTAGCTCCCTCGGGCTCTTGTGCCGGCATGATCCGCCAGCATTATCCCGAGATGTTTGCCGACGATCCGACGGCTTTGCCTCGCGCCGAGGAACTTGCCGCCCGCACCTGGGAACTCGTGTCGTTTCTTGTCGATGTCCGCGGTATGCGCCGGGTCGCGGCGGATTGGCCGCGGATCGCGACCTATCACGACGCCTGCTCGGGGCTGCGCGAGTTGGGGGTTCGCGATCAGCCCCGACGTCTGCTTGCCTCGGTCGACGGTCTCGAATTGCGTGAGTTGCCCGATGCCGAGGTGTGCTGTGGTTTCGGCGGGACGTTTTGCGTCAAATACCCCGACATCTCCGACAAAATGGTCAGCGACAAGGCCGACGACATTGCCGCGACCGGCGCCGAGGCGGTGTTGGCCGGCGATCTCGGGTGCCTCCTAAACATTGCCGGCAAGCTATCCCGGCAGGGTCGGTCGGTGGAGGCGCGGCACGTCGCCGAAGTGCTCGCGGGAATGACCGCCGGCACGCCGCCAATCGGCGCACCGCGCTAGCGCCGATGAAAGCAACCAGCCGGGAATTCACGGCGAACGCCCGCGCCGGCCTCGCAAACCCGAACCTGCAGCAAGCCCTCGAAATCATGACGCGGAGCGGCTTTCCGCTGCGTCGTCGCGAGGTCGTGGCGCGTCTTCCCGAGTTCGAGGCGCTGCGCGACATCGGCCGTGGCATCAAGGAACACACACTCGCGCATCTCGACTTCTATCTCGAACTTTACGAACAAAACGTCGTCGCGTCAGGCGGCGAAGTGCATTGGGCGCGCACGCCCGAGGAGGCGCGCGAGGCGGTGCTGAACATCTGCCGTGCGGTCGGCGCCAAAACGGTGACCAAGGGCAAATCGATGATCGCCGAGGAAATCGGGCTCAACGATTTTCTCGAGAAAAGCGGCATCACCCCGGTCGAGACCGATCTCGGCGAATACATCATCCAGCTGCGCCACGAGCCGCCAAGCCACCTGATCGCCCCGGCGATGCACCTGGTCAAGGGTCAAGTCGCCGACACCTTCCGCGGCGCGCACCATGCGCTTGATCCGAACCGCCCGCTCGGCGAGGCCGCGGGAGCTTTGCGACGAAGCCCGCGCGCTGCTGCGCCCGAAATTCCTCGCCGCCGATGTCGGGATCACCGGGGCCAATTTTCTGATCGCCGAAACCGGCTCCAGCATCATCGTCACCAACGAGGGCAATGGCGACCTGACGCAGACCCTCCCGCGCGTGCACATCGTCATGGCCAGCCTTGAAAAGCTGGTGCCGACGTTCGAGGACGCGGCAACCCTGCTGCGGCTGCTGGCGCGCTCGGCCACCGGCCAGGAGTTTTCGTCCTATACGACGGTGTCGACCGGCCCGCGCCGCTCCGGTGATCTCGACGGGCCGGAGGCGTACCACGTCGTGCTGCTCGACAATGGTCGCAGCCAGATGCTCGGCGGCGAGTTTCACGACATGCTGCGTTGCATCCGCTGCGGCGCCTGCATGAACCATTGCCCGGTCTACGCCGCGGTCGGCGGTCACGCCTATGGCTGGGTCTATCCCGGTCCGATGGGCGCAGTATTGACCCCGAGCTTGATCGGCATCGATGAGGCCGCAGCTTTACCCAACGCCTCGACCCTGTGCGGACGATGCGAGAGCGTCTGCCCGGTCAAAATTCCGTTGCCAAAGATGCTACGCCATTGGCGCGAGCGCGAGTTTTCAAAGCGGCTGACGCCGCCGGTATGGCGGAGTGGGTTGTCGCTGTGGAGCTGGGTCGCGCGGCATCCAGCGCTCTATCATAGGATGACGGCAATCGCCTGCCGAGCACTCGGCTGGGCTGGCGGCCGGCGCGGGCATTTTCGCAGTCTGCCGCTGGCCGCCGGTTGGACCGGGGTTCGCGACTTACCGGCCCCTGAAGGCCGCAGCTTCCACAGTCTGTGGGCCGAGCGTGCCAAAAACGGGAGTCAGCGGTGAATGCGCGTGCATTAATACTCGCCGAAATCCGGCGATCGCTGAAGCGCGGACCGCTCGACGCCAAAAGGCAGGCGGAGTTGCGCGCTCAGGTCGCGGCGCATCGCCGCAATCTTGTCCCGGCGCGGGCGACCGAGCTCGATCACGCGGCTCGGATCGACCTATTCGTCGAGATGGCCGAGGCGGTGCAGGCGACGGTGACGCGAGTAGCCTTGCCAGCCGAAGTTCCCGAGGCCGTGGCGCGCTATCTCGCTGGCGAGAACCTACCGGCTGATCTGGTCATGGCGCCGGATCCCAGCCTCGATGACTATTCCCTGGGAAACTCGGCCATTGCTCCGCATCCGCCGCGGCCGCGCCGAAGCTACGGATGCGGTCAGCTTGACCCCATGCTTCGCCGCAATCGCCGAGACCGGCACGCTGATGCTGATTTCGGGTTCGGGCACGCCGACAACGCTTAACTTTCTACCCGACACCCACATCGCTGTCGTATACGCCGACCAGGTAGTGGCGAGCTATGAAGACGGCTGGGATCGCCTGCGAGCTAGGACAGCAGTCGATCCCGATGGCGGCTCGCTGCCGCGCACTGTCAACTTTATCACCGGGCCTTCGCGCACAGGTGACATTGAGCAGCAGATCGTGCTGGGTGCACATGGTCCGCGCCGTCTCCATATTCTCGTCGTCGAAAACCGGCGGGATGTCGAGGAGCATGGCGAAGGTGGCGGGCAATCCCGCGCAGTATTCTAGCGATCGCGCGATTTGGGCCGAGGCAATGCGCGGCGTCACGCCGCTGCGCGGGCGGGCGGCTCCAAGCCCGCCAAACGTCTCGATCAGCGCGAGCGAACCCACCGCGTACGATGGAGAGCAGCTCGGTCGCGACCCAAGCCAATCCGGACTCGATCGAGCGGTTCGCCGGCATCGACCGCGCCAACGCCGAGCGGCTGAAGCGCGGCCAACATCCGATTGAAGCCCGGCTCGACCTTCATGGGCTCACGCAAGCCGAAGCGCATCGCGAGCTGATCGAATTTGTCGAGGCCTCGTATCAAAGCGGCCGGCGCTGCCTGTTGGTCATCACCGGGCGGGGGCTCGGTCCAGAGGGGCCGGGCGTCCTGAAAAATGCGGTGCCGCGATGGCTGGCCGAGGCCCGGACTCGACGCCGCATTCTGGCCATGTCCGCAGCGCAGCCGCGACATGGCGGCGCCGGTGCCCTCTATGTGCTGCTCCGGCGCCATCGCTGACATCCGGCTTCTACACGTAAACCTTGCATTCCAGCGGCGTCCGCTCCACAAAGAGGGCAGCGCCCACCCCCGCATTCTGATGAGCCGATGGCTGATAACGCTGACCTGATCCCATTGATTGAACGCCTGCAATCCGCTCGTGTGCTGTGCATCGGCGACGTGATGCTCGATCATTATGTCTACGGCCAGGTCGAGCGAGTGTCGCCCGAGGCGCCGATCCCGGTCCTGAACATCGAGCGCGAGTTGAAGACCCTTGGCGGCGCCGGCAATGTTTTGCGCAACCTGGCGGCGTTGGGGGCAAAGGCATCCTTTATTTCGGTGGTCGGCAATGACGAGGCTGGTCGCGAGATTAGCCGGCTGCTCGAAACCCAGGAGGGCGCCGAGGTACACGTGCTGGCGCAGCCGGACCGGACAACGACCGTCAAGACACGTTACGTGGCGGCAAACCAACAGCTGCTTCGTGCCGATCGCGAAACCGCGATCCCGTTAGACCCCTACATTCGCGAGGATTTGCTGCGGCTGGCGCGCGAGCTGGTGACCGACCAATCCGTGGTTATCGTCTCCGATTACGCCAAGGGTGTGCTAACCGAAGGCGTGGCGCTCGAAATCATCCGCGCCTCGCGCGAAGCCGGCGCGCTCGTCATCGTCGACCCCAAGGGCGGCGATCCTATCCGTTATCGCGGCGCCGATCTGTTGAAGCCAAACCGTCGCGAGTTGGCGCACGCCACCGGCATGCCCGTTGCGGACGAGAGTGAGGTCATCGCTGCGGCGCGTGCGTTGATCGACCGTTGTGGTTTTCGCGGCGTTCTCGCTTCGCTCGGGCAAGAGGGAATGGTTCTCGTCGAGCAGGACGGCTCCATCCATTCACAACGTGCCGCGGTGCGCGAGGTCTATGATGTCTCGGGGGCCGGCGATACGGTCGTTGCCATGCTTGGGGCGGCGCTGGGTGCGGGAATCAGCATGACCGACGGCGCGCGGTTGGCAAATATTGCCGCCGGCATCGTCGTTGGTAAGGTTGGAACCGCAGTCGTCTACCCGAGCGAGCTGTCTGCGTGGATAGAGGGGCACGACCTCTTTAGCACCGACAAGGTGATACCGCGCCCGCAGGCGCTCGATCAGGTCGAACGCTGGCGGCGGCAGGGCCTCCGGGTCGGGTTTACCAATGGTTGTTTTGACCTGCTTCACCCGGGTCATGTCTCGTTGCTCCGCCAAGCCAAGATGGCCTGCGACCGACTTGTGGTCGGGCTCAATAGCGACGCGTCGGCGGCGCGGTTAAAGGGTCCGACCCGGCCCGTGCAGACGCAGGCGGCCCGTGCCGCGGTTCTCGCATCGTTGGCTGCGGTCGATCTGATCGTGATCTTTGATGAAGACACACCGATTGAGCTGATCCGGACAATGCGCCCGCAGTTGCTCGTAAAAGGAGCCGACTACCGGGTTGAGGACGTTGTCGGTGGCGACCTCGTCAAAGCCTCCGGAGGTGAGGTTGTGCTCGCCGAGGTGATGCCGGGCTACAGCACGAGCGCCACTATCGCACGCTTCGCACGCTCGGCTTGATCAAAGCTCGGTGTAAATCACATAGTGTCAAAGCGCGCCGTCTCGGGATCAAGCGCGCGGCGCAGTCGAGCTGCGGCGACGCGGGCGAAGCGCAGGGTCAGGGCACGGCGGCGTCCTGCGGCAATCGGACTGGGCCGAGCTTCGCGCAGAACCGCCGCACCGAACGCGTCCGCCACCATGACGCCACAATCCTCGGGGATCAGCGCGATCGGAAACCCACTGGCAACGGCGAAGTACAAGCAATCGGCAAATTCACGATAGGCAGGCCATTTTTGGTCAGCTCGGAAATCGGCAAGCGAAGTCTTGATTTCAACGACGAGCAAATCGCCGCGCTTGCCCAGAGCCAGAACATCGGTTCGCCGTCCGTTAGCGAGTGGGAATTCGAGCAGACTTGAGTAACCAAGCTGATCGAGAGCGCGGCAAACGCCTCGCGCTAGCAAGCCAGCATCAAGGCGTTGGGTGGCGGAGATGGGAAGAGACTGGGAAGTCACAGCTGGCCCATTTTACGCGGATTGAGCGGTTGAGTCGCGGCTAAGGGTTGGGTGTGATGGGTGGAGTGTACTGATGGCGTCGGCGAGCGAGCGCGGGTTTCTGCGTCAGGCTTGGGAGCTCACCTGGCCCTACTGGAAGTCCGAAGAAAAATGGTCGGCTATTGGCCTCTTGGCGGCGGTTGTTGCTCTAAATCTCTTTTCGGTGTGGCTCAATGTTCGCCTAAATCGCTGGAACAATGATTTCTACAACGCGCTTCAGCAATATAATTGGACCGAATTCTGGCGCCAGTTCGCGATATTCGGGATCATTGCTTTTGCGATGATCGTCGACGCCGTATATGCACTTTATTTGCGGCAGATTTTGCATATCCGTTGGCGCCGCTGGCTGACCGACCGCTATTTGCATAATTGGCTCGATAATCAGAATTATTACCGCTTGCAGTTGAACCAGGTGGTAACCGACAACCCCGATCAACGCATCTCGGATGATATCGACAGCTTCGCGACGATGACGATCGGACTGTCGATCGGGCTGTTGAACGCGTTTGTTACCCTGCTGTCGTTTCTCACAATCCTGTGGGTGCTGTCGGGCGCGCTGACAATCCCGCTCGGCGGCGGTAAGACGTTCAGCATTCCCGGTTACATGGTCTTTGCCGCCTTGATCTATGCGGTTGGCGGCACGCTGCTGACCCGGTGGATCGGTAATCCTTTGGTGCGCCTCACTTTCGATCAGCAGCGTTATGAAGCGGATTTCCGCTTTAGCCTGGTCCGGCTACGGGAAAATGCCGAGAACGTCGCCTTCTACGGTGGCGAAGGGCGCGAACTAGACACATTCCGGACCCGCTTCGCACGGATCGTTGGTAATTGGTGGGGGATTATCAAACGGCGTAAGAAACTGACTTGGTTCACGACCGGATACGGCCAGCTCGCAATCATATTTCCGTTTGTAGTCGCAGCACCCCGCTATTTCGACAAGGTCATTCAACTGGGCGGCTTGATGCAGATCGCCTCGGCTTTTGGGCAGGTGCAGGATTCGTTGTCGTTCATCGTTACTTCGTACACCGAAATCGCCCAATACCAAGCTGTAGTGCAGCGGCTGTCCGGTTTTCGCGGGAGGATGGAGGAAATCGCCGCGGAGCAAGCGCGCTCCGCAGCCGATCGCGATCGAGCGTGGCGGCGAAGGGGTCGAGATCGACGCCCTTCATCTCGATCTGCCGGACGGACGTTCGCTGCATCAAAATGTTGCGCTGAAGGCGAGCGCCGGTGATGCGTTGCTGGTTACCGGGCCGTCGGGGGCTGGGAAGAGCACATTGTTGCGTGCGGTGGCCGGTCTGTGGCCGTTCGGGCGCGGTCGTATCCGGGTTACCGATGGCCGTACCCTGTTCCTGCCGCAGCGGCCTTACCTACCGCTCGGCACCTTGGCCGATGCGATTGCTTATCCGGGTGCCGCTGTCGAGTTGCCGCGCGACGGTCTCGTCGATGCGCTGCGCGCGGTCGGGCTCCCGCACCTGATCAACCAGCTTGATGAAGAGGGGAACTGGGCACAGCGGCTTTCGATCGGCGAGCAGCAACGTCTAGCATTCGCCCGGGTGTTGCTGATGCGGCCGGAAATCGTGTTTCTCGACGAAGCCACCTCAGCGCTCGACGAGGCCGCCGAAATGTCGCTTTACCGGCTGTTGCGCGACGCCTCTTGGCAGCCGACGATCGTCAGCGTTGGCCATCACGGCAGTTTGCGCCGCTATCATGACGCGATCGTCGATCTGTCGCCGCGCCCGGTGTCCCGGGCCGCCGCCGGATAACCCGCGGAGGGCCCCATGACCGACGCCGAAGATCCGCTGCGCACCGCCCGTCTCGCCAAGCTCGAGGGGCTCAGAGAGCTCGGCATCGACCCTTACCCCTACGCATTTGCGCGCACCGACGAGGCATCCGAAATCGACCGGCGCTATGCCGGATTGGCGGCAGGTGCGGAGACCGGAGAACAGGTGCGCGTCGCCGGACGGATTCGGGCGATCCGCAACAGCGGCATGTTTATCGACCTGCACGATCCCTCTGGCAAAATCCAGATTTTCTGCCATCGCGACCATCTCGATCCGCAGAACCTGGCAGCAGTGCGACTGCTCGACATCGGTGATCTGATCGGCGTCGAGGGGCTCGTGCGCCGGACCCCGCGCGGCGAGTTGACGGTCAACGCCACGGCTGTTTCGGTTTTGGCCAAGACCCTGCGACCTCTGCCTGAGAAGTATCACGGTCTCGCCGATGTCGAGTTGCGCTATCGCCAGCGTTATCTCGACCTGATCATGAACCCGGAGAGCCGTGACACCTTGCGCCGTCGCAGCCGGATCGTCGCGGCGTTGCGAAACCATCTGGTGACACGGGGCTATCTCGAAGTCGAAACCCCGATGCTGCACAGCATCCCTGGAGGAGCCTCTGCCAAGCCCTTTGTGACCCATCACAACGCTCTCGACATCGACCTTTATCTGCGGATTGCGCCGGAGCTGCACTTGAAGCGGCTGGTTGTCGGCGGGCTCGCCGACAAAGTGTTCGAGATCAACCGTTGCTTTCGCAACGAGGGGCTGTCGCCGCGCCATAACCCCGAATTTACCTCGCTCGAACTGTACGAGGCCTATGTCGACTATCACGCCATGATGGAGCTGGCGGAAGAGTTGATAACCGTCGCCGCCGAGACGGCTCTCGGAACATTGCGGATCGGCTATGCGGGGACGGAAATCGATTTGTCGCCGCCGTGGCCGCGGCGAAGCATGGCCGAACTGGTCGAAGAGGCGACCGGCGTCGATTTCTTGACACTCGACACTGCCGAAGACGCCCGCCACGCCGCCAGCACGCTCGGGGTTGCATTAACCGGCAGTGAGAATTGGGGCCAGGTTCTCGAAGCTGTGTTTGGCGCCCGCGTCGAAAACCAGCTGATCGCCCCAACCCACGTCATCGGCTTCCCGCGCGATATCTCACCCTTGGCCAAAGCCGACCGCAATGATCCGCGTTTGGCCGAGCGGTTCGAGACCTACATCTATGGCTGGGAGGTCGCCAACGCCTTTTCGGAGTTGACCGATCCGCAAGACCAGCGGGCGCGGTTCGAGGCTCAGATGCGGGCGCGAGCCGCCGGCGATGAAGAAGCGCAGTTGCTCGACGAGGATTATGTGACCGCTCTCGAATACGGATTGCCGCCTTGCGGCGGGCTCGGCATCGGGATCGACCGGTTGGTCATGCTGCTGACCGATAGCCCGTCGATCCGCGATGTCATCGCGTTCCCGACGTTGCGGCCGCGTTGACCAGGACGCTCAAAGGCAGCGAACCGTCCAGGTGGTGAAGACGCCGGGCTCGTCCCTGGCGCGGTCGGGGGTATTGCGGTGGACGCTCTCGTCCAGCACGCGATAGCCATTCGGGCAAACCTGTTCGGCTAATCGGCGATTGGGTGCATCGGAACCCCCGGGGACGCCACCCGAATCTATCTTGTAGGTGCGGTAGTCGATCTTGCTGAGCGAGGGCTGGATACACCCACTCAGGGCTAGTGCGACGACCAATAGCAGTGAGACACGCATTGCGAGATCACGCAGAAGTGACGAATGGCTCCAGATTAATTCCTCCAACGGGGAATAGGCCAGCATCGGCAGCAGTCGGAGGGTCGAGGTGTGCGCAATAAAACAAAGTGCAGAGGTGATTTGATGATCGCTAATCGGGCCAGCTTCGCGCGATGGTTCGTGCCGCTCGTGGCCGCATTCCTGCTGATCATGACCGCAAACGCGCAGTCCGAGCCTGCGCCGGCCGGTCCGGCGTCGGTCCCGCCGATTGCTCCGGGCCATGCCCGGATCTGGATTTACCGGGACTATATCCCATCGGAAAGTCTCAACATGGCGACGGTTCGTATCAACGGGGCCGTCACCGGATACGCGGCAGCCGCGGGAGGCTCGTTTTACCGGGATGTCCCGCCGGGACGATACCTGGTAACGGTGGACAGCTTTGGACGCGACACCAATCAGTCGACTGAGCTTGCCCTTTCCCCGGGGCAGCAGACCTATATCAAGATCGAATCGCTGAGCAGTTGGTCAAGCTATGGCGGCGACCGGAATTCAGTCCAGCGCGACACCTTCTATGCACGACCAATCCCGCCTCAGCTAGCGCAGCATGAAATGGCGTACCTTCGTTATTACGGCGGTAGTTGAAGCTGACACAGCGCGCGTCAGAAGTTTTCGAGGTTGAGCACCTCGCTGTCGTAATCGTAGGCAAAGATTTCGGCATGCCGACCCCAATTGATGACGGTGTCGAGCACACGTTCGGCTTCGTCTTCGGAGAGGTGATCCTCGAGCTCGCGCAAGAAGCGGGCGGCCGGCGCGCGATGGCCCGGCCGTTCGTCGAGAACGCGCCGGATATGCGCCGCGAGCGGCACGTGCTTTGTCAGGGCATCGGCGAAAAGCTGCTTTCGCTCCAGCATGTCCGCGTCGGCATAAGCGCGCCCGAGCGCCGTCAGCTCGATATCGCCATCGCTGATCTGGGCAAAGCCTAATAGCTGCAAGGCCTCGATCAGCGGGAAGAGCTCGTCCATCCCCAAGTTTTCTTGGTCGGCGACATGCGGCAGATCGGCGCGACCGCGATAGGGTGCGTCGCTCAGCGTATCGATCAATCCGGAAAGCTGCTGCACCGCTGCGTCCGGCAAGCGGTAGCCGATGCTGATCGGCTCGGGCTTGGCGCCGCGCCGCCCGTCACCCTTGGTCTCGGTCAACAACGTGTAGACCTGGTCGACGATGTTGCGAAAGCCGGCGCTATCCCAAGGACGGGGGCGCGGCTGGGTAATCGGGATATCGGCGCGGATGCGGCCGGGATCGCTGCCGAAGATCAGAATGCGGTCGGCGATTTCGACCGCCTCTTCGATATTGTGCGAGACCAACACGATTCCTTTGGTCGGAATCCGCCGGTCGTCCCACAGGTCGAGCAAATCGCTGCGCAAGGTCTCTGCGGTCAGAACATCGAGCGACGAGAACGGCTCATCCAGCAGCAGGATATCGGGATTGACGACGAGTGCGCGAGCAAATCCGACTCGCTGCCGCATGCCGCCAGACAGCTCTTTCGGATAGGCGTTTTCGAACCCATCGAGGCCGATCAGATCGATCGCATCGACCGCCCGCCGGCGGCGATCGGCGGCTGACACTCCTTGTGCTTCGAGACCCAGCTCGACATTGCCGAGCACCGTCAGCCACGGGAATAGCGCGTAGCTTTGGAACACCATGGCGATGCCGTGCGCCGGTTCGGCCACCCGCTTGCCACGATATTCGACCGCGCCGTCGCTTGCCGGAATCAGACCAGCGAGGATGCGCAGAAACGTCGACTTGCCCGACCCCGATTTGCCGAGGATCGCAACGATTTCGCCGTCACGCAGGGTAAAGTCGACATGGTCAAGCACGAGCCGACTCAAGTGATCCGGCATCTGGTAGGTCTTGCAGACGGCGTTGGCGCGCAGCAGCGGAGCGGTCATCATCGCCAGGCCTCCTCCGAAGACAATTTCAGTCGAGCCGCAGCCGTTCGGCGGCAAGATCATACAGCCGCCGCCACAACAGGCGGTTGAATGCTAAAACGTAGATGCACAGCACGCTGATCCCGAGCGCGATCCGCGCGCTGTCGCCTTCGGCGGTCGTGTGGGCGATGTAAGCGCCGATCCCAGTCGCGGTCAGCACTGTATTTCCCCATTGCGCCACTTCGGCGACGATGCTGGCGTTCCATGACCCGCCGGCAGCAGTAACGGCTCCTGTTACATAAGCCGGAAATATTGCCGGCAGCATGACCCTCCGCCACCACAGCCACCGCTGCACCCCAAGATTCTGCGCGGCCCGCTGCAATTCGGCCGGCAGCGCCGCAGCGCCACCGATGACATTGAATAATATGTACCACTGAGTCCCAAGGATCATCAGCGGGCTGAGCCAAATTTCCGGGTTGAGATGAAAGTAGACAATGATCAACACCACGGGCGGAAAGAATAAATTGGCCGGGAACGCCGCCAAGAACTGCACGATCGGCTGCACGCGGTCCGCCAGACGCGGCCGCAAGCCGATCGCAACCCCGATCGGGACCCAGATCAGCGACGCGAGGGCGATCAAGACGAGAACACGCACCGCCGTGATCATGCCAAGCACGAAGACCCAGCCGATCTCGGAGGCCGCGACGTGGGCGCGAATGTAGAGAATGATCCAAACTGCAGCGGCGGCAGAGAGTGTTAGGACCACCACATCGAATAAGCGCTCGAAACCCCGCGGCGGCCGCCGTTCCGATCGGAGATGCCGCGGCCGGCTGAATTTTGCAATGGCGCCGTCGATCCCCCGATTGATTTGCAGCAATCCCGCCTGAACCAGCTCAAAAAGGCGCGCGCGCTGCAGCATGATCAAGAACCACGGCCGCACGGTGTCTTCGTCGGGCGAGATCTCAGGCTGGAACCGGCGCGACCAGGCGATCAGCGGTCGAAATAGCAGCTGGTCGTAGAGAAGAATGACGATGAACATCACCGCAACCGCCCAGCCGATCGCCCCCAGGTTCTCCTTTTCGATCGCGACCGCGATATAGGAGCCGACCCCGGGCAGCAGGATTGTATGGCCGGCAACCGTGATCGCCTCGGAGGCGACGACAAAAAACCAGCCGCCCGAGACCGACATCATCATGTTCCAGACCAGGGATGGTATCGCATGCGGCACTTCGAGCCGCCAAAAGCGCCGCCATGGCGACAAATGATACATGCGGGCGGCTTCGATCAGTTCACCGGGCACGGTGCGCAAGGACTGGTAGACGCTGAACGTCATATTCCAGGCCTGCGACGTGAATATCGCGAATATCGCGGCGCATTCGACGCCAAGCAGCCGGCCGGGGAACAGCGCGATAAAGCCAGTGACCGTAATCGACAGAAACCCCAGGATCGGAACCGATTGCAAAACATCGAGTAAGGGGATCAGAATTTTTTCCGCTTGCCGGCTTTTGGCGGCGAGTGCGGCATATCCGAGACTAAAGACCAGCGACGCGACGAGCGCCCAAGCCATGCGCAAGACGGTGTGCAGCGCATAGGCCGGCAATGCCCAGGGATCGAGGCTGATCGCAAGCGGCTGGCCCACCTGGTAACGCGCGCTGACCGCCCATCCGCCCCAAGCGACCAGCGCCAGCAATCCGAGGACCAGCGGTAACGCCACAAGATCCCAGACATTTGGGCGCAGCCGCAATGGCCAAGCAACGAGGGGCAAGCCCCAGCGCTGTTCCATGCCTTCCCCGGTTATTCGGTAAAGCCTCGCGGCGATCGCCTACCTGTAAACCACGCGACTGTGCGGGCGAAGCGTTAATTTATGACCGATCCTGCCAGCGCGGTGCGAGCGAGGCTTGCCCGTCGCATGACACGCGGTTAATTGACGTTCTGGTATATCGGAGGGGTGATTTGCCTATTCTCGACTTCGACCGCCTGAAAGCAGCCCCGCTCGCGCGCGAGCCTTTCGAATTCGTGGTGGTCGAAAATTTTGTCGAGAAAGACGCTCTCGCCGCAGCCGTTGCCGATTTCCCTGCCATCTCCAGCGGTGGCAGCTATCCGGCTGAGAGCCTGAAATATGGCGCGGGTTTCGGAAACCTTATCGCTGCACTGACAGGCCCGGAGCTGAACTGTGCTATCGGCGCTAAATTTGCGATCGATCTCGACAATCGGCCGACCATGTTGACAGTTCGCGGCCGGGGTGACGAAAAAGACGGCAGCATTCACACCGACTCCGAAACCAAAATCATCACGTTGCTGCTCTACATGAACCCCGTTTGGGACCATAAAGAGGGGCGGCTGCGCCTCTTGCGCCGGGCCGATGATCTCGATGATTACGCGCGCGAAGTAGTACCGCTCGCCGGGACCATGTTGGCGTTCAAGCGAAGCGAGCGTTCATTCCACGGCCATTATCCCTATCTCGGGCCGCGCCGCTCGTTGCAGCTGAACTGGGTGACCGACGCTGCCGTCGTCAGAAGGGAGCTGAGGCGCCACTACTGGTCGGCGCGGCTGAAGGCTCTCAACCCGTTCGCGTCGGCATCCTGAACCGGTGGCACCGATCTAATTGCGGCAATCGGCTCCGTCATACGTTCGGCCGGCCCAAACAGTGACGTTTTGACGGACCCGACGGTATTGCTCTGACCGTCATCAGGCAGCGCGCGAGACCACCAAATCTTTACGACGATAAGGCGAGCGAGCATTCGGCCGAACTGCGGCCGAGTGTGCGGCCGGCCTTCAGCCCGACCCAGACTCGGTGGTCTCGCGCATCCCGCTAGCCCAAAAATCACGATTTTTGATGAAGATTAGTCCCTTTTGGAACTTGATAATGATTCTATAAATTAATTTAATTCAATGTCTTAGTGCCGTATTGTGGTAATTTAGACACTCTGAGATGAAAACAACACGTTAGCTCGAAACCAAGCTTGATCGGGGGCGGGGCTTCAATATCATCGCGCGAGAGACCAGCGGGCGTGTGTCGCTCGGCTGACTGCAACCACAGATTTTCTCGGGGGAGCGATGACCAGAAAGCGGACTCTCGGCAGCCTGGCGGCGATCGGTGGATTAGCCGCGGGGTTTGCGTTGCTGACCGATTTCTCCGCCGCGCGCGCTGATGAATTAGCGGATTTGCGCGCCAATCAGCAGCTTCTGCAGCAACGCATCGATCAGTTGGCCCAGGCCCAGGCTCAGGGAGGGCCGCCGTCGACTTTTGCCGCACCGGGCACGACGGGAGCAGCAGCCTATGGCACAGCAGCGGTACCGGGAGCCGGGATGGTGGGCGGCAGCTTTCCCCGGTCGTTTTTGATCCCCGGCACCGACACGTCGATCCGCGTCGGCGGCTTTGCAGACGAGACGATTGACTATTACCTGCAGAACGGTCCGCCGAACGGAACGCAGAGCACGACGGTCGGAAACACCGGCAATCTGAACGGGATGCCGCTCTTTACTGGCGGTAAAACGATTCCCGGCTATCCCAGCCCCGGCAATCTCGTGCCGGTGCAAAACAACAGCTCGCGCGGAAACGGTGTCTTCCTCGAAAGCCCGCGTGAGTCGCGTCTCAACGTCGAGACCCGCACGCCCACTGCTTACGGCGAAGCGCGGACCTTTATCGAATTCGACTTTGCCGGAACCAACGCCTTTAGCGGCAGCGGGTCAGGCGGCCAGACATCCGTATCGGACAGCCTGGTCCCTCGACTGCGCTATGCCTATGGCACCTTGGGCGGGTTCCTCGCCGGTCAGGCTAATTCGAACTTTTCCGATCCCGACGCCAACCCCGAAACCCTCGATTTTGGCGGTCCCGCCGGCGAAGCTGGGGTCGTGCGCATCCCTCAGGTTCGCTACACCTACTCTGGACCATACGGCAGCGCCTTATCGGTATCGGCCGAAACTCCCGAAACCGACGTCATCACTCCGGCCGGAAAAGTCGCTTCGGATTCGAATTCTCAAACCATCGTCGGCGGCTCTCTCGCGTCCAACAGCCTCGCTACCGTCGGCAGCCTGCCATGTGTCGCCAATGGCGTCGCCATCACCGGCACCACCGCCTGTACCCTGTCGAGCAACATAACCAAAGCCTCGGCGCCGGATGTTACGTTCGCGTCCTACTGGTCGCAGCCCTGGGGCCATGTCGATGCCCGCGCCGTCATCCGTCCGACCCTGACGATCAACGACGGGAAATATGTTGACCAGAAGTTCGTCGGTTATGGCGGCGGCCTCTCCGGCGACGTGAAGCCAAATTGGTTCGGCTATCGCAAAGACGACTTCCAGTGGCAGTTCTCAGTCGGTAACGGCATCGGCCGCTACATCAACGACGGGACCAATGCGGGGCTGGCAACCAATTATCTCGTGACGCCGGCCTCGCCTGCCGCGGCCGCGGGCGTCCTGGTCAAGACGATCCAGGAGTTCGGCGGGACAGTCGGATACCAGCACTTCTGGCTGCCCAACCTGCGCTCGACCCTCGCCTACGGCTATGCGGTGTATGATGTCCCCGCGACGCTGATCGGGCCGGTTGCAGGGGTCAATGTAAACCGGCAAATCCAGACAATTCACGTTAATCTGATCTGGAGCCCGGTCGCCTTCATCGACACCGGCGTTGAATATATGTGGGGCCAGCGAAGGGCAGCTGCTGGCGACATATACGGTCAGGAACAAGCGTTGATCGGCAAGGTCCGCGTCAAGTTCTAATGTAATAATAGAAACAATAAATTCGAGTAAATTGGCCCGCCGGTCACCCCGGCGGGCGTTTCTTTTGTAGAACAGCGCGTCCAGGCGTCGAGCGTTCAGGATGTTTGGCCGAGCGACCCCGGGCGGGCTGATTAGTAATTCGAAATCTCGACCAGGTTCTGATCGGGATCACGAATATAAACAGACTGGATCGTGCCGATCGCCCCGGCGCGCGGTCCAGGCCCGGCGATGATCGGCACGCCGCACTCGTTGAGATGCGCTGTGACGTCGGCTAGCGGCACCGTTGTTATAAAACAGAGATCGCCCGAGCCTGGCATCGGCTTGTCGGCGACCAAGCCAGGGATCCTGTCTGCCGCCTGCAGATTGATCTTTTGCTGACCAAAGCCGAGGTCAATATCCCTACTGCCGCCACAATTTAGCGTCGACGCTGCAAATTAGCACGCGACGCGCATACCGGCGCCCTCGCGATCAGTCCTCAGCAACTGGGAGCCTCCATGTGGGGGCAGGATGTGGGCGCGGGTCTCGGCCCTAGCTGCCCAGGCTAAGGATTGTGTGATACTCATACACGCCTCGACCCCGCGGCCGTCGCCCAACTCTCTGCCGCCGCAAATGCGGCGGACGTTGCGGAGGATTATCGGCGAGAGACCGACGAGAGCAATTCTGTCCTGCCTGTTTGGTTGAGCCTCTGAGGCGCACCACCCGATTGAAGATTTCTTCTGTAAATTTGAACAGTTCTGCTCCATAGCCGCCGGGTATGCCAATACCGCGATCAAATCTTCGCTGCCGACTGCCTCGCCACCGCTACAATCTCCTAACAACGCGGCATCCGTGGCGGTCTATAAGGTTGACCAATTAGAGGTTCCGGCACATCGAGGCCGGCTGGCACATTGATTGCGTGCCGTCTCGGTGCAGCGCATACCCTTCGGACTTTAATGTTTCATATACCGGAAATGGTGCACTTGCGGAATGACGCGAAGGAGTGAAACCGATGCCGCCACTCGCCGTTCGGTTGGCCGAGCCAGCCGATCGCCGTTCAAGAGATCGGACCAGGACGTCCCTGCGCGGAGCCGGTACGAGGCGGGGCATCTAATCATCGCTGCACCGTGTTAGCCTACGTCATCCGCCGCGTGCTCTCGACTGTTCCGGTCATGGCGGTCGTGGCCTTGTTTGTCTTTGGTCTTCTTCATTTGAGCCCAGGCGATCCGGCGGCAATCATTGCTGGCGATACCGCGACCCCCGCCGACATTGCGCGCATCCATCAGGCGCTCGGACTCGACCGACCGCTCTACATCCAGTTCGGGACATGGGTGTGGCGTCTGTTGCATGGCGATCTCGGCGTCTCGATCTTCACCGATCTGCCGGTCACCACGCTGATTGCGCAAAGGGTCGCCCCCACCATAAGCCTAGCGATCTCGACCCTGCTGGTTTCGGTGCTGGCGGCGATCCCGATGGGCGTGCTGGCGGCGTGGAAATCCGGATCTTGGATCGACCGCGCCGCTATGGTGTTCGCGGTGCTCGGGTTCTCGGTGCCGGTTTTTGTTCTCGCTTATGTGCTGATCTATCTCTTCGCGGTGCGTGCCGACTGGTTGCCGGTGCAAGGTTTTGTCGCCCTAGACCGCGGGCTCGGACCGTTCTTATCGCATTTGGTGCTGCCGACTTTGGCGCTGGCCATGGTCCAAACCGCGCTGATCGCGCGCATGACCAGAGCCAGCATGCTCGACGTCCTCGCGCAAGACTATATCCGCACCGCCCATGCCAAGGGTTTGCCAAATCAAAAGGTACTGATCGGCCATGCGCTTAAAAATGCGGCAGTCCCGATCGCAACCATCGTTGGCATCAGTATTGCGTTGCTGATTTCGGGGGTCGTCGTCACCGAGACCGTATTTGCGATCCCGGGGTTGGGAAGACTGACGGTCGATGCAATTCTGCGCCGTGATTACCCCGTCATCCAGGGGATCATTCTGGTTTTTTCGGGAGCTTATGTACTGATCAACCTGCTCGTCGATCTCAGCTACACCTTCTTCGACCCGCGCATCCGGTTTTGACCGCAATGGCCGTCGCCCCTACCGATTTTGCTCTTGTCGCGGCGCCCTCTGAACGCCCACGGGGGATCATCACTCACATCCGGCGACACCCGACAATCGTTGCCGGTAGCGTGCTGCTCGCGTTGATGGTGCTGATGGCGGTGTTCGCGCCCTATCTCGGTACGACCGATCCGCAGGCGCTGTCGCCAATCCAGCGGCTGCGCTGGCCATCGGCGGAGCACTGGTTTGGCACCGACATGCTCGGCCGCGACGTCTACAGCCGCACGGTCTACGGTGCTCGCGTCTCGTTGACCGTCGGGCTCGGCGTGGCGCTGGCGAGCACTTCGATCGGTCTTTTGATTGGCCTTATCGGCGGGTTCAATCGCTGGGCCGATGCGATCTTGATGCGCATCATGGACGGGCTGATGTCTATTCCCGCCGTGTTGATTGCGATCGCATTGATGGCATTGACCCGCGCCAGCCTGCAGAACGTCATTTTCGCCATCACGATTGCCGAGATGCCGCGGGTAACCCGCCTCGTGCGCAGCGTGGTGTTGACCTTGCGCGACCTACCGTTTGTCGAGGCTGCGGTGGCCAGCGGAACGAGCCTGCCGCGCATTTTGTGGCGCCACATCGTACCCAACACGCTGCCGCCATTGCTGGTGCAGGCAACCTATGTCGCGGGCTCGGCAATGCTGGTCGAGGCAATACTGTCCTTTCTCGGCGCCGGCACGCCGCCCAATATTCCGAGCTGGGGAAATATCATGGCCGAAGGGCGCAGCCTGTTTCAGGTCGCGTATTACATCGTGCTATTCCCCGGCGCCTTTTTGTCGGTGACCGTACTGGCGATCAATTTGCTCGGCGATGGGTTGCGCGACGCGATCGACCCACGCCTCGCCCGACGGATGTAGCGCGGCCTATGCCCGATACCGGCGCGCCTCCTAACACGATCCAGCGTCCAGCGCCGCGTGTCGGGACGGAACCGATCCTCGAAGTTACCGATTTGCGGACCTGGTTTTTTAGCCGAGACGGTGTGGTTCGCGCTGTCGACGGTGTCTCCTTTTACGTAAATCCGGGTGAGACGCTCGCTATCGTCGGCGAAAGCGGTTGCGGCAAGAGCGTGACCGCGCTGTCGGTCCTGCGTCTGATCCCATCGCCGCCCGGGCGGATTGTGTCCGGCTCGATCCGTCTTGCCGGTCGCGAACTCCTCGGTTTGACCGAGGCCGCGATGCGGCAGATCCGCGGCAACGACATCTCGATGATCTTTCAGGAGCCGATGACCTCGCTCAACCCGGTGTTGACTATCGGACACCAGATCGCCGAGACATTGACCCTGCACCAGGGGCTGGCGCGCAAATCGGCCCTCGCCAAAGCCGTCGACATGCTGCGGCTTGTGCATATCCCCGAGGCCGAGCGCCGGGTCGGGGAATACCCGCACCAGCTTTCGGGCGGCATGCGGCAGCGGGTCATGATCGCAATGGCGCTCGCCTGCAATCCGCAGCTGCTGATCGCGGATGAGCCGACAACCGCACTCGATGTGACGATCCAGGCACAGATCCTTGACCTGATGCGGGAGTTGAAGAGCCGAATTGACGCGGCGATCGTGCTGATCACCCATGACCTCGGCGTCGTCGCCGAAATGGCGCAGCGTGTCGTCGTCATGTATGCCGGCCGCAAAGTCGAAGAAGCGAGCGTCACTGCGCTCTTTCGCCGCCCGCTGCACCCCTATACGAGGGGTTTGCTCAATTCGATGCCGCGGCTCGGCGCCTCGCTGGAGGCCGCGCACCCTGCGCGCTTGGCCGAAATCCCGGGTACGGTGCCATCGTTGAAGGACATAATCCCGGGCTGTCCGTTCGCGCCACGCTGCGACTTCGCGACCGATCTCTGCCGTCGCGCGATGCCCGATTTCGAAGAAAAGGAGACCAGCCATTTCGCCGCTTGTTTCCACGCCGATCGAGTATTGGCGGCGGCGTGACCCTCTCCGCGTCGGCTTCAGTTCCGCTCCTCTCGGTCAAGGGACTGGTCAAGCATTTTCCGGTCAGGAAGGGATTGCTGCAACGCGCGGTCGGCCGCGTACATGCCGTCGACGGGATATCCTTTGATGTCCGTCAAGGGGAGACCCTGGGTCTAGTCGGTGAGAGCGGTTGCGGCAAGACGACGGCGGCGAAGGCGATCCTCAAACTGGTCGAACCGACATCCGGGGAAATTCGGGTGGGGGGTCAGCGCATCGACGGCCTCTCGCGCGGGGCGATGCGGCCATGGCGCCGCCAGCTGCAAATCGTGTTTCAGGACCCCTATTCGTCGCTGAACCCGCGTCTCTCGGTCCGCGACATCATTGCCGAACCCCTTGTCAATTACGGTACCGTGACGGGACATGCGCTCCACGACCGAGTTGCCGAACTCGCGTTGAAGGTGGGATTGCGCGAGGACGCACTGGTTCGCTATCCGCACGAATTCTCCGGCGGCCAGCGCCAGCGTATCGGCATTGCCCGCGCCCTGGCCTTAAATCCGAGCCTGATCGTCTGCGACGAACCCGTGTCGGCACTCGACGTCTCGGTGCAGGCGCAGGTAATTAATCTGTTATCCGATCTGCAGCAGGAGTTCGGGCTCTCCTATCTTTTCGTCGCACATGACCTTGCAGTGGTCGAGCACATCAGCCACCGGGTCGCGGTCATGTATCTGGGCAAGATCGTCGAACTCGCCGATAAGGCGGCACTCTTCACCCGCCCACAGCATCCCTACACCGAAGCCTTATTATCGGCGGTGCCGGTCCCGGACCCCGAGGCCGCCAAAAAGCGCATCATCCTGAAGGGTGACGTGCCAAGCCCGATCAATCCCCCCTCGGGCTGCCGTTTTCATACGCGCTGCTTATACGCGGTTGCCAAATGCTCCGAACAGGAACCCGAAATGGTCGAGGTATTCCCCGGCCATCATGTCGCCTGCCACCTCCGCACCGCCCAGCCGGTAGATCTCGGGCACGCCGCTGCGGTTCCGGCGTAAGACCGTCAGTCTACTCATCCTGTATTCGGGTTTGGGGTCGGCGGGTAACTTTGCGACGAAGTCTTAACCTGCGAGCTTTTTCTTCAGCAGATCGTTGACGAGCGCAGGATTGGCTTTGCCCTGGGTGGCGCGCATGATTTGGCCGACAAAAAAGCCGTAGAGCTTGTCGCGGCCGGCCCGGTATTCGGTGACTTTGGCGGCCTCGCGCGCGAGGACTGCGTCGATCGCGGCCGCGATCGCGCCGGTGTCGGTTACCTGCCGCAACCCTTTCTGCTCGACGATAGCCGCCGGGTCGGCGCCGGTCGCGACCATTTCCGCGAAGACATCCTTGGCGAGCCGGCCCGAGATCGTGCCGTCCGCGATCAGATCGATCAGCGCGCCGAGCTGCCCCGGCGACACCGGCGATTGCTCGATGCCGACACCCAGCCGGTTCAGTGCGGCAAACAGGTCGCCCGTGACCCAATTCGCGGCGGTTTTGGCATCCCGGCCTTGGGCGACCTGTTCGAAGAACAATGCCGTCGCCTGCTCGGCAACGAGCACCGCCGCATCCTCCTCCGACAACCCGAGTTCCGAGACAAACCGCGCCTTTTTGGTGTCGGGCAATTCCGGTAGCCCGGCGCGTAACTGCTCGACCCAGACCGAGTCGAGCACCAGGGGCAGCAGGTCGGGATCGGGGAAATAGCGGTAGTCATGCGCCTCCTCCTTGGAGCGCATCGGTCGGGTCTCGCCGCGCCCGACATCGAACAGCCGGGTCTGCTGCGCGACCTTCCCGCCTTCTTCGATCAATTCGATCTGGCGGCGCGCCTCATACTCGATTGCCTGCATCACATAGCGCACCGAGTTCAAATTCTTGATCTCGCAGCGCGTGCCATACGGCTCGCCCGGCCGGCGCACCGACACATTGGCGTCACAGCGCAGCGAGCCTTCCTCCATATTGCCGTCACAGGTGCCGAGATAGCGCAGGATCGAGCGCAATTTGCGCAGATAGAGCCCTGCTTCCTCGGCGCTGCGCAGGTCGGGTTCGGAGACAATCTCCATCAGCCCGATCCCCGCCCGGTTCAGATCGACATAGGTCAGGCTCGGATGCTGGTCGTGCAAGCTCTTGCCGGCGTCCTGTTCGAGATGCAGCCGGGTGATGCCAATCTCTCGCGCCGAGCCGTCCGGCATATCGAGCACGACCCGCCCACGCCCGACGACCGGCCGCAGATATTGCGAGATCTGATAGCCGGCGGGGAGGTCGGGGTAGAAATAGTTCTTGCGGTCAAAGACGCTGGTCAGATTGATCTCGGCATCGAGGCCGAGCCCAGTCTTAACCGCCTGCTCGACGCAATGGCGGTTGATAACCGGCAGCATGCCGGGAAACGCGGCGTCGACCGGCGAAACCTGGGTATTCGGCTCGGCGCCGAAATCGGTCGCCGCCCCGGAAAACAACTTTCGCCTGTCGAGACGATTTGGGCGTGCACTTCAAGCCCGATCACCGTCTCCCATTGGCCGGTCCGGCCTTGGATCAGCATCGACACCTCTTCCCAGCCGCTAGAACCATTGCCTGAGCTCGATCCGAAAGCCGTTCGGATCGCAAATCTCCGCTCTGGCATAGGTGTCGCGGACCACAGGTCCCCAGACGATGTCGACGCCGTTGAGCTTCAAATGCTCGCGAACTCGGTTCATGTCGTCGACTTCAAGCGCCATCATGCGGTAGCCGAGATGTTCACTGTGCGGTGCAGGCTCGACCGGAACGCCTTCGTAGGCAATCAATTCGACGGTCGTGCCGCCGAGGTCGAGGTAAGTGAGCTTTAGGCCTCCGGCATCGCCAGGGCGCACGATGTGGTCACGCGCCTTGATCCTGAAACCGAGAATTTCGGTGTAGAACCGCTCGGTCTCTTCCAGCCGATCGGTAACGATCTCGACGTGGTCGATGCGCTTGAACATTTCAGTTCTCCTGACGGTCACGTCTCGCCCGCGAGAAAAGCCGGCAGATGGTCGAATTGCGCCGCCTCTTCGAGTACGTGCGCGACTCGCAACACGCATTCCTCATCAAACGCGCGGCCGATGATTTGCAGCCCGAGCGGCAGTCCGTCTGCGGACAACCCGGCCGGCACCGAGATCGCCGGCAATCCGGCGAGGTTCGCTGGCACCGTGAACACGTCGTTCAGATACATCGAGATCGGGTCGTCGCTTTTCTCGCCAATCGCAAATGCCGCCGATGGCGTAATCGGCGCCAGGATTGCGTCGACCCGCTCGAACGCCGCGGCGAAATCCTGCGCGATCAGCGCCCGCACGCGCTGCGCCTTCAGGTAATAGGCATCGTAATAGCCGGCCGACAGCACGTAGGTGCCAATCAGTACGCGGCGGCGGACCTCGGCGCCGAAACCGGCTGCCCGAGTGAGCTCATACATCTCGTCGAGACTGGCGCCGTCGACGCGCAACCCAAACCGCACGCCGTCGTATCGCGCGAGATTCGACGACGCCTCGGCCGGCGCGATGATGTAATAGGCCGGCAGTGCGTATTTCGTGTGCGGCAGGCTGATCTCGACCGGTTCGGCGCCGGCATCGCGCAACCAATCGATCCCCTGCGCCCACAAAGCCTCGATCTCAACCGGCATGTCGGGGGCGCGATACTCCTGCGGAATGCCGATGCGCAGACCGCGGATGTCGCCGCTCAGCGCCGCTTCGTAATCCGGTACCGGCTGCGGCGCCGAGGTTGAATCCTTGGGGTCGTGACCGGCCATCGCGCGCAGCATGATCGCCGCATCGCGTACGGTGCGCGTCATCGGCCCCGGATGATCGAGCGAGGAGGCATAGGCCACCACCCCCCAACGCGAGCAGCGGCCATAGGTCGGCTTCAGCCCGACAATCCCGCAAAAGCTCGCCGGCTGGCGGATCGAGCCGCCGGTATCGGTGCCGGTTGCCGCCAACGCCGCATGCGCGGCGACCGCCGCCGCCGAGCCGCCCGAGGATCCGCCCGCCACTAGCGGCCGGTTGTCGCCCGGCCTTCGCCAAGGGTTCTCAACCGGGCCGTAATAGCTCGTCGTAGTCGACGAGCCCATCGCGAACTCATCGAGGTTGACCTTGCCGAGCATGACGGCACCGGCCTGCCACAGCTTTTCGGTCACGGTCGACTCGTAGGGCGGCGTAAACCCGTCGAGAATGTGCGAGCCGGCGGTGGTCAAAACCCCTTTCGTGCAAAACAGATCCTTGACCGCGATCGGGATGCCGTCGAGGGGCCGCGCTTCGCCGTGTGCGAGCCTGTCGTCGGCGGCTTCGGCCATTGCCAAGGCGTGGTCCGGCGTTTCCGTAATAAAGGCGTTCAACGGCCGCACCGCTTCGACCGCGGCGATATAGCTTTCGGTCAATTCGCGCGCCGAAAATTTCTGTTGAGCGAGCCCGTCGCGCGCCTCGGAGAGGGTCAGCGCAGTCAACGCCGACGGCAAACTTCTCACTCAATCACCTTCGGCACGGCGAAAAAGCCAGCTTTGCCGCTAGCTTGGGGCGGTGCGCGGCGCATTCCCGAGGATCTCTTCCCGGCAATTGCCGTCGGTGACGCGGTCGTCGCGCATCGGCAAACCACTCGCGGCGACGCTCGCCATCGGTGCGACGGCGCTGGTGTCGATCTCGTTGAGTTGCTCGACCCAGTCAAGGATCTGTGACAGCTCTTCCGCAAGCGGTTCAAGCTCGGCCTCGGAAAGCCGAATGCGCGCCAAGGTGGCAATATGCGCCACAGTGGCCTTGTCCAACGCCATAATCTTATCGCTCCGGAACCGGCGCTCAGGACACGTAAAATAGGATATCGTGCGCGATGATTCTAGCGAACCCTGCAACGCTGACCGAGGCGGTGCCTACTGGGATGCGGCTGATGGGGCTCGATGTTGGCACCAAAACAATCGGCCTGGCACTCTCCGATATCCGGCTGGTGATCGCGACGCCGCTCGAAACCATCCGCCGCCGGCGCTTTCGCGATGATTTGGCGCAACTGTTCGCGCTGATCGATCGCCACGGCGTCGGCGGGCTGGTGATCGGACTGCCGCTGACCTTAGCCGGCGGCGACGGGCCCCGCACCCAGTCGGTTCGCCAATTCGCCCGCAATGTTGTGGCCGAGCGCGCGCTGCCGGTCGCCCTATGGGACGAGCGCCTGTCGACCGCGGCGGTCGAGCGCGAGATGATCGCCGCCGACTTGACGCGCAAACGCCGCGGCGAAATCGTCGATAAAGTCGCCGCCGCCTACATCTTGCAGGGCTGCCTCGATTTTCTTGGCCGCGCCGGCAAGCTCTCGGTCTGAACGGCGTCTAGGTCATCCGGTCAGTCGTTTCCCGATGCCTACGCGGCGCTGGGAAACCCGGTCGGTTTGCGGCATTTTGCGCGGGTTTCGAGTTGTTGCGGACGAAAGGGTGGCGATGGCGGTTAAGAGACCGGGCCCGCTTGCCGGCATCACGATCATCGATCTGACAACAGTGGTGCTGGGGCCATTGGCGGCCCAGATCCTGGGCGATCTCGGCGCCGACGTGATCAAGATCGAATCGCCCGAAGGCGACATCATGCGCTATGCCGGCCCGTCACGGCACCGCGAGATGGGCCATGTGTTCCTGAACCTCAATCGCAACAAACGTTCTTTGTGCATCGATTTGAAACGCCCCGAGGCGGCCGAGATCTTGCTCGCATTGGTCGGGCGCAGCGACGTGTTCATGCACAATATGCGGCCGCAGGCGATGGCGCGGCTCGGTTTCGACTACGCCAGGCTGCGCCAAGTCAATCCGCGGCTGGTCTATTGTTCGGCGCATGGTTATGGCCAGGATGGGCCGCTCGCCGACCGCCCGGCCTTTGACGACATCATTCAGGGCGCCTCCGGCTTTGTTGCACTTAATGAAATAACCGATGGCGAAGCGCGCTTTGTGCCGACCCTGGTTGGCGACAAGACCGTCGGCATCACGATGGTCTATGCGGTGATGGCGGCGCTGTTCCAGCGCGAGCGCACCGGCGAAGGCCAGGAGGTCGAGGTGCCGATGCTCGAAACCATGACGGCTTTTGTCATGGCCGAGCATATGGGCGGGCTGACCTTTGACCCGCCATTGGGCCCGCCCGGCTATTCGCGGATGCTGGCGCCCGACCGGAGGCCGCACCGCACCGCGGACGGACACATCTGCATCCTGCCCTACAGCGACCGGCATTGGCGCGATTTCTTTCGTGTCGCCGGCCGTCCGGAACTCGCCGATGACCCGCGTCTTGCCGACGCGCAGACCCGCAGCCGGCACGTCGCCGAGCTTTATGCGCTGATCGCCGAATGCGTGCGCGGCAACACCACCGCTCATTGGCTCGCCGCGCTCAAATCCGCCGATATTCCGTGCGGACCGGTCAATCTGCTTACCGCCTTGCCCGAGGACGAGCAGCTGGCGGCGGTCGATTTCTTTCCGCTCTCCGATCATCCGAGCGAAGGGCGCATTCGCACCGTGCGACCGCCGGTCCGCTTCAGCGCCGCCGATTGCACATTACGCCAGCCGGCCCCGCGGTTGGGCGAGCACTCGCGCGACATCCTGCGCGAGACCGGGCTCGGTGAGGCCGAGATCGACGATCTGATCGCGCGCAAAATCGCGGTTGCCGCCGAGTAAGCTGTGATGCGACTGACCGACGAGGAACGGGCGATGCTGGCCGGCGAGTTTGGCCCGGTTCGGCGTTGGGCGATTACGCATCAGATCGCGGTCGGCGAATTCTTCGACGCGGCCGATTTTGTGCCGGTGTCGCAGGCGCACATGATGGCCGATACCGAATCTCTGGGCGAGGCCGGGGTGCGCTTTCTCGAAGAGCTCGCCGCTGCGCCGGAAGCGGAGAGGCGGGTGCGGGTGCCGACGATCACCGACCCGCGCGGCATCGATTTCGCGGTCTATCGCCGGCTCGGGCAAAGCGACTGGATGGCGGCGCTCGAACAGCGGGCGATCGACGCGTTGCGCGCCTTTGGCGTGCTGATGACCGACACCTGCATCAATTATCAGACGATCATGGCGCCGATCCGCGGCGACCATCTCGCCTATGGCGACACCGGCGTCGTCATTTATTCGAACAGCGTGCTCGGCGCGCGCAGCAATTTCGAGGGCGGGCCATCGGCATTGGCGGCAGGATTGACCGGGCGCACGCCGCGCTATGGTTACCATCTCAACGAATGCCGGCGAGCGACGCGGTCTTTTCGGCTGATCGAGAAGCCGCGTGACCTCGCCGAGTGGGGCGCGGTTGGCGGCCTGGTCGGCGAGGCCTGCGGCTCGTATTGGGAGGTGCCGTTGATCGAGGGCGTCGACGAGGTCCCCGGCTCGGACGCGCTCAAGCATTTCGGGACGGCGGCGGCGAGCTTTGGCTCGGTGGCGTTGTTTCACATCCCGGGCATCACCGCCGAGGATGCCGACTTCGCCGGAACGGCGGCCGCACCGGTCATGATCGGCCGATCCGAAATCGACGGGTTTCTCGCGCGCTATGCCGCACCCGGCGACAAGCTCGATGTCGTCGTCTTTGGCGCACCGCAATTGTCGCTGTTCGAGATCGACGCCGTGGCCCAGGCGCTAGACGGCCGCCACATTCACCCCGACACCTCCCTGTTGGTCACGACCTCGCCCGAGATCAAGCACGCCGCTGACCGGATGGGCGTCACCGCAAGGATCGAGGCCGCGGGCGCGATTGTCGCGGCGGGAATCTGCTTCTATCAGAGTTACGCCCGCGAAATGGCCGAGGCCAATGGCTGGGTCCGGCTGATGACCAATTCGGCGAAGCTCGTCAACATCATCGGCGGCTACGGCTACAGCCCGACCCTGGGTACGCTCGAACGCTGCGTCGACTCGGCCGTGGCCGGCCACGTGCTGTAGTGCCGATCCGGTTCTGCCGCATACGCTACGCGGTCAATCCCTTGCGTGCCGAGTGTGCACACTCCATCGTAGGCTACGATCAGCTGTCGAGAGCCTTAACCAATGCTGACTATCGAAATCGAACGCGAGGAAGATGGCCGCTGGATCGGCGAAGTGCCGGAGCTTCCGGGTGTCGTTGCGTATGGAGCAACTGAAGACGAGGCCCGAAACCGCACGGCAGCTCTCGCACTTCGGGTGATCGCCGATAGAATTGAACATGGTGAACCGGCTCCAATCGGGGCCGGCGACTTGTTTGCCGCAGCGTGAGCACCTGGCCATCGACAAAAGCGAACCGAGTATTAAGGGCGCTCCATCGGATCGGGTGGACCCTTAAACGACAGTCAGGATCTCACCGAATATTGTCGCGTCCAGGTTGGCCAGACTACGTTTTCGCTTTCGGCGACGACGTAGAACTGGGACCGCGTATGCTCGCCCGCATTGCTAAGCACACTGGGCTTCGCCCAGAGGATCTTTAGCGATGCCGGTTCTGCTGCGCTGTCACAAGGGCATCGGACCGGTAGTGACCGGCACGGCGCTGGTCGCCAGCCGACAATTTCTCGGCGCGCTACGATCTCGACCGCATCAAGGGCATTTTTTCGCGCCCCGGTCATAAGCTCGCCGGCGAAAGCTATGTCGACCGCATTCTCGTCCTCGATCAAGCCAAGGGCGGGGTCGCCACCGCCTGGATGCTGCACGAAATGGCGGCGCGCGGAATTGTGCCGCGCGGGCTGATCTTCAACCGGGTCAACCCGATCCTGGCCCAGGGTGCGGCATTCGGCAATGTCGCTTTGGTCGATCGCTTTGCTGATGGCGATGTCACCAGCCTGTTTCAGACGGGCGACGAATTGCGCGTCGACCCCGCCGCCGGCCTCGTCGAAATCCTCAATCGCGAGCGATAGGGATTTTCCGCCACGGCCCCATATCTGACTGAAAACGGGAGCTGGGAGCGGAATATGTCGACGACCTATCGCTATACGCTGCCGGTCGAGCAGACGGAGTGGAAATTCGACGGCAACACCGAGACTTGCTTTACCTGGGAATATGACGAGCCGCGCGAGGCGCTGCTGCAGCTTTACGCGAAGGGCAAAAAGCAGCAATGGGACGCGGCCGAGCGGATCGACTGGTCGCTCGACCTCGATCCCGAGAACCCAATGCTGCTCGATGACCGGGTCATTCAAATTTTCGGCAGCGATATTTGGAACCGGATGACCGAAAAGGAACGCCGCCGGGTCCGCCATCACTTGCAGGCTTCGCAAATTTCGCAATTCATGCATGGCGAGCAGGGCGCGTTGATTGCGACAGCCAAGATCGTCCAGACCGTGCCCGATCTCGACGCGAAATTTTATGCCGCTACCCAAGTCATGGACGAGGCGCGGCATGTCGAGGCCTATTCGCGGCTACTGCACGAGAAATTCGAACTCGCCTATCCGATTACCCCCGGATTAAAGACGCTCCTTGAAGACGGGCTCTCCGACAGCCGTTGGGACATGACCTATCTGACGATGCAGATCCTGATCGAGGGTCTGGCATTGGCGGCGTTTCAGCGCATTCGCGACCAGTCGCAAAATCCGCTCGCCGCCGCCGTCAACGCCTATGTGATGCAGGACGAGGCGCGCCATGTCGCCTTTGGCCGGCTGGCGTTGCGAGACTATTATCCGCAGCTCAGCGATGCCGAGCGCAAGGAGCGCGAGGATTTCGTCGTCACCGCGTGCTGGCATATGCGCGACCGGTTCAATCAGCGCGAGGTATGGGAGCGGCTTGGCCTGCCGGTCGCCGAATGCCTCGATATCGTCGATCACTCCGAATCGATGCAGGTATTTCGCAGCCGCATCTTCAGCCGCATTGTCCCGACGGTAAAGGACATCGGCCTGTGGGGGCCGCAAGTGCGCGAGGCTTTTGCGGCGATGGGGGCCATCGAGTTCGCCAATGTCGATGCCGCTGCGCAATTGGCGAACGATGCCCGCGTCGCCGAGGAGTTCGATGCCGGCGTACGCAAGCACAGTGTTGCGGCGAGTTAGCCGAAAAGATTAGTTGGCTATCGCTAAACGACGGGGGGCGCCAGAGCCTCAATCGGAAGCGACGGACTTGCCGGTCTCAAGCATGGTTCTAATTTTGCGCGCCAATGCGGCGTAAGTGTAGGGCTTGACGATCAGCTCGACCCCCGGGTCGAGGCGGCCATGATGCACGATCGCATTTCTTGCATAGCCGGTCGTAAACAGCACCATTAGCTCCGGTCGTCGGCGGCGCGCCTCGTCGGCGAGTTGGCGGCCATTCATCCCGCCAGGCAATCCCACATCGGTGAGGAGGAGCGGCTGTGTCCTGACATCGATGTCTACTCAGCCCCAGCTCACGGAAAAGTAAGGCGACTTTGCCGAAAGCAACAAACGGCGAGATGCACCAAAAGCTGCCTAAAATCGTACGTCGAAGTGAGCTGCGGGGCACTGAGCCCGCGAGCGATGTCGCAGCTAGGGGCGTCTTACCCTTCCGGCAGGCCGAAGACTTCCTCTGGATTATAGAGGCCGCGCACCGGGTGAAACCCAAGCGAAACCAAAGGCCGTGGGCAGATCTCGGCGAAGGCGGATGAGGTCAGCAAGGGCCGCAGCAGCCGCTTGGTCAGTCCCTCGATCCGCGAAGCGAGATTGACGGCGGGCCCGATTACCGTGAAATCGAGCCGATCGGTGGCGCCAACATTGCCGTAGATTACCTCGCCCAAGTGCAATCCAATGCCGATCCGCAGTTCGGGTACCCCACGTGCCTGGCGCGATTTGTTCACTGTCGCGAGACGCTCCAGCCCCTCGGTCGCTGCTTCGAGCGCGCGCAGGCTCGACGGCGCAAAATCCTCATCATCCTCGGCCGGAAAGATCGCCAAGACGCCGTCGCCCATAAATTTCAGCACCTCACCCTTTCTCTCCTCGACCGGCGATACGACCGCATCGAAGTATTCGTCGAGCAATTCGATGACTTCGTCGCCGGCCAGTTGGTCCGAGAGCCCGGTGAAGTTGCGCATGTCGGTCATCATGATGACGGCGCGCATCCGCTCGCCCTGCGCCCGGAAAATCTGTCCGGCGAGGATGCGGCGGCCCGCCTGCGGCCCGAGATAGGTATCTAACAGATTGCCGCTGATCCGGCGCACCGCGCGCGTATCGACGATCGCCGCCAAGGCCGGGTTGATGGCTTCGAGCTTGGCAATGTCAGCATCGGTGAACCCACCCGGCCGGTCGGTGGACCACGTCACCGCCGGAAACTGGCGGAAGGTGCGGTTCAAGGCCAGCGCGAAGTAATCGGTCGCACCTGACCTGCGCATTTTTTCAAGCAGCGGGAATTCCGCGACCGGTCCGTCAAGCCGCCGACGCATCGGCGCGCCGCGCTCGACGGTTCTGCGGATCGGGCTGAGTTTATATTCGTCGGTCTCCTCCGAGCCGTGGAGGATCCGATAATTCTCGATAACCTTGCGGTCGCGCCACCAGCGCGCACCGACGCCCCGGATCTGCGGGTGTAACGTGCCGACATGCAGCCCAGCGCGCCACAGCGGCACGCCGTCGCCGACCAGCCGCCAGCAGAGCTCATCAAACAGCTCGATCTCGCTGTCGATTTGCGGGCCGTCGATGAGGACCCAACGCCCGACCTCGCCGCCCAATATCGGAGCGCCGAGCCCGGTATAGACGCCTTCGATCCGAAAGAATTCCTCGCCGCTTGTTTGCGGCTCAGGGGCAACGGGCGAGGCCAGGCTTTGATCGGCTGGCAGATTTGTATCCATTTACACGTTGAAGGTAGACGGAAGCGCCAAGGCGGTCATGAACCACGAGTTAAATAGGTGCGCTCGCGCTGTTTGCGACGGCGAAAGCTTTTTGTTGATGCCGCGCGTAGTTTAGCTTGGCGCAGCAACATGATGATCAGGCGGAGAACATCCATGCCGGCCTTTACCACCCGACCCGAGATCCGCGGCACCTTTGGCGCGGTCGCCTCAACCCACTGGCTCGCTTCCGCGGTCGGTATGAGCATTCTCGAAAAGGGTGGCAACGCCTTTGACGCCGCTGCGGCGGCTGGGTTCACATTGCAGGTCGTTGAGCCGCATCTGAACGGCCCGCTCGGCGAGGCGCCGATCCTGATATGGAGCGAGGCGGCGCAGCGCTGCGAGATGATCTGCGGGCAGGGTACCGCCCCCGCCGCCGCGACGATCAGCCGCTTTCGCGATCTGGGGCTGGATCTGATCCCCGGCACCGGCCTGCTCGCTGCGGCTGTTCCGGCCGCATTCGGCGCCTGGATGCGACTGGTGCGCGATTGGGGGACGATGCCGCTCACTGAAATCCTGGCGCCGGCGATCGCCTACGCGGAAAACGGCTACCCGGTGGTCGAGCGGATCAGCGAGACGATCTCGGTGATGAGCGAAATGTTCCGCCGTGAATGGCCGAGTTCGGCCGCGGTATATCTGCCGCACGGGCGTCCGCCCGTCCCCGGCCGTCTGTTCCGCAATCCGGCGCTCGCCGCGACTTATCGCCGGGTGCTTTCCGAAGCCGGCGACGGCACCCGCGAAGCTCAGATCGAGCGCGCCCGCGCCTCGTGGTACGAGGGGTTTGTCGCCGAGGCGATCGATCGTTTCTGCCGCAACGAAAGGGTGCTCGATGCGTCGGGCCGCCGGCATGGCGGCTTGTTGACCGGTGACGACATGGCGCGCTGGCGGGTTCCGGTCGAAACCCCGCTTTCGGTCGATTATCGCGGCTACACCGTGTTCAAGGGTGGTCCGTGGAGCCAGGGTCCGGTGCTGCTGCAGACCTTGGCGTTATTGAAGGGGTTTGATCTCGGCGGTCTCGACCCGCTTGGCCCCGACTTTGTCCATACCGTCGTCGAATGTCTGAAGCTCGCTCTTGCCGATCGCGAGGCGTGGTATGGCGACCCCGATTTTGTCGAGGTGCCGATGTCGACCCTGCTGTCGCCCAGCTACAACGATATGCGGCGGCGGCTGGTCGGCGACCGTGCGTCGCTGGACTTACGCCCGGGCCGTCCCGACGGCCGCACGCCCCGCTTACTGGTCGGCGGGCGCGAAGCGGCGATCGCCGCCGCGGGAGTTGGCGAGCCGACGATCGCCGGGATCGGCGAGCCGACAGTCAACGAACAGGGCCTCGTTGCCGGCGACACCTGCCATCTCGACGTGATCGACCGTTGGGGCAACATGGTCTCGGCAACACCGTCGGGCGGCTGGCTGCAAAGCTCGCCGGTGATACCCGAGCTCGGCTTTTGCCTCGGCACGCGGATGCAGATGTTCTGGCTCGAAGAGGGACTGCCGTCGAGTCTCGAACCCGGCAAGCGCCCGCGCAGCACCCTGTCGCCGTCAATGGCGTTTAAGGACGGCGAGCCCTACATGGCCTTTGGCACACCGGGCGGCGACCAGCAGGACCAATGGTCGACACTGATGCTGGTGCATCACGTCGACCACGGCATGAATTTGCAGGAAGCGATCGACTGCCCTGCCTTTCACACCGAGCACCAGCCGAGTTCGTTTTATCCGCGTGCCGCCCGGCCGGGTCTGGTGGCGATCGAGGGCCGCTTTCCGGAGGCGACGCGCGCCGCCCTGGCCGAGCGCGGGCACCAGCTGGTGGTCGGCGGGCCGTGGTCGGAGGGCCGCCTCTCCGGTTGCGCCCGGGAAGCCACTGAGGAAGGCATGGTGCTTAAAGCCGCCGCCAACCCGCGCGGCATGCAGGGTTACGCTGTCGGCCGTTGAGATCGATCCTTCTCAGTGACGGCGAGATCGTGGACACCCATGATCCAATCCGGCCGGGTCGATTGCCCAAAGCCGGGTCGAGACGGGACGATTACGTCATAATGTTCCGCAAGCCGCGCATCGCCGTCGAGCCAGCCTGGCACGCCCAATTCGCCGTGGAGGGTGAGGGCCGCTGACGCGGGCGAGCGGCTAGACCGCATCGGTGCCGGCGAAGATTTCCTTGCGGATGATTGCGTGGATGCCCCAATTGCCGTCGACGACTTGGGTCACACCAAAATCGACCGCGACCGACATCAGCGAGATCGCCTCGTCCTCCGAAAGCCCCTGCGTGGTCATCAGAAAATGGCGCATCTTGCGAAAGGCGTCGCGCATCGCGAGATCGATCGAGGATTTTGAATAGATCTCGGTCTGCGCCTTCGGCCCGAGTTGCTGCAAATAATTGGGAAAGCTGAAACCGTGCACGACCCACTCGTCGCGGGTTTCGAGCAGCGGGTATTGCAGATCGGCGAGTGCGGTGCCGGCCAGTGCCTGTTGTTTGTGCACGATCAGCTGAAACGTGCCGGTCAGCGAGCATTCGATGGCGGTGCCGCACAATTCGGAATCGCCTTGCGAGGCGTGTGAATCGCCGACCGAGAATAACCCGCCCGGCACCGCCACCGGGTAGTAGACCGTGGCGCCCTTGCCGAGCCGCCAATTATCCATATTGCCGCCGAAATACCCGGGCGGGATCGAGTCGACGATGTCGGCTTCTTTTGGCGCCAAAGCAATCACGCCGAAATGCGGGCGGATCGGCACCCGCACGTTTTTGAGGACGCCGTGATTTTCTTGGACCAGGCTGTGGTCGACTGGCACACCCGGATAATCGATGATCTTGTGGACGACGCCGAACGGGTCCTTCTGCGGGACCCAACGATAATTGTAGACCGCCTTGGCCCAATTTTTTTCGCCGCTGGCGTCGAGTTCGTAGATCGTGACGACTTCGCGTGGCTTCGGTTCGGTTAACAGATCGTGGTATTGGAAGCCCCACCACGCCGCAGCATTACTGCCAAACGCCTTGCCCTTGTAGTCGGGGTTGAACGAGCCCCGCGGCGTGACGTCGATAATGCGGACTTCGAGGATGTCGCCGGGTTCGGCGCCCCTGACCGCGACCGGGCCAGTGCAGATGTGTACGCCAAAGCCTTCGCCGGCGCCGCGCCCAAAGATCGACGCGTCCATCGGTCCGGCGCCGCGGCGGTTGACGTTCTTTTTGTCCTGCGTCCACAAAAACACGCTTTCGGCGCCGGGGTCGCCTTTTATCATGCGCTCGTAATCGTCATAGGAATGGTGCGTCAGCGCCTCGATCGTGACGTAGTCGCCGGAATCGATCTCGACCAGCGGCTTTAGCGACTTGCTGAAGTAGCCCCAATGCACGGTCTTGTCGGTCGCCGGGACGAAATAATGATTTTTGCGGCCCTCCCCTGCCGCTGTGACGGGCGGGGTCTGGCGTCTGAGCTTCGGCGGAGCCGATCAGGCCAGGCGCGGCAACAGCGCCGCCGCCGGCGATCAGGGCGCCCTTCAGAAAGCGCCGGCGATCGTCATCGATGTCGGGGCTGGGTCGCTGGGCGGCGATGCCGTCCCTGGTAAATCCCGGCAGATCGTTTTTGTTGCTCATCCGTGTTTTCTCCTCCCGCATTCGATCAAACCGCCAGAACGGGTAAGAGCAGCCGCAATTCGCGTGCCAGCTTATTCGGTCCGGATAGGGTGCGATTTCCCGTCGGGTGAAGGCGATCGGATCGCGTCCAGACTGTTGCATTAAGGTTCAGCCCGGCATCGCCGGGCGGTGGTTCACCGCGAAGCCGGCGGCGGCGCTTCGGGCTTTTCGATCAAGGCCAGGCTTTCCATCGCGAGCCCGTAGCCCAATAGCTCGTGCATCTGGCGGCGCAGATATTCGGTGAACAACAGCCGCGTGTAGCGCAAGAGCAGGGTCGGTTTCTTGGTCAGATCCTCGGCCAATTGCCAGGCGCGGGTCAGCAATTTGTCGGGCGTCAATACTTCGGCGACAAGACCGAGCCGCAGGGCTTCGGCCGCGTCGAGCGTTTGCCCGGTCATCAGGAAATAGCGGCCACGGTTCATGCCAAGCAGCAGCGGGTAGACAATGTGCATCCCGTCGCCCGGCACCACATCCGACATGAAATGCGCCGAATCCTGAAACTGCGCGGTGTCGGCGGCGAGCACGATGTCGCACAGCAAAGGGATCTCGGAGTGGCGCCAGGCCGGGCCGTTGATCGCGCTGATGATCGGCACCTCGATATTGAGCAGGTTCATCAGCAGATGCCGGCCTTCCCAATGGATGCGGTCGATGCGGTCGATCGACGGCCGCGACGGGAAGGACGAGGTGCCGGGGGTCGCGCGCGGGCCCGAAAACTCGTCGCCGGTTCCGGTCAGGATTACGACTCGGTTGTCGCGATCGGCGCCGATGTCGTGAAACAATTCAGGCAATTCGCCATGCGGCAGAAACCCCCAGCGCAGCGATCCGCCCTCGGTGTGCAAGGTGACTTGCAGGATTCCGTCGCGCCGCTCCAGCCGGGCGCTTTGATATTTATTCTGGTAATCCGCCAGCACGCTCATCGCACTTCCTCCCGAAAAGTTACGGGAAGAGGTTAACGCATCGCGACAACAATGTGCGACAGGCGGATCGGTTGCGCGCGAGCGGTCCCCGGGGTTAGGTTCCTGGTACGTGATCGGCCATCTTGATGGCCCGGTCTGCTCGCCCACCCCAGCCCCGAGTATCGAGATGCCGATCCACATCGAAGATATCGAATATGCCCGCCCCGGCGGAACCCCGCTGCTCGCCCGTTTCTATCGCCCGGACGGGAATGGCCCGTTCCCGGCGGTGCTGGAAGTGCATGGCGGTGCATGGACATCGGGTGATCGGCTCAACAACACCGCGATCGGCGAGTATCTGGCGGCCAATCGGATCGCTGTGCTGTCGATCGATTTCCGGATGCCGCCGGCGGCGCGCTATCCGGAAACCGTGGCCGATGTCAACTACGGCATCCGCTACCTGAAGGCCAATGCCGAACGCTTTTCGACCCGCGCCGATATGATCGGCGGTCTCGGCACCTCTTCGGGCGGCCACCTATTGCTGCTCAATGCAATGCGGCCGCGCGATCCACGCTACGCGTCGCTGCCGCTGGCGGGCGCCGATGCCAGCCTGGCGTTTGCTGTCGCCTGCTGGCCGGTTGCGGATCCGCTAGCCCGCTACCGCGCGGTGCGCGAGCGCGGCAACGACCGCCTCGCGGAAGCCCATCATCAATTCTGGCCGTCGGAGGAAGCGATGGCCGAAGGCAGCCCACAGCTGATCCTCGAACGCGGCGAGCGGGTTGAAACCCCACCCACATTGATCATGCAGGGCACCAACGACGACAACCTGACACCCGACATGGCGCGGAACTTCACCGCCGCCTATACGCGGGCCGGCGGGTCGATCTCGTTCCACGAGTTCGAGGGCGAGCCGCACGCTTTCATCCCGCGCGACCCCAACTCGGCAAACGCGCAACGCGCCCTGGCGCTGATCGCCGACTTTATCCACCACCAAGCAGGGTTAGCGCCGTCGAACCTCGGCCATAGTCGACTTGATTATGTCTGATACTGGAGGCGAGTCGCGCCTACAGAGGGCGGTCCATTGCGTGCCCCACCATCTTTCGCGGGTCGACGATCTCATCGAAACGTTGTTCATCGATGAAGCCTAACGCCAGCGCGGCTTCCTTGAGGCTCAGCCCCTCGTCATTGGCCTTATGGGCGATCGCGGAAGCCTTGTCGTACCCTATGACGGGGCTCAGCGCGGTCACCAGCATCAGTGAGCGGCTAACCATCTCGTCAATCCGCTTGCGGTTGAGCTGCGTGCCCTCGACTGAGAACTGACGCAACTTCTGGCAGGCATCGCCGAGGATGCGGGCTGAGTGCAGGAAATTGTTGATAATGATCGGGCGCATCACATTGAGCTCGAAATTGCCCTGGCTTCCGGCGAAAGCGACTGCGTTGTCCTCGCCGATCACCTGGATACACACCATGATCATCGCCTCCTGCTGGGTCGGATTGACCTTTCCGGGCATGATCGATGAACCGGGCTCGTTTTCCGGCAACAGCAGCTCGCCGAGCCCGCAGCGCGGGCCGGACGCGAGCCAGCGCATATCATTGGCGATCTTCATCAGTGCCACGGCGAGCCCGCGCACCCCGGCCATTGCCGCGACCATCGCGTCGAGCGAGCCTAGCGCGGCGAACTTATTGGGCGCGGTGACAAACGGATAGCCGGTCAGCTCGGCAATCTTGGCGGCGATGTCGCGGCCGAAACCGGGCGGCGCATTGAGCCCGGTGCCAACCGCCGTCCCACCCGCGGCCAATTCGTAAAGGCCGGTCTCCGCCGCGCGAAGGCGGGCAAGTGCGTCGCGGATCTGGTGCGCCCAACCAGACCACTCCTGCCCCACCGTCAGCGGCACCGCATCCATCAGGTGGGTGCGCCCGGTCTTGACGACATCCATCCATTCATTGGCCTTGGTCTCGATCGCGGCCGCCAAGGCCTCGGCATGCGGCAGCAGATGCTGCTCCAATTCCATTACCGCCGCGATGTGCATCGCGGTGGGGAAGGTGTCGTTCGACGACTGGCCCATATTGACGTCGTCGTTCGGATGCACGGGCTGTTTGCTGCCGATGTTGCCGCCAAGCAATTGGATCGCGCGGTTCGACAACACCTCGTTGACATTCATATTCGATTGCGTGCCCGACCCGGTCTGCCAGACATAAAGCGGGAAGTGGTCGTCGAGCTTGCCCGCGATCGCCTCGTCGGCGGCGCGCACAATGGCGTCCGCCTTCCATTGCGGCAGTCGTTGGGCGGCGGCGTTGACCAGCGCTGCGGCTTTTTTGACATAGCCATAGGCGTGATAGACGCCCTTTGGCATGCGGTCGTCGCCGATCGAGAAATGTACGAGGCTCCGCTGCGTCTGCGCCCCCCAATAACGGTCGGCGGGAACCTCGATTTCGCCCATCGAATTGGTCTCGCGCCGCATTCCGGTCGCGCGGATGCCAATCGGAGTGTCGTGCAATTCGGGATCGGTCTGGCGGTTCATGTCATCGTTCCTTACGGGCTCATACTCGCCGGGGTCCATGCTGGCGGCCGCCCCCTCGCGCAACAATGGACTTCCAGACAGTCTCGACTGTGACGGCGCAGCAACTCCACCCTGGATTTACGCCGGGTAGACCGGGCGGTAGGCGCGGGTGCGGATCAGTGAGCCGATCTCGGCAGGCCGCGGCACGCGGGCGAGATCCTTGTCGAAGATATAGGTCGCGACCCGCTCCGCGACGTGCAGCGAGGCTTCGAGAATCCGGCTCTGCGGCGGATAGATCAGCCCGACCGCGAGGTCCTCGTCGGTTACTTGTTCCGCCACCGCTTTGGCGGCGACGATAAACATTTCTTCGGTGACCCGTGTGGCTTCGGTGGCAAACACCGCCATGCCCATCGCCGGGAAGATGTAGACGTTGTTTCCCTGACCCGGCACAAATTTATGGCCGGCGATCTCGACCGGCGGGAACGGACTGCCGCTGGCGAAAACGGCTCTTCCTTCGGACCAGCGATAAGCCTCCTCCGCAGTGCATTCGGAGCGCGAGGTCGGGTTCGAATACGGGAAGATGATCGGCCGCTCGTTGATCTCGGCCATTGCCTCGATGACTTGGCGGGTGAACAGCTTTGGCACGGTGCTGACGCCGATAATCCCGGTCGGCTTCAAAGCCTTGATCGCCTCGACAAAAGTGGATACGGGCTCCCGGTGCTGGGCGAACGGCTTCTGAAACTCCGCGAGATCGGTACGCGAGCTAACCAGCAGGCCATTGATGTCGAATAGTGCGTTGCGGCGCCTCGCCTCACCTATATCCGCGCCTTCCATCGCCATAGCCTGGCCGATCAGTTCGGCGATGCCGGTCGCCGCCGACCCGCCGCCCAAAAACAGAAACCGCTGGTCGGTAAGCTTCCCTTTGGTGATGCGCAAGGCAGCGAGAATGCCGGCCAATGCGATCCCCGCAGTGCCCTGGATGTCGTCATTGTAGGTGCAGATCTGGTCGCGATAGCGCTCAAGGATCGGGACGGCGTTGATATTTGCGAAGTCCTCCCACTGGATGCAGCATTTCGGAAAGAGCGCCTGCACCGCCGTCACGAACTCATCAACAAACGCCATGTATTCGTCGCCGCGCACCCGGTTCTGGCGCAAGCCGAGATAGAGCGGGTCGTCAAGCAACACCTGATTATTCGTGCCGACGTCCAAGACGATCGGCAGGCAATATTGCGGCGGGACGCCGGCGCAAGCGGTATACAGTGCGAGCTTGCCGATCGGGATCCCCATCCCGCCGGCGCCGAGATCACCGAGGCCGAGGATGCGCTCGCCATCGGTAACAACGATAAAGCGGACGTCCTTATCCGGCCAGTTGCCGAGGATTTCACGGATCCGGCCGCGAGCGCTGATTGGCAGATACATGCCGCGGGCCGAGCGAAAGATGTGAGCAAATTTCTGGCACGCCTCGCCGACCGTCGGCGTGTAGACGAGCGGCATGTAAGTCGCCGGGTCGGACATCAGGACTGCGTAAAATAATGTCTCGTTACGCGCCTGCAAATCGGAGAGGACGAGGTACTTCTGCAGATCATTGTCAAGAGTGGCGATTTCGGTGTGCCGGCGTGCGATCTGCAAACCAATATTCGTGACGGCCGGAGGCAGCAGCCCTTCGAGCCCGTATTTGCGGCGCTCTGGTTCGGTGAATGCGGTCCCTTTGTTCAAGCGTGGATTATGAAGAAGGGCATAGCCGGTAGGTTTTGGACTACTGTCATTGGCCATTTTCAGTCTCCTAGGAACGTCGCTTTAGGCTAAGGGCGGCGAAGGCGAAACATTCTACACCGGAAGGCGTCATAAATTTTGGCATCGATCGCAGCCGGTTTGGTAAGAGCCGAAAGTGGCAGATCGGCTGTGGCGCGAGGCCCTCAAGGCAATGTAGATCGGGAACGCCCTCACCCGACAGGGCCGTTAGGTTAGCGAGAGATGGTCGGAATGGGATTGAAAAGCCATTCCGAATGCGTGGTCCCTAGAGTGCGCAGGACGAGTTCCTGCTCGCCGCGATCGCACAAAACCGGCGCGATGCCCCGTTAACACAAGATTCGGAACCCGCTTGGCTCCTGTCGGCGTTATACTGTCGATGACGACGATGATGATGACCAACGAGCGGAAGATCTGGGAAGCGGCCTTGCTTCTCGTCCGTCGCCACGGCAGCGCCGCTGCCGATGTCGCCCAGCGCGAGGCGCAGCGGCTGCGGGGCGGCGACGACGCCCTGACTTGCGTCGTATGGTGCTGGATCGCACGGTCGACCGCCGAACTGCTCCGCCCCTTCCCTGACGAAGGCGAACGCATCCACTGAGACGGTTTTGCGCCGCGTCCCCTTAACCTCGAGACGGCGCGTCCCGATATCCCGCAACGTGGATCGTCTTGCAACGAGGAAGCTATGGCCGGAGGTCTGTTGGGTCGCCTAGCGGGTAAGGGGCACGCGGGCAACAAGCAATTTGCCGTAGAGATGAGCGAAGAGGAATGGCGGCGTAAACTGCCTCCCGCGGCTTATCATGTGCTTCGCGAACACGGCACCGAGCGCGCCGGCACCAGCAAGCTCGACAAGGAATACAGCCAAGGCATTTATCACTGCGCCGGCTGCGGCCAGCCTCTCTTCGCCGCCGACACGAAGTTTAACAGCGGGACCGGTTGGCCGAGCTTTTGGGCGCCGCTCGACGATGCCGTCGAAACCGATACCGATCGCAGCTTTTTTATGACCCGCACCGAGGTTCATTGCAGCAAGTGCGGCGGCCATTTGGGGCATGTGTTTGACGACGGCCCGAAACCGACCGGCCAACGTTATTGCATGAACGGAGTGTCGCTCGACTTTCATGCCGGCGAGACCGCGCCCGAACCCGGCCGCGCCGGTGCTGCGGGTGAACCGGAGACTGAACCGCGCTGATCCAACGAACCGGTCTGCCGCCGATTGCGCCGAGCCGTCGCGGTTGAAGAAACCGCCGGCGAAACAAATCCACCCAACCCCGAAAACGGCGCGCCTAGAGCGCCCGTCTGCGCGTAGGCGACGCGCCCGTTTTGGAACGCGCCGGAAAGGCGCGCGACCGAGCCGAGTGCTCGGGTCTAGACCGAGTAATACATTTGGTAT
>CAVTLC010000021.1:0-48264 GCA_963735445.1 uncultured Alphaproteobacteria bacterium
GCTGCAAGCTGGTTTCGAGGCGGTTCCCGCGCAGCGTGGCGGTGGCGAAGAACTCCCAGTCTTCGGCGCCCACACCGCGATCTTCGGTATACCCGCCGAGTTCACTCCAGCAGCTGCGGCGCACTAAGGCATTCGCATCACCGAGTGTATTGTCGAACAACCCGAACAACGGGGCGCCGCCCAAAAACACCCGAAGCCTGTCCGGCCAGGTCGGATTGGTCCCCGCCGGCCCGTGGAACATCGCCATCACGCTCGTGACGATGTCGGCATTTGTGTGCTGCGCAATTCGTACGGCTTTTTCGATGCCGTCAGGCAGCAGCAGGTTGTCATCATCTAGGATAAACAGGTAATCGCCTTTTGCGGCGCGGGCCGCCGCATTCCGCGCAGCACCCAGATAGCGGTTCTCCTGGCGAATGAGTGTCCAGCCCCTGGCCTGAAACTCATCTTCCAGACTGTCCACAAAAACGCGCGCTGTCGGCTGAGTGCTGCCGTCGTCTACCAGGATGACTTCGATGTTGCTGTAAGTCTGATGACGCACACTGGCCAAACAATCGGTCAATAGCGCCGGCCGGTTGTAGTGGGTGATGCATATGCTGACCAGGGGTGCCGCCTGGTCTGCCGGGATCGGGCTGGCTGAGCAATCCGGCTCATCGACAGCAACGTGACGCAGCATGGCTTGCAGCGTCGGATGCGCATGCAAACTGCAGCCATTACTGGCGATAACGCGGCGTTCCAAACACCACGCTTCGGCCTCGGCCATGTTGTGAAATTGGATATAGCCACACTCATTCAGCCAAGGCGGCGGTTTGCGATAATGCACATGGATCGGGCCGTGCTGATCCGGCCAGCCCTGGCGGCGCGCGTCGAGAACGTGCGCGGCAAGTCCATTGCCGCCCTCAAAATGCACTGCCGTGTATTCGCGCTGCTGCAACCAGCGCCAGCCAGTATATGCGGCACACGCCTGCAGCTGACCCTCTATTGCGGGACCGTCAATTTGACGGACAACGACAGCCACGCCAGAGGTATTTCCGGAGGTATTTCCAGAAGTATTTTCGAAGGTATTTCTGTCGGTATTTACTGGGGGATCGTTCTCGTCGACGCTCAAAACGACACGTGCGCCGTCCGCGCGCAGATGCTGAGCCAGCGTCACAGCCTCGGGGAGCCCGTCGGCGCTGGTCAAAACGGCGGTCAGCGCGCCTTCGGTGTCGGGCTCTTCCCCGCGACGCAGCATGGCATCGAAATATTCAGCCTCAGTGGCAAGCCCGGGCACGCTCTTTAGATTCTGCTGATCCGATAGGCTTTCGAGGCGGGCGTAAAGATGGGACGCCCAGTTTGGCGACGGCTCCGCGCCACCCGATTGCCGACGCAATTCGCTCTGCAGCAAACGGCCGAGAATGGCGTCACATTCATCAGTGGTTCGTTCGACACCCAGGATCGCAGCCAAGCGCCGCAACTGCGCCGCCCCGTCGCTAAACCATTGGCTGTATACGAAGACGCCGGCGAGATCGGCGCCTGCGTGCAAAAGCGCTTCCATGTTGTAGCGCAACCAAATGCGGTAGAGGTGCTCCGCCGGGATGCTATCGCGCTTGACTTGCGAGGCGACCACTTCGGCCGGGTCGCGCACCGTTAGTAGATAGCGGGGCGTAATACCCCGCGTGCCCAACATTTCCTGCCACAGCGGCAGGAAGCGGGTCGTGCGCGGATCTTTGACGGCCCAAACATGTTCCGCCGAGGCCTGACGATTATCGACCCAAGCCTCCAGTTCCTTTACTAGGGGGAGCAGTTCAGGATTGCGCCACCACTTCGCCGGGAACGGCAACATTCCCTTGTCGCCTGCCCAGGGTTGCCCCAGAGCTGCGAGCATACGTTCCTGGATGTCGACGCATTCTCGATCTTCGAAGTACCCGGCCGGATTGTGCATGTCGGCGCAGACCAGACGGTCGCCGATATTTATCCCTAGGGACTGCACGAGGCTGCTCAACAGCGAGGTGCCGCTGCGGTGCATGCCCAGAATGAGCACAGCGGTCTGCCTAGGCTCGCGCGAGGCGCTCTCCAGTCTTTGTTTCATCCTTTGTCCCTATGGCGCGCCCCACAGCGGTGTGTCCAGCCATCAAATTGACACACGATTCGGAGCCTGGCCTAGGTTAATCGCGATGGGCATCGAAAGATGTCCATGCGCCCCCTGTGATGCACAGTGTGCTTCCGATCACGGCGCCTTGGCCGACATTCCCCCCGGATTTCGGATAGTTGCGGGGAAGGATCGCCCGTTCGAACGGGATCGGCAACGATAAATCGTGAATCGCGGCTGTCCCAAGGAGAGAGCAGAATCGCCACTGCGCCCACGCGTGAAAATGTGCTGGTCCGACTCCGTGCAACATCTCGGGGCATCGCTCGCGATTCGGCCGGCTGTCAGCTTTTCCGGCATATTTTCCCGACGGCGTCTCGATCGTAGCGACTTTCGGGTCTATCATGAGCCGCCGAATCGGGTCGGATGCATGAGGCCAATTCGCTTCGATGCCGGGCGTCATTCGGCAAAGGCGGCGCGACGGATCGGAGCGAGAGCGGCCAGCAGCGACCGGCAGCGGCTGAGCCCGGGACATTGTCGGCTTGAAGGGCCGAGCGGGAGTGAAATCTTTACTGGTGCGATAGCCAATCCGGGGCCCTGGCCGATCCGGGCGTCCGATGGCCAATCCAGCGAGCGAGGACGGTACGACCGATCTTTGCCGCATTTGATGAAGAATTCCGGATAGGGTGGTCGGACATCCGCGCGTTTTACGCTGAATTGGAACAACCCCATCCCAACCGTATGCGTACCCGATATTGCGAGGTCGCCTCCCACGTGACCACGAGCGACGTGGTCCATGTCATTACCGGTCTCGAGGTCGGGGGCGCCGAGATGCTGCTCTTAGAGCTCTGTCGCGAGGATATCCGATGCGGGCGGACGCCCTCAGTGGCGAGCCTGATGTCCGATGGTCCGATGCGCGACCGGTTTGCCGAGGTCGGAGTCCAGGTGATCGGCCTCGGTATGAGACGCGGTAACTGGTCGGTACCGGGGCTGCTGAAACTTGTCCGGATCATACGGCGGAAGCGGCCGCGGATCGTACAAGGCTGGCTTTATCATGGGAATCTCGCGGCAACGGTGGCGACCTGGGCATCGGGCGTGCGGCCCCGGCCACCAGTCGGCTGGGGCATTCTCGGCACCCTTCCGGATTTCACCTGCTATCCGCCACGGTTGCGCCGCGCCGTCCGGGTCAGTGCAAAGCTGTCGCCGTTCATCGATGGGATTGTTTACAACAGCCGGATCGCGCTCGATGCCCATCAGCAATTCGGCTTCCGTTCGCGACGAACGCATTTGGTTTCAAACGGTATCGATTTGGACAGATTTCGCTTCGACCCGATATCGCGCGCGGCGGTTCGCCGGTCATGGGGCTTGCCCGACGACGCGGTCGTGGTAATCGCCGTGGGTCGCAATGATCCGATGAAAAACTGGGAAGGAGTGCTCTCAGCCACCAATGCGGTCGTCGATCGCAACATTTGGCTGGTCGCCGTCGGAGAGGGCACGGAGCGCTTGCCGCCGGGTCGGCAACGTCTTCTGCTCGGACGCCGCGACGATATGCCTGCACTATATTCGGCAGCGGAAATCTTCATGCTCGCTTCGCATTTCGGCGAGGGTACGTCAGTGGCGTTGAGCGAGGCGATGGCGTGCGGCTTGCCCGTTATCGTCACTGATGTCGGCGATAACGGTATCGTCGCTCGCGACGCCGGTTTCGTCGTCCCGCCGCGCGACGCCGAGGCTTTGAAAGAGGCCCTGTTAAAACTCGCCAGCGATCCTTTACTGCGTGTCCGTAAAGGCACAGAGGCCCGGGCGCAGGCCAAGTCAGGCTTTGATGCCGCAGGGTTGCACGCCAGCATCCACAGCTTTCACGCTTCCTTGCTGGACGAGCAAGCCGAGGGCCAACGTCAGCGCAGTTGACCAGACAACCGGCCGGGCATCCATACGCGCGCCATGCGCCGAAGCGGAGGGGGATCGCATCTCAATCCCCCCAGGCCACCTCCCGAAGCAAAAAGCGGCGGCCGAAGAGGCCGGGGGAGCGTCAGCCGGTGGTGTGCTTGCGGATAAAGGCTTTCATGCGCTCGATCGCGCGGGCCGCGTAGGGGGCGTCGGGCTTGCCGGTCATAAAGCCGTGATTGGCGCCTTCATAGAGCTGCAATTCGGCCTCGCCGCCAGCCTTTTGGTAATTGGCGACGAATTTGCGCATCAGCTCGACCGGGACCCATTCGTCCTTGTCGCCGCCAAACACCAACGCCGGCGGCAGGGCAACCTTTTCGCCGCGGTCGAGCATGCGCGGCGGATTGCCCTCTTCCATCGTTGCCGCGTCACCCCAGAAATTGTGATGGTTTTCGAGGAGTTCGGCGTTGCCCGCCTTTTTGGCGAGTTCGTAACGCAGCAGCGGATCGAGCACACCCCAACCGGAGATCACAAAGGCGAGCCGGGCATCGAGCGCCGGCGCATCGGGCAGCCACAATTCGCTGTAGCGCGGGTCCTCCGGCCGCATTGCCGCCAGCAACACCTGATGGCCGCCGCTCGACGTGCCAAAGCTGCCGACCCATTCGGCGCGGCTTCTGAATTCGCGAGCGTTCGCCTTGAGCCAGCGGGTGGCGAGATTGATGTCGGCGAGCGAGGCGGGATAGGGCGCCTCGGGCGGCATGCGGAAATCGATCGAGGCGACAAGGATGCCGCTCTCGGCCAATGCCTTGGCGATGAAATCGTTGTCGGTCCGGTCCTTGTTGACCCAGGCGCCGCCATGCACCTGCAATACTGCCGGGAACGGCCCGCCCCCGCTCGGCCGGTAAAGCCGCGCCAACAGCGAGCGGCCGCCCTGGCGCTGATATTCGACATCCTCGACGCGGACATCATGGCGAGCATCGGCTTCGAGCGTCGGCGGCATTTGCGGCTCCTCACAGAATCATCGTTCGCGGGATATCCTAACGGATCGATGGTGCATAAATCCACCGCTCAACGGCGCATCCGGGCGAGCGCCATCGGCACCATCGGATGATTGCGGTGAAGGGCGAGAACCCGGCGTTCGAGGCCGGCGCGCAGTGCCGGTTCTTCGGGGAACTCGCGGGTGGTCCAGAAGCGCTTAGCCGGATCGAAGAAGCCGACGGTGTCGAGAAAAGCGATCGTGAAATAGTAGCTTTCGGCCACGGACTCACCGGCGGCGCGCGCGACAACCGTGCCGTCAGGCTGGATGGCGGTTTCGAGACACCAGCGCAGCAGGCATTCGAGTTCGTGCCGGGCGCGACCGCGTTGGTCGGGATGCATGTGCGGCCAGCCGAGACTGAACAGCACGGCGACGTCGTAATTGTTGTGACTGGTCATTCCTTCGTCGTCGAGCCAGCCGTTCGGATAACGATCATCGCGGATTTGGAACAACGTATCGATTAGCTGCGGCCAGTAGCCGATGTGGCCTTCGAGGTAGCGGGCCATGTGAAACGTCATGCTGAGATCGGCAGTACGCCAGCGCTGCCCGTCAATCTCGTAATCGGCGCCAAAAAACCCGGTCTTTGCGTCCTGCCAACTGGCGATGAAGTCACGGATCGCCCGCGCGAGCCGCGGATCCCACGAATAACCTGACGGGCGGCGGCGCAGGATCAGCCGAACAAGATCTGCAGTGGCGAAATTGAGCTCCTTGCGGCGATCGACACCGTCTTGGGCAAGGCGGGATACGACAAGGCCCGCTAGATAATCGCGCAGACGGTTGGGGTCGTTAATGCGGTCGAGAAAGCGCGGAGGATTGTCGCCGATGTCGAAATCCTCGGCGAGCATCGGGTCGACGGAGGCATCGAGCTTGAGGAACCAGACATCGGTCCCGATGCCGAAACTGCCCTGCTCATCGCGGGACGAGCCAGCCAACGGCGGCTCTACGGCAAGGGCGCGGACCCGCTCGAATGTCTTTGCCGCGGCGGCCGCATCTCCGGTGTATTGCAGCCGCCACTGCAACTCCCCGATCGCCTGGCGCGTGCGAACAGTGTCGCCGCCGGCGGCTTCCTCGCGATCGAGCTGCTGCTCGATTGCGCGGATCTCGGGCAGGATTGTCCGGCACAATTCTGCGATCGCCGGGAAATAGCCGGCGAGGGTGACTTGCGGGCTCCAACCCCGCGGTGCCGGAATTGTGTCATCACGGCTAGCCGTCGACACGGCAGGTCGTGATCAAACCGGCGCGCGGACATGCGCTTCCGCCGGCAGCGGCTGCGACGACAGCAACGAGCCGAACGCGGTAGCACAGAACAGCCCGGCGCAGGCGATGATCAGCGCGAGTACAAGCGGGCTGCCGGCGGGACCGAACGACAGGGCGGCGGTGGCGCTCGCCGCTCCGGCCATCTGGATAAAGCTGCCCAACCCCGAAGCGGCGCCGATAATCCGCGGATTGGCGCCGAGACTGCCAGCGGTAGCGTTGGGCGTAACCAGCCCGCTGCCGCAACAGACGAAAATCATCGGCCCGATAATGGCCAAAGGGCCATGATAGCTCAAAAGCGCTAAGGTCACCATCAACAGCCCGGCAGGGATCAGGACCGTTGCGCCGATCGTGATCATGCGATTGACGCCGAGCCGGTTGGTCAGGCGGCTCGACAGAAAGCTGCCGATCAGAAAACCAAGCGGCGGCAGCGCGGCGTAAAGGCCATACTTTTCGGGCGTCATGCCAAACTTGCCGATCAATACCGCCGGCGCCCCCGCGGCAAAAATATGAAAGCCGGCATGGGCTCCGGCGGCGGCAAAGGCGTAGCCGAGAAAGCGCCGGGTTACGACGAGTGCGCGGTAACCCGCGAGGATCCCCTGCAACCCCGGAGCCTGAGCCAAGACGGCGCCGCGATCGGGTACGCAGCGAACCATCAGCACCATTGCGAAGACCGCGAGTGCGGCGACGGCGACGAAGTTGGCTCGCCAACCGATCCATGCCTGCAGCAAGCCGCCGAGTGCCGGGGCGGAGGCCTGCATCAAGGTGGCGGCGATGGCGCGCCCGGCAATTACCTGGGCAGCCGCGGCGGGACCCCAGATCTCGCGAGTCAACGCGCGCCCGACGACCATCCCGGCGCAGGCCCCGATCGCCTGCAAAACCCGTGCGGCGATCAGAATCTCGATGGTTGGGCTGACGGCGCATATCAAACTGGCGAGCGCGGTCAGGCCGAGGCCGCACAGCACCGTCCGCCGTCGCCCGAAATAATCCGACAACGGCCCCAACACCAGCATGCTGACCGCAAAGGCCGCCAGATAGGCGGCGAAGGTGAACTGCACCCGCGCGATGGAAGTATGCAGCTGATGCGCGATCGCCGGAACCGAGGGGACGTAAATCCCAGAAGCCACCAGGCCAAGCGAAGATGAGGCGGTGAGGCTCAGCAACACCAACCTGCGGCGGATCCTCGTAAGCCCGTCGGCTGGGAGCGAGCTGTCAGGTAATGTCAGCATCACAAATGCGGCCTGTAAAACCGGTCTATTACATCGAACATTTCATCTCAAAGTCTTTAAGCCGTCGCCGCACTGTCCGGGCTACTCCGCGCGCCCGGCAGCCGCGGCGCGGCACACCGGTCAGACGCACCGGCCGGCGTGCAAGCCAATGGTCGAGTGGTGATACGGGCAGCACCAGCTCGTCGCCGTCGCAATCCGGTAGCATGAGGACGGTCACCCGCGGCGTGCCCGCCGGCAGCACGATCTGCAGCCTCTGAATCGGTGATCCGACGGCGCGCTGATCCTCCAAATCCGTGCGCCGCGGAAGCTCCGACACCGGCCGGCTGTCGTCGGCTTGCCGTCCATGCAATTGCCGCGGGTCGCCAAGCGCAAACGAGCCCGGCGGGGGAGGTGGCGACAACCCGAACCGGGCGCCGGCCGGTTCCAATATGCGTACATCAAATTGGTCCTCGTCGACGCGAAAGCGAGCTAAGGATCCGGCCAGTGCCACGGGTTCTGCAGCAGTATGAGCGGTCCAGGTGATCTCGCTGCAAATCCGAGGATCAATCTCGTCCTGGATGATAATCTGCCGGCCGAGCAGCGCGGCGCCGCGCCGGATCGTCCCAGCCGGCTGTCCGTACGCGAGTGACAAATCCATCACGACCCAGTTGTTTTCGCCCTCGACGCTACTTCCGATAATCGTGGCCGGCGAATTGGGAAGCTGGTCATGACCGCGGATCGTAAGCGTGTTGTGGCCAGCCGCCTGCGAACGGTAATAGCGCCAGCGGCGCCCGGATCGTCCATCCGTTCCGTGATCGAAATATCCGGGGAGATCGTAGTCATCCGAGCCCATATCGACCACCCAGCGATGCCTCGCCCCATCGACGACAAAGGTTCCGGCGTCCGCTTGAGCGTGCAATAGGATCTCTTCGGGAGGCGGAGCTCCTCTGATCGTAGCAAACACATTACCGCCTTTGATGGCCAGATAGACTGGCCGCGACTCGGGTTCAGCCGACCAGGTATTGCGAAAGCAGGCGAGATCGGCGCTGCGAAAGACTTTGGCGGTCGGCAGGGCGAGTGTCGCGGGCGAGGCTCTCTCGCGGCAAGGCCAAATTGTCGTAAAGGGCAGATACCAACCTTCGCCATCGCCCAGGAGCCAACCATCAACGGGTCTGCCAAAGCGATGCGCGAACCAAGCGAGCGATAAAATATCGTATCGCTGTTCTGAGTCGCCAAAATTGAACGCGGCCCCGAACGGGCCGGCGGCGTGCAATGCAAAATCGCCCGTTTGGGCAAATCCCGGGGACTCGGCAAGTCCAAAGCTACAGCCGAATGTGCTCTCCAGGGCCGCCACCATCAAGCCGGCGTAGCGCATTGCCAGTGACCAATAGCTTAGCCCTTCGCGCCATGCGCCATCCGGTGCCAGGCCTGAAAAAATATTCCAAAGCGAGGTCAAGCCGTACCGGAAGAGTTCGGCGGCTGACGCGCGATGAAGCGGTAATACGGAAAGCGCGGCGACAAGAATGCCTGCATTCGAGACCAGCGAGCAGTTGTCCCGTCGTCGTGGCCAGAGGAGCGAAGGATCGCGGTATGCGGCCAAGGCCGGCAACAAAACATTGCGCTGGATCGCTGCCTCAATCTCATGTCGCTCGGAAGCCGGCAATGCGTCATACAGCCAATCGTAGGCAAGGGCGACAGCAATGGCGATTTCGGCGCAGTCGAGAAAGGAACGAATCACCGGCCGTTCCTTCCAGGTTGGCGCTGCGGCAAATTGTCCGAGAGTGTCTCGCGTCGCCGACAGCGCTGCTTCGGCCAGCGCCGGCTCGGCGGTAAGGGCAATAAACGCGGTGTTGATCAGTCGGCGGGCACGACGCTTGATCATCGTACGCGGTTCGCTCGGCGTCGCAGGGGGGCTAATCTCCGACAATAGTTTTACCGAGCGCCGTGTCAGTTGTTCATTGGTCGCGGCAAGACGGCGAATTTCGGATAGGCCTCTTTTATGGAAGAGCAGATAGGGATGGGGCAAATTAAACGCAGCAACAGCCGTTCCGAGGGCTGCAAGTTGCGGCTCCTCAGTCTGTTCAAAGTCGAGTGATCGCGCGCTGTCGAACGGCAATCTAACTCTCCGAGATTCAGCATGGCGTCGGCGAGCGAGCCGCTTACTCTCGTCGTACGAAATTAATTATAAGTTTCTGTCTAAAGCAGGCCTGAGAGATGCGGCAGTCATACCGGTTAAGCTTGAGCGAGTAACTTTACAAGGAAATCGTCGCGCCACGCGGCGAGGTTGAATTTGCCGCGCAACGAAACGTTCGAACGATCCTTATGCATCAGGTTGAGCGCCATGTGACGGAGGATCGCGAGATTGTAAGGGCTATTGTCGCGGCGGCTGCGAATTTGATCTTCGTTCATCACCACGTTGAGCACCCAGTGCAGCCGGTTCTCCACCCCCCAATGCGAGCGAACGACTTGGCCGAGGCGCTCGGGCGACAGCGGAGTACTCAGCAAAAAATAGGCGGTCTCGGTTGTCGTTTTCGTCAACTCGCCGGCGGGTGCCCGGCGGACGCGAACGACGCGGCCAAGCGCGCTCAGTCCCGGCCAGCGATAGCGTTCCTGCAACCAAGCAATGTCGCTCGATACGAGCGCGAAGCGGGTCTCGATCCGCCCGTGATTGTTGTCATGAGTGGCGTGGGTGTACGGTCCGCGAGACTTAGAATCAGCAAAAAAGCGCACGACGTCGGCGTGCAGCGGGGTGTGATTACCCTTTAGTGCTAAGGCGTAATCTCCACCGCGCTCGATAATTCGCTGCCCGGTTTCGCGCCGACAATTGAGCGCGTCGGTGGTGACGATGGTTCCGGTCAGATTGAGCATGTCGAGGAGCTTGATGACCGCGGCGCTTTCCCTCTTCTTGGTGCTCGTCGCGATTTGGGCCAGTACGAGTCGGGTATCGCAGCACCAGGCGCTGACCATGTGGAGCGCGGACCCGGGACGTGCCGGGCCCATCGGCGGCCTCAGTACCTTCCCGTCGATCGCGATAACCCCGCTGCAGGTCTCGGTGAATCGCCCCATAAACTTCTGAAAGCAAAGCCGAAACTGATCAGGATCGAGCTTGCGGAATACGCGGCTGAAGGTATCGTGACTAGGTACTCCATTCTTCAGACGGAGAAAGCTGCCAAGAAACTCCTGCTTCGCCTCGGCAAAGACCGCCATATCGACGGCCGTCTGGCCTCCTGCTAAGGTCGCGCATAAGGCGATCGTCATAATCTCTGGCAGATCGTGACGTTTGGCGTTGGGACCTCGCGGATCCCTCAACTCGGCAAAGCAATGGCCGAGACTCTGCACTGCCTGATTCATGGCACTTTCGAGGCGTCACGAAGACCGCTCGCCGACGCGGCGAGGATCTCCAAGGACGTGTCGAAGGAGGACGGACAGCGGCAGCGGAGGCAAGGACAGGGGTGTTACTAAGTGCTCTGAGGAGATATCGACGCAAGTTTTCGTTTCGACCCATCTAATATATTTCGGGCATCTGGCAGGAACAGAAATGGTGACTCTCGCCCTTGAAAAGGTATGCGTTGCCCGAATTCGAGGCGAACGACCAACAGGAAGGCCGGTTCTTCGGGCCAAGCACGCTTGACTGTGGAATGAGGGGTTACACATTGAGGTCCTTCGATGGTTTGTCTTGTCCCTCCAGAGCGGAGATTTGCTGCACGCGGTCAGCGAAATGTCGGCAATTTCGTCAACCATATGTCAAAAATGCAATTGACTTTAATTTAATTCAACTTTGGGAAACGCGGATTACGATTAATTGCGGCCGTTCGTGATGCCTGGTACGCAGCGCTGGGATCACATTGGGATGCGAAAACGGGAGAGCGGCCGCGGCAAAAAAGCTCCGCTCAGCTAAGGATTGCCGCCGTAAATCCTCGGTTAAGCTTTCTCCAATCAGATTTACCTGACGCTGATTGGGACCCTTCTTTGACGCAGCCCGCGATAGCCTTGCTTAAAAAGGGGCATTGCCACGGAGCGGGGATGCTTTCGACATCGGCCGGCCAGGCCGAAATGGGGGTGACGGACCGATGCTCATCCATGATCTTGCCTTCGCCATCGATGGGCGTCGGCGGACGCTGTCAGCTGAGGTGTTATGGGAGGAGCGAGACTTCCCGGCCCAGCGATTGACCTTCGACGTCGACGAACCGCAAGGGTGCGGCGATGAAACCGAATTTGGTGCGGGACCGCTGTGTTCTGAGCATCCTGCGGCGGACGCGTTTCTCGCCGCTTGTTTCCCGCTTGCCGCCGTTCACGGTGAAGCCAGGATAAGGGTCGAAGGTAGGGCCTGCCCGATGCTGGTCGAGGGCTTGCGTACGGCGCATGCTTGGTGGGCGAGCTGGGGCGGGATGCCGAGACCTGCCCCTAACATCGAAACCCGCGGCGGAGCTCGGTTCAGGCGCCCCGACGCGCGCCGTCGCGCCGTCTCATTTCTGTCCGGCGGCGTCGACGGTCTGCACATGCTAATGCGTAATCGTCAGCTCTATCGTCGGGACGATCCGGCATATATTCGCGATGTCTTGTTCATCCACGGGTTCGATATCGGTAAACGCGCGCGCGATTCGGAGATCCAGCGCTATCAGGAGGCATTGCGGCGGTTGGCGCCCGTGGCTGTGGAAATGGGGGTCCGTGTACTCCCCTGCCGCACCAATCTGCGTCATCTACCGTCAAAGCCCGATTTCTGGACCTATCGGCACAATGGAGCAGCCTTGGCTGCGGTTGGTCACGCCGCGCTGCCCTCGCCGGCCTTTCTCTTTATTGCCGCCTCGCATCATCTGTCCAAGCCTGTACCGATGGGCTCGCATCCTTCCGTCGACCATTTACTATCGAGCCAGAGTATACAAGTTATTCACGATGGCTCGCGTTTCACTCGGCTAGAAAAGGTACGGGAGCTGGCGTCTTGGCCAACGGGGCTTGCGGCTCTTCGGGTTTGTCCGGAAAGCCCTGGGGGGAAGATTAACTGCGGTCGTTGCGAAAAGTGTTTGCGCACTCGCCTCGAGTTGCTCGCCGTTGGAGTCGAGGAGACGGCGGCGCTTGGCCCGAGCCTCACGCCGATCGAACTTTGGGACGAGGCCGTTCCCACTCCGCGGGGACATCGAGCAATCATGTATGAGGACCTACTCCCGGCGCTACGCGCGCGCGGGCTCGATGCACTGTGCCGTAGCCTTGAGAGCAGGATCGATGTCTATCGTGAGCGGGCCGCAAATCGGCTCGAAGACGCGATCGTCGATCGGGTAAATAGCGCGGCGGAATCGATATTTGTTTGAGCAGACGGGGCGCACCGGGAACATTTTGTTGATGTAATCCGGTTTTAACCACAAGATGTCACGGGTTCGAACATTGGGCATGCCACAAGGACATTAGTGATGGCGTTGGTGATCGGCCTTCTCGGGCCCTTGATGATCGAAATTGACCAGCGACGGCTCGGCAAGCTCCCGAGAAAAGCGCGGGCCCTTATGGCCTATCTGGCGGCTCAAGGCGGACGTCCTGTAAGCCGCGAACGGCTCTCGGATTTATTGTGGCCATACCAGGGGTCTGAACAGGCGCGACATAGCCTGCGCAACTGCCTGTTGGAATTGCGCAAGGCATTAGCACAAGGGGCCGCCCGTCATCTAGTCGCCGAATTCGCGAATTGCCGCCTTCAGGACATCGACACCGATGTCGCTCGCTTCGAACAGCTCTCTCGCTCTCAAGAACGGGCCGAGTTACTCGCTGCGGCGGAGCTCTATCGCGGTGAATTTCTGTCCGATTTTGTGATTGATTCCGAGCCCTTCCAAGAGTGGCTTTCGGGCGAGCGCGACCGCGCGCTCGATCTCATCTGCAGCGTTCTGCAGCGGTTGACAGGCTTACAGGATAAAAACGGCGAGCACGAGGCGGCGATAGTATCTGCCCGCCGCCTGGCATTGCTCGATCCGCTCTCGGAAATTGGCCAGCGGGCGTTGATCCGCGCTTATGCCCGGGCCGGGCGTCGCCCTGAAGCCTTGCGCCAATATCGAACTTGCGCAGAAATCCTGAAGCGCGAGCTTGGTGTTGCGCCTGACGCGGAGACCCAGGCACTCGCAAACGAGATTGCGCAATCGGGCAGTATTGGCCAGTCGCTGCATTTGCGCCCGCCGGTCCGGCTCAGCGATGATCGGTTGTCCGCAACAGCCACTCGCCACGTCGCCGCAGCACCGCCATTAATGCCGGAGGGCACCAGGCTGCAGTGGCCGTGTCTGCTGCCCAGCATTGCGGTCGCGGTCGCACCTCTGCGCAATTTGACTGGTGACCCTCAGCAGCAATACGTAATGGAGGCATTCACCGAGGATCTGGTCACCGATCTTCTGCGGCATGGCCCCGGCCTGTCGCTGGCGCGCATCGGGGACGAGCGGAAAGCGCCGGATGCGCTGCCACGAATCGCGGGTGCCGAGATCGAATACGTTGTTGCTGGCAGCGCCCAACGCAATGGCCCCCAGACTCTTAGGGTTAACGTTCAGGTTACCGACGCGGCGACATCGGAATACCGCTGGGCGCGACGTTTCGAATTCGATCCTAGCGAACTCAGTCTTATCCAGACTCGGATTACCCGTCAGGTATCACGAGAAGTTCACGCATTGCTGTTGCGCGAAGCGAGCCGGCGCGCTTTCGTGAATGCTGGAGTCGAAATCGGAGTGAATGATTGTCTTACCCAGGCGGCAGGCGCGCTCAGGGGTAAAGTACGCCCCGAATTAACCGCCGAGGCGCAGCGCTGGTTCCTTGCGGCGCTGGCGCTCGACCCGCGAAACGTGGAAGCATTAATCGGGTTGGCTAAGACCTGCCAGCATCTGGTGAGCGCACCTTGGTGGGCCGATGCGACGGTGGCGATGGCGGCGCTCGACCTCGGGCAGGAGGCGATTGCTGAGGCGCTCCGGCTGGCGCCGAGAAATGCGGTCGCCAAATGCGTGCAGGGTATGCTCCATTCCGCCGCCGGCCAGCTCGAAGAAGCCGCCAGCTCCTTTGCTGAGGCATTGACGTTGGACTCTCGGCTGGCAAGCGCGCATGCGTTTTCGGGATACAACTTGGCTTTTCTGGGCCACGCTGAAGATACTTCCCCGGCAGTGCAGCGCGCTATGCGACATGATCAGACTGATCGGCGTCACAGCATCTTCTTCTTCTTCAGCGGGTTTGCTGAATTACTGCTGGGCCGCACCGAGGCAGCGGTCTCGCTATTGCAAAAATCGCTCGATCGCAATCCCAGCTACGGTGCCGCCGAGTTGTTTCTGGTTGCGGCGCTGCAGATGCTAGGCCGCAAAAGCGAGGCCGCCCGCGCGGCGACCGCATTTCGCGAGCAATACCCGGAATCGCGGGCGAACGACATTGAGCACCTCTGGCTGGCGCGTTCGACCAACATTACTTATCGGGCGCAGATCGATCCGATATTCGAAAAGATCCGCTCGCTTGGCGTGGCTGGTTGACGTCTACGCGCCCACCCTGGACGGGAGACACAGACTCCCGGTACAGGACCGCTAACCCCCAAGCCCTAACCCCGCGCGGGTGGCGCCCATGGTTCGGGTGCGCGCGGCTCCAGATCGGTCACAACATCGACCACGACCGGCTCGTTGGCAGCGAGCGCCTCGCTCAATGCGGGTGCAATCTCTGCCGGCCGTTCGACGCGGATGCCGCGCACGCCAAAACTCCTCGCGACCGCAGTAAAATCGGTCGGGCCGAACCGGACCAGCGCCTCGCCGCGTCCCGGCCGATTGCCGGCGATGCGCCGCACGCCGGTGAGATTTTGGCCAAAGCCCGAATTGTTATTGACAACGACAGTCACTGGAATGCCGCACCGGCGCGCCGATTCGAGCTCCGCCAGATGGTAATAGAACCCGCCATCGCCAGTAAAGCACAGCACCTTGCGGTTAGGCGCCGCGCATTGTGCGCCGAGAGATGCCGGAAACGCCCAACCGAGCGATCCGGCGGCGCGCAGATAGGTTTGCCCCTCCCCGTTGAAGTCGACCATGGTGCCGGTCCATATGCCGGAATAACCAGTATCGGCAACGACGATGCCGTCGGCCGGCAATGCCTTGCTGACTTCGGCGCACAGCCGCTCGACCCGGATCGGCGCCTTGTCGTCATTGACGAGCGGAGCCATCGTCTGATGCCAATCGCCGACAATGCGCGCTGCTTCCTCGGCAAAGCCCCGGTCGCGCTGCGGTTTGCCGATCGCCTCTAATAGCCGCGCAAGCGTCATCTTCGCGTCGCCGACAACGCCAATCGTGTTCGGGTAACTGCGCCCGATTTCAACCGGATCGGCGTCGATCTGCACGATCTTTGTCGCGAGCGGCGGGATCGTCCAATTCAGTGTGAGTTGGTCTCCGGTGTCACAGCCGACATACATGACGAGATCGGCCGAGTGGACGATGCGATTGGCCGGCGGCGCCGAATAGCTGCCGGGCACGCCAATGTGGAGCGGATGCCGGGTTGGCACAATGCCGCGAGCTCCGAGCGAGGTCGCGATCGGTGCTGCCAAGGCCTCGGCCAGCGCCAATAATTCGCGCCCGGCTTGCGAAGCTGCGGCACCCTCGCCGGCAATGATCACGACGCGATCGGCAGCCCTCAGCGCCGCGGCGGCGCGCTCGATATCCTGCGGATCGGCGACCGGGCGATGCGCCGGAATGCGGCGGCCCTCCGGATCGATCACCGTCGGCTCGGCGGTCTGGCCCAGTTCGATGACATCGCCCTGCAGCCCGTTGAAATCGAGATGGGTCGGCCGCGGCGTGTCGGCCAGTGCCGCGCGCCACGCATGGCGCAATAGCCGCGGCAATTCGGAGGTTGAGTCAACCGCCGCCGAAAATTTGGTCACTGCGGCGAACAACGGCGCGTGCGGGATTTCCTGATAGCTGTTGCGGTGCTGGAACGAGGGCTCCTTGCGGCCGGTCAAGGCGATGACCGGACTGCGCCCGAGCCAGGCATCTTGCAGGCCTGAGGCAAGATTGGCGGCCCCCACCGACTGTGCCATGCAAACTGCGGGCTTGCCGGTGATGCGGGCATAACCATCAGCCATATACGCCGCGGCCTTCTCGGAATGGGCGAGAATACGGGTGACGCCGAGATCGTCGAATTCGAGCAACGTGCGGCGCATTACCAACTCGACAAAAAACACATGCGTCATGCCGGTGCTGGCAAGCGCCCGCGCCAGCCATTGGGCGCCGTTCATCGTTGCTGTTTCGCTCAATTCTCGTTTCCTCCCACTCCGGTTTTTGCGGCGCTTACAATGTCAGCCCGCCATCGACAATGACTGTCTGGCCGGTGATCATCGCCGCACCCGCGCATAGAAAAAAGATTGTCTCGGCAATATCCTCGGGCTTGCAGGCGCGCTTCAACGGGGTGCGCTCGATCGAGGTTTGCTTGCGGTCAACAGGCCACTCCCGGTTCCACGGGCTGTCGACAAACCCCGGCGCCACCGCGTTGACCCGGATTTCCGGCGCTAAAGTGCGCGCCAGGCTGCGGGTCAGGTTGATCAGCCCGGCCTTGCTGGTCGCATAGGGAATGCTGCTGCCCGAGCCTTGTACTCCGGCTATCGAGGCGGTGTTGCAGATCGCACCGCGCGCTGCCTTCAACGCCGGCACCGCCGCGTGGGCACAGCGAAACGGCCCGATCAAATTGGTCGTCAGGATCGTCGACCAGAAATCCTCGGTCAACGCATCGAGATCGGAAAACGGGATCGGTGTCGGCGTTGCGGGCGTGCCGGCATTATTGACCAGAAAATCGAGACGGCCGAGAGCGTCGATTGCACTCTTGACCATCCGCTCGGCATCGCCCGGTCGAGACACGTCGCCGGGAGCGCCCAATACTTTGTGCCCCTCGCTCTTGAGGCGTTCGGCCGCGGCCGGCCCGCGTGCGTCATCGGGCAAATGGTTGAGCGCCACGGCTGCACCGCAGCGCGCGAAATGCTCCGCTGCGGCAAGCCCGATGCCCGAGGCTGCTCCGGTCACCAGCACTGCCTTGCCGGTGAGGTCCGCATTGATCATTTCGGGCTCCCTGCTGAGATTGAGGCCGAGCGGGAGCATGCGCCCGCCACCCGCGCTGTCAAGCCGCGGGGTCGAGTTGCGCGGTGCGCTCGGCTCGCCGGCGCCAAGCGGTTCAGAGAAAATCGCGCGCCCGTTCGATATCTTCGAGCACGCCGGCCGGCGACACCAACAGCACCTCGTCAAAACCGAGCTGCTGCATCCGCTTGATCCGCTGACGGGCTTCGTCAGGCGGGCAGACCAGCGCCACATTGGTGGCTTCAGCGAGGCCGGCGGATTCCGGCCGATTGGCAAAATCGACCGCGACATTGGCGAGCACCGCATTGGTGCCGCCAGCCTCGCGAAAAACGCGCATGCCGGCTTCCAGATCGTCCCAGCTGCTGTAGCGCCCGGACGGCGTCCACCCCTGGTATTCCTTGGCGGCGAGCGTGATCCAGCGCGGACTGCGCCAGGCGCCGATCAGGATCGGCGGTCCGCCCTCGCAGCCGGGCCAGGTCGACAAAGTCCCGCCATTGACCGGCTCGCCGCGCCACACCTGACCCATCGTTCTCAATGAATTCCTGAGGGTGCGAAAGCGGTGGTCCCAGTCGAGGCCGAGCAATTCGAAATCGTCGCGGGTCGAGCCACTGCCGACGCCGAGCACCAGACGCCCGCTAGACAACGCCTGGACCGACTGCACGCGATGCGCCAATTCGACCGGATGGCGCAACGGCACCTGCAACACCCCAATGCCGAGCTCGACCCGCTCGGTCACCGCCGCAAGTACCGCCAATTCGACGAGTGGATCGAGCGTCGGTCGCCCACGGCCCATCGAATCGCCGACCCAAATGCCCGGAAACCCGGCGGCCTCGATGCGGCGGGCATAGTCGGCGGTGCGCCCCAGCAGCCGGTCATTTGCCTCGGCGCCGGGAGTGAACCGGATCATCGTGCTTATCTTCACGGAAAATCCCCCATCTTCTTGGCCGCTTTCCGCCGAGCATGCGCTACATCGTCGTGCCGCGCCAGCACCAGCGGCGGATCGCAGGATTGCGCGCGCCTGCGAACTTCCGTGACCGATACCCGGTCGCTCTGTCGTGGGTGCGCGGTCCTATGATAAGGTGGCAGCCAAATTCGCTGCCGTTCTCAATCAGGGAGGACTAAATGGACACGATCGAGGCAACACGCGCATCAAAGACGACGAAATTGCTGTCACGGCTACCATCGCGCCTGCATCACAACGCCTATGTCGTAAAGGACCACGAAGCCAACCGCCGGTTTTTCGAGGATCTGCTCGGCATCCCGCTGGTTGCGACCTGGTGCGAAAAGAATTTCAGCGCCGAGGTTGGCCGTGAGGTCGAGTTCTGCCACACCTTTTTCGGCATGGCCGATGGCGGAGCGCTGGCCTTTTTCCAGTTCGCCGACCCCGAACTTTACGAGATGACCCAGGCCGAGAAGCCGGCCAAGATCGGGCGCTACGATCACATCGCCTTCAAGGCCGAGCCCGATACCTACGAGGAGCTGAAGCGACGGCTCGAAGCGGCTGGCGAGAAATACCGCGAGAGCAATCACGGCTATTGCAAATCGATCTATGTGCAATCGCCGGACGGGCTCCACGTCGAATTCACCCAGGACCCCGACGACGTCGCTGAGATCGACGCGATCCGCCGCGCCGACGCGCACAGCGAACTCGCCCGCTGGCTATCCGGCGACCGCCATACCAACAACGAACTGCGCGGCCGCCACATCTGACGCGCAAAGGCGGTCAGCCGGCCATCCGCCAACTTTGATATCAGGTAGCGATCTGCGGCTGACCGTACTGGGGCAGGCGTTGATCGGTCATGATCTGCGCGCCGATCCGTGGCCCGATTTCGCGGCTCTGGCTGAGATCTGCGGGCGGGCGGATGTCTGCTTTACCGATCTGGAGACCGCGATCAGGACTCCGCTGGCCGGAGGCGCCGACGCGCGACGGCGTCTTTTTGCATGCGGCTGATCCGGCGGTGCTCGATTGCCTGCAGGCATTGTCGGTGTCGCTGCTGGCGACCGCCAACAACCATGTCTGGGATCTCGGCACCGGCGGGATTATCGGCATGCTGCGCGAGCTCGACGCGCGCGGCTTCTGCCATGCCGGCGCCGGCAATAATTTGGCCGCAGCCGCGGCAGCCGCTTACCGCCGAACCGCGAACGGCACGGTCGCACTGGTGGCGATGGCGAGCGGGTCGATCCGCGAGGGTGCGGCTGCGACCGCCACCCGCGCCGGGGTCAATGAATTGCGGCTCGACTGGCGATGGCTCGCCAGGCGCCGTCGACCTCGCCCGCATCACCGCGGCGATTTCTGAGGCCGCGACGCGGGCCGAAATCGTGCTTGCGTACCACCACAACCACATCCTCGAAGACGGCGGCCGGCATACACCGCATTGGCAGCGCGATTTCGCGCGTCATTGCATCGATGCCGGGGCATCGCTTTATGTCAGCCATGGCGCGCCGCGGCTGCACGGCATCGAGATCTATCGCGGCCGGCCGATCTTTTACGATCTCGGGAATTTCATCTTTCAGACCGCGACCGAACCCGGTCATTACGACGACGAGGTCTGGCAGAGCGTCATTGCCGAATGCCATTTCGCCGCCGGCCGCTTCCAGGAAATGCGTCTGATCCCGTTGCAGCTCAACGCCACCGGCGTTCGCGGCCCCGACGATCTCAAAACCCGCGGCCGCCCGTCGATTGCCCGCGGCCCCGCCGCCGACACAATCCTCGCCCGCCTCGCCCGGTTATCGCAGCCCTTCGGCACCACCCTCCAACGCGATGGCGATACCGCCCTGATCTGGCCTTCGTGAGTGGAACCTCGATCGCCTCGACCGTCATTGTGAGGACGGCGCGTGCGAACCGCCTTTGGCCGGCTGCCTTCACCTCAGCCCGCGGGTACTTGTTGAGCCAATCGAGGGTGTGCTGCCAAGCTTCTTTGGCTACGGCTTCGTCCAGAGCGGAGGGTCCTGTGTCACGGCGGCATCGAAGGCTCGGTTTCGTTTCGGTAGGCGAGCCCGCGGTACTCGCCCTTCCTCCTCCGATCTGAGCTATTTAGCGCGCTCCTCCCCTCGGACCTCGTCTTTGTTTGATTACTCGGCGGCTGCCCGCACCGAAGCCTTTTCGTTGCGGAAGGCCGGGATCACTTCTTTGGCGAAGCGGTCGAGGTCTTCGAGCTGCACGTCGAGCGGGGTGCCGAGCGGGGTGGCGCAAATAACCCGATCGATGCCGGGGTAGCGCTTCTCGACCGCCTTGAGCTGCTCGACGATGTCTTCCGGCCGCCCGGCGAGGAAGCCGCCGGCCTTCACCGCATCCTCAATGCGCGGCAATTTGGTGGTGGCGGCAAGCCGGGGATCGCGCATCGCCGCGATCTGCTCGTCGGTCAGTGCCCGCACCAGCCGCAGCTCGCCAAACATCTTCATGTTCTCTTCGTAATGCGGCGCGGCCTCGCGGATCGCCTGCTCGCGGCTCGACGAGATATGGAACTGGTAGCCGAGCGCCAGCCGTTCGCCGAGTTCGAGCTTGACGCCGCGCCGGGCGTAGGCTGCCTGAAAGCCGATCATGTGCCGCTCGACAGCGCCACCCTCGGCCGAGCCGCCGCCAATCACGCCACGGATGCCGTGCTTCGCCATAAAATCGAAGGCGCGCTCCGAACCGCTCTGGATCGGCTGCCAGCATTCGACCGGCAGGCGCTCTGGCGCCGGCACCAGGGTGATCTCCTTTAAGGTGTAGCCGCGATACGGCACCTCCGGCGGGATCGTGTAGAACTTGCCCTTATGCGAGAACGGCTTGCCCTCGAATGCCTTGAACAGAACCTCGACGCCTTCCTCGAACAATTCGCGGTTGGCCTCTTGGTCCATCAGCGGCGAGCCGAAGGTCTCCACCTCGCGGGTATGATAGCCGCGGGCGACGCCAAAGATCACTCTTCCGCCGGTCAGGATGTCGGCCATCGCGTAGTCTTCCGCGAGGCGCAACGGATGCCACATCGGCACGACATTGAAACCGCAGCCGATCTTGATGTTTTTGGTCACGCCGCACAAATGCGCCGCCATCATCAAGAGGTTCGGGATCAATTCCGTGCCTTCGGGCTGGAAATGATGCTCGGCCATCCAGAACGTGTCGTAGCCGCGCTCGTCCATGCACTGGGCATACTTCACCACTTTGTGCAGCGCGTGGCCCAGCTGCTCCTTGCTGTAGCAGCGCTCGTTGATCGGTGTGCCGGCGTAGCCGAGGTTCTCCATATCGGCGGTGCCGTAATAGGAGCTGTCGAATTTGGTGATCATCGCAGGTTCCTCTATTCTGCCGCGAGTGCTGAGTTTTCCGACTGCCAGGTCTTGAGGACCGGCAATACTTCCTTGGCGAACATTTTGAGTCCGCGCTCGGCGATGTCGAATGGTACACCGCCAAACCGGAACGCCGTATTGAGCTCGAATTCACCAAGCACATCGCGCCGCGTTTCCAACTCCCGCAGGACGCGGTCGGGCGTGCCCCAAATAGCCGCCTGCATAAACCCGGCGACCGCCCCATCGAGCCCGCCCTTGCGCGCGATCTCCGCCTTTTGGGCGTAGGCGTCGTAGCCTTTGACCGTCGCGAAGTGTTCGCCGAGAAATTCGTAATGATGGAAATTGCTCTCGACAAATTTCCCCATGTATTTCCGCGCGTCCTCCTCGGCTTGCGCCAGGTTCGGGCCGCAGATGCAGAAATCGGTGATCATCATATGCGGCGCCGGCCGCCCATGGAATTTCCGGTGCAGTTCGCGGTTGCGCTCGATTGCCGGCAACCGCATGTGCCACGGCCGGTCGGAGAACATGACCATATGCGCGCCAAGCTTGGCGGCAGCCTCGACCAACTCTTCGCTCGCCGCGACGCAATAAATGCGGCCGGCAAAGTCGTATTTGGGACGCGGCCTGAGTTCGATCCGCGGCTGCGGGTAATACTTGCCGTGCCCCTCGATAAAGCCGGTGCGCAATGCCTCGACGATCATCGGGGCGGCTTCGTCAAAGCGTTCGCGCGACTCGTCCATTGTGCCGCGAAACGCCGCGAACTCGCGCCGCGCCAGACCGCGCCCCAAACCCAGCCGCAATTTTCCTTTGCACAACAGATCGAGGACCGCCGCCTGCTCAGCGACGCGCAACGGGTCGTGCCACGGTACGATCACGGCCGCGGTGCCGAGCCCGACGCCGGGGCATACCCCGGCGAGATAGGTCATCAGCTGCAGATTGTCGGGGCAGAACGAGTAGTCGAAAAAATGATGCTCGGCCGACCACAACGCGTCAAAGCCGGAATCGGCGGCGAGCCTTGCCAGCCGGATTTCCTCGTCCCACACCTGATCGTCGCCGACGTTCTCCCAGCCATAGCTGGCGAACACCATCATCATGCCGACATCCATGGCCTTCCTCCGCACCGTTCACGTTGGTGCAAGTGTTTCACGCCCGGCCAGCCATGACAACCTCCGCCCGCCCGCCGCTTGACATGCGCAGCACATGAATTCATGTTTATAACATGCCAACCATGATCCAAATCCGTAATGTCCCTGATGCTCTGCACCGCCAGCTCAAATCGCGCGCGGCTCTGGCAGGCATGTCGCTCTCCGATTATCTGCTTGCCGAGCTGCGTCGGATGGCCGAGCGGCCCAGCCTCGCGGAAATGCGCGAGCGCCTAGAGAACCGTCCCCCCACCGACCCCGTCCCGTCGCCGGAGGAGGCGATCCGCGCCGAGCGCGACGCCCGGTGATCGTGGTCGACGCGTCGGCGGTCGTGGAAGTGTTGTTGCGGACGCCCGCCGCTGCCGCCATAAGGGAGCGCCTGTTCGGCGTTGAGCAAACCCTACATGCGCCGCATCTGCTCGATATCGAGGTAACGCAGGTCCTGCGGCGCTACGCGGCGATCGGGCAGATCGAACCCATGCGCGGCTCGACCGCTCTGGACGATCTAATGGATTTTCCTCTGACCCGCTACCCACACGATGTGCTGCTGAAGCGAGTCTGGGAATTGCGCCACAATCTGACAGCCTATGATGCCGCTTACGTCGCGCTCGCCGAAGCGCTCGACGCTACGCTCCTGACCCGCGACCGCCGCCTCGCCACCGCTTCCGGACACCACGCGCGGGTCGATCTCGTTTAGAAGCAGGTCTTCATTCCATCGGTTGCGCCGGACTACCGCTCATTCCCACGGCGTCTCACCTGCGGCGTTGCGGCCGGAGATGCGGCCAAAGGCGAGGCATTCGCCGATATTGCCGGTGCCCTGGTACAAATAGCTGTAGATCGAGCCGAGTTCGCCGGCGCTGTAGAGCCGCGGGATTGGTGTGCCGTTCGGGCGCACGATCTGGCCCTTTTCATTGCGTCGCGGGCCGCCCTGAGTGTTGAGCATCGAAGGCGACAGCTCGACCGCGTAGAACGGCCCATCGCCGATCGGCTCCAGCATCAGCGACCGGCCGAACTCCGCGTCGCGCCCGGCATCGCAATAGCGGTTCCATCGGGCGACGGTGCTTTCCAATGCGGAAGGGTCGAGCCCTAGCTCGGCGGCGAGACCCGCAACGCTATCAGCGGTCTTGATCCAACCTTTGGCCAGTTCGGCGCTGTTGTCTTCGCTCCACTCGTAGCGCTCGATGATTTGCGTCCAGCCATGGCTCGGATGCTTGTCGTAAAGAGGCCCAGCCGAAAACAGCGCGTGATCGAAGATCATAAACATCGGACACGGTGTCGATAACGGCAGCCAGCGGCCATTCACCGGAACTTTGCCGTGCCGGGTTTTGTACTTCTCGTCGGTAAAGCGCCTGCCGTCAGGACCGACCACAATCATGCCGCCCGGCATCACTTTGCTGTAATGCAGGGCCTGCATCGAAAACGATGTCCGGATCTCCGGGATTTTCAGCGCCATTGACGGGCCGGCATAATTATTCATGTGCCAGAGATCGGCGCCGACCGACATCGCCATCGTGATGCCGTCACCCTCATTATAGGGCGAGCCCGAGGTGTAGCAGTAGGGTACGCCAGGCAAGTAATCGCGGATCATCTCCTGATTGTTTTCAAAGCCGCCGCAAGTCAGCACCACGCCCCGGCGCGCTTTGACATAAATCGGCTGATCTCCGCGTTGCGCGCGAACCCCAAGAATTTCCTTGGTGATGTCGTGCTGGATCAGCTCACGGCCGGGTGTTTCGTAAAGAACGCGGATCGGGCGCTGTTTGACCAGGCTCTCAAACCGTTTCCATGTGTAGGAATAGCCATAAGTCGGCCCGTCGTGAAATTTATGCACGCATCCCGAGCCCGGCAGATCCGGAAATTCGATCCCGACCGGCGGATGCTGATGCTCCTGCGGGTCGCCGCCGAGGCTTTCGAGCCACGCATTGTTGCGGCCCATCTCCTCCGCCCACGCCTTCACCATCGGTTCCGGCACGGTGTAGGGGCCGCACAGCGCGGTCAAATAGGCGGCGGCCTCCTCGGCCGAAGATGTATTCAGATATCCCTGGCCCGCGACCCGGGTATTACCACCATGCTCGCCTTCGGGCGCCTTTTCGAGGATCACGACATCGGCGCCGAGATCATGAGCTGTTACCGCCGCTGCGACGCCCGCCGCTCCAAACCCGACGACCACGACATCGGCTTCGATATCCCATTTATCCGGCCATTTATCCGGCGCTGAGAACTGGCGTTGCATTGTGGGTTCTGAGGGCATCAGCTTGGCTTAGCGGTGTTGGACAATGCGAGCCTCCAGCTTTGGCGGGGTGCGCAATGTCTGCAATACCACGCAATAGCGCTCGGTCAGCTTTAAGAGGCTTTCGCGCCGGTCCTCGGGTTCGTCGGTGTCGAGCGTAAAGCTGAGCCGGATGTCGCGAAAACCGACCGGTGCGGTGCGTTCGACCCCCAGCGTACCGCGGAAATCGAGATCGCCCTCGGCATGGACGGACCCGCCGCGCAAACGGAAATCGATCGCCGTGGCGACTGCTTTCAGCGTAACGCCGGCACAGGCGACCAACGCTTCGAGCAGCATGTCGCCGGAGCAAGCATCAAGACCGGTTCCGCCGGTAGCAGGGTGCAGACCGGCTGCGATCATTGCCCGGCCGGTGTCGACCTTGCAGACGATTGCGTCGTCCGCCAGATCACCGTGCGCCTTTAGCGTGACGACAGCCGCAGCCGGATCGTTGCGGTATTTTTCCTTCAGCGGCGTCTGCAGTTCGCGCAGCGCGGTACTGTCCATTGCTGACCTCGTCTTAAGCATTTTAACGGTTAGCGCCCGCGAGAACGCCGCGGGCTCTCCCCTTGCTGGCTCCCGAAGGCCGAGCGCGATGACCGCAGCACGCTCAGCCGATCGTTACTGGCCGCTACAGATACTTCGCCGGCCGGATCATTGCCCGCCACATATGGGCGACCGGGCTATTGTCAAAGCCGAGCCCTTCCTCTGGCTGCTTGAAATTGCGGCCGATTACATCGGTAAATTCTTCGAGTTCGACTTTGGCATTCGGGTCGAAGGAATAAATGTCGTGCACTGTAATCATCCGTCCCGACATGTACCATTTATGGTCGCGCATCCGCTTGTAGTCTTCTTCGATATAGGGATCGGGTCGATAGTCGGCGCCGAACGATTTGACATAGGATTGCGGATATTCGTACCCGACCAACTCGTCGGGATAAAACCGCAGCACCTGATGAGCGCGGATCGCCCAGGTCACTTCCTCGTCAACATAGGGCTCGACCAGCTGCGCGCCCCAATAGCCGTGATCGCCACGGATAAAGCCGATCGTCGAGATGTCGTGCAGTAGACAGGCGAGCACCATATTTTCCGGCAACCCGGCATTGACTGCGTGCTTGGCGCTCTGCAGCAGATGCGCCGCGGGGCCAAAGCGGTATTTGAAGAAATCGACCAGCGTCGGCTTTTCCGGCATTTCCGGCAGCCGAGGATCGTCGCCCATCAGCACCCGGGCGTTGGGATTCTTCGCCATCAGCGCGGCGGCATTCGGCGTCGGGCCCATATCCCCTTCAGCCATGCTGTAGAGCCGCGATTTGATCACGATGTAGTCGAGTTCGCGGCTCATTTGTTCTTCGAGCGCGTCGGCACGCTGTGACAACGTCATCGCGTCATTCATCGATTTTCTCCTCGACCGCGTAATTCCACGCGCGAGCTTAGCCGATCGCGCTTGATTGCGTCAACTCCCGCTCATCCCTGGCATGGCCGCCCCGCTCTGATCGGCGGGACCTCGGCTAAGGTCTACGATTGGGCGGCGGCAGATAGCTGAGGTTCGGGCTGGGCGATCGGCGCCGCTTTCATCCCGCCATGCACTTGTGCGACGATCTCGAATGAGCGCTTGCGCTTGGCGTGGTCGAAAATGTTTGCGGTGACCATCAGCTCGTCGGCGCCGGTGCGGCGGATGAAGTCCTCGAGGCCGCGCCGCACCGTATCCGGTCCGCCAACAATCGCGCAGGACTGCGAGTCGGCGAGGATGGCGCGCGCGTAAGGATCGAGTTGCGCATCGAAATCGGCGACCGGCGGCGGCACACGGCCGGGATGGCCGATCCGGTTGTTCAACGTCGCTTGCTGCAGCGAGGAGAACAGAAACCGCGCCTCGTCATCCGATTCCGCGGCGACGACGACGACCCCGAGCATGACATGCGGCAAAGCAAGCTGCGTCGACGGGCGGAACCGCTCGCGGTAGACCTGGATTGCCTGCATCATCATCGCCGGCGCGAAATGCGAGGCAAAAGCGAACGGCAAACCCAAATAGGCGGCGACCTGCGCGCCATAGAGGCTGGAGCCGAGGATCCAGATCGGCACCTCCAACCCAGCGCCGGGGACCGCCTGCACTGCCTGGCCCGGTTCGGCCGGCTGGAAATACGCCATCAGCTCGACGACATCCTGCGGGAAGTTTTCGGCGCCGCCGAGCAGGGCCCGGCGCACCGCCCGCGCGGTGACCTGGTCCGAGCCCGGCGCGCGGCCGAGACCGAGCTCGACCCGCCCCGGATGAAGGGCTGCGAGCGTGCCGAATTGCTCGGCGATCAGCAGCGGCGCGTGGTTCGGCAGCATGATGCCGCCGGCGCCGATCCGGATCGTGCTGGTGCCGCCCGCGACATGGGCGAGCGCAACCGCGGTTGCGGCGCTCGCGATGCCCGGCAGATTGTGATGCTCGGCCATCCAGAAACGCCGGTAGCCGAGTGCTTCGACATGGCGCGCCAGATCGAGCGAGTTGCGCAGCGCCTGGCCGGCATCGCTGCCTTCGGTGATCGGCGAAAGATCAAGAACGGAAAGCGGAACCATCAGACGATCATATAGGGTTACGCGGCTTGCGCGCTGACGGCCGGCGTGCGGCGGGCGAGCACAATTTTTTGCGCGGAGCGGCCGAAGAAATGGTAGCCGGAGCCGCCTTCGGCGAGCACATCGAGAAACGCGTCGGGCTCGGTGATGCGAACGCAGCCGAGGACATCGGCGCCGCGCGCGAGGAATGCGTCCGGCAGCATGCCGACGGTGGGCCCGACGATCGTGACCCGCGCTTCCGGCCGGGCTAATGCCAGCAGATCTTCGAGCGTCGCGTTGAGAAGGGTCGAGCCGGTGATCAACAACACATCGGCGTCAGGCACGACTTCACCGGCCTGTTCTGCCGGGCGAAAAAACGGCAGCTCATCGGCCTTCAAGGTCGCGGGGTCTTGCTCCAGCACCAGATAGGACTGGTCGCGGCGTTTCAATTCCTTAAGAAACGGGACGAACGCGCCGACGACGACGACCCGATCGCCCTTGCGGATTTCGGTCGCGTCAAAGGCGTCCACCCCCACCCGTAGCTCGACATCGGGACGCGGCCGGCGCTGCCAGCAGCAATCCGCAAGCGCATTCAGGGTGGCGATGCCGACGGCCCGGCGAATGCCGTGATCGGACAGCGCCTCGCATGCCAGATCGGCTGCATTGCGGCCGCGAATTTTGCCGGGAAACGGCATTGCCATCGCCGAACTCGGGCAGCACACCGCTTCCGGGATCGTCTTGATCGGCGTGGCACAGGCCCCGGCGAGGCCGTTACTGAGCTTGACGCCGGTGAAGAACAGCCCGATCACCGCGCGCTCGACCGCGATCTGCGCCAGATCTGCGCCGAGGATCGCCTCGATCGCGGATAGCGTCTCGGCCAAAATCGAATCGGTCTTTGTGTCCTTCATTTCGCCTCGCTTGTCGGTCGAATTTCGGCTGCACTATATCTGACCGGATACGTCGACCGAGTTCTCTCTGCTGCACAATACCTCGGAAAGGCAGATACGATGAAACTAAGCGCGCGCAATCAGCTCAAAGGTAAGATCGTTGCGGTCAGCAAGGGCCAAACGACCGCCCACATCCGCATCGATATCGGCGGCGGCGTTATCGTGACCTCGTCGATTACCAACGAGGCGGTTGACGATCTCGCTCTCGCCGTCGGCGACGACGCGTTTGCCGTCATCAAGGCTTCGGATGTGATGGTTGCCAAATAGACGGGGCGCGACAGCCCTTTGGTTCTCGGGCAGAAGAGCCGTCGTGACAGTCAGGGATGTGGTAGACCACCCGCGGCTATGCTCAGACCGCTGTGAGGCTGCGTGGTTTACCTGCCGCCCGTTTTTACCGAAACCCGCCCCGAAATTCTGATCGCGCACATCGAGCGTTACGATTTCGGTCTGCTGATCAGCCATGGCGAGCATGGGCTCGTGTCGAGTCATGTCCCGTTTCTGGTCGAGCGGCGGGGCGATCAACTGTATTTGCAGGGTCATCTGGCGCGCCCTAACCCGCAGGTCTCGAATTTGACGCAAGGCAACGAGGTCCTCGCCGTGTTTAGCGGACCTCATGCCTATATTTCGCCACGCTGGTATGCGAGTGGTCCGGCGGTGCCGACCTGGAACTACGCCGATGTTCATGCTTATGGCGCGGTTCGACCGATGGATGACGCGGACCAGCTGCGTGATCTGCTGCGCCGTCTGTCACAGCGGCATGAGAGCGGTAGTGAAGCGCCGTGGCGAATGGAGGACCAGCCGGCCGACTATATGGCCGGGATGCTTAGGGGAATTGTCGGTTTTGAGATTAGCGTGACGCGGCTCGAAGGCAAATTCAAGCTGAGCCAGAACCGTCCCGCGGCCGACCGTCCGCGGATCATCGCCGCATTGGAAGCCGGCGGTGATGCCGAGGCCGGCGGCGTCGCCCGGCTGATGCGGCAGCGCGAGTAGGCCGAGAATTAAGCTGCGCGGCGGTCGGGCCGGGGAACCCGCTCGCTGCTTACGATGAAGAGCTGATGCGGGGGCCGTCGTCGATGTGCAAAGCCGTATGGCTGCTGCTTGCGATCCTGGCCGCGACCTTCTCGGAAGCGGCCGGCGCAGCCTCACCGACTCCAACCTCAGCGGGGTCGGCGCACTCGCCGCCTTCCGCCACCGTCGCGGCGCAGCCACCATCACCTTCGTCCGGCGAATTACAGCAGCTCGTCAACACGTTGCAGAGCGACCAGCAGCGGGCAAAGCTGATAGCGCAACTGCAGACGCTGATCGCGGCGCAGCATCACGCCGAGCCCCCGAAATCGGAGGGGGTTGCTCTGCTTGGGCGCTTGTCCACCCAGATCGACGCTTTCACCGGCGAGATTCTGGCCGGCGTCGCAATGGTTGTGGACGCGCCACGATTGATCCGCTGGGCCCGCGAGCAGATGCACAATCCGGCCGCGCGCGAGCGCTGGGCCAGCGCGGCGCAGGCTTTTGTGCTCGTCTTTGGCGGAGCGGCGGCGGCTGAGGCGGCACTGCGCTGGGTCATCGCTCGAACGCGGCCCAAATTCCCGGTGCGTCGACGCGATACCCGAGCGATCAAGGCGCTCTTTGCCTTGCTCGCATTTATCCTCGACCTGGCGCCGATTTTGGTCTTCGCGGCAATCGTCTATGGCGCCGTCGCAATGGCGCTCGATTCATGGACCCCGACCGGCATCACAATGTCGGTCCTTGCCGTAGCGACGATCGAGGCGCGGCTGATCCTGTGTGTCGCACGCGCGGTTCTGATCCCGCCCGACGAGGGCACCTCGTTCCTGCGGCTCGACGCCGAGACGCGAAATTATCTCTACATCTGGGTCAAACGCTTCACGTTTTGGGGCGTCTACGGCTATGCGGTGCCTGAAGCCGCGTGGTGGCTCGGCATTCCGGGCGCGCTCTACACCTTGCTGCTGAAGCTCGTCGGGCTGGTGCTGGCGCTGCTCGCGATCATCTTTTTGCTGCAGAATCGGAACCAGATCGCTGATTGGATCGGCGGCGATGGATCCAGGCTATCGGGCTGGAGCCGAGTGCGGCGCACGCTGGCCGAAATCTGGCAATTGCTGGCGATCTTTTACATAGCCGGCCTCTACGCGATTTACGCGCTGCATATCGAGGGCGGGTTTACCTATGTCGCGCGCGCTACCGGGCTCAGCATTTTGGTAATTCTTGCGGCGCGGGTGCTCGCTCATTCGATCCGCAGTTTGAGCCAGCGCGGGTTTGCCGTTTCACCGCACCTCAAAACGCAATTTCCGACGCTTGAGCAGCGCGCCAACCGCTATGTCCCGGTCCTGACCGGTTTGGTCAGCGCGGTACTCTATATCGTCGCCGGCCTAACCGTGCTGCAGGCCTGGGAAATCAGCGCTTACGCCTGGCTCGACACCGATCTTGCCCGGCGGATCGGAGGCGACCTGTTGTCGATCGGCCTGATTGTCGCGGCTGCACTGGCGGTCTGGGAGATCTTCGCCTCGGCGATCGAGCGCTATCTCGGCAAAATCAACGGCGGCGTGCCGCGACGCACCCGCATCCGCACGATGCTGCCATTGTTGCGCACGGCGATGCTGTCGCTGATCGTCGTCATGGCCGGGCTTATCATTCTTTCGCATCTCGGCATCGACATCGCGCCGTTGCTGGCCGGGGCCGGCATTGTCGGTGTCGCGATCGGCTTTGGCAGCCAGGCATTGGTCCGCGACGTGATCACCGGCCTCTTTATCCTGCTCGAAGACCAGCTTGCGGTCGGCGACATCGTCGATCTCGGCAAGGATCACGCCGGCGTAGTCGAGGCGATCAGCGTGCGCACAATCCGGTTGCGCGATCTTTCCGGCACCGTCCATACGGTCCCGTTCAGCGAGGTCACGACGGTCAAGAACATGACCCGCGATTTCGCCTATGCCACCGCCCGGGTGACGATCGCCTATGGCGAAGACATCGATCGCGTCGTCGAGATCCTGCGCGAGGCGAGCGCCGATTTGATGGAAGACGAGGCGGTGCGCGACCTGATCATCGACCCGTTCGAATATCTCGGCGTCGACGCGCTCAACGAGTTTTCGGTGGTGCTGTTGGTCCGCATCAGGACCCTGCCGTCAAAGCAATACGCTGTCGGCCGCGCCTTCAACCGCAGGGTCAAGATGGCGTTTGACAAATACGGAATTACGATGCGCGATCCGTCGCCGATGTCGATAATCGGTCCGCCCGAGCAGACAGCGGAGCGGCCGGAGGAAGCCGCGACACCCGCACTGCGGCGCGCGTGACCACTCGCTAAATCGATCGCCGCCATACCAGATTAATCCTGATCGCCGCGGGCGAGGGCTTCGGCCGCGTCGGTGTCGGCGCAGGCCAGCACGGCCTCCGCAACCCGCCGGCTGAACCCGGCACGAGCAAAAGCAGCCAGCTCGCGCGTCCTTTCGACAGCGAAGCGTCGATAGGGGCCAAGCCGGCGACGGCGGGCAAAGGCGCAGGCCGCGGCGAGGTCGGGATCGGCGGAATTTGCGCGCAATACCGCGAGGGCATCGGTGGCGAGCGCGCCGGCAACCCCTTTGGCTGCCAGTCGCGCGCGTATCTTGGCCAACGACTTACCGCGACGATGAAGCGCCTCAGCCCGGCTTGCGGCATAGGCGGCGTCGTTGAGCAGACCCGATCGCAAATAGCGCTCGACGAGCGCTTCGATCAGCGGTTCTGCCTGGTGCAAGGCCTCGGCGTTATCGCGCAAACGACGGCGGAGGCGGCGCAACAGAACCCGTCGCAAGTTCGTGGCCGAACTGGCATAACGCCCCAGATAGGCAAGCGCCCAATTTTCCAGAAGCCCCGCGTCGATTTCGCTTGCGTCCACCTTTGTCGCCCCACCCGGTCAGCGATCGGCTATGGTCCCGGCGTAAGCTCGTGTCAACAAAAGGGGACCGGAAAGGCGGATGCAGCCCGGCAGCGCCGTATGCGCCGAAGTGCTTGACCCGGAAACTCCGCGCGGCCGTTCGGTGGGCATTCCATCGGATGGCCGTCAGTGAGCAACACCGGCGCATCCATTTCCCGCTCTGCCGCCTCCGGTGGCCAGCCACGACGCGCCATCGTCATCGCGCTGATCGTTGGCTGCGCATTTTTTATGGAGGGGCTCGACTCGACGATGATCGCCGTGTCGATCCCGGCGATGGCGAAGAGCCTGGGCCAAAGCCCGCTGCGCCTCAATCTGGTGATCGCGACCTATCTGTTGAGCCTCGCAGTCTTTATCCCGGTCAGCGGTTGGATCGCCGACCGCCTCGGCGCTCGCGTTGTGTTCTGCTCGGCAATCGCAATCTTCACGACGGGTTCGGCGTTGTGCGGGATCGCTCCGAACCTGCCGGTATTGCTGGCGATGCGCGTGATCCAGGGTTTCGGCGGGGCGATGATGACCCCGGTCGGGCGGCTGATCCTGTTGCGCAGCTTCCCGCGATCGGATCTCGTCTCGGCGATGAACTGGATGACGATCCCGGCGATGATCGGACCCACCGCCGGGCCGATCGTCGGCGGTTTCATCACCAGCTGGTTTTCGTGGCGCGCGATATTTTTCCTGAACTTGCCGGTTGGCCTTCTTGGCCTTGTTCTGGCGTTGCGTCTGTTCGAGAATTTCCGCGCGCCAGCGCCGATCCGCTTTGATTTGCGCGGCTTTATTATCTGCGGGTTGGGATTGGCGTTGCTCGAGTTGGCGATCGAAAATCTTGGTCGCCCGATCATCCCGGGTGCGCTGGGAATGGCGTTTTTCCCCGCCGCGCTGGCGATCCTGGCACTTTACGGCTGGCATGCACGGCGGTGCCAAGATCCGATCCTCGACCTCGCTCTGTTGCGGATCCGCACCTTTCGCATCGGGACCGTCACCGGCGGCGTGTGCCGCATCGGTCTCGACGCGGTGCCGTTTTTGCTGCCGCTGCTGTTCCAGCTGGGGTTCGGGATGAGCGCCCTGCAATCCGGGCTCCTGACCTTTTCGTCAAGCGTCGGCGCGATGGCGGTGCGGACCCTCGCCAGCCCATTGTTGCGATGGTTTGGCTTTCGTCGGCTGCTGGTCGGCACGGCCTGGCTCTCGGCCGGGGTAACCGCACTTTGCGGATTGCTGCAGGCGAACACGGCAGTGTGGCTTACCGTGGTGCTGGTCCTGCTGTCGGGCTGCGTGCGCAGCGTCCAGTATTTGGCGCTAAACACGGTCAGCTATGCTGATATGCCGGGTCCGCTGTTGAGCAAGGGCACGAGCGTCGCCGGTGTCGCGCAACAGGTGGCGCGCGGCTTTGGCGTCGCGGTCGCGGCGGCATCGCTGGCGGTTATCGCCGGACCGACGAAGGTTACAGTCGAGGATTTCCGGATTGCCTTTTTTCTGGTGGGATTGCTCCCCCTCGTCGCCGGCTTCGGCTTTTTGCGGCTGACGCCAAACGATGGCGAGGCGGTCAGCGGACATGTTCAAGCGCCGCGGCCCGCGAAGGCTGCGTAGCACATAGGGAGGTCGTTCCATGGCGGGATACATCGAGACGTATCGCCGGTCGCTCGATCGGCCGGAGGAATTCTGGGCCGAAGCTGCCGCGGCAATCGATTGGGAGCGGCGCTTCGCGGTACGATGCGCAAGATCGCCGACGCCGAACCCTATCCGATGCCGGCCACGATCGACGATCCGGCGGTTCTCAGCGAGATCGAACAGGTCTTGGCGCGAAGCGGCTACGGAGGGGCAACGATCGTGCGAGCCGCCGAAACGGCGTAGGCCGACGCATTCCAGTCCTATGAATTCGACTATACTCGTGGCGGGCGACCCGCCAGTGAACCCGGGTCTAGTCTAGGAACAGCCGCCGCGCAGCACCGACGATCGCCTCACGTGTGCAGAGCGTCGAGAAGAACCTTCGCGGCTTTCAGATCGGCCGTCTCGAACCCTTCGGTGAACTGGTCGTAGACCGCTTGGAGAAGCTCCAGGGCCTCGGCGGAACGGCTCTGATCGCATAGCAGCCGAGCTAGGCTCGTAGCGGCGCGCAGTTCCCAGGACAGAGCGCCCTGCCGGCGCGCCCAGTCGAGCGCTTGCCGGAACAGCTGCTCGCCGCTTCTTGCCGCCCCGGAGGCACCCTGCAGGAGCAACAGCTTGCCCTTGATGCGCAGCAACTCGGCGATCAGCCAGCCTTCCTCTGTCTGTCTGGAGCGGTCGATCACCGCGTCGATCTCAGCCAGCTCCTTGTCCACCCGGCCAGTCTGCCCGACGGCCGAAGCCCACCATCCCAGGAAGGTAATTATCCGCAGGGCGAACCCGGCATCGCCGACCTCGTCGAGGCTGGAACGCCACAGCGCCAATCCGGACATATTGTCCCCACGCATTATCGCGAACACGCCGCGCTGGCCGCGCCCCAAAGCGCGCCAGAGCGCCAACGAATGCCGCGTCGAATAATCGAGAAGCATGTTCAGGTAATGCTCGGCTGAGATCAGATCGCCGATCAAGAGCGCAAGCGGGCATGCCCCGAGAGGCGAGAGCGTAACATATGGAGCCGGCGTGATTGGCTGCACGTGCCTCCTCGACGCTGGCTTCCGCCGCATCGCGTCCCTGATCAGGAAAGCCCTGAAGCCACAAGATCCATGCCAGAAGGACGCGCACCGGCACGCGCGGGTCGAACTGAAAGCGAATGATGTGTGAACGATTACTGGGACTTACGTATTCCGTCAGGAAGCGTTCGAGATGGTGCCGCGCGCTGCGTAGGTCGCCCAGAAAGTATTGGGATGCCGCGGTCATCCGCTCGCCGATCAGGCGATCATTAAGGTCGTGCCGCTCCGCCGCTAAGCTGCTGAACCGCTCCGCCAACTGAAGAGAGCTGCGATATTGACCCGTGTTGACGTCGACCATCCACTGGGCCCAGAGCGCGCGCAACTGGTACTCTACATCCGCAAGTGACCTGGCAATCTCGATAACCACTGTCCATGCTGCGCTCGTCTCGGGAGCGGCGGCCCCCTTGGTCAGTATTAGCGCGGTGCCAAGAGCGCCCTGCAGCTTCATTCTGGCGACGAACGTCTTGTTGTGCTCCGGTAGATCGCACGACCAATGCGCGCTCGACCCGGGCACGGCACTCCTCTATCAGCGACAAGATGCGTCCAGAGGGGGATGGCAGCCGCGGTCAGCGCCCGGCCAGTCGAGGCATCGCCGTGCGGCGAAAATGCCCAATCAAGCGCCGCGCGCAGATTGTCGATTTCAGTCGCGTATTCGGCCAGCCATTCGACCGATGGCCGGGTTTCCCATTCGGCCTCGGCACGCTCGAAGAGGTCGCGGTAATGCTCGACGTGGCGACGCGCAAGCTGTTCGCTCTCGCCGCTTTCGGCGAGTTTTTCGAGCCCGTAGGCCCGCATCGTGTCGAGCAACCGATAACGCGCGACGGTGCTGCCGGCCACCCCGGCGACGAGCGATTTCGCGACCAGATTGGCGATGCCGTCCACGATTTCCGCCGGCGCGATCTCAGGGCTCGCAGTGACGCGCGTGGCCGCTTCTAGGCGGAAGACGCCGGCGAATACCGAGAGGCGTCGCAGGATCACACGCTCGGGCTCGCTCAGCAGTTCGTAGCTCCAATCGAGCGTCGCCCGCAGCGTCTGGTGCCGCGGCAAGGCGGTGCGACGGCCGTCGGTCAAGATCCGGAAGCGATCGTCGAGGTGTGTGGCGACCTCCTCAACGCCGAGTACGGCGGCGCTCGTCGCCGCCAGCTCGATCGCCAGCGGGATGCCGTCGAGCCGTCGGCAGATCGCCGCGATCATCGCTGCACTGCGTCGGTCCAGCGCAAAATGCGGCTCAGCTGCGCGCAGCCGTTCGACAAATAGCCGAACCCCGCCGTAGCGCAGCAGGTCGTTCGCATCCTCGGCGTCTTCCGCCGGTACGGCGAGCGGCGGCACCGGGTAGACCCACTCGCCTTCCGCCCGCAGCGGCTCGCGGCTGGTGGCGAGGAGATGCAGCGTCCCGCCGGCGCGCAGTACCGCCTCGCCCAGCGCCGCGGCAGCGCCGATCACGTGCTCGCACGTGTCCAGCACCAGCAACAGGCGCCGGCCGGCGAGCGCCTGCGAGACGCGCTGCGCCGTGACTGCGCCGCCGCCAAGATCGAGCCCGATCGCCGCGGCAACGGTGACGGGCACGAGGCCGGGATCGGCGATCGGCGAAAACTCGGCCAGCCACACACCGTCGGGAAATTGCGGCAGGAGCCGGCGCGCCGCGGCGACAGCGAGCCGCGTCTTGCCGATGCCGCCGGCGCCGGTCAGGGTAACGAGCCGGTGTGCTGAGGCAAGGCTCAGGATCTCGCCGAGAACGTCATCCCGGCCAACCAGCTCGGAAACCGGCTCCGGCAGGTTCGTCGGCGGCGACTCCGCGGGTATCTTTCGGTCGGGATGGGCGTCGCTGGGACTGGGCTGCGCGGCAGCCATTGCCGTATTGGCATTGGCCTCCGGGTTAGCGGAGACGGCGTTGATCTCTCCGGTGAACTGGTAGCCGCGTCCGGACACGGTCCGGATCAGATTGCGATCCGCCCCGAAAGCGGCACGCAATGCCGAAATCTGCCACTGAAGATTATTTTCCTCGACGATCCGGTCGGGCCAGACGCGCGCCATTAGCGCATTCTTGGAAACCACGGCTCCGCGCGCTTCGACCAGCGCCATCAGCACGTCAAAGGCGCGACCGCCGAGTTTGACCGGCCGGCCATTGGCGAGCAGTTCGCGGCGATGCGGCAACAGCAGGAAATGTCCGAACGCAACACTCGCCGGTGCTTCGGAGGCGGTATCCATCGGCCGCCATTATAGGGGTGATCACCGGAAATTTAACAAATTTCAAGTCAAGGGCGAGTGCCGTGGTACTGAGCATCGGCGGCCTTGGGATGCTCGGGATCAAATCCGACGACAATGGCGTGGGCAAGCCAAGCCGGGCTATCGCAGATCGTCGAGAAGTGCTCTTGCCAGCGTGAGGTCGGCTGTGTCGAACCCTTCGGTGAACCGCTCGTAGACCGGCTGAAAAAGCGCCAGCGCCTCGGCGGAACGGCCCTGATCGCGTAGCAGCCGAGCGAGGCTCACCGCGGCGCGCAGTTCCCATGACAGGGCGCCCTGCCGACGCGCCCAGTCGCGTGCTTGCCGGAAATAATCTTCGGCAGCGCCAGTCTGTGCGGCCGCATTCTGCAGGAGGACCAGCTCGCCTTTGACGCGCAGCAACTCGGGCATTTGCCAGAGTTCTTCGGTACGCTCGGCGCGCGCGATCGCGTCGTCGATGGCGTCAAATGCGTCAGCGACCTGCCCGGCTTTTCCCAAACCCTCGGCCATGTAGACCGCGGCAAACCGCATAAACCGCGGAGCCGTTATCCCAGTTTCGCCAAGCTCTTCGAAACACGATCGCAACAGGCGCAATCCGGTGGCGACGTCACCGCGTCTGATAGCAACTGCTCCCTGATAGCCCAAGCCGTATAGCTGCCAGTGCACCAGAGCATGCCGCTTCGCGTGGTCGAGCAGCATGTCCGCATAGTGGCCTGCCGCTGTCAGATCTCCGTTCCACAGCGCGACCGGACACGCCGCGCGGTGCAGAGCATAACTGAACGAGACCGCGTGCTCTGCCGCCCGCGCATCATTAACGCTGCGTTCGGCTTCGCGCATCGCGCGATCCGGAAAGCCCTGCAGCCAAAGGATGCGCGCAAGATGGACGCGGGCCGTAACCTGCGGATCGAGCTGCAGGCGAATGAACTGCCGTTGGTGGCCGGAAGCAGCGGACTCGGCGAGCGACCGCTCAATGTGTCGTCGCGCGCTCGGTTGATCGCCAAGGTTGTGGTGCGAGATGCCGATCATCCGCTCGCCAACAAATCGATCGTCTCGGTCGAGGCTCGTCGTCACCAGGGAGGCGAACTCGTGCGCCAGGGACAAAGCGGTGCGGTAATCGACACCGTTGACATGAAAGGACCACAGGCCCCAGAGGGAGCGCTTCTGGTACTCGAGATCGCCGAAGCTCTTCGCAAGCTCCAGGGCCCTTGTCCAGGCCGAGGCCACCTCGGGGACGCCGCCTCGGGTATAGAGTTCGAGACGCGCCCAACGCGGCAAGAAGCTTCATCTCCTGGCGAGGATCCGGCTCGGCGAGGGCTGTCAATGCAGCGAGGGCCTGCTCGACGCGGCGGCGGCATTCCTCCAGCAGCGAGAGCTGCATCCACAGAGGCACCGCAGCGGCCGTCAGCGCGATGCCGGTCGCTGCATTGCCTTCAGGAGAAAATGCCCAGTCGAGCGCAGCTCGCAGATTGTCGATGTCGCGGGCGTATTCGATCAACCATTCTGCCCTGGGCCGCGCTTCCCACTCGGCTTCCCCGCGCTCAAAGAGGCTGCAGTAATGCTCGGCATGGCGCCGCGCCAGGCACTGGCGCTCTCCACTCTCGTGAAGCTTCTCAAGCGCGTAAGCCCGGGTCGTGTCCAGGAGCCGATAGCGATTGCGGACGTCCTCGACCTCTGCCGCTACGAGCGACTTGGTGACTAGGCTAAAAAGACCGTCGATAACTTGCGGTGCGGTGAGATCGTGGCTCGCAGCAACCGCGCCAGCCGCCCCCAGGCTGAACGCACCGGCAAAGATCGCCAAGCGGCGCAGGATCACGCGCTCGGGCTCCGCCAGCAGTTCGTAGCTCCAGTCGAGCGTCGCCCGCAGCGTCTGCTGTCTCGGCAACGCTGTTCGCCGGCCACCGGTCAGGATATGAAAGCGATCGTCGAGGCGAGCAGCGACTTGATCCACCCCAAGCATCGCGCTGCGGGCAGCCGCCAGCTCGATGGCAAGCGGGATGCCGTCGAGCCGCCGGCAGATCGTCGCAATCATCGCCAGCTACGCGCCGATCGAGCGCGAAGTGCGGTTCGGCCGCCCGCACCCGCTCGACAAATAGCCGAACCCCGCCGTAACGCAGCAGGTCGTCCGCATCCCCGGCATCTTCCGCCGGTACGGCGAGCGGCGGCATCGGGTAGACCCACTCGCCTTCCGCCCGCAGCGGCTCGCGGCTGGTGGCGAGCAATCGCACGTCCCGCCCGGCCCTCAATACCGCCTCAACCAAGACCGCGGCAGCGCCGATCACGTGCTCGCACGTGTCCAGCACCAGCAGCAGACGCCGGCCGGCGAGCGCCTGCGAGACGCGCTGCGCCGTGACTGCGCCGCCGCCAAGATCGAGCCCGATCGCCGCGGCAACGGTGACGGGCACGAGGCCGGGATCGGCGATCGGCGAAAACTCGGCCAGCCACACACCGTCGGGAAATTGCGGCAGCAGCCGGCGCGCCGCAGCGACAGCGAGCCGCGTCTTGCCGATGCCGCCGGCGCCGGTCAGGGTAACGAGCCGGTGGGCTGAGGCAAGGCTCAGGATCTCGCCGAGAACGTCATCCCGGCCAACCAGCTCGGAAACCGGCTCCGGCAGGTTCGTCGGCGGCGACTCTCCGGGCATCCTTCGGTCGGGACGAGCTTCACCTGGACCGGGCTGCGCGGCAGCCATTGCCGTATTGGCATTGGCCTCCGGGTTGGCGGATACGGCGTTGATCTCTCCGGTGAACTGGTAACCGCGTCCGGATACGGTCCGGATCAGATTGCGATCCGCACCGAAAGCGGCACGCAATGCCGAAATCTGCCACTGGAGATTATTTTCCTCGACGATCCGCTCGGGCCACACGCGCGCCATTAGCGCGTTCTTGGAAACCACAGCGCCGCGCGCCTCAACCAGCGCCATCAGCACGTCAAAGGCGCGACCGCCGAGTTTGACCGGCCGGCCATTGGCGAGCAGTTCGCGGCGATGCGGCAACAGCAGGAAACGTCCGAACGCGACACTCGCCGGTGCTTCGGAGGCGGTATCCATCGGCCGCCATTATAGGAGCGCCCCAGGAAATCACAGATTCTTTTGGGACGGGCCGCTAGCAAGCCCGCCCAAGCCGCCCACCGGATTTCACAGGTTTATACAGCTCCGTCCAAAGGACTTCACAGGCGTTGCTCCTTAGCTGTTGGGGCGCTGGGCAAGGGTGAGCCGCATCGGGGAGCGATCCGACGACGGCCTTGCAGTCCGGCCTCGGTCAACCCGATCGCGAGAAGCCCCCATGGCAATGAATATTCATCGAAACCCTTCTCTTCGGCGCAGAAATCCGCCGCCCGGCCGCGCAAGCTGGTCACGCCGGGCAACCGCCGCCAGCACGGACCTCGAATTCGGCCGTTTCCGCGTCCTGCTGCGGCGGCGGCAACTGCTCGCCGACGGCGTTCCGGTCGAGCTCGGCACGCGCGCATTCGATCTCTTGCTGGCCCTGTTGGAGGCCGACGGCTCGCTCGTCACAAAAGAGGAGCTCATGAGCCAGGTCTGGCCGGGCGTCGTCGTGTCGGAAGGTAACCTCAAGTTGCAGGTCTCGGTATTGCGCAAAGCGCTGGGCGCTGACCGCGATCTCATTCAGACAGAATTCGGCCGCGGGTACCGCTTCATCGGCGTACTGCACGTGAATGACACAACAGTGGCACCAGATTGTCTGGAGCGAGAAAGACTGCAGTCCCCCCGCACCTTTCCCTCCCCCGCAACCGGGGAAGGGCGAGGGTGGAGCCGTCACAGCTGTCGGCGCTCGTTCCAGAGTGTCGATTGGGGCGCATCCACTGGGCGGGTACGGTCGCCCAGTCTCGATACGATCGGGCGATAGCCGGCATGACCGTAAAGCTCAACAGCGCCGGCTACGAACGCGCCAAGCGACTTATCGAAGAGGGTAAGTTCACCAATGACGAAAGGGACGCGTGGAGCGACCACCATCCATCTACGCAAATCGAAAAAGAATACATCGGAAAGAACGGCTTCTCCGAGTACAGCGAATGGTTTTTGGCAGTAAACGACGAGTACGGAGACGAAAGTAGGCGGCATTACGAATTTCCATACGGCGATTTCGAAAACGTCCATCGCTGCGGAATTCTCGCTGCACAAAGCCGTGCTGGCCAGGGCAAATACCTCGATGTCGAAAATGCAGCGGCAGATTTACTCGCTGCGATTGACAAGCAAGCACGAGAATAAAGCCCGGGGAGGCCAATGGTGCTGTACCCAAATCGCCGACTTCGACCTCAAGCAGTGACGGGCCCAAAGCATGAGAGGCACGCCACCGCCGTCAAGGTCGGCCCAGGTCACGCGAACGATAGCTTCGGCGCGAAGCTAAGGCACATCCCCAACTGGCCGGAAGTTGTCCGCAGAGCGGAGCACGAGTCCTTAGCAGCCAACTCTGCCGGGGCTGTCACCACTCAGCTGGCACTGCGGAGCGAGCCCTGCGGGTCATGCTGCGCTGTCAGCGGCGGTGCCTTTTCGATCGCGGCTGCCGGTAATGCTGCAGGAACATCCGGATCGTTTCTTCGATTATGTCCTCTTCCGGAACGGATACGCGCTCGCGACCCGTCATCCAGGGCCACAGAGACAGCTGGTTGAGCATCCCCATGAACTGGTGAGCCGCAAGCATCGGATTGCGGCAGTCCAGGATGCCCATCGCAGTCACATGCGCGAGATAGCGCACGAGCCGCTCGGCTTGAGGTTCCATGACGGCGGCGAACTCCTCGGCGATCCAGGGAAACTGGCGGGAGTCGGCTACCACCATGCGGAGAAACCCAAGGTATTCCGGGTTTTTGTGGAGCCCCAGAATCATGCGCGCGATCAGGCGCAGCACGTCCTCGACCTCGCCCCGGGTTTCGATGCCGGGCGGAAACGCAGTCTCGAGCTGACCCGACACCTTGAGGAGCATCTCGCGGAAGATTTCCTCCTTGCTGGCGAACTGATTGTAGAGCGTTCGCCGCGCGACGCCGGCGGCCTCGGCCAGTTCGTCCATCGTGACGGAGCCGAAGCCCCGCTCCAGGAACAGGCGCTCGGCCGCTTCGACGATCGCCTCACGGGAGCCGCCGCGCCGGGTCTGTGAGGCGGCCTCGTTCGAGCCCATGCGATTTTTCATGCGAAAGTCCTATTGCACTTTAAAGTGTATCCTACTACATCATTCGATGCATTGCATCATATAGTGCATATAGGTGTATGTACTGGTGCAAAGCAAGGCCCCGCCCCAACGAAAGGCAGGTCAATGTTCAAGCCTCACATTTTGTGCGCCGCCTTGATCGTCGCGACCGCTACGGGCTGCGACAAGCCAGCCCCACCCATCTCCCAAGCCCGGCCTGTCCGGGCAGTCACCGTCGAGCGCCGCGCGGAAGGCGAGACCGTTGCGCTGACGGGTCATATCCGCGCCAAGGACCAGGCCAACCTCGCCTTTCGCCTCGACGGACGGATGATGGAGAGGCTCGTCAATGTCGGCGATGTCCTTAAGGCAGGACAGGTCGTCGCCCGGCTCGACCCACAGATTCAGAAGAACGGGCTGAACACGGCGCAAGCCAACCTGGCATCGGTTGAGGCGCTGCTGGTACAGGCGCGCCTTACTCTCGCGCGGCAGCAGCAACTGGTGAAGGATGGGTGGACGTCGCGGGCCAATTTCGACGAAGCGCGGCAGAAGTTCGAGACCATCCAGGCCCAGGTCGACGCCGCTCAGGCACAGGTGCGTACCGCGCAGGAACAGCTGAGCTACACGGTCCTGTATGCCGATGCCCCGGGTGCGGTCACCGCGAAAGGCGCCGAGCCGGGCGAAGTGGTCCATGCCGGGCAGATGATCGTGCAGCTCGCGCGTCAGGGCGGACGCGACGCCGTCTTCGACGTGCCCGAGCAACTAATCAGAACGGCCCCGCGCGACGGGTTGATCGACATCGCCCTTACCAACGACCCGACCGTGCGGGCTACTGGTCGCGTGCGGGAGGTGTCGCCCCAGGCGGACACCACCACCCGGACGTGGCAGGTCAAGGTCGGCCTCATCGACCCGCCCGAGGCCATGCGCCTGGGAGCCACTGTCACCGGCACGACCAAGCTGGCAGCGCCCCCCGGCGTGGAGATCCCAGCAAGTGCGTTGACCGAGGCAAATGGACGCCCGGCCGTGTGGGTGGTCGATCCGCAGAGTAAGACTGTCTCCCTGCGAGAGGTCGACGTAGTGCGGTACGACCCAGGCACCGCTGTGATCTCGAAAGGTTTGGAAAACGGAGAGGTCGTCGTCACGGCCGGGGTCCAAGTGCTGCGTCCGGGCCAGAAGGTCCGGCTCCTGGGAGCGGTCTGATGAACAGCTTCAACCTCTCCGAATGGGCGCTTCGGCACCGTTCGCTGGTGACCTACTTCATGCTCGTCATCGTGGTCGCCGGCGTCTTTTCCTACTTCCGGCTCGGGCGCAGCGAGGACCCGGACTTCACGGTCAAGACCATGGTCGTACAAGCCGCATGGCCAGGCGCCACGGTCGGCGACACGCTCGAGCAGATTACCGACCGCATCGAAAGCAAATTGCAGGAAACGCCGAGCCTCGACTACCTGAAGAGCTACACGACCGCGGGGCAGACCACGATTTTCGTCTACCTCAAGGATTCGACGCCCCCAGCGCGGGTGCCGGACATCTGGTACCAGGTGCGCAAGAAGGTGCGCGACATCCGCAACACGCTGCCGCAAGACATCGTCGGGCCCGGCTTTAACGACGAGTTCGGCGACACTTTCGGCATCGTCTACGGCTTCACCGCGGACGGATTCACAGAGCGGGAACTGAGGGATTACGTCGTTGATGTCCGCAAGCAGCTTCTCCAGGTTCCGGATGTATCCAAGATCGACATTCTTGGCGCGCAGGACGAGCGCGTTTACGTTGAGTTCTCGACCGCGCAGTTGGCGGGCCTCGGGATCGACCGCTCCGAACTGATCGCCTCGCTTCAGGCCCAGAACGCCGTCACCCCCGCGGGCGTCGTACAGACCGCCGACGAGAAGATCCTGGTCCGCGTCTCGGGTGCGTTCCGGTCCGAGCAGGATGTTCTTGCCGTCAACTTCGTCGCAAAGAACGGTCGAATCATTCGCCTCGGCGACATCGCGCATGTCACACGTGGGCCTGCCGATCCCGCTCAGCCGATGTTCCGCGTCAACGGGAAGAAGGGGATCGGGCTCGCCATCGCCATGCGCACGGGCGGCGACGTCCTGGCGCTCGGACGCAACGTCGAACAGGCGATGGCAGAGATCACCGCGAACCTGCCGGTTGGGATCGAACCGACGCTCGTCGCTGACCAGCCCGTCACGGTTGAGCACGCGGTGGACGACTTTATGGAGGCCCTGTGGGAGGCCATCGCCATCGTCCTCGCGGTCAGCTTGGTCGCCCTCGGCCTGCGCGCGGGCGCCGTCGTGGCGATCTCGATCCCGCTGGTCCTCGCCGCCGTGTTCGTGGCGATGAAATTCTTCGGGATCGATCTCCAGCGCATCTCACTGGGTGCCCTCATCATTGCCCTCGGCCTGCTGGTCGATGACGCAATGATTACGATCGAGGCAATGGTCACGCGGCTGGAAAGAGGTGACGAGAAGGAACAGGCCGGCATCTTTGCCTATGCCTCGACTGCCCTTCCAAGGTTAGCCGGTACATTGGTCACGGTAGCGGGGTTCGTCCCCATCGGGTTCGCGCGCAGCGCCGCGGGCGAGTACACATTCTCGATTTTTGCCGTCGTCGCTATCGCACTGATCGCCTCCTGGGGGGTCGCTGCCCTGTTTGCACCTTTGCTCGGCGTCTGGATTCTCAAGAAGCCGAAGGCGGTGCACGGGGAGGAACCCGGCCCGATCATGCGAACGTTCCGCCGCTTTCTCGGGCTGGCGATGCGGGCGCGCTGGGTTACGGTCGTCCTCACGCTGGGCCTGTTTGGGGCAGCGCTCTACGGCATGCGCCTGGTCCCGCAGCAATTCTTCCCGTCATCCGACCGGCCCGAGCTGCTCGTGGACCTGCAGCTGCCCGAGAACGCGTCGATCTACGCAACCCGGGACGTCGCGGCGCGGGTGGACAAGCTCCTAAAGAGCGATCAGGACGTGGATCACTGGAGCACCTATGTCGGACAGGGTGCCGTACGTTTCTATCTGCCCCTCAACGTTCAGCTTCCCAATGACTTTTTCGCCCAAGCGGTGGTTGTTACCAAGGGACTGCAGCAGCGTGAGCGGGTGAAGGCGAGGCTCGAGCACGCGCTGGCGACCGAGTTCCCGAGCGTTGTCGGGCGGGTCTATCCGCTGGAACTCGGCCCGCCGGTCGGATGGCCACTGCAATACCGGGTCAGCGGGCCGGAGCCGGACCAGGTGCGCGCGATCGCGTTCAAGGTCGCTGAGGAGATCGGGTCCACCCCCGGCGCCGAAAACGTCAACTACAACTGGATGGAGCCGGCGCGCACAATCAGGATCCGGGTCGATCAGGATCAGGCTCGTATGCTGGGCCTGAGCTCGCAGCAACTGGCATTGGCCGTGAACGCGGTCGTATCCGGCGTTACCGCCACCCAGGTGCGCAGCGGGATCTATCTCGTCGACGTGCTGGTGCGGGCATCGGCCGAGCAGCGCATGTCGTTGTCGACGATCCGTACTCTGCAGGTACCGTTGCCGAACGGGAAGACCGTTCCGCTGAGCCAGATCGCGTCTGTCGATTATGGCCAGGAATATCCCATTGTCTGGCGCCGGGACCGGCGGCCCACAGTGACCGTGCAGGCCGACACCGTGCCCGGCACGCAGGCCGCCACAGTGGTGCAGGCGCTGGCGCCAAAGATCGCGGCACTGAGTGCCAGCCTGCCGAGCGGGTACCATATCGCTGTCGGCGGCACCGTCGAGGAGAGCAGCAAGGCGCAGGTGTCGGTCGTCGCCGTCCTGCCATTGATGCTCATTCTGATCCTCACGGTACTGATGATCCAGCTCCAGAGCTTCAACAGCCTGTTCCTGGTGCTCAGCGTGGCCCCTCTGGGCCTCATCGGGGTCGTCGGGGCTCTGCTCCTTGCGGATAAGCCGATGGGTTTCGTGGCGATGCTCGGCGTGCTCGCCCTCACTGGCATGATCGCCCGCAACTCGGTGATCCTGATCGACCAGATCGAGACGGAAAAGGCGCACGGTCGCTCCCCCTGGGACGCCGTCGTCGAGGCCACCGCACACCGGTTCCGCCCGATTCTGCTGACCGCCTCGGCCGCAATCCTCGGGATGGTCCCGATCGCGCCGACCATCTTCTGGGGTCCGATGGCCTACGCGATCATGGGCGGTCTAGCGATCGCGACTCTGCTGACCCTCGTCTTCCTCCCGGCGCTTTACGTGACCTGGTTCCGGATCAAGAGACCGCAGCCGGACTCGGTCCAGGAAGTGGATCTGACGCGGATCACCTCGGCGCAGCCGGTAGCTTAAAGCTGGACTTCCAGCTCACCTTTCAACCCGCCGGCGCGACAAACTTTCGAGCTGGATCAATCCGTTGCGCCGGGACAGATCAGGAGCAAGCGATGAAGCATATGAAAAGAACCCTTCTCGGCCTTCTCGCGTTGACGGCCGCGTCGGACGCGTTTGCTCAAGGACTACCACCTCCGCCGATGGGCGGTGGCCTCCCGCCGGCCTCCGCCGATGGGCGGTGGTTTCCCGGCCCCGCCGATGGGCGGCGGTGGTTTCCCGGCTCCGCCGATGGGCGGCGGCCTGTCGGGTCTGCCGGGCGGCGGTCCGCCGAGTCTGCCGGGCGGTGGTCCGCCGAGCCTCCCGCAGGGTGAGCCCGGTGGCGTGGCAGCCGGCCCCGCGGGAAATGCCTCGGGGAATATCGCGGCACGCGGCCCCGCGGGAAATGCCTCCGGGAATGTGGCGGCAGGCCCGTTGAACTCCGGTAACGTCAATGCCGCCCGCAATTCCGTGAACTACGGCAATGTCAATGCCTACGGCAGCGGCGGATATGGCAGCCGAAATTATGGCGGCGGATACTATGGTAATGGATACTATGGTAATGGACGTTACTGGGGCGCTTATGCGGCGGGAGCCGCTACCGGAACCGCGGTAGGAGCGGCAGCCGGCTCGAACAACAACACGTCAAGCAATTACTATTACTCGTCCCCATCTTCCTATTGGACTTGTTGGGACCCTTATAATCGCCGTTATTACTATTCGGCGGTTGAATGCTCCGTAAATACGCGTTGATGCGCTTTGATGCGGGCGGCGGTTGGCTATGGGCTGCTACAGCGCGCCGCCATCCAATAGCGGTTGCTTCTCTTCACGCTATTGGTCGGCTGAAGCAGAACAATCCGCGAAGACGCCCTTAGGAGTTGGGCAATGGAATTGACCGATAGAGAAATACACCTGTTGGCGTGGTTGTCACGGGATCGCCGCTTGTATGCTGAGTGCAACGGTGCCGATATCGACGCATTGCAAAGGCTTGGCTTATTGCAATGGTTTGACGCGCGCTCGTCGACGACGCCGTTTAAACAAGATCTGCGTCTATTCCTCAAACTGTACGGAGTAAGTAGCAGGGTCGATTACGCTTGGGTTGCAGCTGTAAATGACTGGCGCGAGCGTGTCGGGCCAGAAGTCTCTGCCAAGGTTGACGCGGTCGACGAAAGCGAATGGGGGGTGAATAGCGGCCCGTTGAACGGAGCCGGGCTACTTGAGCAGACAAGGTCTGGGCCATTAACGCTGGGGCGCTTCCGCCGTGCGGTGCCGAATGGGCGGAGCGTACCCTTGAGCGAGATCGCGTCGTCGATTATGGCCGGGAAGCTCCGATTGTCTGGCGCCGGGACCGGAAGCCACCGTGACTGCGCGGGCCG
>CAVTLC010000022.1:0-89297 GCA_963735445.1 uncultured Alphaproteobacteria bacterium
CGCGATGCCGGTCGCTGCATTGCCTTTAGGAGAAAATGCCCAGTCGAGCGCGGTTCGCAGATTGTCGATGTTTCGTCCGTATTCAGCCAACCATTCTGCCGTGAGCCGCGTTTCCAACTCGGCCTCCCCACGTTCAAAAAAGCTGCGGTAATACTCGGCATGGCGCCGCGCCAGCCAGTCGCGCTCGCCGCTCTCGTGGAGCTTCTCAAGCGCGTAAGCCCGGGTCGTGTCGAGCAGCCGGTAGCGCCTGGGGACCACTTCGGCCTCCGCCGCGACGAGCGACTTCGTGATCTAGGCTAAAAAGAGCGTCGATAACTTGCGGCGCGGTGAGATCGTGGCTCGCCGCAACCGCGCCAGCCGCCCCCAGGCGGAACGCACCGGCGAAGATCGCCAAGCGGCGCAGGATCACGCGCTCGGGCTCCGGCAGCAGTTCGTAGCTCCAGTCGAGCGTCGCCCGCAGCGTCTGCTGTCTCGGCAAGGCTGTTCGCCGGCCACCGGTCAGGATATGAAAGCGATCGTCGAGGCGAGCAGCGACTTGATCCACCCCAAGCATCGCGCTGCGGGCAGCCGCCAGCTCGATGGCAAGCGGGAGGCCGTCGAGGCGCCGGCAGATCGTCGCGATAGTGCCAGCTACGCGCCGATCGAGCGCGAAGTGCGGCTCCGCTGCGCGCAGCCGCTCGACGAATAGCCGAACCCCGCCGTAACGCAGCAGGTCGTCTGCACTCCCGGCATCTTCCGCCGGTACGGCGAGCGGCGGCACCGAATAGACCCACTCGCCTTCCGCCCGCAGCGGCTCGCGGCTGGTGGCGAGCAATCGCACGTCCCGCCCGGCCCTCAATACCGCCTCAACCAAGGCCGCGGCAGCGCCGATCACGTGCTCGCACGTGTCCAGCACCAGCAGCAAACGCCGGCCGGCGAGCGCCTGCGAGACGCGCTGCGCCGTGACTGCGCCGCCGCCAAGATCGAGCCCGATCGCCGCGGCAACGGTGACGGGCACGAGGCCGGGATCGGCGATCGGCGAAAACTCGGCCAGCCACACACCGTCGGGAAATTGCGGCAGGAGCCGGCGCGCCGCAGCGACAGCGAGCCGCGTCTTGCCGATGCCGCCGGCGCCGGTCAGGGTAACGAGCCGGTGGGCTGAGGCAAGGCTCAGGATCTCGCTGAGAACGTCATCCCGGCCAACCAGCTCGGAAACCGGCTCCGGCAGGTTCGTCGGCGGCGACTCTGCGGGTATCATTCGGTCGGGATGGGCGTCGCTGGGACCGGGCGGCGCGGCAGCCATTGCCGTATTGGCATTGGCCTCCGGGTTAGCGGATACGGCGTTGATCTCTCCGGTGAACTGGTAGCCGCGTCCGGATACGGTCCGGATCAGATTGCGATCCGCGCCGAAAGCGGCACGCAATGCCGAAATCTGCCACTGGAGATTATTTTCCTCGACGATCCGCTCGGGCCAGACGCGCGCCATCAACGCGTTCTTGGAAACCACAGCGCCACGCGCCTCAACCAGCGCCATCAGCACGTCAAAGGCGCGACCGCCGAGTTTGACCGGCCGGCCATTGGCGAGCAGTTCGCGGCGATGCGGCAACAGCAGGAAGCGTCCGAACGCGACACTCGCCGGTGCTTCGGAGGCGGTATCCATCGGCCGCCATTATAGGAGCGCCCCAGGAAATCACAGATTCTTTTGGGACGGGCCGCTGGCAAGCCAGCCCAAGCCGCCCACCGGATTTCACAGGTTTATACAGCTCCGTCCAAAGGACTTCACAGGCGTTGCGCCTTAGCTGTTGGGGCGCTGGGCAAGGGTGAGCCGCATCGGGGAGCGATCCGACAACGGCCTTGCAGTCCGGCCTCGGTCAACCCGATCGCGAGAAGCCCCATGGCAATGAATATTCATCGAAACCCTTCTCTTCGGCGCAGAAATCCGCCGCTCGGCCGCGCAAGCTGGTCACGCCGGGCAACCGCCGCCAGCACGGACCTCGAATTCGGCCGTTTCCGCGTCCTGCTGCGGCGGCGGCAACTGCTCGCCGACGGCGTTCCGGTCGAGCTCGGCACGCGCGCATTCGATCTCTTGCTGGCCCTGTTGGAGGCCGACGGCTCGCTCGTCACAAAAGAGGAGCTCATGAGCCAGGTCTGGCCGGGCGTCGTCGTGTCGGAAGGTAACCTCAAGTTGCAGGTCTCGGTATTGCGCAAAGCGCTCGGCGCTGACCGCGATCTCATTCAGACAGAATTCGGCCGCGGGTACCGCTTCATCGGCGTACTGCACGTGAATGACACAATAGTGGCACCAGATTGTCTGGAGCGAGAAAGACTGCAGTCCCCCCGCACCTTTCCCTCACCCGCAAGCGGCGAAGGGCTAGGGTGGAGCCGTCACAGCTGTCGGCGCTCGTTCCAGGGTGTCGATTGGGAAGCATCCACTGGGCGGGTACGATCGCCCAGTCTCGATACGATCGGGCGATAGCCGGCATGACCGTAAAGCTCAACAGCGCCGGCTACGAACGCGCCAAGCGCCTGATCGAAGAGGGTAAGTTTATCAATGACGAAAGGGACGCGTGGAGCGACCACCATCCCTCCACGCAAATCGAAAAAGAATTCATAGAAAATAATGGCTTTTCTAAGTACAGCGAATGGTTCTTGGCGGTAAACGACGAGTATAGAGTAGGAAGTAGACGGCATTACGAATTTCCGTACGGCGATTTCGAAAATGTTCATCGCTGCGGAATTCTCGCTGCACAAAGCCGTGCTGGCCAGGGCAAATACCTCGATGTCGAAAATGCAGCGGCAGATTTACTTGCTGCAATTGACAAGCAAGCACGAGAATAAAACCGGGGGCCAATGGTGCTGTACCCAAATCGCCCACTTCGACCTCAAGCAGTGACGGGCACAAAGCATGAGAGGCACGCCACCGCCGTCAAGGTCGGCCCAGGTCACGCGAATGGCAGGTTCAGGGCGATCCTAAAGCACACCCCCAGCTGGCCGGAACTTGCCCGCAGAGCGGAGCGCGAGTCCTTCCCAGGCAACTCTGCCGGCGCTGTCACTACTCAGCTGGCACTGCGGAGCGACCGCTCGGGTCATGCTGCGCTGTCGGGCGGTGCCTTTTCGATCGCGGGCGCCGGTAATGCTGCAGGAACATCCGGATCGTTTCTTCGATTATGTCCTCTTCCGGAACGGATACGCGCTCGCGACCCGTCATCCAGGGCCACAGAGACAGCTGGTTGAGCATCCCCATGAACTGGTGAGCCGCAAGCATCGGATTGCGGCAGTCCAGGATGCCCATCGCAGTCAGATGCGCGAGATAGCGCGCGAGCCGCTCGGCTTGAGGCTCCATGACGGCGGCGAACTCCTCGGCGATCCAAGGGAACTGCCGGGAATCGGCTACTACCATGCGAAGAAACCCAAGGTATTCCGGGTTTTTATGCAGCCCCAGAATCATGCGCGCGATCAGGCGCAGCACGTCCTCGACCTCGCCCCGGGTTTCGATGCCGGGCGGAAACGCAGTCTCGAGCTGACCCGACACCTTGAGGAGCATCTCGCGGAAGATTTCTTCCTTGCTGGCGAACTGATTGTAGAGAGTTCGCCGCGCGACGCCGGCGGCCTCGGCCAGTTCGTCCATCGTGACGGAGCCGAAGCCCCGCTCCAGGAACAGCCGCTCGGCCGCTTCGACGATCGCCTCACGGGAGCCGCCGCGCCGGGTCTGTGAGGCGGCCTCGTTCGAGCCCATGCGATTTTTCATGTGAAAGTCCTATTGCACTTTAAAGTGTATCCTACTACATCATTCGATGCATTACACCATATAGTGCATATAGGTGTATGTAGCGGTGCAAAGCAAGGCCCCGCCCCAACGAAAGGCAGGTCAATGTTCAAGCCTCACATTTTGTGCGCCGCCTTGATCGTCGCGACCGCTACGGGCTGCGACAAGCCAGCCCCACCCATCTCCCAAGCCCGGCCTGTCCGGGCAGTCACCGTCGAGCGCCGCGCGGAAGGCGAAACCGTTGCGCTGACGGGTCATATCCGTGCCAAGGACCAGGCCAACCTCGCCTTTCGCCTCGACGGACGGATGATGGAGAGGCTCGTCAATGTCGGCGATGTCCTTAAGGCAGGACAGGTGGTCGCCCGGCTCGACCCACAGATTCAGAAGAACGGGCTGAACACGGCGCAAGCCAACCTGGCATCGGTTGAGGCGCTGCTGGTACAGGCGCGCCTTACTCTCGCGCGGCAGCAGCAACTGGTGAAGGATGGGTGGACGTCGCGGGCCAATTTCGACGAAGCGCGGCAGAAGTTCGAGACCATCCAGGCCCAGGTCGACGCCGCTCAGGCGCAGGTGCGCACTGCGCAGGAACAGCTGAGCTACACGGTCCTGTATGCCGATGCCCCAGGTTCGGTGACCGCGAAAGGCGCCGAGCCGGGCGAAGTGGTCCATGCCGGGCAGATGATCGTGCAGCTCGCGCGTCAGGGCGGCCGCGACGCCGTCTTCGACGTGCCTGAGCAACTAATCAGAACGGCCCCGCGCGACGGGTTGATCGACATCGCCCTTACCAACGACCCGACCGTGCGGGCTACTGGTCGCGTGCGGGAGGTGTCGCCCCAGGCGGACACCACCACCCGGACGTGGCAGGTCAAGGTCGGCCTCATCGACCCGCCCGAGGCCATGCGCCTGGGAGCCACTGTCACCGGCACGACCAAGCTGGCAGCGCCCCCCGGCGTGGAGATCCCAGCAAGTGCATTGACCGAGGCAAATGGACGCCCGGCCGTGTGGGTGGTCGATCCGCAGAGTAAGACTGTCTCCCTGCGAGAGGTCGACGTAGTGCGGTACGACCCAGCCACCGCTGTGATCTCGAAAGGTTTGGGAAACGGAGAGGTCGTCGTCACGGCCGGGGTCCAAGTGCTGCGTCCGGGCCAGAAGGTCCGGCTCCTGGGAGCGGTCTGATGAACAGCTTCAACCTCTCCGAATGGGCGCTTCGGCACCGTTCGCTGGTGACCTACTTTATGCTCGTCATCGTGGTCGCCGGCGTTTTTTCCTACTTCCGACTCGGGCGCAGCGAGGACCCGGACTTCACGGTCAAGACCATGGTCGTACAAGCCGCATGGCCAGGCGCCACGGTCGGCGACACGCTCGAGCAGATTACCGACCGCATCGAAAGTAAATTGCAGGAAACCCCGAGCCTCGACTACCTGAAGAGCTACACGACCGCGGGGCAGACCACGATTTTCGTCTACCTCAAGGACTCGACGCCCCCAGCGCGGGTGCCGGACATCTGGTACCAGGTGCGCAAGAAGGTGCGCGACATCCGCAACACGCTGCCGCAAGACATCGTCGGGCCCGGCTTTAACGACGAGTTCGGCGACACTTTCGGCATCGTCTACGGCTTCACCGCGGACGGATTCACAGAGCGGGAACTGAGGGATTACGTCGTTGATGTCCGCAAGCAGCTTCTCCAGGTTCCGGATGTATCCAAGATCGACATTCTTGGCGCGCAGGACGAGCGCGTTTACGTTGAGTTCTCGACCGCGCAGTTGGCGGGCCTCGGGATCGACCGCTCCGAACTGATCGCCTCGCTTCAGGCCCAGAACGCCGTTACCCCCGCGGGCGTCGTACAGACCGCCGACGAGAAGATCCTGGTCCGCGTCTCGGGTGCGTTCCGGTCCGAGCAGGATGTTCTTGCCGTCAACTTCGTCGCAAAGAACGGTCGAATCATTCGTCTCGGCGACATCGCGCATGTCACACGTGGGCCTGCCGATCCCGCTCAGCCGATGTTCCGCGTCAACGGGAAGAAGGGAATCGGGCTCGCCATCGCCATGCGCACGGGCGGCGACGTCCTGGCGCTCGGACGCAACGTCGAACAGGCGATGGCAGAGATCACCGCGAACCTGCCGGTTGGGATCGAACCGACGCTCGTCGCTGACCAGCCCGTCACGGTTGAGCACGCGGTGGACGACTTTATGGAGGCCCTATGGGAGGCCATCGCCATCGTCCTCGCGGTCAGCTTGGTCGCCCTCGGTCTGCGTGCGGGCGCCGTCGTAGCGATCTCGATCCCGCTGGTCCTCGCCGCCGTGTTCGTGGCGATGAAATTCTTCGGGATCGATCTCCAGCGCATCTCACTGGGTGCCCTCATCATTGCCCTCGGCCTGCTGGTCGATGACGCAATGATTACGATTGAGGCGATGGTCACGCGGCTAGAAAGAGGTGATGAGAAGGAACAGGCCGGCATCTTTGCCTATGCCTCAACTGCCCTTCCGAGGTTAGCCGGTACATTGGTCACGGTAGCGGGGTTCGTCCCCATCGGGTTCGCGCGCAGCGCCGCGGGCGAGTACACATTCTCGATTTTTGCCGTCGTCGCCATCGCACTGATCGCCTCCTGGGGGGTCGCTGCCCTGTTTGCACCTTTGCTCGGCGTCTGGATCCTCAAGAAGCCGAAGGCGGTGCACGGGGAGGAACCCGGCCCGATTATGCGAACGTTCCGCCGCTTCCTCGGGCTGGCGATGCGGGCGCGCTGGGTTACCGTCGTCCTCACGCTCGGCCTGTTTGGGGCAGCGCTCTACGGCATGCGCCTGGTCCCGCAGCAATTCTTCCCGTCCTCCGACCGGCCCGAGCTACTTGTGGACCTGCAGTTGCCTGAGAACGCGTCGATCTACGCCACCCGGGACGTCGCGGCGCGAGTGGACAAGCTCCTAAAGAGCGATCAGGACGTGGATCACTGGAGCACCTATGTCGGACAGGGTGCCGTACGTTTCTATCTGCCCCTTAACGTTCAGCTTCCCAATGACTTTTTTGCCCAGACTGTGGTCGTTACCAAGGGACTGCAGCAGCGTGAGCGGGTGAAGGCGAAGCTCGAGCACGCGCTGGCGACCGAGTTCCCGAGCGTTGTCGGGCGGGTCTATCCGCTGGAACTTGGCCCGCCGGTCGGATGGCCACTGCAATACCGGGTCAGCGGGCCGGAGCCGGACCAGGTGCGCGCGATCGCGTTCAAGGTCGCTGAGGAGATCGGGTCCACGCCCGGCGCCGAAAACGTCAACTACAACTGGATGGAGCCGGCGCGCACAATCAGGATCCGGGTCGATCAGGATCAGGCTCGTATGCTGGGCCTGAGCTCGCAGCAACTCGCATTGGCGGTGAACGCGGTCGTATCCGGCGTTACCGCCACCCAGGTGCGCAGCGGGATCTATCTCGTCGACGTACTGGTGCGGGCATCGGCCGAGCAGCGCATGTCGTTGTCGACGATCCGTACTCTGCAAGTACCGTTGCCGAATGGGAAGACCGTTCCGCTAAGCCAGATCGCGTCTGTCGATTATGGCCAGGAATATCCCATTGTCTGGCGCCGGGACCGGCGGCCCACAGTGACCGTGCAGGCCGACACCGTGCCCGGCACGCAGGCCGCCACAGTGGTGCAGGCGCTGGCGCCAAAGATCGCGGCACTGAGCGCCAGCCTGCCGAGCGGGTACCATATCGCTGTCGGCGGCACCGTCGAGGAGAGCAGCAAGGCGCAGGTGTCGGTCGTCGCCGTTTTGCCATTGATGCTCATTCTGATCCTCACGGTATTGATGATCCAGCTCCAGAGCTTCAATAGCTTGTTCCTGGTGCTCAGCGTGGCCCCTCTGGGCCTCATTGGGGTCGTCGGGGCTCTGCTCCTTGCGGATAAGCCGATGGGTTTCGTGGCGATGCTCGGCGTGCTCGCCCTCACTGGCATGATCGCCCGCAACTCGGTGATCCTGATCGACCAGATCGAGACGGAAAAGGCGCACGGTCGCTCCCCCTGGGACGCCGTCGTCGAGGCCACCGCACACCGGTTTCGCCCGATTCTGCTGACCGCCTCGGCCGCAATCCTCGGGATGGTCCCGATCGCGCCGACCATCTTCTGGGGTCCGATGGCCTACGCGATCATGGGCGGTCTAGCGATCGCCACTGTGCTGACCCTCATCTTCCTGCCGGCGCTTTACGTGACCTGGTTCCGGATCAAGAGACCGCAGCCGGACTCGGTCCAGGAAGTGGATCTGACGCGGATTACCTCGGCGCAGCCGGTAGCTTAAAGCTGGACTTCCAGCTCACCTTTCAACCCGCCGGCGCGACAAACTTTCGGGCTGGATCAATCCGTTGCGCCGGGACAGATCAGGAGCAAGCGATGAAGCATATGAAAAGAACCCTTCTCGGCCTTCTCGCGTTGACGGCCGCGTCGGACGCGTTTGCTCAAGGACTACCACCTCCGCCGATGGGCGGTGGCCCCCCGGCTCCGCCGATGGGCGGCGGCCTCCCGGGTCTCCCGATGGGCGGTGGTTTCCCGGCCCCGCCGATGGGGGCGGCGGTTTCCCGGCTCCGCCGATGGGCGGCGGCCTGTCAGGTCTGCCGGGCGGTGGTCCGCCGAGCCTCCCGCAGGGTGAGCCCGGCGGCGTGGCAGCCGGCCCCGCGGGAAATGCCTCGGGGAATATCGCGGCACTCGGCCCCGCGGGAAATGCCTCCGGGAATGTGGCGGCAGGCCCCTTGAACTCCGGTAACGTCAATGCCGCCCGCAATTCCGTGAACTACGGCAATGTCAATGCCTACGGCAGCGGCGGATATGGCAGCCGAAATTATGGCGGATACTATGGTAATGGATACTATGGTAATGGGCGTTACTGGGGCGCTTATGCGGCGGGAGCCGCCACCGGAACCGCGGTAGGAGCGGCAGCCGGCTCGAACAACAACACGTCGAGCAATTACTATTACTCGTCCCCATCATCCTATTGGACTTGTTGGGACCCTTATAATCGCCGTTACTACTATTCGGCGGTTGAATGCTCCGTAAATACGCGTTGATGCGCTTTGATGCGGGCGGCGGTTGGCTATGGGGCTGCTACAGCGCGCCGCCATCCAATAGCGGTTGCTTCTCTTCGACGCTATTAGCCGGCTGAAGCAGAACAATCCGCGAAGACGCCCTTAGGAGTTGGGCAATGGAATTGACCGATAGAGAAATACACCTGTTGGCGTGGTTGTCACGGGATCGCCGCTTGTATGCTGAGTGCAACGGTGCCGATATCGACGCATTGCAAAGGCTTGGCTTATTGCAATGGTTTGACGCGCGCTCGTCGACGACGCCGTTTAAACAAGATCTGCGTCTATTCCTCAAACTGTACGGAGTAAGTAGCAGGGTCGATTACGCTTGGGTTGCAGCTGTAAATGACTGGCGCGAGCGTGTCGGGCCAGAAATCTCTGCCAAGGTTGACGCGGTCGACGAAAGCGAATGGGGGGTGAATAGCGGCCCGTTGAATGGAGCCGGGCTACTTGAGCAGACAAGGTCTGGCCCATTAACGCTGGACGCTTCCGCCGTGCGGTGCCGAATGGGCGGAGCGTACTCTTGAGCGAGATCACCTCGTCGATTACGGCCGGGAAGCTCCGATTTTCTGGCGGCGGGACCGGAAGCCACCCTGACTGCGCGGGGCGACGTCGCGTCCGGCACGCAGTCCGCCACGGTCGCACCGGGGCTGGCCTCGAAACAACGAGCGAGTAATAAAGAATCTGAAATTGACCTTCGTCGGTCTTCGCGCCCTTGAGGGCCGCAGCGCCGTACCCATTCGCCTTCGGCCCGCCACCGCCACCGCCACCCCGCTGGGCGGCGGTCTGCCGGCTCCGCCACAGCCGATCGAATATGTGGATAGGAAAGGAGCGAGTCGGGCATGATGGGGCGGATGCCGTGTTGGGCCTGGGTGTGGCCGCTCTTGGCCTAACGCTACCGCGGGAGGAGGGCTGTGCTCTGGGCCAAATCTCTACCCAGCTGCACTTCAGTGAGGCGGCATGAATATTGAGCCAACTCTCTTTGGCCCGATTTCGTTGTTCTTGGGGGCCCTTGTAGGGGCCAGCGCCTCACTGCTTGGCACCGTTTACACGCGGCGCTCTCAAGATCGCGTTCAGCGCATCGCGTCCGAGATCGCGAAGCGCGAAACCGTTTACGCTGATTTCGTGATGAGTGCGTCGAACTTACTGCTGAACGCTTATACCCGCGACGAGATCGCGCTGAGCGGTGATGAGCAGCGCCTAATCGGGCTCATCAATAGAATGAGGCTCTTTGCCCCTCCTGACGTTGTCGAAGGAGCGGAGGCGGCGCTTAGGGGGATCGTCGAGATCCTGCTGAAGCCGAGCATCGAGCTCCGGCAGCTCGCGAATCAGGCGCTGTCTAAGAGCGTCGAGGATCCGTTGCTGGCATTCAGTTCGATTTGCCGAGCTGACTTGGACAACCTGCACCGAACAGTCGTGTAAGAGGCGTCATAGAACGGCGCGACAAAGGATCGAGCGGGATTAGGCCATGGTCGTGTAGAGCCGCTCTCGAATGGCGGGCCAACCAGTCGCGTGGGGGGAGCGCGCGCGACCGCGAACCCGCTACGCGGCCGAGGCCCGCCGCGCCGACGACCACGCAAAGAGCGCGCATCGACGCTTCCGCGCTGCTTCCGCGAAAAATAAAGGGCTTAGCCGTTGCCGACTAAGCCCTTGTATGTTGGTGGAGCCAACCGGGATCGAACCGGTGACCTCTACAATGCCATTGTAGCGCTCTCCCAGCTGAGCTATGGCCCCATCATTCCCGCGGGCCAGCTAGGCCTGCCCGCTCACCAGCAAAAGCTATAAATCCTACCTCGCACGGGCAAGCAAAAAACGCGGCTGCCCGCGCTCGTCAGGGTTCGTCCTCCTCGACATTCTCGATGACCTCGGCCATGTCGTCATCATCTTCGCCGAGTTCAGAGGCATCCTCCAGCAGTTCCTCGTCCTCCTCCTCGGCCTCCTCGAGCGGCAATGCCTCCTCCTCGACGGCGACGTCGGCCTCCTCCTCGGTCTCGGCATCGGTTTCGAGTTCCTCGGCGCCCACCGGCTCGAGCTCTTTTTCCACCGGGGCCACCGGCCGTGCCCGGCGCGACTTCAAAAACGCCTCGGGATCAAATGGCGTCGCGCATTTCGGGCAGATTACAGGCCGGTGCATCAGATCGTAGTAACGGGTGCCGCAGCTCGGACAGATTCGCTTGGTGCCCCATTCGGGCTTGGCCACATTAAAACTCCATCTTCGTCAGGATCGATCGGCGCGCCATTGCCACAAGGGCATCGCCCTGTCAAAAACATATCTGCGGTGAGGCATCGCCGGCCTCCCGATATGGGCGGCAGCGGCCAGGGCTGCAACCGTCAATTGTTATTTTGCATAATCTCATCGGTCGTCATGGTCCATTCTTTACCGCTCCCTCCACCCGGGCCTCTGGAAGCGACGCGTGCCGCGACCCCGCTCTCGGGCAAAATCCGTGTTCCGGGCGATAAGTCGATTTCGCATCGCGCGCTGATGCTCGGTGCGCTCGCGGTCGGCCGAACCGAGATCACCGGTCTGCTCGAAGGCGAGGATGTGCTCGCCACCGCGGCGGCGATGAATGCGCTCGGCGCCCATGCGGCTCGCGCCGACGATGGGAGATGGATTGTCGACGGGGTCGGGATCGGTGGTCTTGCCGAGCCCGACAATCTGCTCGACCTCGGCAATTCCGGGACCTCGGCGCGATTGCTGCTCGGGATCCTGGCGACGCATCCGCTAACCGCGTTCGTGACCGGCGACGCCTCGCTGCGACGCCGACCAATGGGCCGCGTCACCGAGCCGCTGAGCCGTTTTGGCGCGAGATTTCTGACCCGCGAGGGCGCCCGATTACCGCTCGCCGTGACCGGAGCGACAAGCCCGATCCCGTTCGAGTATCGCCTGCCGGTGCCGTCGGCACAGGTCAAATCCTCGGTGCTGCTGGCCGGTCTCAACACCCCCGGCGAGACGACGGTCGTCGAGCCGTTGGCAACGCGCGATCACACCGAACGCATGTTGCGCCACTTTGGCGCCAAGGTACTGACCGAGCCGGCCGCGGGCGGCGGCAAGCGCATCACCGTCGAGGGCCAGCCCGAACTCTCGGCAGCCCCGATCGTCGTCCCCGGCGACATTTCTTCGGCCGCCTTTCCGCTGATTGCGGCGCTGATCGTCCCGGGATCGGACATTACGATCGAAGGCGTCGGGCTCAACCCGCTGCGCGCCGGACTGCTCGAATGCCTGACCGAGATGGGCGCCGATATCGCCCTCGTGAACGAACGCGAGGAGGGCGGCGAGCCGGTCGCCGATCTGCGCGCCCGCGGCCGCACGCTTACCGGCGCCGACATCCCACCCGAGCGCGCACCGCGAATGATCGACGAATATCCGATCCTCGCGATGGCCGCCGCCTGCGCCCGCGGCCGCACTGTCATGCGCGGGCTCGCCGAACTCAGGGTCAAGGAAAGCGACCGGCTGACGGCGATCGCCACCGGGCTCGCCGCCTGCGGGGTACGTGTTCAGGTCGATGGCGACGATTTGATTGTCGAGGGCAATGGTGGCCCGCCCGAGGGTGGGGCGCTGATCGCGACGCAGCTAGACCATCGCATCGCAATGGCATTCTTGGTGCTGGGGCTCGCCTCGCGCCAGCCTTTGCGAGTTGATGACGGCGCGCCGATTGCGACCAGCTTTCCGAACTTCACCAACTTGATCGGCGCCCTAGGCGGGAAAATTGCAGCCGCCGCGTAAGCCGGCAATGAACGACGCGCCCACCGTCAGGCCGTTTGTCGTCGCGATCGACGGGCCGGCGGCCTCGGGTAAGGGCACCTTGGCGCGACAGCTCGCGAAATGCTTTGGCCTTGCTCATCTCGAAACCGGCGCCCTGTACCGCGCGACGGCTCTGCTCATTCTCGATGCCAACGGCGATCCGGCTGATCCCGCCGCCGCGGCGGCGGCAGCGCGATGCGTTACTGCCGAACTTCTGTCGGATGCACGGCTGCGCGACGAGGCTGTGGCCCGCGCGGCATCGCTCGTCGCAGCCAACCCGGAGGTTCGCCGCGCGCTCCTCGACTTTCAGCGCAACTTCGCCGCGCATCCGCCGCCCCCGGCCAAAGGTGCGGTGCTCGACGGCCGCGACATCGGCTCGGTCGTCTGTCCATCGGCGAACGTCAAGCTTTTCGTCACTGCCGATCCCAAAGTGCGTGCCCAACGGCGGCTTGACGAGTTGCGAGCGGCAGGGCGGGCGGCTATATATGAAGATGTCCTGCAGGAGTTGAACGAACGCGATATACGCGATGCCGGGCGTAGCGCTGCCCCGATGGTGGCGCCACCCGATGCGACGATTGTCGATACCACGACACTTGATATTGCGGCGGCGTTTGCCCGTGTGTCGGCGATCTTGTCTCGGGCGCTGGCCGGCGGACACTGACGAAACATGCTGTTCTCGTATAAGCTTGTTCTAAGAACGACCGGCATTGCCGTGGCTGCAGGATTAGACGACTTGCTGGGCCCGCCGATGCGGACGGGTGCCGGGCTTCGCGCCGATCCCGGTGGAGCCGGCCGAAATCAATTCTGAGGGATCAAGGAGAAGGAATGGCTTTGGCAACGCAAACCATAGAGGCGCCGGCGAAAGAAAATTTCGCAGCACTTCTCGATGAATCGATGGGGATGGCGAACGGCCTTGAAGGGACAGTAATCAAGGGCCGGGTCATCTCCGTAGAGAACGATATCGTCTTGATCGATGTCGGCCTCAAATCGGAAGGCCGAGTGCCGCTCAAGGAGTTCGCGGCCGGCGGCGGCGATCCCGAACTCCATATCGGAGACACGGTCGAGGTCTTCCTCGAGCGGATGGAAGACAAGAACGGCGAAGCGCAGCTGTCTCGCGAAAAAGCCCGCCGGGAAGAAGCCTGGACACAATTGGAGAAGAGCTTTCAGGCGAATGAGCGCGTAACGGGCGTCATATTTGGCCGCGTAAAGGGCGGGTTTACAGTCGACCTGAACGGCGCGGTGGCATTTCTGCCGGGCAGTCAGGTGGACATTCGGCCGGTGCGCGATATCGCCCCGTTGTTGGGCTCGCAGCAGCCGTTTCAGATCCTGAAGATGGACCGGTCTCGCGGCAACATCGTGGTCTCGCGCCGCGCCGTTCTCGAAGAGAGCCGCGCCGAGCAGCGTTCGGAGCTGGTCGCCAGCCTGAAAGAAGGCCAGGTTCTGAACGGCGTCGTCAAGAACATCACCGATTACGGCGCGTTTGTCGATCTCGGCGGGGTCGACGGGCTGCTGCACGTCACCGATATCGCCTGGCGGCGCATCAATCACCCGTCCGAGGCGCTCAATATCGGACAGAACGTCAAGGTTCAGGTTATTCGCTTCAACCCCGAGACGCAGCGCATCTCGCTTGGCATGAAGCAGCTCGAGGCCGATCCATGGGAAGGCGTCGATTTGAAATATCCGGCGGGCGCCAAATTCCGCGGCCGTGTCACCAACATTACTGACTACGGCGCCTTTGTCGAGTTGGAGCCGGGAGTTGAAGGGCTGGTCCATGTCTCGGAAATGAGCTGGACCAAAAAGAACGTCCACCCCGGGAAGATCGTCTCGACCAGTCAGGAGGTCGAGGTCATGGTGCTCGATGTCGATCCGCAAAAGCGGCGCATCAGCCTCGGCCTCAAGCAGACTTTGGCCAATCCGTGGGAGACCTTTGCCGACGAACACCCGATCGGCAGCGACGTCGAAGGCGAGATCCGCAATATCACCGAGTTCGGGCTGTTTATCGGCTTATCCGGCGATATCGACGGGATGGTTCACCTGTCCGACATCGATTGGAACCGCCCGGGCGAAGATGCACTCGACGCCTATCACAAGGGCGAGGTCGTACGCGCCAAGGTGCTCGATATTGATGTCGAAAAGGAACGCATCAGCCTTGGCATCAAGCAACTTGAGGCCGATCCGTTCGAATCCGGCATGGCCAAGCTGCGCAAGGGCGAGGTCGTTACCGGCACGGTCGCCGGGATCACCGAGGGCGGCGTCGAAGTCACGGTCGGCGACGGTCTGCTCGGCTTTATCCGCAAATCCGAGCTGTCGCGCGACCGCAGCGAGCAGCGCCCCGATCGCTTTGCGGTCGGCGAAAAGGTCGACGCCAAGATCACGACGATCGACCGCGCTACGCGCAAGGTGACACTGTCGATCAAGGCCAAGGAAGTCGACGAAGAAAAGCGCGCAATGGCTGAATTCGGCTCGTCGGATTCGGGGGCCAGCCTCGGCGACATTCTTGGCGCGGCGATCAACCGTGCCCGCCGTCAAGATGCCGAGCGGCAAGCCGAGACCGAAGAGAACGAATAATCTGGCGTCCCGAGCCTCCTTTTGCCGAAAGAGGGGGCCGGGACCCACGTCTATGGGGAGGATGCAGTCGGGGCGGTGGAACGACCGATGGCTTTGTCTTGACCGTCCGGCGAGGCTTTGGCACCGTTCGTTTCGTCCCCAACGCATGGGAGCGAGACGCTCGAGATGACAAAATCGGAGCTTGTGCAAAAGCTGTCCGAAACCAATCCGCAGTTATACCAACGCGACGTCGAGGTCATTGTGACGGCGATCTTTGACGAGATCGCCGCGGCATTGGCCAGAGGCGATCGGGTCGAGCTGCGAGGATTTGGAGCGTTCTCGGTCAAGCGCCGGGATGCGCGCGTCGGGCGCAATCCCAGAACGGGCGACAGCGTGCATGTCGGCGAGAAACACATCCCGTTTTTCAAAACCGGGAAGCAATTGCGCGACCGGCTGAATCAGAGCGCGCCTTAAGCGCGCGATCGCGCGCAGGACACCGGAGAGTGCGCGCGGCGTACTGGGTAGTCGTTATCGCGATTGCGGCTTTAGTTGGCCTGTTCGCCGCCTCAAATCGGGAGACGGTGTCGCTGGGGCTATGGCCGCTTCCGTTCCTAGCCGCCGCTCCTCTCTATCTTGTGGTCGTCGTCTCCCTAGTGTTCGGCTTTGCCATCGGTGCGGTTGCCGCCTGGATCAGAGGCTTGCGCCGGCGCCGCGAACTGCGCGAATGCCGGCGCCAGAATACCGCTCTCGCGCGCGAACTCGCCGCCACCCAGTCGCAGCTTGCGCAAACAGCGCAGACCGCGTTGCCGCCGGCCCGATAACAAGCGTTGCGCAGCCACAAACCTTTTGACCTGGTTGCCACGTCGGGTTCAGTCTTGCGCTACAACCAATAGACAATCGGCTAAATGACGATGGAACTTCCTGATAGTGTCGCCGCAATTGGAGAACAGCTCGCCGGGGACGGAACGATCGAGCCCGATCCGCAATTACTCAGCGGCGCCGACGTGTTTGCGGCTGAGCGGCAGCGTCTGTTTCTACGGCCTTGGGTCGCTGTCGACCATCAGTCACGGATCGGGGAGCCCGGACGATTTGTCCGTTTCGAGGCGGCTAGCCGTTCCGTCTTGCTGACCCGCGACTCGGAAGGAACCTTGCGCGCCCTGCGCAATGTCTGCATCCATGCCGGTTACCCGGTGTGCGAGGCTGAAGAGGGTCCGGCCGATCGCCTGGTCTGTCCTTATCATGGTTGGGAATTCGCGGCTGACGGCCGCCTGCTCGAACCCGATCTGTCGAGGCGGATCGACCCGGCTCGGCTGCGCTTGGCAAGCCATCCCGTCTGCGTCCAGGACGGGCTGATCTTTGTCGACCTGTCTAAGCCCGCCTCCACCTTGGACGAGAACGATGAACCGCCGACGATGCCAACCTCTATCCCCGGATGGCTTGCCGAAGCCGAGGTTGTGAGCCGCTCACGCTATAGCACCGATTGGAATTGGAAGCTGGCGCTGCAATTTGTCAAATCCTCGCCACAGCTATTTTGTGATGATCCGGCTGTAGAGGATTTCGTCGAATTTGGGCCACTGAGCTTTATGTTGGCGCAGCCGAATAACGCAATGTTGCTGCGCGTGGTCCCGAAATCGGCCGGCCACACCGACATCCAGCTGGTCCGAATGGTGCCATCAGGCGTTCCCGCGGATCATCGACCCGACCGTATCGGTGATCAAATACGTGTCGTGGGTGACGGCGAAAACCTGATGCAAACGGCCAAGCTCGATCGCAATTTCTTCGATTGGTATTGGTCGTTGATGTCGACGGAGTGAGCAAGCGCGAGAAGCCGAGGCGCCCTAAATCCGCGCTTGGCCACATCGATCGTTCCGAAGGTCGGCTTCTCTCGGTGCGTAGCCAATGTTGGACTCACCATCAACACAGGCGCGCATCCTTAACAACGGATTTGCGCCCGCTGATTGGGCCCACGCCTAACGCCGCAGAGACAGACGGTGTTTAGCAAGCTGCTGATCGCCAATCGCGGCGAGATCGCCTGCCGGATCATCCGAACGGCACGGCGTATGGGGATCGCCACAGTTGCGGTCTACTCCGATGCCGACGAGGGGGCGGCGCATGTACGGGCCGCCGACGAAGCGATCCGGATCGGCCCGCCGCCCTCGGCCGACAGTTATCTGCGCATCGACCGGATTATCGAGGCTTGTCGCAATAGCGGCGCTGAGGCGGTGCACCCCGGCTACGGATTTCTCTCCGAAAATCCGGCGTTTGCCTCGGCCCTAGACGAAGCCGGAATCGTCTTTATCGGTCCGCGACCAAACGCGATCGCCGCAATGGGCGACAAGATCGAATCGAAAAAGCTCGCCCGCGCTGCCGGCGTCTCGACTGTGCCCGGCTATCTCGATGTCGTCCCCGATGCCGATGCCGCGGTCGGCATCGCGCGCGATATCGGCTACCCGGTCATGATCAAGGCGTCAGCCGGCGGCGGCGGCAAGGGTATGCGCATTGCCGCCAATGACGATGAGGTCCGCGAGGGCTTTCGGGGCGCCGCGACCGAAGCAAAATCGAGTTTTGCCGATGATCGCATTTTCATCGAGAAATATATCGAAGAGCCCCGGCACATCGAAATTCAGGTGCTCGGCGACGCATTCGGCAACATCGTCTATCTCGGCGAGCGCGAATGCTCGATCCAGCGCCGCCATCAGAAGGTGATCGAAGAGGCGCCCAGCCCGTTTCTCGACGTGGCGACCCGCGAGGCGATGGGCAGGCAGGCGGTGGCGTTGGCGCGGGCCGTCGACTACCGCTCCGCCGGGACGGTGGAGTTCATCGTCGATCGCCAGCGAAATTTCTACTTCCTCGAGATGAACACGCGCCTTCAGGTCGAGCATCCGGTTACCGAGATGATCACCGGGCTTGATCTCGTCGAGTTGATGCTGCGCATTGCTGCCGGCGAAAAGCTGCCGTTTTCGCAGGACGATGTCCGGCTCGACGGCTGGGCGATCGAAGCCCGCGTCTATGCCGAGGATCCGACGCGCGGCTTCCTGCCATCGACCGGACGACTTGTCCGCTATTTGCCGCCATCCGGCGACGGCGTACGGATCGACGACGGCGTCTATGAGGGCGCCGAGATCACCGTCCACTACGACCCGATGATCGCCAAGCTGGCTGTCCACGGACCCGATCGCGCCGCCGCCGTCGGTCGGCTGCAGGGCTCTCTCGACGGATTCTATATCAGCGGCCTGCAGCACAACATCGCGTTTCTGGCGGCGGTCGCGGCCAACAGCCGGTTTCGTGCCGGCGCCTTATCGACCGACTTTATCGCGCAAGAATTCCCGGGCGGGTTCGCACCCCCGGCCGGCCTCGTCGCAGCCGATCGGATGATCCTGCTCGCCGCCGCTCTCGCCGGGCAACGCGTTCGCGAACGCGAAGCGGGAATAGAGGGCAAGCTCGATGGCGATGGGGCCGTGATCTCCGGGGAGTGGGTAATCCTATTCGACGGCACTCCGCATAGCATTGCTGTGCATTCGGCGGGGACGGGCTATACGGTCGAAATTGTCGGCGACCGGCTTTATGCCGCGACCGAGTGGCAGCCTGGCCAGGTGCTGATGCGGATCATAGCCGGCAGCGAGAGCGCCACGGTGCAGGTCGAGCGGCTGTCGGCCGCGGAGTTTCGGCTCGTCCATAGCGGTGTCGTACGCCGCGTTCAGGTGCTGTCGCCACGCGCCGCCGAGCTCCTGGCACTGATGCCCGACAAGAAGCCCCCAGACACATCGAGGCTGCTGTTGTCGCCGATGCCGGGGTTGCTGTCATCAATCGCCGTGGAGCTAGGCCAGGAAGTTAAGGCTGGCGAGGCACTTGTGACCGTCGAGGCAATGAAAATGGAAAACGTGCTCCGCGCCGAGCGCGACGGCCGCATCGCTGCGATCCGTGCAAAACCCGGCGACAGCCTCGCTGTCGATGAGGTGATCCTCGAATTCGAGTGAGGGCGGGTCGCGGACACCCCGACCTTAGAGCATCGGCAGCGCGCCGCGTCCGGGTCCGAGCGGAAAGGCCGTGTCGATCCGCGCGATCTCATCCGCAGAGAGCACCAAATCGCCGGCGCCGGCGATTTCTTCGACGTGCTCGCGGGTCGAGGCCTTGGGGATGGGAAAGAGCGACGGCCGCCGCGCGAGAAAGGCAAGCGCCACCTGACGCGGTGTCGCGCCGCGCTGGTCAGCAATCTCGGCCAGCACCCGTCCCCCCGGTGTCTGCGGCCCCGGGAAGCGGTTGTGACCGAACGGGCTATAGGCGGTTACCGCGACCCCGTGCTGTTCGCACCAAGGCAGAACCCGGTGTTCGATATCGCGTTGCAGCAGATGATACAGCACTTGGTTGCAGGCGATATGTCCTTCGCCGGCAAGACCCAGAGCCTCTTCGAGGTCCCTGACATCGAAGTTGCTGACCCCCCAGCTCAGGATCTTGCCGTCGCGGCGCAGCTCCTCAAAGGCTTCGATGGTTTCGATCAGCGGGTGCGGACCGCGCCAGTGCAGCAGATAGCAATCGAGGCGATCGGTGCGCAGGCGGGCGAGCGAGGCTTCGCACGCCCGCCGGATCCCGGTACGCGAGGCGTGTTGCGGCAGCACTTTGGAGACGAGAAACACCGCGTCGCGGCGGCCCGAGATCGCCTCGCCGACCAGTTCTTCGGCGGCACCCGACCCGTACATCTCAGCCGTGTCGATGTGGCTTATCCCGAGATCGAGACCGCGCCGTAACGCCGCTACCGCGGGGCCGTGGGGAGCTTGTTCGAGATACCAAGTCCCGAGGCCGATGACGGATACCTCCCGACCTGTCGGGCCGAACAAACGTCGTTGCATCGATCGCCTCCGTGCTGCCAGACGGGCTACGCCGCGTGCGCGCCGACCCGTGCTTCGGCAAACAGCCGCAGCATTTCGCGGTTGAACGCCGGAATGTCGTCCGGTTTGCGGCTCGTCAACAGATTACCATCGACGACCGTCTCGCGATCGACCCATTGCGCCCCAGCGTTCTTCAGATCGGTCTTCAGCGACGGCCACGATGTGATCTCCCGGCCCCGGGTATAGCCGGTTTCGATAATTGTCCACGGCCCATGGCAGATTGCCGCGACCGGTTTGCCAGCGTCGAAGAAGGCTTTGACAAAGGCGACGGCCTTGGGCTCCATCCGGAGCTTATCCGGATTGATCACCCCGCCCGGCAGCAGCAAGGCGTCGAAATCCTCCGGCCGTGCCTGGCTGAGCTGTAAATCCACCGGGAGCGTGCGGCCCCAATCGGTAAATTCCCAGCCGCGCACCTCGCGGTCCTTTGGCGATACTATCCGGGTCTCGGCGCCGGCATCATCCAGCGCTTTGCGCGGTTCGGTCAGTTCGACTTGCTCGAAGCCGTCGGTGACGAGTATCGCCACTTTCATTCTATTCAGGTCTTTGTCGGTCATCGTCTAAACCTCTCGTGCCAAGGACGTGACGGGGTATCCGTACCGACAAACGGTTAGAACGCGGCGCCGTCCCGCTCCTTGACGGCTGTCAACTTTGCCTGCTCGAGATCTCACAGTCGGACCAACGCGCATGGCGTCTGGGCCGAAAGATAGAGGCGCGCTATATCAGCGGCGGAAATGAAGACCGTTCGAATGCACATCGCTGGGCGTGTACAGGGTGTCGGCTATCGCGTCTGGGCTACCCGGATTGCCACTGGGCTTGGCCTGCGCGGCTGGGTGCGTAATCGCAGCGACGGCACGGTCGAAATGCTGGTGACGGGTCCCGACGATGCCGTCTTGGCGATGATCGAGGCCGCCCACCAAGGCCCACCTGCAGCTCGCGTCGGCGAGGTGCGTGTCTGCGACGATCAGGACGACGGCAGCGTCAATTTTGTCGCGCAACCGACTGCAGTAGGCGGCTGCACCTACTTTATCGGCAGCGGGTCGTCAGTCTGGGTTGGTTTAGCTAACGCCAATCATCGAGGACATAGAGGCCCGGCCGGCTGTAGGCTGGGTCGTTGGGCCGATGCAGGGTCACGAGATTGGCTTCGGCCCGAAACCCGCATCCTTTCATATGCCGGTGGGCCTCTTCGCGGGCGAGATTGACCCCGGCCAACAGATGCGGCATGCCGACCGAAGCCGCCAGCCCGCGGCCGGCATCGAGCAGCGCCGCGAAATTCTGATCGGCCGCCGGACCCGGCCGCACCGCCCCGAATTTGACCAAGCAACGGCCCTCACCGGCTTCGCTCGTCGAACCCCAGTGGCAGACCGCAAAGCCGGCAAGCCGATCGGAACCGTCCCGCAACAGCAGCGTGTCCCCGAGCCGGCGCGCCGTCACGGTGCGGATCTCGGCGGCAAGATCAAGACCCGGATAGAGAGCATCCGTGATGTCGCGGCACGCAGCTTCAGCGGCAGCGCGCTCATCCGGCGTCAATTCCGAATAGCGCAACCAGCCGCCGCCGGCGCTCGCCCGTGCTGGCGCCACCATCAGCGGGGTCAGGAAGCGGGGGTGAAACCCAAACTTTCCGTAAAGGTGAATATGCTTCGGGCTGTGCGGAAAGGTGCACAGTCCGGCATGGCTGACGCCCCAATCCTCAAAGGCGTCGCTGACCGCGGCGACCAGCGGCTGGGCGACGCCGCGGTCCCACAAATCAGGCCGAACCGCGATCGGCCCAAAAAACCCGACGCTTCCCCATCGTGTGGCGAAATTGCAGCCGACCACCTCATTATCGAGCTCGGCGGTAAAGCCCGCCACGTGCTCGGCGCCAAAGCGACCGTACACATAGTCGCGGTCGGCCCAGAAATTCTGAGGGTCCGGTGCACCGAGAAACGTCCCAAATGCGCTATGGCAGATTTGCCGGGCCGTCGGCAGATCGCTCTCGATCATTGGCCGGACCACGATCGTCATGCTTGCCCCCTGTCACTCGGTCGGCTTTTATCATTATAGCGCGGGCGCGCCCCGCAACGGGAACGCGTCCGAGCCTAAAAAGCACGGAGGATGTCAAAAGAGGGAGTGGTCGAGCCGAAAGCGGCGCCTCGGCTGCAAAGGCTAAGTCACGGGCGTCAGGCCGCTTCTTCCTGGTCCTCGGTACCGGTCGGGCCGGAATCCTTGCCCTTGGCTTCGGGATCGCGGTCGACCAGCTCGATCACCGCCATCGCCGCGTTGTCGCCATAGCGGAAACCCGCTTTTATGATGCGGGTATATCCGCCGGCACGGCCCGACATAGCGCTGGGCGAGGGTCGTCATCAGCTTGTCGGCGAGCGGCGCATCCTGCAATCGCGCTATCGCGCGACGCCGATTGGCGAGCCCACCATGTTTGCCAAGCGTAATCAGCCGCTCGACAATTGGACGCAAATCCTTCGCCTTGGGCAGAGTCGTTGTGATCTGCTCGTGCTTTATCAATGCCGCGGCGAGATTTTCAAACATCGCTTTGCGATGCTCGGAGCGGCGGCTGAAGCTGCGGCCTTTTAGGCGATGGCGCATCGCATCCTCAATAGGGCTCGTCGAGCCGCTTGGCCAATTCCTCGATATTCTCGGGCGGCCAGTTCGGGATTTCCATACCGAGGTGCAACCCCATCTGGGTCAACACTTCCTTGATCTCGTTCAGGGATTTTCTACCGAAATTCGGCGTCCGCAGCATCTCGGCTTCGGATTTCTGAACCAGATCTCCGATATAGACGATGTTGTCGTTCTTCAAGCAGTTGGCGGAACGGACCGACAGCTCAAGTTCGTCGACCTTGCGCAACAAGTTTTTGTTGAACGGCAACTCGCTCGGTCGCGTGTCGTCCGAGGGATGGCGCGGCTCCTCGAAGTTGATAAACAGCTGCAATTGATCCTGTAGGATACGTGCGGCCAGCGCCACCGCATCCTCGGGCGTCACGGCGCCGTTGGTCTCGACCCGCATCGCCAGGCGGTCATAGTCGGTGACCTGCCCGACACGCGTATTCTCGACCCGGTAGGAGACCTTACGCACCGGGCTGAACAGCGCGTCGACTGGGATCAGCCCGATCGGCGCATCTTCCGCCCGGTTTTGTGTGCCCGGCAGATAGCCTTTGCCATTCTCGACCGTCAGCTCCATCGCGAGCCGAGTGCCGGCATCGAGCGTGCAGATCACCAATTCCGGGTTCATGATGTCGATGTCGTGGCCGGCTTCGATCGCACCGGCGCGGATTTCGCCCGGGCCGGTCGCCCGCAGCCGCATGCGCTTGGGGCCTTCGCCATACATCCGCAAGTCGATGCTTTTGATGTTGAGCACGATGTCGGTCACATCCTCGAGCACGCCCGGGATCGACGAGAACTCGTGCAGCACCCCTTCGATCTGGATCGAGGTGATCGCAGCACCCTGCAGCGAGGATAGCAGCACGCGCCGCAGCGCGTTCCCAAGCGTCAGACCAAAACCGCGTTCCAGCGGCTCGGCCACCACCGTCGCGACCCGTTTTGGATCGTCGCCCGGCTCGACCGAGAGCTGCTTTGGCTTGATCAGCGTTTGCCAATTTCTTTGGATAACCAATTTTACCTCAATCCGTTAACGATGTGCAGACCGCATCGCAAGCGGCCGCTGCACACCGAGACGTGCTTTGATAAGAATTCGCGCCGAAATGGCGCCGGATGTTCTCCGTCAGACGCGCCGTCTTTTAGGGGGTCGGCAGCCATTATGCGGGATCGGCGTCACGTCGCGGATCGAGGTAACGGCAAATCCCACCGACTGCAAGGCGCGCAATGCCGATTCGCGCCCCGACCCCGGACCCTTAACCTCGATGTCGAGCGTGCGCATGCCGTGCTCCATAGCCTTGCGCCCGGCATCTTCGGCAGCGACCTGCGCCGCGTATGGGGTCGACTTGCGCGAGCCCTTAAAGCCCTGACTGCCCGATGACGACCACGCAATCGTGTTCCCTTGCGCATCGGTGATCGTTATCATCGTATTGTTGAACGACGCATTCACATGCGCCGTACCCGACGTGATGTTCTTGCGCTCGCGGCGGCGTAAGCGCGGCGCCGGCGCCCCGGATCTTGCCATCGTCTAATCCAATATCTGGTGTGGTCGGGGCGCTATTTCTTCTTGCCAGCGATTGGACGGGCCGGCCCCTTGCGTGTGCGCGCATTGGTATGCGTCCGCTGGCCGCGAACCGGCAGACCCTTACGATGCCGTAATCCACGGTAACAACCGAGGTCCATCAGCCGCTTAATGTTCATCGCGACAAGGCGGCGCAGATCACCCTCGACAGTGAATTCACGGTCGATCAGTTCGCGCATTCGCAGCACTTCATCGTCGGTCAACTCGTGTACCCGCCGCTCCGGCGGGACCCCAATCCTGGAGCAAATCTGCATCGCCGTTGTCCGGCCGATGCCGTGGATGTAGGTCAACCCGATCGGTACCCGCTTTTGATTCGGGATATTGACGCCAGCGATGCGCGCCACGTGCGCTTCTCCTCGAAAAAGCCAAAAATAGGGGTGGGCCCCGCCCTTCGCAAGGGCGAGGAGTATACCGAGCATTTTTCGCACGTCAACCCCGCCGTAGTCGGCGGGTCGGCTAGGCAGCAACTAGGCCGACGGACGAGTTGGTTCAATTATGGCTTCGAGTTGCCGCGTCACTTCATCGATCTCGGCCATGCCGTCCACCACGCGAAGAATGCCGCGCGCCCGGTAATAGGGAAGGATCGGCGCGGTTTGACGCCGGTAGACCTCAAAGCGGGCCGCCACGGCCTCGGGGCGATCGTCGGGCCGATAGATGAAATCATGGCTGCCGCAGCCGTCGCACACCCCTTCGGCCCGCGGACGGTTATACCGCTCGTGATAACTGGCGCCGCACGCAGCGCACGTAAAACGGCCACTCAGCCGATCGATCAGCACCGCATCGTCGACCTCGATCAGAATCACGTGTTCGAGGCTAAGTTGACGTCGCGCCAGCATCTCGTCGAGCGCTTGCGCCTGCGGCACCGTGCGCGGAAACCCGTCAAGGACAAAGCCGTTCCGGCAATCGGGCTCGGCGATCCGCTCGGCGATCATATCGATAATGATGCCATCAGGGACCAACTGTCCCGAATCCATAATGCTTTTGACTCGTAACCCCAATTCGCTGCCGGACGCAGTCGCGGCGCGTAACATGTCGCCTGTGGCGAGATGCGGAATGCCATACTTTTGTTCGAGCCGCTTTGCCTGTGTTCCTTTTCCGGAGCCCGGCGGGCCAAGGAGGACGATATTCATCCCCTCCGGCCCCTGAGTTTCGCTTTCTTGATCAGACCTTCGTACTGGTGTGCGAGCAGGTGCGAATGGATTTGCGCCACCGTATCCATCGTCACGCTGACCACGATCAAAAGGCTGGTTCCGCCAAAATAGAACGGGACCGAATATTGCGAAATCAGGAATTCGGGCAAAATGCACACCGCCGCTAGGTAGGCGGCGCCGACCACCGTCAGCCTGGTAAGTACATAATCCAAGTAATCAGCCGTGTTCTTGCCAGGCCTGATGCCTGGAATAAAGCCGCCGTATTTGCGCAAATTGTCAGCCGTCTCGGTCGGATTGAAAACGATCGCGGTATAGAAAAAGCAGAAGAATACGATCAGGCCGACATAGAGCAGCATGTAGAGCGGCCGGCCATGCGCTAAATAGGTCGTTATGTTGCCGAGCCAGCCGAAGGTTTGGCTATTCGACTGAAAATTGGCAATCGTCGCCGGCAGCAGCAGCAGCGATGACGCAAAAATCGGCGGGATAACACCCGACGTATTGATCTTGAGCGGCAAGTGCGAGGCGTCGCCGCCGAACATTTTGTTGCCGACTTGACGCTTTGGATACTGGATCAGTATGCGTCGCTGAGCACGTTCCATAAAGACGATGAACGCGATGACTCCAACAGAAATGACGATAAAGCCGACGATAAAGATGCCGGAAATCGCGCCGGTGCGGCCAAGCTCTAGGGTCGAGGCCAGGGCATGCGGCAGGTTCGCGACGATTCCGGCGAAAATGATCAGCGAAATACCGTTGCCGACACCCCGCGCCGTAATCTGTTCTCCGAGCCACATTAGAAAGACGGTGCCGCCGACCAAGGTCACAACGGTAACCAACCGAAATCCCAACCCTGGGTTCAGCACCGCCGTCTCGGCGCCGGAGCGCATGCCCTCGATCCCGACGGCGATGCCATAGGCCTGCACCGCAGCGAGCAGCACTGTCCCATAGCGGGTGTATTGATTCAGCTTTTTACGTCCGCTCTCGCCCTCTTTCTTAAGCGCTTCGAGCGTGGGCGACACCGCGGTCAACAGCTGGATGATGATCGATGCCGAGATGTAAGGCATGATGTTGAGGGCAAAGATCGTCATGCGCCCGAGTGCACCGCCCGAGAACATGTCGAACATGCCGAGAATCCCGCCGGCGTTGCGGGCAAAGATGTCATGCAGGATCCCCGGATCGATGCCGGGTATTGGGATGTAGGTGCCGAGCCGATAGATCACCAGGGCGCCGAGCGTAAACCAGATGCGGCTCTTGAGCTCGGTCGCCTTGCCAAAGGCTGAAAAATTGATGCTGGAAGCAAGTTGTTCGGCGACTGACGCCATCGAATCCCATCCTCAAATGCGGGCGTACCCGAAGGCCCACGCCACACGAACGCCGGCGGCGCCGCGCGTTCCTAATTGCCTCAGCCAAATCGACTCAGGCCGAGGCGGCGGGCTCCGACTCCTGCTTTGGCTGCCGGGTGCGGCTGGTGCGCAACACGACTTTGCCGCCCGCACCTTCGACCGCCGCAACCGCCGCCTTTGATGCTCCGACCACCTCGATCGTCACCGCGGTGTGCAGCTCGCCCTTTGCCAACAGGCGCACGCCGTCGCGCTGGCGACGCAGAATTCCGGCAGTCACCAGTGCCGCGCCGTCGAGCACCGCTTCGGCACTCAATTTACCCTCATCGAGTGCTTTCTGCACCCGCCCGATGTTGACGACGGTAAAATCCGGCCGAAACATCCGGTTATCGAAGCCGCGTTTGGGTAGCCGGCGATGCAGCGGGGTCTGGCCGCCCTCAAACCCGTTGAGCGCCACGCCGGTACGGGCGGTCTGGCCCTTGCCACCCCGTCCCGAGGTCTTGCCCTTGCCGGAGCCGATACCGCGCCCGATCCGTTTCGCGCGGTAGTGCGCGCCCTTATTGTCTCTGATCTCGTTCAGTTTCACCGTTTCATCCTTCGCGCTCAGCGGGCCGTGCGAGATTTGTCTGCGCTGACGCGGCTTGCGAAAAGAACGCGACCGCCACATTTCAGGCGCGCCACCCGGGATCAAAGCGCCTAGCTCTCCTCGATCACGACAACCAGATGCTGCACCTTGCGGATCATGCCGCGCACAGCAGGCGTATCTTCCAAAACGCGGCGACGATGCCGCTTGTTCAAGCCGAGGCCTTTTAGCGTCGCTTCCTGGTCGTGCCGGCGCCCGATCGGGCTACCGATCTGCTCGATCGTGACGGACTTCTTGCCTTCCACTACGCCGTCTCCCGCGGTGCTTCGGCATCGCGTCGGCCAAAAATCTCGCCGACCTTCTTGCCACGCCGCGCCGCCACCGCGCGCGGGCTCGTCGCTTGGCCGAGGGCGGCAAAAGTTGCCTTGATCATGTTGTGCGGGTTGGCGCTGCCGACCGATTTCGCGACGACGTCGTGAATGCCGAGCGCTTCGAAAATCGCCCGCATCGGGCCGCCGGCGATGATCCCGGTGCCGGGCTTGGCGGCGCGCACGATGACACGACCCGCACCATAGCTGTTGGTGATGTCGTGGTGCAGGGTGCGCCCTTCGCGCAGCGGCACGCGGATCATGTTGCGCCGCGCCTGCTCGGTCGCCTTGCGGATCGCCTCCGGGACCTCACGCGCCTTCCCCGCGCCGTAGCCGACCCGCCCCTTGCGGTCACCGACAACAACGAGTGCAGCAAAACCGAAACGCCGGCCGCCCTTCACGACCTTGGCGACACGGTTGATGTTGACGAGCTTCTCGGCAAATTCGCTCTCTTCGCGATCACGCGGCTGGCGATCACCGTCGCGGCGTCCGCGCCGCTCACCCTGGCTGCGTTCTGTCCGTGCCATCCTGGCCCCTTCAGAAATCGAGACCGCCCTCGCGGGCGGCGTCGGCCAGGGCTTTTACCCGGCCATGAAACAGGTAGCCGCCGCGATCGAATACCACCTGCGCGATCCCGGCAGCCTTGGCGCGCTCGGCGATCAGTTTGCCGACAGCACCGGCAGCAGCGGCATCGGCGCCGGTCTTAAGGTTGGTCTTGAGATCGGCGTCCAGGCTCGATGCCGCCGCCAATGTCCGCCCGGCCGCATCATCAATGACTTGAGCATAGATATGCTTCGAGGAGCGAAATACCGAGAGTCGCGGCCGACCATTCGCAGCATGTCGCAGGTTTCGGCGCACCCGTTGGCGCCGACGCAGAAATAGGTCTTTCGAGTTTTGCGGCATCGGCGCTACTTCTTCTTGCCTTCCTTGCGGCGGACAGTTTCGTGAGCGTATTTGATCCCTTTGCCCTTGTACGGCTCGGGCGGGCGGTAGGCACGGATCTCGGCCGCCACCTGGCCAACCCGCTGGCGATCGGCGCCACTGACGGTGATCACGGTCGGCCGCTCGCAGGCGATCTTGACATCGGCGGGTATCGGAAATGCGATGTCGTGAGAGTAGCCGAGCTGCAGGTTCAAGATGTTGCCTTGTACCGCGGCGCGATAGCCAACCCCGTTGATCTCGAGCCCAACCGAGAAGCCCGTTGACACCCCGACGACCATATTGTTGACGAGCGCCCGCGTCGTTCCCCACATCGCCCGCGATTGCTTGCTGTCATTGGCGGGCGCGATAGTTACTTCGCCATTTGTCACCGAAGCGGTGACATCGTTACTGACGATCATGCTGAGCGTGCCGAGCCCGCCTTTGGCGGTCAAAGTGCGTCCGGACAGCTGCACCTGGACCCCGGCGGGGACCGGCACTGGGTTCTTCCCGATGCGCGACATGTCAGTTCCTCAAAATACGCGGCATAGCACTTCACCGCCGACCTTTGCCGCGCGCGCCTCGTTGTCGGAGAGCACGCCGCGCGGCGTCGACAAGATCGCGATGCCGAGACCATTATAGCTGCGCGGCAGATCGGCGATGCGGGAATAAATCCGCCGCCCCGGCTTCGAGACCCGTGCGATCTCGCGAATGACCGGCTCACCGTCGACATATTTGAGCTCGATCTTGAGTTCGGCGACGCCCGGGCGCAAATCTTCGCGGCTGAAGCCACGGATATAACCTTCCCGCTTTAGCACTTCGAGCACATTGGCGCGCATTCTCGAGGCCGGCGAGGCGACCACCGCCTGACGCGCGCGCTGGCCGTTGCGTATCCGCGTCAGCATGTCGCCCAACGGGTCGCTCATCGACATCGCCGAACGTCCTCCTACCAGCTCGATTTCAGCATGCCGGGGATTTGGCCCGATGAGGCCAATTCCCGTAGCGCGATGCGCGACAGCTTAAACTTTCGGTAAAATCCGCGCGGCCGTCCGGTCAGCGCGCAGCGATTGCGCACCCGAGTTTGCGAGCTGTTGCGCGGCAGCATCGCGAGCTTCAACTGGGCGGCGAACCGCTCTTCCGGCGGGGCGGTGCGGTCGAGCGCAATCTCTTTCAGCCGCAACCGGCGCGGCGCGCTCTGCTTGGCCAGCTTCGCCCGCCGGGCATTCTTCTCGATCGAGCTCTTTTTAGCCATCGAAGCGAACTCCTGACCCGATTAATTGACAAACGGCATTTCAAAACCTTTGAGAAGCGCCTTCGCCTCCGCATCGGTCTTGGCCGTCGTCGTGATCACCACATTCATCCCGCGCACCGACTCGACACGATCATAGTCGATCTCCGGGAAGACGATCTGTTCCTTGAGCCCGAGCGCAAAGTTCCCTCGCCCATCAAAGCTCTTGCCCGGGATGCCCCGGAAGTCCCGCACCCGCGGCAGCGCGATATTGATCAGCCGATCGAGAAATTCGTACATGCGCTCCCGCCGCAACGTCACCTTGCAGCCGATCGGCATTCCCTGGCGCAATTTGAAGGTCGCGATCGACTTTTTGGCACGGGTGATGACCGGGCGCTGACCGACGATCGCGGCTAGTTCGCCCGCCGCCGCATCGACCTTTTTCGCGTCCTGTGTCCCCTCGCCGACGCCCATATTGACGACGATCTTGCCGATCCTCGGCACCTGCATCGGGTTGGTGTAGCCGAATTCCTGCATCAGCCCCGGTCGTACCGTCGTCTCGTAATATTCTTGCAAACGCGGCTTGCTCATGACTTCACCTGTCGATGACTTCGCCCGAGCGGCGGGCGAAGCGCACCTTGCGACCATCGCCGAGAACTTTGTAGCCGACGCGCGTCGGCTTTCCCGAACTGGGGTCGACATGGGCAACGTTGGAAACGTGCAGCGTCAACTCCTTTTCGACGATACCGCCGGGCTCGCCCATCCGCGGCCTGGTGTGCCGCCGCGCGATGTTGACCCCCTGCACGATGACGCGCTGATCGGTCGGAAATACGCGCAGGACTTCTCCGGTTCGGCCTTTGTCGCGGCCACTGATGACGACAACGTTGTCGCCCTTCTTGATTTTGAGCTTTGTCATCGCAAGGTTTCCGCCGCTCGCCTCACAGAACTTCCGGGGCCAGCGACACGATCTTCATAAAGCGTCGGGCCCGTAATTCGCGGGTGACCGGGCCAAAAATGCGGGTGCCGATCGGTTCATTCGCGTTGTTGATCAACACCGCCGCGTTACGGTCGAAGCGGATCGCACTGCCGTCGATCCGGCGGATCTCCTTTGCGGTGCGGACGATAACCGCACGATGGACGTCACCCTTTTTGACGCGGCCGCGCGGGATCGCCTCTTTGACGGAGACGATGATTACGTCGCCGACCGTCGCGGTCCGCCGCTTTGAGCCGCCCAACACCTTGATGCATTGCACGCGCCGTGCGCCCGAATTGTCGGCGACGTCGAGATTTGTCTGCATTTGGATCATGCCGCATCTCCCGCGGTCTCAGCAGCGCCTTGGTTTTCGACCGGTGTTGTCCGCCGAGCGGTCGCGTCCGCAGGCCTGCCCAGCACGACCCAGTGTTTGCTTTTCGAGATCGGTCGGCTTTCTTCGATCTGCACCGTGTCGCCAACATGCCAGCGGTTTTGCTCGTCATGCGCGGCGTATTTTTTCGAACGGGTAATGAATTTCTTGTAGATCGGGTGCATCACCCGGCGTTCGACGCGGACGACAATCGTCTTGTCGCACGCGTCGCTGACCACCACGCCCTGCAGTATGCGTCTCGACATTATCGTTTTTTCCTAAGACGCTTTGCGGCGACGCTCGCCCAGTATGGTCTTGATCCGGGCGATGTCGCGCCGCACTTGGCGTACCCGCGCGGTATTCTCCAGCTGTCCGTTGGCCCGCTGAAAACGCAAATTGAAGATCTCCTTGCCGAGCGCGTCGACCTGGCCCAAAAGCTCGTCATCGGTCTTGGCCCGGACATCGCCCGGTTTCATGCCGTTGCCTCCTCACCGGCGCGAACGATAAAGCGGGTGGCGAGCGGCAATTTCGCCGCGGCCAACGCAAACGCCTCGCGCGCGGTATCGGCCGGCACGCCGTCGAGTTCAAACATGATGCGCCCCGGCTTGACCCGGCAAATCCAATACTCAGGCGACCCCTTGCCGCTGCCCATGCGCACTTCGGCGGGCTTGGTCGAAACCGGCACGTCGGGAAAGATGCGGATCCACACCCGACCGGAGCGGCGGATATGACGAGTGATCGCGCGTCGCGCCGCCTCGATCTGTCGCGCGGTAATCCGGCCCGGATCGGACGCCTTGAGCCCGTAGGCGCCAAAATTCAGGGTCGTGCCGCCCTTGGCTAGACCGTGAACCCGGCCCTTATGCTGCTTGCGATATTTTGAACGTTTTGGACTAAGCATCCCCTCTTCCTTCGCGGCGCGGGCGGTCGTGACTGGGCGCCGGCCCTTGCCCCTCCGCCGCACGCTTTTCCTGGGCCATCGGGTCGTGAGCGAGGATCTCGCCCTTAAACACCCAGACCTTGACGCCGCATACGCCATAGGTCGTCTTGGCGGTGCCGTAGCCAAAATCGACATCGGCCCGCAATGTGTGCAGCGGCACCCGCCCCTCGCGATACCATTCCATGCGGGCGATCTCGGCGCCGCCGAGGCGGCCCGAGCAATTGATCCGGATGCCTTGCGCGCCGAGCCGCATCGCCGATTGCACCGCGCGCTTCATCGCTCGGCGAAACGCGACGCGGCGCTCAAGCTGTTGCGCGATGCTGTCGGCAACGAGCTTTGCATCGATCTCGGGTTTGCGGATTTCGACGATATTGAGGCTGACCTCGCTCGGCGTCACCTTGGCGATGTCGCCGCGCAGCTTCTCGATATCCGCCCCCTTTTTGCCGATGATCACGCCCGGCCGCGCGGAATGCAGCGTGATCCGGCTGCGGCGCGCGGCGCGCTCGATGACGATGCGCGACAGCGCGGCTTGCGACAACCGCTTGTTAAGGAACCGCCGCAGCTGCAAGTCATCGAGCAGCAGATTCGAATATTCCTTGCGCGAGAACCACCGCGAATCCCAGGTGCGGTTGATGCCGAGCCGCAGCCCGATCGGATTGACCTTTTGACCCATCAGCCGGCCTCCTCGGTGTCGTCTTCGGGGCGCTCGCGGACGATTACCGTTAGATGTGAGAAATGCTTTTCGACGCGGGCCGAGCGGCCGCGTCCTCTTGTATGGAAGCGCTTTAGAGCAAAGGCGCGCCCGACCGTCGCCTCCTTGACATAGAGCCGGTCGACATCGAGCTGGTGATTATTTTCGGCGTTGGCGATCGCCGCCTGCAGAACCTTTTTTACGTCGTTGGCGATGCGCCGTTGTGAAAAGGTCAGCTCGGCCAATGCCGACGCGGCGGTCTTGCCGCGGATCGCGCGCGCGACGAGGTTCAGCTTGCGGGCGCTGGTCCGCAGACCGCGCATACTGGCCAGGGCCTCGCTGTCGGCAAGCCGGCGCTCGGCGGCAGGCTTGCTCATCTCAGGCTCTCCTCGCCTTCTTGTCGCCGGCATGGCCATAGAAGGTGCGCGTCGGCGCGAACTCGCCGAGTTTGTGGCCGATCATATTCTCGGTCACGAGCACCGGGATGAACTTGTGACCGTTGTAGACGCCAAAGGTCAGCCCGACAAATTGCGGGAAGATCGTCGACCGGCGCGACCAGGTGCGGATCACCTGGTTGCGCCCCGAGCGCCGCGCGTCTTCGGCCTTTTTTAGCAGGTAGCCGTCGACAAACGGGCCTTTCCAAACCGAGCGGGTCAAATTCGCTCTCCCTGCTTCATCTTGCGGCTAGCGCTGTTGATGCCGGCGACGCACGATCAACCGATCGGCCGCCTTGTTATGACGCGTTTTCTTACCCTTTGTCGGCTTGCCCCAAGGCGTGACCGGATGCCGACCGCCCGAACTGCGGCCCTCACCCCCGCCATGCGGGTGATCGATCGGGTTCATCGCCACGCCGCGCACCGATGGCCGACGTCCGAGCCAGCGATTGCGCCCGGCCTTGGCGATGACGATATTTTGCTGATCGGGGTTTGACACAGCGCCGATCGTCGCGCGGCACTCGGCCCGCACCATACGCAATTCACCCGAGGACAAACGCAGCAAAGCGTAGCCTTGGTCGCGGCCGACAAGCTGCGCGTAAGTTCCAGCCGATCGCGCGATCTGACCGCCCTTGCCGGGTTTCATCTCGATATTGTGGATGATCGTGCCGACCGGCATGCTGCGCATCGGCATCGAATTGCCTGGCTTGACATCAACCCGCTCACCCGAAAGGACCGTATCCCCCGCCTTCAATCGCTGCGGCGCCAGGATGTAGGAGAGTTCGCCGTCCTGGTAGCGGATCAGCGCGAGAAAAGCAGTGCGGTTCGGGTCGTATTCGAGCCGCTCAACCGTCGCCGGCATATCCGACCTTGGTGCGTTTGAAGTCGACGATCCGATAGCGCCGCTTGTTGCCGCCGCCGCGCCAGCGCACGGTGATGCGACCGGTGTTGTTGCGCCCGCCTTTGCCGCGCAATCCTTCGGTCAACGCCTTGACCGGCTTGCCCTTCCACAGCTCGCTGCGATCGACGATGACCAGCTGGCGGCGCGACGGGGTCGTCGGGTTGAAGGTTTTGAGTGCCATCGCTGGGTTGGTTCCCGCTAAATCCCGGTTGTCACATCGATCCGCTGGCCTTCGCGCAGCGTGACAATCGCCTTTTTGACATCGGAGCGCCGGCCCGGCCGACCGCGCACCCGCTTTACCTTGCCCGCCACCCGGATCGTGTTGACCGCCGTCACCGACACGTTGAACAGGCCCTCAACCGCAGCCCTGACCTCGCGCTTGGTGGCCGTCAGCGGCACGCGGAAGATCACCTGATTGTGCTCGGAGACGTTGGTCGCCTTTTCGGTGATCACCGGGCTGCGGATGATATCGTACATCTGCTGGCGGGTCAGCCGGGTCTCGGCCGGTGGAATAACGCGAAACCGGCTCATTTGAGGCGCGCCTCCAGATGTTGGACCGCTTCGCGCGTCAAGACCAGAGTGTCGCGGCGCAGGATATCGTAAACATTTGCCCCTTGCTGCGGCAGCACATCGACGCGCGGCAGGTTGCGGGCGGCACGGGCGAAATTCTCGTCGACCGCCGGCCCGTCAATGATCAGCACCGACTCCCAGCCCAGAGCTTCGAGCCGGGCACGCAAGGCCTTGGTCTTCGCTTCGTCGGCGCGGGCGGCGTCGATGACAATGAGTTTGCCTTCGCCGAGCTTTGCCGATAGCGCGGTTTTGAGGCCAAGGCGCCGCACCTTCTTTTGCAGGCTGAACTCATGGCTGCGCACTACCGGGCCAAAGATCGTGGCACCACCGCGAAATTGCGGTGACCGCAAGCTGCCCTGGCGGGCGCGGCCGGTTCCCTTTTGTTTGTAGGGCTTTTTGGTAGTGCCCTGGATCTCGCTGATGCCCTTGGTCTTGTGCGTGCCGGCACGACGTTTAGCGAGCTGCCAATTGACGACACGCGCCAGGATGTCGCGACGCACCGGCAGTCCGAAGACCGCGTCATCGAGTTCGATGTCGCCGACCTCCTCGTTGTCGAGATTGCGGACGGCGATCGTGCTCAACCCTGTTCTCCTTCGGGCATTTCTGCCGCTGGGTCTTCGGGTGCGCCAGCATTGGCATCAGCCGCGGCGGCGCGCAGCGCTGCCGGGAAGGGCAGCCCGTCGGGCATCTTGCGCTTGACCGCATCCTTGACCAGGACAAAGCCGCCCTTGGCCCCCGGCACCGCGCCCCGGAGCATCAACAGGCCGCGTTCGACATCGGTCGAAATGACTTCGAGGCTCTGCACCGTGACCCGTTCGGCGCCGAGATGGCCCGCCATCTTTTTGTTCTTGAAGGTTTTACCGGGCGACTGCCGCTGGCCGGTCGAGCCGAGGCTGCGGTGCGACACCGACACGCCGTGGGACGCGCGCAAACCGCCGAAATTATGCCGCTTCATCCCGCCGGCAAAACCTTTGCCGATGCTGGTGCCGACGACGTCAACCCGCTGTCCGGGAACAAAATGCCCGGCAGTGATTTCGCTGCCAACTTCGACCACAGCGTCATCCGAAACCCGGAATTCGGCAAGGCGCGACTTGGGCTCGACCTGCGCCTTGGCGAAATGGCCACGCTGCGCCTTGGAGACATTCTTTACCTTGGCCGCGCCGACGCCGAGCTGCAGAGCGCGATAGCCGTCTTTTTCCGCCGTGCGCACCGCGACCACCTGGCAGTGATCGATCGCCAGCACGGTTACCGGTACGTGATTACCGTCCTCGGTAAACACGCGCGTCATGCCGAGCTTGCGGGCAACAAGACCGGTCCTCATCGCCATTGTCCTAGAGCTTGATTTCGACGTCGACGCCGGCGGCAAGGTCGAGCTTCATCAGCGCATCGACGGTCTGCGGCGTTGGGTCGACGATGTCGAGCACCCGCTTATGGGTGCGGATCTCGAACTGTTCGCGCGACTTCTTGTCGACATGCGGCGAGCGCAAGACGGTGAATTTCTCGATCTTGGTCGGCAAGGGTATCGGACCGCGAATCCGCGCCCCGGTCCGCTTGGCGGTGTTGACGATCTCGCTTGTCGATTGATCGAGTACGCGATGATCGTACGCCCGCAAGCGGATGCGGATGTTCTGATTGTCCACCTGGCGTTTCCTTTTTGTGTTTTTGCTGCGTCGCTGACTATTTGATGATTTTGGCGACGACGCCGGCGCCGACGGTGCGGCCGCCTTCGCGGATGGCAAAGCGCAGCCCTTCATCCATCGCGATCGGTGCGATCAATTCGATCTCCATCGAGATGTTGTCGCCCGGCATCACCATCTCGGTGCCCTCGGGCAGGTGCACGGTGCCGGTCACATCGGTCGTGCGAAAATAAAATTGCGGCCGGTAATTGCCAAAAAACGGCGTGTGCCGCCCGCCCTCCTCCTTGGTCAGGATGTAGGCCTCGCACTGAAACCGGGTGTGCGGCGTGATCGACCCCGGCGCCGCCAACACCTGGCCGCGCTCGACCTCCTCGCGCTTGGTGCCGCGCAACAATGCTCCGATATTGTCGCCGGCCTCGCCCTGATCGAGCAATTTGCGAAACATCTCGACCCCGGTCACCACCGTCTTGGCGGTCGGCCGCAACCCGACAATCTCGACCTCGTCGCCAACCTTGACGATGCCGCGCTCGACCCGCCCGGTCACCACCGTGCCGCGCCCCGAGATCGTGAACACATCCTCGATCGGCATCAAAAACGGCCGGTCCTTGGCCCGCTCCGGCTGCGGGATGTAGCTGTCGACCGCCGCCATCAATTCCATGATCTGGTCGTGCCCCTGCTCCGGGTCGCGCCCCTCCAGCGCCGCCAACGCCGAGCCCCGGATCACCGGGATGTCGTCGCCCGGAAACTGATAGCTCGACAACAATTCGCGCATCTCAAGCTCGACCAGGTCCAGCAGTTCCGGGTCGTCGACCATGTCGACCTTGTTCATAAACACCACCAATGCCGGCACCCCGACCTGGCGCGCCAACAGGATGTGCTCGCGGGTCTGCGGCATCGGGCCGTCCGCTGCCGACACCACCAGGATCGCGCCATCCATCTGCGCCGCCCCGGTGATCATGTTCTTGATGTAGTCGGCATGCCCCGGGCAATCGACATGCGCGTAATGCCGGTTCGGTGTCTCGTATTCGACGTGTGCCGTCGCGATCGTGATCCCCCGTGCGCGCTCCTCCGGCGCCTTGTCGATCTGGTCAAACGGCACAAACGTCGCCCCGCCAGCCTCCGCCAACACCTTGGTGATCGCCGCCGTCAACGTCGTCTTGCCGTGATCAATATGACCAATCGTCCCGATGTTGCAGTGCGGCTTCGTCCGCTGAAACTTCGCCTTCGACATCGTCCTGTTCTCCGTTCAATCGCTTTGGCGCCGTGGTCAGGCCATCTTGGCGCGGACTTCATCCGCGACGGCCTGCGGCACCTGTTCGTAATGGTCGAAATGCATCGTGTATTGCGCCCGGCCCTGGCTCATCGAGCGCAAAGTGTTGACGTAACCGAACATGTTGGCCAGCGGCACCATCGCGTCGACCACTCGGGCATTGCCGCGGCTGTCCATGCCGGTGACCTGACCCCGCCGGCTGTTCAGATCGCCAATCACGTCGCCGAGATATTCGTCCGGTGTGACCACCTCGACCCGCATAATCGGCTCGAGCAATTTCGGCGCCGCTTTCATCACGCCTTCCTTGAAGGCGGCCCGGGCAGCGATCTCGAAGGCGAGCACGCTCGAATCGACATCATGATAGGCGCCGTCGAATAACGTCGCCTTGACGTCAATCACCGGGAAGCCGGCGAGCACGCCGGTTTCGGCCGAGGCCCGCAGCCCCTTTTCGACACCAGGCACGTATTCCTTGGGCACCGTGCCGCCGACCACGTCGTTCTCAAACTGAAAGCCTTGGCCCGGCGGCAACGGCTCAAAGCGGATCTTGACGCGAGCAAACTGCCCGGCGCCGCCGGTCTGCTTTTTGTGCGTGTAGTCGATCTCGGCCGGACGGCTAATCGTTTCGCGATAGGCAACCTGCGGCGCGCCGACATTGGCGTCGACCTTGAACTCGCGCTTCATGCGATCGACGATGATTTCAAGGTGCAGTTCGCCCATCCCCTTGATCACGGTTTGACCGCTCTCATTGTCGACCGTAACCCGGAACGACGGATCCTCGGTAGCGAGCCGCGCCAGTGCCTGGCCCATCTTTTCCTGGTCGCCCTTGGTCTTGGGCTCGACCGCGATCTCGATGACCGGCTCGGGGAATTCCATCCGCTCCAGCACGACCGGGGATGACGGGTCAGATAACGTGTCGCCGGTCGTCGTGTTCTTGAGCCCGGCAAAAGCGACGATGTCGCCGGCGAGCGCCTCTTTGATGTCTTCGCGATGATTGGCGTGCATCTGCAGCATGCGGCCGATCCGCTCGCGGCTGTTTTTGACCGTGTTCAGGACTTGGCCACCGCTCGCGACGACGCCCGAATAAATGCGCACAAAGGTCAGCGAACCGACAAACGGGTCGGTCATGATTTTGAAGGCAAGGCCGGCGAACGGCTCATCATCCGAGGAATGGCGCTCGATCGGCTCGTCCGAACCCATTTTGACGCCCCTGATCGCCGGAACATCGGTCGGCGCCGGCAAATAGTCTATGACGGCATCGAGCAGCGGCTGCACGCCCTTGTTTTTAAAGGCGGAGCCGCACAGAACCGGGACAAAAGCGCCGCCGATCGCGCCTTTGCGGATGCAACGCTTCAAGGTCGCTTCATCGGGTTCTTCGCCACCGAGATAGGCTTCGAGGGCGGCATCGTCCTGCTCGACCGCGGCCTCGACCAAACGCATATGGAAGGCCTTTGCCTCCTCCATCATTTCCGGCGGGATGTCGACAATGTCGAACTCGGCGCCGAGCGTCTCGTCGCGCCATTTGACCGCCCGCATGCCGACCAGATCGACAATGCCAACAAAGTCGTTCTCGACCCCGATCGGCAGCTGCAACACCAGCGGACGGGCGCCGAGGCGATCGCTGATCATCGCAACACAGCGCGGGAAATCGGCGCCGATCCGGTCCATTTTATTGACAAAGCAAATCCGCGGAACGCCGTATTTGTCGGCCTGACGCCACACCGTCTCGGATTGCGGCTCGACACCGGCGACCGAGTCGAAAACGGTTACGGCGCCGTCGAGCACGCGCAGGCTACGCTCTACCTCGATCGTGAAATCAACGTGGCCCGGCGTATCGATGATGTTGATCCGATGGTCTGCCCAGAAACACGTGGTCGCGGCCGACGTAATCGTGATGCCGCGCTCCTGCTCCTGCGCCATCCAATCCATCGTCGCGGTGCCTTCGTGCACCTCGCCGATCTTATAGTTGCGGCCGGTGTAGTAGAGGATGCGCTCGGTCGTTGTCGTCTTGCCGGCATCGATATGGGCCATGATGCCGATGTTTCGGTAACGATCGAGGGGGGTTTGGCGTGTCATTAAAAAGCTCCCGGGACGCCGCCCGGAAGCGGAGCCCCGATCAAAGGGATTGTATCGAACGTCCTCTGCGGTCCAACCGGACAGCGCCCCCGCTACCAGCGGTAGTGCGAGAAGGCCTTGTTCGCATCAGCCATCCGATGCGTGTCCTCCCGTCTCTTGACCGCCACTCCCCGGTTGTTGGCGGCATCGAGCAATTCGCCCGACAGCCGCTCTTCCATTGTATTTTCGCCGCGGGCACGCGAGCTGGAGATCAGCCAACGGATTGCCAGCGCCTGGCTGCGGTCGGGGCGCACCTCGACCGGCACCTGATAAGTGGCCCCGCCGACCCGGCGCGAGCGAACCTCAACCGCCGGACGCACATTGGTCAGCGCCTCATGAAAGACGCGCAACGGATCCTGACCGGCCCGTCTGGCGATGCGATCGAGGGCGCCATAGACGATGGTCTCGGCAACCGACTTTTTGCCTTCGTACATCAGGCAATTCATGAACTTGGTCACGACCGGGTCGCCAAATTTGGCGTCCGGCAGGACTTCGCGTTTGACCGCGGCGCGGCGGCGCGACATCGGCCCTCTCCTATCTCGGACGCTTGGCGCCGTATTTGGAACGGCGCTGGCGGCGGTCCTTGACCCCCTGGGTGTCGAGTGTGCCGCGAATGATATGATAGCGCACGCCGGGCAAGTCCTTGACGCGGCCCCCGCGGATCAACACGACCGAGTGCTCCTGCAGATTGTGCCCTTCCCCCGGGATGTAGCTCGTCACCTCAAAGCCGTTGGTAAGCCGAACCCGCGCGACCTTACGCAACGCCGAGTTCGGCTTTTTGGGTGTGGTGGTGTACACGCGGGTGCAGACACCGCGCTTTTGCGGGCACGCCTCCATAGCCGGGACCTTATCGCGCGCGACCTGCGGCCGGCGCGGATTGCGGATCAGCTGGTTAATCGTCGGCATTCATACACACCCTAATTCACACACTTGTCGAACACGCAAACCGCCCGACGCGCCTATCGCGCCAGGGCGGTAAAGCACCTTACCCTTGAACCAGCGCGCCCTCTCACAAAGGCGCCGCGCCATCAACACAAAGCACAGGCTGCGTCTAGGTGGCTTCCTACGGCCAGCCCAATCAGGAAAGCTGATATAATTGCGAGACGACTAGCGGGTCAAGACCCCTTGGCACAAATCGCCCGCAAATAAAGGAGGCGGGCGGCCCCGCGACGAGGGAACGCCCGCACCCCAATCAAGTCGGCTATTCGGCGGCGCCGGCGTGCCGCTCTTCGATTTGTGCCGGCTCCTCGTTGGCGGCATTGGCGGCGATCGCCGCCAATTCGCGGTCGCGTTCGGCGGCAACTTCGCGCAGCCGGGCGATGACGCTGCCGGTGCCCGCTGGGATCAGCCGGCCGACAATCACATTTTCCTTCAGCCCGGTCAGCGTGTCGATCCGCCCCGAAACTGCGGCCTCGGTCAACACCCGCGTCGTCTCCTGGAAGGAGGCGGCCGATATGAACGAGTTCGTCTGCAGGCTGGCCTTGGTAATCCCCTGCAGCACCGGTCGCGCCGTTGCCGGGCGCATTCCTTCGCGCTCGACCTTGGCGTTTTCGTATTCATACTCGATACGATCGACCTGCTCGCCAGCGAGCAAGGTGGTCTCGCCCGGATCGTCGATCTCCACCTTCTGCAGCATCTGGCGGACGATCACTTCGATGTGCTTGTCGTTGATGCGCACACCCTGCAGCCGATAGACCTCCTGGATTTCGTTGACGAGATAGCTCGCCAGCGCCTCGACCCCGAGGATACGCAGGATGTCGTGCGGAACGCGGTTGCCGTCCATCAGCAAGTCGCCTTTCTGGACGTAATCGCCTTCCTGCACACTGATGTGCTTGCCCTTCGGGATCAGATATTCGACCGGCTCGCCGCCTTCCTCGGTCGGGACCACGACGATCCGCCGTTTGGTCTTGTAGTCCTTGCCGAATTCGATCCGCCCGTCGCTTTCGCTGATGATCGCGAAATCCTTGGGCTTGCGCGCCTCGAACAGTTCGGCGACGCGCGGTAGACCGCCGGTGATGTCGCGCGTCTTTGAAGATTCACGAGGAATGCGCGCCAGCACGTCGCCGGCTTTGACCGCCGCACCATTCTCGACCGACAAGATCGCGTCGACCGACATGAAATAGCGCGCTTCGAGCCCGTTGCCGAGCAGCAGCACCTCGCCATCCTGGTCACGCAAGGTGATCCGCGGCCGCAACTCGCTGCCGCGCGGCTGCTGTTTCCAGTCGATGACTACCTTGGAGGAGATACCAGTGGCCTCGTCGACCACCTCGCGCATCGACAAGCCTTCGATCAGGTCGACGTAGTGCGCGATGCCGTCCTTTTCGGTGATGATCGGGATCGTGTACGGATCCCATTCCGCCAGGCGGTCGCCGCGATTGACATGCGCACCTTCATCGGCGAGCAGCCGCGCACCATAGGGCAAGCGGTGCCGCGCCTTTTCCCGCCCTGCCTCGTCTAGCAGCACGAGTTCAAGGTTGCGGCCCATCACGACCGGTATGCCCGACGAGTTCATCACGACGTTGCGGTTCTTGATCTCGACCGTCGCCTCGGAGGAGGCCTCGATCGAGGATTGCTCTGCACCGCGCTGCGCCGCGCCGCCGATGTGGAAGGTGCGCATCGTCAGCTGTGTACCGGGTTCGCCGATCGACTGGGCAGCGATGACACCGACCGCTTCGCCGATATTGACGACCGTACCGCGCGCGAGATCGCGCCCATAACACTTGCCGCACACGCCCACGCGCGACTCGCAGGTCAGCACCGAGCGGATCATCACTGCATCAATGCCGGCGCGCTCGATCCGGTCGACGGCGTCCTCGTCGATCAGCTCACCCGCCGGTAGGATGACCTCGCCGCTCAGCGGATCGAGGACATCTACCGATGCCGTACGTCCAATGATCCGATCAGCGAGCGGCGATATGACTTCGCCGCCATCAACCACGGCGCGCGTCATCAATCCGCGCGTCGTGCCGCAATCCACCTCGGTAATGATCGCGTCCTGCGCAACATCGACCAGCCGGCGGGTCAAATAGCCCGAATTGGCGGTTTTGAGCGCGGTATCGGCGAGGCCTTTGCGGGCGCCATGCGTCGAATTGAAGTATTCGAGCACGGTCAGCCCTTCCTTGAAGTTGGAGATGATCGGCGTCTCGATGATCTCGCCCGAGGGCTTGGCCATCAGCCCGCGCATCCCGGCAAGCTGCTTGATCTGCGCCGCCGAACCGCGGGCGCCCTGAATCCGACATCATCCAAACGGGGTTGATCGGCTCGCCCGGCGGCGCCGAGCGGATCATTTTCATCATCTCCTCGGCGACCTTGTCGGTGCAGCGCGACCAGACGTCGACGACCTTGTTGTATTTCTCGCCTTGGGTGATCAGGCCGTCCTGGTACTGCTGCTCGTACTGCTTGACCTGGTCCTGCGCCTCCGCCACCAAAACCCGCTTGGCGTCGGGGATGATCAGATCGTCCTTGCCAAAGGAAATCCCGGCCTTGCAGGCCTGCGTAAAGCCCAGCGTCATCAGCCGGTCGCAGAAGATGACGGTCTCTTTCTGGCCGGCGTGGCGATAGACCATGTCGATGACGTTGCTGATCTCTTTCTTGGTCAGCAAGGTGTTGATCAGGTCAAAGCTGATCGCCGGATTGCGCGGCAGGATCTCGGACAGCAGCATGCGGCCCGGCGTCGTCGTGACGCGCTGTACAATCGGTTGATTGTCAGCGTCGACCGTGTGATAGCGCGCCTGGACGCGGGCGTGCAGCGACACCGCCTTGGATTGGAGCGCCTGCTCGATCTCCCCGATGCTGCTGAATACCATCCCCTCGCCCTTTTCGCCCGGGCGCTCCATCGTGATGTGATAGAGACCGAGAACGATGTCCTGCGACGGCACGATGATCGGCTTGCCGTTGGCGGGGCTCAGGATGTTGTTGGTCGACATCATCAAGACGCGCGCTTCGAGCTGCGCCTCGAGCGACAACGGCACGTGCACCGCCATCTGGTCGCCGTCGAAATCGGCATTGAACGCGGTGCAGACCAGCGGGTGCAGCTGGATCGCCTTGCCCTCGATCAGCACCGGCTCAAACGCCTGAATGCCGAGGCGGTGCAAGGTTGGGGCCCGGTTCAGCAACACCGGATGCTCACGGATCACCTCTTCGAGGATGTCCCAGACCTCGGGCCGCTCCTTTTCGACCATGCGCTTCGCGGCCTTGATCGTGCTGGCGAGCCCGTACAGCTCCAGCTTGGAGTAGATGAACGGCTTGAATAGTTCGAGCGCCATTTTCTTTGGCAGCCCGCACTGATGCAATTTCAGCTCGGGACCAACGACGATGACCGAACGGCCGGAATAGTCGACGCGCTTGCCGAGCAGGTTCTGGCGGAACCGGCCCTGCTTGCCCTTCAACATGTCGCTGAGCGACTTCAGCGGCCGCTTGTTGGCGCCGGTGATGATGCGCCCGCGCCGGCCGTTGTCGAACAGGGCATCGACCGACTCCTGCAGCATGCGCTTTTCGTTGCGCACGATGATGTCGGGCGCGCGCAGCTCGATTAGGCGCTTCAGCCGGTTGTTGCGGTTGATAACACGGCGGTAGAGGTCATTCAGGTCCGAGGTCGCAAAGCGGCCACCGTCGAGCGGCACCAGCGGGCGCAGTTCGGGCGGGATCACCGGGACGACTTCGAGGATCATCCACTCCGGCCGGCTCTTCGATTCGATAAAAGCTTCGATCAGCTTCAGGCGCTTGACCAGCTTTTTGCGCCGCGCCTCCGAGCTGGTTTCGCGCAAATCGATGCGCAGCTGCTCGCGCTCCTCGTTGATGTCGATCGCCGACAACATCGTGCGCAAGGCCTCGGCGCCGATCGAGGCGGTGAACTGATCCTCGCCGTAATCCTCCTGCGCCTGGATGTACTCTTCCTCATTCAACAGCTGATGCTGTTTGAGCGGCGTCAGACCGGGCTCGATGACGACATAGTTCTCGAAATACAGGACGCGCTCGAGATCCTTTAAGGTCATGTCCAGCAACAGACCGATGCGGCTCGGCAGCGACTTCAAAAACCAGATATGCGCCACCGGCGAGGCCAGCTCGATATGGCCCATGCGGTCGCGCCGCACCTTCGACAGGGTGACCTCGACGCCGCATTTCTCGCAGATGATCCCGCGATACTTCATCCGCTTGTACTTGCCGCACAAGCATTCGTAATCCTTGATCGGCCCAAAAATCCGCGCGCAGAACAAGCCGTCGCGTTCGGGCTTGAAGGTCCGGTAATTGATCGTCTCAGGCTTTTTGATCTCACCATAGGACCAAGAGCGGATGCGCTCCGGGCTGGCGATCGAGATGCGGATCTGATCAAAGCTCTGCGTCCCGGTGACCTGCCCGAAGATGTTCATCAACTCGTTCATGAACGACCCCTTTTTTGTTCGCTCGTCATCCCCGCGCAGGCGGGTATCCGCGGCCGACAGCAGAGCGCTGTCCCCGGTCCCCCGCTGTCGCGGGGGAGACGAAAATTGGATGTCTCAACATTCCTGCTTGGAGGCACTACTGCTCAATAATTACGCTGTTCGAGCTCGACATTGAGACCGAGCGAGCGCAACTCCTTGACCAGCACATTGAAGGATTCGGGGATGCCGGCCTCGAAATTGTCGTCGCCGCGGACGATTGCCTCATAGACCTTGGTGCGGCCCGAAACGTCGTCCGACTTCACCGTCAGCATCTCTTGCAAGGTGTATGCCGAGCCATAGGCTTCGAGCGCCCACACCTCCATCTCGCCAAAGCGCTGACCGCCGAACTGCGCCTTGCCGCCTAAGGGCTGCTGGGTAACAAGGCTGTACGGTCCGATCGAACGGGCGTGAATCTTATCGTCGACCAGATGGTGCAGCTTCATCATGTAGATGTAGCCGACCGTGACCTTGCGATCGAACGGCTCGCCAGTGCGCCCGTCGACCAACGTTACCTGCCCCGATGACGACAAGCCGGCCCGTTCCAGCATCGCCACAATATCGGCTTCGCTGGCGCCGTCGAACACCGGGCTGGCCATCGGCACACCGTGTTCGAGATTGCCGGCCAGCTCGACGAGCTCGTGCGGCGCCAAGCGGGCGATCTCAGCGCCTTCCGGCCCGACATACAGCTCGCCAAGAGCGTGGCGCAGGGCTGCGCTGTCGCCGACCCCGCGCCGGATTTTGGCGAGAACATCCCCGATCTGCCGCCCGAGCCCTGCCGCGGCCCAACCAAGATGAGTTTCGAGGATCTGCCCGACATTCATTCGGCTCGGCACCCCGAGCGGGTTCAATACGATGTCGATCGGTGTGCCGTCTTCGAGATACGGCATGTCCTCGCACGGTACGATTCGCGAGATGACGCCCTTATTGCCGTGCCGCCCTGCCATCTTGTCGCCGGGCTGCAGCTTTCGTTTTACCGCGACAAAGACCTTGACCATCTTCATCACGCCAGGCGGCAACTCGTCGCCGCGCTGCAGCTTTTCGACCTTGTTTTCAAAGCGCGCGGTCAGTTCGGCGATCGCATCGTCCATCTGCTTTTTGAGCGCTTCGATATCGGCCATGCGCGCGTCGTCGCGGATCGAGATCTGCTTCCACAATGCCGGTGGGTATTCCGCCAGCACCTCCTCGGTAATCTCCACCCCGGACTTCATCCCGCGCGGTCCGCCGACTGCCGTCTCGCCGATCAGCAACTCCTTGAGCCGCGCCGCAAAGCTGCGCTCGAGGATCGCGCGCTCGTCGTCGCGGTCCTTGGCCAGCCTTTCGATTTCGGCGCGCTCGATCGCCAAGGCACGTTCATCCTTGTCAACGCCGCGCCGCGAAAACACCCGGACTTCGACGATCGTGCCGGAAACTCCCGGCGGCAGCCGCAACGACGTGTCGCGCACGTCCGAGGCCTTCTCGCCAAAGATCGCGCGCAGCAGCTTTTCCTCCGGCGTCATCGGCGACTCGCCCTTGGGCGTCACCTTGCCGACCAGAATGTCGCCCGGTTTGACTTCGGCGCCGATATAGACGATGCCGGCCTCGTCAAGGTTCTTCAGCGCTTCCTCGCCGACATTCGGGATGTCGCGGGTGATCTCCTCCTGGCCGAGCTTGGTATCGCGCGCCATCACCTCGAATTCCTCGATATGGATCGAGGTGAACACGTCATCGGATACGATCCGCTCCGAGATCAGGATCGAATCTTCAAAATTGTAGCCGTTCCACGGCATGAACGCGCACAAGACATTGCGTCCCAGGGCGAGCTCGCCGAGCTGGGTCGACGGCCCATCGGCGATGATGTCGCCGGCATTGACCTGATCGCCGACTTTGACGAGCGGCCGCTGGGTAATGCAGGTGTTCTGGTTCGAGCGCTGGAACTTCAGCAAATTATAAATGTCGACCCCGGAAGCGGCGGACGACGTTTCGGCGGTGGCGCGAACGACGACGCGAGTCGCATCGACCTGGTCGACGATTCCCGAACGCCGGGCGATGATGGTGACGCCGGAATCGCGCGCGACCGTCTCCTCCATGCCCGTGCCGACGAGCGGCGCCTCAGCCCGGATCAGCGGCACCGCCTGGCGCTGCATGTTGGAACCCATCAGCGCGCGGTTGGCGTCGTCGTTTTCGAGGAACGGGATCAGCGCCGCCGCGACCGAAACCAGCTGCTTGGGCGAGACGTCGATCAGGTCGATATCCTGTGGCCGCGTCATCAGGAAATCGCCGCCTTTGCGGCAATTGGTCAGATCCGCGATGATACGCCCTTCGGCATCGGTCTCGACATTAGCCTGGGCGATGGCATAGCGGCCCTCGTCCATCGCCGAAAGATAGACGACTTCGTCGGTGACCCGGCCATCGACGACCCGGCGATAGGGGCTCTCGATAAAGCCGTACTGGTTGACCCGGGCATAGGTCGCGAGGCTGTTGATCAGCCCAATATTCGGGCCTTCCGGGGTTTCGATCGGGCAGATCCGCCCGTAATGCGTCGGATGAACGTCGCGTACCTCAAATCCGGCGCGCTCGCGCGTCAGCCCGCCCGGTCCCAACGCCGATAACCGCCGCTTGTGGGTGATTTCGCTGAGCGGATTGGTCTGGTCCATGAACTGCGAAAGCTGCGAGGAGCCGAAAAATTCGCGTACTGCGGCTGCCGCCGGCTTTGCGTTGATCAAATCGTGCGGCATCACAGTGTCGATTTCGACCGAGCTCATGCGCTCGCGGATCGCCCGCTCCATCCGCAGCAGACCGATGCGGTATTGGTTCTCCATCAGCTCGCCGACCGAGCGCACGCGGCGGTTACCGAGATGGTCAATGTCGTCGATCTCGCCGCGGCCGTCCTTCAGATCGACCAGCACCTTAAAGATCGCAAGGATGTCCTCCTTGCGCAGCGTGCGCACGGTGTCGTCGGTTTCGAGCCCGAGGCGCGAGTTCATCTTGACCCGCCCGACCGCCGACAAATCGTAACGTTCGGGGTCGAAGAACAGGCTGTTGAACAGCGTCTCGGCGGTCTCCAAAGTCGGCGGCTCGCCTGGGCGCATGACCCGGTAGATGTCGATCAGCGCATCCTCGCGCGTCGCGTTTTTGTCGATCGCGAGTGTATTGCGCATGTACGGCCCGACCGTGACGTGGTCGATGTCGAGCACCGGCAATTCACCGATCCCGGTCTCGACCAGCTGCGCTAAAGCTGCCGCGGTGATTTCGTCACCGGCTTCAAAATAGACCTCGCCGGTTTCCTCATTGATCAGATCCGAGGCGAAAAACCGGCCGATCAGCTCGTCATCGCGCACCAGGATATCAACCAGCCCGGCCTCGCGCAGCCGGCGCGCGGTGCGCGGCGTCATCCGTTCGCCGGCGGCCAGCACGATCTCGCCGGTGTTGGCATCACGCAAATCGTTGACCAGCTTGCCTTTGAAGTGATCGGGGTCAAACGCCGACATCCACCCTTGCGGCCCGTGGCGGAAGACAATTTTGCGGTAGAACGCGGATAGGATCTCTTCTTTCGACATGCCGGCCGCTTCGCCCGGCTGCAACGGCTTGTTCTCGGCTTTGCGCTCGGCGCGCAGTGCTTCAGTCGCGGCGTCGTCGAGCGCCATCAGCAAGGTTGTCGCAGGCAGTTTGCGGCGGCGGTCGATGCGGACATAGACGTGATCCTTGGCGTCGAACTCGAAATCGAGCCACGATCCCCGGTACGGGATGACGCGCGCCGCGAACAAGTATTTGCCGGAGGAATGCGTCTTTCCCTTGTCGTGATCAAAGAACACGCCCGGGCTGCGGTGCATCTGCGAAACGATGACCCGTTCGGTACCGTTGATGATAAAGGTGCCGTTCTTCGTCATCAGCGGCATATCGCCCATATAGACGTCTTGCTCCTTGATATCGCGGATCGAGCGTGACCCGGTATCCTCGTCGACATCCCAGACGACAAGGCGGAGCGTTACCTTGAGTGGTGCTGCAAAAGTAATACCGCGCTGCTGACACTCGTCGACATCGTATTTCGGTGTTTCGAGCTCATAGCGGACAAATTCGAGCTGCGCCCTTTCAGAAAAATCGCGGATCGGGAACACCGATTTCAAGACTTCCTGTAATCCGACATTGGCGCGCTGTTCCGCAAGCACGCCCATTTGCAAAAAATGATCGTACGAACTCTTCTGGACCTCGATCAGGTTCGGCATCGGCGCGACCTCGGGGACGCGTCCGAAGCTCTTGCGGATGCGTTTTTTACCCGTAAAGGAAATAGCCATCATGCTCCTCACTGTCGGCCGCCGCGGCGGCCCCGATCTCGGTTTGACGGGCGCTCGACCGCGCCAATTCGCGGCAGCGCCACACAACATTCATCGCCCGGTGTGTCGGCCCACGGCAGGCGGGTTTATCGCCGCCGCCGCGCCGGCCTTCCGACCGAACCATCCGCACAAGGCATTTTCCCCATTCGACGCCGAAAACCGGCGTGCGCGACAGGTCGCGCCCCGGTTGGCGGTCTCGGCGTGGCGGCGCGGCCGGGTCAAATGCCGGCCGCTGTTCGGAAAAAGCTCGTATCAGACCTACTTTATTTCGACCGTCGCACCCGCATCTTCAAGCTGCTTTTTAATTTTTTCTGCTTCGTCCTTATTCACCCCTTCCTTTACAGGTTTGGGAGCCGCTTCGACAAGATCCTTGGCTTCCTTGAGGCCGAGGCTAGTGATCGCTCTAACTTCTTTGATCACGTTGATCTTTTTCTCGCCGATCGCGGCCAGAATGACATCGAACTCGGTCTGCTCCGGAGCGGCCTCCGCTGCCGGCGCAGCCGCACCCGCAGCCGCCACCGCGACGGGCGCCGCAGCCGAAACCCCCCATTTTTCCTCAAGCATCTTGGACAACTGGGATGCCTCGAGCACACTCAGAGCCGACAATTGATCGACCAAACCCACCAGATCCGGCATTCTCTACTCCTAGCCTTTGATAGAATAACTTAGCAGTCCAAACAAAAGCCTGCGCTATGCAGTTTCGCCGCTGGCTTCGGCGTGTGCCGCCATAACCCGCGCGAGCTGGCCGCCGGGCGCCTGCAGCACGGCAGCAATGCGCGTCGCCGGCGCCAGCAACAACCCGATCAGTTTCCCGCGCAATTCGTCGAGCGACGGCAGGCTCGCCAGCTCCCTGACGCCAGCTTGATCCAGCACATCACCCGCGAGCCCGCCGCCGACAATCGTCAGCTTGTCGTTGCGGTTAGCATATTCGACCGCGACTTTCGCCGCCGCCACCGGGTCGCGCGAGAACGCAATCGCAGTCGGCCCGGTAAACAGCGGCGCCAGTCCCGCGAATTGTGTGCCGTCGAGAGCGCGCTTGGCGAGACGGTTCTTAGTTACCCGGAAACGCGCGCCCGCCGCCCGCATCTGACGCCGCAACTGCGTTGCCTCGGCAACCGTCATTCCCGATTGATGGGTCACGACAACGCACACCGTATCAGCGAGATCCTGCTGCAGCGTATCGATCAAACGTTGTTTTTGTGCTCGCTCCACTACGCTCTCCGAAACCCTTCCCCGCTCATCACGTCACCGCCGCGACCGCCTGCACGCCGATGCTCCCAGCCCACCGACGTGGGTTAGGCCCTAGCCTCCTCCGCCAAATCGCCCAATTCGAGCTTGACACCGGGGCCCATTGTCGAGCTCAAACTCACCTTCTTGATATAGGTCCCTTTGACGCCGCTCGGCTTGTTCCGGGTTATGGCGCCGACAAAGGCGCGCACATTATCGGCAAGCGCTTCTTCGGTAAAGCTTGCTTTGCCGACCCCGGCATGGACGAGGCCGGCTTTTTCGGCGCGGAACTCGACCTGACCACCCTTCGCCGCGCGCACCGCTTCATCGATGTTCTGTGTGACCGTGCCGAGGCGCGGGTTGGGCATCAGCCCTCGCGGGCCAAGTATCTTGCCGAGCCGTCCCACGAGCGCCATCAGATCGGGGGTGGCGATCGCGCGGTCAAAGTTAATCTCGCCTGCCTGCACCTTCTCGGCGAGATCCTCGGCGCCGACCACATCGGCGCCCGCCGTTTCCGCTTCCTTCGCCTTGTCGCCGCGCGCAAAGACCGCAACCCGCACCGTTTTGCCGGTGCCGTGCGGCAGCATCACGGTGCCGCGTAAATTCTGGTCCTGCTTGCGCGGATCGATATTGAGGTTCATCGCGACCTCGACGGTCTCGTCAAATTTCGCCGAAGCCCGCGACTTGACGAGCTTGACCGCCTCATCGAGGTGATGCGGTTTCAGCGGATCGATTCCTTCGTAAGCCTTTTTCAGCCGCTTGCCGATTTTCGCCATGGTCAGTTACTCCATCACTTCGAGGCCCATCGAGCGCGCCGAGCCGACCAGCATGCGGCAAGCGCCCTCGACGTCCTTGGCATTGAGGTCCTGCATCTTCTTCTCGGCGATCTCGCGGATCTGCTCCATCGTGACCCGGCCGACCGTGGCGCCCTTGCCGGTGGTCTGAGAGCCCTTCTCGATTCCCGCCGCCTTTTTCAAAAAATAACTGTTGGGCGGACTCTTTGTCACAAACGTGAATGAGCGGTCGCCAAAGGCCGTGATCACGACCGGGATCGGCATGCCTGGTTCGAGGTTTTGGGTCGCCGCGTTGAACGCCTTGCAGAACTCCATGATGTTGAGCCCGCGCTGACCCAATGCCGGGCCGATCGGCGGCGACGGGTTAGCCTTGCCGGCCGGGACCTGGAGCTTGATGATGCCGACGATTTTTTTTGCCATCGATTATCTCTGATCAAACTTTCTCGACTTGCGAATATTCGAGCTCGACCGGGGTCGCGCGGCCGAAGATCGAAACCGCAACCTTGAGCCGAGCCTTCTCCTCGTCGACTTCCTCGACCAGACCGTTGAAGGAGGTGAACGGCCCATCGCAGACCCGAACCTGTTCGCCGACCTCAAAGGTGATCGACGGTTTCGGCCGCTCGATCCCTTCCTGGACCTGGTGCATGATCCGCGCCGCCTCGTGCTCGCTGATTGGCGCCGGCCGACCGCGACCGCCAAGAAAACCAGTGACCTTCGCGGTGTTCTTGACGAGGTGCCAGGTCTCGTCATCCATATCCATCTTGATCAGGACATAGCCAGGAAAGAACTTGCGCTCCGAACTGACCTTGGCGCCGCGCTTGACCTCAACGACCTCCTCGGTGGGCACAAGAATTTGCTCGAACCGGTCGGCCATGCCTTTCTGTTCGGCCTGTTCGCGGATCGAGGCCGCAACCTTCTTTTCGAAGCCCGAATAAACGTGGATCACATACCAGCGGCTGGTCATCGTATCCACCCGTCAGCTCCCGAGTCCGAAGACCAAACGCACCCCGGCCGCGCACACCTGGTCAACGAGAAAGAAAAATCCGGCAGCGACGAACACCATCAACAGGACCATCGCCGTGGTCGTCATCGTCTCCTTGCGGGTGGGCCAAGTGACACGCGAGACCTCCTGCCGCACCTCCTCAAAGAATTTGACCGGACTAGTTTTCGCCATAACCGTCATCTAATTGAACAAACACAGATCGCACTACCATGATATAGGGGTTGGGCTGCTTCAATCCCAGCACAGCTCGACGACCGCCCCGTGGCAGGAGTGGAGGGGCTCGAACCCCCAACCCCCGGTTTTGGAGACCGGTGCTCTACCAATTGAGCTACACTCCTAAGATGAGAAGCCGGCGGCGGCTTCGGCCCGCCACCGATTGCGCGGCTTTTCCCCGCGCGCCGAGCGCCGCGGATGGGACGCCCAGGGTTATTTGATGATTTTGGCGACGACGCCGGCGCCGACGGTGCGGCCGCCTTCGCGGATGGCAAAGCGCAGCCCTTCATCCATCGCGATCGGTGCGATCAATTCGATCTCCATCGAGATGTTGTCGCCCGGCATCACCATCTCGGTGCCCTCGGGCAGGTGCACGGTGCCGGTCACATCGGTCGTGCGAAAATAAAATTGCGGCCGGTAATTGCCAAAAAACGGCGTGTGCCGCCCGCCCTCCTCCTTGGTCAGGATGTAGGCCTCGCACTGAAACCGGGTGTGCGGCGTGATCGACCCCGGCGCCGCCAACACCTGGCCGCGCTCGACCTCCTCGCGCTTGGTGCCGCGCAACAATGCTCCGATATTGTCGCCGGCCTCGCCCTGATCGAGCAATTTGCGAAACATCTCGACCCCGGTCACCACCGTCTTGGCGGTCGGCCGCAACCCGACAATCTCGACCTCGTCGCCAACCTTGACGATGCCGCGCTCGACCCGCCCGGTCACCACCGTGCCGCGCCCCGAGATCGTGAACACATCCTCGATCGGCATCAAAAACGGCCGGTCCTTGGCCCGCTCCGGCTGCGGGATGTAGCTGTCGACCGCCGCCATCAATTCCATGATCTGGTCGTGCCCCTGCTCCGGGTCGCGCCCCTCCAGCGCCGCCAACGCCGAGCCCCGGATCACCGGGATGTCGTCGCCCGGAAACTGATAGCTCGACAACAATTCGCGCATCTCAAGCTCGACCAGGTCCAACAGTTCCGGGTCGTCGACCATGTCGACCTTGTTCATAAACACCACCAATGCCGGCACCCCGACCTGGCGCGCCAACAGGATGTGCTCGCGGGTCTGCGGCATCGGGCCGTCCGCTGCCGACACCACCAGGATCGCGCCATCCATCTGCGCCGCCCCGGTGATCATGTTCTTGATGTAGTCGGCATGCCCCGGGCAATCGACATGCGCGTAATGCCGGTTCGGTGTCTCGTATTCGACGTGGGCGGTCGCGATCGTGATCCCCCGTGCGCGCTCCTCCGGCGCCTTGTCGATCTGGTCAAACGGCACAAACGTCGCCCCGCCAGCCTCCGCCAACACCTTGGTGATCGCCGCCGTCAACGTCGTCTTGCCGTGATCAATATGACCAATCGTCCCGATGTTGCAGTGCGGCTTCGTCCGCTGAAACTTCGCCTTCGACATCGTTTCCGGCTTTCCGTCAGTATGAAATCACAATGCCCGATGCGCGGGCTGGAGCGGGTGATGGGAATCGAACCCACGTAGCCAGCTTGGAAGGCTGGAGCTCTACCATTGAGCTACACCCGCGTTCCGCTCGACGCCGCCAACCCGATCCCCTGCCTCCGCCGCCTCTTGGCCGATCCGCCTCGGCCACCTGTGCCCGCGGCGTGGGACCGAAGCGATGGTGGAGGGGGTTGGATTCGAACCAACGAAGACGTACGTCGGCAGATTTACAGTCTGCTGCCTTTAACCACTCGGCAACCCCTCCGCGGTCGCATGCCGCCCGCAGCGGAATCGCAGGCTGATAAGGTGTTCGACCCGCCTTGTCAATCATGCTGTGCCGTGCCCGGGTTTCGCGCCAGGTTCGACGGCCGCACATCGATCAATCGCGCAATCGAAGCAGGGACATATATGCACTCTCGCAGAACGCCGCGCCAGACCGGAAACCCGTCGCACCAACATCGCCCGGCGGCATCGGAGCGGGCCTCGCGCGGCAGCGGCGAGCGCTGGCTTTACGGGCGCCACACGGTGACGGCGGCGCTTGCCAATCCCGAGCGGCGCTGGCGGCGGCTTGCCGTGCTCGCCGGTCAGGAGACCGAGGCGCAGCAAATCCTCGCTGCCGCCGTTGCCGAACGCCGTGGCGGCGACGGCGCCGCGCTCGACATCTTCGATCGTGACGCATTTTCCGCGCTCTTGCCGCCGGGGGCAGTGCATCAAGGGCTGGCCCTCGAAGTCGAGCCGCTGCCCGAACCCGACCTCGACGCGCTGCTCCGGGAAATCGAGACCGCTTCCGGGCGATGCGTCATAATCGCGCTCGATCAGGTCAGCGATCCGCAAAATGTCGGCGCGGTATTGCGCTCGGCCGCGGCCTTTGACGCCCGCGGCGTACTGATTGCCGCTCACGGCGCGCCGCGGATTACCGGGGTCCTCGCCAAGGCCGCCTCGGGCGCGGTCGATCGCGTGCCGTTGATCCGCACGGTCAATCTAGCGCGCGCCCTGGCGCGGCTAAAAGAGCACGGCTTCTGGGTTTGCGGGCTTGACGAAACCGCCGACCGGGCGCTTGCCGACATCGACCTCGGTCCGCGCATCGTGCTCGTCCTCGGCTCGGAGGGGGGCGGCATGCGGCGTCTTGTCCGCGAGTATTGCGATTATCTCGCGCGCCTGCCGACCTCACTGGCGCAGCCGACGCTTAACGTATCGAACGCTGCCGCGGTCGCCCTCTACGAACTTGCCCGCAGCACCGAGCCGCGATAACCCGCCTCCCGCGCGGCATGGACCTTGCTCGAGACTTCCCGCACACTTCCGGGCGCGCGAGGATCACACCCATGAACGACATCGAACTTCCCTATGTCGGGCGATCGCTGCTGCGGCGCGAGGACCGGCGCCTGCTAACCGGGCAAGGGCAGTTTATCGCCGATCTCGTCTTGCCCCGGATGCTGCACGCGGTCGTAGTGCGCAGCCAAGTTGCGCATGCCCGGATCCGCTCGGTCGACCTGACCCGAAGCCGGGCAATGCCGGGCGTCGTCGACGCGCTGAACGGCGCCGATCTGCTGCAATTGCTGCCGCCGGTGCCCGAGGGCCAGATCTCGATGCCGAGCAAATGGGCGACGGTGATCCAGCACAAATTCCTGAACCCGCAGGAGCCGCTGTTGGCGCACGACAAGGTTCGCCATGTCGGCGAGGCGATCGCGATCATCGTTGCCGAAACCCGTAACCAAGCCGAGGATGCCGCCGAACAGGTCGGGATCGATCTTGAGGAATTGCCGGCGGTCATCGATCCCGAGACGGCGCTGCGGCCCGACAGCCCGCTCGTTCATGACCGCTTCGGCACCAATCTGATCGGCGAATTCTCGGTCGGCCGCGGCGACGTCGAGCGCGCTTTCGCGGCTGCGCCGCATCGGCTCGCGCGCCGCTTCTATCACCATCGTTATGCTGCGGTGCCGATGGAGTGCCGCGGTGTCGTCGCCCAATACGATGCGCGCGCCGATCACATGACGATCTGGTCGTCAACCCAGGTCGTGCATTGGGTGCGGCGGGAGGCGGCGGCTCTGCTCGGCCTGCCCGAGGCGCGGGTGCGCTGCGTCGCCCTCGATGTCGGCGGCGGCTTTGGCGGCAAGGGCCATGTCTACCCCGAAGACCTGCTGGTGACGTTTCTCGCCCGCCGGCTCGGCCGCCCGGTGCGCTGGATCGAGGAGCGGCGCGAGCACATGATGAGCGCCACGCATTCGCGCGACCAATGGCACGACGTCGAAGTCGCGTTTGATGATGACGGCCGTATCCTGGCGTTGCGCGACGCCTATATCGTCGATTGCGGCGCGTGGAACCCGATCGGCTCGGGCGTCGCCTACAACACCGCCGTACACCTGACCGGCCCCTACAAGATCGAGAACCTCGCCGCCTCGGCAAAAATCGTCGTCACCAATAAGGTCCCGAACGCGCCTTATCGCGGTGCTGGCCGGCCGGAGGCGGCGTTCGCGATGGAGCGGACGATCGACCTGATCGCGCGGACGCTGAGCCTCGAACCGGCCGAAGTTCGGCGCCGCAACATGATCCGCGCCGAGGAGATGCCGTATCGGGTCGGCATCCCTTACCGCGACGGCGAGCCGATCGTCTACGATAGCGGCGACTATCCGGGGGCGCTTGCAAAGGCGCTCGATGCGGTTGGCGGCCTGGCCGCCTTCCGTGAGCGGCAGCACAGCGCCCGGGCCAATGGCCGCCATCTCGGGCTCGGCATTGGCTTTTACATCGAGGGCACCGGGGTCGGCCCGTTCGAAAGCGCCTTTGTCCGCGTCGATCCGACGGGCAAGATCTATGTCAGCTGTGGCGCCGCACCGCAGGGCCAAGGCATGGAGACGATCTTCTCGCAGGTTGTCGCCGACCTGTGGAAAGTGGCGCCCGAGGATGTCGTCCTGACCTTTGCCGACACCGCGGCGATCGCGATCGGCTTTGGCACGATGGCGAGCCGCAGCACGGTCACCGCCTCGGCGGCGATGCATGTCGCCAGCGGCCGGCTGCGCGAAAAAGTATTCGCAATCGCCTCGCATCTGCTCGAATGCGCCCCCGCCGATCTCGAATTGCGACCGATCGCTGATGGTGGGGGCGGGGTTGGCGTGGTCGGCGTGCCGGGCGCCCAAGTCAGCTTGGCGCAAGTGGCCGCCGCGGCGCGGCCCGGTTGGGAGATCACCCGCCCCCCGGGGGTCGAGGCCGGGCTCGAGGAAATCTGCTATTGGCAGCCGGAAACCGTGACTTGGAGCTATGCCGTGCATGTCGCGATCGTCGAGGTCGATCGCGAAACCGGCCGAGTTGCGATCGACGATTATGCCGTGGCGCACGATTGCGGCACCGTCGTCAATCCGCTGCTGGTCGAGGGACAGATCATGGGCGGCGCGGCCCAAGGGCTCGGCGGCGTCTTGTGCGAGGCGATCGCCTATGACCGCGACGGACAATTATTGTCGGGATCATTGATGGATTACGCGCTGCCGGTGGCGAGCGACATCCCGCCCTTCAAAATCGTTCACCAGCATTCGCCCTCGCCGCTCAACCCGCTCGGCGTCAAGGGCGTCGGCGAAGGCGGTGCGGTTGCCCCGCCGGCGGCGATCGCCAACGCGGTCTGCGACGCGCTCGCTCCGTTCGGGGTCGAGGTCAATGCCACCCCGGTCAAACCCGAACACCTGCTCCATGCTTTGTGGCGGAGCTGATCAAATGGCCGAATGGGCTAGCGACACAAACCCGGATAATTAGCGAAATTTGGACGAGTAGGGAGAAAGGCTGTGGTTGCGGTCATCGACGAACTATCAGAAGCCGGCGGCGCGCCGTATATCGAGTTCAAGGTTCATCGCGATCTCGACCAGCCCGATCTCGTCTGCGGTAGTTGGCAATTCGCTCATGCCGACCGAACCATCGACCAGAGCAAGCCCGGCACTTCGATCATGATGGAGTTTCGTTTTGTGGTCGACTGCGCCGATCAGCACGGGATCCCGTTTGTTTGGGTCAACGACCCCGAGGAATTGTTCCCGCCTTGGGAGCGCCGCTAGCGCAGGATCCTTAGACTAAGATCCAAAGAGGTAATCTCGAGCACCGGGGCGGTACGGCGCGACGGCATCGGTGATCAGGCGCCAGACCGCCGCGCCCTCGAGGCCGCCTTCGGCCGCGGAGGCAAGATCTGCCCCGCCCTCCATTCTCGAAAATCTGTTTTCAATAATAAATCCGAGGAGAGGGGAGGCGGAGCTACCTATCAAGGGTAAATTACCGCTGTGAAAACGCCCCAAAGAGCGATGCTCGCAGCCACCCGCCCGGAATTGAGGGGATATCAGATAATACCGATGATATTGCAGCCATCGCAGCAACCGCAACGGCACAAGCTACCCATCCAGTCGTTTCGACGGCGGCTAGAGCTTCGCGGCACCTGCTGAGGACGATCATCGTCGAGACGGAGCAAGCAAAATGGATCAATCGGCTTTCGACGAACTCGCCGACTGGGTAACGGAGGCCGGCCTAATCGGTCGAACTGACAGCGAGCTGATGGCCGGTTTCTGCAGGCGGATCGCCGATGCGGGCGTTCCTTTGGCCCGCGCCATGGTCATTCTCGACACGCTCCACCCGATATACGAGGGTCGCGTCCTCCGCTGGCGCCCGGATGTCGTCGAGGCAATCGATTATGGGCGCACCAACGAGGGCGAAGCAGCGGAGAATTGGCAACGCAGCCCATTTTTCCATCTGTTGCAATCGGGCGAAAAGGTGATGCGCCGCCGTTTGGTCCGCGGCGAAGCAGCCGATTTTTCAGCGATCGCGCAGGCCCGCGACGAGGGCATGACGGATTACCTGGCGCTTGTACATCGATTTGCCGCGGAAGGCGTAATCGGCGAGATGGATTGCGTTTATTCATCCTGGGCGACCGATTCACCGAAAGGCTTCGGCGACAGCGCAGTCATCGCGTTGAAACGGTTGGCGCCTTTCCTCTGCCTCGCCCTCAAGTCAGCCGCGCTCGCGCGCATGGCCGGGACGCTCGCCGAAACTTATCTCGGACGCGACGCGGGTCGGCGGGTGATGAGTGGCCGGATCGCCCGCGGCGTCGCTGACAAAATCAGCGCGGTGCTGTGGTACAGCGATCTTCACGGTTTTACGCAGATCACCGACAGCGCCCCGCCAGAGCAGATTATCCCGCTCCTCAACGACTATGCCGATGTCGTTGTTTCCGCCGTGCATGGTCATGGCGGCGATGTACTGAAGCTGATCGGCGACGGGACCCTCGCCATCTTCACTGGGGAGAACCGCGAGCAAGCCTGCCTCGAAGCGCTCGCTGCAGCGGCACAGGCGCGCAATAGCGTCGTCCAGCTCAATCGAAGCCGTGCCGAAGCCGATTTGCCGACGACCCAAGTTTATCTGGCACTACACGTCGGCGATGTGTTTTACGGCAATGTTGGCAGCAAGGACCGCCTCGATTTCACGGTCATCGGCCCGGCGGTAAACGAAGTCAGCCGAATCCTGGCGATGAGCCGCTCGGTCGAGCAAGATGTCCTCGTTTCAGCAGGATTTGCCGACGCCCTTGGCGCGGAGGTGCGAGGTCATTTGGTGTCGGTCGGGCGCTTTGCGTTGCGCGGCGTAGCACAACCGCAGGAGCTGTTCACCCCCGAGCCCGGTTTCGACGCGTCGCCGTTGCTGCGGTGACCCGAGGTCGGCGTCGCCCCGGCGCGTTCGTTGTGCTATTGGGCCCGAACTAACGAAACGCCTCCCGATAAGAGGCCTGATTACTGGCGGGCAGCGTAAGGCAGCCTCTTCAAAAAGATGGACCTGGCCGTCGTGCCGAGGCGGGGAGGTTTCGCCAGTCAATGTTCGAACGAAAATTCAGGCGTAACCCCATCACCGCGCAGGGTGCGCCAAGCGGACCGCCGTGATCTCTATTGGCGCCGATCTCAAGTGCGACGGCGACCGAAAGGGCCTCCACAACTGATTGGTTGGCACAGTTCGTGCGTCAACCGGCATTTATGTGAGGTCATGCGAATGAGCATCAGACCCGCATCACCGCGCTAGGCGTGCGCCCAGTCGGGCCCGCCGGATCCCCAATTACGCTTCGATCGGTCGCTAACGGCGACCGAACGGGCCTTCCCACAAGTGATTGGTTGGCACAGTTCGTACGTCGTTGCCGCGCATTTATGCGAGGTCATGCGAATGAGCATCAGGCCGACGCTTATCGCCCGTCAAATCTGTTGGATATCCGCAACCGCCATCTTCAACCCCGTGGCCCTCGCCGCCGATGTCGAGGGATAGGAGGGTAAGAGTGCCAAAGCGCTTTCATCTGGGCTGGTTCACGAATTTCACACCGGGCGATTGGAACGCGCCATTCAACCATGGCGGCTCACCGTGGGACGGCAAGTTCTTTGTCGAGATGGCGCAGGCGATGGAGCGCGCCTGCTTCGACTACATCATGCTCGAAGACACCTTGATGGTGTCGGAGGCCTACCGCGGCACCTCCGAAGCTACCTTGAAGCACGTGCTGCAAGTGCCCAAGCACGACCCCTTGCCGCTCGCCGCGATGATTGCTGCCGCCACGAGCCGGCTTGGCGTCGTCGCCACGATGTCGACGCTGGCCTACCCACCATTTATGCTGGCGCGGCTCGCCGTGACCCTCGACCACATCGCCAATGGCCGGTTCGGCTGGAACATCGTTACTTCGGGCGAGGATGCCGCGGCACAGAATTTCGGTATGGAGAAACTGCCGCCGCGTGAAATCCGCTACGCCATGGCCGACGAGTATGTCGAACTGGTCTGTCGATTGTTCGAAACCTGGGAGCCGGATGCAGTCGTGATGGACCGCGAGCGCGGCATCTACGCCGATCACCGCAAGGTCCATCCGATCAATTTCGAAGGCGAGTTTTTCAGATGCCGCGGACCGCTCAACACCGTCCGGGCTCCGCAGGGCCGGCCGGCTTTCGTCCAGGCCGGCGGCTCGCCGCGTGGCCGCGCATTCGCCGCGCGCCATGCCGACTCGATCATTGCGACCGCAAATCAGATCGACGGCATGAAGCAGTATCGCGACGAGGTGCGCGCTCATGCCGTCAGGTTTGGACGCGACCCCGACGACATCAAGGTGCTGTATTTGGTTTATCCGGTCCTGGGCGAAACCAGCGACGAGGCGCGCGCCAAATATCGGCGCATGGTTACCGCCTCCAGCTTTGTCGAAGCGGCGCTCGCCTCGATCGGCTCGATCACCGACATCGATTTTTCGCAGTTCGATCTCGACGAGCCATTGCCCCGCATCACCACCAATGGCGAGCAGGGCTCACTCGACAAATTCGCCCAATGGGGCAGCGGCAAGACATTGCGTCAGCTCGCTTCGGAGCGCTACGACAGCGGTCTCGACCTGATCGGCACGCCCGATGAGGTTGCCGAGCGCATGGGCGCCGCAATTGAGGCGATCGGCGGTGATGGATTTCTGATCAGCACCCCGTTCCAGCGCACCAGCCGGCGCATCATCAATGAGGTCTGCGAAGGGCTGGTGCCCGCATTGCAGCGCCGCGGACTGGTGCGCGAGGCCTACACCAAGCCGACCTTGCGCGAAACCCTCACCGAGTTCTGACCGCTCCGATATTGCCGGCCCCTAAAAAGGCCGCGCAAGGCGATGACAAGAGCATCTGCAAGAGCGCTTGGTTCACCTTCCTTGGCCGTAACGGAGGGCCCCAATGGAGTGTCTTGTCCATCGCCTGCCAATGCGCCATCCCGCCGATGTCGGCGGGGTCTTGCAGTTGATCGATGACGGCCAGTTGCTGCCCGCCGAGATTGTCGCGATCCTCGCCAAAACCGAAGGCAATGGCTGCGTCAATGATTTCACCCGCGCTCTCGCGATGCACGCGTTTTCGGCGGCATTGGCGCCGCTGCTCGGTATTGATGCTGCGGACGTACCGGACCGCGTCGCGATGGTCATGTCGGGCGGGACCGAGGGCGGACTCGCGCCGCATTGTCTCGTGTTCGCCGTGCGCGACAGCGGCACGCCACGGCTCGGGAGCAAGTCGCTGGCGATCGGCACCGCAAAGACACGTCGATTCAAGCCAGAGGAAATCGGCCGGACGCCGCAAGTCGAGACGACCGCTGCGGCAGTGCGAGAGGCGATAGTGAACGCCCGGATCGAAGACGACGAGGATATTCACTGGGTCCAGGTCAAGTGTCCGCTATTGACCAGCGAGCGCATTGCTGAAGCAGCGGGGCGCGGCGTTGCGACCGCAACCGAGGACGGCTATGCCTCGATGGGTCTGTCGCGCGGCGCCTCGGCGATTGGCGTCGCCCTAGCTTTGGGCGAGATCGAGCGGACAGCGCTCAGTGATCAGGCGATCGGCCGCAATTTCGATTTGTGGTCGACACGGGCCAGCGCCTCGGCCGGTATCGAATTGATGCACAACGAAGTCATCATCCTCGGCAATAGCACGTCGTGGGCCGGCGACAAAATCATTGCGCATGACGTGATGACCGACGCGATCGATCTGCCGGCTCTAGGTCGCGTGTTGCAAGCGGTCGGTCTCGGCAACAGCGAGCAGCTTGACCGCACCGCTGCCGATCGCGTCGTCGCGGTGCTCGCCAAGGCCGAAGCCGCCCGCAGCGGATCAATCCGCGGCAATCGCCATGTGATGAACGAGGATAGCGACATCCATGCCAGCCGCCATGCGCGGGCGTTGGTCGGCGGTGTTCTCGCCGGCAAACTCGGCCGCACCGATTTGTTCGTATCCGGCGGTGCGGAGCATCAGGGGCCGGACGGCGGCGGCCCGATCGCTGTCATCGCACGCCGCCCCGTCGGCTGATTCCAGAGCGACGCCTCCTGTGTCGGCATCGGCGCGAATGGCACGCCACTTGCTCAGGCCAATTCGTGGCCGAGGTGAGGCCGCCGCGGCCGGGGAGGCACCGTCTTGTCGACGCTGTCATCTGAAGTTCGACTGGTAGCGCTGAAGAAAGTGTTCGGGCGCACGACTGCAGTTGATGCGATCGACGCGTTGATCCCGGGTGGGAGTTACTGCTGCCTGTTGGGGCCGTCGGGGTGCGGCAAGACCACCACCTTGCGGATGATCGCCGGCCACGAATTTCCAACCAGCGGCGAGATCGCTGTCGGCGGGGTTCGCGTCACCGACCTGCCGCCAGCGCGCCGGCGCACCGCGATGATGTTCCAAAACTACGCGTTGTTCCCGCACCTTAACTGCATCGACAATGTCGCGTTCAGCCTGAAGATGCGGGGCGTCCGTAGGGCTGAGCGTCGTGCCTCGGCCCTCGAGATGCTACGCCTCGTCGAGATGGCCGCTCTTGCCGAAAGGCTGCCGGCGCACCTCTCGGGCGGGCAACAGCAACGTGTCGCACTCGCCCGCGCCTTGATCACCCACCCCCATGTTCTGCTGCTCGACGAGCCGCTTTCGGCTCTCGACCCATTTTTGCGCGTTCGGATGCGTGAAGAGCTCATGCGTCTCCAGCGCCAACTTGGGATCACCTTTATCCATGTCACCCACAGCCAGGACGAAGCCTTGGCATTGGCCGACCTCGTCATCGTCATGAATGACGGACGGATCGAACAGGCCGATACGCCGCGCGCAGTGTTCGACCGGCCGACCACCACCTTTGTCGCGCGCTTTATCGGCGGCCACAACATCCTGCGCTGTACTGTGGACGGGGTTGACGGGATAGGGGCGCGGCTGCGCGGCCCACACGGAATACCGATCTCCACGACCAACACCGGGCTCTCGGTGGGCAGCGCCGTGGATGTAGCGGTCCGCAACGACCGCATGCGCATCGGCTCCACAAAGCTACTGTCTAATGGCAACGGCGCTGTCCAACCCAGATTGCTCCCATCTCGCATTGCAGCCGTCGAGTACCAGGGCAGCCTCGTCCGGCTCCGCCTAGAGGCGGACGGTATTGACGAGCTGACCGTGATTCTGCCTGACGATGCGTTCTACGCGGCCGATTTAGGCGCAGGCGACGCAGTCGCAGTCGGCTGGGATGATGTCGACGTTCATGTCGTGAATTGAAAATAGAGGGAGGGCAAAAGATGCAGCAGCGGCAGCACCTGACCCGGCGGCGCATTCTCGCCGGCGCCGCATCGATGGCGGGGTTGGCGAGCGGTAGTGGGGCTCTATGCGGCTTACCCGCCGTGCACGCGGCCGAGCCGGTGACGTTGCGTATCGCCGGTACCGGGGTCAATCAATTCAAGGAGCTGGCTGACAAGTGCAAGCAGGACCTCGGCTTTACCGTGCAATACACCTCGCTCGTCTCCGACGACGTGGTCAAGCGCGCAGTACTTCAGCCGAGCTCGTTCGACCTGCTCGACACCGAATATTGGATGCTGAAAAAGATCGTGCCGTCCGGCAATTTGCGCGGCATCGATACTTCCAAGATCAAATACTATGACCAGATCGTGCCAATCTTCACGAAAGGGGAACTGCCCGGCGGCAAGAAGATCGCGATGGAGGGCATCGCTCCTATTAAGGTTGCCTATCTCACCGCCGAACAGTCTAAGGATTTTGCCAAAGATCCGTCCAAATGGATGACGGTCATCCCGACCGTCTACAACGCCGACACGCTCGGCATCCGGCCCGATCTGATCAAGCGCCCGATCGCCTCCTGGGCCGATTTGCTCAATCCCGAATTCAAAGGCAAATCCGCAATCCTCAACATTCCGTCGATCGGGATCATGGATGCGGCGATGGTGTGTGAGGCGCTGGGCCGCGTCAAATACGTCGATAAGGGTAACATGACCAAGCCCGAGATCGATCAGACGATTGCAGTCATGATCGACGCCAAAAAAGCCGGCCAATTTCGCGCCTTCTGGAAGGAATTCAACGAAAGCGTCAACCTGATGGCGTCCGGCGAGGTGGTCATCCAGTCGATGTGGTCGCCGGCCGTGACCAAGGTTCGCCAGATGGGCATTGCCTGCAAATACCAGCCTTTGAAGGAAGGATACCGTGGCTGGGCTGCAGGTCTCGGCGTCCCCGCTCACCTCGACGGCAAGATGCTCGATTCTGCTTATGAATTCATCAATTGGTACTTATCAGGCTGGACCGGCGCCTTTCTAAACCGTCAAGGCTACTACACCGCCGTGCTCGACACGGCGAAGAAATACATGACCCCCGACGAGTGGGATTACTGGATGGAGGGGAAGCCGGCCAAGGGCGAAATCTTGAGCCCAACCGGCGAAAAGATCGAAAAGGCCGGCACCGTGCGCGACGGCGGCTCGTTCTGGGAGCGCATGGGTCATGTCACCGTGTGGAATACGGTAATGGACGAAGACCGCTACATGGTCTTCAAATGGAACGAGTTCATCGCCGCGTGACGACGCCCGACGCCCTATCCGCCCCAGCATTGCGTGCGCGGGCCGCCGGGCCCGCGGCTCCGGACGCGATCAGGGGTCGCCTGTCCAGAGCTGCCGCCTATCTTCAGGTGCTGCCACTCTCGGTCGTGTTTCTGCTGTTTTTCGTGGTCCCGATCGCGCTCGTCGTCGCGGTCAGTTTCTTCAGCTACGAGACCTACCGGCTGCTGATCCCAGCCTTTACCCTCGACAACTACCAGGAGGTGTTCTCCGAGGCGGTCACTTACCGCACCTATCTGATCACGATCGAGTTCTGCGCAATCACTTGGGCGATCACGGTCACGCTCGGATTTTTAATCGCCTATTTTCTCGCCTTCTTAGTGCAGAGTCGAACCTGGCAGCTGGTCCTTCTGCTGCTGTGCACGATCCCTTTCTGGACCTCGATCGTGATCCGGATGATCGCGTGGATCCCACTCCTCGGCCGGCATGGGCTGGTCAACCGGCTGCTGCTCGGGCTTGGAATTGTTCACGTGCCGCAGGAATGGCTGCTCTACTCGCAGTTCGCTGTGATCCTCGGCTACGTGCACCTTTATACGCTGACGATGATCGTTCCGATCTTCAATTCGATGATCCGGATCGACCGCTCTCTGATTGAGGCGGCCGTGGATGCCGGGGCCGGCACTTGGCAGGTCATGACAAACATCGTCCTGCCATTGTCGAAACCGGGGATCGCGATCGGCTCGATCTTTGTGATCGCAATGGTAATGGGCGATTTTGTCACCGTCGATGTACTCGGCGGCGGCCAGGTGGCTTCGGTCGGCAAGCAGATCGCCACCCAACTCTCCTACCTCCAGTTCCCACCGGCTGCGGCAAACTCGATGGTGCTGCTGGTCGCAGTCGTGGTGATGATCGCGCTGCTGGTGAGGGTCATCGACATTCGCAAGGAGCTCTGAGAGTGGCCGCGATTGCGGCGCGCCGCCGTCCGCCGATCTTCTACGTGCTCGCGATCCTTTTCGGGGTTTTCGTGCTGTTCCTTTACGGCCCGATCGCAGCAATCGTGCTGTTGTCGTTTCAGGGGCCGGAAGGCGGGCTCGTTTTCCCGATGAACGGGGCCTCGTTGCACTGGTTCGCCCAGCTATTCGAGCCGCAGCCAATCGGCGACATCTGGGGCTCCTTCGAGCGGTCGATCAAGCTCGGGCTGATCGTGATGGTCTGCACTGTACTGTTCTCGTTTCTTGCGGGACTTGCCTATCGCCGGCGGTTCGCCGGGTCGACTGTCCTTCTTTATTTGGTCATCGCCAGTCTCGTGATGCCGTCGATCGTCGTCAGCCTCGGTATTGGTTCGTTGTTCGAGATGCTCGGGATTCCGCGGGCCTGGTACAGCTCGGCGTTGGGTGCGCATCTGACCTGGACCCTGCCGTTCGGGCTCTTGATCATGTTCGCGGTGTTCAACCGCTTCAACCCGGCCTACGAGGAGGCGGCACGCGATCTCGGCGCCAGCGGATGGCAGACGGTGCGCCACGTCATTGTGCCGATCATTCTGCCGAGCCTCGTCGGCGTCGCGCTGTTCGGCTTCACGCTGTCCTACGACGAGATCGCCCGGACTTCGCAATCGGTCGGCGCCTCCAACACCCTCCCGCTCGAATTGGAGGCGATGCAGACCAATGCGACGACGCCGGTTATATATGCGCTCGGCACGATGACGACGGCGCTGTCGCTCATCGTTATCGGTCTCTGCCTGTTAGGGGTCATCGTGGTTCGACGCCGACGCGCCCGTTTCGGCTCCGACGCTGGGCGCGGCGTGTGAGGCCGCGATGTATCTGATTGGGGCGCCGGAGAATGGCGTGGCGGCCTCGGCTCGGTGCGCGAGTTTGAATACCTTAGCGACGGTGGCGCTTCGGTTGAGGGCGAGGGGCATGAATTCGAGCCCTGGGCATTTGCCGGTGGCGCCATCGGTCAAACGGCCGAGTTGCATCTCGTTCGCCGCAATGGCGATTGCGAGTCACTGCCGTCAAAAGTGCCGCATATGCGGGTAATGGCCGGCGAGCGCTTCGCCTGCATCGGGCCGGCGGGCGGCGGCTATGGTGATCCGCGGCGACGTGATCCGAAGCTGGTCTGCGATGATGTAGCGGATGAGTTTATCACAATCGATGTAGCGCGGCGTGACTACGGCGTTGCGATAAATTCTGCCGGTTTACTTGACGAGGTCGAGACAGCGCGGTTGCGTCACGCAATGAGTTCATAGCCGGAATCACCGGCCGGGGTGATGGGGAATACGGATGTCGGGCAAGCCATTTCATCTCGGATGGTTTCTGCAGGGGTCGAGCGCTCAGGCTTGGGGTGAGCCGTGGACCGGTCACATCGGCTCGACATGGATGTTTCCCGAGCTATTTATCGATGTGGCGCGCGCACTCGAGCGGGCCTGCTTCGATTATGTGCTGCTCGAAGATTCATCCTATGTCGGGGAGAGCTGGGCCGGGTCGACCGAGATCTACCTGAAGCACGGCATCGCTGTGCCGCGCCAGGACCCGTCGGTGGTTGCGAGCTTAATGGTGACCGCGACCTCGCGGATCGGCATCGTTCCGACATTCGGAACCTACGCCTACCCGCCCTATCTGCTCGCCCGGCTGATGGCGACGCTCGATCAGGTGTCGGCAGGGCGGGCTGGATGGAACGTCGTGACCGGGAGTTCGGACTACGCGGCGATGAATTTCGGCATGCCCGGCATGCCCGAGCACGATCTGCGCTACGACATGGCCGACGAGTACATGGATGTCGTTGACCGGTTGTGGGGCACGTGGCAGCCCGGGGCGATCATCGCCGATGCGGAGAGCGGCGTTCTGATCGACCACACGAAGGTCCATGCCGCTAATTTCGAGGGACGCTGGTACAACACTCGCGGTCCGCTCAATTCCGGACCTTGCGTGCAAGAGCGGCCGGTCATTGCCCAGGCGGGCGGTTCCCCACGCGGACGCGAGTTTGCCGCCCGCCACGCCGACACGATTGTGGCCCACCCCAAGGGTGTGGGTGCGATGAAGTCCTACCGCGACGATGTACGCGCCCGCATGACAGCGCATGGGCGCGACCCCGATGGCTGCAAAGTGCTATTTTTGGTGGCGCCGATCCTCGGCGAGACCGACGTTGAGGCGCAAGAGCACAAGCGGATGCGGGCTGCCCGCGCGGCCGAGCAAATCGAGCAGCGCCTCGCATTTTTTGGCAAGCTGACCAACATCGATTTTTCGGTCTTCGATCTCGATCAACCACTATCTGGCGTCGAGCTGAGCACCAATGGTCATCAGCTGAACCTCGATCAGTTTATGCAGATGGCCGGCAATCGCACGCTTGCGCGAGGTCATGGCAGATTACGGCGCCACTGCGCTTTCGGTTGAACTCGTCGGGACCCCCGATACGGTCGCCGCGCGCATGGGCGAGGTTATGGAAGAAGTCGGCGGCGACGGATATTTATTTTCACTGCCAAATCTCAGCCGCCGCACGCTGGCCGAGATCGAGGACGGCCTCGTCCCTGCACTGCAGCGCCGCGGTTTATCGCGCAAGGCCTATAGCCACCCTCAGTTCCGGGACAATTTGCTCGAATTCTGACTTATCCCCTACTGCGCGCCGGCTTGACGCCGGTGAACACCCAGTCCGTTGACCCAAACCTGGCGGCCATCGCGGATCGAAGCGCGGTATTCTCGTCCCGTTGCGGATCATCGGCGTTCCTACCGGTATGTATTTGCGGTCCCGGATTATCGAGCCGCGCAAGGCACGCCAACCAGCCAGTGTGAAGCAATCACACTGGCGCCGATCTTCGCGTTCCGCATTGGCATGACGGCCGCAGCTTAGAGCGGCATCCGGATCGTGCCTCGGCCGTATCTTAGAGCGGGATCCCGCCAGACCGGACTGCTGTGCGGAGCCACCATGGTGGGCAGTATCGCTGGATCGGGCATCGCATCGAGATGGCAAGCGATGGTATGCGACGCGCTCAGGGCTTTCAACGGAGGCCGCACCTCATCGCAGATAGGTCCGAGTTTGTGCGGGCAGCGTGCTGCAAATGCACGGCGCCCCGGCCATCTTTAGCGCGCTGCGGCGAGTGATCCGCGGTTGCAACATTTCGCGCATCGGAAGCCCTCTGATCCCTGGATTTATTGGTTATTCCGCGGCAATTTCCATGCCAGGCCTGTCGGCGCCCGGCACCTCGCCTCGCGCTAAACATTCACCCCTAATCTAGGTCGACCCCAGCGCTCTGAGGATGGCTGAGCAATCGGACGGTTTATCGGCGAGTATTGATCGACAGGGGTGCGGAAGGCCGCAACCTGGTAATGGCTTTGACACCATTGCGAGACACGGACCCGAAGCATAGTTTGCTCTTGGGCTATCGGGAGTGCGTTGATGTGCGGCATCGTCGGGTTGTTCTTCAAGCGCGGTGAGGCAAGGCCAAGTCTTGGGCCGTTCTTGGCCGGCATGTTGGGGCAAATGGCCCAGCGTGGCCCCGATAGCACCGGCTTTGCCCTGTATGGCGATGCGGCATCCGATGGCGCATTCAAGGCGACCCTGCACGCGCCCAGTGAAGGATACGATTGGTCTCTGTTGGAGACCGAGCTGCGCAGCGCATTTGCGATTGCCGAGCCAACACGGAACTACGGCAGTCACGCAGTCTTTACATTGGGCGGCGATCAGCAGCAGTTTTTCGGTTGGCTTACCAATAAACACGCAGAGTTGGGCATGTTCAGCTTTGGCGAGCGCATCGAGGTATTTAAGGATATCGGTCTACCGGATGCCGTGGCGCAGCGCTTTGGCCTTGAACGCCGATCCGGCACGCACGCCCTCGGCCACACGCGGATGGCGACGGAAAGTGCGGTGACGACCGAACACTCCCATCCGTTCGCGACCGGCCTCGATCTTTGCCTCGTGCATAACGGGTCGCTGTCAAACCACAACCGGGTGCGGCAATTGCTGCGCCGCGAAGGCATCCATTTCGTGACCGACAATGATACCGAGGTCGCCGCGGGTTATCTGACTTGGCGTCTGCGCCAGGGAATGACCCTAACCCAGGCGCTCGAAGCGGCGCTCAGCGATCTCGACGGCTTTTACACCTTTGCCGTCGGGACCAAGGATGGGTTTGCAATTCTGCGCGACCCGATCGCCTGCAAGCCCGCGGTCCTCGCCGAAACCGAGGACTGGGTCGCAATGGCGACCGAGTACCGCGCGATTGCGACCTTACCCAACGCCCGCAACGCCAATATCTGGGAGCCACAGCCTGCAACCGTCTATTGCTGGCAGCGCCAGTGATTGAGATCGATCTGGCACAGAGCTCGGTCCGCGCGCTAAATGAGGGGCTGCACCGGCTCACTCCGAACACCAATGAGCTTTATTGGCGAATAGTAAACCCCAACGGTGCCCACGCGATTGCGGTGGGCGTGACCCAGCCGGTGCAGGTCGAGGTTAAGGGGCATGTCGGCTATTACTGCGCCGGAATGAACGCGGCGGCCACAGTAGTGGTAGATGGCCATGCCGGAACCGGGCTTGCTGAGAACATCATGAGCGGACTTGTTCGGGTGCGCGGCAACGCATCGCAATCGGCTGCCGCATCGGGTCGTGGCGGACTGGTCGTCATCGAAGGCAATGCGGGCGCGCGCTGCGGCATCTCGATGAAGGGGGTCAGCATCGTCGTCGGCGGTTCGGTAGGCCACATGAGCGCTTTCATGGGCCAGGCCGGCGCGTTGGTGGTTTGCGGGGAGGCCGGTCACGATCTCGGCGACTCGCTGTATGAAGCCGAGATCTTTGTCGCCGGTAGCGTCGCCAGCCTGGGCGCCGATTGCATCGAAAAGGAAATGACCCGGGACGACACGGAGCGCGTCGCCCGATTACTGGAGCGCGCTGGCGTTATGGCGGATGCGGCCCGTTTCCGGCATTATGGCTCGGCGCGGCGCCTCTACAATTTCCACATCGACCACGCCACCGAATATTGATGATGACCGGACCTCCGCTGCGCCGCTCAGCCACCTTTTCGCCCGAGATCATGGCTGAAATCGAACGCGCCGCCAAGGAAGGCCTCTACCAAATCCGAGGCTTCGGAAGCTTGCGGCCATTGCCCAGCTTTGACGACCTCGTCTTGCTCGGCGCCTCGATGTCACGCTACCCGCTCGAAGGCTATCGCGAGCGCTGTGCCACCGATGTGACGCTCGGCACGCGGTTTGCCCAGAAGCCGATCGAGCTGAAGATCCCAATAACGATTGCGGGGATGAGCTTTGGTGCGATCGGCGCTAATGCCAAACGCGCACTGGCTCGCGGCGCTAGCGCGGTCGGCACCAGCACGACGACCGGCGATGGCGGCATGAGCGAGGAAGAACGCAGCGAATCAGCAATCCTAGTGTATCAGGTGTTGCCATCGCGCTATGGCCTTGACCCTGATCATTTGCGCGCGTGCGAGGCTGTTGAAATCGTTGTCGGTCAGGGGGCGAAACCGGGCGGCGGCGGCATGTTGCTGGGCCAGAAGATCACCCAGCGGGTGGCTGACATGCGGGCCTTGCCGCCGGGCATCGATCAGCGCAGCGCCTGCCGCCACCCCGATTGGACCGGACCCGACGATCTGGCGATCAAGATCCAGGAGTTGCGCGAGCTGACCGACTGGGAAAAGCCGGTCTTTGTCAAAATCGGCTCGGCGCGGCCGCGGTTTGATGTCCAGCTCGCGGTCAAGGCCGGGGCCGATGTCGTCGTGCTCGACGGCATGCAGGGCGGAACCGGCGCCACCCAGGATGTCTTTATCGAGCATGCCGGTATTCCGACTTTGCCGGCCCTGCGGCAAGCCGTCGAGGCGCTGCAGGAGCTCGGCCAACATCGCAAGGTACAGCTGATCATCTCCGGCGGTATCCGCAGCGGCGCCGATGTTGCCAAGGCATTGGCGATGGGCGCCGATGCGGTCTCGATCGGTACCGCCGCCTTGATCGCACTGGGCTGCAACCAGGCAATCCATGTCGAGGATTATCGGGCGCTCGGCACCGAGCCGGGCGCCTGCCACCATTGCCATACCGGGCGATGTCCGGTCGGGATCGCGACGCAAGACCCGTCGCTCGAAAGCCGGCTTGACATCGAGGAGGGTGCGCGACGGATCCGTAATTACCTGACCGTGCTGACGATGGAGGCGCAGACCTTGGCGCGGGCCTGTGGCAAGTCGCATCTCCACAATCTCGAACCGGAAGATCTCGCTGCATTAACCGTCGAAGCCGCCGCGATGGCGGGTATTCCACTCGCCGGCACCGACTGGATACCGGGCCAGACGAGGTATTGAACACCAAAAAAATTCTCCGGAGTAAACGCCGCAAAAGGGGAACCTTGATGTCGCACGACCTGGCGAAGCTGGCGGCAGACACTGGCATCCGGTATTTCCTGATCAGCTTTGTCGATCTCTTCGGCGTATTGCGCGCAAAGCTGGTGCCGGCCGCAGCGATCGAGCAGATGCAGCGCGACGGCGCCGCTTTTGCCGGTTTTGCGACCCATCTCGACCTCACGCCGGCCGACCCGGACATGTTCGCAATACCTGACACGGAGAGCTTGATCCAGCTTCCCTGGAACCGTGAGGTTGGATGGCTCGCCGCCGATCTTCACATGCGCGGCAAGCCGGTCGAGCATGCGCCGCGCCATGTCTTGAAGCGCCAGATCGCAGCAGCCGAGGCGGCAGGCTATCGGCTCAAATCGGGCGTTGAGGCCGAGTTTTTTGTACTGCGGCCAGACGGAAGGGCGGTCGGCGACGATGGCGACCGACAGGCGAAACCGTGCTACGACCAAACGGCGTTACTGCGGCATTACGAGCTCATTCGTGCGATCAGCGACGCCATGCTGGGGCTCGGCTGGGGGCCGTATCAAAGTGATCACGAGGATGCAAACGGCCAGTTCGAGATGAACTGGACGTATGATGACGCGCTGGTTACCGCCGATCGTCACGTGTTCTTTAAGTTTATGGTCAAGGAGCTAGCCCGGCAACACGGGCTGCGCGCCACCTTTATGCCAAAGCCATTTATGCATCTGACCGGCAATGGCTGCCACGCTCACATATCCTTGTGGGATCCCGAGGGCAGGACCAATCTGTTCCTGGATCAGCTAGGTGAGCTCGGCCTCTCCCCTCTCGCCTATCATTTTCTTGGCGGCATCCTCGCCCACGCCGAGGCGCTGACCGCGTTGTTCACACCGACCGTCAACAGTTTTAAGCGGATCAACGCGGCGCCGACTACCTCCGGGGCTACCTGGTCGCCAAACGCGATCAGTTACGGTGCGAACAACCGCACGCACATGGTGCGTATCCCAGAACCCGGCCGCTTTGAATTGCGGCTGATGGACGGTGCTGCGAATCCCTATTTGCTGCAGGCCGGCATCCTGGCTGGTGGCCTCGATGGGGTCGCCCGCCGCCTCGATCCCGGCAAACGGCTCGACATTAACATGTACGAGCCTGGCGCTGCACCCGCCGGGGTTCCGCGATTGCCCCTCAACCTTCTCGATTCATTACGGGCCTTTGAGGTATCGACGATATTACGCGAGTCGCTCGGTACGGGTTTTGTCAACTCGTATGTCAAATTGCGGCTGGCCCAATGGGGCGATTACATGCGCCATCTCACCGAATGGGAGCGGGAGAACACGCTGGACGCGTAGCAACTAGCGCATTTGAACCGCGCCCGCACAGCGGCAATGCGGTCGGCCTCCCTCACTCTGCCTGGCGTCTTGCAGCGGGGAGGCGACGGCGGCTGGCCCAGCGAATAGCAGGTAAAGATGCCCGCCAACACTCGAGCAATTATTCCTTGAATTGGGCCGAGCGCCAGCGTACCGCGGCTGGGACACCCTCGGTGGCGGCAATTTCACGGAATCGCGCGCCGACCTCGGTCGTCGTCGCATAAAGCGGACCAACGACGTCAAGCCCGGCATAAAGCGCCGTGCGAAAACCCGCCGCATCACCGACCCGGTTGACCGCTCGCTTTGTCGCATAGAGCGCTTCCGGCGAGACCAGCGATAGGCGTTTGGCGTAGTTGAGGCTGGCGCTAGGCAGCTCGGCGAGCGGCACCACGCGGTTGATCATGCCGAAGTCGAGCGCGGTTCGCGCGTCGATCTGATCACCAAAATACAAAAGTTCCCGCGCCCTTTTGTAACCGATGATCAGCGGCATCACAATCGCCGGCCCGACCGAAGAAAACCGCACCTCCGGCTCTCCAAAGGTCGCGTTGTCGGCGGCGATCGTCAGGTCGCAAAGCATGACGAGCTCGCACCCGCCGCCGAGCACATGGCCCTGCACCGAGGCAATGACCGGCTTGCGCATCAGCCATGGCGTCATCTCGAATTCGAGCTGCGGATGGAGATGTGCATGCGCCTTGGTCGGGTCGGTCCGCCAGTCGTCGGCGCCGGGTTCTTTGGCGCCGATATCGTAGCCGGCGCAGAAGCTGCGCCCATTGGCGCGCAATAGCACAATACTGGTCGCCGGATCCGCCTCGGCTTTGGTGAAGGCGTCGGTCAGCGCAGATTGCAGCTCGCCGCTGATCGCATTCAGCTTGTCCGGCCGATTGAGCGTGATGATACCGACTTTTTCATCGACTTCGTAAAGGACGATCTCGTCCGCCATTTGCGTCCTCCCTAATTGGCGCCGACGGAAAGCCGGTCGATTGCGCTTAGCCCTTCGCCCAGGCCGCCAACGACCCCGACCCCGTGCTCGCGCAAATACGCGACCAGCCCACGATCCATAATGCCCGGCCGCGTGGTAAGCAGGTAATGCGGCTTCCGGCTCTGTTGGGCGGCGCGCGCAAACATCTCAATGTAGCTCCGCGCGGTTTCAGGCTGATCGAACGGTTGTTCGTCTAAATTGTCGCGCAACAGGACGATCGCATCATGGTCTTGGCTCTCATTGAACAGTGCCAGCGCCTTTGGCAGGTTCGCGACGAAGGCGCCGCTGCCCCAGGCGTCGCACGGATTGCCGTCGCCAGTGATAAAGCCAATACCGTCCGTGATCTGCGCTTTTTGCGCAGCGCGATAATGGAGGCAGCACCAGATCACGGGCGGCCGCAATGTCGAGGATCAATTCGGCCAAGCCGCCCGACGAGGTTATCACCGCAATGCGTCGCCCTGCCGAGGGTTTCGCCGCTTGGAGCGCGGCCAGCGTCTCGGTCAGTTCGACCAGGTCCTCCACCTCGATGACATGATGCGCCCGGAACAATTCGGCGGTTACTTCCGGATCTTCCGCCGGTCCACCGGTGTGAGACACGATCGCTCCCCTCGCACGTTCGCTCCTGCCGACCCGGATCAGCACAACGGGTTTGCCCAGCCGATGGGCGCGGTCGAGCGCGGCCGCAAAGCGATCCTTATGCCGGATTGTCTCAATGAAACCGCCGATGATTTTCGTGTCCGGGTCGGCAACGAGGTATTCGAGAAACTCCGCCACGGTCACGGCCGCTTCATTGCCAGGAGAGATAACGTGACTGAACCCGAAGCGCCTCGTATCGGCAAGCAGGCTGACGCACAGCCCGCCACTATGCGAAATGATGCCGACATTGCCGGCGAGGCCGGTCGGGTCGCGCAGCTCCTGAAGATAGGTCGTGCTCCTCTGATGCGGGCTCAGGATGCCCATGCAGTTGGGGCCGCAGAGGGCGATGTCGTGATCTCGGCAAATCTCAGTGATCTGCGCCTGCCGCTGGCGCCCGGCCTCGCTGTGTTCGGCAAACCCGCCGTCGTAAATGACAGCAGCCTTCATGCCGCGCTTTGCCCCGGCGATAAAGGCGTCGACAACCCGCTCGTGACCAAGACAAAACACCGCGACATCCGGCGCCTCGGGAAGAGCGGCGAGGCTTGCATAACAGGGCCGGTTCAGCACCGCCGCGTAGTTCGGATTGACCGGATAGATGCGCCCGGCAAAGCCTAGACGATCAAGCGAGGTGATAATACGCCGGCCGGGCGTCGGTTTGTCCGATGCACCGACGACGGCGATCGATTTCGGTTTGAACAGCGCGTCGATTTGCACGGTCGGCTACTCCACAGACCGCCGATTATACTGATCCGCAGACCCTCCCCGATCGTGTGGGAATTGCGTCGGCGCTTCGCCCTTCCCGACGCCGAATGCACCCGTCATCTCAGGCGTCCTCCCCTTATTGTCGTGAGCAAAGCCTAATCGTCATCAAACAGGTTTTCGCGCAGCGTAGTCCCCCTGTATCGGGTGCGGAACCGGCCGCGTCGCTGTAATTCCGGCACCAGCAGATCAGCGATCGCGGCAAGGTCACCCGGCATCGACACGACGTGTCCCAACATGAACCCGCCATGGCTGCCGGTCGCCTCGAACACGCGTTCGAGATGTTCTGCGACCTGGCCTGCGGTGCCGGCAATCGTTCTCGTATAGCTGGTCGCAAAGCCGCGTCCGTAATCGAAGAATTCCTTGCGGGTAATCTCGGTCTCCGCCCCGAGCTGCGTGACCAACTCGCGGACAAAGCCACCCGGCGAGGCTTGGCTGGCGATGATCTCGCGGTGCAATTCGCCGAGTGTGAAACGCTCTGGTAATGTCGAGAAATCATAGCCGGCGTTATGCGATAGATAAACACCGACGCCCTCCTCGGGGATCGCATTCAACAGCATCTCGCGGCGCGCCACGGCCTCGCGCTCTGTCTCGGCAACGACGCAAGGCTGCTGCCAGATGATACCGAGGCTCTGCGGGTCGCGGCCCATCGCAATTAGCGCGTCGTCGAGCATTTTGCGCTGCCTGACCTGCAATTCGAGCGGCATGTCGGCACCGAACACCATATCGGCGACATAGGCCGAGGCGCGCACGCCGCGCGGTGAGTTTCCCGCTTGCAACAATACCGGCCGTCCCTGCGGCGAAGGCGGCGTGTTGAGCGGCCCAGTGACCTTAAAGAACCTTCCGCGGTGATCGACATCATGCACTTTCGCCGGATCGCCGACTTCGCCGGTCCCGTCATCCCAGATCATCGCGTCCGGCTCGACGGAATTCCACAACTCTCGGCAGACGTCGATGAATTCCTCCATCCGGTCGTAGCGCTCGTCGTGATCGATGATCTCGTCATAGCCGTAATTCGCGTAATCGGAACGTCGCGTCGAGCTAATGACATTGAATGCAATGCGCCCGCCAGTGACGTGATCGAGCGAGTTGAACAGGCGCGCCATATAATAGGGATGCATGAATGTCGTCGAATAGGTGACGCCAAAGCCCAGAAACTGGGTCACCCGCGACATCGCCACTGCCATGGGCGCCAAGTCCTGGCGCGGCCACGAGATGCCCCAGCGTATTGCTGCATCACGGCTTTTCTGCCAGGTGCTCGGGACGCCGGTGCCGTCGCCGGAGAATAGCATGTCGAGCAGGCCGCGCTCGGCGATCCGCGCGATTTCTTCGAATGCGCGCACATCGGGGTATGTGTATCGCGGCCAGGAACCCGGCATGCGCCAGCGCCCCTCCATGTGAATGTAGGAGAGGTCGAAGGCGAGGTGCATGCGCTTTGGCATAAAACAACCGGCTAGACGCTAATGCGGCCAAGAAAGCGGGCCACCCGCTCCGGCACGCGGTCGGAGAAAAATTCGCCAGTAGCACCGCTGTGCGCAATCTTGCCGCCTTCGAGGAAGATCACCCGATCCGCCGCACGGCGAGCAAAGTTCATCTCGTGGGTGACGACGATGCTAGTCATACCGTCATCGGCCAGCTCTTGCATGACGTCCAGCACCTCGCCAACCGTTTCCGGGTCAAGGGCGCTGGTCGGCTCGTCGTAAAGCATCAGCGCCGGCTGCATTGCCAGCGCGCGAGCAATCGCCACCCGTTGCTGCTGCCCGCCTGACAGCTCGTCCGGATACATCTCCGCCTTGTCCGGTAAATGCACCTTGCGCAGCAAGTGGCGGGCCAATTCACGCGCCTGAGCTGGTTCATCTTTGAGCACCTTGACCCGCGCGAGCGCTATGTTTGCTTCGGCGGAGAGATGCCGAAACAGCTCAAAGCTCTGGAACACCATGCCAATACGCCGGCGCACGAGCGCTGCTTCCCTGCGGCGTAACCCGACGATATCTCTGGCCTGGAATCGGATATTGCCCGATGAGATTGGCTCCAACAGGTTCAGGCATTTGAGCAGGGTCGATTTGCCCGATCCCGATGGCCCAACCATTACCAGACATTCGCCCTGATGGACCTTGAGGTCCACGCCTTTCAACACATCGACTTCATCGTAGCTCTTCCATATCGCGATGGCTTCGAGCAATGGCGGCGCCGTGAAGGTCACCGCACCAGCCCGAGATTGGACGGCGATAGCAGCTTTAGCCGTGCGGCGCTCGGGCTTTGGCCGCGGCGTCGTTGGCACGCTCGTTCGACAAAGACCTGGATGACCATCAAAACGGTTGTCATCGCGAGGTAGTAGATGCCCGCTGTCGTCAGTGTCTCGAGAAAGCGGAAGTTCATCGACGCCGTCTGATCGGCCACCAGCAGTAATTCGGGCACACCGATCACCGACACCAGCGCCGATAATTTCAACATACCATTGAACTGATTGCCGATCGGTGGGATTACGATGCGCAGCGCTTGCGGCAACACGACCCACAGCATCACCTGCCGATCCTCGAAACCGAGCGCGCGGGCTGCCATGCGCTGCCCCGGACCGACCGCACGAATGCCCGAACGCATAATCTCAGTCATGTAGGCGCCCTCATTGAGGCCGAGCGCCAATACTGCGCAGGCAGACGCCGGCAACACGATATGGAAGACCGGCAATACATTGAATGCGAAGACGAGCTGCAATAACACCGGAGTGCCGCGGAACAGCCACAGATACATCGTGATAGCGCCGCGCACGATGCGCGAAGACACCTCCTGACCTGCCGCCAGTATTAAGCCGATCACGATGCCGACCAGCAGCGAGGCGAGGCTGATCCACACCGTCATAAGCGCCGCTTGCGCGAAGTTATAGCTGAACAAATAACTGAGCATCAGCTGGGGCGAGAAAATCGACATTCCGGCGCTCCCTGTCTGTCGCGGCTTTCGATCAAAACAGGGAGCTGGTGGCTGGCAAGCCGTATTTCTTGATCAGCTTGGAATAGGTCCCGTCTGCGACGATTGCCTTGAAGGCGGCGTCGATTGCCGACCTCAGCGCCGGCTTATCCTTGGGCAAACCAATACCGAGCAGGGTGTTGTTGTCGAAGGGTTCGCCGGCGGCATCGAACGCATCTGGCGTCGCTTTGATCAGGGCCACAGCGGTCGGGGTCGATGCGATGATTGCGTCGCACCTCCCCTCCTTCAGAGCCAATGCGCCGGCGGCCGTCGAGGTCAGGCTAAGGATGCTCAGCGCCGGTTTTCCATCCTTCTGGCAGTCGGCGGCGAGTTGCTGGGCGGCTTTTTCATAAACGGTTCCGACTGGAGCGGCGAGGCGATGACCGCAAAGTTGCTGCGTACCCGTTAGATGCTGCGGGTTGCCTTTTTGCACCAACATCTGATTGCCGACCTTCAAGTAAGGGATGAAATCGACGACCTGCGAGCGCTCGGGATTGATGTACATGCCGCTGACAATCGCATCGATGCGGCCGCCGAGCAGTGCTGGAATGAGGCCTTTGAAATCCATCAGGCTCGGCGCCGATTGCACCTTCATCCTGGTGGTGATCGCATCGACCATATCGACGTCAAAGCCCACCGGTTTGCCGTCGTCCATCGACTCGAAGGGCGGAAAGGTGGCCGCACTTCCCCAGATAAGCTTGCCGCTATCCATCAGCGGCAGGCCCTGCGCTCGCGATACCGGCGCTGTCAGGGAAACGAATATCAGCGCCATGAAAAGCGCCACCGCACGAAGCAACATGCCGTTCTCCCGGTATGATCGCACCAACTGGCAATCGACGTGCCAGCTCTACGGGAGCGTCGATTGCAAGGCGACTTAGAGAGAGAAAGGGCGGGTGATGATCCGAACCGGAGAGCAGTATCGCGCTCGATTACGCGAAGTCGCGAGTCTTGATTGACGGCGAACGCGTCAGCGATGTCACAAACCACCCGGCATTCAAGCGGATCGTCGTCGCGGTCACCCAGGCGCAGTGCACTCCCGGCCGGTCTAGAGACGCCGCATCACTCATTGCTTTACGCCGGCCGCGTCCATGTTTGCACCAACCTGCCCCAGATGATGCACATCGCCCGCGAATTATGCGGCGGGCAAAGCTGCGTGACGCCGATCGCGGCTGCATTGCGCAATGGCGATTCCCGCTGGTGGCTAGAGAAGTTCTTTACCTCGAGAAGTTCTATACGTTGAACGACAACTGGCAGGGCTAGGATCGCCGTAAACAGCTCGCCCTTACCAGCGATTTGCTGAATTCCGATTTATCAAGGCATTGCTTGACCTTTGTGCAGTTCGCGCCGGCGCCGCATTTCAACCACCTGAACGCCGTCCACAACACGTTCGACCTCTCGGACCCGCTTGATTTTGCGCGACGCGCCGTCGGTCTCTTTGCCGCGTCAGAAGCGATTAATTTATGGTCTCGGCTTTGCACCGGCCGCCGTAACATCGCTGGAGGAGATCATGGATAACGACCGCCGCGGCGAAAAACTGCATCTCGGGGCGTTTTTTCACCCAACCGGCAACCATGTCGCTGCTTGGCTGCATCCCGATGCGCAGATCGATGCCGGCACCAATTTTCAACACTACGCCGAGATCACGCAAATCGCCGAGCGCGGTAAGTTCGACCTGATGTTCGTGGCGGATGCGGTTGCGGTGCGTGACGGCAAGCTCAGCGCACTTAAGCGCTGGCCGCAATACATGGCCTATTTCGATCCGATGACCCTGCTGCCGGCGCTCGCCGCCGTGACGACGCATATCGGGCTCGTCGCGACTGCAACCACCAGCTATAATGAGCCCTATCATATCGCCCGCAAATTTGCCTCGCTTGACCATATCAGCAATGGCCGCGCCGGCTGGAATGTCGTAACCTCGTCAGCGGTCAACGAAGCCCATAATTTTGGACGCGAGCGCCATTACGAGCATGGTGAACGCTATGAGCGCGCCAACGAATTCGTCGAGGTCGTCAAAGGGTTATGGGACAGCTGGGACGACGACGCGTTTGTACGTGACCGCGCGACGGCGGTTTACTTCGACCCAACGAGGCTTCATGAGCTCAACCACAAGGGCGAGCACTTCTCAGTCCGCGGGCCGCTAAACGTCGCCCGATCGCCACAAGGTCATCCGGTATTGTTTCAGGCGGGCTCGTCCGAGGCCGGCCGTGAGTCGGCGGCGCGCTTTGCCGAAGGCGTGTTCACTCCACAGCACACGCTCGCCGGCGCACAAGAGTTTTACCGCGACCTCAAAAGCCGCATGAGCAAATACGGGCGCAAGCCCGAGACGTTACAGATAATGCCAGGGCTCAACGCCATTGTCGGCCGCACGGCAAAGGAGGCGCACGAAAAGCATGAATTTTTGAACTCGAAGATCCACCCGGATGTCGGGCTCGAACTGTTGTCGAACCAACTCGACAACATGGATCTGTCCGAATACGACCTCGACGGCCCGTTACCTGAAATCCCGGATCACGTTGCAGCACTCGCCGGTCAGACCTCGATGCGCAACATCGTTCGCTGGTCCAAGGAAGAAGGCTTGACGATCCGCCAGATTTACCAACGGTTCGCCGGCGCGCGCGGGCAGCGGACGCTGATCGGGTCGCCGACCGAAGTTGCCGACGATATGGAGAAATGGTTCCGCAATTACGGCGTTGATGGCTTTCTCGTGCACCCGCCATACCTGCCTGGTGGGCTTTCCGATTTCGTCAACTTGGTCATTCCGGAATTGCAGAACCGTGGGCTGTTCCGCGAAGAATACGAGGGCCCGAGTTTGCGGGAAAACCTGGGGCTGCCTCGGCCGAAAAGCCGCTACTCAGGCCAAAAATGCTAGCAAAGATTTGGCGAGAAGAGGGGGTGCTGAGCGTTTTTGGCGCCGTGGATTGCCGATGCGTGCGTGCGCCGGAATGCGGTCATCCTCGTGTCACCTAAAGCCGACCGTGCCAAATGCGCGGCAAAACCTTCGTCAGTAAATTTACGCGAGCGGAGGACTGGTTGCCCCGAGAACGAGTACGGCGTCCAGCAGGTTTTCAGGTTTTGGTGGTCAAGGCGGGTCTGCCGGGCACGAGAGCCTCACAATGCAGCTGCATTGTGAGGGCAAAAGAGGAACATGATCGCCGCCGCTCAGTTCCAGACCGAAAAGACCTGCTAATGTTACAACTCAGATCTCCCTGCTACCCTGGGGCGTGGGACGGCGGCTACAAGCCGAGGACAGGGATGCTGGACAAAAAATCAACAAAACCCCTAACGAACAAAGAGTACGCTAATGTTCGGGGGCAGCTTGAAAAATTTATGGCATTGCTTGGCATCGAGCGTGTTAAGGCAGTGGTCAACCGCCGCCCCTGAACCAAACGACCTCGGTAAACCTGGGCGCCCGAAAATTGGTACGACAGTCAGCTCCTCACTCTATGGCTCATTATTCAAACCTTCGCCCAATAAATAAAAGTGTGCAGGTTGTTGGCTCCAAGAGTATTATCAAAGGACGGTATTAGAGTATTTTAGAGTGCTAAGCGTATTAGGCGTCTGTTTTACGAGGCTGAGTTTAAGCAGAAGCATATGAAAATGACTACGCTGATGCCCTCCAACCTGACAAGAAAAGATTATCTGACTCTCAAAGAGAGACGTTTCGGGAATTCTGAAGTATTATCCTCAGACGATGTTTTATCGTTCGACCTCTACTAGGCAGACGAAGTTGTGTATTGTGAACTTGTAACGGATGGTGTCTTGCAGTGTAACGGATATCACCCGCCCCCGCTCCACCCCCAGAGCTTGCATGGGTTTATCGGCGCGGTCGGACGGGCAGCCAAAGTGGGTCCGTAAACACTGCACTTCGTCCTTGGACCTCGTTTTTAAAGGGCAATTGTTTATCCAAGAATTGGTGAGCCCACAAGCATTCTGAACAAGCGATTAACTGTGCGGAAATCCGGCCAATAAAGTGGGATTTTTGCACAAAATGCACGACTTAGGTAAGCGTCCATCGATGCCTCTCGATGGAGAGTAAGATGGATGCACAATCAAGAGCAGTCACAGATGTCAACGGGTTTTGCCGTGAGCGCCGCATTTCGCGCTGTAAGCGTCAGTGCGTGGCCGCTCAGGCGGCGAGGGTGGCGATTTTGGGCTGCGAGGTTCCACGGCAGCAGTTCGCTGAGCCGATTGATCGGGTGACCGCTGGCCATGCGATCGATCACGTTACTGAACCAGGCTTGCGGGTCGAGGCCGTTGAGTTTGGCGCTTTCCAACACGGTGTAGAGGATTGCGGCGCGCTCGCCGCCGGCGTCGGATCCGAGGAACACGAAATTCTTACGGGTAATGGCAATGCCGCGCATCGCCCTTGGCGCAAGCAGCGTTCTTCACTGAGGCGCGCCTCGCCATAGTGCTTTGCACATCAGTCCGGAGGTGCTGCCAGAGCACCTGTTTCCAAACGGGACTTACGACCCGCGCAACCGCTGGAACAACTCGACGACGAATGGCGCAATGCACCTGATCCAGGCCAACAACACGCTCAGCGCCGAAATCGAATTGGCGGCGTCGGCGACTATCGTCCGCATCGTCAATGGCCGGGCGCTCGAAGCCGAGCAGGAGCTGATCGCCTGCGGCCAGATGGCCAGCCCGAGCGCAACAGTGACCCGCATATTGGAGCCGAGGTCAACGCGCTCGCGCGCGCTAAGGCGGACATCACGCTCGCCAATCCGGTCGGACTATGCATCGCCGGATTGTCAACCGCTGGCTGGAAGACCCCGGACGGCTCGCCGGCGAGCGATTATTCGGACGCGTGGTTCGCGGCACCCCCGAAAAGGCGCTGCGCGCGGTTTACGAGGTGCCGGCGGACAAAGGCTTTACCGTTGGCGAGATCACAGTCGACGGCAAGACGATCGAATTTGGTGCGCAGATCGCGGATTTTATCACCATAAAGCTGACTGGGCTTGCGACCCGCATCGGCAGGAGCACTATCGCGCCGTTCCACGGCTGCGTCCGGCAGCCCCGACGCAGCGGCGACGCCGCGCGGTTTTGCCGACGTCGCTGCCGCATTGGCCGACCGGCACCGGATTTCCCGGCGGTGAACGCCATCAGCGGGCAAGCGCATTGTTGACGCTGATGCGTCTGCAAAAGGATCGCTTTAGCATGGAATCAGGGGCGAAGGACGGCTTTCCATCTGAAACGTTCGGCTCGTGGTCTTGAACAGCAGCTGTGGGGGCACGACCGGTATCGTTACCAGATGGCGCACGCGGCCGATGCGCGTCGAGAGGGCTTTATTCTATGCTTAGACGCAGCTCGCCCATGCGAGGTAGAAAGCGTAAAGCTACAGAATCACCCAAAACAGGAGACCTCCGGATTTGGTGATATTGAGGCAAGTCGGCTCCATTTCGTCTCAACCGCGAACGACGTCCTGCGCCGGCTTGTCGTCGCGGATCCCCTGATAGACGACCTGTCGCAATAGCCCCTCGGTCTAGGTTAGATATTTGACTTGGAGGACTCGCTCGGGTCGGACCCAATGGACGCGCGAGAGCACCAGCGGCGAGCCGAAGCGGGTCGAGCGCGGCGGATGGACATCGAGTGCATCGTGTCAATCTGCAACGGCTGCAGCCGCTGAATAACATCAGTGAGTTGGTCGGCGCGCATTCCAGTGCCGACCCGGCCTGCGTAAATCGGCCAGCGGGCCGGATCGTAGTAACCGGGCAACAGCGCGCCGATAAACGGACGGCTGCCTTCGGGGTCAGTCCAGCCGACTACGACAAATTCCTCCTGATTGAGGCATTGGTCTTAAGCCAAGGCCGCGGTCGCCGGAGCTATATGGAGCGTCCAGCCGCTTTGAGATGATGCCTTCGAGCCCGAGTTCACCGGCGTTCCGGTGATATGCCGGACCATGTGCGGTCTAGTGCTCATTATACCGGATCGCGTCCTCTCTGCGCTCGAGGAGGGCGACGAGCCCAGCCTTGCGGTCCGCCAACGGCAGCGGCAGCAGATTGCGACAGTCGAGGTACAGCGGGTCGAAGCGGAAATAGACAAGGTAGGCACCTCCGCGACGTTCTGCGACATTCTGGATTAGCGAAGGAGGTGACGCCGTCCGGCCGTACCCCGCAGAGCTCGCCGTCGAGATAGGTCTGCCGCGCTGGCAGCGTAGGCAGCGCCGTCCCGATCGCGGGATGTTCGACGGTCCAGTCGAGCCCGGTACAGGTCAACAAGCGGTCATCGCCGCGATCGAGCCGGGCATGCATGCGGTAGCCGTCGAATTTAAGCTCGTGCGCCCACTCGTCGCCATTCGGCGCTTCCGTGACCAGCTGGACTCGGCTTGGTCCGTGCCGGGAGTGCGGCTTCCGCAGAAGCACCGGTTAGTCGGGCGACCTTGCCATCGGTAGTTTTACATCCCGGTAAAGAATGGAAATGTGTGTGAACCGTCTCACACGTCTGGGGTGCCCTCCTAAACTACTCTGGCTATCACGCTCAATCGGCGTGCACCGAAAGGATCAGAGACATGGGATGGTCAGGCTCTTGGAACAACGATCGCACAGCTTTTACGGGAACCTTTACTGCCGAAGATGGCAGCGTTTTCAAGGGTAGCTGGACGCCTCCACCGGCTTCATCAGACCGACCAGATCCACCCAACAATGATCCTTTCGTTGGTCCGGGGCGCATTGGCCCTCGTGTTGACGACGGTGACTCGACTAGGCGCTCGGGCTAAAGCCACCCGGCCCCCGTCTCGGGATCGAAGCAGCAACAACTCAAGGAGCGGCCAATGCCAATCGAGCTTATCGTGCGTCCGGGCGTGGACAGCGCTTTTCTTGCCTGGCGTGCGCCCTTCATCGCGGATTGTCGTGGCTTTGCGCTGACCCGGCGCGTCAAGCGGGCGGCCAACAGCGCACCGAGCCCAATCAAAACCGGAGCGGAAGATGGGTTTGCCATCGAGTCGGTATCGAGCTGGGTTGGGTTCGCCAACGGACCACACGTCGACCTCGGAACGCGCAAGCCGACTACGGAATGGCCGATCCAGAAATACGTGTGGTCGGATTTCATGGTCAACCCGGGCGACCAGGTCGCCTACCGTGTTACGCCGATGCTGGGACCAGCCGGCGCGCTGACCGAGGATGCGGTGAACGCATCTTCCTGGAGCGAAGTGGTCGAAATCGGTGCGGAGACCGCCGGTCGGATATCCTGCTATTTCAATCGCGGCATCGTCGCTAGCCAGTGGCTCTCGCGACTCCTGCCCGAGGCACATCCGGACCAGGAACTCCGCAAAATCGTCGCAACACCGGGTGATAAGATCCGCAATTTCCTGGGCGGCCCCGTGCACGAAAAGCTAACGAGCCTACTGACCGAGACGAACCAGAATAACGGCCATGTCTTTGCCGCACTGTTTGAGCTCGACGACCCGGAGCTGATCCCATTGCTGCAGGCCTACGGGGCGCGCGCGCATGTCGTACTCGGAAACGGCAGTGTGAAGCACAAGGGTGATGACGAGAATGCGCATGCGCGCGCCGATATCCGCATGTGCGATGTGCATGACCGGATGACAGCGCCGCGCGCCCTCGCACACAACAAGTTCCTGGTGATCTGCGATGCAGATCAGACGCCGCACGCCGTGTGGACCGGAAGCACCAATTGGACGATGACCGGTCTGTGCACCCAGGCGAACAATGCCGTGCTGGTGCAGAACTCAGCACTCGCGCAGGATTATCTCGAGCAGTGGAAGACGCTTGCTGAGTGCGAGGATGCTTCGCCTGCCAGGCTCCTGACGGCGAATGCAACGCCCCGCACTGTGCGCGGGCTTGACGGCACAACGCTATGGTTCACGCCAATGCACGGCCAATCCGACCTCGAGCAGGCGGGGGAGATGATCCGCGCTGCGAAGGAGGGCATACTCTTTCTGATGTTCAACCCTGGACCGCGCGGCACGCTGTTTAACGACATCGTCGATCTCGCCTCGCCAAACGGCCAGCATTACGACCCCGATCTCTACATTCAAGGCGTGCTAAACCAAGACCCCGGCACGGCGAAGAACCCCGTCACGCTGTTCAACCGCGGCGAGCGGATCGACAGCAATGCCGATGTCGTATTGCCCGCCAAGATCCCAGGGCCGTTCGCCTATTGGCACGAGGAATTGCTCAAACTGCCGCGCACATTCGCCATGGTACATAGTAAGGTGATCGTCATCGATCCCTATGGCGAGAAGCCGGTGGTGATGACGGGATCGCACAACATGGGCCCCAAGGCGAGCGGAGTGAACGACGAAAATCTGCTGCTCATCGAGGGTGATGGTGATCTCGCGAGCCAGTATGCGGGACACATCATGCAGGTGTACAGCCAGTATCGCTGGCGGCAATCGGTTCAGTCACAGCATGGCAAGCCCGCCTGGGAAGGTCTCGCCGACGACGGAAACTGGCAGATCGGCGCTCCGAGCTCGGATGCGGGCGGCGACAAGCGGCGATTGCGCGAGCTCGATTTTTGGTTCGGCGCGCCGGGCGGAGGGTGAGCATGGCGGGACATTGCACGAAGCTCATGGTCATCCGCCACGCCGAGAAGCCGGACAGGCAGGCCGGCATCCTTGGCGTCACCGAGGCTGGGGTGGCGGACACCAACGAGTTGACCACTAAAGGGTGGCAACGCGCCGGCGCATTCGTTCGCTTTTTCAATCCCTCCGTTCCGGCGAACCTGCCCGCGGGGGTGGCCGTGCCGGCAGCGATCTATGCGACGCCGCCGACCGAAGAAAAACCGAGCAAGCGCCCGTTGCACACAGTGGGGCCGCTTGCGACCAGTCTCGGTCTCGATATCCGCACGGATTTCGGCCTTCATCAAGAGAAGGACCTTGTCGCGCAGGCATTAGGCGCTGCACCAACGGTGTTGATCTGCTGGCACCATGAGCGAATCCCGAAGCTCGCAGCGGAGCTTGGGATCGAAATCGAGGCGTGGCCGGATGGAGTGTTCGATCGGTTATTAATATTCGACCGCTCGGAGCATCGGTGGATCCTCAGCGTTGTACAACAGCACCTGCTACCAGGCGATTCTTGAGGGGTTAGCGGGACCAATATGGCCCGCAAAGCCACCCCTTACCAATGCAAAGAAGGTCGCGCCGGCCGGCTGTACGCGGAGCACGCCCTCGAGATACGCCTCTCTCGCGGGGAGACTGCGCGCAGCGCTGTAGGAACCGCAGAGCCGGGGCGTGACCCAAAAGGGAGTGCGGTCTCGGTGTAGCACTCTCTCCGTAGTTCTGGTCATTTTTCAAAAACGGACGTTGGTGTTAAGCTTTCCACCGGCCTCGCAGATACCTCTGTGACGCGTTCCACCAGCAGCTTTGGGTGATTTTCAGTCAGCCCCTCGTCCCGCGATACTCGCCTCGACGTCTGGCGGGCGGCGAGCTTAATGCCAAAGCACTATGGCGAGGCGCGCCTCAGTGAAGAACGCTGCTCGCGCCAAAGGCGATGCGCGGCATTGCCATTACCCGTAAGAATTTCTTGTTCCTCGGATCCGATGCCGGCGGCGAGCGCGCCGCAATCCTCTACACCGTGTTGGAAAGCGCCAAACTCAACGGCCTCGACCCGCAAGCCTGGCTCAGTAACGTGATCGATCGCATGGCCAGCGGTCACCCGATCAATCGGCTCAGCGAACTGCTGCCGTGGAACCTCGCAGCCCAAAATCGCCACCCTCGCCGCCTGAGCGGCCACGCGCTGACGCTTACCGCGCGAAATGCGGTGCTCACGGCAAAACCCGTTGACATCTGTGACTGCTCTTGATTGTGCATCCATCTTACTGTCCATCGAGAGGCATCGATGGACGCTTACCTAAGTCGTGCATTTTGTGCAAAAATCCCACTTTATTGGCCGGATTTCCGCACAGTTAATCCCTTGTTCAGAATGCTTGTGGGCTCACGATTCTTGGATAAACAATTGCCCTGAAAACGAGGTCCAAGGACGAAGTGCAGTGTTTACGGACCCACTTTGGCTGCCCCGTTCCGAGTTCGGTTTG
>CAVTLC010000023.1:0-106458 GCA_963735445.1 uncultured Alphaproteobacteria bacterium
GAGCACGTACGGCCGTCTCGTGCCAGTCGAGGTCTCGTCAGTTGAGGGTCGCGGCGATGCTCAACGTGAGCCGACCGAACCCGCAGCCCTGCGCCATGAACTCCGTCCCGCAGCGACTTTCGACCATATCTTACGCAATAACCATTGACAGGACGCCTCGCAGTAGCCTTCCCGAAAACTTTGAGGCGGCAGTGGTCGACTAATTCAGTGCATAGCGAATTGAGTGTCCTTGTATATCTTGCCGTCCTTCATGATTAACATCAAGTTCTTGTCTGGCCGAGCTACAAGCTCGATGTCGTTAATGGGATTACCGTCGACCACCAGCAGATCGGCAAGCGCATCCTCTTCGATGGTCCCCAGCTTTCCTTGGTAGGGGTTGCGTGACCGGACATTGCCAAAAGCTCGCCATTGATGGAAGTCGCCATCTTCAGGATGTCGGCATTGTCAGCCGCGCGAACCCCGCATAATCCGGGGCCGCTTTTGCCACCGACGATCAGCCAGTCAATGCCCGCGGTTTCTCTCGGCCACTCAATTCGGCTACTATCTTCGCAGTATCGACCGCTCCCGCTCGATAAACACCGGTCGAGATGATGGATGATGGCGCGGGTCCCGTTCCTTACGGCGAAAGGCCGTTGTGAGCTCGGCGAAGGGAACTTTGCCAGGATCCGCGTCAGGGGCGAGATGCGCCGATTGCGGTCCTTCCCGGCCTCGCTGCGGATGGGGAGCTTCGTCCCATTCCGTCATGCTTGGTGATCCGGCGCTGGCGTCTCAGGCGGGTGCGAGCGATCCCGCGACGTTGCCGAGTTTCGGTGTATTTTAGGCGCCGGGTTGTGCCTTTTTATTGGGCGGGCGTAGCATAGTGTGACGGGTTTATGACCGCACCGAGATCCGGATGGCGCACCTGCCCAGCTCCGGAGACCTCCTCGTTCCGCTTTGTCGAGACGCGACGATGAAAGCGAGGCCGCGAGGCCTGTCGCCAACCGCGGCATGATTACGATTTCGATCATGCTGGCAAACATCATGCAGGGCGTGACAACTCGATCCTCAAGGTCGCCCTGCCGCACATCCAGGGCAGCCTGTCTGCCTCGCTGGATCAGGTCGCCTGGGCCTTGACCTCCTACATCGTCTGCGCCGCGATCATGATGCCGCTGACCGGCTGGCTCGCCGGCCGGTTCGGCATCAAGTATATCTTTCTGGTTTCGGTCAATCGGCTTCACGCTCGCCTCGGCGCTGTGCGGCGCCGCCACGAGCCTCGGCGAGCTGGTTTTCTTTAGTGCGCTCTCATCAGGGTAGGGGAAGAAAAATTGGAGCTTTTAATTCATAGAATTATTCTAATTCAAGAATGACCGAAATTAGGGCGCGTCGTCATCATTGTCCGCTGTCGCGTGAATGGCTGCTGAGTTCTAACTATCCTGCATTCACTGCATGCGACTTGCTCAAGCCGCAATGGTACCTTCACTAGGTCAGCAAGGCTGCTTGTTGCGGCCGCGTCGGCAGGAGACATAGGAGCTTGCTATGACGGCGTTGAAAAATTCCAAGACCGGGGAAAATCTGAAGGTCGCGTTTTCTGCCGAGGCCCAGGCCAATCGGCGGTATCTGTATTTTGCCCAAAAGGCGGACAGCGAAGGTCACAGTGCCGCCTCGGCGGTGTTTCGCTCGGTCGCTGAAGGCGAGACCGGCCACGCTTTGGGCCTTATGGAATACCTGGAAGGGATCGGCGATCCATTGACCGGCAAGCCGATCGGCGCGACTGTAGACAACCTCGTTTCGGCGGTCGCCGGCGAGACGCACGAAGTTACCGACTTATATCCGGGAATGGCCCGCACCGCACGCGAAGAGGGCTTTGACGAGATCGCCGAGTGGTTCGAAACCCTCGCCAAGGCCGAAAAATCGCATGCCGGCCGCTTCCAGCGGGTGCTCGACGAGTTCACCTAGAACCTGGTTCGCCACAGGCGCCGAGGGGGCGCCCGAGCTCGGGCTCCGCGCCACTTCGCGCGACCCGGTCTGACCCGACTAAGGCGATGCGAGACGACCGATGAAAGAAGGCGGTCTGCAGGCCCCGACCCGACACGCGATCCCGTGGCAGGATCCAGATTTCACTGATCGGGCGAAAACCGAAGCAGAGATGCAGCGGGTCTTTGATATCTGTCAAGGCTGCCGGCGGTGCTTCAATCTGTGCGATGCGTTTCCCCGCCTGTTCGATCTGATCGATGATTCGGCGACCGGCGAGATCGATGGCGTGGCCACGGCCGATTACCACAAGGTCGCCGATGCGTGCACCCTCTGCGACATGTGCTATATGACCAAATGCCCGTACGTGCCGCCGCACGAGTACAATCTCGACTTTCCCCATCTGATGCTGCGCTACCGCGCGGTCGAACTCCGAGAGGGTAGGGTTTCGCGGCGGCATCGCCAGCTGACCAATACCGATCGCAATGGCAAATTGGCCGGCCCGGTGGCGCCGTTTGCCAATTGGGCGAGCGACCGCCACAATCGCCTGCCCCGCTTGCTGATGGAAAAAGCGGTCGGCATAGACCGCCGGGCGGTATTGCCGGCCTATCACCGGCGGACTTTCGTCACGCGCGCGAAGAGCGGCGCGCCGCCCATCAATCCCAGCGCGCCCGCGATTGGGCGCAGGGCCGTACTCTATGCGACCTGTTTCGTGAATTACAATAATCCGAGCATCGGCGAGGCGGCCCGGGCGGTGCTGGCGCGCAACGGGGTCGACACCGAGGTGGCCTATCCCCGCTGTTGTGGGATGCCGCAACTTGAACGGGGTGATGTTTCTACGGTCGCAACCGCGGCGCGCAGGGTCGCGGCGGCACTGTCGCCATGGATCGACGAGGGCTACGACATCATCGCGCTCGTCCCGTCCTGTGCACTGATGCTCAAATTCGAGTGGCCGCTGATCTTGCCCGGCGATGTCGCGGTCAATAAGCTCGCCTCCGCGACTTTCGACGTCAGTGAATATCTCGTAGACATTGCCCGCATGGAGGGGCTCGCCCCCGGCCTGACACCGCTCGAGGGCGGGGTCACCGTCCATCTCGCCTGCCATGCCCGCGCCCAGAATATGGGGCAAAAGGCGGCCGAAATGCTGCGGTTGCTGCCCGACACCAAGGTTTCGGTCATCGAGCGATGCTCGGGGCATGGCGGGTCCTGGGGCGTCCTCAACGAGAATTTCGAGACGGCGGTAAAGAGCGGCAAGCCGGTAGTGCGCCAGGCGCTGAAAAATGCGACGCGGTTCGTGTCCTCCGAATGCCCGCTTGCCGGTATGCATATCGCTCAGGAAATGGAAATCGAGGCTGGAACCGAGGTGCTGCCTCAGCGCCAGCTGCATCCGATCGAATTAGTCGCCCGCGCTTACGGCATTCCGGGCGGTTGGTTAGGTGAAGAGGCAAGGAACCGATGACCGAAGGATCTTCAAAGCAGCCCCGTCAGTTGACGCGCGACGATTTCCTGTCGCCTGCCGAGTATCAGCCGGTGCGGCGCGAGCGGCGCCGCCAGGCCAGCGAGCTGAAACGGCGGCGCCAAGTCGAAATCGGCCCGTACGCGATCGTCCTTTTCGAGAATTTCGAAACGGTGCGGCATCAGATCCAGGAGATGCTCTATATCGAGAAGGGCGGCGACGCTCAGCTCCAAGAGGAGCTCGAAGCCTACGGCCCGCTGATGCCGCAGGGGGCCAATCTGGTCGCCACGGTGATGTTCGAGATCGACGATCCGGTGCAACGCGGCACCGAGCTGTTGCGCATCGGTGGGATCGAAAACCACGCCTGTATCGATGTCGACGGGCATCGAGTGCGCAGCGAGCCCGATCCGACGCGCGAAAACACCAGCGCGGAGGGCAAGGCCTCGGCGGTGCAGTTCCTCAACTTTACTTTCGCCCCCGACCTGATTTCGCGGTTCAAGACGCCGAGCGCGCAAATCGTCGTCGGGTTCGACCATCCAAATTATGCTCATTTGGTCGCGCTGCCGGATTTGATGCGTTCGGCACTGGCGCAAGATTTCGATTGATCGGCAAAGCGGTTAAAAAGGTTTCAACCGGACCTGATCTATTTGGCGATGCCGCCCATGCCCGGCTCGATTTCGCCGCCAAACTCGCAAAATGGACCGCCTTGCGCGAAATGCCGGCCACTACCGGCGCTTGAGAGAAGGGTGTGATTCGGCTCATTGAAATCGCGGCATCACCTCAGCGCATAATAAACGCATCGCAGACATGACCTTGGCGTGCGGGATCAGTCCACCGGTATTCAGCTCGGCAAGGATGCCGTCAAGGCCGAGTTCGTCCTGCAAGTCGCGCAGGCGCTCGATGACCGACGCCGGCGTGCCGATCAGCACCTGACCCTGCAATGCCTCGTCATAGGTTAGATTTTCGAGCCGCTGCAGGCGCTGGGCGCGGCTTTCGATCGCCCGCGTACCGGGGCGCGCCATCAAGTCTTTCAGCCTTGCTATCGCCTCGCGGACGAAATGCATCAGACTTTCCTGCGGCTCAGCGCGCGCGCGGTCCTCGGTCTCGGCAAGATAGGTCGGCACTCGCAGGTATACCTGGCCTTTTCCGGGGTAGCCGGCTGCCTCATAAGCTTCGCGGTATTCCCGGACCGCTGGGGCGAACTCGGAAAACGAGCCGAGTCGGGGATTCACGTAGGCTGCCTTGTAAGCTTCGCGGTATTCCCGGACCGCTGGGGCGAACTCGGAAAATGTGCCGAGCCGGGCGTTGATGAGGATCGGCAGACCGCGCGCCCCGACCGCGGGATAGGTGTCGGGGCTGGCGGCGGCGATGCGGATCGGCGGATAAGGCTGCTGATAAGGCTTTGGCGTCACCGCGATGTTGTGAAAGCTGTAGTACTTGCCGTCGTAATTCACGGCGGGTTGCGACCAGGCCTGCTCGACGATCTCGAGCACTTCGGCAAAGCGGTCCCGGCTTTCGGCATAGGAGACGCCGTAATCTTCATAGGTGCGCGGCAGCCCACTGCGGCCAACGCCAAAAATGAGCCGACCGCAGCTGATCTGGTCGACCGTGGCGCCCTCTTCGGCCAGCCGCAACGGATGGCACAACGGCAAGACCTGCACCGCGGTCCCGATCTTGATGCGGCGGGTGCGCGCGGCGATGGCGCTGGCGATGCTGAGCGGCGCCGATAAGACCGAGCGATGAGGATCGAAATGCAATTCGGAGAGCCAGATCACATCGAGGCCGAGCTCTTCGGCCGCGTCGATCTGCCCGAACGCCTCGGCGAAGGTGTCGGCGTCGCTGCGCCCGGGCAATGACGGAAACTGGTGAAACACGCCGAATTCCATGCCGACCTCGTGGTATCTGTTGGCCCTTTCAGGAGTCGTTCTACGCGCTCGTCGCTCATCAGCGGCCCAGAGCCTGCATCTCGACTGAGAGTAGGGCCAAACCCGCGATGATGCGAGTAGCAACACCGCCGGGGTCAGCTATGGGCATGAAGAGCGGTTCCACCGACAAGGCTGAATGCCGGCTCTGGGTTCAGAAAGGAGACCATCGCCGGAATGCGCCGCAACGGGCGAGGAGCGCCGAAAGCGGACAAGCGATCTCTGCCGCGATTGAGCCCTCGTTCCGTAACGTCCTCTATCATGCGGAAAACGCATAGCGATGAGGACGTTTCCAGGCCAGCGCAGGGGTTCGCGTCGCTGTTCAGACCAAGGAGTCCGGGTTGCGAACGTAGTCCTTGATCGCATCGGCCGCCCAACAGGCCAGCATGCCGATCGTCTCGGTGGGGCCGTTCGCGGGGTTCTGCGGGAACGCGCTGCCGCCCACCACGAACAGATTCGAAACGTCCCACGACTGCAGGTATTTGTTGACGACGCTGGTCGACGGATCGCTGCCCATCACGGCGCCGCCGACGTTGTGCGTGCTCTGGTATCCCGTGATACCGAAATGCGTGCCCTTGTTCTTGCCGCCCAGGCGCCGAACCGTTGAGCGCCCGGCCGATCTCGGTGCAGCGCTCGTTCATGTACTTCATCATGCGCAGATCGTTGTCGTTCCAGTCGAATGTCATGCGCAGCAGCGGCAGGCCGTAGGCGTCGTTGTAGGTCGGATCCAGATCCAGGTAGTTGTGCCGATAGCTCAGACAGGATGCGTGAATCGAGATCGACATGGCTCGGCGGTAGTTATGGGCTACGGCTTTCTTCCATTCGCCCCCCCAACGCGGCGTGCCGGGCGGCACCATCTTGTTCTTGATCGGCGTCGCGCCGCTGTTCGAGGTGTTCATATAGGCGCCCCCGATAAAGCCGAGCGGGCCGCGGTCGAGCAGGTCACCGTTGAATTCGTCGATCGACGTGTTGACTTGGCCGCCGCCGATGAAAGGATTGAACTCGCGATCGTCGAAGAACACCTGCACCGAGCCGCCTTGCTGGTAGGAGTAGTTGCGGCCGACCACCCCTTTGCCGGTGAGCGGATCGTAGGGCGTGCCGATGCCCGACAGCAGCAGCAGCCGCACGTTGCTAAAGCAATAGGCGCCCAGAACCACGATGCTGGCCGGCTGCTCGATCTCGTTGCCGCGTGGGTCGATGTAGGTCACGCCGGTGGCCTTCTTGCCGGTGGAATCCGTGTTGACTCGCAGCACATTGCACAGCGGGCGCAACTCGAAGGTAGGCTGCCGGGCGAGCGCGGGTAGCACCGCGCTGAGGGGATTGGCCTTGGCACCTTGCGCGCAGACATGGCTCGAGCAGAAGCCGCCACGCGCGCATTCGAGCATCTCTACGCGGTAGAGGTTGCGGTAGTCCTGAGTCATCGCCGCGGTTGGGCCTTGGAACGGCACGTAACCCAGCGAGCTTACCGCGTCGGCGAACAGGGCGCCCTCATGCGTGCGCCGCGTCGGCGGGTTTGGATACTCGCGAGAGCGCGGCCCTTCGTAAGGATTGCCGCCTGCCTGGATCTCGCCGTTCAGGTTGCCAGCTTTGCCGCCGACGCCGAAGATTTCCTCAAACTGGTCATAGTAGGGTTCGATGTCGTCCCAGGTGACGCCCCAGTCCTGCAGATTGCAGTCCTCAGGAATAAACGATTTGCCATAGCGTTCCTTGATGCGCGAGCGGATTTCGAAATCATGCGGTAAAAAGCGGCGCGCATTACCGCCCCAGTGTGCCGCCGTGCCACCGACCATCTCGCCCGGCTTGAACGCACCCATCTCGCGCATCGGTAGCGCCGTCTGCGCGTTGTTGTTGCGAAATGTAATGGTGTCGCGCGCCAGGTTCTGGAAGATGTCGCTATGGCGATCGAACTTCAGTTCGTCGTACACGTTGGGTTTCTGAAAGTCGGTGTCGATGTCGAACTGCTTGCCGCGCTCCAGGCACACGACGCTCAGCCGGGCGCTGGCCAGTTCCATCGACATGATCGAGCCGACCACGCCACTGCCGACGACGACGACATCGACAGATTTCAATTTCGTAGTCGACATCTCAGCTTTCCTTGCTGCTGTTGCGCTTGATGATGACGTGCTTCGGAAAGCCTTCCGCATCGACCGGCACCTTACCGATCTGGACGTCGAGCACGCTGATGGGTTCGGCGTGGTACGGCTCACTGCTGGTGACCAGTTCTCGGTATTGGCCGCTGGGCACTCCAGGGAATCCAAGCAGCTTCCAACCCACTTTGTCGCGGTTGCCGCCGTACAGCGGATCGGCGAAGTACCCCTCTTCGGTGTTGCGCCACAGCAGATCGAAGAAGAATTTCGATGACAGCGAAGGCAGCGCGATCTCGTCCTTCTCTAACTGCTCGAGCAGGCGCAATTGTCTGTCACTCGCAAGCTGCGCGAAAGGCCGGTCGAACTCGGCTCTGCAGTGCTGGTTGATCTCGCGAATCGCAATTCGATACACCTCTTGTGGCGTGAAGCGCGATTGGTAGCCCTGCTGCGGTGTGCCCTCCATCCATGGGCCGCCGCGATATTGACGGCCGTGGACACCCCAGGAGCCGGCCAATTGGCGGTCGATATAGACCACCACACCAGCATCGCGAGCCCCAGGACCCAGCTCATCGGTGGGAATCAGATGCTCGACGGCGGCCTCCAGAAAGCGAATTTCGGGCTCCAGCAAATAGAGATAGGAAGCCCCGATCGGGTTGTCGCTCAAGGTCATCTCCTCAGTTCCCCACTTCGGGGTGCATAATGTGATCGGGCATTGTCAAGTTAACGGGAGAAATTTCGTGTGCGGCGTCGCCCGCGGGCCCGGAGCTACCTGTCCGCTTTGGAGCACATCCGTTCGTTCGACAGCCGACCATAGACGACGAGATACTGTCCGGCCATTGCTGGTGGGGACACGCACCGGCGAGGTTGGACTGCGAGCGCGCCGGCTGAGTGTTCCTCACAGCGCGGTCATACCGCCGTCCACGAACAGCAAGGCGCCGGTGACGTAAGAGGCATCGTCGGAGGCCAAAAACAGGATCGCGGCGGCGACCTCCTCGGCCTTGCCCGGGCGCTTCAGCATGGTGCCTTGTGCGGCCTTGGCGTTGTACTGCTCGACGGTCTCGCCGGCCGCTGCGATGCGGCGCTGATGGAACGGCGTGAAGATCGGGCCAGGACCGACGGCGTTCACACGAATGCCGTCCGGCGAGTGGTCGGCGGCGAGCGCCCGCGTCAGGCCCGCGACCGCGGCCTTGGTGGTGTCGTACTGCAAGTTGCCGCCGCCTGCGACGACGGAACGTACGGAGGCGACGTTCACGATGGCGCCGCCCTTGTTGCCGCGCATCAGCGGAACCGCCGCCTTGGCACAGAAGACGTAGCTCATCAGGTTGACGCTGAGGATCTCGTTCCAGCTCGCTACGCTCGCCTCGTCGACCTTCTCGTATTTGCGGATGCCGGCATTGTTGACGAGGATGTCGAGGCGCCCGAACTTCTGCGCGGCGCCGTTGACGAAGGCGAGGCATGCGGCCTCGGTACCAACGTCAGCGTGCGTGAAGGCGACCTTGGCGCCGGCGGTCTGGAGGTCGGCCGCCACGCGCTGGCCGCGCTCGCCGTCCCGATCGCAGAATGCCACGCTGGCACCCTCGGCAACAAAACGCCTGACTGTCGCCTCGCCGATCCCCGATGCCCCGCCCGTCACCGCTGCAACCTTGCCGTCGAGCCTACCCATGTTCGCCACCTTTCACTTCATTGCGAAACGCGCATCCACGATACGCCGCATCTATCCCGGCGGGCACCGCCTTGTTGGTCTAACCCCGCTGCATGTCATCGAAGATCGCGACGTCCGAACGGCATACTGCATGCCATACTTCCCGCCGTCAGCATCCGCCCGAGGATGTCAGGGATGCGCTTGATAGCGGCAGCTGCGCTTTGCGTGGTACTGGTTGCGGCGGTTGCCAGAGCCGGGACACCGGCGGAATGCGGCGCCCCGGCGGCCATGTCGGACGACTGGCCGGTTTCCCCGCCAGCGCAACAGGGGCTCGACCCGGAGCTGATCTGCGCCACGGGACCGGGTCTTGCCAAACGAACGGAGGCCGTTCCCCACGGCGTGGTCGTCGTCCGGCATGGCACGCTTGTTTACGAGCAGTACTTCGACGACATGTACGGCGTGCAGCGTAATGCGAACACGCTGCACGACATCGCGTCCATCACCAAGGGCGTCGTGGCACTGCTGATCGGCATCGCCTTCGACCGTGGTTGGCTCCGCGACCTCGATGCCCCGGTAGTCTCGTTCTTTCCCGAATACGCCGATCTGCGCACGCCGGAGAAAGATCGGATTACCCTGCGTCATCTGTTGGCGATGACCTCGGGTCTGGATTGGCCCGAGCGCGCCATTTCCCTCGATGATTGGGCAAATGTCGTGCGGCAGGGGTGGAGCGCTCCCGATCCGTATCGTTTCGTGCTGGCGCGTCCGGTCGAAAAAACGCCGGGGACTGCGTGGAATTACAACAGCGGCGGCGTTTGGCTGCTCGGCCTGATACTGAGCAAGGTCTCGGGACAGCCAATCGAAGAATTCGCCAAAGAGGCACTTTTCGAGCCTCTCGGGATACAGGATGAGGTGTGGGGCCGCTTCCCAAACGGCGACGCGGGGACGTCAGGCGGATTGCGGTTGCGACCGCGAGATTTGGCTAAACTCGGTCAGCTCGTGCTCGATGGTGGGGTTTGGCATGGTCGACAAATTGTCTCGGCCGGCTGGATCAAGCAGATGATTGCTCCCCAAAGCCCCCGCGGCTTGTCGCTTAGCTTCGCCCGCTCCTACGGTTATCTGTGGTGGCAGGGTCGTTCGGTAATTGGTGGCCATGAGATCGAGTGGGTCGGTGCGCTTGGCCGCGGCGGGCAGCGCCTTTACGTGGTGCCGGCGCTAAACCTGGTCGTGGCCGTTACGGCTGGCCTCTATATAGCGAATGGCGGCTCGCCCGCCCCGGAAAGCCTCGCCGGCGACACGGCGCTCAACTCATTCGTATTGCCCGCAGCGCTCGGGCATGCAGCGCGGTAGTCCCAGCTCATGTCTGCTGTCGGCGCGTCCCGCCCATTGCTCCCGTCCCGATGAAGGTCCTCTTACTGAACCGACAGCGGCCGCTCAGCCTTCATCGCCGGAACCGCTCAATTTGACCCAACTGCGACATTAACCGCCTTTAGAGAGAACGGTATCCGTGCGGCACCCACCGCGGTTAGGTCTTTTGCCATGGACGCCCTAATCACACTATGGAGTACGACCCGAGGTTGCTTCTTTCGATCCCCCGGCGCGCATCAAGGGCAACGGATTATGCGCGGCCCAGGCCCGAACTTTGTCGCGTAACTGCGCGTCCGGAAGAGGGGGCCGGGGTTTCGCGTGCAGACGATAGGTCGGTCGCTACGCGGCAAGGCATTCGGGGGCGAATGGCTCGTCCGGCACCGTTTTTTCTTTATCCGCCATAGCGGCGCGTTTTTTCGCGATCTGGGCGAGCAACCAGGTCTTGACCGCGGCGGCTGCCCGCTCCTGCTCGGCATTGTCACCGGCGAGGCGGCGGGCTCTGAGGATCACTGACCGCAGCTCGGCGACGCTGCCGCAACGGGTGTCATTGTAGTGGACAAGTGGAAGGCCGGGACGGGGCATCGCATCCTGCAGGAGGGTGATCGCCGGCGCCGGCGGCAAGCGATGACTGCGGGCCAGATGCAGGAGAGCGCCGACAAGGCAGTGGCCGCCCTTTCCGTCGTCATAACGGCCGCGCGTCCAGTGGCCGTCGTCGGCGAAAAACTCGAGCATAAGATCGAGCAGCTGCACGGCTTTTGCGATTTCGGCTTCTGGCATTGGTTCGATGGCTTTCGATGAGGCTAATGAACTAGCGAAACGGGCAGGGCTCGACGGGAGGATCATGATGGCATGGCTACTGCACACATTGCAATGGCAGGGCTGATCACCAGCGATCATGTATATTGGCGGGCCCAACTGATCGAGCGTTACGTGGATGAGGAAGTCGGCTGGGCGGTTCGTCATCATCAGGCGCTGCGCTACTTCCCCGACGAATCCGTCGGATACTCATATCCCGAGCCGTATATCCATTACTTCGGAGAAGATTATCAGCCACCGGACGATCTTCGGCAAGCCTGTGAGCAGGCACTTCGGCACAAACGGTACATAACGGCCAGGCTTATCACGGTGAACGATGTCTATGCCTCCGACCCGCACATCGTGATCGGCATCGACGATTTCGAGGACGTGATTGGGAAGCATTTCGGGCAGCCGAAGGAAGGTCTGGGGTTTGACAGCGCCCGGGGGCCCATATGCGGCGCACGATGATTTGGCCGCGCAATTCTCTCTCAACGGCAAGTGACCGGCGTTCCAGCAGACGGTCGATGCTGAGTGCGTCGTTCATGGTCCTAATCTGGCGACGTGATCCGCCGCGTGCTATTCGAAGCTTGCTGCCCCAACGAAGGTCACAGCGCGTTACGCTGCTGCACAGGCTTACCCTGCCGCAGCATGTTGACGCCGACCAGAACGGCCGGCACGGCGCAGACCGCCCAACCGGCACTGTAGCCAGCAGTCAGCCTGAGCAGCAACGAGAACACCGCGGGACCCGACAGCGCACCGATCTGGCCGAAGGACAGCACCCCACCGGTCACCGCGCCCACTCGTCCCGGCGGCGCCAGACGCGCGGCTTCCGACAGCATGATGCCGTGCCAGGACATCGCCGTGGCGCTGACCACCATCGTCACCGCGCCGATCGCCAGCAACGGCCAATCGGGCGTGAACGCGCCAATCAGCCCAATACTGACAGCCATGCCGAAGGCCAACCCGCCCAGGACGAAGTGTGGCGCGACATAGAAGCCGCCCACCCAGGCCCATAGGATGCGGCCCGGCACCGCCACCGCAATCACGGTCGAAAACAGCGATCCCGCCGCGACCAGCGGATAGCCCAGTGAGGTCACGTAGGTAACGAAATAGGCAATAAAGACGGCCTGTGTGCCGTTGAACGCAAAGCAGGCGAACGACAAGGAGCGCAGCTCGCGGACCGCCAGCACATGCGGTGATCGTCGTGCGGAAATCCGACAGGCGGATCGGATGCCTGGGCGATGCTTCGGTATCGAGCCGGCCACGTAGTGGCTGGAGCATCAGCGCGACGGCCCAGCACAGCGCCGCGCTTGCCAGCATCGTGTCACGCCAGCCAAACGACTGTGCTGTCACGGGGCCAAGATATCCGGTCAGCAGAATGCCTGCCGGGATCGCGCACTGGGCAATCGAGAAGGCAAATGGCGCGTAGCGCATGACGGACCAGCGCCCCAGCAGCTGGGAACTGGCTGGGGTTGCAACCGAGGCAACGCCATTGCCAATCAATGCCGACAGGACGAAGCCGGCGGCACCACCGAGGACCGCCACTGCCAAACCGGCGCCGGTAAACAGCACGGCGATCTGGCTCATGCGAATGGCGCCGTGCCGGATAATGAAGCCGCCCGACCCCAACTGGCCGATCAGCCCGGCAAAGGCAGTCAGCGAGAAATAGACCCCGACCCAAGCGGCATCGGCATGCAAATCCGCGATGATCAACGGCGCAAGCACCGCCGGCAGCGCCCGCGCGATCGAGCCGCAGGTTTGTTGCAGAAACATCGCCGTGACCGCGATCAGCATACGGGTCAATTGAACGCTTCCTCCGGAAGAATCTGTTCCAACATTGGTGTGCCTACTACGGCATCTCTCTGGGGATGGCGACGATTTCGCTTGGCCGTTGATCATCGGCACCGCCGGCGGCTTTCTCGTGTGGTTTTTTCGTCGAGACGGGCATTCGGTTCATCAATCGTCGTAATCGCCTGCGATTACAGCCTGCCGAGCGCATTGGCCGCCACCTCGGTGCATCCGATTCCGACGAGGCCCTGGAAGACGCGCTCTATGACAGCGAAGCGTTGCGCGGCTTTGCCGGCATCGATCTGTCGGTGGCGATAGTTCCGGACGCGACGACAGTGCTGAACTTCCGCCATTGGCTGGAGCAGCACGACTTGATCCGGGTTCTGTCGACGATGTCGGTGCGATGCTGGAGGAGCGCGGGCTATAAATGCGCCAGGGAACAATCGTCGACGCCGTCCTCGCGAAAGCGGGGATCATCGCCACCCCGCCTTCGACCAAGAACAAAAGCGAGGCGCGCGACTCGGAGATGCACGAGACCAAGAGGGGCAACCGTGGTACTTCGGGATGAAGGCGCATATCGGGTCGATGTCGCGTCGGGGGTGGTGCACACAGTCTGCACCGCTGCCAATGAAACCGATATAAATCAGGGGGGACCCCCACCGCACCGCGATTAGCCGTACGTGGTAGAGCGGCAGCCGACTTGCTCGCGTAAAGCGTGCAATGGCGACTGTCTTACGCTTAGTACCCGGTTCAGAGGACCGCTGCTCGGCCCAATGTCGACCTTCCGGCGGCTGCGGGCAGTGCCCGCCTTTGCCTCTTTCGGGACCTTCGCGCAGGTATGGAGAACCGGCTCGGCTGGGCGAAAGGGACCTTTGATAACTGGACTTTAATAGGAAGGTTCCCACCTTGCGGTGGAATAGCACCCGCCGGTCCGATGAACGTAGAAGAAATTGACGCTTTACAAGCGGAGGCAGATCGGCTGCAGCAGCAAGCCAAGCTGATTCTGCCGCAGCTCGCTGAAGCCCGTCGGCGCTATGCCGTGACAAAAACTCGACTTTGACCGGACCCGATTTGAATCGATCCAGGACGAGTCATCGGCGCTAAGGGCTAAACTTGGCGCAATTGTCGACGTCATGATCGCGGCCACCGGCTTGCCCCCTGAACTTTTCCAAATAGTTGACGAGCTAGATGCCAAGGCCGACTACAGCCAAATTCCCCGCCGCAACCTGAGACAAGATCACATTGCCACCACGGCTGATCTCGATAGCCATTTACCGCAAGCCTTGGACGCGCTTCGACACCTTTTGCCCTCCGGTTGGGTCGAGGAAGAGTCTCCGGAAGTGTCGCGCCTAGATCTTTCCAAGCCCGAAAACATCCTTTCTCTAACCAAGGGTCTGCGGCCAGATAGTGAACTTCCCTCGATACATCGGTTCCGGCAAGCGATCAATGTGAGCCATGACTATTTGTCCGGGCATCTTGCTTACGACCATTTTGCCGGTGCAACCCTTGTCCCATCGCTGGTCCAACTTGGCTCGCAATTGAATCAACTGGGTCAGGTCGGAGGAGATGTCCAAGGTCGCCTAGAACGCCTGTGGTCTGGCGATAGCGGAAACGTCGACGCTAGCCTCATGGAGCTGGTTACAGCCGCTAGATGTGCCGGCCTCGGACGAAAGGTGGAGTTCATACCCGAAACTAGACAAAAGTCGCCCGATCTGCGCTGCCTGACCCGTTTCCTATCGTGATTGAATGCAAGCGTCAGCGGGCGCTGTCCGACTACGAGCTCGCCGAGGAAAAGATCATGCGCGCCTTGCAGATGGCGAATGAAACAAGTGTGCGCTGGTTCTCTGCGGAGCTGAATAGGTTAAAAGGCCAGTTGCTCCTACGGCAAGGTCATCCCGAAATTGCCGAGGAACTGTATTATAAGGCCCTGGGCATTGCCGAGGAACAAGAGGCTGAGCTGTGGAAATTGCGCGCCGCTGTGAGCCTGGCCCAGCTCTATCGCGATCAGCACCGTCATGCTGCAGCCATTGACATTCTTGCCCCGATTCACGGTCGGTTTACGGAAGGTTTCAGTACGCCCGATCTTGTAGAGTCCAAGATGCTATTAGAGGCTCTGTTGCAAACTTCCGGCTGTCGCGCGTGATGCTCTTGCGCGAGGCTTGTGCTCGCGCTCATGCGGCCTCGAACCGCTTACCGACTGGGTGGACGGCCTCGGTCAGCGCGCATGGGCCGAGTAAGGCGCGCTCGACCAGGCGCGCCTCGCCAACGATGTCGCGCGTGAGGTTGAAGGTCGCCGCTTGACCCTAGGGCCCCCATATCGCCTGATCCCGAAAGCGTTGTCTACAGCGGGTTGGGCAGCTTCGCGATCGCTCTGACCCGCTGTCACCGGGCAGGAATGAGGCCAAGCTTAGTGGAGCATTTTTCCAACGGCCACGCGCCTGCGATATCTCAGCCGTGATTGATTGCAGGATGTCGGCGTTCCTTACGGGCAAACTAAAACCCAACTATCTGTAATTGTTGAAAAAACCACATCCGCAGCAACTGCAGAGTTGTTTGTGTGCCGGTTCCCCTTACAGTTGCTTAACTGTTGTTAAGGATTTGGATTTGATTTTATTGATTAGTTGAAGTGGTATATGAATTGCAATCTCGTGTGTTGATAGAAAAATTAGCAGTGGACTTCTGACATGAATGGTAAATCATTAACCGCAATGGCGCTTTGCTGTGGGGCTCTCGCATGGGCGTCGGCGGCCAATGCCAACACAATCCTTACTTTCGGGCAAACTAGTGACAGCAATACAGTCTCTGCTGCAACCAATGCGGCTGTGAACCCGACTGGCGACAACGATCACCGGAGCCAACGTATCGGTCAATATCACGCAGATCCTTGGCACCGTGACTGCTCCGCTAGCCGCATATCTGAATTTCGCACTTTACGAGCTCAGGCGCGGCGAGCCATTTAGGCAGCAACGTCACGCAGGCTTTTAGCGGTAGCTTCAGCATCACCTCGGGGATGAGCGATACAGGCACCAATTACCTGAGCGGCAGTTTCACCGACGCCGTCTTCGGCGCAGGTGCCTCGCTGACGCTAAGCGCTGCTGACCCTCCCGAGACCGTAACCTTCACCTCCAGCGTAATCGCCGATCTCGACGATCCCACCGGTGTCTCCATCAGCTTCACGAACGTCTCACCGGCGGTCTCGATCAATCACACGACCTTGGCGGGTTTCACGGCAAGCGTTAGTGGCAATTTCAGCGGCTCGGCTGCGGTCCCGGAACCCACCTCTCTCGTGTTGCTGGGAACGGGAATGCTGGGATTGGGCCTAATCCGGCGCTGGCGCTGCAAAGGTGTGGCTGCGCCCCTCTCGGGTTTGACCTGAACCGTCAGGCCAATCTCTGCGTCGCTGGGACCGAGAACCACCGTTCCTATCTCATCGGTACGCCGCTTAATCCAACCGATGACCCAGCCACCCTCGCCAGGCATCTGCGGCGGGCGATCGGCGACGATCCGCTACCGATAGCCCGCCGCTTGATGCCCTGGATCAATTCTCGCCCCGGCTGGAGCCTCAAAAATCCGCGCCGGAACCCATGCCGCCGCGAAACCCAGCATCGTTCGGGAACCACACGAGCCGCCTACATCCTGGTTGCTGGTTTGGCCTCGCTGGCCGCTTTGCTGACATTGATAAGGTTTTCTCAGCGAGAGGTGGCCGCTTGGGACGCTAAAAGGACGGCAAGTCTATAATTTTAGTGGCCCAGGTGAGGAGAACAGTTAATGGGTGCACGTGGGGCCATGCGTACAGAGTTAAGAGTTAAAGAGGGAAGATCTCCCTATGTCGTTGTAATAGAAGATGACCAAGCTCTTAGTCGCTTGATGGTAGAGGTTTTTAGAATTGCAGGAACTCGCTGTTTTGCCATCCGATCAAAAACTAGCGCGGAACATTTTCTGCAGCAGGTCCGGCCTGATCTGGTGATCGTCGATTACCAGCTGATCGGCGGTGTTGGACTTGAGGCCGCCAAAATAGCGGCTGATAATCAGGTGCCGGTGATCATTACCTCGGGTCATCTCGATATATTTGAGCGGGAGCAGGAAACCGGATATTTCTACCTGAAGAAACCCTTCACGCCATCAGAATTGTTGGCCGTCGCGTCGATGCTTCTTGGCGCTAATCTAAGCTTTCCCGAAAATCAGTCGATCCGATTACATTGAACTGAATCGGGGAGTGCCAACGACGCATGTCGCCTGTCGCTGCTTTTTCTTAACGGCTCTAATCAATCTGAGCCTGGCGTGGCGCCCTGCCTGCCCCGGTATTCCTCGGAGTTCCCGGCCAGTTGCTCGCTTTGCGCGATCGTGGCTTCGAGGTATTGCTTGAGCCCTGGCGTGGTTGCTTCCGATTGAAGCCGGCGGGCTCGGGCGACGACAGCGCGATAATGTGCAGGCGGATGCTGTCCCGATAGGCACCACTCCGGACTAGTATCGAGATCCGCGTGCTCACGGCGCTGGGGTCTTCCTCGCCTCTTCGCGCTTGATGGTCGTCGAGGCAAGAACGCGCCCGTTTGCTCGTCCAGAGCATTTGTCGGGCTGACCGCGAACCGGTCCGTCCACGCTACCATAGCCAGCCAGAACCCAGCGATGCGATCGCCCAGCAGATCGACGCCCACAGCCCCAAGGACGAAAGCATTATCACGATCAGCGATGTTGCCGGGGGAAGGGCAAGGGCAGTCTCGGGTGATGATCTATCGGGTCGTATGCGCCCGTCCCGATTAACCCGGTCATCGGTTGACACAGGATCAATCGCCATTGGATCCTCATGTGCTTCGCTTGCCAGTCATGTCCGAACTGTTAACCATACCCGCCGTCATCACCGCGTCAGCACCAACGTCAAAAATATGACGGCATCATGCAGTACGAGAAACAGCCGGCGGAAAAGGAGGCAAATCGCTAATCCGGCCCTCCGCCAAAAGCTTCAAGGGGATGTGGACGGGGCCGGAAGCGAACTCGACCGGTCCCGGAGCCGATCTGGCGAGGCGCGACATTGAGGGCTCTCCGGCAGCACCGGTGGAAAAACAGGGTGCGGTGGTAATGGAGCCAGCAATCAGGCAAATCCCAATGAGGACCAGACGAGGCGCAAGCTTCTGAATAGCCACCATCGACTAGATTTGTCGCGGATGAGACGGCAATTGCGACCTCGTAGGCCAGGCCCTAGTGCCAGATGAGCTTTTTTTGCTGCAGCTCCGGCTTGGTCTCTGTCCCTCACATCGTGTTCGCTCCGGCACTGGGCGCTTTGGCGGCGGGCGTTGTTTACGGCGCTGCCGCCAGCGGGTTCCGAGGTAATCGCATTATCATGGCCCACGGTTAGAGCATCGGTATGTCTCAATCATGCGGGAGGCCGACGAGATAAAGGAGCCTATCGCGATTTCGAGGGCCCGCGACGATCACACACGGCTGATCCCGCATGCGCCATCGTTGGGAGCCCAGCCAGTGATCGCATCGGTGACACGTGGTATTTGGTCGGCATGCCGCCTCCGTTGCTGCTGCTACAGGACATCAGCCTCACCTTTGGGGTGACGCCGCTCTTGGTGGGCGCAGGGCTGTCCATTGCCGTCGGCGACCGGGTCTGCCTTGTCGGGCGCAATGGCTCCGGCAAGTCTACCTTGCTGCGAATTGCCGCCGGCCTGGTTGAGCCGGATGCGGGTGACCGCTTCGTCCAGCCCGGCGCCACGGTTTGCTATCTCCCGCAGGAACCTGATTTATCCGGGTTCGCCACGACGCTGGCCTATGCCGAGGCGGGGCTCGGGCCCGATGCGACCGAGGGTCATCACCGTGCGCTGTATCTGTTGAAAGAGCTCGGCTTGAGTGGCGAGGAAGTTCCTGCATCGTTGTCCGGCGGCGAGGCCCGCCGTGCCGCGCTAGCCCGCGTTCTCGCGCCCGCGCCCGACATCTTGCTGCTCGACGAGCCGACCAATCATCTCGACCTCCCCGGTATCGAGTGGCTGGAGAGCGAGTTAGCCGGAATGCGTGCGGGGATTGTCCTGATCAGCCATGACCGTCGGCTGCTGGAACGCATTTCACGCAGGACAGTCTGGATCGACCGCGGCATCACCCGGACCCTCGACGAGGGGTTCAAGGCGTTCGAGCCGTGGCGCGACACAGTGTTGGAGCAGGAGGAGAGCGAGCACCACAAGCTCGGGCGCAAAATCGCGATGGAGGAGGATTGGCTGCGCTACGGGGTTACCGCACGGCGCACCCGCAACCAGAAGCGACTGGCCGATCTGCATGCGCTGCGCAAGAAGCGGAAGGAGCGACGCGCAACTCAGGGTACGGTTCGGCTGGAGGCCACCCAGGCCGGCTTGTCGGGCCGGCTCGTCATCGTTGCGGAGGACGTGTCGAAATCCTATGGGGTTCGGCCAATCATACGCGACTTTTCCACCGCAATCCTGCGCGGCGACCGGGTTGGCATTGTCGGCCCAAATGGTGCGGGCAAGACGACATTGCTAAATCTGTTGACGGGCTCGCTGGCGCCGGATTCGGGCGAGGTGCGGCTCGGCACCAACCTCGCTCAGGTCACCCTCGACCAGCGGCGCGAAAGCCTCGATCCGGAAAAAAACTTGAGCGAGGCGCTGACAGACGGCAGCGGCGATGCGGTCATCATCAACGGCCAAAGCCGGCACGTCATCGGCTACATGAAGGATTTCCTGTTCCGCCCCGAGCAGGCCCGCACCCCGGTCGGCGCATTATCAGGTGGCGAGCGCGCTCGGCTGACCCTGGCCCGCGCGTTTGCCCGGCCGTCCAACCTGCTCGTGCTCGACGAGCCGACCAACGATCTGGATCTCGAGACCCTTGACCTGTTGCAGGAGCGGCTGGCGGACTATCCCGGCACGGTGTTGCTGGTCAGCCACGACCGCGACTTCCTCGATCGCGTGGTGACATCGATCATTGCCGCCGAAGGTAACGGACGCTGGATCGAGTACGCCGGCGGCTACACCGACATGCTGGCCCAGCGCGCTACAGCCCGTCGCAGATCGCCTCCATCCGTGGCCCCGAGAAAGCAACCTCGGCCGACGAAAGAGACCAGAGCGCGATCATCCGCCCGTCCTCCCCGGATGAGTTTCCAGGACCGGCATGCGCTGGCGACGCTGCCGACCCGCATCGCCGCATTACAGACGAAAATTGCCGAGCTGAGCGAACTCCTGACCGATCCGAACCTCTATGCCCGCGATCCCCAGCTGTTTGGCGAAACCACCACGGCGCTCGCCGTCGCGCGGGAGGCGTTGGCAACAGCCGAAGAGCGGTGGCTGACCCTGGAAATGCGGCGCGAGGAGATCGATGATACCGAACGGTAATTCTGGTCTACCGGCTTGCGGCGGGCGTAATACGCCGCTGTGGATCGGTTACGTGAGAGGGACGCCAAGTGCCGCGCGATGCCTGTGACACAAAATATCCCACATCGCGCATGGTTCGGGCGAGTTGGGAGGGGTCGTATCTTCCGGGGGCGCGGTTGAATAGCCGCCAATTCTACTCCCGCTCACTCCCACTCGATTGTGCCGGGGGGTTTTGAGGTGACGTCGTAGACGACGCGGTTGATGCCGCGCACTTCGTTGATGATGCGGGTCGCCGCCCGGCCCAGGAATTCGTGCGAAAACGGGAAGGTGTCGGCGGTCATGCCGTCGGTCGAGGTCACCGCGCGCAACGCGCAGGCATAGTCGTAAGTACGGGCGTCGCCCATCACGCCGACGCTGCGCACCGGCAACAGCACCGCGAACGCCTGCCAGATCGCGTCGTAAAGCCCGGCGTTGCGGATTTCCTCGATAAAGACCGCGTCGGCCTTGCGCAGAATGTCGATCTTGTCGCGCGTGACCTCGCCGGGGATGCGGATCGCGAGCCCCGGACCGGGGAATGGGTGACGGCCGACCATGCGTTCGGGGAGCCCGAGTTCGCGGCCCAACTCGCGGACCTCGTCCTTGAACAATTCGCGCAACGGCTCGACCAGCCGCAATTTCATGCGCTCGGGCAACCCGCCGACATTGTGGTGCGACTTGATCGTGACCGAGGGGCCGCCCTGGACGCTCATCGATTCGATCACGTCGGGATAGAGCGTTCCCTGAGCGAGAAATTCGACGTCGCCGAGTTTGTGCGCCTCCTCGTCGAACACGTCGACAAAGGCGGCGCCGATGCGCTTGCGCTTTTCCTCGGGGTCGGTGACGCCGGCCAGCTTCGACAAAAACAGATCGCCGGCGTCGCGATGGACCAGCGGGATGTTGTAATGCCGGCGGAATAGATCGACGACCTCTTCGGGTTCGCCCGAGCGCAGCATCCCGGTGTCGACAAAGATGCAGGTCAGCTGATCGCCGATCGCCTCGTGCAACAGGGCGGCGGCAACTGCCGAATCGACCCCGCCCGATAAGCCAAGCACGACATTGCCGTGGCCGACCTGACGGCGGATGCGGTCGAGGATCTGGGCGTGAAACAGCGCCATGGTCCAATCGGCGCGGCAGCCGGCGACCTTGTGCGTGAAATTCCGCAACAGCTCGGCGCCCTGCGGGGTGTGCGCGACCTCGGGATGGAACAACGCCCCGTAAAACCGCCGGCTGTCGTCAGCGATCGCGGCAAAGGGAGCGGCTTCGCTGGCGGCGACGGCGCGAAATCCGGCCGGCAATGTGTCGACCTTGTCGCCGTGGCTCATCCACACCTGAGCACGGCCGCCCTTTGGCCACAGCCCGTCGAACAGCAGGCAGTCGTCGAGAATATCGACAAAAGCGCGGCCGAATTCCTGATGCTCGCTCAACGTAACGCGGCCGCCCAATTCATCGCACATCGTCTGCATGCCGTAGCAGATACCGAGCACCGGCACGCCGAGCTTGAAGACGGCATCGGGGGCGCGCGGCGCCGTCCCCTCGGTCACCGAGGCCGGCCCGCCCGACAAAATCACCGCGCGCGGCCCAAAATCGCGGACTTTGGCGTCGTCGATCGTGAACGGGTGGATTTCGCAATAGACGCCGCTTTCGCGCACACGACGCGCGATCAGCTGGGTCACCTGGCTGCCGAAATCGAGGATCAGGATGCGATCGGACATGTCTCTCAATATGGTTCAATCGGGTCGGTTGAGCCGGGCTGTTTTGCTCGGCGTTCCGCGACCTACACCGATATCGAACATATCGCCGAAAATTGCGAGCGCTGCGTCTTTAGCGCGACCTGTCGATCCATACCGGAAATGAGCAAGTGGATAAAAATCCCACGATTGCTGCCTGGGCCAGAGGTCGGCTCGGGTTTTCAATCCTTCGCCGGCGCGCGCCGCACCGGCGAAGAAGCGCCGAGAACGGCCATTCGCGCGCTGCGCGCTTTGTAGTCTGCTGACTGTCGCATATGCCCTGAAACCGCGATCCATTTGGGGAATTCCCGATTCCGCCTTTCGTTTGTTCTGATGAGCGGAAGCTCCCGCTTCGTGTCGAGAGCGCGGGTGGCGAGAAATCATGGATCGGGACTGGGCACCGTGAACAGTATTGTCGACCGAACTGAAGCCTTTTGCCGGCGGTTCGAGCTGCGCGTACCGATCCTGTTGGCGCCGATGGCGGGAGCGTGTCCGGCATCGTTATCTATTGCGGTTGCTAATGCGGGCGGGCTCGGGGCTTGCGGCGTGCTGCTGATGCAGCCCGACGAGATCAAGAGCTGGGCGCGCGCTGTGCGGGCTGGCAGCAACGGCGGTTTTCAACTCAATAATTGGATACCCGACCCAGCACCTGCGCGGGATTCGGCACACGAAGCGCGGGTACGCGAATTTCTCGGGCATTGGGGCCCGGCGGTGGCGCCGGAGGCGGGTGAGGCGGCTACGCCCGATTTCGCCGCCCAATGCGAGGCGATGCTTGAGGCCGGTCCGCGCATCATCTCGTCGATCATGGGCCTCTACCCGGAGGAGTTCGTCGCCAAGATGAAGGCGCGCGGGATTTCGTGGTGGGCGAACGCGACAACCGTGGCCGAGGCGCGCGCCGCCGTGGCGGCCGGCGCGGACGTGATCGTCGCGCAAGGCGCCGAGGCTGGCGGCCATCGTGGCGCGTTTAACGCTGCCGAGGCAGAGTCGCGGCAGGTCGGGCTCATCGCGCTACTGCCGGCGATCGTTGATGCGGTCGATGTGCCGGTTGTCGCGAGCGGCGGTCTTGCCGACGCCCGCGGCGTCGCAGCAGCATTGGTGCTGGGCGCCAGCGCGGCGCAGATCGGTACCGGTTTTTTGCGCTCTCCCGAGGCGAAAATCGCTCCGGCCTGGGCTGATGCGCTGGCAAAGACCGCACCGGAGGACACACTGGTCAGCCGCGTCTTTAGCGGCCGTCCCGGGCGCAGTATCGCCACCGCCTACGCCATGGCTGCGACCGCCCCCGAAGCGCCAGCCCCCGCGCCGTACCCGATCCAGCGGGCCCTTACCGCCGGGATGCGCGGCCTTGGGACCACAGAGAATAACATCGACCGGATACAGGCTTGGGCCGGTCAATCGGCCGCCCTCGCTGCCGCCGAACCGGCCAGCGCCATTGTTGAACGATTGTGGGCAGGGGCCCAGGCATTGTTGGGTCTCTCTCAGCCGGGGCATGGGCCGTTGTTGCCGCTAGGGTAAGGTGGTCGCCAATGGGTCGGCCGTTCTGACAGGGTACCAAACGAATAATTTGCGCGACTAGACCGGCTCTTCAGGGTAGCTCGCCCTAAATTCGGTTATCTCGCCCCGCCAATAGTCGAATTGGCCCTCCGGCAGCACCCAGCTCGCGATCGCGCGGGTTGGAATGCGGCAACCGCCCAGGACGCGATAGTCGGAGCAACGCCCTTGCCAGCGGGTGGGAACAATGCTGCCATCGGCTAATCGCGGGCGATCGTCAGCTTCGAAACCGACGACATCACCGCCCTCGAAAAGAAACCGCACTCGCGCCGGGCCGGCGGGGCAGTCTGCCGAGACCTCGACGCTCGAATCATCCGCGGCCCGCCACGTCAACTGCGGATTACACAACATCGCCTGCGGCGCCCATACGAGTTCGGCGAGGTAGCGCATCAGCTCACCCCGAGCGAGCTCCGGTCCAAACTCCCGCACCAACGGAAACGAACCAAACAGACGCACCTCAAGGAAACCTTCGCCATCGACATAGGCGTCGAGAATGCTCGCGTTGAGACACGGCGCCAGTTGCATCCCTGCGCTCCAGACGAACCCAGGCATATGGACATCAATCACCTGCGCGGCGGTCAGCGGCCGCCATGCTCCGCCGGAACTGAGGCGCATCTCGGCGCGCTGTTTCAGGTGAACCGTTACAGGCACTCCGTCCTTAGCGGCAGCGCGCTGGACAAAAGCCCGAATGATCGGCGGCACCTCACGGGCGCTCGACGGCGTGGTCTCGAGCTGTGCGCCGAGTCGCCGGGCCAGCGCCTCTGTCCGTTGGCGAAACCGCCGCGCCGCCAGCAAGTGCGCGGCCAGGGCGCCCGCACCGGTCGCGGCAAGCAGCCCAAATCCGCGCTTCCCAACCGGAGCCGACTGGTTCACTGGCTCGTCACGGCCACGAATCAATGAAGTCGGGTTGATTGCCGCCGATCCGGCTTGACCAGCCAGCGCGACTCGTCCTCGCACAAATCTCTGACCGGGCAGTCCCGGCACCGCTGGCCGCCCTCGTCCCGTCCAACTTCCTGGCAGGCTTCTTTCAGCGAGCGCGCCGTCGATCGCAGAAACCGGGGGCGCCTAAAAAGGCTGCGGTCGTTCATGCGCGTTTATCCCGGAGTATTCGAGCCAACCGGCGCAAAGCGCGGGCTGCCGATCCCATCGGGCGAGAAGGTCGCGTTCAACACTCCTCCCCATCGTTAAAGGCTGCTGGCAGCGGCTCTATGCTCGTTATTTGCGAGATCGATTATCAGGGCGTTGCGTCTCCGCGCGAATTGATCTGGATCAATCGATTGCTCCCGGATGCGAGGTGCGCAGTGGCGGTCAGCCCTCGCCGAGCCGCTTTCTTACGACCATCACGCTGGGATCGGCGGGCTGAGTGGCAATCGTGAACCCAAGTTCACGGCACATACGCAGCATCGGCTCGTTCTCCCGCAGCACGTCCCCGACCAACTCACCGATGCCGCGTTGCCGGGCAACCGCGATCAACCGGTTCATCAACAAGTAGCCGAGCCCGCTTCCCTTCCGATCGCTGCGAACCGCGACCGCGTATTCGGCGCTCTGGCGGTCGGGGTCGGCAAAATAGCGCACGACTCCCAGAGGCATTTGGCCTTCTAACGCAATCAGCGCCAGTTCCCGGTCGTAGTCGAGCTGCGATAGCCGCGCCGCGACCGCATGGGTCAGCCCACGCATCGGCGTAAAAAACCGCAGCCGCAAGTCTTCGGGGCTCATATGCGCGGCGAGCTCAAGCAACAGCGGTTCATCCTCGGGACGCAGCGGCCGCAGATCGATGACCGTGCCGTCGCGCAACGTCTCAACCGATATCAGCTCCTGCGGATAGGGTGCGATCGCCAGCCTCGCCACCGGCGCGACGGTCGCCGGCGCCACGCGCAACCGCGCGTCAAGGACGATCACCCCCGCGGCATCGGCGAGCACCGGATCAAGCTCGAGTTCCTTGATCTCCGGCAGGTCGACGGCAAGCTGACCAAGGCGGATCAACAGAGCGACTAGCGCATCGACATCGGCGGGCGGATTGCCGCGACGGCCCGCCAATAGCTGCGAGGCGCGCGTGCGATCGATCAGGCGGCGGGCGAGCAACGCGTTCAACGGCGGTAGTTCGAGCGAACGGTCACCAGCGATCTCGCCGCTAAAGCCGCCCTGTCCGAAGACAACCAAGGGGCCGAACACAGGGTCTTCGACAAGCCCGGCGAGAAGCTCGATCGCTCCCGGGCGACGGATCATCGGTTGCACAAGAAAGCCGTTCAACCGCGCCGTCGGACGCGCGGCCGCGACGCGTTCCAGCATCGCCGCCGCCTCATGCCGCACTTGATCGGGATCGCCCAGATTGAGGGCGATGCCGCCTATGTCGCTCTTAGCGACGATATCGGGCGACCAAATCTTCAAGACGACAGGAAACCCGAGTTCGCGGGCGATCGCGGCGGCCTGGTCGGGGTTGGCGGCGTGCCGGCCCACGGCCAACGAGATGCCATAGGCGCCGAGCACGACAGCGGCGGCATCGGGGTCGAGCCAGGAGCCGCCGGTCGCGATTGCTGCGGCGATCGCGTCTCTCGCCGCAGCGATATCAGGGACAAACGGGTCCGCGCGCGCCGGCGGCGTCTCCATCAGTAGGGCACGGTTCTGACGATACCGAACCCGGTGCATGAAGGCCGCAACCGCACTATCCGGGGTTTCGTAAATGGGAATTCTGCTCTCGGCGAAAAGCTGGCGGCCGATCTGCGCGGATTCCTCGCCGAGCCACGCGGCAAAGATATTTTTTCCGGCAAGCGCCGTGGGTGCCGCGGCCTTGACCGTATCCACCACGGCCTGGGCACACTCCTCAGGGGCGACCAATGCCGTGGGAGAATTGAGCACAGCGATCGCGTCGATCTCGCGATCACCGATCAGTTGAGCAAGCGTGTCGGAATAGTTTTTGCCGGACGCGGCGGCGCCGAGATCGATCGGATTTTGACAGCACCAGCTTGGCGGCAAGACCGCGCGCAACGCGGCTATCGTATTGTCCGACAGATCCGCCAAACGGCCGCCAGCGGCACTGAGCGCGTCGGCCGCAAGCAATCCCGCCCCGCCGCTGTTGGTCAGAATCGCCAAGCGATCGCCGATCTGCTCGCGCGTCGACGCCAAAGTCTCGGCGGCCTCGAAAAGCTCGGCCATGGTCGCGACCCGCAATACCCCGGCACGGCGAAAGGCGGCGTCATGCACTAAATCGGCGTTACGGAGAGGGCCGGAATCTATGTTTGCGGCGTCCTCTCGGCCGGACGAACGGCCCGCTTTCAGAATTAACACCGGCTTGGTTCGCGCGGCTGCTCGGGCCGCCGACATGAATTTGCGGCCATTCTCGATCGTCTCGACATAGAGCAGGATCGCGCGCGTTCCGGCGTCTGTCGCGAGATAGTCGAGCAGGTCGCCAAAATCGACATCGGCCATCTCGCCCAGCGAGATGACATGCGAAAATCCGATGCCATGGGGCACCGCCCAGTCGAGCATCGCGGTCACGATCGCACTGGACTGGCTGACAAAGGCGATATTCCCAACAGCGGCCGCCAAATGCGAAAAACTGGCGTCGATTCCAAGCGGCGGCACCACAACGCCGACCGAATCGGGACCAACGATTCGCAGCAGATATGGCTTTGCGGCATCGAGCATCGCTTGTTGCAGCTCGCGGCCTTGCCTGCCCAACGCGGCGAAGCTCGTGCCGAGCACGATCGCGGCGCGGGTGCCGCGCGCACCCAGTTCGCCGATCAGTGAAGGCACGGTATCGGGCGCCGTGGCAATTAGTGCGAGGTCGGGGGCATGTGGGAGGCTCGCGATATCCGGGAAAACAGCCAGGCTGCCGTCGCCCTTATGCCGGTCGACCACCATCGCATCGCCGCTAAACCGGGCCCGACAGAGATTGCGGGCGACGATCGAGGCCACCGAACCCGGCTGTGACGTAGCGCCAATCAGCGCTACCGAGGCCGGCTTAAAGAGCCGTTCGAGGTTGCGAACCGACACCCGGCTTCTCCAATCGCTTCTTGCAGAACGCGCCTTTTTAAGTAATCAGCTGATCAGGCCGTGGGGAGCCGCAATGCGCATTTCTCGCCGAGGACGTCCTAAGTCAGGCCCGGATGACGGATTTGTTTGCCGTTCTACGCAATACAATTAAACATCCCGGATCGGGGAAAACGGATTAGGGGGAAACATGCCGCTCTCAATTGCAACGTTCGTACGAGCACCGTGAACGTTCCTGGCTGATCCCTCGAGTGAAATTTCGTTTCGTGCCTCTAGTAAAGGCGCCGAGTTTGTCGCGTGCAGCTGCGCCGAGCTTGGCGCTCGCTCTTGCGCTCGCCGGGTGCGCCGGACCCGCGGTCCTTGGAACAGTGTCGACTGGCGTGCCTGCGCCCGCGACGACCGATGCCAGCCCGGTTGATTCGGCAGTCGCGCAAAACCTGGAAACCGCGCCTGACGGCTCGCGGATTAATTATCGACCAGCTGGTGGCTTCGGCGACTCGCTGGTGATCGGACCATTGTATCAGTCGGGACGCGGTGTTCCCTGCCGCCTTGGCCGCGCGGGGCCGCCAGCGACTGGATATCCTGTTCCGACGAGCTACCCGTTCTGCCGCATTGGCGGCCAGTGGTACGCCATGAAGCCGGTGGTGATCAGCGGCTACTGACGCGATCCTGACGCCTTGGCGTCATGCTCAATCGATCGGCGCTCGATTTTCGAGGCGAAAGATTGAGGGACCGGGTGAAGGCGATTCTTTTCGCGCTCGGAGCTCTGGTGGTTCTGGCGGGCGCGGCCAATGCCCAGTTGAGCAATCTCACTCAAGCGCCAGTGCCGCTCGGTGGAAGCGATACGCGCGGACTGCCAAACCGCGCCGCCTTGCCTCCGATGTTCGGCGCCAATTTATTCCGGACCGGTCCGCTGACCAGCTTTGGCGTGATGCCAGGCTCGGCGACAATCGCGACGTCCGGGGGCGCCCCCAATACTGCGGGCCTGATCGCCGCATCCGGCGTACCGGCAACAACACCGAGTATGGCCGGCAACCAGGCGGCTATCGCTGCTGCCGGTAATGCAGGTGCGATCGGAGCTTCAGCGGGTACAGCGGTGGGCGCGGCAAGCGGCGCGCCGCAGCCGGTCATTCCCGCGACAACGGTTCAGCCCCCCAACGGGGTTCCACCTTTCGATCCCAATCATCTGATGGTGCCGGGGGATGTCGTCCAGCTTCACGTATACGGCGCAACAACATTGGATCAACAAGCGACCGTCGACAGCAAAGGCGATCTGTTTATCCCAACAATTGGGCCGGTGCATGTGGCAGGGATCACCGCCGGCAATATAGAGGCGGCAGTTTCCGCAGCCGTCGCCGCGATCTATCAAAAGAACTCTCAAGTCTACGTCACCTTGGCGAGCACGGTCCCGGTCAATGTCTTTGTCACCGGCGGCGTGATCTCGCCTGGTCAATACGCGCTGCCGCCGACCGCCAGCATCATTGCCTTTTTGCAGGCCGCCGGTGGGATCGACCCCAATCTGGGTAGCTATCGCGACATTCGGATTTTGCGCGACCGGCAGACGCTCGCGACAGCCGATCTCTACGCTTTTCTGCTGCAGGGACGGTTGCCGACAGTACAGTTACGTGACCGCGATACGATCCTGGTCGGCCGGCAAGGGCCGACTGTTGCGGCCGAAGGCGATGTCAGCGGCGTCTATCGTTACGAGCTGTCGCAGCCACGCGACGGTGACGAACTGATCAACTTGGCGCGGCCTCTTCCCGATGCAAACCATGTGAGCCTCGTCGGGATGCGCAATGGTAGACCAGCCTCATTCTACTTTACATTGGGCCAATTCCGCGCAGCGCCGCTGCTCGACGGCGACATCGCGACCTTTGCGCCGGATGTGCCGACCCGCGTTATGACGGTTTCGGTCGATGGGCGCATTGCCGGGCCCACCACTTTAGTCGTGACGCGCGAGGCCCGGCTTCTCGATGTGTTGCCCTACCTCCCGGTCGATCCCTATTTCTCGGATGTCGCCTCGATTTACATCCGGCGCGTTAGCATCGCTCAAGCCCAACAGCGAGCGATCCAGGAATCGATGCAGCGGCTGGAGAGTACTGTTGTCACCTCACCGACGATCACCGCCGAACAGGCGCAGATGCGGCAGCAGGAGGCCCAGATTATCTTTCAGTTTGCCGCGCAGCTGACCAATGTGCATCCCGAGGGGCGGCTTGTCGTGCAGGAGAATGGTCAGCCGGCAAATGTCCGCCTCGAAGATGGTGATGTAATCGTGGTGCCGTCGCGCACCGATCTGGTCCTGATCAGCGGCGAGGTTAGGGTGCCGCAATCCGTGGTGTGGGCGAGCGGGGCGCCGCTGGCTCATTATATCAGTGCGGCGGGCGGATTTACCGAACGCGCGAATACCTCGGAGATATTGGTTACACAGCCGAGCGGCGCCAGCCTGATTGGCAGCAGCCCCCCCATATTGGCCGGGGACCGGATCATCGTCCTGCCCAAACCTGATAATTGGGCGCTGCCGTTTATCAAGGATCTGACCCAGATCCTTTATCAGATTGCGGTCGGCGCCGGGGTCCTGTTGCGTCTGAACGGTTCCTAGCTCGGGGAATTGGGCGAGTGCCGCAGAGGAGCTGATCGTCAGCGAGGCTTACTTTATGCCGAGGGAGTTGCTAGGTTTGCTTGCTGGATTGGAGTCCCCTGACTGCTCCGGGGGTCGGCGGCAACGACGCGAGTAAAAACCGATGGCTGCCAGGATATTCTTCACAGCAGTAGCGGTCTTGATGGCGGTCGGAGCCTTTTGCGGCGCTGGGCCAACCTCGGGCGGCTTACTCGACCTGTTCGGGATATTATTCTTGTTTGTGGCGTGGTTGATTTGGTTTGCCTGGGACTTGATCCACGAAGGTTTTGTGTCCGGGCCGATGGATTTTATGCTGGTTAGAGCGGCGCTGTTACTCCGGAATAAATTGAAACAGCGAACATCGGACTGAACAGTAACGGAAGATCCCGCTCACCGCGATTTGCGATCGGGGTCTGCTTCGGGGGAAAGGTCGGTGGTGAACGTCATCGCTCAAACCATACGCCAGCGCAGGGTGTCGCCGGCGCGAAACGGGATTACGGTGGTCTCGCCCGCACCGATCCGCTCGGGGATCGCAAAGGCCTGCTGACACAAGGTCACGCGCTCCTCATTGGGCGGCAAGCCGTAAAATTCGGGACCGTTTAATGAAGCGAAGGCTTCGAGCCGGTCGAGCGCCGCCTCCTCTTCGAACACCTCGGCATAAAGTTCGAGAGCGCAGTGCGCGGTAAAGATGCCGGCGCAGCCGCAAGCGGTTTCCTTCGCCTGCTGCGCGTGCGGCGCGCTGTCGGTGCCGAGAAAAAACCGCCGGTCGCCCGATGTCGCGGCGCGCCGCAATGCCTGCCGGTGCTTTTCCCGCTTGGCGATCGGCAAGCAGTAAAGATGCGGGCGAATGCCGCCGGCAAACAATGCGTTGCGGCTGATCTGCAGATGATGCGCGGTGATCGTCGCCGCCAGATTGGTCTCGGCGGAGGAGACATAATCCACCGCCTCTTCGGTGGTGATGTGTTCGAACACGATCTTGAGTTCGGGCAGGCGGCGGCGCAGCGGATCGAGCACCCGCTCGATAAACACCGCCTCACGGTCGAAGACATCGACCTCGGGGTCGGTGACCTCGCCATGGACCAAAAGCGGCATCCCGATCTCCGCCATGCGCTCCAATACCCGATGCACCCGATCGATGTCGGTGACACCGAGGGCGGAGTTGGTCGTCGCGTGCGCCGGATAGAGTTTGACCGCGGCGAAGTCCCGTTCGGCGAAGCCGCGCGCGACCTCTTCAGGATCGGTCGTGTCGGTCAAATAGCACGTCATCAGCGGTGCGAAGCGCGCTGCCGTTTTCTCCACGGATTGGGGAAGGGTAGGGGAGGGGGCGAGCGCCGCGTGGATCCGCTCGCGGTAGGCCCGCGCCGCCGCCACGGTTGTGACCGGCGGGACCAAGTTTGGCATCACGATGGCGCGGGCGAATTGCCTTGCGGTGAACCGAAGGACACTCGGCAAGCATTGCGCCGTCGCGCAAATGAACGTGCCAATCGTCTGGCCGCCGCAACGTGAGCGATCCGAGTGGCGCCATCATCGGCAGAACAATACCCCGAGCAATCAGTCGGAACCAGCCTCTCTCGGTAATGACGAGAGCGGACGGCGAACCCATATTCAAGCAGAGCGCGAGAAGCGCAGGGTGCCGCAGTTGTGGTGGAGGGCGGAAATGAGCGGGTGCATTGTCGGCTGGGCGCACAGCAAATTTGGCAAGCATGATGGCCGCGACATCGAATCGCTGATCGTCGAGGTTGCGCAGGCGGCTCTTGCCGATGCCGGGGTTAGCGCCGCCGATATCGACACGGTTTATTTGGGCACGATGAACGGCGGCTTTGTCCGCCAGGAATTCCCAGCCTCTCTCGTGTTCCAGGCCGATCCAGGATTTCGCTTCAAGCCGGCGACACGGGTCGAGGATGCCTGTGCCACCGGCTCGGCTGCAATCCACCAGGGTTTGAACGCGATCGCCGCCGGCAAGGCGCGCTTGGCGCTCGTCGTCGGCGTCGAAAAGATGACTGAGGTCAGCGGCGCGCAGGTTGGCGACATCCTGTTGGGCGCCAGCTACCGCAAGGAAGAGGACGCGATCGAGGGCGGCTTTGCCGGCATTTTCGGCCAGATCGCGCAAAGCTATTTCCAGCGCTATGGCGACCAATCCGACGCGCTGGCGCGGATCGCCGCAAAAAACCACAAGAACGGCGTCGCCAATCCTCTGGCGCAGATGCAGAAGGATCTCGGCTACGAATTCTGCCGCACGGTTTCGGACAAGAACCCGATCGTCGCTGGGCCCTTAAAGCGCACCGACTGCTCGCTGGTATCCGATGGTGCGGCGGCGGTCGTGTTGGCCGATACAGCGACAGCACTCAGCCTGAAGAAAGCGGTGATTTTCCGCGCCGCCGAGCAGGTCAACGACTTCCTGCCGATGAGCCGGCGCGACGTGATTGCGTTCGAGGGACCCGCACTCGCCTGGCAGCGGGCCTTGGCGAACGCGCGGCTCACACTCGACGACCTCGACCTGGTCGAGACCCATGACTGCTTCACGATCGCCGAACTGATCGAATACGAAGCGATGGGCCTGACACCAAAGGGCGAGGGCGCGCGGGCGATCCTTGAGGGGTGGACCGAAAAAGACGGAAAGCTGCCGATAAACCCCTCGGGTGGGCTCAAATCAAAAGGCCACCCAATCGGCGCCACCGGGGTGTCGATGCACGTCCTGGCAGCGATGCAGGTGACGGGGCAGGCGGGCGGTATCCAGGTGCCGGGGGCCGCACTGGCCGGGGTCATGAATATGGGTGGCGCCGCGGTAGCGAATTTTGTCAGCATTCTCGAACCGTTGCGCAGCTGAAGCCCAATCAGCGGTGCGGGCATGAGGTTTGCACAGGGCTACACGATAAGAAATGGGGGCCGCCGTCAACGGCGGCGAAATCATCTTGCGATAGAGAGGCATCATGGCGTCGTTTCGGGCTTTGGTGCTGCGTGAAGACGGTGGAAAAGTTGCCGCTGGCATCGAGGCGGTGGACGAGGCTCGATTGCCTCCCGGCGATGTCGACGTTGCGATCGAATATTCGACCTTGAATTACAAGGACGGGATGATCCTGCAAGGGATCGGCCGTCTGGTGCGCGATTATCCGCATGTTCCCGGCGTCGATTTCGCCGGCACGGTCGAGCGCTCGGCTTCCGCCGAATTCGCCCCCGGCGACCCGGTGATCCTGACGGGATGGCGGGTCGGCGAGATGCATTGGGGCGGCTATGCCGAAAAGGCGCGCGTCAAGTCGGAGTGGCTGGTGCGGCGGCCCGGCGAGCTTAGCGCGGCGCAGGCGATGGCGATCGGCACTGCCGGATTTACGTCGATGCTGGCGGTGATGGCGCTCGAGCGGCACGGAGTGACCCCAAGCGGAGGCGATGTTCTGGTGACCGGCGCCGCAGGTGGTGTCGGCAGTATTGCGACAGCGTTGCTGGCGCGGCTTGGTTATCGCGTTGTCGCCTCAACGGGCCGCCCCGAATTGCGCGACTATCTGGCTGGGCTCGGGGCTGCAGAATTGATCGATCGGGCGACACTCGCCGCAAAGCCTGCTCGGCCGCTTGATCGCGAGCGCTGGGCCGGCGCCGTCGACGCGGTCGGCGGGACAACCTTGGCGACAGTGCTCACCCAGCTCAAATATCGTGCGAGTGTTGCCGCCTGCGGGCTCGCCGGCGGCAGCGATTTGCCGGCGACAGTGATCCCCTTCCTCTTGCGCGGGGTCAACCTGCTGGGGATCGACTCGGTCATGTGCCCGCGCGACGAGCGCGTCGAAGCATGGCGGCGGCTGGCGCTCGATTTGCCGCTCGACACCCTCGACCAGATGACTGAGATCGTCCCGCTCGCGGCCTTGCCGGGGCTGGCGCCGAGGATACTGCAAGGTGCGGTGCGCGGTCGCATCGTCGTCGACGTTAAAGCCTGAACAGTCGGGAATTGTCGCCATGGTCCGGCGTTGGCGAAGTATGAAAAGTCATTCTTCTCAACCTCGTATCCTAACCGCCGCACAACGCGGCCAGATCGTTCAGCGGGTGCTTGTCGACGGGTGGACCATCGCCGATGCCGCTGCCGCGGCGCGGGTTCCGGAACGTATCGTCGCCGCTTGGGTTAACGATTTTTCCCAGCACGGGATGGCCAGCTTGCGCCAGCGCTCGGGCAAAATCGGCGCTGCCGATTACCTGAACCACCGCTTTACCCGATCTCTTCGTCTCGCTTTTCGCGGCATCGGGATGGGTGTTCGCTGGCTGTTCGCGTTTGAAAGGCCGGCGGCGACATCGTCGATTCGCCAATCGCGCGATGACCGCAGAGGTGGATCTTAAAATCAAGCCGGGCCTCGGATGGCATTGTCCTGGCCTCGTAAGACATCGCCTATTTCCGCCGGATAAGAGTGCAGCGCTTGCGCCTTGCGCGCTATACAGCCGGCGCGGTTGGCTCGTTTGGGGTGAGCGCCGCTTGGGGCGGGGATGCACAACATGGCTTGGGGGCGGCGCGCTGTCGTGCGGCTCCTGGTTGGTTGTCTGGCAGCGGGGTTATTGGTTGGCGCGGCGTCGGGTCAGCCACCAGCCCGGGGTGTCGTTGCCGGCGGTAGCAGACCGAAGCCGCGCTATCAGCCGCTCGTTGTCATTGATCCCGGGCATGGGGGCGTCGATCCGGGCGCGATCGGCGTCAACGGCATATACGAAAAAAATATCACCTTCGCTGTGGCAATCGATCTGGCCCGGTTGCTCAGATCGACGCGTTCCTTTCGCATCGCCCTGACCCGCGGGGCCGACGAATATGTTCCATTGCGAGAGCGGGTCGCCCGCGCCCGCGCGTTGCGCGCCGATCTCTTTATCTCGATCCATGCGAATGCGCTTCCCAATCCGGAGAAGCGGGGTCTCTCGGTCTTCACCTTGTCGACAAAGGCTTCGGACCGCGAAGCGGCGGCACTCGCCGACAGCGAAAATCGGGATGTCGTCGTCGGCGGGCGCCTGGCGCGCGAGCCACGCGAGATTGGGGCCATTTTGGTCGACCTTCTCCGGCGCGAGACCGACAACGAGTCGCGTCGTTTGGCGCGCGAAGTCGTTGCCTCACTCGCGAGCGATACTGAGCTGCTTGAAAACCCCGAACGTTCGGCGGGCTTTGTGGTGTTAACCGCGCCGGAAATCCCGTCGGTGCTCGTCGAACTTGGCTGCCTGTCGAACCCAGTCGAGGAGAAATTGTTGGAGCGGCCTTCTTACCGGCGACGCCTTGCGCGCGGTCTCGCACATGCAATCGAGGCTTATTTCAGCCGACACGGCGGCCCCTGACCCGAGCGCGGACAGCGCGGGCAGTAGAAAGACAATTGTCTCATTGGTTAATGGGTCAGTTGTAATGCACTGCATCAAGTGTCTCAGGTGATTCGGTGCTTAGCCCTCACCCAAAAGGGGCTAGAGATTAAAGTGTCGATATATCAGTTGTTTGACTCGATCATGGCCAATTAGGCGTCGTTGGCATGCGGATTGCTCAACCAATGAGGGGCCGCTGCTACGCACTTTACCTCGGAACTGGGCGCCGCTGACGGGATGCAGCACAGTTTGCTGGGGTGGCTGAAACAGCACGTTCAAACGGCGACAAGCACATTTGGGCCCGCAGGGTGAGTCGATCTCGCAAGTTCATCTCTTGCGAGATCGATCACGCCCGCTGCCGCGACCGTTTGCGATAATTCAAGACTTCCCAAAAAATCGCATCGTGTGAACCTGATCACAGCCGTCTCGAGACCAAGAGCCGACACTACGTTACGGCGACCGCGAGCGGCCGCCCGAGACTCTCGGTATCGTCGAGGTGGCGGCTATGATCGAAGACTCCCTGGCGGCGTTGACAAAGGCCTGGATTACGACGGTCGTTGCGTCGAGCGTTCTCCTGATAGCGCTCGCGACTTCGCAGATCTCGAACCGCACGGTTTATTTGCGCTCGCTGCCGCAGGCATTGCAGCTGGTTACTGACGGGCCGCCGCCGATCATCGACCGCTGGAATTAGGCGGCGCGGGCCGGCCAGATCGGCTCATGATGACCGAGAGGCGCCGTCGGCCGCGCCCAGAACGGGGGCGTTTCGGAGAGCCGCACCGTCGGACCGAGGTGCCGCAGCCGGCCCACCGGCGTGTCGCTCTCGATCGACCAGCGCGCGATCTCTGCCGGGTAGAGCTCCTTATCGACATTTTGCAGCGCCGCCTCGGGCACCTCGCCGCGATCGACGAGCCATTTGCCGGTCTGTGCCAGCGAGATCCGGACCAGCCAGCTGCCGCCCTCGCGCGCCCGCCGCGCCAGTGCCACCATCGCGCCAAACGCCATCAGGTAACCGGTCAGATAGTCGATCGCCGACACCGGGTAGAACTGCGGTCCCGGGTTGGCCCCAGGGAAAAGTTCTCCTTGTCGGGTCGTAATTCCACTGACCGTCTGGACGACAGTGTCAAAGCCGCGCCGCGACGACCACGGGCCGGCATGGCTGAACGCGCACATCGACACGTAGACCAGCCCCGGCCGCAATCTTGACAGCTCTTCCGGTGACAAGCCGCGATTACCCAAGGTTCCCGGCCGGTAACCTTGGGTAAAGACATCGGCTTCGCGCACCAACCCCATCAGGGTGTCTAGGTCACGCGGCTGGCGCAAATCGAGATGCGCCTGCAACTTGCCGTGTCCGGTATCGTATTCCTGATAGCCGATGTTGGGCAGATGCGGCGCAGTAATCTTCATCACCTCGGCGCCGTGCTCGGCGAGGGTGCGCGCCGAAGTCGGCCCGGCCAGCACCCGCGTGAGGTCGAGGACGCGGATGCCGGACAGCGGCCGCTCCGCCTCGGGCAACGGTTCGGGTGCGCTGTCGCCAATCTTGATGATTTCCATTAGCGGCAATGAGGCGATCGCGGCGGCCTGCGGATGCTTCGCCCATTCCGCCATGCTACGCACCATCCCGCCCGCACCCTTGGCGGCGAGGATCGCCTCTTCGAGTTCGAGCGCATCCCAGTTCGCGACCGCCCGGCGCACCGCATCCTTTTCCTCGGGCACACCGAGCACACTTAGCGCGGCCGCACGGTGATTGGGAAAATTGGCGTGGACATAGCTCCATCGGCCATTCTTCGCGGGATAAACGCCCATAACCGGGTTGCGGTCGGTCGAAATCGGGGCGCCATTAATCTGCATGTAATGGCCGCTGCGCAGCGAAGCGACCGCCTGGCGCAGATCGACCGAGACCTGTTGGCGGCTGCCGCTGCGCAATTCCCACAAATCAGCGGCGGCGAGGCCGGTGGCGGCCAGTGCCGCAGCACCCGCGGCGCCGATGCGGAAGGGTGTGGGCAATACCGGGTCGGCGCCGCCGGTGATCTCGACTTGGCGAAGCTTCTCTTCGGGCCAACCGGCGATCGGTAGGATCGTGCGCAGCGCGTCGTAGGCCATCTTTCCTCCTATCGAATTAGCGGCGCTTGCCTCGGCGCCGGACGATGATCGATGATGCCTCGAAATCACGCAGGAAGGGAATGCCGATGAGCCAAGTCATGATCGTCGTCGAATTCGAGGTGAAACCAGAGCATCGTTCCCAGTTTATCGAGCTGATGCGCGGACATGCACGGCGCTCGCGCGGCGACGATGGCTGTCTGCAATTCGATATCATGCTGCCCAATGGTGACGAGCAGCACGTGTATCTGATAGAGAAATGGCGCGATCAGGCGGCGCTCGACGTGCACTCGAAAGGGCCGATGCCCGGCGCCACCTATAAGGACTGGATCGTCGGCCGCAAAGTCGCGCGCGGCGCACCGGCCGATTAAAAGACCGCGGCGCGCGGGCCGATCAAGACAGGGAGAGCTGTCATGAGGCTCGCACTGCGCGGTGCCGTCGTGTGTCTTATGCCGTTGCTGATCGGCGCGGCGACGCTGTCGGCTGCGGACGCCGCCAGCGGCGGCATGCCCACTTTCGTCCCCAAATCGGCAAAGCCTGCTACCGAGACGGCGACGCCGTCGGAAATCCAGGCGCTCTTAAACCTGCTTGCCGACCCCAAGGTGCAGGCGTGGCTGGAAAAGCAGAATAAAACCGAACCCGCTCCCGCAGCTGACAAGCCGTCGCTCGAATCCCCCCAACAAGTCATGGCCACTCATGTCGAGGCGGTGCGCGAGCACCTCTCCGGTATGGTCGGGGTCATGCCGGATATGCCGGCGCAGTTCGCGCACGCCACCGACGTCTTCAATGCAAAGCTGGGAAACCGCCGGCCGGAGCGCATCCTAGGCTTGGTCATCGCTTTTGTGGCATTGGGTTTTGGCGCCGAGGGGCTGTTTTGGCGGGCAACCAAGCGGATCCGACAGCACCTAGAGCTGCATCCAGTGGAAACCGTTGGCGACCGCGTTCGTCTCGTCGCCGAGCGTGCGGCCGTGGCGTTGGGCCTGGTGATTGCCTATGCGATCGGCAGCATCGGCGCATTTCTTGCGTTTGACTGGCCATCGCTGCTCCGCCAAATCGTCCTCGGCTATCTGATCGTCTTTCTGGCGATCCGCATCGCCGCTGTTCTCGGTCGCTTTTTGGTGGCGCCACATAGCGAGCGACTTCGCGTCATCCCGATCGATGGGACAGCGGCACGGTTCTGGTATCTGCGGTTGAAGCTTGTCGTCGGGTGGTTGGCGTTGGGCATTGTGACTCGCGGCGTGCTTGGTGCGCTCGAAATCTCTGCCGACGCGCGCGATCTCATCGGCGTCGGCTTTGGGCTCGGCACGCTGTTGATTCTGCTGGAGGCTATCTGGCGTCGACCTCCCGAAAACGCCGAGGTGGGGCCAGAGCTTGCGCGCGAAAGCCTCCGTTTGAGCCGGGTAAAGCTCAACGCGCTGCTGACCGCCGGTGTCATCCTGCTCTATGCACTGCGCGTGGCAGGGACGATGCCGGCATTCTGGTTGCTGCTCGTGGCGTTGGTCTGGCCACTTGCGGACCGCCTGAGCCGGCTTGGTGTCGAGCACATTTTGCGGCCGCCGGGGACGACCGAGGCCGCCGGGGTGCCGTCACTGACGACGGTCTTTCTCGAGCGCGGATTGCGCGCGGCATTGATCATCGCTGCACTGGTACTCCTGGCCTGGGGCTGGGGGATCGATATCGAACGCTTGACCGCGAACGAGACGATGATGACCCGCTTTGCGCGCGGCGCTCTGAGTGCCGTCGCGATTGCGCTGATCGCCGATTTTATCTGGCATGTCGCAAAAGCCGCGATCGATGCCAAACTCGCCGAGACCCCAGATCCTGGCGTGGCCACCACCCCCGACGCGCGCCGGCGGGCGCGTCTGCGCACCTTACTGCCGATATTCCGCAACATGCTGTTTGTCGTCGTGGTCGTTGTGGCGGCGATGATGGCGCTGTCGGCGCTGGGTGTCGAAATCGGCCCGCTGATCGCCGGCGCCAGCGTCATCGGCGTGGCGATCGGTTTTGGCGCGCAGACCTTTGTCCGCGATGTCATCGCCGGCATGTTCTATCTGCTCGACGACGCCTTTCGGGTCGGTGAATACATTCAGAGCGGTAATTATAAAGGGACCGTTGAGGGGTTTAGCATCCGCTCGGTGCGGCTGCGCCATCAACGCGGGCCGATCTACACGGTACCGTTCGGTCTGTTAGGCGCCGTCGAGAACATGAGCCGCGACTGGGTCATCGACAAGATTACGCTCGGCGTCACCTACGACACTGACCTCGATCTCGCCAGAAAGCTGATCAAGCAGGTCGGGCTCGAATTGGCGGAAGAGCCGGACTTCGCGCCGATGATCCTGCAACCATTGAAAATGCAGGGTGTCGATGCGTTCGGTGACTTCGCGATCCAACTGCGCGCCAAGATGATGACCTTGCCGGGCGAGCAGTTCATGATCCGCCGCGCTGCTTATGCCCGGATCAAGAAAGCCTTTGACGCGAACGGCATCAAATTCGCCTTCCCGACGGTGCAGGTGGCGGGCGACAAAGACCCCGCCATCGCCGCCGCCGCGAAGGAAGCGCTGATGCTGACCCGGCCGCAGGCGGCCGAGTGACACTGGAGCGAGCCTTTTCGCAAGCGCTCGCTCCCTGCCTCTCACACCAAACTGTTTGCCGAGCGGCTGATCAGCGGCCGCCGCCAATAGCGCCGGATCCGCCGGCGCCCGATGGTCCATTGCCGCCGGCGCTGCCGCCAAGGCCGGTTCCGCTTCCGCTGAGCCCGGCTCCGGTGCCCGCGCCGCTGCTGCCGTAGCCGCCCTGCGTGCCCATGATCCCGTCCCGGTGCTGCCGTAGCCTTGGGCACCTGGCGTGCCGGTCCCGGTGCTGCCGGTGCCCCTGTACACAGTATTGCGCAGGGTTCCGGCGCCGCTGGCGCCGTATCCGGTGCCATAGGTGCTATAGCCCTGGGACCGAGGGATGGCGCCGTAGCCAGCATTGCCCTTGTTTCCGGTTCCGCCGCTGTACCCGCTATAGCCGGCGCTGTTTCCCATCGTCGAGGTGACACCGTAGCCGCGGCTGCCGAGCATACCGGTGCCTGTGCTGCCCGAGCCTCCAGTACCCGCGGCACCGGTCGTGCTGCTGTAACCTGAGCTGCCAGAACTATATCCCGCGCCTGCTCCCAAATCTCCGGTGGGGTTGCGGGTATAAGAGCGGTTTATCCCGTAGCCCTGAGATCCCCTCATGTCATATCCGGAGGCGCCATAACCCAGCGTGCCGTAACCCGGATTGCCGATGGCTCCGCCGCTTAGCGACGGTGTGCCCGCCGCCCCACCCACGCCTGTGCCGGCGCCGGTCTGGGCATGAGCGATCAGGGATGTCCCGGCGACAAATGCAGCCGCCGTCGCCACCAATCGAAGCGTGTGCCGCATTTGAAATTCTCCTCTCAAGGATGCTCACGCAAGCAGCCGGCCACTCCTTGACAGGGCCCGCGGCCCGTCCGGCGCCGGCTGGCCTGGCCGACGTCGAGAAGAACAACGTCGCTCGTGGCAAAAAGGTGCGAAATTCAGCGGCGGCGTGACCTGGGTTCGACGCCTTCAGCTCTCGGTGGATAGCTCCTCAAGAGAGCGGCCCCGCTACACACGCTTTCGCGTCTATAAACGGGGCCGCAAGAGCCTTTTAAATGCCGAAAATGCTTTCGAGCATTAGCGATGGTCGGCCGAATGACCAAAGTCTGGTTTCGGCCGACTGGGAACGCCTTAGAACTTGACCCGGAACTCGCCGATAAAGACTTGTTCCTGTCCCGTAATGTTGGCAAGGACCCGCCGCTGGCCCCAGAGATATTCAAGGCCGGTGTCGACAAATGCGACCGGACTCCAGATCACGTTGATATTGGCGGCCTGCAAGCGATTGTTGGCGACCGTCGATTCGACCGGGCCAACCAGCGGCGCCGAGACATCGGCCTGCCAGTAACCATAAGCAATGTTCGAGCGCAGGTTTGGCAGCCACCAGTGCTGATAGCCGACGGTGCCGCCCACTTCCATGATTGGCCTGACCAGAACACTGGCGGCGGCGGCTGGGCTGGTTGGCGTTACCAGATAGTTGGTTGCGAGATCCCCGCCGGTCGAGTTGGTCAAATAGCGGCCGATACCGTTGCCCACGGTGAACTGCCACTGGAAATCGTCTTTGCCCCAACCAAACCAGCCGGGTTTGACATCGCCCGAGATACCGCCACCATAGCCGACGAATTGCTGGTTCACATATTTGCCGTCATTGATCGTCAATGTCGGACGGATCACGCCACGGAAATTGACATGGCCCCAGGGCTGCGCCCAATAGGAGGAGAATGTCAGGTCCGGCGCCGAACTCTTGGTCGGGTTGAACGTCAATGTGCACCCCGAGGCATTGGTTACGGCGAGCCCATTGGCAATGCAGGAGCCGGTCCCACCGTTGCTTGCCGGAACCAGACCGGCAGTGGTGTTGACGACCTGATTTGTCGAATCCGTAGCGATCTTGCCGGCTGGCGTTAGGATCTCGGTTGACGGCGTCTCAGCCGCGGCCGACCAAGAACTGCCCCAAGGCCCCTCATAAGTGTAGCGAACTTGTGGGATGCGCTGAGGCCCAGCGATACCCGGAGGTCCGTCATCCGCAAGGGTTTCGGGCTCGGCCGCAGCATCGCGGAAGTTGGAATTCGCTTGGCCCGCGAGAAAGCCGCCCAACGTGCCATAGGCATAGCGCATTCGCGGAATCAGCGGATTGTTGACGCTCGACTGGCCGTTCTCGCCCGTCGTGCTGAAATTGTTGGTCCCCTTAAAGTCGATTTCGAGAAACGTACGCGCTATACCCCAAGAGGTCGGTGTCTGGGTCTCGACATTGAGCCGCGATCGCTGCGGAGATTGGAAAAATACGCCGTTGCCGCGCGAGCTCTGGACGTTTACCGGCACCAGATTGCCAGCAGTTGGATAACCGGGGACAACATGCCCGCCAGTAAACAGCGGTTGTGTCTCGAGGTTGCCGTCGATTTCGGCAGTGACGCTTGGCACGCCATTGGCCGGGCCATTCTGAGTGTAATAAAAAATCAATTCATCGATAAAGCCGCCGACCCGGATCGATGTGTTGGTTCCGGGGATTAGCAATGAGCGTGCAAAGCTGCCGCCGCCGGTTGGTGCCGCCGGGGTCGGAGCACCCGGCGCACCCGGGTTACTGCCCGGGTTTGGGCCTTGGGCCAGCTGTTCAATCCGCGCTTTGAGCAGTTCTTGCTCTCGGTCGAGCGCTATTTGTTGCGCGCTGAGTGCTGCTTGATTGGCGCGAAGTGTGGCCAATTCATCGGCGCGAGCGACTCCGGTACTGCCCAGAACAGCGAGCCCGGTGGCCAAACTGATTTGAGAAACAAGCTTGTAATCCGGTTTCATGATCGCCTTGCCCCTTAGTTGAGATTGGCGGGGCATAGACTAGCCTTGGTTTATGACACATCGATGATAGTTGTATCGGTTTCATCACAGCGTAGCTTAGCTGCAACACTCTCCTATCTTCTTGTTTCATTGGAAATAAATCGTGTTGAACGAGTCACTGGTCGGTCTTTTTGTGCAAAAAGGCGCGTTCGCTGCGCTCTTTGCTCGGGCGTACTGCGCCCCGGCGCGGTGCTGCTCTGACCGCTTGCCGAGGCGCCGAATTTCAATCGGGTGTTATCGGCGCCGATCGCACGTAGCGCGTGGCTGGGCGTTTGTAGTGACTGCCGACCACTGCTTGATGCAGTCCCGCAGTTTTATCCCTTGGCCGTAAACTCTGCAGCGACCTGTATCGTCTCGGCGCGCCCTAAACCACCATCAACCCACGCCTCTAGCGTGGGCTCCTCGGCAGTTCGAGGTTTAGCAGCCGCGCGGCGTTGCCGCCAAAGATCGCCTTGCGTTCGGCGTCATCGAGCCCAGGGCAGCCCTCGATCATGCCGACCGGGTCGATCTCGCCCATATCGGCCGGGTAGTCGGTGCCCATCAGAATGTGATCGGCGCCATATTCTTCGACCAGATATTCGAGCTGGTGATGGGTATAGACCAGTGCGTCGAAATACACGCGCTTCAGATAAGTGGTCGGCATGCGCGAGATCTGCTCGCAGCAATCGGGACGCGCCGAGGCGGCATGATCGATGCGGCCCGAATAGGCCGGCAGAAACCCGCCGCCATGGGCAACCACGAGCTTCAAATTCGGGTAATCGCGCAGCACCCCGCCAAAGATCAGGTGATGCAGGGCAACAGTTGAATCGAGCGGGTTCCCGATAACATTGGCGAAATAATGATTGGCAAAGCGACTTGCCTCGGTAAACCCGTCGGGATGCATAAAGACTAAAAGCCCCAACTCCTCACAGCGGGCAAAGATCTTGCGAAACCGCTCAGCCGATAGATCTTCGCCGGCGACATGGGTCATGATTTCGATGCCGCGGAAGCCCAATGATTTATGCAGCCGGTCAAGTTCGGCAACGGCCAGCTCCGGCGCTTGAAACGGCACCGTGCCGAGCCCGACAAAGCGGTCGGGGTAGCGGCCACAGATCTCGGCGATAAAATCATTGATCGCACGCGCGGTCGCAAGCCCGAGATCGGCATCGGCGCCATAATAGGTTTGGCGGGGTGCGGGGGAAATCGCCTGGATGTCGATCCCCATCCGGTCCATGTCTTCGATGCGCTTTTCGGGCGATACGCTCTGCTCGTCAGTGCGTTCGCCATTGGCCCGATTGATTGCGCGGCTTTGTGGGCTGGCTTGGGTTTCGAGAAACCAGCGCGAAACATCGACATTGCCTTCGACGAGCTGCGTCGCCTTTTCGTTCCTGACATGGCAGTGGATATCGATCGTGAACCATTTGCCCCGGGCATGCACCGGGCCGGGGAAACGCCCTGGGATCGGCGCGCCTTCCGGGAGGCATTTGAACAGCATTTATTTCCTCTTTGTCAGATCAGCCGACTGAGGCCGGAATTTCGATGTTCAACAAGCGCGCGGCGTTGCGGCCGAGGATCGCACGGCGTTCGGAATCGTCGAGCCCCCTGGCGCTTTCGACGAATCCAATCGGGTCGATCTCGCCCATATCAGCAGGATAGTCGGTGCCCATCAAAACATGGTCGGCGCCGTATTGCCCGACCAAATATTCGAGTTGGTGGTGAGTGTAGACAATCGTGTCGAAATAGAGCCGCTTCAGATAGGTCGTAGGCATCCGGTGGATTTGCTCGCAAGTATCGGGACGGGCTGATGCGGCGTGATCGATGCGGCCCGAATAGGCCGGCAAATAACCGCCGCCATGCGACAAGACGAGCTTCAGATTCGGGTGGTCGTCAAGAACGCCGCCGAAGATCAGGTGATGAACCGCGACCGTCGTGTCGAGCGGGTTGCCAATCACATTGACCAGATAATGGTCGCCAAACCGGCGGGCCTCGGGGAACCCGGTCGGGTGCATGAAAACCAGCAGACCCAATTCCTCGATGCGGGCAAAAATCTTGCGGAAGCGCTCGGCTGAGAGGTCCTCGCCGCCGACATTGGTGGCGATCTCAATGCCTCGAAAGCCCAGTGATTTATGCAAGCGGTCGAGCTCTTCGACGGCGAGATCGGGAGCCTGGAAGGGCACCGTACCGAGCGGGACGAACCGGTCGGGATGGCGCCCAGCGATGTCCGCGAGGTTGTCGTTGACGACGCGCGCGGTCGCAATGCCAAGATCGGGCTCGGCGCCGTAATAGGTCTGGTTGGGTGAGGGCGAGATTGCCTGGATGTCGATCCCCATCAAATCCATGTCGGCAAGCCGTTTTTCGACCGAGGTAAATTGAACTTGGTTGCGTTCGGCCTGCTGGCGGTTGACCTCGCGGGTGCGCTCATTGGCGTAGACCTCGCGGGGATGGCGGGTTGCCGCGGCATGACCGGCGACCATCTCGGCCGCCTTCGGGGTCAGCACGTGACAATGAATATCGACGGTAAACCATTTGCCGCGGGCATGCGCTGGTCCGGGAAAGCGGCCGGGTATCGGCGCGCCGGGCGGTAGACATTTAAACAGCATTTAGACATTTCCTCTTCTACGGACGGGGCAAGGTCACCAAGCCGGCCCGGTTTAGTGCCGACGATGGCGTTCCCGGTTAACCATCCCAACCTCTTGGATCATCGAAAAAAGAAAGGCAGTGGTCAGTCCAAACAATATGATCCCGTTGAGCGCCTCGATGGCACCCATCAGTCGCCAATGCTGCTGCAGATCGACGTCGCTGCCCCCATAGGTCGTCATCGCGCCCAACGAAAATAGCACCGAAGAGCGGAGTTCCGGAAGCGCGCCCAGCACCCAATACGCTAGCGCCCATACCCAGGCTTCGGTCGCGTGCAGAACGGTAATCAGCAAGACCGCGATTCCCATGACCGCGGCGAACATTGCCGTGAAATGCCGCCGCGCGATAATGCGAGCAACAGCGTGCACCACTCGTGCATGAAGAAGGCCAAGTCCGAATACATGGATGACGACGGTCAAGATGATCAGGGGCAGGCTCCATGCCCAATCGGCCTCCCAGCCCGTCGCCTGAGCGGCGGCGTTCAGCGGATGCATGCAAGCCGATTTCTGATCGCGTGGACTCTCGTTATTGCAGGGTCTCGTCGGGAAGAACGCCCCATACCTCGCTACGCCGAACCCACCCGCGATATCCCCCGGCGTCGACGCGGCACCAAGCACCTTGAAGGTCAATCAAACGGGCAATCACGCCTGGTTCGGCACGGGCGACAGGTGGCGAAGCCGGATCGGGTTGCCGATAGAGCACGCGCACATTTCCGTCGACGATGACCGCGCGTTTGCCGGTAATCATGCGGTCGAGCACCCAGCCCTTGTCGCCCTGCCAATCCTGCACCCGCCGCCAATTCTGAAATTGCTCCAGGACTTGAACCGGCATCTCCTTGCGCTTTAAGACCCACTCGATCGGGTAGTTCTCGCCGGGACCAACTCTTAAATTGACATCGTCGGACCGCAGGCTGGCAAAGCGCGGCAATTTCTCAACCGGCGGGGTTTGGGCCGCCGCCGCGAACGAAACCGACGCCAGGCAAGCGACCAGTAACAAGATGTTTCGGCGCGGGATGCGACCTCGCCATGCCCATGAAGACAATGCCCGCTGAACCTTTGCTGTTGAGTTTCGCACAGGCTGGCTTTTTGACTTTCTCCTCCGCGCCATAATGGAATTTTTCTATCGCCGGCTCAACCGTCATCGCTTGTTCTCCTCACCGGCGGCGAAACGGTGTAGCATTGCCTAAACGAATTGCAGCTTCGTCGGGAAGCGAGCGCGCAACAGGGATCGGGCGATGAAGAATCTGCTAGCTGTGGTCGGGGACGGGAATGCGACCCCGGTACTCGAAGCCTCGATGAAAGTGGCAGAGCGCTTTGATAGTCACATTGTCGGACTGCACAGTCTTACGACCGAATATGCGGTCGTCTTCGGCGGCGAGATGGGTTTTTCGATTTCTTCCGAAGTGGATCGCACTCTCGAACGAGAAGGCCATGAGCGTCGCGATCAAGCGCGGCGGCTTTTCCGCGACTTTATGAGCGCCCGCAGCGTGCCAGTCGGCCCTATTCCGCCGGGCCATAATGGTCCCAGCGCCTCGTGGCGCGAGGAGGATGGCAGACAGAATGCGGTTGTCGGGCTGATCGGGCGCGTCTTTGATTTGATTGTGGTCGAGCAGCCGGAGAAGCTCGCCTCGATAGCCGAGGCAACACTGGAGGACGCCTTATTCGAAAGCGGCCGGCCGGTGCTGATGGTGCCGCCGAATGCCCCAACCACGATGGGTGAGGTCATCGCCATCGCCTGGAACGGCAGCACCGAAACCGCGCTGACGGTCGCGCTCGGCATGCCGTTTCTGCAAAGAGCGCGCCGGGTGATCGTTATCTCGGTCGGTCCGCAGCACATGCCGGAACCGGGACCCGAGGGTCAGGAACTGGCCAACACGCTCGAACGCTACGGGATCGAGGTCAGCCTGCGCCCTGCCTTTGGCCGTCAGAAAGCGCAGGGCGAATCGTATATGAAAGAGGCGCTCGCTGCTGGTGCGGACATGATGCTGAAAGGCGCGTACACACAAAGCCGGATCCGTCAGATGATCTTTGGCGGCGCCACCCGACACATCATCATGGAAGCGAACATGCCGGTGCTAATGGCCCGGTAAGAAGGAACTTCGGACTTCGTATCCCGGCGAGAGAACCGCCGAGCCGAGGTCTTCGGGACATCGAATCGCCGATTTGATTTGATCCGGTGGGTGAGGGCCGCGCGGAACTCGGGAGCAAGGTGCTCTGCCCCGAGCTGATTGAGGCGCGACTTTGATGATGGACCGAACGAAACTTGTCGTGACTCAGCCGATACCTTTGACGATCAACGGGCCGAGCCTGGTGGCGATCGGCAGCGGCAGTCTTTTCCAGGCGGCAACCATGAGGCGGAACTTCGGGTTGAGCGGGTTCAAATCAGGCGCGGTGGCGCCTGAGGCTACGCGAAACTGATAAATCAGCGGCGTCGGCTCAAATCCCCAATTACGTTTAAAGGCATAGGCGCCGGTGCCGGTCTTGCTCCGGCCAAAGTCGAACAGCCGGCAGCCGCGCTCACACGCCCGCCGCATGACTTCCCAATACATGAAATCATTTGCCGCGAGTGCCCGTGCCGCCGCTGTGCCGCCACCGTAATAGGGCAATACTTCATCGCGAAAATAAAAATTCAATACCGAGGCGACCGGCTGATCGTCCGTCATCACCGTGACGATGTCACAGGCCCCGGCAAATTCTTCAATGAGAATTCGAAAGTAAGATTTCCCAAAAACGGGCGTTCCCAGATTGCGGACGCTCTCTGCGTAGATGCGGTATAGCCGATCGACGTCACTGTCGATTTCGGAGCGCAGTCCGTTTTGGATGCCCTTTCGGATCATGGCTCGTTGCTTCCGCGGAACCGCCTTTAGATTGGCCTCGACCGAAGGCTGAAGCGGCCGACGAAAAGTCGCGTACAGATCCGATTTTGTCTCCCATGTGCTGCGCTCTGCAGCGAAGCCGCGCATCTCGAGCGTCGGCACCCGGAGCTCGTCCATAAGCCGTGCTGCGGCGCTGTCGAGTGCCTCGCGACTTTCATCATCGGCGGCGGCCGGCCCACCTTGGACGGCGAACGCATTCGAAATCAGCGCAGAGCCGAATAGCGCCGATCGAATGTGCGTCAACGGCAGAACGCCGGTTATCACCCCGGCGCGTTCGGCAATCAGGTAATGCGTTTTGTGTCCAAACGCGCGCTCGATCACCCGTTTCCAAGGCGACAGATGAAAGAACGTCGCGCTCGCACAGGCATTGACGAAACTATCCCAAGGCCGTGCGTCCGCGGTCGTGAATGGCCTTATCGTGACGGGGAGTGAGCTTCCGTCCATGCGGCGACCAGCGGGTAGGGACCTGAATCTGGAGCCAAGAACAGCCGGTCCATTCGCGTCCAAGCAAAATTCCGTAACAGGCGCTGAAAGCGTGGCTCGGTGCGGCTCAGGTTCAGATAGTGGCGCACCCGCGAGCGCAAGGGAGCCTGCCGCTGCCGCGGCTGTCCGGGGTCGATCTCCCAGGGGTGCAGGTAGAAGATCGCCGGATAGCCCTGCGCTCTCGTCTTCGCTTGCAGCCACCGGGTAAATGCGTACGGGAACAGGCGAAAAAAACCGCCACCCGATGCCGGGACATCCCGGCCCCAGACATGGGCCACGGTCAGCGGAATTTCGATCAGACCGGGGACGGGCGAGAAGGCAGAGCGCGGCGCGCCGGGACTGCCATAAAGATCGTGGCTGATAGGATACACGCTGGAGCTATAGCGGTAGCCTTCCTCTGCGAGGATTGCATGCGCCCAGGCCGTTGCTCGCCCGATCGAAAAGGTCGGCGCCCGGTAGCCATGAACAGCGACGCCGCCGATGTCCTCGAGAATCCTCTTGCTATCACGGGCATCGTTGCGAAATGCCGACGCCGAGCAGTGATCGACGCGAAGGTGGTCGGTGCCGTGACTGGCGAGTTCATGCCCTTCGGCAATGATACGTTGCACAATCAGGGGATGACGCCGTGCGATACAACCCAGAGTAAAAAAGGTCGCCTGTACTCCCGCCGCGGCTAGAATGTCGAGCAATCGGTTCGTGTTGCGCTCGACGCGTGGCGGCAACCGGTCCCAATCCCTACGGTCGATCGTCGAAGCGAAGGCTTCTACTTGATAGTAATCCTCGACATCGATGGTCATCGCGCCGATCGGGGCAGGCTGGCGTGCCTGTTCTTGTGCCAGGCTCACAGCCGCTCACCCTGAAAATAATGGGCGGCAATCTCGATCGCGCGCTTTATCAGGCGTTCATGCTTGCCGACGCTCTTTTCGAGATGGGCTAACCGCTCGACGAGTACCGACAGACCGTCTCCGGCAACGCTGGTAACGGGATCCGAGGAAACCGTCATCGGGGTTGTCACCACCGCGATTTCCTCGCGCAGATCGTTCGCAACCTTATCCACCGCGCTCGCCGTCAGGGTGTGGAGCTGCTCGAGAAAACCGTACAGCAACAATCGTGAGCACAGCGTATTGATCCGTCTCGGAACGCCTTCGGTGTGCTGATAAATGACCGGAAACGCGGCCTCGGTAAAGTGGGGGTCACCCTTCCAATCGGCCCGGCGCAAGCGATGCTCGATATAAGCCCGAGTTTCGTTCTCGCTGAGCGGGCCGAGATGATAAGCGGCTGTCACTCGCTGGCGGAGTTGCTCTAAACCTGCACTACCGAGGACGCTACGAAATTGCGGTTGTCCGAGCAGAAAACTCTGCAACGCCATGGTTTTATCGACGACGATATTGGATAGCATTCGCAGCTCTTCGAGCGCTTCAAAGGACAAGTTCTGTGCTTCATCGACAATCAGCAGCGCCCGCTTGCCAACCCGATGTTGCGCGAGAACGAAATCGCTAATGCGCTGCAACAGGGCGCCTTTGCTCAGCCCCTCTTTGGCAATGCCAAAACCCCCGGCGACCAAATGCAATAAGTCATCGCCGCCAAGCTGGCTGGTTACGATCTTCGCCGCGATAAAGCTTGTGGGATCAACTGTCGTCAAAAGGTTATCGACCAGGATTGTCTTGCCGGCTCCGACCTCGCCGGTAATGATGATGAAGCCTTCGGCATGGTGCAGCCCGTAGACCAAGTAAGCCATGGCCTGGCGATGCACGCTGCTCTCGAAAAAAAATCGTGCGTCGGGAGTGAGCTGAAACGGCCGCGTCGCAAGCCCGTAAAATTCGGCGTACATCGGCTCAAAACGCCTTGGTCAAATAAAACTGCAGCGTATTGGCCACAATATCTCCGGGTCGTCCGTTGACTAGCGTACCCCCGTTTGGCTGGTATGAAAAGGTATAGAGAATCGACCCGGTCAGCGATCGCGCAAATGTATGATTTATACCAATATTGGCGGTGATAAAGCTTGTATTGTCGACTGGTGTTGATGAATTAATTGTCACGGCGTTAGTCGTCCGCGAGTAGCCGAGCGAAGCGTAGCCGTTGGTGTCGGGTCGGATGTCGCGGTTCCATGAAAAATACGAACCGACGCTGTTGGTCTGTGGTGGGGCCGGGGTGGTCAGTTGTTGTGCGGTAGTGTAATAAGTGAACAGCGATAACGAGTTACGCCCCAGCTGCTTAGTCAGCCCAAAATTGTACAGATGTTGCCGGTAAGGGAAATTGTTCAACCCAACGCCGGGATTGAAAAATTGCGTTGCCAGTCCGGTACCCTGGTTTACGATCGCTCCATTCGCGCCCAAGGTCGATCCTGCCAGACCTGATTGGAACGATTGGCCCGTCGAACTGATCCCCTGGGTGATGTAAGCCTGAAAAGTCAGCGTCGGCGTGATCTGATAGTTCGCCGATCCGTTCAGGCCGGCAACTCCCTGCACGCGACCATATGTGAGGGCTATGTACCCGTATCCGTTTGCTGTCCCAAGCTGCCCGCCCGCGAGCCATGTGGCGCCGCTGAAGGACGCCCCCGTCGTGGTGGAAGGGTATTGGATGTTCTGATATCCCGCCCGGCCAAGCAGGGAGATGTTCGGTTTGATAAAATATTGAAGGTTATCAAACGCGCTGAATTGCGTGTTTTGCGACAAGGAGTTGGAGTTGTAGCTTAACTCGTCTACGACGACCTCGGAGGCGATGCGCTGAAAGTTATAGCCGGTCGCCAAAATCAACGTGCCTTCGTTCGAGGTGCTACCGACCAGATTCGAATTCTGCGCACCTACTCCCGATGTTATTCCGGTATTGTTGCCGTAATTCGTCGTAGAAAAGCGGTAACTCAACGAACCATTGATCAGTCCATCGTAAGCTGCAACCGCGTAGGGCGCTATCGTATTCGTGAATACGAGCGATTGCTGTGTGCGGGGCAGCGTCGATGGGTTGACAAAACCAAGCCCAGGCAAAGTTGACGCCTGAGTAATGTAACTAGCGGCGTCGACAAAAAGCCGATCGGGAAGAATGATGCCAGTACCAGCCCCATATAAATTGGCGCTGATCTGATCAAGGTTATTGGACGGCACATAAAGGCTGCCCTGTACATTGCCGCTCAAGACGCCTCTGAACCGCGGCGTATCGGCCGAGATCGAAACCCCCGGAATAAGGCTGGTTTGCGACGCCGCTTGGTGGTCGGTCGCGGTGTAATTAACGTTGGAATATAACGTTTCGCCAAGTGTTACGGTGGGCTGGATGATTACGGCGGGAGCATTGGGATCATAGTCCTGGAGTGTAGTGATCCCGGCACCGGGCGCCGGGAGGGCTAACCCGGAAGACGGCAACGGGGTCGGCGCTTGCGCACCGCCAACGGGTACGGTGCCAGGCGGGGCTAACGGGTTTGGCAGACCAAATGCACCGGAAGGCGGCGGCGGCAGCGCGGTCGGGGCGCCGCCCAGCGCGCCGGTTGGCGCAGCGCCGGTAGACGCAGCGCCCTCGCCTGGCGCCCCCAAACCAGTCCCAAACTGCTGAGCCGCGGCCGGTGCTGACCGCTCCGCGAGAGCCACGGCAAAAAGCAGCAGAGGCAGCCCGAGGTGCTGCCCATGATTGCGTTGGCCCCCAGGAGTGGTCTTAAGCCGGCGCCGGCTTGTCCCTGCGCAGCTCATCGCCTTTGACGCTGGGATAACCATAATCGTACCCGTAGGAGCCAAAATGAGCGTTTACCTGCTCGCTCTTGTTCAATAGCAGACTGATCCGTGGACAAGCGCTAAGCATGCTAAGACTGGCTTCGATCTCGTCTTGCTGCGTGCGATGCGCCTCGATGACAAAGACGACCTGCCCGACCACTGCGGCCATCGTCGCTGCGTCGCTGCTCACCATACAGGGAGGGGTATCAAGAATAATGAAGCGATCCGGAAAGCGCCGTGTCATTTCATTTAGCAGCGAATTCATGCGCGGGCTAGAAAACAACTCCGGAACATGAGGACCGCCATGTCCGGCCGCCAGAACAAATAAATTTTCGATATTAGTATGAATTAATGCCTCGTCCAGGGTTGCCGCACCCGCGAGGACATCGACTATCCCCTTGGTTTCACGATCGCCGAGGATTGTCTTAAGCGCCGAGTGACGGATATCGACATGAGTGTCCGCATCAACAAGCAATGCCTTGACCTCTCTTTCCGAGGAAAATGCCAAGGCTAAGTTAAGCGCAACAAACGTCTTCCCTTCACCGGGGCGCGCACTTGTCACCATGATGATCCGACCCAACCGGTCGTCGCCACCGCGGAGATCAGATGCCCATGTCGCGATCAGGTTGCGTTTGACAAGGCGGAATTCCTCCGCCGTCCGCGATCGTTCGGCCGAGGGGATCGCGACCCCAAAGGCAGCGAGCTGACCACGATCGAGGATCAGTCGGGGACCGGATGTAAGATCCGCCGTCTCCGATGCCGCTGCCCCGACCTCATCTAACGGGCGGCGACGCAGCGAGCTGTGCCGACTCGCGCTGGCGTAATAGCGCCGCTGCGCGTTCGATCAATCCTATCGATTCCACCATCAAGAAACGCCCACCGAATGCAGTTTCAAGCTCAACAGCAGCAAGGTTCCATAAACGGCTATCAAAACAACCGCGCTGGCGCACACTCCCGCTAACTGGACCGTGGCCCGTCGTCGCGCGGCGCCAATCGAAATCCGCGTGACGCTTCCCAAAATCGGAATTCCAAGGTCTCGAAGTTGCGCAACCGTCGCGAAGGAGCGATCGAGCTGCCCCATCATCAGGGGTGTCGCTAGGCCAGTGCCGAGACCGACGAGAAGAACCATCGAAACCAGCAGCGGCCGATTGGGCTCTACCGGCACCAGCGGCACTTGCGGCGCATCGATAACCCGGAACTGAATCTTTTCGGTCTTGGTATCCGCAGCTTCGGCAATTTGTGCAGATTGGCGGCGCGAAACAAATTCCTCGTAATTTCGCTTCAAAATTCCATAATCTCGGTCGAGATCTTGTACTTCGTTTAGTACCGCGGGAGCCGAGCGCGCGATCTTCTCGATACGCTCTTCTTCCGCTTGTGCCTGTTTCAACCGGCGCTGTATGGCGGCGACTTGAGTTTCCGCATCTACGAGCTTGACTTTGAGCTGGTCATAAACCGCATTTGGGATTTGTGTTTTGCTGACACCGCCAGAACTTTCAGAGCCGGAGTGTTTCATCTCCGCCTCTAACTGCTTTATCTCCTGGCGCGTGGCAATCACATCCGGGTGCTGGTCGGTATATTTCAACCGCATTGCGTCAAGGTTGTTTTGCATCTGCGCGAGGCGCTGCTCATCGGGGCTTAGCGAGCGTCCGCCGTTGACCACGACTTGAGGCGCGCGATCAACGGATAACATTGGCGGTACCGAGGATAGCTCCTTAAGCAATGAATTTCGATTTGTGACCGCGTCCTCAAGCTCGTTCTTGATCCTGACGATCGCGGAACGTTCCTGATCGAGCCGGCTTCGCGCTTCTCCTCCGATCGGTCCCTCGGTCGACACAAGATCAGGGTATTGCCGCGCCAAGACTGCGCGCTGCTGATCCTTGGCACGCAATTGGTCGCGATAGGATGCGATCTCGTCGTCGAGGAACCGCTGGGCACTGTCCATCTCGGACCGGCTGCTGCCTGCTGTCTTTTCAGCGAAAATCGTCAACAGTCCCTGAACTACGTTCTTTGCCGTCTGCGGGTCCTTGTTGCGATACGAAATCGTCATCAAGTTCGAGGTGATCGGCGTGATGGAAACTTCGGCCGCAAGACGGCGGAATAATGTCTCCCGTTCCGCCGGGCTCTTGATGTGAATATCGAGGTCGGTGAGGCGGACGAGTTGCTCCAGATTTGGGCGGCTCAGCAGCGTACGCTGCAAAAAGTCGAGGTGCCGGGACGGATCGGTGTCGATCGCCAAACCGCGCAGCAGCGGTGTCAAAAGCGGGTCCGCATTCAAATATATGCGGGTGGATGACTCGTATTTGGTCGGCATAAAGGCAACGCCGATCCATCCGACAGTACAAACCAGCCACGCTATCCCGACGGCGATCCATTTCTGCCGCCACAACATTTGCAGGAATGGCATAGCCTGCGATGCGAGCGAATTCATCGAGGGCTCCGTTTCGGTGAGGCAAGCATGGTATTCCGCGGGGAAGGCTCGGTCGTGATCGTGCCACAACAAATCGCATTATTGGTCGGACACCGTTCATTATTAGAACAAGCGCTGTGGAATAATTAGAATGTCGCCTGGTTGGAGCGAAACGTTGCTTCTTATATCACCATCGTTGATCAGGCTGTCGAGGTGAACGCCATAAGTATATTGCTTAGCCCCAACCGTTCGGATGATGACCGAGTCATTGCCGGCCGCGTAACGCGTCAGACCGCCGACTGCGATCATCGCATCTAGCGCCGTCATATCCGCGCGATACGGGATCGCCCGGGGTGTCGATGCTTCGCCAATGATGCGCACCTGTTCGGTAAACGGTCCGACAAAGCCTGTTACGATGATCGTTACGATCGGCTCCTTGATGTATTTGGACAATCGCTGTTCAAGTTCGCGCGCTAAATTGGTCGGGGTCTTCCCGGTTGCCACGACGTCCTCGACGAGCGGGATCGTCATCCGACCGTCCGGCCGGACCGGGACGCCAGTGCTCAACTCGGGATTGCGCCACACGAAAATGCTCAATGAATCGCCCGGGCCGATGATGTATTGCGCCGATGGCAGCGCCGAGGCTGGCGGGGCAGGCGGCAAGGGCGGGGCGCCGTGACACCCGAAAATTGCGAGAACGGCAACAAGGCTTGTGACGCTAAACCATCTGCGGTGCACCTTACGCCCCCGATTAGAGCCGCGGCCGGCGAGAAGAGCTGTCCCACAACTGTCCGTCACTGACGACCACAGCGCTCACCGCTCCACAAAAGTCTCAAATAATTCGAGCATTCTCATAACACCAAATCAGATCATAGGCAATAAAGTTGTCGTATACCTTTCGCCTTGCCCGCGGACAAATCATACAGTAAGAACGCGTGCTCCTAAACGGCTTCGACCAGTTGTTGTGCGGCGCTGGGTGTTGCCACCTACTCCACATCGCGAGTATCGGCACTTGACCCTATAATAGACACAGCCGGCACCGAACGTCGATAATTGGTCTGGGTCGTGAAGAAACGATAAAGACAGGCGGCCCCGACCGATAAACCGGGGGCGGGCAGTTGTATCGCCAGTCCGCTGGTTAGGCCAGCAGCACAAACAATTGCGCGAAGATGAAGTTCCACGCGAGGACGCGCGTGCCAGCTTACAACCCATGCTCCCGAACGAAGCCGCCATGCCGTCTCACTCCGACGGCATCGCTCCCCGCGACTACGTCTGTCGCGTTGCCGACCGGTGCGCCGACCATCGCCTAACGCGCTGGTGTGCAAGATCGCGTCAATTCGCATCTATCGTCGCATAAAGTCGGGGCTGCCGAGAAGCAACGCGGCGCGCTCGCCAGCAGGAGCCGAGTTGATGACCGCGCGCACCTCACCCGTTAGCGTCGATCCGAAAATTGTCATCAAATGTTTGGGGTCGACTAGCCTGCGCTGCCCAGAGTATGCCAAGTCGGGCACCCCGTCCGCAGCAGCGGCGACAGGAAGAGCGCCGCGGGAAAAAGCGGCGGCGAAGGCAATACGCTGTATTGTTGCATCCGGGCTCAGCCATGCCTCCGCCGTGTTCTTGTACCCGTCCGGCGTCGCACAGCCGTAGAGCGGCATGCCGAGGCGGTTCATCCAGCTAAGCAGGGGGCGGACATTGCCGATCGACAGGTCTGCTGCGCGCGCGGCTGAAATCACGAATTCATACGGCGTTTTATATTTTTCCCCGACGCTGGCCCAAAATTCGGGGCTCTCAAACAGGGTTTTGAGTGTCTGTCGGATATTTCCGCCGGTGGCAAGAAAGCGAGCGGCCAGACGATCGACAAGGGCCGCCGGGGGCGCGTCAGCGACGAAATATTGCGCTAGCTGAAATGCAATATGCCGCGCGGTGGCAGGACTTGACGCTAGAACATCGAGCGCTTCTTCACCCTCGGCCTTACCGCGCGACCGCAGCTGGCGTCCCAAAAAGACCTTTGGTGCGTAATCGTGGTGCGGGCCCTCGAATACGGCGGCCACGCCGGGAAGCTCACTCCCATCGACCCGATTGATGCGCCAGCCGGTAAAGACGCGGGCCAAGGTCTCGACATCGGCCTGGTCATATCCGCCATCGGCGCCGAGCGTATGGAGCTCCATGACCTCGCGTGCGAAGTTCTCGTTCAAGTGGTCCCGTCCGGCTGCCGGCCACGGCGGTATTCTGCGTATTATCAAGGTAAACCAGCATTGCCGGGTGTTTGGCGACGGCGAACAGCAGGTCACGAAACTGGCCCAGCGCATAAGGCCGTATCGCCCGCTCCTCGTAATTGCCGATCCAGATGCGTTCGAGCCCGTCCCCGGCAAAGATGTTGAAGTGGTTGAACCAAAAGTTGACCATAACCTGTTCGAGCTGGCGCCGGCTCATCACCGCCCGCAAGATCCGCGCCTCCGCCGCTTCCCGCTCGACAAGGGCCGCCCGCTGCTGTTGCGCCTTGATCTCCTCGAGGGTCGGCTTGCTGCCGTTTACCGGACGCAGCGGGCCGTAGAACTGCCGCAGCTCGGCCGCGCCGAGGCCGAGCGAGTTGCGCTCCGCTAAGCGAAGGCGTAGCGCGAATGGCTCGGGGATATTTGCGGGATCAAGTTGCTCGGCGATGTAGCGCTCGACCCCGACCATCTTGACATAGAGGAAATCTTCACCGGTTGGGCCAAACGCCAGCCGGTTCAGAACGTGAAGCACCAGTTGATCCGAATCGGCCGCGCCCGCCGCGGGTGCTGCCAGCGACATCAATAGGCATATACCCGCAAGGATTCCCTTGGATCGGCTGAGCATTCGTCCCGACGAGATCAACACTGGACGGGCATTGTACGATGTTATCTTGAAGAGTAGCCCCGATCTCCGACCGGCGGTTGTTTGTTCTACGACGAAAAGAGCTGAGTGACTGAAACAGGCCGAGTGACTAAGACAACCGCATCCTCGATCTACGACAGACCGATCCCCGCGCGGCGTGGGCCGGCACGGACATCTCAATCGGAACTGACAGCGCTCTGCTGCGAGTTCGGCCGTGCCGGGATTTCGATTGGGGAAGATTGCGGAACACGCGCGAAGCGCGACAGCCGCACCAAGCTGGCGACTGCGGCCGCCGCGGAAAACCCCGATGCGAGAAAGATTGCGATCGTCGAACCGCTGCCGCCGGACGGGTGGGCGAAACCAAAGATCAGCGCGACCAGCGCCGCGCCAACCGTCTGCCCCAACAGCCGGGCCGTCGATTGAATGGCGCCGGCGCCGCCGCTGCGCTCGCGCGGTGCGCTGGCGACGATAGCGCGGTTGTTTGGGGAGGCAAAGAAACCGAAGCCCAGCCCGCACAACATCATACGCCACAGGATGTCGAGGGTCGCAGGCTCGGTCGGCAGCAACGCCAACAGCAAAAGGCCGAGGCTCAGCATGCTCAACCCGATCCCGCCGAGGATTCCGGCAGGATAGCGGTCGGCCAGCCGTCCTGCGATCGGCGCAATCAATGCCACCGTCGCCGGCCATGGAGTCATCAACAGGCCGGTCGCAACTTGCGAACGACCTAGAACATCCTGGAAATAAAACGGCAAGGTAACAAACGTAAGGCCCAACGCCACAAATGTCGTAACCGATGTGCCAACCGACAGTGCAAATATTGGACGACGGAACAGATCAACCGGCAATAACGGCATTGCCAACGTTGCCTGTCGCTTCACCAGGACGTATCCAATCGCGATTGCGCCGATAAGCTCGGCCGCGACAAATTCCCCGGGCTGGCCATGACCGATGCCGTTGATCCCACCGATCAGGGCGGCAAAGGCGACCGCACTCAGCACCGCGCTCGTCAGATCAAACCGGTGCGGTGATGGGGCTGTGCGCGGCAGGAGCCACAACGACAATAGGAAGGTGATCAACCCGACCGGCACACTGACCGCGAACAGCCAATGCCAGGAGGCGACTGCGAGAATGGCCGCCGCGACGCTCGGCCCCGCCGCCGAAGAGACCGACACCGCGACCGCGATCATCGCGATGCCTCGCCCCAACTGCCGCCGCGGATAAGTAAACCGCACGAGCGCCGTGTTGACGCTCATCATCCCGGCCGAGCCGAGGCCCTGCAACGCGCGTCCGACCGCCAGCATCGGCAGCGAATAGGACAACGCGCTGATCAAGGCGGCGGCGGTGAAAATTGCAAACCCGATCGCGTAGATCCGGCGGTAACCAAAGATATCGCCGAGCGAGGCCAACGGCAGCAATGACACTACGACCGCGAGCTGGTAGGCGTTGATCACCCAGATCGACTGTGACGGGGTGGCGCCGATCTGGCGCGCAATCGTCGGCAAGGCGATATTGGCGATCGAGCTGTCGAGGACCGAGACGACCATCCCGATTGCTAGAGTCAGGATCGCCCAATATCGCTGCGGCAGCGGCAGCCCGTCTTCGGCCGTGTTCATCAACGCGCGGCGTCTGCGCTCGGATTATCGAAATCGCGCGGCGGACTTTCGAACATCAGTATCGAAGCCAGGCTTGCCAGCGCGAGGCACCTAAGTTCGGCTGGCTTGAACTTAGCGGAAGAGAAAGGTCTACCGGATCACGGCACGCGCACAGCGCCGTTAGCAATCCAACGCCCTGCAGAAATCCTGATCAGGAAATCAACGTCCGTCGGGCTGCAGCCGGCAGCTGCCACGTCAGCGATGCGCCCATAAAACGAGGCGTTTCCCTGTGCGTCCAATGGGACGAGCGGTGTGTCGATTACCGCGGGAGTACTCGTCGGGCTGCAAACCAAGGTTCCTTTAACCTCAGTAATACTACCAGGCGTGCCGATAGTGTTTCCCCCAGCGAGCACAAGACCCTTAACGTTGAACGCTAACAACCCGGTCGAGAGATTAACATATGCCTGTCCACCAAGCGTCGACCAGGGCTGCCCGCCACCTGGTATTCCAGCCACTGTGTTGCCCGCTTGGATTATCCCGATGATCGTGATCCACCGGACGGCGTTTTTTCCGCCGTCATTCCCGGTGTCGGCCATGGACTGCGCCCCGATGGTCAGAATTAGAGCGCCGCTAAAAAGAGCCTTTAGGAACGTTCTCAACGCCATTCCTCCCCGTGCAGAGTGCGGGAATGGTGGGCGTGCTGCGCTGAGGACGCAAGCGTATTTTAAGTTTACTTTTTATGGCATGCCCTGGCGGCCTGATGCCACCTGTTGCCCATCTGCGCAGGCCGACGGGTGTTAATTAATCCACGATTTGCGGGATCAGCAGGAACAGATCGGTGTCGCCGGTTTCCTGGCCGGCGGCGGTCAGCATCGCATGTACTTGCCCGCGGTGATGCGTCTGATGGTTGAAGAAATGCGAAACCAGATATCCTTTAGGTGCGCGCATCTCGCGGTTAGCGGCGCCGCTAAACCAAACTAAGTCCTCGCCGAGCCAGGCGTCGTCCACCTTGTGCGCCCACAGAGTAATATCGCCATCGGCCTTTTCGCGGGCGGCCGCGAGTTCGTCGAAGTCGTCGATCATCTGCGCGCTTTGTTTGATCGGCGTCGAAGGCTTTGGCCAATTGTCAAACCGCGACATCCATTGCTGGTCGCCCCACAGAATGTGAGTCAGGGTGCCGTGGATCGAGCCCCAAAACGCGCCGCGCGGCATCCGCCGCTCTTCCTCCGACAGCCGAGCCGCGGCGCTGAAAAGCCTGCGGTTCATTTCGGCGTTGTAGGCTGCCATCGTGCGGATATAGGCCGGGGTGATCATCGCTGGGTCCTCCTGAGGATGCGCTTACGCCACAAATGGGATGCGGTCCTCGACCGCCAATTGACCCAAGGGCAGTGCGCTTGAGTCAACCTTGATTCAATAATCAATATTGGTGGCGTAAGCCCAGAGCGCTGGACGGCCATCTCGGGCGCCGAGCTTGGCGTCAGCGGCCTTTGAAAGGGCCGGGCTTGCGCTTCTCGGCAAAGGCGCGGGCGGCTTCGTGGAAGTCTTCGGTCAAATAGAGTTTTAGCGGCGCCGTCTGCATCGCGACCTCGCGGCCGATCTGGTCCATATACCAGCGCCGGGTGCGCACCGTCGCGCGCACCGACAATGGCGGATTTTTCGCGACTTCGGCCGCGAGTTCGCGGGCGGCCTCCAGATGCCGGCCGGCGGGCGCTACGCGGTTGATAATGCCGGCGGTAAGCGCCTCCTCGGCGGTGAAGAAGCGTCCCGTCAGCGCCACCTCGGCAGCAAAGGCGGCCGCCCCGCGAAAGTTCAGCAAGGCCCAATATTTGGAGCCGCCAAGCCCGCGCGAGGTCTCGGTGATCTGAAACCGGGTGCCGGCCTCGGCGACAATCAGGTCGCATTCGAGCACGATGCCGAGCGCCAAGCCCATCGCGTAGCCGTGTGGTGCGGCGATGACCGGCTTCCAGTTGACCGAGCGGGTCAAGAGATCAGCGGAATTCGCGCCCCAACCTTGCGGCCCACCATGTTCGAGGAATTCCTCGCGCCGGCGGAGTTGCCGCTGATGGACATCGGCCCCGCTCGAAAAGGCGCGGCCGGCGCCGGTAATGATCGCGACCTCGGCTTCAGGATCGAGATCAAAACGGCGCAGCGCGTCCGCCAGATGACGGACGAGATCGTCGCTGAACGCATTGAGCTTTTCCGGCCGATTGAGGGTCAGGGTCGCGATCCGGTCCTGACAGGCATAGAGGACTAGGCCTTCTGCCGCCGCATCGTTCATCAGCGCGTCTCCCGCCTCAACGGTCGAGCCAAACATCCTCGAACCGCCAGCCATTGTACTGGCTGTTGGTCATCAAGGTCAGCCCTTTGAGCTGCGGTTGCCAACAAGTTGCGGCGCGCAAGTGGTAGATGATCGGGCGCGCTTCCTCCTGCTGCAGCTGATAATCGGCCTTCCAGACCAGCTGCTTGCGCTTTTCGGGATCGGGCTCCATCGATTGCTGGTCGACCAGCTTTTCCCAATCATGATTACAGAACCCGGTGTAATTGCGGTTCGAGTTACACACGTAATTTTGGTAGAAGACGACATCGGGATCGTCGACCCCGGTCCCGAGCACATTGAGCCCGACGGCGAAATCCTTGCGGATCAATTTCGGGACCCAATTCGCGGTCTCCACGGTCTCAAGTTCGCCGTCGATGCCGATATTCTTCAGTTGGTCGATCAGCAATGCGGCCGGGTCGCGATAAACCGCGAGGTTGCGCGTCGATATCTTGACCGAGAGCCGCTTGTCCGGCCCATAGCCCAGCTTTTGCATAATTGCCTTGGCTTCTTCCCGGTTTTTTTGAACATCGGCGCCGTAGCCGGGCAGTGTCTTCACCATATCGGCCGGCATACCCCACACACCCTCGGGCCCGGGCAGCATCGCGCCGCCAACATCGCCCTGACCTTGGCCCAAAATGTCGATAAAGGATTTCCGGTCGATTGCCAGCGCCATCGCTCGCCGCAAATCGGCATTGTCAAAAGGCGGCACGTTACGATTGATCAACATGCCGATGGACTCGCCCGCGGGGCCCACTTGGCACAATGCCTGCGGCGCCTGGCTCTTGATGTCCTTTAACAGCGGGATCGTGACCTCCCAGGGGAAGGTCATGTCGAACTTGCCGGCGATAAAAGCGAGGATCGCTGTCGAGCGGTTCGGGATGATCGTGTATTCGACACCGTCGAGATAAGGCCGGCCCGGCTTCCAATAATCGGGGTTACGGACGACCTTGATGTCGGAGTTGGGCTTGTATTCGGCGAATTTGAACGGGCCGGTGCCGATCGGATGCTGGCGCATCTCGCGCGGTGGCACATGGCACGGATACATCGGTGTTTGGCCTGCCGCCAGCATCGCCAGGACCGCCGGCTGCGGCCGCTTCAGATGAACCGTCGCCTCACCATCGCCATTGGTCGTAACGCCGGCAACATTCACCCACCACGACCCGCGATAGTTTAGCCGCAGCTTTTCCTGTCCCTGGCCCGTCAGCAGATCAAAGGTGCATTTGACGTCTGCGGCGGTAAATTTTTTGCCGTCATGCCATTTGACATCGTCGCGCAGCTTGAACGTCAGATCCTTGCCGTCTTCGCTCCACGCCCAGCTGGTCGCCAATTCGGGTACGACCGACTGCATGCTGTTCTGCGGGACATGCTGATCGAAGATCACGAGATTGTTGAACACGCCCATCATCGGCATGATCACGCCAATCGTCCCCTCCTCGTGGATCGACATGCTGGCCGGGCTGTCGCGGTGATAGATCCTTAAAATCCCGCCTTGTTTTTGCGCGGAAGCAGAGCCGGTAACCGCAAATGCCGCCAGCAGCCCGGCGGCCGCGGCAACCGCCTTCAACCCACGTTTCATCCCCAAACTCCGTTGACCATCGGGTTCGGCAGAGCTTGGCGAAGGGCTGCAGGTGAGTCCAGCGCTCGTCGGGGGAGCGCACCAGGCATGCAACAAGCGATGGCGGCAGCCTCGACTTGGGCGCCGCGAGGGCAAAAAAAGCCCCGCCGAGGAGGCGGGGCGTCTTGGGGTTACGAGATCAGCGATTAGCGCTGGTTGGCCGGCATCGATCCGTTGGACCCACCATTGGCCCCGGCATTGCTCGACGGCGGCATATTCATGTCATTCGCGGAATTGGGCGGCATGCTCGAGCCCACACCGACGCCGGTACCCGTGCCGCTGTTACCCATAAGACTGTTGAGGGTCTGCGGATCGAGGGTTGCCGTCATACGCAGACCGTGTTGGCGCTGAAAAGCGCGCAGCGCGTGTTGGGTTTCCGGTCCGACCAAACCGTCGATTCTGCCGCGATAGAGCCCTTCAGCCTTGAGCTTTTGCTGGATTTGCTCAATGTCGTTGCGCGAAACACGCGGCCAGTCCGTGCTCGACTGAGCAGCGCTAGCCATACCGGGATTGTTGGACAGATTGTTGCCGCTCATCGACGGCGAGGTCTGCTGCATCGCATTGCCCGCCTGCGGGGTCGCCGGCTGCATTGTCCCGGGCGAAGGCGTCTGCTCTGCGGCTGGCGCTGGATTGGTCGATGGTGCGTTGTTCATGTTTTGCGCATAAAGCGGGCCGGCGCCAGCGATGCCGAGGGCGATCGCCGAGACCGTGGCGAGGATTAGCGTTCTCATCCCAAACTCCAATATCGTCGTGCATGCTGCGCACATGAAGCTAACTCCGCCTCGCGCGACGGGTTCCGATACAGAGACTTGGTCAAGATCAGAAGCGGAGATCGGCCAATAATGGCAGCACTTCGGTAGCAAAGCGCTCGATCTGAGCCGGGCGTTCCTCGTAGGGACCAACCAGATCAAGGCTGATGTGCCGAGCCCCGGCTTGGTAAAACATGCGAATACGTTCAGCAATCTGTTGCGCCGTGCCAAGGGCGGCGTAACGCTCTGCCGCTCGCCGGAAATCCATCGCGTAACGCACGCTCAAAGTAGCACTCGCCGCATCGAGCGCCTTTTCGTAGGATTGGTCGAGCCGAGCGAAGAGCAAATGCCCGGTGCCGAAGCTGTCGAGCTTGCGCCCAGCCGCCTCGGCTGCCTCGGCGATCCTGCTCAGCGCGGCTTTGTACATTTCTGGGGTTACCACGTAGGAGATCCAGCCATCCGCCAGCCGGCCCGCTCGCCGCAGCGCAGCGTCCGAGCGCCCACCGCACCAGATTGGCGGCCCGCCCGGTTGCCGCGGTGGCGGCAACATCTGCACGCTGTCAAAAGCAAAAAAGCGGCCACCGTGCGAAACCGTGTCGCCGGTCCATAGCTGGCGCAGAACCTTGATCCCCTCCGACAGTCTCGCGCCGCGCTCGGCGATCGGAACGCCGCAGGCTTCGAACTCCTTGGGAAACTCGCCGCCGACACCGACCCCAAAGATCAGCCTGCCTTCGGTCAAATGATCGAGAGTGGCAATTTGTTTGGCGACCGGGCCGGGATGGCGCAGCGGCAGCAGATAGACGCCGGTCGCCAATATCAACCGGCGACTGACCACCGCGGCCTGCGCCAAGGTCAACAACGGGTCGAGGATCGGCACGGCAAATGCGATGTGATCGCCGACCCAAAGCGAGTCATAACCGCAGCGATCGACCAGTTCGACCAGCGCCACGAGCTCGTCGATCCGCGGCAGCCACGGCGCCGTCGCTGGCTCGGTGCGGCGATGGATGGTTTGAATGCCAACGCTTAGCCGGGTTGCGAGCGGCAGGTCCATCTCACGCCTCGCCGACTGGGGGCCGCGCCCCGAAATTTAATCGAGCGGTTTGAGGTCGCCGAGGATCGTCGGCAACAACTCGGAGACGGTGGGGTGGATGTGCATCGCGCGCTCCATCACGGTGTACGGCGCTTTGGCGTACATCAGGTCGATGATCGCGTGCACTGCTTCGTCGCAGCCGGTGCCGAGCAAGGATGCGCCGAGGATCTCTTTGCTGTCTGCGTCGACGAGGATGCGCATAAATCCCTGCGTCTCGCCTTTTTCGATTGCTCGCGCCACGCGCGTCATCGGCCGTTCGCCAACCATTACCCGGCGCCCGCTCTGCCGCGCTTCGGCCATCGTCATGCCGACGCGGCCCAAGGGCGGATCGGTATAGAGCGCGTACGCCGTGATCCGATCGCTGACCCGGCGCGGATCATGGTCGAGCAAATTCGCCGCGACGATCTCGAAATCGTTATAGGCGGTGTGGGTGAAGGCGCCCCGGCCGTTGCAGTCGCCAAGCGCCCAGATGCCGGGGACGTTGGTGCGGAGTTCGTCGTCGACGGTGATGTAGCCGCGCTCGTCGCAATGCACACCGGCCTTGTCGAGCCCGAGATCGTCGGTATTGGGCCGGCGCCCGACCGCGAGCAGCACATGAGACCCGACGATCTCCGGAGGACCCTCGGTACAGTCGGCCGTCGCGACAATATCGTTGCCGCGCTTTGCAAGACTGATGCACTCGGCGTTCAGCCGGATATTCACACCGTCGTGCTCGACAATGTCCTTGATCGAGGCTGAGACGTCGTCGTCTTCGCGATGCACCAGCCGCGGCGCCATCTCGACGATCGTCACTTCGCTACCAAAGCGGCGGTACATCTGGCCAAATTCGAGCCCGATATAGCTGCCCCCAATAATCACCAAATGGCGTGGCAGGAAATCGACATCCATCATCGACGAGTTGGTCAGGTAGGGGACCTGGTCGACGCCGGGCATTGCCGGCACCAGCGCTCGGCCGCCGACATTGATAAAGATGCGTTCGGCGCGGAGGCGCTCGCCGGCGACTTCGATTTCCCGCGGTGATGCGAACCGAGCATGGCCGCGGATAAGGGTGATGTTTGAGGCCTTTTCGAGCGCGGAGGTCAGACCGTCTCGCGATTGCGCCACGATCGCGTCCTTGCGTGCCTTGACCCGCTTCATGTCGACACCGACCGCGCCGGCGATCGTGACGCCGTACTCGGCCGCGCGCCGCGCCGTTTGCGCAGCATAAGCGCTCGCGACAAGAGCCTTGGTCGGGGTGCAGCCGGTATTGACGCAGGTGCCGCCGACGAGATTGCGCTCGACGACAGCGACCTTCATGCCGGCGCCGGCGAGCCGAAACGCCAGCGACGGCCCGGCCTGGCCGGTGCCGATCACGATCGCGTCGTAGTCAGGCATCGGCGCCTCTAATCAAAATTTCGCTCCCGATGCCGACCAGCACTCCTCGCCCTTCCGGGTTGGTTCTCTCTCCCATCGCCGCGAAGGGCTCAATCGCCTTAAGCCGGGGCGAACAGGTCGGGAGAGGCGGCGGGCTTTGGCAAAACCGGGGCCGGCGGCGTCGCGAAGGCGCCGTCCTGTTGCAACACCGGCAAAACCCGGCTCGCGAACAATTTCATGTTCTTGTCGGCCTCGTGATGCGGAATGCCGCCGAACGAGAATTCGGTCACGAGATGATCGGTCCCGGTCACGCGCTGCAATTCGGCGATCTGCTGGATGCAGTCGTCGGGCGTGCCGACGATCTGGATCTTGACATAGAATTCGGTCGCCCGGACGCGTTCTTCCTCACTTTGCAGTCGGGCATAGGTCTTGGCCATCTTGCCATAGGTCTCGTAGCCTTTGACCGTGGCGAGGTGCCCGTCGGAGAAATGGTAGTGGTTGTCGATCGACTCCCATTTCTTGCCGAGCCAGATCATCGCCCGGTCATGCGCCTCTTCGCGGCTCTCGGCACAGGAAACATTGGTCAGGATGATCGGCGGCGGCGGGTTATGGCCGACGCTGAGCGCGATCTCGCGATAGGCGACGATGTTCTCGGCTGCCTTGGGCCATTCGTTTTGCATGACGACGAGGATGCCAAAGCCGAGCTTAGCCATGATCTCGGCCGATTCCGGACTGACCGATGAGGCGTAAAAGCGTTCCTCGGGATGCGAGATCGGGCGCGGCCGGATCGAGGTGCGCGGGATCTGGTAGAACTCGCCCTGCCACTCGAATTCAGGCTCGCGCAACGCCTTGCGGATCAGCTGGGCGGATTCGGCAAAGCGGGCGCGGGCTTCGCCCATCGGAATGCGAAACCCCGCATACTCGACGCTCGCCGCACCGCGGCCAAAGCCGAACAGGCACCGCCCGTTACTCAAAATGTCGAGCAGCGCGATGCCCTCGGCGACACGGATCGGGTCGTGCCAGGGCAGCACGATGACCGAGGTCCCAAACGTGATCCGCTTGGTGCGGCCGGCGAAATAGGCGAGCAATTCGAGCGGCGCCGGCGACATCGCGTATCCGGTGAAATGATGCTCGAGCGCGAACAATGAGTCGAAGCCGAGCGGCTCGGCGAGATCGCCCATCGCCAGATGATCCGATACGACATCCACATCGGTCCGGCCGGGTTCCGACAGCATGTTGAGCGCAATGCCGACTTTCATGGGGGTTCTCCTCGGCGTTATTTCGCACGCAGACGGTACCACGGATGCGGCTGGCCCGGGATTTTGCCGCGCAAGGTGTAGACCGAGGTGCGCGCGGTGAAAAAGATCGTCTTCAGATCGGGCCCGCCAAAAGCGAGGTTTGCCGGCACCTCGGGTGTGCGGATGATGCCGAGCCGGGAGCCGTCGGGGGCGAAGACCCAGGTGCCGCCGGGGCCGGTGCAGTAGACGTTGCCCTGTTGGTCGACCTTCATGCCATCTGGCACGCCATCGGTATCGTCCGACGACATGTCGGCAAAGATCCGCCGTTTGACCATATTGCCGGCGCTGTCGAGTTCGATCGCGTGGATGTATTGGGCGTAACGGGTATTGGCGACGTAGAGCACGCGCTCATCCGGCGAAAAGGCGAGACCGTTCGGATACTCGAATTCAGCAACGAGGCGGTTCGTTCCGTCCGGTTTGACGGCGTAGACGCCGGAATGGGCGAGTTCCTTGTCGGCGAGCGGCACCCGCAATCCGGGATCGGTAAACCAGATGCTGCCGTCCGATTTGCAGACGACGTCATTTGGCCGATTGATGCGCTTGCCCTCGTAGCGGTCCATGACGACTTCGCTGTGCTGGTCGTCGGACCAGCGGGTGACGCGGCGGTTGCCGCCCTCGCAAATAACCAGCCGGCCTTGCAGGTCAAAGGTCGTGCCGTTGCCCTCGCCGGTGTCGCTGCGCACGGTCTCCGGCTGACCCGCCGAGCTTCAGCCGGTAGAACTTGCTCGCGCGCACATCGGCGAAATAATAGAAATCGTCGGGGTGCCACAGCGGCCCCTCGGTAAATACAAAACCGGTCGCCGGCCGTTGCGCCTCGGTCGTTTCCAGTACCGTATCAAGCCCGGCCATCTCGTCCCCTCCCATCGGCGGCGTTCGCACAGAGGCGAGGCTACCGCGCGAGCTATCCACCTGTCTATTCGAGCGAGACCCTCACGATCATGTAACGAGCACGGCGAACGCATAACGCACCATTGCTGCCCTCGAGTTCGCCGCGCTGTTCCCGTCGCTTGTGCGTCGAGCGCGCGCCGCTTATCTTACCAACGTCTTACCTGAGGCGGCGATGACGTCTTCTGCGCTCGTGACCACGACCGTGTCGACCAAGGGGCAGGTCATACTGCCAAAGTCAATTCGCCAGCGCCGGGGTTGGGGACCGGGAACGCGGCTAACCATCGAAGACACGGCTGAGGGGGTATTGCTGCGGCCGCTGCTGTGTTTTCCGCCCACGCGGCCCGAAAATGTTTTTGGCTCTCTTGCGTCGCCAGGCGGGCCGAAGACATTGGAGGAAATGGACGCGGCGATCGCCGCCGAAGTGAAGCGGCGCGATGCTCGCGATCGATACTAACTTGGTCGTGCGCTACCTGACCGCCGATCACCCCGAGCAATCCGCAAGGGCAAAGGCGTTGATCGAGGGCGCTGAAGTATTCGTATGCACAACGGTCATATTGGAAACCGAGTGGGTGCTGCGCAGCGCCTACGGTTTTGCGACCGATCAAATTGCTCCGGCGATCCGAGCTTTTGCCGGGCTGTCACAGGTATCTGTTGAAGATCCGGCCCTGATCGCGTTGGCTCTGGACTGGATGGAGCGAGGGATGGATTTTGCAGATGCTTTGCATTTGGCCAAGGCTGGCGAATGCGAGGCCTTTATTAGCTTCGATCGGCGGCTAGCGGTAGCCGCGGCTCGCTTGGGGAGGGTGCCGGTGCGTGCCCCTTAGTGCCGAGGGTCATCTCCCGGCGGCTGGCATCCGGGCTATCGACTTATTAAGTTTGCAATGTACGAAGCGGGCACAGCGGCCTACAGGCCTTGCTTCGGTCGTTTCAGTCGTCGGGAGAGGGATTTCTTTTGGATTTGAATTCTGCTGCGATGGATGTTGCCAATTCTGCCAAACTCCCGGTCTCTGTTGATGCGACCCTCGCGATGCTCGGCAGCGCCGATTACATCGCCGACCGCAGCCTGGCGACGGCGGTCCATCTGGCGTTGCATTTGAACCGGCCGCTGTTTCTCGAAGGCGAAGCCGGGGTCGGCAAAACCGAAATCGCCAAAGTCTTGGCGACCGCGTTGAACCGCCGGCTGATCCGCCTGCAATGCTATGAGGGGCTTGACGTCGCCTCAGCCGTTTATGAGTGGGATTACGCGCGGCAGATGATCGAGATCCGCCTTGCCGAAGCGGCCGAGGAGGATCGCGGCGAAATCGAAAGCACGATCTTTTCCGACCGGTTTTTGATCAAGCGCCCGCTGTTGCAGGCGTTGGAGCCCGACATCGCCGGCGCGCCGGTATTGCTGATCGACGAGCTTGATCGCACCGATGAGCCGTTCGAAGCTTTTCTTCTCGAAATCCTGTCCGATTTCCAGGTGACGATCCCGGAGATCGGCACAATCCGCGCCGAGCATCCGCCGATCGTCATTATCACTTCGAACCGCACGCGCGAGATCCACGACGCGTTGAAGCGGCGCTGCTTTTACTATTGGGTCGATTACCCGAGTGCGGCGCGCGAACTCGAAATCCTGAAGCGCAAGGCGCCGGGAGCCAGCGAGCACCTGTCGCAACAGGTCGTCGGCTTTGTGCAGAAATTGCGGACGATGGATCTGTTCAAACTACCCGGCATCGCCGAGACCATCGACTGGACCGAGGCGCTGATGCAGCTCGACGTGCTCGAACTGACGCCGCAGGCGATCAACGACACGTTGGGTGTATTGCTCAAATACCAGGACGACATCGCCCGCATTCAGGGCAGCGAGGCCGCTCGCCTGCTCGACCAAATCAAGGCCGAAGCGGCCGCCGCGGCTTAGCAACAACTATTGGTGCAGCTTGACTGATCAGCCCCTCACCCCACCCCTCTCCCCGCGTGCGGGGAAGGGGAGGGACCCGCATCAGCGGGAAGGTGAGGGGCCGTCTGCGCCGCACGGCCGGCTGCTCGCCAATCTGATGCATTTCGCGCGCACCTTACGCGCCGCCGGATTGCCGGTTGGCCCGGGCAAGGTCATCGACGCGGTCGAGGCGGTTCGGACGGTCGGCATCACCGACCGCCGCGACTTCTACTGGACCTTGCACGCCGTCTTCGTCAACCGGCCGGACCAGCGGCTGATCTTTGACCAGGCGTTTCACGTCTTCTGGCGCAACCCGGACCTCTTGAAAAAGATGATGGCGCTGGTGCTGCCGGAAATGCGCGTTCCCGGGGAGGAGGATCGCGGCGCCGAAATGGCGCGGCGGCTCGCCGAGGCATTGCACCCCAACCGCGACGAACCGGCGGGTGAGCCCGAGGAGGTCGACACCGAGATCGATGCGGTCATGACCTTTTCCGACCGCGAGCAGTTGCGCGGCATGGATTTCGAGAAAATGTCGCTTGAAGAACTGGCCCGCGCCAAGGCCGCGATCTCCAGGTTGCGCCTGCCGGTGCAGGATATTCCGACGCGCCGCTTTGCCCCTGACCGGCACGGGGCTCGCGCCGATTTGCGCGCGACCTTGCGCGCCGCGCTGCGCTCGGGCGGGCTGATCGAATTGAAGCGCAAGAGCCCGCGCCGCCGACCGCCGCCGCTCGTCGTGTTGTGCGACATCTCGGGATCGATGAGCCGCTACAGCCGCATCTTTCTGCATTTCATGCACACGGTGACCAACGACCGTGACCGGGTTTACACCTTTGTCTTTGGCACCCGGCTGACCAACATCACCCGCTATCTGCGCTTTCGCGATGTCGATCTCGCGCTGGATCGGGTCGGCGAAGCGGTTGCCGATTGGTCGGGCGGGACCCGCATCGGTCATTCGATCGCCGAGTTCAACCGCCTGTGGTCGCGCCGCCTGTTGGGGCAGGGGGCGATCGTCATGCTGATCACCGACGGGCTCGACCGCGACGCCGGCACCGGGCTGGCCCGTGAAATGGACCGACTGCACCGCTCGTGCCGCCGCTTGATCTGGCTGAACCCGCTGTTGCGCTACGAGGGCTTCGAGCCAAGATCACTCGGTATGCGGGCGATGATGCCCTATGTCGACGAGTTCCGTCCGGTGCACAATCTCGCCAGCCTCGAAGAGCTGATCGAGGCGTTGAGCGCGGCCCCGGCGCGGCGTGGGCCGGCGACACCGGTCTTGCGGCATTATCAGGAGAAGGCGGCATGAGCGATACGGCGGAAATTCTCGAACAGGCGGCGCGCTGGCGCGAGGCCGGGTCGGGCGTGGCGTTGGCGACGGTGGTGACCACCTGGGGATCGTCGCCGCGGCCGGTCGGCGCCAAGCTCGCGGTCGATGACAAGGGCGCGATGGTCGGCTCGGTGTCGGGCGGCTGTGTCGAGGGGGCCGTCGTCCAAGAGGCGCAGGAGGTGATCCGCGACGGCAAGCCGCGGCTTCTCGATTTCGGCGTCAGCGACGACCAGGCCTGGGAAGTCGGCCTCGCCTGCGGCGGCAAGATCCAAATCTTTGTCGAGCGCGTCGAATGAAGGGCCGTATCCTCGATCGCGTCGTCGAGGCCGGGCGTGAGCACCGCTCCGTAGCACTCGCAACCGATCTCGCCACCGGCCGGCAATTGCTGCTCGACGGCAAAGACGCCGAGGGCGACCTCACTCTCGATGAAGCGGCGCTCGGCGCGATCCGCGACGTGTGGCGCGCTGGCCGCAATCGAACGATCGAGACCCCGGCGGGCCGAGTGTTTGTCGAGGTGCTCACCCCGCCGATGCGGTGCTTTATCATCGGAGCGGTCCATATCGCGCAGCCTTTGGCGCAGATGCTGGCGATGGTCGACTACGCGGTGACGGTTATCGATCCGCGCGGCGCGTTCGCCACCCAGGCCCGGTTTCCGGGGGTCGAGTTGGTCAGCGAATGGCCCGACGAAGCGCTTGATCGGCTGCGCCCTGACCGTGGTTCGGCGGTGATCGCATTGACCCACGATCCCAAGCTCGACGACCCGGCATTGGCCGCGGCGTTGCGCTCCGAATGCTTCTATATCGGTGCGCTTGGCTCGCGCCGTAACCACGCCGGGCGCTGCGAGCGGTTGAAGCAACAGGGCTTTACCGACAACGATGTTGCCCGCATCCACGGTCCAATCGGTCTCGCGATCGGCGCTGTTTCCCCAGCCGAGGTCGCGACTTCGATCGTTGCCGAGATGATCCAGGTGCTCCGTAAGGGTAGTGCGGCGGAGGCGGGATGAAGTTCGGCGAGGTCGCGGTCGGTGAGGCGGAAGGGGCCATCCTCGCGCATAGCCTGAAGTTCGGCTCGACCGCGCTGAAAAAGGGTCGGCTGCTGTCCGCCGCCGATCTCGAATTGATCGCTGGTGCCGGGGTGTCGCGGATCACCGTCGCGCGGCTCGAACCCGGTGATGTCGCCGAGGATGTGGCTGCACAACGGGTGGCGCTGGCGGCGATCGGGCCCGGCGTTTCGGCCGCACCGCCGTTTACAGGCCGGGTCAATCTGCACGCCGACCAGAGAGGGGTCTTGGCCCTCGATCGCGAGCGGGTCGATCGGCTCAATCTGGTCGACGAAGCCATCACGCTCGGCACTTTGCCGCCGTTCACGGTTGTCGAGCCGCGGCAGATGGTGGCGACGATCAAAATCATCCCATTCGCCGCACCCGAAGAGGCGATCAAGCAATGCGTCAGGGTGGCGGTCAATGGCGGGCCGCTCTTGCGGGTGGCGCCGTTTCGAGCCCTATCGGTGGGGCTGATCCAGACGCGGCTCCCGGGTCTCAAGGAGAGCATCCTCGATAAGACAAAGGAGGTCACCGAAGGCCGGCTGTCGGCGTTGGGCTGCTCGCTTATTTTTGAAGGGCGCTGCGTCCACGAAACCGAAGCCCTGGCGTCGACGATCCACGATGCGTTTAGCTTGGGGATCGAGATGCTGCTGATCCATGGCGCCTCGGCAATCCTGGATCGGCGCGACGTGATCCCGTCCGCGATCGAGCGCGCCGGTGGGCGTGTCGATCATTTCGGCATGCCGGTCGATCCCGGCAATCTTTTGCTGCTCGGCCATGTCGGCGAGAGGGTCGTCTTGGGATTACCCGGCTGTGCCCGCTCGCCAAAGGTCAACGGTTTCGATTGGGTTTTGGAGCGGCTGGTAGCCGGGTTGCCGGTCGGCTCGGCCGAGATCATGCGTATGGGAGCAGGCGGGCTCCTCGCCGAGATCCCGACCCGGCCACTGCCGCGGGCCGAGGCCAAGCCGCCTTCGGCTAAGGAAAAAGAAAAGCCACCCGGGCCGCGGATTGGCGCCTTGCTGCTCGCCGCCGGTCAGTCGCGGCGGATGGGCGGCCCCAACAAATTATTGGCGGAGATTGAAGGCGTGCCGATGGTGGCGCGGGTGGCGCAACGCTTGCTGGCGTCGCGTGCAAGGCCGATCATCGCCGTGCTCGGCAACCGCGCCGACGAGATCGACGCGGCACTCGGCCGCTTGCCGGTCGAGCGGGTGCGCAACCCCGATTTCGCCGAGGGTCTATCGACTTCCTTGAAACGCGGGCTTTCTGCGCTGCCGGGCGATCTCGACGGGGTATTGGTCTGCCTCGGCGACATGCCGCTGATTTCCGGCCGCCATCTCGATCGGCTGATCGCGGCTTTCAACCCGCTCGAGGGGCGCGCGATCGTCGTGCCGACCCGGCATGGCAAGCGCGGCAACCCGGTGTTGTGGTCCAAGCGCTTTTTTTCGGAGATGGCGCAGATTGCGGGCGATGTCGGCGCCCGGCACTTGATCGGCGAGCATGCCGAACTCGTCGCGGAAGTCGAAATGGATGATGACGCGATCCTGGTCGATATCGACACCCCCGAAGCGCTCGCCGCACTCCAATCGAGGAGCACTACTCGCGGAGCTCAGCCTGCCGCAGAGGGGTGAACACGCGGCTTGCTACTGCTAATCGGCGGCGTGACGCGGGGCAGCTTCGGCAAAGTGCGGCATCACTTCACGGGCAAAGCGGCGCAGGCTGGTGCGGCCGCGAGCGCCACCGCCCGACCCCCCGCCATTGATCAGAACATAGCCGGCCCCGGCTGCGCGCAATTGGTCCAGTCGTTCGGCGATGTGATCGGGATTGCCGTACATCGCACTCGCCTCGTTCACCGCTTGCGGGTCGCCGGTGGCGCGGTCGGGTCCGCCGTGCACGGTGCCATCGGGCGTTGTCGCCAGCTTTAGCTGACGCAAACGGTTCGCCAGCCGGCGCTCCATTGCCGCGGCGCGCTCCGCCTGACTATCGCAGACAAAAAAAGCCCGGGTTACCGCGACTTGCATCGGATGCCATTGGCGACCTTGCGCCTCGGTCTCGGATTTGTAGATCGCAATGCTATTGGCGACATCAGCCGGCGACGCATATTGCCCGAGCAGCAAATTGTAGCCCTGCGCGGCAACGCGGCGGATCGAACGCTCGCTGCCGGCTCCCATCCAGATTGGCGGATGGGGCTTTTGCGCGGTCGGCGGCTCGACAACGATATTGTCGAATTGCCAGTATTTGCCGCGATGCGAAAACGGCTCGTCGGCGGTCCACGCCTTAAGGATCACGCCCAGCGCCTCGTCGTAGCGCGCGTCAGCCTCTTCCATCGGCACGCAAAAACCGGCGAACTCGTTATAGCGATAACCCTTGCCGATGCCGAAATCGAGACGGCCGCCGGACAGCAGATCGAGGGTCGCCGCCTGTTCGGCCAGCAATACGGGGTTGTGCCACGGCAATACCATGACCGCCGTGCCGAGCCGCAAGTGCCGGGTTCGCGCGCCGAGCCAGGTGAGGAGGTTGATTGTCGCCGAGACCTGGCCGTAACCAGTAAAATGGTGCTCGACGACAAACGTGCTGTGAAATCCGAGCGCCTCGGCCTCGACATTATATTCGATGAAGTCGCGAAAGCCCTCGGCGCTGTCGAACTCCGCCTCTTCAGGCCCTTTGGCGCGCCGCGCCGCGGCACTGCCGAACAGACCGAATTGCATTCCGTTAACCCTCGCTTTTCGTCGCGCCGAACCCGCCGGCAGACGTTACGGCAACCCTCTGCGATATTCAAAATGCTGTTTGTCGATCGCCGGCATAGCGGATCGGCATCACGATAGAGCCTCACCTAGCCAGTCTGGCGTCCGGGTCACGCCTTCCTAACCGTTGCAAGCTCTTCTTAAGCGTGGCGCAAGCGTATTTTAAGAGTGCGGCGATTTGCATCTATCACAAAGGAGGAGTGCGTATTAATCAAAGTGCCAGTCAGTCGAACACTGGAGAGAGTCATGCGCGCGCTGATTGTCGGGATAGTTGGTGTCGCCGGTCTTATCGCGTCCGACCGCGTTGGTTCAGGCGGCGCCGACCGCATTCCATGATCAGGCGCGTTGCCGCGCCGGCGATTACGTTGGTCGTCCAGCGCTGCGGACACGGGTACCACCGGGAAGCCGCGACCCCGGATAAATCGGGTGTTTGGCACGGCAAATGCGCGCCCAACGCACCAAAAAAGTCGCCTGAGTCAGCCAGCCCGCCCGGAACACCGCAGTCTCCGCCGCACTCCTAGTCCACCTAGCCGATTCGACAGCTCTCGCGAAGCATCGCACGCTCCCCGCATAGGGGAGCGTCAGCGGTGAGAAATCCAACCGACAACATTCCGCTCCGGCGGGCGCCTGACCCGCCGAATCGAGCGACTGCGGGCGAGGTCCCGCCCGCTACGCCGAGGCCGGGCGCTGCCAGCCGAGCCAAGCGCAGATTGCATCACCCATGACGAGTTCTTTGTCGCGGCCCTGCAGCCACGGCATTTCCTCGGTAAACATCGTCACGCATTGCCGGTAGGAACACGGCATGCGGGTGATGTCGGTCCCCCAAAAGCAGCGCTGCGGGCCAAAGGCGTCGACGATCTGGCGGATGTATTTGTGGATGTTGCGATAGGGGTAGGGTTCGCTCGAATAGCTCGGCGCACCCGATAATTTGACCGCGACATTGGGATATTTCGCCAGCGCCAGCATCTCGCCGAGATTGGCGAAGGCGGCATCGTCCGTCCCGGCACCGCCGCCACCGCCGCGGCCATGATGGTCGATGTGGAGCTTGAGCCCCGGATGGCGCTCGGCGATCCGGGCGAGGTCGGCTAAATGGCCGCCGGCCATTAGGCCAACCGGCAATTTCTCGCGTTCGCACGCCGCCCAGAACCAGTCGAGCGAGCCGTCTGACCACCAGCTCTGCTGATGCGGCTGGTTGAACGTGAACCGGAAACCGAGCATGCCCGGCCGCTGCCGCCAATTCCGGACGATTTCCTCGCGGTTTGGCGCCTGCAGATCGAAATTGCCGAGAATGCAGAACTTGTCGGGATGAGCTTTGACCGCTTCCACTGCCTGAACATTCGGCGCTTCGCCTAGAGTGCTGGGCGGATGGATGACCGCGGCGTCGACCCCGGCCTCGGCCATTTCTTTTAGCGCATCGTCGACGTTGTAGGTCGGGATCTGACGGTGCTGCGGCGACATCCGCGCGTTTTCCCAAAGGTGGATCTGTGAATCGACGATCTGCATCGGTTTCCTCCTCTCGACTAAGCTTTTAAGCTTCGACCCGTATCCGCCGGCGCGGCCGCGAACCGGCAGCCGTTTCCGGCACCGGTTCGGCGATCGCCGCGCGCAGCTTGCCGTCCTCCTCGATGTGGCCGACCACTTCGGTCACGACCTCGGCAACCGCTTGCCGCGCAGCCGACGGGCCGCGGCTCGCCGCATCCCCGAGCGCCAGGGTGCGAAACACGCCCGACGCGGTAATCCGGTGCGCTTCCACCAGCCCGCGCGCGCATTCGCGATAGACCGAGGAGTGCGGCAAGATCGAGGCGCCGACCCCTTGCTGCACCATCAGCCGAATGGTCTCGTGATCGTCGAGCTCGGTATCGACCCGCAATGCGATGCCGCGGCCGGCCAGCAACACCTCAAGCGCAGCACGCATCCCGTCCCCCAGGATCAGCGGGGTGCGGTTCAATTCCTCGACGGTGACAAAGCCTCGCGGCCGCGCGCCGGGACGTGTCACCAGGACCATTTCCTCTTCCGCCAATCGGGTCAAAGCGATCAGCCGGCTGCGCGAGATCTCTGCCATCAGGGCCAAATCGACGAGACCGGCGATGATGAATTCTTCGAGCCGCGCCGAGCCGGCATGCACCACTTTCAGTTCGACCAGCGGATAATGCTCGCGCATATGCGCGAACAACTCGGGCACCACCACCGGGCACAGCGGCGGCGTCACGCCCAAGATGATCTTGCCTGATGGATGCGCCTTATGCGCGCGGATTTCGTCGCCGGCGCGCTCGATATCGCGCAGGATGCGCTGGGCGCTGTCGAGCAATTTTTGCCCGGCCTCGGTCAGTTTTACGCCGCGGTTGGCGCGGGTGAATAAAGCCGCATCGAGCTCGTCCTCAAGCCGCTGGATATGTCGCGTCAGCGCCGGCTGGGCGATCTGCAAATGCGCCGAGGCGCGGGTAATGCTGCCGAGTTCGGCGATGCGAACAAAATAGTGGAGGCTGCGCAATTCCATTGCAGGTGCGATTCCGCCCACCCGCGCGCGCGAAGGTCAACCGGAATTGTCCGATGCTCATCATGCCGCAGCGGCATGAGCATGATCGGAAATCGGTATTTGCTTGATAGACGAATTGATTTTAGCGTCGTATCAGCGGGCTAGCGTACAGGAGAAGTTTATGGAAGTCGGCGTCTACCATGAATTCCACTGCCGGCCGGATCAGACCCAGGCAGCGGCGTTCGCGGAGGCGCTCGACCAGATCGAGGCGGCTGACCGCTGGGGGCTCGACGCGATCTGGCTCGCCGAAATCCATCAGCAAGCGCGACGCTCGGTGATGAGCGCGCCGATGACCGTCGCCAGCGCGATCGCCGCCCGCACCAAGCATATCAAGATCGGCACCGGGGTTCAGGTGTTGCCGCTGTGCCATCCGTTGCGGCTCGCCGAGGAAACCGCGACGGTCGACCAGATCAGCAACGGCCGTCTGCTGTTTGGCGTCGGCCGCAGCGGTAATCCGCGCAGCTATATGGCGTATGGGGTGCCGTATTCGGAAAGCCGCGAGCGGTTTCTTGAAACCCTCGAAATCGTCAAGCGCGCCTGGACACAGGAGCGGTTTTCCTTCGAAGGCAAGTATTGGAATTTCGAGAATGCCAGCGCCGTCCCGCGGCCTTTTCAGCAACCGTTTCCGCCGATCCGCGTCGCCGCCGCCAGCGAGGAGACGTTTCCGTCCCTCGGCGAGGCCGGCTATCCAATCTTTGTCGCGGTGCGCAGCGGCTCGTTGTCGGGGCTGGCGCCGGATCTCGCCGCCTACCGCCAAGCCTACAGAGAGGCCGGCCACTCCGGCGAGGGCGAGGTTTATCTACGACTAACCCTGCATATCGCCGACACCGACCGGCGGGCATTCGACGAAGCCGAGGAGAGCATCATGCTCGGCTATCGCACCTTGAGCTCGCGGCTCGAAGGTGCGCCCAACCGCCGGCGCGCCGCCGAGGCGGTCGCGATCCGCACGATTTCCTACGAAGAGGTGCAGCGCGACAAGGTCATCATCGGCTGCCCCGAGCGGGTCGCCGATCGTCTGTTACAATTGCATGAGGAGTTGGGTCTCGACGGCATTCTTGCCGAGCTTAATTTTGGCGCCTTGATCGCACCCGAAGCAATGACCCGCTCCTTGCAGTTGCTGTGCGAAAAAGTCATGCCGCGACTGCATTAGGACAAAAGGAGAAAAGATGAAATTCGGCTTGTTCGGCAGCGCGCAGGCTCGGCGTGCCGGTCCCGATACCGACAGCAGCCAGGGCTTTCGCGATTTTATCGACAATAATGTCGAGGCCGAGGCGCTCGGTTACTACAGCACGTTTCTGGTCGAGCATCATTTCACCGGCTTTGGCCAGGTCTCGGCGAGCCTCAATCTGTTGACCTGGCTCGGCGCGCGCACCCGGAATTTACGGCTCGGCACCGCCGTATTGGTACTGCCGTGGCACAATCCGGTCCTGCTGGCCGAGCAGGCCGCGACCCTCGACTTGCTGTCCGGCGGGCGGCTCGATTTCGGGGTCGGCAAAGGCTATCGATGGAACGAGTTTGCCGGCTTTTGCGTGGCGATGGAGGAGGCCGACGAGCGCTTCGAAGAGGCGCTCGACGTGATCACGAAATCCTTTGTTTCGGAAACCCCGTTCTCGCACCGCGGCAAATTCTGGCAGTACGACAACATCGTCGTCGAGCCGCCGACCGCACAGAAACCACATCCGCCGTTCTGGATGGGGGCCGGGAGCAAGCGCTCGGTCAACGAGGTCGTGCGCCGCGGCTACAACATGCTGTTGGGCCAACATTCGCTGTCCGAGGAAATCCTGGAACAGGTCGCACAATTCAAGGAAGAGGTCGAGGCGCGCGGACGGCGGTTCAATCCACTTGAAGTAGCGGTCGCCCGCGCCGTGCACATAGCGAAGGACCAGGCGGACAAGGAAGCAGCGCTCGAACGCCGCTACCAGGGTCATATGCGGATTAACGCGCTGGCCCGGCAGCCCGGCACCGAAACCCGGGCCCGCTATCTCCTCGATGATGAAAAAGCGGCGCGCCATGAGAGTGCCGAGAGCGCGCTGTTCGGCTCGCCGGATGAGATCATGCGCAAGCTCGAACGCCTGCGCGCCGGCGGGGTCGAATACGTGATCATCAATTTCGGCGGGTCGCGCGAGAATATCCGCCGCTTTGCGCGCGAGATCATGCCGGCCTTTGCCGACGAACCAGCCCTGGCGCTGGCCGGCCAGTAAGAATCTAAAAGGAGTAGCAACGATGCCCTTCGAATTTGGCGTTTTCCACGAGTTCCAGCGGCGCCCGGGACAGAGCGAGGGCGAAGCGTTCGACACTGCTTTCGAGCAGGTCGATGCCGCCGAGCGCTGGGGCCTCGACGCGATCTGGCTGGCGGAAATCCATATGGCGCCCGAGCGCTCGGTGTGTTCGGTGCCGATGACGATCGCGAGCGCGATTGCCGCCCGAACCCGCAACATCAAAATCGGCACCGGTGTCCAGGTGCTGCCATTGTGCCAGCCCCTGCGGCTCGCCGAAGACGCCGCGACCGTCGACCACATCAGCCATGGCCGGCTGCTCTTCGGGGTCGGCCGCAGCGGCTTCCCACGCGCCTACGAGGCCTATGGCATCCCTTATGGCGAGAGCCCGGAGCGTTTTACCGAGGTGCTCGAGGTCGTCAAGCGCGCCTGGACGGAGGAAACGTTTTCGTTCGCCGGCAAATTCTACAATTACGAGAATGTCTGCATCGTTCCAAAGCCGTACCAGAAGCCGCATCCGCCGATCCGCATCGCCGCCAATCGTGAAGACACGTTTATTTCCGCCGGCCGGCAGGGTTACGCGATCTTTGTCGGCGCGCGGCGCGGCACGTTTGACGAAGTCCTGCCCAATGTCGGGATCTATCGCGAGGCCTGGAAAGCCGCCGGTCACCCCGGAAATGGCCAGGTTTATCTGCGTGCGCCGGTCTATGTCGGCGACACCCTCGAACAGGCGCTCTCCGATCCGCAGGAGACCCTGATGAATTTCTACCGCTATCTGGGCGCCCGGCTCGAAGAATCGGCCAATCGCCCTGGCATCTTCGACACGGAGCGGCGGGTTGAGGGCGCCCAGCGGCTGCAGAACCTGACCTGGGATGAGGTGCGGCGCGGCCGGGCGATCGTCGGCACGCCAGAGGTCGTCGCCGATAATCTCGCGAGCCTGAGGGAACAACTCGGTCTCGCCGGGATCCTGGCGGAGCTCAACACCGGCGGTCTGATCCCGCACGAGCGGGTGATGCGTTCGATGCAGCTATTGTGCGAGAAGGTACAGCCGCTGCTGCGGTAAAGCGCCGACCTCGTCGCGTCGGCTTCGGCGCGGGAGCCGTCTACGGACCACGTATCGAGGGTTGTAACGCCGCCCTACGCCCGGGCCCCATCGGCGGCGCCCGCTGGCACGCCCGATAATTGACACCGGTGCGGTTGCTCGGCGCTGCAGCCGCCGGTCTTAACTCTAAAAGCTGTGTCGATTACTGCGTAAAATCTCCGTTGCGCGACGCGAATACATTCGCAGTCTCGCCGGTAGCGAAAAAATCCGATCGGAATGTGAGGTGAACCGTTGCGTTGCGGTGGAATTTGTCTCGCGAATTCAGCGGGAACGCGCTATCCTTGAACGTGAAACGATAGGTGCCGAAGCAATTGCGATCGGTTAGAAATGCGGTGCTCACGGTATTTCGGCATGTTGGCCCGGCGGTCGCCCTGCGCGATTGGAACGACAGCTTCCTCAGCCTGTGCCGCGGGCAGCGACTGGCCGCGGGTGCTCCCTAGTCTAAACCAAGGCGGCCGGCCCTATTGCAATTCCTTCGCGCCGATCACGGCGTTGCTGTTGGGCGGAGTGTGCTTGGGCGCGCTGCTGCCAAGCCCAGCCGCCGCTGACCCTAGCAGCGATGATCTCAGCAAGCTGCGCACCGAAATTCAAAAGGAAATTGCTGCACTTAAAAAGCAAGAAGCAAAACTCCATCAGCAGTTTCTCGATCTCGATCGCAAGAGTAAATTACTCGATCGCAAGAGCGAACTCCTTGACGAGCAACTGCGCACACTACGCGCAACCGGAGAGGCAAGCACCGGCACTGCGCCGGCTGGAGTGGGTGCCCCGGGTACGCCTGCGACAATCTCCAGCGCGCCAACGGTAAGCTCGCCGTCGCCTCCCGGTGTCGAGGTGGCGCAAGCGCCCGCTGCGGCGCCATCGGCTCCAGCAGCGCCCGGGGGCCAACCCTCTCCCGCGCCGGCGCCGGGTGAATCTGCCCCTATCCAGGGACCTTCGGCGGCGCAACAGCAGGCCCGTCAGGTGGTGGAGACCGCCCCGTCTTTATCCTCCGCCGGCGGCGTCCTGACCCCGAAGGGACAATTCGTTCTCGATCCATCCATCGAATACGATTACTGGTCGCAAAACCAACTCGGGGTAAACGGTTTTCAAATCATTCCCGGAATTACCTTCGGCAACATTTTTGCCAATCGAGTCGAACAAAACATCACGACAGCAGCCCTGACCGGCCGCTACGGCATAACCGATCGCTGGGAGGTCAATGTCAAAGTCCCCTATATATACAATACTGGCCAGACAATCAGCCTGATCCCGGTTGGCGCAAATGCGCAGCTGTTAAGCGTCAGCGCCACTGGGACCGGTATTGGCGACCTCCAATTCGGGTCGAGCTATCAAATAAACTCGGGAACCAACGGTTGGCCGATATTGGTCGCCAATGCGATATTCAAAACCGCGACCGGCACCAGTCCCTTCCAGGTGCCGATCATTACAGTGAATGACCCCAATGGGCAATTCCTCGAGGGTCAGCCCACGAAATTGGCAACCGGCACCGGCTTCGTTGCAATAGAGCCCAGTCTGACGGTGTTGTTGCCGACTGCTCCCGGTGTTCTGTTTGCCAACGTTCAGGATATCCACAATTTTGGACGGACCGTCACTATCCAGAACCCCGGCGGTGGTCCTGGAACCGCTACTATGCTGCAACCCGGCGAAAACCCGGCGCTGACCTTTGGCATTGGGTTTTCGCTCAACGATCGTGCGGCTCTGACCTTCAGCTATCAACAACAGCATGTCTTCACCGCTTTTGCCAATCATCAGGCAATACAAGGTTCGCCGTATTCATTCGGTACCTTCAATTTCGGGCTTGGTTATCAAATATCCCAATCGACGCGAATTAATCTGAGCGTCGGCATCGGCGCCGGGCCAAATACACCGGTCGCGAAAGTCCTGCTCGAACTGCCGTATAAATTCTCGCTTTGATCGTTGGGATCAGCAACCGCCGAGTAGTCATTCTATCAAAGACGAAGATTGGCGGTCCGTTGCCTCTCCGGGTCAGTGCAGTGACATTCGCCTGAATGAACTGATCGGACAGCCTCGGCTGGCGAGATCGGTCAGCCGCACTGATCAGAGCAGAATAACGTAAAGAAAGCGGCCTTGCGTTCGGAGACCGCTGACAGTCGCGGAGGTTACAGGGGTTGCGCGAACCTCAGCGGTGGGCGGCGTTGAACTGTGCCAGCGCTGTCGGACCGGGGCAAAGTTCGGTCTCGCCGAGCCCGTTTAGCGGGGCTTCGACGGTGTCCAACAGCTCGTGCAGATCGTCGGAATCAGGCTCGACAAACAAGAGGCCAGTGACGATCTCGCCCTGCTGATGGCGGTGTTGGAGATAGCCCATCGCCGAAATCCGGTCATGCGGATCGTAATCGGGCGCCAATTTCCGCAGCCGCAAAATTGAGCCGTCGTGCTGAACCACGGTTTCGATCGTGCCCGGTGCATAATCGGCGGTGATCTCTTCGCGCTCGAGGATCACATCCAGGTAATTCACTGCCTCGTTGTGGGCGCGGACATAGTCGAAACTCTTGGTCGATTCGGGATTGTTGTTAAACGCGACACAAGGCGAAATCACATCGATAAAGGCCGCACCACGGTGCTCGATTGCGGCTTTGATCAGCGGCACCAGTTGTTTTTTGTCGCCGGAAAAGCTGCGGCCGACAAACGAGGCGCCGAGTTGCAATGCCATTGCCACCAGATCGATCGGGGAATCGGTGTTGACGGCACCGCGGCGCGCTTTTGACCCCTTGTCGGCGGTTGCCGAGAACTGGCCCTTGGTCAGGCCGTAAACGCCGTTGTTCTCGACAATGTAAACCATGTTGACGGCGCGGCGGATGCAGTGGGCGAACTGGCCGAGCCCGATCGAGGCCGAGTCGCCATCGCCGGAAATGCCGAGATAAACAAGATCGCGGTTGGCGAGGTTGGCGCCGGTCAGCACCGACGGCATCCGCCCATGCACGCTGTTGAACCCGTGCGATTTGCCGAGGAAATAGGTCGGTGTCTTGGAGGAGCAACCGATCCCCGACAATTTGGCGATTTTGTGTGGCGGCAGGCTCAGTTCAAAACAGGCCTGGATGATCGCAGCGCTGATCGAATCATGCCCGCAGCCGGCGCACAAGGTCGAGACCGCCCCCTCATAGTCGCGATGGGTAAAGCCGAGAGCGTTGGTCGGCAGCTTCGGATGATGCAGCGGCGGTTTTGTGATGTAGGTCATTGGGACCTCGATTTACGGCTTGAACAGCTATTTGCGGGAGAGATGGTCGGGTAGGGCGCGATCTATTGCGCTGCCGAGCGGTGGAGCGGCGCCAGGGTCACGACATCGAGGATGTCGGCGATCGCCTTGACGATAAAGCGCGCAGTGATCGGGGTGCCGTCATAGTGCAGGATCGGCACGAGCCGCGCCGGGTCGATCTCGCCGTCGATCGCCAACAGGGTGCGTAATTGCGCGTCGCGATTCTGCTCGACGACAAAGACGCGGTCGTAGGCTGCAACAAAGTCGAAGACGTCCTCGTGGAACGGATAGGCGCGCACGCGCAATGTGTCGAGGTGAATGTTCCGTTCCTCGAGCGCCTCAAGGGCTTCGGTCATGGCCGGCGAAGTCGAGCCGAAATAAATCGCGCCATAGCGGGTCGGCTGGTCTGCTGATCGTTTGATCGGCGGCGGCACGAGACGCTTCGCGGTATCGAATTTGTGCAGAAGCCGCTGCATATTGTCGACGTAATCCGGCCCCTCCTCAGAGTAGCGCGCATAGCGATCCTTGGTGGTGCCGCGGGTAAAAAAGGCGCCGCGCGTCGGATGCGTGCCGGGCAAGGTGCGATAGGGGATGCCGTCGTCGTCGACATCGAGATAGCGGCCAAATTCGACACCGGCATCGAGCTGTTCGGCGGTCATGACTTTGCCGCGGTCGTACGTCCGGTTCTCTTCCCAAGCCAGTGGCTCGACCAGCCAGTCGTTCATGCCGATATCGAGATCGAGCATGACAAAAACCGGCGTTTGTAGCCGGTCGGCTAAGTCGAACGCCTCGGCCGCGAAAGCAAAACTCTCGTGCGGGTCTTCGGGGAACAGAAGAACATGCTTGGTATCGCCATGCGAGGCATGAGCGCAAGACAGGATGTCGGCCTGCTGCGTGCGGGTCGGCATGCCGGTTGACGGGCTGCCGCGCTGCACATCGAAAATCACCGCCGGGATCTCGGCAAAATAGGCGAGCCCGATAAACTCCTGCATCAGCGAGATGCCGGGCCCGGAGGTCGCGGTAAAGGCGCGGGCGCCGTTCCATGCCGCACCGATCACCATGCCGATCGAGGCGAGTTCGTCTTCGGCCTGGATAATCGAATAGCGCTTTTTCTTGGTCTCGGGATCGGTCCGATAACGGCGGCAATGATTGGCAAACGCCTCAGCCAGCGATGAGGATGGCGTGATCGGATACCAGGCGCAGACGGTTGCCCCGCCATAGACCGCACCCAATGCCGCGGCATCGTTGCCGGTAATGAAGATCCGGTTGCCGACTTTGTCGGTGCTGCGGAGGCGCAGTCCGATCGGGCATTCGTGTTCGTTCAAGGCCCATTCTCGGCCGAGATTGAGTGCCCGCAAATTGGGCCGGATCAGCGTGTCCTTACCGCGGAACTGCTCGGAGATCAGCTGCTCGATCGCCGCCACATCCATGTTCAGCAATGCCGATAAGGCGCCGAGATAAATGATGTTCTTGAACAATTGGCGCTGGCGGGGATCGTTGTATTCGCGGTTGCAGATCGCCGTCAGCGGCGCGCCGATAACCGTAACGTCGTCGCGGAATTTCGATGGCGGCAAAGGCTTTGTCGAATTGTAGAACAGATACCCGCCCGGCTCGATTTCGGCGACGTCCTGGTCCCAGGTTTCGGGGTTCATCGCGACCATCAGATCGACGCCGCCGCGGCGTCCGAGATGACCCTTCTCGCAAATCCTGACCTCGTACCAGGTCGGCAGGCCCTGAATGTTCGACGGGAAAATGTTGCGTGAACTCGCCGGAATTCCCATGCGCAGGACCGATTTTGCAAACAGCGAGTTGGCGCTGGCAGAGCCCGATCCGTTGACGTTGGCGAATTTGACGACGAAGTCGTTCGTGCTTTGGATGCTTTGTCGGATTAATGCGTCCACGTTCGTGCCTCTGTAAAAGGCTTCAGCGCAAAGCTCGCGGCTGTCGGGCAGAGCGGGCGGATATTGGCTTGTTTCCCACTTCGCTGCGCGTTCATTGCGTCCTCGGCATTGAAAGTGGCCCTTATTGAGCGCGGCAGGCAGGGCCGGCCAGGGTCATGTCCAGCAGGAATTTCCGCATATCCCAGGCGCCGGTCGGGCAGCGCTCGGCGCAGAGCCCGCAGTGCAGGCAAACATCTTCGTCCTTGACCATGATCCGGCCAGTCTTCAACGAGCCGCCGATGTAGAGATCCTGATCGCGGTTCAGCGCCGGCGCCATCAGTCGCTCGCGCAGTTCGTCCTCGCTGCCATTATCGGTAAAGGTGATGCAATCCATCGGGCAAATGTCGACGCAGGCGTCGCATTCGATGCAGAGCTGCCCGGTGAACACGGTTTGCACGTCGCAGTTCAGACACCGTTCGGCTTCGAGATAGCCGAGCTTTTCGTCATAGCCAAGCTCAACTTCGACCCGAATATCGGCGAGCGCGACGGCGGTGTCGCGCAGCGGCACCCGATATCTGAAGTCGTTTGAAATGTCGTTATCATAGCTCCACTCGTGGATGCCCATTTTCTGGCTGACCAGCGTGACACCCGGGGCCGGCCGCTCGTTGACATCTTCACCGTGGCAAAACTTGTCGATCGAAATCGCGGCGTCATGCCCGTGGGCGACGGCCCAAATGATGTTCTTCGGGCCGAAGGCAGCATCGCCGCCGAAGAAAGACGTTCGGAACGGTCGACTGCATCGTCTTCGGGTCGACCTTGGGCATGTCCCAGCGGTCAAATTCGATGCCGATGTCGCGCTCGATCCACGGAAACGCGTTCTCCTGGCCGACCGCGATCAGAACGTCGTCGCACGGGATGTGGACATCGGGCTCGCCGGTCGGGACCAGATTACGACGGCCGCGCGCGTCGTATTCCGCTTTCACCTTTTCGAATAATACACCGGTCAGATCGCCGCGATCGTGGATGAATTCTTTCGGCACCAGCCAATTGAGGATTGGGATGCCCTCGTGCATCGCATCCTCTTTTTCCCACGCCGAGGCTTTCATTTCATCAAAGCCGCTGCGCACCACGACGGTGACTTCATCCCCGCCCAGCCGGCGCGACGAGCGGCAGCAATCCATCGCGGTGTTGCCGCCACCAAGCACGATGACGCGTCGGCCGATCTTGTTGATGTGCCCAAACGACACGCTCGACAACCAATCGATCCCGATATGAATGTTAGCCGCCGCTTCGGTGCGGCCCGGAATTTCGAGATCGCGCCCACGCGGCGCGCCGCAGCCGACAAAAACGGCGTCCCAGCCCTCGGCCAATAGCGCTCTGAGGCTGTTCACCGGCGCGCCGAAATGGGTTTCGACCCCCATGTCGAGGATCAAATCGACCTCTTCGTCGGTCACGGTGGTGGGCAAGCGGAAGCGCGGGATCTGGCTGCGCATCATGCCGCCGCCCTTGGCGTCGCCGTCGAACATCACGCAGTGATAACCGAGCGGCATCAGATCGCGGGCGACCGTCAGCGAGGCTGGGCCGGCGCCGACAAGTGCGATGCGCTTGCCGTTTTTCTCGAGCGGGATTTGCGGCAGAAACGGACGGATGTCGCCCTTGTTGTCGGCGGCGACGCGCTTTAAGCGGCAGATCGCCACCGGCTCTTTCTCGACGCGGCCACGGCGGCAGGCGGGTTCGCACGGCCGGTCGCAGGTTCGCCCGAGAATGCCGGGAAAGACATTCGACTCCCAATTAACCATGAATGCGTCGGTATAGCGCCGTTCGGCGATCAGCCGGATGTACTCGGGAACCGGCGTATGGGCGGGGCAGGCCCATTGGCAATCGACGACTTTGTGAAAGTAATCGGGGTTATTGATATCGGTCGGCTGCACTAGGGTCCTCCAGGCGATGGGAGCCTTCCCATGACGCCATTTTTCTCGCTGCGATCGACAGACCAAAAGAGCCGTTGAGGTGACCGCATCGCGCCGGTCTTATAATCGCGGCGATGCGAGCCGTCATCCCTCCCGTCGCGTGCATCCGGCATCTCGAACCGTGTTTATCGCGTTCGCCTGCGACAGCTTGCCTCATCCCGCCGCCGGCCGCAACCATCGCCGGGCAGCGGCAATATGGGCCGATGCGGGTTCGTTTCCAGAGCCCCGCCGCGGGGTCCGGTGCAACACAGGATTGACAGAGGTGCATTCGTCTCAACGTTAAAGCTGCAACTTTGTGCGGCTCAGCCCGATCCCACAGGCGCCCACATCCAATCCGAAGCAAATCGAATAATAACGCAGCTCCCGCTGAAGGTCGCTCGCTATACTAAGTTTGCTGCTCATTATCAGCAATTTATTGTGTTGGATTTTATCCATGCACGCGGGGTTTTGTCATGAATCGACCTTGCCATACCGGGATCACGATGACCTGTATCGCGTTGCTGGCCGCGGCATGTGCCAATCCTGAGGCAGCGGCGCCGACCAAGGCCGATCTTTTGGAGCAGGCGGGGTTTGTGCGCCGAGACGTCAATACCCAGGAACGCCTGGCGGCGCTAAAGGTGTTGCCGCCGCACCAATTTGTGATCCGCAATTCGAACGGCAGCGTTAAATACATGTATGCCGACCCGAACGTCTGCGATTGCATCTATGTCGGTGGCCAGCGCGCCTACGACCAATATCGACAGATGATGGCGACGCGGGTCCAGGAGGCTCAGATCCGGGCGATCCTGAGCACGACGACATTGCCCGGAGAATCGGGCTCTCTAGTCGCTGATTTCAGAGATTGCGCGAGCGAGCCGAATTTCGGCACTGGATCGGCAGCCGATCCGCCCGACATCTACGGCCTACTCTTCGGGGACGCGCATAATCTTTGGGATTGCAATGAGCGAAAATCCGTTTTTTGAGACCTGGGACACGCCATTCGGCATCCCGCCTTTCGACCGCATCCAGCCGCAACATTTTCCGCCGGCCTTCGAGCGTGGAATGGCCGAGCAGCAGGCCGAAATCGACGCAATTACCGGGGCGCCATGGCCGCCGAGCTTTGCCGATACCATCGAAGCTCTCGAGCGCAGCGGGCGCCTGATTGACCGTGTGGGCCGCGTCTTTTCCAATCTCGACGCGAGTGATACGAACCCGGCGCTCGAAGCAATCGCCCGCGACTTTGCGCCAAAACTCGCACAGCATCAGATGCGGATCGCGCTCGATCCCAAATTATTTGCGCGCATCGCCGACCTTTACGCGCGTCGTGCGGATCTCGGTTTGGCAAAAGATCAACTTCGGCTTCTCGAACGCCATCATCTGCGTTTGGTGCGCAACGGCGCCCTGCTGAACCCCGAACAGAAGTCACGAATGGCGGCGATCAGCGAGCGGCTCGCGACATTGCACACCGTGTTTGGCCAGAACGTCTTGCATGACGAGCGCGAATGGCAGTTGGTGCTCGACGAAGCCGATCTCGACGGGCTGCCCGAGTTCGTCCGCGTCGCAGCCGCGCAGGCCGCCGACGAACGTGGCCTACCCGGACGTTACGTGATCACGCTCGCACGCTCGTCGATCGAACCGTTTCTGACCTTCTCCGCGCGCCGCGACCTACGCCGCACCGCGCACCAGGCATGGACCGCGCGCGGGACCCACGCTGGGCCGGCGGACAATATCCCTGTCGTCCGGGAGATCATGGCATTGCGCGCCGAGCAGGCGCGGCTGCTCGGTCATCCGAATTTCGCTGCCTACCGGCTCGACGATTCGATGGCCAAAACAGAGGAAGCGGTCGAGGGTCTGCTGACGCAAGTCTGGCAGCCGGCCAAGGACAAGGCGCGGGAGGAGCGTGCGGCATTGGAAGCGGCGGCCCGCGCCGAGGGGCTCAACGAACCGATCGAGCCATGGGATTGGCGCTATTACGCGGAGAAGGTCCGGCAGGCTCAGTACGATCTCGACGAAGCCGAGGTGAAGCCATATTTCGTGCTCGAAAACATGGTTCAGGCGGCGTTCGATACCGCGGGCCGCCTGTTTGGCTTGACCTTTACTGCGCGTCCTGACCTCCCGGTCTACCACCCCGATGTCCGGGCCTGGGAGGTCCGCGACCAAGCCGGCGCCCATGTCGGATTGTTTCTGCACGACAATTTCGCTCGTCCCGGCAAGCATTCCGGCGCCTGGTCGAGCCGCTACCGCGACCAGCAAAACCTCGATGGCTGGGTGACCCCGATCGTCGTCAACAACAACAATTTCTCCAAGGGCGAGCCGACCCTATTGAGCTTTGACGACGCCGAAACGCTGTTCCACGAATTCGGCCACGGTCTCCATGGGCTGCTGAGCCGAGTGCGCTATCGGTCGCAATCGGGTACTGCGGTCAAGCGCGATTTCGTCGAGTTCCCGTCGCAAATCTTCGAGCATTGGATGTCGGCGCCCGAGAACCTGCGCCGCTACGCGCGCCATTACCAAACCGGCGAGCCGATGCCCGAGGCTCTTTTGGAGCGGCTATTGGCCGCGCGCAATTTCAACCAGGGTTTCGCCACGGTCGAATACACCGCCTCGGCGCTGATCGACCTCGAACTGCACCGCCATCCCGCACCGGAAACACTCGATCCAAACCAATTCGAGAGCGAGTTTCTCGAGCGGTACGACGTGCCGCGCGAGATCGGGCTGCGGCATCGCCCGGCCCACTTCCAGCATCTCTTTGCCGGGGGCGGGTATGCCGCCGGCTACTACGCCTATCTCTGGGCCGAGGTCCTGGAGGCCGATGGCTTTGCCGCATTTGCCGAGGCCGGCGACCTCTTCAATCCAGATTTGGCGGCACGGCTCAAAGACATTTACGCCGCCGGTGACACCGAAGATCCGATGGAGCTCTATCGCGCGTTTCGCGGCCGCGATCCCGAGATAGGTCCATTATTGCTGCAGCGCGGCCTTGAGGTAAGCAGCTAAGCCCGCGAAAACGGGAACCCAGGATAAGCGCTCACATGGCGGCCCCCTGTTCAGGCCAGGGGCAGGCCTGGACCCCGCTTTCGCGGCGCCAAAACGGTGCACGCGGGCGGCCTTCATTGTCCTCGACCGAATCGGGGGCCGGGGTGGGCTCCGGGGATATGGCAGAAGACGACACGGCTCATGCTCGAGGCGGGGTGTTAGCGGGGTGCGGCGGCGCGGCGCAAGCGGTCGTTGATTGCGCGGCCAAGACCGTGCTCGGGAATCGGCATGACCGCGATCCCCGAAAAAATCGGGCGGTCGAGCTGCCGCAACATCGCGAACAGATTGGCAGCAGCCTCGGCGAGGTCACCCGAGCGGCTGAGCCACAACACCTCGGCAAAGCCCGCCGGGGCGTCGCGGCCAAACGCGAGCAAGCACCTCATCCGGGCGGGCCTCGGTCACGTTAAGGCGCAACGGTAGGGCCGGCGCGTAATGGCTCGCCAATTGGCCCGGCGAGCGCAGCGGGCCGGCTTCGGCGGGGCTGGGTGTGGCGATCGGGCCGAGCAATGACTCTAATTCTTCGACAGTGACGCCGCCGGGGCGGAGCAGGGCAGGGGCCTCACCCGACAAATCGAGGACGGTCGATTCCACACCGACCGGCGTGCGCCCGCCGTCGAGGATCAGCGAGACATATTCGCCGAGTTCGCTCATGACATGCGCGGCCTCGGTCGGGCTCACCCGCCCGGAGCGGTTGGCGGAGGGTGCGGCAATCGGGCGGCCGGCCGCGCGCAATAGGGCCTGTGCGACGGGATGTGCCGGTGCGCGGATCGCCACGGTGTCGAGCCCGGCGCTCGCCAATAGCGAGAGCCCGCTGTCGCTGCGTCGGCGCAACACCAGCGATAGCGGCCCCGGCCAAAACCGCGCCGCCACACCTCGCGCCCGCATGTCGAACTCGGCCAAAGCCTCGGCCTCGGTCAGGCCCGGGACGTGCACGATCAGCGGGTTGAAGTGTGGCCGGCCCTTGGCGGCAAAAATCGCGGCGACCGCGCGGTCGTTTGTCGCGTCGGCGCCCAGCCCATAGACGGTTTCGGTCGGAAACGCCACCAGCGCTCCTGAGCGCAGCAGCCGCGCCGCCCGCTCGATCGCGTCGGGGTTGGCCGGGAGCGGGGGCGGAGCGGACATCATTCCCCTCAAGGCAAGCGCGAGCGCGCCGTATTGACAAGCGTCCGACGCCCCCCAGTTTATAATCGTTCTAAAAAAGCGCAGCCGAGGCTTATGGCTTATGTGGGATTTCCGGTCGCTGTCGCCAGAGCACCTTCAACACGTCACCATTCTGACGTCCGACCGCCGCCCGCCCAAGAGCTATCGCCCCATCAACGGCTACGGCAGCCACAGCATCTGCTTGTCGATTAAACGTCCCGAATGCGATTGGAATTGACATGGAAAGCGATAGCAAGTGCCCGGTAACGGGCGGGTCTCACAAACGCAAGGCGGTTGGAGCCATGTCGAACCGAGACTGGTGGCCCAATCAGCTGAGCCTTCAGATTTTGCACCAGCACTCCGCGCTGTCCAATCCGATGGGCAAGGCGTTCGACTACGCCAACGAATTTAACAGCCTCGACCTGAATGCCGTGATCAAGGATCTGCATGCCTTGATGACGGACTCGCAGGAGTGGTGGCCGGCAGACTTTGGCCATTACGGGGGGCTGTTCATTCGGATGGCGTGGCATCTCGCCGGCACCTACCGGATCGGCGACGGCCGCGGCGGTGCGGGAGCCGGCCAGCAGCGCTTCGCGCCGGTCAATAGCTGGCCGGACAACGCGAATCTCGACAAGGCGCGCCGGCTCTTATGGCCGATCAAGCAGAAATACGGCCGGAAAATCTCCTGGGCCGATCTGATGATCCTCGCGGGCAACGTCGCTCTCGAGTCGATGGGCTTCAAGACGTTTGGTTTTGGCGGCGGACGCGAGGATGTCTGGGAGCCCGACGAGTCCATCTACTGGGGTCCCGAAGGTAAGTGGCTGGCGGACGAGCGCTACACCGGCGACCGCGACCTTCAGAGCCCTCTCGGCGCCGTGCAGATGGGTCTGATCTACGTCAATCCGGAAGGGCCGAACGGCAACCCCGATCCACTCGCGGCCGCCAGGGACATTCGCGAAACCTTTAGCCGCATGGCGATGAACGACGAAGAGACGGTCGCGTTGATCGCCGGTGGTCACAGTTTTGGCAAAACCCACGGCGCCGGCGATGCGTCGCTGGTCGGTCCGGAGCCCGAAGCCGCTCCGATCGAGGCGCAAGGGTTCGGCTGGAAGAAGCGCGTTCGGCACAGGCAAAGGGAAGGACGCGATCACCAGCGGCCTGGAAGTCACCTGGACCACGACGCCGACAAAGTGGAGCAACAACTTCTTCCAGAACCTGTTCGGCTACGAATGGGAACTGACCAAGAGCCCGGCCGGTGCGCACCAGTGGAGACCGAAAGGCGGCGCCGGGACCGGGGCGATACCCGACGCGCACGACCCGTCAAAGCGTCACGCGCCGGCGATGCTGACCACGGACCTCGCTTTACGGTTCGACCCGGCTTACGAAAAAATTTCGAGGCGCTTCTTTGAGCACCCCGATCAGTTCGCCGATGCGTTCGCCCGTGCCTGGTTCAAACTGACGCACCGCGACATGGGTCCGATCGCGCGGTATCTCGGCCCCCTCGTCCCGCAGGAGACGCTGATTTGGCAGGACCCGATTCCTGCGGTCGATCATCCGCTGGTCGGGGAAGAGGACATCGCTGCTTTGAAGGCGGAAATCCTCGCGTCAGGCTTGACCGTTTCGCAGCTGGTCTCGACGGCTTGGGCGTCGGCGTCGACATTCCGCGGCTCTGATAATCGCGGTGGCGCGAACGGCGCGCGCATTCGCCTCGCGCCGCAAAAGGATTGGGAGGTCAACCAGCCGGCGGCGTTGGCGGAGGTACTGCAGACACTCGAAGCGGTGCAAAAGGACTTCAACGGCGCACAGTCCGGCGGGAAAAAGGTCTCGCTTGCCGATTTGATCGTTCTCGGCGGCTGCGCGGCGATCGAGAAAGCCGCAAAGGATGCCGGGCACGATGTGAAGGTCCCCTTTACGCCCGGTCGAATGGACGCGTCGCAGGAAGAGACCGATGTCGATTCCTTTGCGCCGCTCGAACCGACCGCTGACGGATTCCGCAACTATCTCGCGTAGCAAGCAGCGCCTGTCGCCTGAGGAATTGTTGGTGGATCGGGCGCAATTGCTGACGCTGACGGCGCCTGAGATGACGGTTCTTGTCGGCGGCCTGCGCGTCCTCGGCGCAAATGCCGGGCAATCCACGCACGGCGTCTTCACCAAGCGGCCCGAGACGCTCACGAACGACTTCTTCGTCAACCTGCTCGACATGAGCACGCAATGGCAGCCGTCCGCCGGCTTTGAAGAGGTGTATGAGGAGGACGTGTACGAGGGGCGCGACCGGAAGACGGGCGAGGTCAAGTGGACCGCCACCCGAGTCGACCTGATCTTCGGTTCGCACTCGCAGCTGCGCGCCCTCGCCGAAGTCTACGCAAGCGCAGACTCGAAGGAAAAGTTTGTCAAAGACTTCGTGGCGGCGTGGACCAAGGTGATGAACTTGGACCGCTTCGACCTCGTCTGATCACCAATACTCCACGGTTACAATATGCGAAGGCGGTTCCCCGGCGAAAGCCGGGGTCCACCCTCTTTCGCCCTCTCGCACTACCGCCATAGATCCTTGCTGGCGAGTGCCGCGCCTTGCGTCAGCGCTTCGAGCTTGGCCCAGGCGATCTGCGGGTGGACGCGGCCGCCGAGCCCGCAATCGGTCGACGCGATGACCCGCTCGCGCCCGACCAAATTGGCAAAGCGCAGAATGCGGTCGGCGACCAGTTCGGGGTGCTCGACGACATTGGTCGCGTGGCTGACGACACCCGGCAGGATGATCTTGTCATCGGGCAATTTGACCTCCTGCCACACCTTCCATTCGTGCTCGTGACGAACATTGCCGGCCTCGAACGAATAGGCCTGGGCATTGACCTTGAGCATGACTTCGACGATGTCGCGCATCGCGATGTCGGTCACATGCGGCCCGTGCCAGCTGCCCCAGCACAAATGAAAGCGGATGCGATCCTCGGGTAAGCCGCGCAATGCGTGATTGAGCGCCTCGACCCGGACCATTGTGAATTTTCGGTAGTCTTCGACATCGGGCTCGGGATCCATCATATCCCAGCCGGTCGCGGTCGCCGGATCGTCGAGCTGCAGGATCAGCCCGGCATCGACGATCGCCTTGTACTCCTCCCGCATTGCCTCAGCCCAGGCGTAGAGGAACTCCTCGTCGCTCCGATAATGTTGGTTGGGGATGCGATAGGCGCTGCCCGGCGCCACCGAGGTCATAAAGCCTTCTTCGACCCCGGCCGCCGCTAACGCCGCCTTGAAATTGTCGATGTCGGCCTTGACCGCCTCGTGGCCGATATAGCTGACCGGCCCGACGCAGACCGGCCCTGCCGAGGGGCGTGGACCCATGAAAACGCCCGACTCGCGGTCGGCATAGGCCTCGGCGAAACGCACCCGGTCGCGCCGCCGCGCCGCGTTCTGCAATACAAGTTCGCCCGGCCGGGCTTGCCGCGGGGTCATGTGGTCGAGGCTCGGCCCGTCGAGCCGGAGCCCGCCAAGCCGCAGGAAGACATAGTTCCACCACGCGCCATAATTGACCCGATGTCCGGCCGATTTGCCGAACTCGCCATCGCCCGGGATGTCGACGCCGACTTCCTTCTGGTGCCGCACGACATCATCGACGGCAGTTCGCAAAATCCTCTCGAACGCCGATTTGTCGCTGGCCTGGCCGTCTTCGCGGGCGCGGTTCGCCGCGATCAGATCATCCGGCCGCGGCAGGCTGCCGACATGAGTGGTCAGAATATGATCGGTGCTGGTTTTCATGACCTCGCCTCAGCGCCACAATTGTTTGCTGGCGAGGGCCGCACCCTGCGCCAGTGCTTCGAGCTTGGCCCAGGCGATCTGCGGGTGGACGCGGCCGCCGAGCCCGCAATCGGTCGAGCGCGATGACCCGCTCGCGCCCGACCAAATTGGCAAAGCGGATGATGCGGTCGGCGACGAGTTCGGGGTGCTCGACGACATTGGTCGCGTGGCTGACGACACCCGGCAGGATGATCTTGTCGTCGGGCAATTTGATCTCCTGCCACACCTTCCATTCGTGCTCGTGACGAACATTGCCGGCCTCGAACGAATAGGCCTGGGCATTGACCTTGAGCATGACCTCGACGATGTCGCGCATCGCGATGTCGGTCACATGCGGCCCGTGCCAGCTACCCCAGCACAAATGAAAGCGGATGCGATCCTGAGGTAAGCCGCGCAATGCGTGATTGAGCGCCTCGATCCAGCGTGTCGCGAGCTTTCGGTAGTCCTCGACAGTTGGCTCAGGATTGACCTGGTCCCACCCTTCGGCGATGCACGGATCGTCGAGCTGCAGGATGATGCCGGCGTCGACGATCGCTTTGTATTCCTCGCGCATCGCGTCGGCGCAGGCGAAGAGGAACTCCTCGTCGGTTTTGTAATACTCATTGGCGATGCGCGCACAGCTGGCGGGCGCCACCGCGGTCATAAAGCCCTCTTCGACCCCGGCCGCCGCCAGCGCCGCTTTGAAGCGGGCGATATCGGCCTTGATCATGTCGTGCCCGGTATAGCGGAGCGGACCGGTGCACACCGGGCTCGGCGGGCGCGGCCCGGTCGTGATGCCGGATTCCGGGTCGTTGTAAGCGGCCGCGAACAATGTTCGGTCGCGGCGGTCGCCAAAGCTGGTCAGGACGATCTCGCCTGGACGCGAGCGGCGCGCCTCCATCTCGTAAAGTGACTGCTGGCCCGGCTCGATGCCGGAGAGGCGCTGCCATGAATAGCGCCACCACGAGCCGTAATTGACGCGCTGACCCATCGGCTTGCCGAACTCGCCGTCGCCGGGAACGTCGATGCCAAGCTCCTTTTGATGCCGCACGACATCGGCAACGGCATTGCGGAGTTCATCCGCAAGCGTCTTTTCGTCATTTGCGGCCCAAGCGGCGATCAGTGCGTCCGGCCGCGGCAGGCTGCCGGCATGGCTGGTCAGGATCTTGTCGGTGCTGCGTCTCATCATTCCTCCCGATTGCTAACCAACGGGCGCCGGCTCGGCGGCCCCGCCGCGACCGTCGCTTTTGCGCGCGAGTATCGACCGCAATCCGGTTTTGCTCACCCATAAAATTTCCCATCGATGATGTTGCCCATCTATTCGTCCCACTTGCGATCATGGGCACGTTTGTGGTTGACCGGCAGGTCGCATCGGCCTTTATTTGTTTTGCGGGAAACTGCGAGAACGCCGATGAGCGAGACGTTGTTGCGCGACATCGCTGAGTACTGCCGCCGCGCCGGCTTGGCGGAGTCGACCTTTGGCCGGCTCGCGGTCAATGACGGCAAGCTCGTCAGCCGGCTGCGCCTTGGTGGCCGCGTCACGACCGATACCGCGGATCGCGTGCAAGCCTTTATCGCCCGCCAACCGCAGCTCGAGCGCCAACCGCGGCCCGAGATCAACGGTCTCCCGGCGACGGCGCCGATCTTGGCGCCAGCCCTCGCGCAGGGAGCGGCTCGCAACTTTCGCTTTTACGATAATCGCCAGAAATATCTGCTGTTTGTCACCACCTGCGGGGAGAAGTGGGCAATATCCCAACGAGTGGGCATGGAGTTGGGCAACATCCACCCGCGTCCGCCGGCGTTGCGGCTATTCGATGCCGGGACCGGCGACGGCACGGTGCTGACCCGCACGATGCGCGCAATGCACCACCGTTTCCCGACAATGCCATTTTACATCACCGCCAAGGAGATCAGCCTCGAAGACGTCCGCCTGACGCTCGAAAAAATGCCGGATCGCTTGTTCGAGCACCCGGCGACGGTGCTGGTCATGACCAACATGTATTACGCCGAGGCGCCGTGGCTGACGCCGCATTCGGTCACGGCCGCGACCAGCCTCGTCTGGCACGAATTGCCGCTGACCGGCAATACCGCCCACGATTTCGAATTGCAGATCGGCGATCTGCAGGCGTTTCTCGGCGAGCACTGGCAGGCGCGGGTCAGCGCGAACACCGGCAATCCGGTTTATGAAAAACCGGTCGTGTTGGTGATCTACCGCGAGGATCACAAATTCCTGCTCGACCAGGTGCGCCCTCGCCGTGGCGCCACCCGTGCGGAGTACGATCTGGTCATTGCCTCGCAGCCTTATCGCGCCCGCGCCCCGCTCGAGTTCAAGGCGCGCCGGATCGTCGCTCCGCTGGCCCGCAGCCTGGCTCCCGGCGGCCGTCTGATCGCGATCCATTCGCATGGGCATGACCCGGGACTGGAGATCATCCAGCTGATCTGGCCGGGCGAGGACCCGTTCACGACCGACCGGCATGCATTGCTGCGGGCCGCCAAAACCGAACTCGGCAATGCCGCGCGGGCGTTTAACTTTGGCGCCTACGCCGATGCCCGCTCGCTGTTCCGCTACGACATGCACACCCTGCCGAGCGAGATCAGCGAGACCATCGGCACCTCGACCTTGTTCGCGGCGTGGAATGCCGCGGTCTATGTCGCGCAGATCGAAGATGAACGCCTGTCGGGGGCGATCAGCAGCGGCGCTTATCTTGATGCAACCAAAGAGGTGCTGCGCCGACACGGCGGGCTGTGGTTTTGGGACGAGTCCTACGTGATCTCGCGCAAGCGGGATTCGGGATGACGAGCGCCATCATGGAACATCAAGGGCGGCCGGTCGACGCTCGGGTGCAGCACCGCGTCGCGGAACTGATCAGTACGGCCTCGATCGAGATTTCGCCGCACGATGACCCGTTGCGAGAGCGGCTGGACGAATTGCTGCCGCCGCAGACTGCGGTATTCGTCAATCATCCGGGCAGCGTCACTCATCACGATATTGTCGCCGCCTGTGTCAAGCTGCGCCAGGCCGGCTTTTCTCCCGTGCCACATGTCGCTGCGCGCCGGCTCGCCAGTTTTACTCAGGCGCGCGACTTTATGCAGCGCGCGGCCGGCGAAGCAGGGGTGACGGGTATTCTTCTTATTGCCGGCGATCCCGAGCCGCGCGATCGGCCCGTTCAGCGACAGTCTCGATCTGTTGGCGACCGGCTTGGTGGAGCGTCACGGCATTGCGCAGGTTGCTTTCGCCGGCTACCCGGAGGGCCATCCGCGCATCGATCGCCATAGCCTCGATACGGCTCTGCGCGCCAAGATCGCGATGGCGCGGCAGCGCGGTCTCGATGTGTCGCTCGTTACCCAATTCGGCTTTGAGGCGGACCCGATCGCGCATTGGATCGCGTCGTTGCGAGAAGAGGGCATCCGCTGCCCGATCCGGGTCGGGGTCGCCGGCCCGGCCACGATCGCGACACTTGCCAAGTTCGCGGTGCGCTGCGGTATCGGCGCGTCGTTGCGCGCGCTCGGGCCGCAGCCAAACCGCGTTTGCCCGCATCTTGACCGAAGCGACCCCGGATGCACTGATCGAGGCATTGGTCGCCCACGAGGATCGCGACGCGCCGGTCGAGGCGCTCCACGTCTTCGCCTTTGGCGGCGTCCATCGCTCCGCCGCATGGCTGCACACCCGGGCGCAGCGCGGTGGCATTGCATTATCGCACTAGCTGGTCAGCCTAGGATTTGACGTTGCTCGCAAAATGCGCGAGATCAAAGGTACGTAAGGCAAGCGGTCGATGGTGCGTTTGGGATCGGCGCTGCAGCGCGGGCGCACGCGATCGGCAGAACGCAGAAGGGGTCAGGGAAAGCGGTGTTGTTTGTTACGCTGACGCGTCCAGACGGGAGTCGGATAGCGCTAAACAAAGATAGCATTCTATCCGTGGCTGAAGCGCCGCCGGCCAATAGCCCTTTAGCAGGACCGGCTGGCGCCCAGACGAGGATCACTTTTTCCAATCAAACGCATCAAGACGTGCGTGAAACATTCCAAGAGGTTCTCGAGCTCATCAACAAGGCATGACAATGCGAGGTCCAGAAAAGATCACAATGAGGTGATCCTTCTTGGTGCCCACGCTCAGTGACGTTTCTTTTGAAGCTTATTGAACCATCGCAGCATTGCCTTTTGAATTTTGCTTGTCGAGCAGGTCTGGAACGAGACGCTCGAGGAAACCGGCGACGAAACCAATAATCAGCACCATCTGCCAGTTCACGTTGCTCGATTTGAAATCCGCATCTCCAATCTTGAGGCTCGGCACAATACCGGACGCAAACAGCAGCAACAGTACACCGGCAGCAATGACGCCGATCAGAAGACGAAGCGTCCCATCGGTGATGTTGTCGAGGAGCTCCGTGTCGAGGGCGACCGTCCTTCCCCGAATGCCCAGAGCGATGGAGAAGGCCGCGCCGATCAAGCCCGCCTTGGCGGCAAGCCAGAGATCGCTCGATGGTTGTGAGAAAGGAAAGAGTCGGCTAGCCAGAAACAGCAGCGCAATCAACAGAGCTGCCGTAGCGAAACTCCATTTCAGATATTGGAAGCGACCACTGGCGGCGCGCTTGGCCAATACGGCAGCTTTTGCCGATGCGGTTATCGCTTTGGCGCCGTCCAAATCGCCGTCCAAGGCGAGTTGCAGCGCGTAAGCCAGCTGTCGATCACAGACTTCGCGGCAGGCTAAATCTTCGGCCAGCGCGTTCACCTCTGCCCGCGCCGCACTGATCGGCAGAATGGATTTTCGCTGTGCCTGGGCCTTTGCAGGATCATCGGCGAAGTGAACCATTACTTCGCCTGCTTGGTAGACGGCGTACTCGTCGGACTGGACGGCATATATCGCGGTTATTTTGATACCCCGGCTGTCGGGGCAATCAATCCGAATATCGCTGAGCCGGGACGCCTTCTCGGGCGTCGCGGTATGAAGTTCGAGCTTTCCGGAGCCGGCAGGCTGAGGCTGCGGGTCCGGGCTCGATCGAACCAAGAAGATCATCTGTGACGAGGTCCTGTTCAGGCCCCGCAACGCGCCCTCCGCCGTTCTCGGGTACTGCTTCTCCCAGCCCAGTCACGCGAGGGATAACCGGAATGTTTTTGGCATCCGTAATTGTGGAATCAAGCATAACCTTCTCCCCTTGCACTGATCGATTATCGGGCAATTGAGCTTACGCAAAATTCGGCGAGCGATATATGTGAGCTCGGTCACAAAGGCTTAATTGCCAATCTCGCAACCTTGTTAAAAAAAAGCTTGGGCCGGTCGCCGCTTTGCGCTTGGGTCGGGGTTGCGCGGTAGATAAGCGGCGGGCTAAATCGAGCTGACGCGGATAGGGAGCGAGGCGATGAACGACGCGACACCCTGGGTCGATCCCGAATTGGTGGCGGCGGGGCAATTGTTGCAGAGCCGCGGCTTTGTCGTGCCCGACCGCACCAAAGCCCCGCTCTCTGAGGTGCGCGCGGCGCAAGACCGGGTCGGCGCCTTTCTTGGCGAAGGCTCGGTGCCGTTGAAAGAAGAGCGCGACCTGACCTTGCCCGGACCGCACGGACAGGTGCCGTGCCGACTCTATCTGCCCGACGATGCGTCACGCCCGCCGCTGATTGTCTACGCCCATGGCGGCGGCTTTATGCAGGGCAGCCTGGGATCTTGGGACGCGATGCTGCGCGAGTTGGTGCGGCAATCGGGGGTAGCGGCGTTGTCGGTCGATTACAAGCTCTCGCCCGAGCACCGTTTTCCCAAGGCGTTCGAGGAGATGGTCGCAGTGACCCGGCTCGCGGCGCGCGAGGGCTCTGATCTCGGCATCGATCCGGATCGGCTGGCGCTCGGCGGCGATTCGGCCGGCGGCAATCTGGCGCTGGCGGCAGCGATGGCGTTGCGCGACGAGGGAGTTCGCGCGGTGCGCTTTATGCTGCTGATCTACGGCGTCTACTCGACCGATAGCGAGAGCCCGTCGTGGCAGCGCTTTGGCCAGGGTGCAGGCTTGTCGCAGACCCAGATGCGGTGGATCTGGGAAACCTATCTCGAAAAGCCGGAACAGCAGCAGGATTGGCGCGCCGCTCCGGTTCTGGGCAATCTCAAGGGCCTACCGCCGGCCCATCTGATCGTCGGCAGCCTCGATCCGCTGCTTGACGACAGCCACCGGCTCGCCGCGGCATTTGAGCAAGCCGGGGTCCCGCATAGCCTCAAAGTGTATGACGGGATCGGCCATGGCTTTATCCGCTATGGTAGGCTGATCGGCACCGCACGGCGGGCGGTCAGTGAATGTGCCGCCGCCTTGCGCCAAGGGATGTCCGCGGGCTAAGTAAAGTCAATCTTTGGGGGCCGGCAGCAAAAACGGCCGGCCTAGCTTGCGCATAGATCGTTAGGAAGCCCTCCTTCCATCGCGGAAGGTGTCGCGGGTGCATCACATCTTGGTGTGCCGTGGAATTTAGCTGTCGGGCGCCGGTCTAATTCGCAGCCGGGAGTTCCGGCGCAGACAAGGCAGCCTGACCATGCCCCCAGCTCCGCATTTGTTGAGCCTCGCGACCGCGGTACCGCCCTACCGGCTCGATCAAGACGATGTGATCCGGCGCGTCGAGGCGTTGTTCAACGGCGCCCCCGCGCTCGAGCGGCTGTTGCCGGTCTTCGCCAATTCCGGCATCCGCTCGCGCTATTCTTGTGTGCCGATCGAATGGTACGACCGCCAGCACAGCTGGGCAGAGCGCAACGGGGTCTACATCACGGGTGCGCTCGACCTGCTCGAAACAACGACCGTTAGGCTTCTCGACCGCGCCGGTATCGGCAAGCATCAGATCGATGCGGTCGTTACGGTATCGACAACCGGCATCGCGACCCCCAGCCTCGATGCTCTGTTGATCGAGCGGATGCAGTTGCGCCGCGATGTCAGGCGATTGCCGATCTTCGGGTTCGGCTGCGCTGGCGGTGTCATCGGCCTTGCCCGCGCCGCGAGCCAAGCGCTGGCACAGCCCGGCGAGATTGTGCTGCTTCTCGTTGTCGAATTGTGCGCTTTGTCGTTTCGCCGCGACGATTGGACCAAAAGCAACATCGTCGCGACGGCTCTATTCGGCGACGGCGCCGCCGGCGTATTGCTGTCGACCGAAGGCTCGGGCCCGGCGGTTGTCGCCAGCGGCGAGCATACCTGGCCCGGCACCCTCGAGGTGATGGGCTGGGATATCGCGGATAACGGGTTCAGCGCCGTATTTTCGCGGGACATCCCGCAGCTCGTCGAAACCCGGTTGCGGGCGGTGGCCGACGACTTCCTTGCCCGCCATGGGCTGAGGGTCGACGACATCGACCGTTTTTTGTGTCACCCCGGCGGCGTCAAGGTCTTGGACGCACTCGAACATGCTTTTGGCCTGCCGGACAGCGCGCTTGCCGATGCCCGCGAAGTGTTGCGCGACTATGGCAACATGTCGGCAGCGACGGTGATGTTTGTGCTCGAACGGATGCTCGCCGAAATGCCGCAATGGCAGCGGGCGTTGATGACGGCGCTCGGCCCCGGATTTACCGCCGGGTTTGTGGTGCTCGAAAATCGGTGACACCGCTTTATTGGACGCTCGGCGTGATCGCGCTCGAGCGGCTTGCCGAACTCGGCTGGGCGGCGCGCAACACTCGGCGGCTGCGGCGCCTCGGCGCAACCGAAATTGATGCCGGCGGCTATCGCTATTTCGTCGCGCTCCATAGCGCATGGCTCGCGAGTCTGGCGTTGCTGGTGCCGGCCGCAACTCAGCCGAGCTGGCCCTTGCTCGCGCTCTTCGCGCTGCTGCAGCCCGCGCGCCTGTGGGTCATTTTAAGTCTCGGGCGTTATTGGACGACGCGAATCTTGACCGTGGCTGAGGCCCCGCTTGTCAAAGCCGGCCCGTATCGCTGGGTGCGCCACCCGAACTACCTGATCGTCACCGTCGAGATCGCCCTTCTGCCGCTCGCCTTTGGCGCCGTTGCGATCGCGAGTGGCATTCTCCGCGCTCAACTTGGTGCTGATCGCTCGCCGTATTGCGATCGAGGACCGGGTATTAGCATCGCGGCGACAGCTGTGATGCTCATTCCGAGCACTGGCACTGCGAGAACAACGGCCAAGACCTGGATCGGCTTTACCGCAATGGCGGTCGGCATGTTCATGGCGATCTTGGACATCCAGATCGTCGCCAGCTCATTGCCGGAAATTCAGGCCGGCCTCGGCATCCCGCTTACTCGGCTCAGCTGGGTGCAGACCGCTTATTTAATGGCGGAGATCGTCGCGATCCCGCTGACCGGCTGGCTGACCTTGATGCTGTCGACTTCGGGCGCGTTTGTCGTCAGCGTCGTCGGCTTCACGATGGCGAGCCTCGCCTGTGCAGCCTCGACCGGATTTTGGACCCTGATTGCGGCACGTATCGTCCAGGGGTTTTGCGGCGGTGCGCTGATCCCGCTCGTCTTTTCGGCGATCTTTCTGATGTTTAATTGGCCGGCGCGAACGCGGGCCACGTTGATTGCCGGGTTGTTTGCGATGCTGGCGCCGACCCTCGGGCCGGTGGTTGGCGGGTTCGTTACCGATCGCTTTTCGTGGCATTGGCTGTTCTTGATCAACCTGCCGCCCGGCATTGCCGTCGCCGCGCTGGTCGGGTGGACAGTAAGGATTGACCGTCCCGATCGCCGCCGGTTCGCCGCGGTCGACCTCTGGGCGTTGCCGTTTCTCGCAGTGTTTCTCGCCGGCCTCGAAGTATTGTTAAAGGAGGCGCCATCGCGCGGCTGGTCCAGCACGCCGATGCTGCTGCTCGCGGCATTGTGCGGGATTGCCGGCTGCGGTCTTGTGAGCCGTTCATTGCGCCATCCGAGGCCGCTGATCGACCTTTCCGCCTTTCGCGACCGCAATTTTGCGATCGGCTGCGGCTTCAGCTTTGCGCTCGGCGTCGGTCTTTATGGCGCCACATACCTGTTGCCGGTGTTTCTCGGTGTCGTGCGCGGCTACGACGCGCTGCCGATCGGCAAGATCATGATGGTGACAGGTGCCGCACAATTGGCAATGGCGCCGGTCGCGACAATGCTCGAGCGTCGCGCCGATGCGCGGCTGCTGATCGCCGCTGGCTATGCGTTGCTGGCGATCGGCTGGCTCGGTAACGGATTTATGACCGTCGCGACCGATTTCTGGGGGCTGTTCTGGCAGCAGCTGGCGCGCGGAGCGGCAATCATGCTGTGCCTCTTGCCGAGTACGGCATTGGCGCTCGGCGGTTTCGAGCCGGCGCGCGTTCCCAATGCGAGCGGCCTGTTTAATCTGATGCGCAACCTCGGCGGCGCCATTGGGCTCGCTACGATCGACACCATCCTCGAACAGCGCGCCCCCGTGCATGTCGCGAGCCTGGTCGCTCGGCTTCAGGCCGGCGATCCTGCCGCGGCGCGGATTGTCGGCTTGCCGACCGAGCGGTTTACCGGCGTGCCGCTTGGCCCGGTCGACCAGGCAACACGCGAACTTGTAGCGCCGCTGGTCGAGCGTGCTGGGCTGGTTGCCGCCTTCAACGACGCCTGGCTGTGGATCGGCGGCGCGATGCTGTTGTCGCTGGTGCTGGTGCCATTATTGCGCGCATTGCCGCGCCAATTGGCGGAGGCGCTCCCGGCCCCGATCTCTCGGGCTGCGGGCATAGCCGCGACGAGGTCGAACCGATGAGCGAAGCGCAGCCTCTACTCTCGCCGGCCGCCGACACCCGG
>CAVTLC010000024.1:0-29634 GCA_963735445.1 uncultured Alphaproteobacteria bacterium
CCTTTTGGATCGATCTAGGTTGGAGGCTAGTTTGCGGGGTTTGGTGGAAGCATGTTGCAGGTTTAAACCGCGTCCGGCCCCTGCTCGCCGGTGCGGATGCGGATCGCCTGTTCGACCGGCAAGACAAAAATCTTGCCGTCGCCGATCTTTTCGGTGCGCGCGGCATCCTGGATCGCATGCACGGCGCGCTCGACGAGACCGTCGTCGAGCACGACCTCGATTTTGATCTTGGGCAGAAAGTCGATCACGTATTCGGCTCCACGATAGACTTCGGTGTGGCCTTTCTGGCGCCCAAACCCTTTGACTTCGCTGACCGTCATCCCGGTTACGCCGACCTCGTGCAAGGCATCTTTAACTTCGTCGAGTTTGAACGGCTTGATGATGGCTTCGATCTTTTTCATGACAGACAACCCCATGGAGCATCGGAAACGGCGACGCAGCGGCGCTCCTTACTGGACCGCCTCGCCGTGGATCGCCAAGTCGAGCCCCTCGCGCTCGACATCGCTGTCCACCCGCAACCCGATTGTCACATCGACAAGCTTAAGCAATGCCAACGACACGATTGCATCATAAACGACGGTGACCAGGACGCCGTAGATCTGGGTGATCACTTGATGCGGGTTGCCGTCGATCAGACCGCTCTTGCCGGCGCCGCCAACCCACGCGACCGCAAACACCCCGGTCAGAATCGCGCCGACGGCGCCACCGATGCCGTGCACGCCAAAGGCGTCGAGGCTGTCATCATATCCCAAGACATGCTTCAGGCTGGACGTGCTCCAAAAGCAGACCACCCCGGCGGCCGCGCCAATCACCAGCGCGCCGCGCGGGTCGACAAACCCCGAAGCCGGGGTGATCGCGACCAGTCCGGCGACCGCCCCCGAAATAATCCCGAGCACGCTCGGCTTGCCGCGGAACATCCACTCGGCGAACATCCAGGCGAGCGCCGCTGTCGCCGTCGCGATCTGGGTCACGGTCATCGCCATGCCGGCGCTGCTGTTCGCCGCCGTCGCCGAGCCGGCATTAAACCCGAACCAACCGACCCACAGCAGCGAGGCGCCGATCACGCTGAGGACAAGATTGTGCGGCGCCATCGGTTCGGTGCCGTAACCCCGGCGCTTGCCCAAAACCAGAGCCGCCATCAACCCGGCAACCCCGGAATTGATGTGCACCACTGTCCCGCCGGCAAAGTCGAGCACCCCGGCGCCGTTCAAAAACCCGTCCGCGCCCCATACCCAGTGCGCGATCGGGGCGTAAACGCAGAGGCTCCACAAGCCGATAAACCACAATAGGGCTGAGAACTTCATGCGATCGGCAATCGCCCCGCAGATCAGTGCCGGGGTGATGATCGCAAACGTCATCTGGAAGCACATGTAGACCGATTCAGGGATGGTCTTGGCCAGATCGTTGACCGTATCCATGGTCATCCCGAGCAGCAAAAATCGGCTCACCCCGCCAAGAACCGGCGAGCCGGTGGTAAACGCAAAGCTGTAGCCGATCACCATCCACAACACGGTCACGAGGCAGGTCACGGCAAAGCTCTGCATGACCGTCGCCAGCACATTCATCTTGCGGACCATGCCGCCATAGAAAAGCGCCAGACCCGGGATCGTCATCATCAAGACGAGCGCCACCGAGGTCAGCATCCAGGCGGTGTCGCCGCTGTCGAGTTTCGGAGCGGCAGGTGCGGCGGCCGGGGCCGCGGTTTGCGCCAATGCCGGGGCCGCCGCAATCGCCACCAGCATGGCGGCGGAAAATGCGATGTTCCGGTGACGAAACAGTGGTTTCATACATCTACCTTTTTTGCTTTGTGCAATTGCTGTCATCCGAGGAGTGCGGCCCTCATCGCCTCTCGGCTCGGCGGCATCAAGAATTGTGCCAATCGTCAGGTAATGGCCCCAATCGCCGATCCGTCCTCGGGATCTGCGGTTTCGGCGCTGATGGACCGATCGCTTGCGAAATTCAGGTGCAACGACCTTAAGGCCATTTCCGCTTAGGGCCGGTCGCGATGACGACCGGCCCTAACTACCCGCCAGAGTTACGATTTGGGCTTATTCGGCGACGGCCGGTATCTCGTCCTCATCACCGAAATTGTAGGCCGTCTCGCCATGGACCGCATCGTCGCCGACGCGCAATGTCGCCTCGTCCATCCGCAAGGCCACGAAGATCGAGATCACCTTAAGGATGACGAAGGTTGCGACGGCGTTAAATGCAATGATGAACACGGCCGCGTAGAACTGGACGAGGAGCTGGTGGCCCGAGTCGCCATAGAGCAGGCCGGTGATGCTGACGCCCGGCGCTTCCTTTTCGGTGCCGATATAGACCAGCATGTCCGGGCAGGCAAAGATGCCGACCAGCAAACCGCCAAGCAACCCAGCGACACCATGGGTCGACAAAACCGACAGCGTGTCGTCGACCTTCTTGAAGAAAGCGCTGGTCTGGACCTTGTTCATCATGATCCACGGGATGATGCCGGTGAAGATACCGATCGCGATGGCGCCCCAGCCGTTGACGTAACCGGCGCCGGGGGTGATGCCGACAAGTCCGGCAATCATGCCATTGATCGCGCCGACCACTGAAGGCTTGCCGTAGGACATCGAATCCAAGATCGTCCACACCAGCAGCGACACGCAGGTGCACAAATTGGTGTTGACGATCGCCGCGGCGGCATCGGCGTTGGCAAAGTACGGGTCACCACCGTTAAAGCCGTTCCAGCCGAGCCACAGGATGCCGGCTCCGGCCAACGCCATCAGCAAGCTATTCGGCGGGAAATGGTCACGATCCTGTTGGATGCGCGGCCCGATCACCGCCGCGGCAACAAACCCCGAGGTGCCGGCGGCGAGGTGAATCACGTAACCGCCTGAGAAATCCGCCGCACCTAGTGCCGCCAGCCAGCCGCCACCCCAGATGCTGAACGCGCCGACCGTGTAGACGAAGGTCATCCACACCGGGACAAAGATCATCCACGCCTTGAAACTCATTCGTCCGATCAGCGAACCGGCGAGGATGATAACGGTGATCGCCGCAAAGACGAACTGGAAGAACATCATCGTCGCCATCGGAAAGCCCAAGGCAGGCATGCCCGAGGCGGCGGCCGGGACCGTGGCCTGCTGGAGCATGAATCCGGCCGAAAGCGCGGAGGACGGCTTGCCCCAGAACGGAAGCCATTGCTCGCCGAATGACATGTTGTAAGCCCACAGGACCCACACGATCATCACCGCGGCAAAGGCGTACATCGCCATGAAAGCCGAGTTGATCGCCCATTTCCGTTTTACGATTCCTCCATAAAGAATTACCAGACCGGGCACGCTTTGCAGGCCGACAAACGTCGCGGCGGCCATTTGCCAAGCGTTGGAGCCGGTATCGAGCCATTTTGGCGATGGAACTAACATCTCTCTGCCTCGTGCTTTCGTAATCGGGGCCAAGCGGTCAAGTCAGGCCCGTCTCTGGCGGATACGAGGAGGTACTCTCCTCGGATTGGCTTTGAGGCAAAATCCATGCCTATTACACTTTGAAGCCCGCAATCGGCTCGGCAGGGGATGTCCGTTCGATGATGCGTAATCCGCTCGGCGTCACAACCGAGCCGACACCGCGTGTGCCGCGCGCGCTGCACTACCACCAGCGGATGCTGCTGTCCGTGATCACCGCGGTTATCGTGCTATTGGGCGCGGCCGGCGAGGTCCGAACCGCCGAACTCCACACCCTTCGCCTGCGTTGCACCAATCCTGCGAGTGGCACCAGCTGGCCGATTGTCGTCGACCTCGATCGCGGGACTGTCGATTCGCTTGCGGCGACCATCAACCGCAGCTGGATCAGCTGGCATGATCCAAAGCAGGGATTTTTTGATCTTGACCGGGCCACGGGCAAGCTTCAGCTGCGCAATGCATCGAGCACCGGTGGCTACTTCCTCTATTATACATGCCGACCGGAGTAGCGCAGGTCAGGCAGCAGTTCGGGAATTAGCTGCTGCTCAGGGACGCCTCACATTTGCCTATTTTATAGGCAGTTTGGTGATTGTTTTTGAGGCGATCAACCTATGACGTTCATTGCGAGAGGCCCAAATTATCGTTTGCTAGAAGATCTAACGAAGGGCGGACATAAATTGGACAAAAGCCGACCAACCGGCGCTTCCTAACCCACGGAGGCCACCATGCCGCCTTGCCCGCGCCCAGGCACACGCGAAAACCGGCGCCATGCTCACGGTTGAGACCGGTATACAAGCGCGCGTCGGCTTTGCTTCCAAAGCCGGGATGCGCAAAGACAATGAGGACTTCGCCGCGGCTCTCTACGGCGCGGAGTTGCCCGAGCCGCGTCAGGAGATCGTCGCCGCGATCGCTGACGGAATCGGCGGCGCCAGGGGAGGCCGCACCGCCGCCGAAACCGCAGTGCGCGGCTTTCTCGACGGGTTTTGTGATCTGCCCGAAACGATGGAGGTGCAACGCGCCGGCGGCAGGATCATTGCTTCGCTCAACAGCTGGATCAACACGCTCGGCCGTCAGGACCCGGCGCTGGCGGGAATGGGCTGCACTTTTACCGCCCTAGTGCTGCGCGGCCGCACCGCGCATTTGCTGCATGTCGGCGACAGCCGCGCCTATCGCTTTAGCCGGGATCGCTTGACCTGCCTGACGGTCGATCACGTCCGCCAGGATGGCGCGGGCCGCTCGCACACGCTGACGCGGGCATTGGGCGTCGAAGCGGAAGTGCGTCTCGACTACGAAACCCAACCAGTCGCGTTACACGACCGCTTCCTACTATGCAGCGACGGTGTGCATGGTTCCCTCAGCGACCAAAGCATCGCCGACATTCTGCGCGACCGCTCAGCACCGGAGGACACCGCCGGTGCGCTGGTCTCGGCGGCGCTCCAATCCGGCAGCAACGACAATTGCACCGCCTTGGTTCTCGACGTCGTGGCGCTGCCGACGGCGGGATCGGCCGATATCAGCGGCGCCTTGCGCCAGCTGCCGATCATCCCGGTGCCGGTGCTCGGGGAGACGATCGATGGATTTGTTCTCAAAGCGCTGATTTCCGACGGCCGCTATACCCGGCTGTTCGCCGCGGAGGACGAAATCGAAGGCGGCACGGTCGCACTGAAGTTCCCCAAGCCGCAGGTCGCGACCGTCGAAGCCTATCACGCGGCGTTCCTCCGCGAGGCTTGGGTCGGCGCTCGGGTGCACAATCCCTGGATCGGGCGCGTCATCGAGTTGCCGCCGGGGCGCCAGACTTGCCTGTACACGGTGATGCCCCATTATGAGGGCGAGTTGCTGGAACAACGCCTGTCGCGCAGCCCGGTAATCGGCCTGGAAGAAGGCCGGAACATCACGGTCAAGCTGGCCCGTGCAGTGGCGGCATTGCACCATGCCGGTATCATTCACCGCGACATCAAGCCGGATAATGTGATCCTCGAAGGCGGCGGCTCGTTGAAGCTGATCGATCTCGGGGTGGTTCGCGTGCCGGGGTTGGAGGATTTTCCGCCCGAGAACATCCCGGGGACCGCAGCCTACATGGCACCCGAAATGGCTGAGGGGGAAGCCGGCAACGAGGCGACCGACGTTTACGCGCTGGGTGTGACGATGTTCCGCGCGTTCACCGGTGAATACCCCTATGGCAATGCCGACGCCACGAGCCCGCCGCGACGCACCCGGCCAGTCGACTTTTCGCTATTGCGGCCGGATCTCCCCGCCTGGCTGTCCGCGGCATTAGGGCGCGCGATCGCGATCGATCCCGCCAGGCGGTTTCGCGACACGACCGAATTCGCGCTCGAGATCGAAGCCGGACCGGCGCGCGCGCCAGCGGCAGTACAACGGCCGCCGACGCTTTACGAACGCAATCCGTTGCGCGTGTGGCAGGGGATATCCGCCTTGTTGGCGCTCGCGTTATTGGCGTCGTTGCTGACGCGCTAGGGGATGCTGCCCCAACGATCGAAATGAACCACATCGGCGAGCGGCCGCCGGGTCAGCGGCCCGAATTTGTCGAGCGGCCAACCGATCGGCATTAGCGCGAAGGTGTCGACATCCTCGGGAATGCCGAGCAGAGCCTTGACCTCGCCCTCGCAGCGAATGTGATTGGTGGTAATCAGCGCGCCCAGGCCGAGACCGCGGCAGGCGAGAAGGATGTTCTGCACCGCCGGGTAGATGCTGGCGCCGCGAATGCGATCGCTATAGGCCAACTCGTTTTCGTAATGGGCGGCGATGTCCGGCGGCAGCGCCTCGCGCGGCGGCACGATCGGGCGGCGCTGGCACGGGATCAACAGCACCGGCGCTTCGCCGAGATGATCCCACAGGTAGGCGCCGCCTCGCAGCATGCGCGCGAATTGCTGATCGGTCAGGTGCGGCGGCCGGCCGCGCGCGGCATAGACCGCCTCGGCAATGTCGGAGGCTTTGCGATAGATCAGCCCGAGCTGATGGCGCTGTTCGGCATCGCGCACGACGACAAACGCCCAGTTTTGCGCATTGCCGGCCGATGGCGCGCGGATCGCTGCATCGAGAATTTGGGTAATCAGCTCCTCAGGGATCGGGTCGGGCTTCAAGCGGCGTAACGAGCGCGCCGAATATATCGCCTCGAACAACCCGATTTCGGCCATTTGTCGCTTCCCGAACTCTGCCGCGGACCGCTACTCGTAGACCTTTTGGTAGAGTTGGATGATCTCGTCGGCGGTCGGTACGCGCGGGTTGTTGCCGGGAGAGCCCGAGGCCAACGCCTGGTCGGCCATGACCGGCAACAATTCCTCGTAGCGATTGACGTCGATACCGTAAGCGCGTGGGCTCGGCACCTGCAAATCCCGGTTGAGCCGGCGCAACTCCTCGAGCAGCCGCGCCACTGCACCCTGGCTGCCTTCGTCCTCGTCGGCGACCCCCATTGACCGCGCGCAATCGGCATAGCGGTCGAGCGCCGCGGACGCCGAAAAGGCGGTGATTTCGGGGAGCAGCATCGCGTTCGACAACCCGTGGGGGACATGGAAAAAAGCCCCGATCGGTCGGCTCATGCCGTGCACCAGCGCCACACTCGCGTTCGAAAAGGCCATGCCCGCGGTCGTGGCGCCGAGCATCATCGCCTCGCGCGCCTGATGGTTGTCAGGTTCGGCGCAGGCGGTGCGGATGTTGCGCGCGATCAATCCCATCGCCTGTCTGGCGAGCCCGTCGCTATAAGGATTGGCGCGGCGGCTGACATAAGCCTCGATCGCATGAGTCAGGCTGTCGATCCCGGTATCTGCGGTCAGCCGGTATGGCATCGAAAGCGTCAGCTCGTAGTCGACAATCGCCGCCAGCGGGCAACAGGCGAGGCCGGCGATCAGCATCTTCTCGTCGGTTTCGGTGTCGGTGACGACCGTGAAGCGCGTCACCTCGGAGCCGGTTCCGGCGGTGGTCGGGATGGCGAGGATCGGCAGGCCGGCCTTTGGGATCTCGTTCGGGACTTTGTAATCGCGCATCTTGCCGCCATTCGCGGCGAGGACACTGATGCCCTTTGCGGTGTCGATCGAGCTGCCGCCGCCGATTGCGACCAAGCTGTCGAAGTCACCATTCTCCAGAATTCGCGCGCCGATCTCGATGACCGCCGTCGTCGGATCGGGAACCGTGTCGGCAAAGACTTGCCAGCGCACCCGAGCGTCGTCGAGCAGCCCCGTCGCCCGGTCGAGAATGCCACAGCCGCGAATATAGGGGTCGGTGACGATCAGCGGCTTCGCCACGCCCAGCCTTGCGAGCATCGCCGGCAATTCGGCAAGCGCCCCGCCGCCGATCGCCATCAGCCGCGGTGTCGTGATGACCGCAACCATCATCGCCTCCTCTGGTCGTCGCGCGCCCGCAGCTTATCGCGCCACCAGCGCCGCGGCAGCTCTTTTGCGAAAAAGCGTAGTATTCGATCGGATGCGGCGATTCTTTCAGGCGCACGCTAATGCCGGCTCGCGCGCTGCTGTGGCTGGGTGTTGGCACGGACCGGGATCAAACCGTTCGAGATAGGAGAGGCCGGCGTTGAGCTCGCCAAAGCCGCAGCGCTGGTAGAGGCTTTTGGCGTCGCGCGTGACCAATAGCCAACGCCGAAGGTGCTGCAGGCGCGGGTCGGAAAGGATGGTCTCGACCAGCCATTGCCCGAGCCCGGCATTGCGCTCCCCGGCGATGACAAAGACATCCGCCAAATAGGCAAAGGTTGCCTCGTCGGTGACGACGCGGGCAAAGCCGATCTGCGCGTCGTCGCGATAGACGCCGAAGGCCAGGGAATGCGCGATTGCGCGCCGCAATACGTCGCACGGGATGCCGCGCGCCCAATGCGAGCACTCGGCGAGAAAGTGATGGATCAAGGCGAAGTCGAGGCGGCCCTTGTCGCTGGTCGATTTCGTAGATCCGTCCGCCGATTTCGCGGCGAGCGACGACGCTGTCGGTCATCAGAATTTCCTGCGCTTTTGGAGGCTGAGGATGGCGGCGCGGCTTGCGGGCGCGCACGAGAGCAGCCTCGGCCAGAGCGCCGGGCTGCTAGCGCATTCGTCGTCGCAGGAAGCGGAATGACCTCAGCATCGGATTCGGCAGGACCTAGAATGTTAGCCGGCGTCAGATTGGCTTGCGTAGCCGGAAACGCAAGACCCCGTCGGGCTGTTCCGACAATTCGAGCAACTCGCAGCCCGTGGTCTGGCAGAAATGCTCGAAATCCTTGACTGCCCCCGGATCGGTCGCCAGCACTTCCAGCACCGCCCCTGGAGCAACCGTCTTCAAAGCCCGCCGCGCCTTCAATACCGGCAATGGGCACAGCAAGCCTTTCGCATCGAGAATTGTAGCGGCGGCGGTCGCGTCGGTCATGGTGAAGGCGATCTCGGGAAACAATAGTCGAGCCACTATAGCGGTTCGGGTAATCCGCCCGCAACGGAGCGCCGGGATTTCGCATGAACAAGTCGTTCTCCGCCGACGAGCGGCGCATGCGCATTCTGTCCGAGTAGTCGATCTAGCCGGCCGCGGTAGCGAATGCCGCTGCAGCAAATCAGTCAAGCCGACGCCATATCTTCTGCGACGGACGCGCCGTCCCGGCGCTTGCCGGCATGATACCGGCGGTGCAATAAGAGCGCCGCCGCGGCAGCGCCCGCCAGCGGCCCACGGCACGGATCGGCTAATGACCTTAGGCACGCGCTTGATGACTTGGCTGCGGGGCGAGTATGTCGGGACCGACAGCCTCGGAAATCGCTATTACCGCGAGAAGGGGCGGCGGCAGTTGACGCGGGGCGGCGGTCGGGCAAGCCGTGAGAAAAGATGGGTCATGTATGCCGGCGTCCCGGAAGGATCGAAGGTGCCGCCCGAGTGGCACGCCTGGTTGCACCACACCGTCGACGAGATACCGCGCCCGGGGTCGCGCACCCGCTATCCCTGGGAAAAGGAGCATCTGCCGAACATGACCGGGACCCCGAACGCCTATCGCCCGCCGGGCTCGATTCTGCGCGGCGGCAAGCGAGAGCGCTCGGTCGGCGATTATGAGCCGTGGACGCCCGAATAAGGGCGTTGCGCGGATCGGGTTTGGTGGAGCGGGCATCAGCGGGGTAAAGCGGCCGATGAGCGGCAATGTGATCGAGACCGTGATGGGCGCCGTCGTGCTCGTCATTGCGGCTCTGTTTCTGTTCTTCGCTTATTCAACCAGCCAGGTGCGGGCGGTCGCCGGCTATCCGGTGACGGCGCAGTTCCAGAGCGTCGACGGCATCCGCGACGGCAGCGATGTGCGCATCGGCGGGGTCAAAGTCGGCTCGGTTACCTCCGAGTATCTCGACCCAAAGACATTTCTCGCTACCGTCAAAATGAATATCAGCCCGCAGTACAAATTGCCCGAGGACACGGTCGCCGAGATCATCTCGTCGAGCCTGCTCGGCGACAAATACATGTCGCTGGTTCCGGGCGGCTCCGAAAAGGAAATCCCACCTGGCGGTCAGATCAAATACACGCAGGCGCCGGTCAGCCTCGAAAACCTGATCGGCCAAATGATCTTTTCGCAGCCCGGCGGGCAAAAAAAGCCGGGCGAGGGTGGCGGTGGGGCAGCTGCTCCGGGGGGCGCACCGCAAGGCGGCATCGCGCCGCCGGGCGGGGCGTCGCCTCCGGGGGCGCCTCCGGGCGGTCTCAAATAAGCCGCGCCACTGTCAAAAGGACAGCCAGATGAGCCAAACCGATGATTTTCCAACCTGGCGCACACCCGAAGGCGAGCCCGTCTCCTGCGTCGAAAAGATCAAGGTGCTAAACGAGAACCTGGCTGAACTGCGCGAGTTGGCGCAAGAAGCGCTCGAAGACGCGGTGCTGATGGGCGCCGACGAGCAGCAGGTGCGCGAGGTGCTCGCGGGAATCGTCGCCGGCCTCGTGAACCCCTACAAGAAATAACCCCTCCGGGAGATTTGGAACAACTACAGTAAAGTACTCGGCTTCGGGCCACTATGGTCGCGCCGGCTTGGTGACCTGAAAACTCTGACGCGTCGCCATTTGTTTGACCCAGTCGAGCAATTTCGGATGTTGTGCGAGCGGCTCTTTGCCGTCGGGGATATTGCCGAAGTAGTAAAGCAGCGGGATCACCATGATGTCGGCGAGGCTGATAAAATCGCTGGCGAGAAACCGGTGACCCTCCATCAGCCGCTCGATCTCGGCAAGGCACAGCTGGGCCCTTGGCAACGCCGCCGCAATCGCCGCTTCATCCGGCTCGCGCCCCAAAAGACGCGGCGCCAACATACGGTTGAAGAGGATCGTGCCGGCAATGGCGGGCCAGGCATAGGCGTCGACGATGCCGATGATCTGGTTCATCCGCGACCATTCGTGCACATCTTCGGGCTGTAACGGCGCCCCGGCAAAGCGTTCGTCGACATAGCGCACGATCGCCTGCGTCTCATACAACGCGAATCCGTCATGCTCGAAGGCAGGAAGCTTCGCAAAAGGCTGGCGCGATAGATGCGGTTGCTCGCGATGCGCGCCAAAGGGCACGTCGACAAGCTCATGCGTCACCCCTTTTTCGGCGAGCGCCAAGCGCGCGCTCCACACATAAGTGCTGCTGGCAGGACCATAGACGATCGGATGAGCCATCCCCGTTTCTCCGTTGAGCCGGGCCGGCGTTCGTGGCCGACCCGCCGTATTGAGCGCTCGCAAATGCTGCTGCTGCAAATATTCTCGACAACGAAGGCGATCCATACCGCCCTCTCAGGTTGACGTAAGAGGTAAGCGTTATCAAAAGCGGGCCTCGCCCCCACCGCTAACCCCACCATTGAGGCAAGCACCCAGGCCATGGAACACCTGGTTCAGCCGACGCTCGCCTTCATTTCCGCGCATGCCGGCTGGGCGTTCGCGGTCATGTTCGTCACGGCGTTCGGCGAGTCATTCGTCTTTCTGAGCCTGCTGTTCCCGGGGACCTCGCTGCTGGTCGCCGCCGGCGCGTTGATGGCGACCGGCGCCCTGCCCTATTTCCCGGTTCTCGCTGGAGCGGTGCTCGGCGCCACTCTTGGGGATACGGTATCGTATTGGATCGGGCGCCGGTTTGGGCCGGCGTTGGGACGTATGTGGCCGCTGAATCGCAACCCCGAACTGTTGCCGCGTGGCATTCGCTTTTTTGAAAGATATGGCGGTCTCAGCGTGTTCATCGGCCGCTTTTTTGGCCCGCTGCGCGCGATAATCCCGCTCGCCGCAGGCGTTCTGCAGATGCCGTCAGGGCGCTTTTGGTTCGCCAACGTGACCTCGGCGCTGGTCTGGGCGCCGATGCTGATTTTTGTCGGCGACGGTGTCGGCAAACTCGGCGAAAGGCTGATCGGGAGGACAAATCTGGTGGTGCTCCTTCTTGCCGCTGTCACGCTGTTCGGGATTGGGGGCGTAATCTGGGCATTGATCCGTCCCGGGCGGTCGCGTTCTTGAGAAAGCGCGTAATCGCCTCGGCCTCTTATCCTCAAGTCCTGTGTTTCCTAGTTAGAAGGTAATCCCGTCGCGAGCAGCGCCCGCAATGTCGTCGTTTTTTTCGCCCTACGCCCACCAATTTGTTCGCCTCGCCGTCTGCGTCCCGCATGTGGCGGTTGCCGATCCCCGGCATAACAGCGCCGCGATCGAGGCGATGCTGGCGGATGGCGACAAAGCGCGCGTCGGCCTCATGCTATTTCCTGAGCTCGGGCTGTCCGCGTACGCGATCGACGACTTGCTGTTTCAGGGCGCTCTGCTCGACGAGGTCGAAGCCGAGATCGGCCGGCTTGTCGAAATCAGCCGTAAACTGTCTTCGATATTCGTCATCGGGGCGCCGTTGCGGGCGCGCGGGCATCTCTACAATTGCGCGGTCGTGATCTACCGCGGGCTGCTGCTCGGAGCAGTTCCCAAGGTCTTTCTGCCGAATTACCGCGAGTTTTACGAACGCCGGCACTTCATGTCGGGCGAGGGTGTGGCCGGCCAAACCATCACGGTGGCCGGACGGGAGGCGCCGTTTGGCGCCGATCTGCTGTTCGCCGCGACCGGTGAAACCGCATTTACCTTCCATATCGAGATTTGCGAGGATTTATGGGTGCCGCAGCCGCCGAGCAATCTCGGGGCGCTCGCCGGCGCCGAGATCCTGCTCAATCTCTCGGCCAGCAACATCACAATCGGCAAGGCGCAGATGCGGCGGCTGTTATGCGCCTCGCAATCGGCCCGCTGCCTCGCGGCCTACGCCTATTCCGCTGCCGGAGCCGGCGAGTCGACGACCGATCTCGCCTGGGACGGCCAAGCCGGCATCTTCGAATTGGGCGCGGACTTGGCCGAGACTCGGCGGTTTTCGCCCGATCCGGAGATGGCGATCGCCGACGTCGATGTCGGCCGCATCCGGCAGGAGCGGATGCGCATGAACACCTTTGGCGACTGTGTGCGGGCGAATGCCGCCACTCGGCCGGCGTTCCGCACGATCGCCTTCGAATTTGCCGCACCCCACGAGAAGCTGGCCTTGCGCCGCAATGTCGAGCGCTTTCCGTATGTCCCGGCCGACCCGGCGATGCTCAACGACAATTGCTACGAGGCCTACAACATCCAGGTCCAGGGGCTGGCGCAGCGGCTGCAAGCGACTGGCCTCAAAAAGTTGGTGATCGGCGTCTCGGGCGGGCTCGATTCGACGCAGGCGCTGATCGTCTCGGCGCGCGTCATGGACCGCTTGGGGCTGCCTCGCACAAATATCCTCGCTTACACCTTGCCGGGGTTTGCGACCGGCGAAACCACCAAAGCCAATGCGTGGCGATTGATGAACGCGCTCGGCGTGACCGGCGGCGAGATCGATATCCGCCCCGCCGCGCGGCAAATGATGCAGGACATCGGCCACGCCGCGTCGACCGGTGAAGCGCATTACGACGTTACCTTCGAGAATATTCAGGCGGGACTGCGCACCGACTATCTATTTCGGCTCGCCAATCATAATGGCGGGTTGGTGGTCGGCACCGGCGATCTGTCCGAACTCGGGCTTGGCTGGTGCACCTATGGGGTCGGCGATCAGATGTCGCATTACAACCCCAATGCCTCGGTCGCCAAGACCCTGATCCAGCATCTGATCCGGTTTGTCGCGGCGACCGGCGATCTGGGGCCGGGAACCGCCCCGATCCTTTACGACATTCTCGCGACCGAGATTTCGCCGGAACTGGTGCCGCCCGGCGCCGATGGATTGATCCAATCGACCGAAAGCGTCGTCGGCCCCTACGCGTTGCAGGACTTCAACCTGTTCTACACGACGCGCTTTGGCTTCGCGCCGTCCAAGATCGCGTATCTGTCGTGGAACGCGTGGTCCGACATCGAGCGCGGCTTCTGGCCGGCCAATACACCGGAGGCGGCAAGGCGCGCCTACAGCCTCGCCGAGATCAAGCATTGGCTGCGGGTATTTCTGTTGCGCTTTTTCCAACTGTCGCAGTTCAAGCGCTCGGCATTGCCCAATGGGCCGAAGATTTCGTCCGGCGGATCATTGTCGCCACGCGGCGACTGGCGCGCGCCATCGGATTCGACGGCCGCGGTGTGGCTGCGCGAACTCGAGGAAGCCGTCCCCGACGACGCGTAAGGCGCCGTCCCCTACACTACAATGCCCGCTTTTGCCGAGATGATTTGAACGCGAGCAGACGCCCGCTCTACACCGTCGGGCGGATGTTCTGGTTCATGCGGAACAGGTTGGTCGGATCGTATTTGTTTTTGAGCGCCACCAGCCGCTCATAGCTGCCGCTATAGGCTGCGCGGATCCGAGTGGCTTCTTCGGCGTCGAGATGGTTGACGTAGACTTCACCTGACGCAAACGGCTCGACCGCGTTCCAGTAATCGCGGGTCCATTGGATGTGACCGGCGGTCTCGGCTGGATCGGTCCATTGCGAGATCACGTCGTAATCCCACTGATCGTGGCGCAATCCAAAGGCTGTCGCGTCGCGATCGACGCGGGCGGCGGCGCCGTGCATGTGGAAAAACAAGACCATCGACATCGGCGACAGCATCTTCGCCGCACGCCCGATCATGATGTCCAAGAGCTCGTCGCCCAACTCGTTCAAGAAGCTCGATTTCCAGTAGCGCTGCACCCCGCCATACGGTACCGCGGCATCGAACAGTTTATTGAGCTCGACATAGGATGTCGGCGCGATCGTATCCGCCACCGGCGAGCCGAATTTGCGCAACGGCGCCATCGCCTTTTCGCCCGCGGCGATATCCCCGATATAGCTGGCAATGATGACGACGACCGGCTCACCGTCGTGCGAGGTCATCAGCGCCGCCGCGGCGAGCATCTCGTCGGGGCAGCTGCGGGCGAAATCACGATAGAAGCGCAATACCGCTTTGGCCTCGGCCATCGGATGAATAACCATTCCGGCGAGCACCGGGCCGACCGGGTGAAGCTGGTACTCGAACGAGGTGACGACGCCGAAATTGCCGCCGCCGCCGCGCAATCCCCAGAACAGATCGGGGTTTTGCTCGGCATTGGCGGTCACCAGCTTGCCCTCGGCGGTGACGAGGTCGGCCGATAACAGATTGTCGCAGCTGAGCCCGTGCTTGCCCATCATCCAGCCGAGCCCGCCGCCCAAGGTCAACCCGGCGATGCCGGTCGTCGACACGACGCCGCCGGTGCTGGCGAGCCCAAAGGCCTGGGTCTCGCGGTTGTACTCGCCCCAGGTCAGGCCGGCTTCGGCGCGCGCGGTATGCCCGACCGGATCGACCCGCACACTCTTCATGCCAGACAGATCGAGCATCAGCCCGCCTTCGCAGACCGCATTGCCGGTGATGTTGTGGCCGCCGCCCTTGACCGAGACCAGGAGCCGGTGATCGCGCGCAAACCGTACCGCCGCCATCACGTCGGCGGGCCCGGCGCAGCGCGCGATCAAGGCCGGATGCCGGTCGATCATGCCGTTCCAGACACGGCGCGCCTCGTCATAACCGGCCTCGCCGGGCTGCACGAGCCGCCCGCGCAGCGCGTCGGCAAATTTTTCGATCGCAGCCAACTCGAGGATCTTGTCGCCGCCATCGGTCGTGATCACGCGCACATCCGTCATAACTTTCTCTCCCTGTCGGTTCGCTTATAAAAGCCATGTCGCCCGTTAGCGGGCGAAACTCGGACGCTAAGATTACACCAAAGCGACCATCGGTTGCGAGGAGGCGAACGGGCCAGCATCGCCGCGGACGACGGCGCGTTCAATAAAGAGATTAGCCGCACTGGCATCGGGCAGGCGAAATTCCCGTAGAGCCGGGAAAGAACCGGGAATTTTTGGATTTCGTCCCTCCACGCTGTCAAATCGAGCAAAATAACCCCGTGATCGCAACGGCTTGCGAGCGAATTCCCGTAGGCAGCCTAAACGGGAATTTTTGCCGCCAAACCGGGAATGTTTTCGCCGAACCGGGAATTTACGGGAACTTCCAGAGCGAGCAGGATGCCCGGCCCCGCAGCGCCGCCTTTCCCCACTCAATCACAGGGCAACCATTCGCATCCGCCGGACCAATAGCCGCAATCGGGTAGATCATAGCCAGGCTTCTTGGCGGCACCGTGGCGATAAACCTCCAATCATACGCATCCGCCGGACCAATAGCCGCAATCGGGTACGATCATAGCCCGGCTTCTTGGCGGCACCGTGGCGATGTCGGTTGCGACCGTAGGGGTTCTTCACGTGCGGGCTGCGGCGCTGGTTCTAACCAGCGTTTCGCCAAAGTCGTTAACCGCGTCGATCGTCACATTCGGCCGAGATCCCGCTGCAACCGCTGGCAGAGCGACGCGCGGCCGGATATCCTCGTTCACGGAGAGTTCACCGCTCTCCCATCGCCGCTTCGCTGCGGCGGGAGGGGAATTATGCCGTACCTTCTCGTTTCCGATGATGTCCGAGTGCTCGCCGGCGCCGGCCGATGACCGCGACGCTCGACCGCAACACCGTTGATCCCTGGCAGATCATCGCCGATCTCCGCCGCGAACTCGACGCCCACACCGCCGAGTTGCAGGAAAAAAATGAGCGCTACGCGCTCGTCAGCCAGGCCGTCGCCGAAGGCATTTACGACTGGGACATCGCGCGCAACGCGCTCTGGGTATCGCCGCGGCTGATCGAGATCTTCGGCTGGGGGGAACCGGGGCCGGACGCCGGCGCGCGGCCGAGTCAGGATTGGAACGCCCGCGTGCACCCGGAGGATTTCGAACATTACCGCGCGGCGCTGCGGGCGGCCTTAAAGGGCGAGACACCGCGGCTTTACTGCGAATACCGCATCCGGCTCAGCAATGGCGAGTATCGCTGGGTCGAGGATCACGCCCTGCCGGTGCGCGACGAACGCGGCTGGGCGGTGCGCCTCGTCGGCGCAGTCAGCGATGTTACCGACCGCAAACGACAGGAACAGGAACTGCGGGAGGCGCTCGACCAGCAGACGGCGACGGCTGAGGTGTTGCAGGTCATCAATTCCTCGCCCGGCGATCTCGCGCCGGTCTTCGAGGCGATGCTCGACAAGGCGCTGCGATTGTGCGAGGCCGCGTTTGGGATACTTCTCACCTTCGACGGCGAGACGCTTCGGACGGTTTCCTTCCGCAATGTTCCGAAAGGATTGGCGGATTACATGAGTGAGCCGCTCCGGCCTGATCCGGATACGGCGCTGGGTAGGGTCGTTCGGGAGCGATGCACGATCCACATCGAAGATAACGCCACGGCTGACCCGTATCGCAAACGCGCGCCGCTCGCCGTTGCCGCTGTTGAATTAGGACACGTCCGCACAGTCCTGCATGTCCCGTTGATCAAGGACGAATCCGTTCTCGGTGTTTTCACTATCTTTCGTCAGGAGGTGCGCCGATTTAGCGACAAACAGATTGCGCTGCTGCAGAATTTCGCGGCCCAGGCGGTGATCGCGATCGAGAATGCGCGGCTGATCAGTGAGACGCGCGAGGCGCTCGACCAGCAGACCGCCACCGCCGAAGTGTTGCAGGTCATCAATTCCTCGCCCGGCGATCTCACGCCCGTATTCGAGGCGATGCTGGAAAAAGCCACGCGGCTCTGCAATGCGGCGTTTGGCATATTGTGGACTTGCCACGGCGACCGTTTTCGCGGTGCCGCTTTTCATAACGTACCGGCGGCGTTCGCCGGGATCGCGAGCGAACTGCAGGCGGTGCACCCCCAAACCGGGCTCGGTCGGGTATTGGCGGGCGAAAACATCGTCGTCAACGTCGATATCGCTTCCGAGGAACTCTACCGATCCGGCGACCCGCTGCGACAGGCGTTGGCCGATCTTGGCGGCGCGCGCAGCAAAATCGACGTTGCATTGCGCAAGGACGACATTCTGCTTGGTGACATCACGATCTTTCGCCAAGAGGTGCGGCCGTTTTCAGAAAAGGAAATCGCGCTGCTGCAGAATTTCGCGGCGCAGGCGGTGATCGCGATCGAAAACGCGCGACTCTTGAACGAGACCCGTCAGGCGCTCGACCAGCAGACCGCGACTGCCGAGGTGTTGCGGGTAATCTCCGGGTCGGCGACCGACGTGCAGCCGGTGTTTGAAGCGATCACCGCGCGGGCGGCGAAACTGTGTGAGGCAGAATTCAGCGCGGTGGCGCGTTTCGAGGACGGTCTGCTCCGCCTTGTGGCCGTGACTAATCTGCTACCGGACGAGGCGAAGGCCTTTCACAGCCTGTTTCCGCGACAGCCAAACCGCGGGTTTGTCATGGGCCGCGCCTTTGTCGAAGGCCGCACGGTCCATGTCGAGGATGTTCTCGCCGACCCCGATTACGATCCCCGAACGCGCGAAGTTCTACAGTCGCTCACCGGCTACCGGACATTTCTCGGCGTGCCGATCCTTCGAGACGGCCAGCCGATCGGTGTGATCGGCTGCGGCCGGCGAGCCGTGAGACCGTTCACAACCGCACAGATCGAACTCGTCACCACTTTCGCCGACCAAGCGGTGATTGCGATCGAGAATGCACGGCTGTTCGATGATCTGCGGCAGCGCACCGACGATCTGCAGGAGTCGCTCGAATACCAGACCGCGACCAGCGACGTGCTCAAGGTCATCAGCCGCTCGACCTTCGATCTGCAGCCGGTGCTCGACACGCTGGTCGAGACCGCCGCGCGGCTTTGCGACGCGAGATGGGGCACGATCGCGATACGCGAGGGCGAGGTCTATCGCGTGGCGTCGACTTTCGCGTTTTCGCCCGAATGGGATAGGGCGGTAGCGACGAATCACTTTCCCCGGCCGCGGCAGCATCGTCGGACGGACTGCGCTCGACGGCACGACGTGGTGCAGGTCGCGGATCATCGCCGCCGACCCGGAGTACGCTTTGCCCGAAGTGATCACTGTCGGCAAGATGCGCACCGTGCTTGGGCGTGCCGCTGCTACGCGAGGGCCAGCCGCTGGGCGTTATTTATCTCGCCCGGCAGCGGGTTGAGCCGTTCAACCGAGAGGCAGATCGAACTGGTCCGCACCTTTGCCGACCAGGCGGTCATCGCAATCGAAAACGCGCGGCTGCTCAGCGAATTGCAGGCCCGCACGCGCGAGCTTGAGGAATCGCTCGAATACCAGACCGCGACCAGCGACGTGCTCAAGGTCATCAGCCAGTCAGGCGCCGAACTCGAGCCAGTGCTCGACGCGCTGGTTGAAACGGCGGCAAGGATCTGTGACGGAGAGAGCGCTTTTATCTTTCGGCTGCGGGACGGCCTCCAGCATCTGGCTGCGTCGTTTGGGTTTTCCGCCGAATATAAGGATTTTATTGCGCGTAACCCCATCGCGCCAGGACATGGCACTCTGGTCGGCCGAACGTCACTCGAACTTCGGACGGTGCACCTGGAAGACGCGATGAACGATCCCGAATACACTTGGCCGGAGTTCGCAGCGTCTTGGCCAGTTCCGCACGATGTTGGGCGTTCCGCTGCTGCGCGAGGGCGCTCTGATCGGCGTCATTGCCCTGACCCGCGCGCGGGTTTCGCCGTTCACCGAAAAGCAAATCGAACTGGTCGAGACGTTCGCCGAGCAAGCGGTGATCGCGATCGAGAACGCACGGCTGCTCGGCGAATTGCAGCAGCGCACCGACGAGCTGACCCGCTCGGTCGGCGAACTGCAGGCGCTCGAGGAAGTGGCGCGCGCGGTCAATTCCTCGCTCGACCTCGACACCGTGCTCGCCACCGTCGTCGGCCGCGCGGTGCTGTTGTCGCAGGCCGACGAGGGCATGATCTACGAATTTGACGAGACCGAGCAGGTCTTCGTTCCCAAATCCGCCTTTGGCATGAGCGCCGAGCGGGTCGAGGCGCTGCGCGAGCGGCGGATCAAGCTCGGCGAAACCCACCTTGGCCGCAGCGCAATAGAGCGCGCGCCGGTGTACGTCGCGGACGTACAGCAAGACCCCTCCGTGCCGCATGCCGCCAGGACTTTGCCCGGCATTCATGCCGTTCTCGCCGTGCCATTGCTGCGCGAAGACAAGGTTGTCGGCGGGCTGGTGATCCGCCGGCGCAGCGGGGCCGGCTTTGCGCCGACGATCGCGACGCTGATGCAGACCTTCGCCGCGCAATCGGTGCTCGCGATCGAGAACGCGCGGCTGTTCCAGGAACTCGCCGCCCGCGGCGAGGAGGCGCGCCGCGCGCATGCCGCCGCCGAGAACGCACTCGCCGATTTGCGCCGCGCGCAGGACCGGCTGATCCAGGCCGAGAAGATGGCCTCATTGGGTCAATTGACCGCCGGGATCGCCCACGAGATCAAAAACCCGCTCAACTTCGTCAACAATTTCGCCGGGCTGTCGGTCGAATTGCTCGACGAGCTGAAGGAGACCGCGGCGCCGGCGATCTGGCGGCGCTCGATGAGGACGAAGCGCGCCGATGTCGACGAAATTGTCGCGATGCTGACCGGCAATCTCGAAAAGATCGCCGAGCACGGAAGGCGGGCCGACGGCATCGTCAAAAGCATGCTCGAGCATTCGCGCGGCGAGAGCGGCGACCGCCGCAGCATCGACCTCAACGCGCTGGTCGAGGAGGCGCTCAACCTCGCCTATCACGGCGCCCGCGCCCAGGATCAGAATTTCAACATCACGCTCGAACGCGATTTCGGCCCGACGATTGCCCCGATCGAATTGGCGCCGCAAGACATCACGCGCGTCTTTCTCAACCTGTTCGCTAACGGCTTTTACGCCGCCACCAAGCGCAAGCGCGACGGCGCTGCACCTGACTTTCGGCCGACGCTGAAGGTGGCGACGCGCGATCTCGGTGACGCGGTCGAGATCCGCATCCGCGACAACGGCACCGGCATCCCGCCCGAGATCCGGGACAGATTGTTCCAGCCGTTCTTCACGACCAAGCCGACCGGCGAGGGCACCGGGCTCGGCCTGTCGATCAGCTACGACATCGTCGTGCAACAACATGGCGGTACGATCGCGATTGACAGCCAAGTCGGCGAGTTTACCGAGTTCGCGATCCATCTGCCGCGCACCCACCGGGCGGCAACAACGCCGACAACAACAATAGAGGCCGCGGCATGAGTGTCAGCATCCTGGTGGTCGACGACGAGCCGGATGTCGCCGAGCTGTTCCGCCAGCGCTTTCGCCGCGAGGCCCGCCAAGGAATTTATGTGATCCACCACGCCGCCTCGGGCGAAGCCGCGTTGGGACTGCTGAGCGACGGGATTGAGCCGAGTGTGGCGGTCATCTTGTCCGATATCAACATGCCGGGGATGGACGGCCTGCAGCTGTTGGGTGAGCTAAAGGCGCGCTTCCCCGCCCTGCCGGTTATGATGGTGACCGCCTATGGCGACGACGAGCGCCGCCGCCGCGCCGGCGAACTCGGCGCCGCCGAGTTCATCGCCAAGCCGGTCGATTTCGATCATTTGAAGGCGCGGCTGCGCCAGCTCCCCGCCATTGACGGCTGACCTGCCGGGTCGGTTGGGGCGGCGGTAGATATACGAACTGAACCCGCGCTCAGGCCGCCCGCGCGGCTTGCTGCTCGATCATCTTCGATAAGCGTCCGTAGACGCGGCGGGCGTTGCCTTCGAAGATTTTCGCTTTGTCTGCCGCCGACAATGGCAGCTGGTCGATATAGCGTTTGGTGTCGTCGTAATGGTGCCCGGTCTCGGGATCGATGCCGCGCACCGCACCGATCATTTCGGAGGCGAACAGGATGTTGTCGGCGGGGATGACCTTGGCCAGCAATTCCTGGCCGGGCAGGTGATAGACGCAGGTGTCGAAGAAGACGTTCTTCAGCATGAGATCGGACAGGAGCCCGAGCTTGGCGTCCTGCGCCAAACCGCGATAGCGCCCCCAATGATATGGCACCGCGCCGCCGCCATGCGGGATGATGAATTTGATGGTCGGGAAATCCTTGAACACGGCGGACGTCATCAGCTGGTTGAAGCCCGCGGTATCGCCGTTGAGATAGTGCGAGCCGGTCGTGTGATGCGTCGGGTTGCACGACGCGCTGACATGGATCATCGCCGGAATGTCGTACTCGACCATCTTCTCGTAGACCGGGTACCAGTAACGGTCCGACAGCGGCGGGTCCTGCCAATGGCCGCCCGACGGATCGGGGTTCAGATTGATCCCGACAAACCCGTATTGGTTGACGCAACGGTCGATCTCGGCGAGGCAGTTCTTTGGCGAAACGCCGGCGCTCTGCGGCAGCATCGCCACCCCGATAAAGTTCCGGGGGAATAGCGAGCAGACGCGGTGGATCAGTTCGTTGCAGGCGCTGGCCCAGGCTTCGCTGGTCGTCGCATCGCCGAGATGGTGCCCCATACCGGCGGCGCGCGGCGAAAAGATCGTCAGATCGGTGCCGCGCTCGCGCTGCATCTTGAGCTGGCCGCCCTCGATCGACTGGCGGATCTCGTCATCGCTGATCGTCGGGCGCGGCGGCGCCGGCTTACCGGCGGTGTGCGCTTCGATCTGCTGGGTGCGCCAGCCCTCATGCTGACGCGGCGCGGTCGTGTAGTGGCCGTGGCAATCGATGATCATGGAACCTCCCTCACTTTTCTCTGTCTCGCTGAAGCGAACTCCGGGTTCACACAGCGGCGCCGGTGGCAGAGCCCGACCCGTGTTCGCAAACGGCGACGGCTTAACGTATCGATGATGGCAAGAGCAGTTCCACATCATCATTCTGGATACTGTTCACCCGCTCGCTGATCGGCGTAATCGTAAGCCCGCTCGCATAGGGCAGGAGCAGTTTCTTTGCGGTTGCCGGTGATGCCGTAAGCCACAGCTGGTAATCGGCGGGCGCAATGATCAGCGGCATGCGATCGTGCACCTCGCTTACGAGCTTGCTCGCCGCCGTGGTGATGATCGTGAAGGTCTCGACCGGTTCACCACTCTCCGGTGTCCATTTCTCCCATAGCCCGCCAAAAGCGATAAGCGCTCCATTGCGAAGCGCAATCTTGTATGGCTGCTTTCTGGTCCCGTGCGACTGCCATTCGTAATACCCGTTTGCTGGCACGAGGCATCGCTGAGATTGGAAAAGTTTGCTATACGCAGCTTTTCCCTCGAGCGCGTCGGCGGGCGCGTTGACCATGCTGGTGCCGAGCGAGAGATCGCGAGACCAGGACGGTACGAGGCCCCAGCGAGCAAGATGGAGAGCCCGCCCCTTTCCGTCGGCCACGACGATCGGCGAAGCTTGGGTTGGCGCAATGTTGTAGTGCGGCGTCAATGGCGGCGCCGTTTGGATTTTGAATTGTTTCCGGATCTCAGCCGGTGTCGCCGTCAGGTAGAAGCGTCCGCACATCGCCAAATGCACCCACTTTGACCTTGACCGGCATACTCCCGAGTTGGCTCAAGCTGCAAGCAATTGCCCGGCGCTTCAACCTCAATCCGGTCCGCGGAGCGGTAACCCCAGAGCAATACCGGGCGGCTAGGAGCGCCGCGGGTTCGAACAGGTAATTTGGATCCGCTACGGGTCCACAAGGTACCGGCTAATTCGTAAGTAGGCCCGATTTTCCGATGACGCTTAGAAAATTGGCGCGCCCGAGAGGAGTCGAACCCCTAACCCCCAGATCCGTAGTCTTAAAAAGTCGGTTTCTGCGAGCCGCAGAAAACGGACATACCTGAAACGAGGTGCGCCTAAGCCAAGCCTTTCTGCGAATTTTCGTTGACATCACCAGACGTTCAACGGACGCTCAAGAACGTTAGCGGATACCCGCGTGCGGACACAATGCGGACACGGCGGAATGGCTCTGGCACTCTCGGACAAAATCGTGCGCGAATTGCCGCTGCCGGCGACCGGCAATCGAATCGTGTACGACGTCGACCCCAAAGGCTTTGGAATAAGGCTCACTGCGGGCGGCTCGCGCTCGTTTGTTCTGAACTATCGAATTGGTGGCGGGAGCGGCGGCAAACAATCGGCGCGTTCCCGACCTGGTCCGTTCGCGACGCGCGCGCCGAAGCGAAGGCGCTGAAACGCGAAATCGATCGCGGAAACGATCCGCTCGCCGAGCGCGACAGGGCGCGGACAGCGCCCACATGATGGAGTTGTGCGAGCGCTACTTAACCGAGCATGCGAGACCAAAGAAGAAGGCGAGCAGCGTCGGCGAAGACGAACGCAATATTCGCCTGCACGTCAAGCCGGCACTCGGCAAGCTCTTGGTGGCCGATATCGAACCGGACGATATCGCCCGGCTGCATCACAAGATGCAGCACTTCCCGATCAGCGCGAACCGGGTGCGATCGCTGCTGTCGAAGATGTTTGCGCTCGCCGAGGTCTGGGATCTTCGACCGACGAACAGCAATCCGGTCCGCGGGATCGACCGCTTCAGGGAAAGAAGCCGTGATCGCCTCGTGACGGCGGGAGAGCTCGCGCAGGCTCGGCGACGCGCTCACCGGCCATAAAGGGTATTGGGCAGGCCCCGCGGCCATCCGACTTCTCGCGCTGACTGGCATGCGAAAATCCGAAGTGCTGACGCTGCGCTGGGCAGGATGTCGATTTCGAGCGTGGCGATGGACCCGGCTTCCCGATAGCAAGACGGGCGCCAAAACGGTGCCTTTCGGCGCCGCGGCCTTGGCGGTCTTGTCGGGATTGCCGCGGGTCGAAGGTAACCCGTTCGTCTTGCCGGCCTACAGGGCGCGGCGGCGACAACGATGGCGAAGGCGCAAGACATTACGTGCAGGTGCACACGACATGGGAGGCCGTCACCAGGGCCGCCGGGATCGCTGACCTGCGGATACATGATCTAAGACATGCTTTTGCCAGCGTTGGGGCGCTGGCTGGCGATTTGCTCTACATTATCGGTAAGCTGTTAGGCCACGCCGACGCGAAAACCACGCAGCGATATGCCCATCTGCAAAACGATCCGCTGCGAGCGGTCGCGGACCGCATCTCGACAAGAATAGCCACGGCTCTCTCCGGCCAGACGGCGGAAGTAACCCCGCTAAGAAATCGCGCTGAAGCGGACATGGTCGACCGAATTGCGGCGGCCAGCGACGCGCTCCGCGTGATCGTCGAGCAGCTGGAACCGATGGAGAAGGGTCTCCTTTCGTTTACTCCAGGCGGCTTCATCGACCCTGTGACGCGGGAGTTCGCAAAGGAAGTACAGGAGCGCCAAAGGGCCGGCCTTTTCCTGCTTCGCGCCGCCTTGCGGACAGCGCGGTGGGCGCTGCAGAGCGGCGACCCAAATCTCATTCTGGCCGTCGAAGGACATTGCGAAAGATTATTCTACGTTGGGCTGATGCTGCGCGAGCGCGCCCACGCCCATGTTGCGCGAGCGCGCGCTGGCGGCATCGGCAGGGGAGCAAAGGTACGCGCCAAGACGAGCGCCGTCTGGGAGCCATGGGAGTCCGAGTACCTGGGGAAAATTGCCGGGAAGGACCGCGCGGCCCAGCTCAAGATCAGACGTCAAATCGAGCAAAAAATGAAGCGCGCCGGCTTTGTAGACCCCATAAGCGGCGCGTATCCCGATCGCAAAACGATCGCAAAGCATTTCCCCAGCAAAATAATGGAGAACGCAGCTTAGCTGCATTCCCCTTCTCGCCGCTCGATGGTGGCAAGCCTGTGCATGTTGGCGCCCGTCGAGGCGCCTGAGCCCCAACACGAGGGACATGCGTGGAAAACCCAAGCCAGCGTCGGGGAATTGATCAATTACGCGAAGAATTGATGGGCGATTTGGTCCCGCTCAATGACTTCGCGGCAGCAATGGATAAACATCCCAAAACCGTTAAGCGGATGGGCCCGCCGCTCGTCTACATCGGTCGTGACCCGTTTGTCCCGAAAGACGGGGGCCGCGCTTGGCTCCAGAACGGATGTAAGCCCGTTGAGCCTGCACGGCGCGGGCGAGGACGACCACGCGGCGGCGGAGCGGCCTGATGTCGCCGATGAGCGGCGCGCCCCGCGGGGGTGCGCCGCCTGGACGCGGCGGCGGCGCCACCGAGTTGTCGGACCCGGTGGCCCTCGCGGCGGTGGACAGGCTGCTCGCCGGAGATGCGGCGCCATGAGCACCTTGCCCAACCTCGGTCGTGGACGACCCAACGAGGCTAGGCGGGATGCCTACCAAAGCGATCTCCGCGAGTTTTGCCAACGGATCCAAGAAATCGCGTCAACACTGGATTTCTCGGTTGGAACCCGCGGCTGGTGCTACATCCTCGAAAACGAGGGAGTGATAACCAAGGGCGAGTTTGATCGTGCCGAGCGGTTGATCGTCGAATGCAGAAAAAGCGGCGATCTGCCGCTCGACATCTGCGCCGTCGACGAAAAACGCGTCGCTGATGGCGTCGAACACCTCGACGGTGACGTCGAGAACGAGGCGGACGCGGTCTTCGGCTATATTGCCAACGCCCATCGATATTACCGGCCGATCAGCTTTTGGGACGACCTCTCCGTCTATTGCGAGATCGCGGTCGAAAAGGGCGACCTGAAAAGTTTGTTCAGGTCGGTCGCCGCGGAATTCCACGTCCCGATCTCGAACATCGGCGGCTGGTGCGACATAAACAGCCGCGCGGCGATGATGCGCCGGTTCGAGTATTGGGAAAGCAAAGGGAAACGGTGCGTTCTTCTTTACTGTGGCGACCATGATCCGGGTGGGCTGCGAATCAGCGATGGCTTGCTTTCCAATTTTCGCGAGCTTGAGAGCGCCGTCGGCTGGGACCCGGCGGGGTTGGTCGTCGACCGATTTGGGCTCAGCGCGACTTTCATCGAAGCGCAACGACTTACCTGGATCGACAATCTCGAAACTGGAAGCGGCAAGCGGCTCGACGACCCGCGTCATCCCGAACACAACCTAGATTATGTTCAAGACTACCTAGCTCGGTTCGGCGCGCGGAAATGCGAAGCCAACGCCCTGGTGGTTCGGCCACAGGCCGGCCGCGATCTGTGCCGGCGCGCGATCCAACAGTACCTGCCGCAAGGCGCGATTAGGAGGTATGAGAGCGAGCTCGCGACGAAGCGTAAAGAGCTGCGCGAGGCGCTCGCCAAACGCCTTAATGGTGCCGCGGAGAGCGGGTCATGAGCGCCGCGCTATGCGCCGACCGCGGCGAGTTGCAGCGCTTTGTCGATGCCACCTTCGCCTACGCCGAGCCCGGCAGCTTTGTCAGCCTGCGTTGCTTCCGCGACGATATCGACGGGATCGCGCTGCACGATGAGTGGCGCAACGTCCGGGTGACCGGCAACGCCGACGACCTTGTCGACGCGGCCGAAGATCTCGCGACGCTCGCAGCACTCGACGCAGTGCCCGTCGTTTTCGCGCCGCCTGTTTGCTCCTTCCGAACCGCAGACAAGGCCGATGCGGCGAACCTCGCCAACGGCTTGGTGATCACCGCCGAGCTCGACAGCAATCCGGCCGCCGGACGCAGGCACCTCGAGGCTGTCCTCGGACCGGCGACGGTCGTCGTCGCCTCAGGTGGCCTATGGCTCGATCCCGAAACCGGCGAGGAGCTTCCCAAATTTCACCTGCATTGGCGGCTCGAAAAGCCAACGCGAACCGCGATCGAGCACGATTTTCTGAAGGAGGCAAATCGGCTGGCAACCATGCTCGCCGGCGGCGATCCGACCGCGATCCCGCTCGTCCATCCGCTGCGCTGGCCGGGGTCGTGGCACCGCAAGGCCGAGCCGCGGATGGCCTGCATCGTCGAGAGCGACATCACCCGCGAAATCAATCTTGCGGAGGCGCTGGGCAAGCTGCGCGAAGCGGTGAAGGCGGCCAAGCCGAAGAACGGGCATGATCCCGAGCCGCCGCCGGAGTTCGCCGCGTTCGCCCCGGCCGAACTCCTCGATATCACCGCCGCCATCGCGTGCATCCCCAACGACGACCGCAACGTCCCTGCCGGCGCCAGTTGGAAACAGTGGTCCGATATGGGCCTGCGCATCTACGCCGCGACCGGGGGCAGCGATGTCGGGCTCGCCCTGTGGCTCGATTGGTCGAAGAGATCGAAGGCCTTCGACGAAGGCGAAACCCGCGCCCGCTGGCGACATTTCGCGACGAGCCCGCCAAACAAGACAAACCAGGGCGCCCTCTTCAACCTCGCGAGACAGCACTACAAGGACTTCCTCCGACCCAGCGAACTGCGCAAGCAGGTCGAACGCGACGCTGACGGCAACCTCCCGTGGCCGAAGCCTATCGGCCCCGACGCCTATCACGGCGTCATCGGCGACTTCGTTAGCTTGGTTGAGCCCCACACCGAGGCGGACCCTGCCGCCCTAATGTTCCAGTTCCTGGCCGCCATAGGGAACGCCCTTGGCGATAAGGCTTGGGCGGTGGCCGAAAGAACGCGGCATTACCCGGCCCTCTTCACATTGGTCGTCGGCGATACCGCCAAGGCCCGCAAGGGCACGTCCGCGCAATGGGTTCTCCGTACCATGGGCGAAGCCGTGCCTGAGTGGCGGGACAAATGCACGACAACCGGACTGTCGACCGGCGAGGGGCTGATCGAGCGCGTGCGCGACCCTGAATACGAGCAAAACAAAAAAACGGGCGCAATGGAGCTCGTTCATCCTGGCGTTCGCGACAAGCGCCTGCTCGTCATCGAAACGGAGTTCGCAAGACCGCTCCGCGCAATGGGTCGCCGTGAAAACACCCTGGCCGCGGTGTTGCGGAGCGCCTGGGATGGCACCCGGCTGGGCATCATGACCCGGAACCGCCCGATCACGGCCACGGGCGCCGTGGTTTCCCTCTTTGGCCACATCACCATCACCGAACTTCGGGATGAGCTTGCCGAAGTGCATGCCGATAATGGGCTTGCCAATCGGCTGCTGTTCGTCGCCGCCACCCGCAGCAAACTTCTGCCGCTCGGCGGCAACCTCAGCGATGACGACCTGACGAGCGTGGCGCTCAAAATACGAGCGGCGATCAAAAGCTGCCCGGCGGGCCGTGTGGACTTCGACAAAGTCGCCGAGCGAATGTGGATCGATGTCTACCCACAGCTCTCAGCCGCGGCCTCAGGAATGTTCGGCGCGGTCACCGCACGATCGGAAGCTCAGGTGCTGCGGGTAGCTCTCATCTATGCGTTGCTCGACGGACAACGGCACATCGGTAAGGCACACCTTGCGGCAGCTCTCGAAATCATCCAATACGCCAACGACAGCGCACTGCACATATTTGGCGACGCTACCGGCAACCCCGCGGCCGACACCATTCTCAACGCCCTGCGCGCAACACCAGGCGGCCTCTCACGTAGCGACATACACAATAATCTGTTTCACCGGAACGCCAGCGCCGACGTCATCAGCAAGGCGCTCGTCTTGCTCGTCAAGCTCGGCAAAGCGCAAGTCGTGCGAACGGCCAAAGGACCCTGGCGGCCTGTGGAAGTTTGGGAGGCAATTTGATGGTCTATACACATTAATGGGTTAAATACCCTTAGTTCGTTAAATTCGTTGTTCGCACGTTCGTAGGAGGAAAATTGCTACCTATCCTTCTATATACGAATTTAACGAATTAAGTCTAAATACGATATGACGGATTATCCAATGCGCGGTTTAAACGGAATGTTTCCTTCCACGTACGAAGTACGAATTTAACGAACTAAGTGTCCAGAATATACGCAATATCAGCGGGTCAGTGGCATCTGGGCCGAACGAACTAACTACGAATTAAGTCGACCGGAGCAAGAACGCAGACCGTGGTGATTGCTTAAACTCAGATCGCTGTCACCGCGGTTTCAATCGAACCGTTGATCTGCGTTTAAGTCCAGTATTTGGTGGCCGCGTTGGCGTGTGCTCCCAAGGGGTGGTAGGGTACCAGTGACGCGGCGAGGGTAGCGCAAATGCGCTGCCGCTACCGAGGCGAGAGCAGAGCGATGTTTTGCAACCGGGGGGCGAGGGGTCGAAATTCTACAGTCCGAGGGCGT
>CAVTLC010000025.1:0-28772 GCA_963735445.1 uncultured Alphaproteobacteria bacterium
TCAAGCAACGCCGCTGTCCGAGGTCTGCCCGCTGACCGCACCCTTGTGGGGCAGCATGCTGGCGGTCGCGCGCTTGCCAGATCGGGCATGCTTGGCAGATCGTCGGCACCGACTGCAATGTCAGATCGTCCGAGGTGTGCCTCTATGCGGCCGGTAGCAGGGGCGTTATTTTACGGTATCGCAATTATCGTGCTGCCATCCGCGCCATCCGTGACCGCTTCGACGAGGCGTCGTCCTATTCGCCGAAAATCGAGGTCATGCGCGAGATGGAGCGGTTATCGTTTGACGAGTTCCGCAACTTTCTGCGCTCAGTGCACGAAGCGCGCTTTATACTTTAGCGAGCGTAGGCGGAATACCATGCGCTATTCCGCCTTACCTGCTTGCGGTGCGATTGATGTCAGCGGATGGGGTCGAGCACGACGACCGGGATCTCGCGTTCGGTTTTCTTCTGGTAGTCGGCGTAGGGCGGCCAGAATTTTAGCGCTTCTTGCCACAGCCGGGCGCGCTCATCGCCGGTCGCGGTCCGGGCCCGCGCCTTGAACTTCTCGGTGCCGACTTGCACCTCGACCTCCGGGTTGGCGAGGAGGTTGCGGTACCAGCCGGGATGTTGCGGCGCCCCGCCTTTGGAGGCGACGACGATATAGCTGTCGCCGGTCTTCCCGTAATACAGCGGGAAGATAAACTTCTCTCCCGATTTCCGCCCGGTCGTCGTCAGCAGCAGCGATGGGACCGGGGTATCCGGCCGGCCCGGTTGGGTCGGCTTGTGCATGTGCCCCTCGGTGCCGCCGCTCGACATGTAGCGGTTGGCGTGCTCCACCATCCAGCCCGGAAGGTTGGGTGCCAGCTTGGCTTCACTCATCTTCAAACTCCTTTCACCGCAAGAGCTCAGTGCGGTATCCGACCCATCTCGGGAGCCCCCCGCAGCGGTCAGCTGCCTGTGCGGCATTTAAGCCGCTTGCGAGGGTTCCAAAAGACCCGGACCAGCAGAGCCGGTCCGACTCGGCCACCTGACCAGGCAGCGGCGGCTTATTGGGCAGCGGCGGCCATTGGTCGAGCCGCTACTGCCGCCGGCCGATGCGCTTTCAGGAACGCGCGCACGTGACGCAACGCGAGCTGGATCTGCTCCGGATTTGCCTTCCACGGATAAAGGCTGACCTGCGCATTGGGCGCCAGATGCGCGCTCTCCATCGCCACCGCGTAGGGGTGCGCCGGCACGTCGTCGGGCAGGATCAGGATCGGCGTGCGGCAGTTGCGCACAAAGTCGCGGGTCACCGTAAACACGAAATCCGCGTTGGCGCGGTACATCTTTTCGAGAAACGCGCCGGCCTTTTCCATCGTGATGTCGCTGCGCCGTTCGACAAGCGGCGGCGCCCAGCCTTTGATATTATTCTGATAGAAGAGGTCGGGCATCGTCGGGCGATAGCCGCTCGGCTGCGCCAATACGCCGGCGACGACGCGCTGGGGCACGCGCTTCACCAGGTTCCAGATAAACGGGCCGCCGATGCAGAAGCCCAGCACCATGAACTCGCCGATGCCGAGATGGTCCATCAGCCCGATGTGGTCGTCGGTGTAGGCATCCCACGGCCGGTCGATCTCGAGCGGGCCCGAGGACTGGCCGCCATTGGCGTTGCGCAGATCGGCCGCGATAACGCGGTACTCGTCCTTGAACTCGTCCAGCGGGTTGAACGGATGGTTCGCCAGGCCGGCAACCGTCGAGTTCAACCCGCCGCCGGGGATCACCAGCAACGGAAAGCCGGAGCCGGCCTCTTCGTAATGGATGCGAACATCGCCTTTTTCGTAAATCGGCATGGCATTTCTCCCTCGCCCAGTGTGGTCACGCGCACAGGATGCGCTAGACTATACGCGTGAACAAGCAATCCGGCAGCGGGTGAACCGCGGGATCAAGGGAGCGCGGAATATGCAGGCGGATTACATCATCATCGGGGCGGGCTCGGCGGGTTGCGTGCTGGCCAACCGGCTGACCGAGGACCCCGGCGACAAAGGTGTTGCTGATCGAGGCGGGCGGGCGCGACTGGAACCCGCTGATCCACGTCCCGGCCGGGTTCTTCAAGATGCTCGACCACGACACCCTGACCTGGAAGTTTCGCGCCGAGCCCGACCCCGGCACCAACGGCCGGGCGATCGTCTATACCCGCGGCCGAGTGATCGGCGGCTCGTCCTCGATCAACGGGATGATCTATATCCGCGGCCAACCCGAGGATTACGACCATTGGGCGCAGCTCGGCAACCGCGGCTGGTCGTGGGACGATTGCCTGCCGTATTTCCGCCAGGCCGAGCGCTGGGAAGGCGACGGCAACGAGGTCCGCGGCAAGGACGGGCCGCTGTTCACCTCAAAGACCGATCGGCCGCCGATCTGCGCCACTGTCATCGAGGCTGGCAAGGAGGTCGGGCTCGAATACCGCGACGATCTCAACGACCTGCCGTCCGGCCATACCGACTGCATCGGCTGGTGCCAGCAGACCCGCGGCGGCCGCCGCCGCGCCTCGACCGCGCGCACCTATCTGCGGCCGGCATTAAAGCGGCCGAACCTCGCACTTGTCGCCAAGGCGCTGGTGCATCGCGTGCTGTTCGACGGCAAGCGCGCGGTCGGCGTCGAATTCTCGCGCGGCGGCCCCGGAGCAGCAATCGAGCGGGCCGATGCGGCGCGTGAAGTAATCTTATCGGCGGGCGCCATCGGCTCGCCACACATCTTGCAATTATCGGGGGTCGGCGATCCCGAGCATCTGAGCCGGATCGGCGTGCCGGTCGTGCATGAACTGCGCGGCGTCGGCAAGAACATGCAGGACCACTATGTCGCGCGCGTCTCCTATCCGGTCATCGGCGCCCAGACCGCCAACGAACGGTCGCGCGGTCTGCCGCTCGCCGGCGAGGTCGTGCGCTGGCTCCTCACCGGCAAAGGCATGCTGACCTACAGCCCGTCGATCGTCGCCGCTTCGGCCAAGGTGCTGGAGGAGTCGGCGACGCCCGATGTGCAATGCACCTTCGCCCCCGGCAGCTTCAAAAACGGCCAGATCGGCGAGCTCGAGGACAAGCCCGGGCTCAGCGCCGGCGCCTGGCAGATGCGGCCCCTGTCGCGCGGCTATGTCGAGGCCAAGTCGAACCGGCCCGGCGACATGCCGGCGATCAACCCGCGCTATCTGTCGGAGGAGCCCGACCGGCGCGCCATCATCGGCGGGTTGCGCCTGGCGCGGCGGATTTTCGCCGCCCCGGCATTGCAGCCCTTCGTCCTGGAAGAGAGCCTGCCGGGCATGAAGGTGCAGAGCGACGACGAATTGCTCGACTATGCGCGGCACCTATGGCGGCACCTGCTATCACGCGAGTTGCACCTGCATGATGGGGAGCCACGCGACGGCGGTCGTGGATAACGAGCTGCGGGTGCACGGGATCGACGGGCTCCGGGTTATCGACGCCTCGGTGATGCCGTCGGTCACCTCGACCAACACCAACGCGCCAACCATCATGATCGCCGAAAAGGGCGCCGCCATGATCAAAGGCGCCGCCCGCCAAAGACTGGCGGCGTAGCGACCCCCTCCTCCGGGCGATCGATCTCCACTAGTTCGCCCCGGCAATCGCGCCCGAGGCACAGCTGGTGGCGAGGAAGAGTGTGCCGAGCCTCTCGGCAAACCGCGGGGCAGCTGCGGACGGCAGAAACTCTACAACGCGCCGGGAATTGTCCGCGGCGTGATCCCGAACCCGTTCGTGACCGAGAGTGAGAGCTATTGCCTGGGCGAAGGGATCGTCAGAGCCCGCAATTCGGATAATCAGGGTAGGGGCAATAGGGATAGGGATATGCCGGCGCCGTCGGATAGTAGTACGAAGGGCTGGCAGCTGCGGCGCCGACTACAGCACCTACCGCGACACCAGCGGCAACACCGCCCCAACCCGCCCCATAATAGCCGCCGCCTCCATAATAGCCGCCGCCACCGCTGACGTTGACGTTTCGATTGACATTGACGTTCCCGTTGCGGTTGAAATTGGCGCTGTTAAAATTTCCGCGGTTGACACTTCCCCCGGCGGCGCCAGCCCAGGAGAACCGCCGCGGTTGACCCCGCCTCCGGCGACGGCGCCGCGGTTATAGCTTCCGCGGTTGGCCCCGCCCCCGGCAAAACCGCCGCGCTGACCGCCGGCAAAACCGCCACCACCGCGGTGACCACCGCCAGCGCCGCCGCGAAAACCTCCGCCGCCACCAGCCCGGGCACCGCCGCCGCCCCGACCACCCCCGCCGCCCCCGCCGCCGCGGCCACCGCCGCCGCGAGCCACGAGCACCAACGGCGCATCTTTGCCACCGGCTGTCGCAGCGGCGATGTCGCGCGCCATGCTACCGCTCCACACGGCCGCGGCAGCAGGCGCCTTCATAGCCACCAATCCCGCCAAAGCAATCGTCGAAATGTAAAGCAGATACTTCGCCATTATTCCGGCCTCACTCGGTGGCTTTGGCCTAAGTTTCGATCCGGCTTAGAACTGGACCGGATGTCGGCGCCTGTCATGGCATGGCCGGTGCCACGAAGGACTACAATATCCGGGCTATTGTGATTGATCCATATCACTTAAAGTCAGCTAATTCAGCGATGATTATGGAAGCTCCAAAAATCGTCTGAATGACGGGAGGAAGGGATGAACGGCAAAACCGCAGCTGTACTCTTGTCGGGATTGTTGTTTGCCTGTGCGCAAACCCCACCACCGCAGGCCGCCGCTCCACCCGCACCGTCTCCGCCTCCCGCCCCCGCTGCGGTACCAACACCACCGCCGACTCCGGCAGCATCGGCGGCCCCATCAGCAGCACCGGCCCGGTCACCGCTAGGCAATGCGGCACCAACGGATCATGTCGTCAATATCCTCGGGGCAGGCTGCCAAGACCTGCTGAGATTGTCGCCCGAGGATCGCGCCGCGGCAGCGATGTTTTATGTCGGCTATCAGGCGTCCCGCGTCCGGGCCAGAACCATCAATGTGGCTGTGATCCCCAGTATTGAGGCCCAAGCCGTCACTTACTGCCAGGAGAACCCCGACTGGTCGGTCGCACGGGCCTTTGCCCATGCTTACTTGGAAGCCCGAAGTTGACGTCGCCTGCCCGTCACCTTTTCTGCGCGGGTCATTTCGAGTACGGCGACGGTGCCGATCCCTAGCGATGACGAACAGCCGCTGCCGGATGAGCCGGCTGTCGCGGCACACCCGCCCTCAGATCAGATCGGCAAAGCTCGCCTCGGTCTTGCGAAAGCGGCGGATGCCGAACCACAGGAAGAACGCCGCGACCACGATGCTGGCCATAATTCCCGGAAGGTAGAGCTCGCTCTGGCCGCCCAGGATGCACCAACGAAACCCGTCGATGACCCCGACCATTGGGTTCAGCGAATAAAGCATCCGCCACTGTTCCGGCACCACTTGCGAACTGAACCCGACCGGCGATACGTAGAGCCCGAGCTGCACGACGAACGGGATCACATAGCGAAAATCGCGGTACTTGACATTGAGTGCGGTCATCCACAGGGCCGGGCCGATGCTGGCGATCGCGGCGAGCAGGATAAACAGCGGGAGCAGAGCGAGCTGCCACCCGGGCAAAAATCGGTACCACACCATCATGCCGACCAGGATGGTGAACGAGATCAGGAAATCGACAAAGGCGACCACCACGGTCGCGCTCGGCACGATAAGCCGCGGGAAATACACCTTACTGATCAGATTGGAGTTGCCGATCAGGCTGCCGGAGGCGTCGCTGAGCGCGGTCGAGAAAAACGTCCACGGCAGCATGCCGGCGAACACCATCAGCGGATAAGGGGCGGTCCCGTCGGAGGGCAGCTTGGCGATGCGGCCAAACACCACGGTAAAGATCACCATCGTCAGAAACGGCCGGATCACCGCCCACGCCGCGCCGATCACCGTCTGCTTGTAGCGTACCGCGACATCGCGCCACGCGAGGACGTAGAACAGCTCACGGTAGCGCCATAAATCCCGCCAATAATTGAGTTCCTGACGGCCCGGCTCGATAACCGTAATGCTTGACATTGACAATTTGTTCATCTGTGGCAAGGACATTTAGTGTACGTCGAAAGGCTTTTCTAAGTCAACACAGGCTCTTCACGATCAAGTGTCAACGCCAACTTCTTGACAGATGGATTAAGACTGCGTCAAAACCTATTCACACTTGATTACGCTCACGCTAGTGTAATTCCGAATTGCTGACCGCGGTGCCGTCACATCGGCGGGTAAAATTACAGCGGGTATTGTCGATGCGAGAACCGCGCGTTGATCTCAATCTAGCACCAGCCCCGGGCCCCGGGCCGAGACAATCGAGCGTTGTCCCAGACAGCCGGATCGCCTCAAATGGGCTCGGCGGCCGCCGGACCTCGCCGCAGCATCAGACATTGCTTGCTCCCGCCGAGCAGCAACTAGCCGACATGCCGGCCGGACCACCGATCCTGATCGTCGCGGTCGATACCGAATCCGAGTTTGATTGGAACGGCCCATTCTTGCGGACCCAAACCAGTGTACGCAATGTGCGCAACCAGTCGATGGCGCAGGAAATCTTCGACCGCTTTGGCGTGCGGCCGATTTATCTCGTCGACTATGCGGTCGCGACGCAACCCGAAGCGTATCTTCCGCTACGGGAGATCTTTCATTCGCAGCGCTGCGAGATCGGCGCCCACCTGCATCCCTGGATAACGCCGCCCTTTCTCGAGGAGCTGAGCCCCCGCGCGTCGTTCAGCCAGAACCTCCCGGTGTCGCTGCAAAAGGCGAAACTCACACAGCTGACCGAGGCCATCGAACGCAGCTTTGATTTCCGCCCACTCTGCTATCGCGCCGGCCGGTTGGGGGTGGGAGAGGAGATCGCCGATCTGCTGCAATCGCTCGGCTATCACATCGACATGAGCGTGCTGCCCGGGATCGACATGCGCCCCATACATGGCCCCGATTTTCGACGCGGGCTCGACCGGCCGTACTGGTTCGGGCACGACTTGTCGCTGCTCGAGATACCCGCCACGCCTTGCTTTGCCGGCTTGCTCGCCGCCCGCGCCCTGCCGAAATCGGTCTCGATTGAGCTTTACGACCAACTGGCACGCCCGCCTCTCGACAGGCTCCGCATGCGCGGCGTGTTCGCGCGTCTCGGACTGCTCGAATGGCTGCCGCCGACACCGGAAGGGGTCACGATCAGCGAGTTGCATCGCCTGATGCGGGCGTTTCTGTCGCGCGGTCATCGCGTTTTCGTGCTCAGCTATCATAGTTCGTCGCTGCTGCCCGGCAGCACGGAATACGTTCGATCTCAATCCGATTTGTCGGATTTTCTCAGTCGGATCGAGCAGTTTCTCGATTTCTTTATCGGCAAGCTCGGCGGCATTTCGATGACCCCGAGCGAACTTAGAGCTGTTTTGCCACAGGAGCAGCGGCATCACCCGTCAATGCCTGAACATCAGCAACAGCCTGCAGCCAAAACCCGGCTGGACGGAGCCGGCCGTGCGGGAGAGTGATGCGGCGAAGGAAGGTTCGTGACCGGCGGCAAGGTTCTCGTTATCGGGGACGATACAAGAAGCTTTCTTGCCACGGTCCGATCCCTGGGCCGGCAGGGCGTCACGGTCCATGCCGCACCGAGCAACTTCCGTTCGCCTGCTCTGCGCTCTCGATACATCGCCGCGATCCATGATCTGCCTCCGTGGATGGGGGATGGGGCCGAGTGGCTGGGCGCGCTAACCCAGCTGTTGCGCGCTGAGCGCTATGATCTGGTCATCCCGTGCAACGAGACGGCGCTTCTGCCGCTACAGCGGTATCGCGAGGCGCTCTCCCGTTTTGCTCGACTTGCGATCCCGCATGATCGGGCCATCGCGCTGCTGTTTGACAAGATCGAGACGCGCACGCTGGCACAGCAAGTCGGCGTACGGATCGCGGCTGGGCGGCTTCTTTCGCCGACCGATACGGCGGACGGGTTGCTGACCGAGTTTGGCTCGCCGGTCGTCTTGAAGCCGCGCCGTTCCTACTCGCTGGAGCAACTCGCGGCGCGCGGTAAAGTCGAAGTGATAAAGGAGCCAGCGCGGCTGGAACGGCTGCTGGGCACGCTCGACCCCGGCGAGACCATCGTCGAAAGCTATTTCTCGGGACAAGGTGTCGGCGTTTCGGTCCTGGCGGGCGGTGGTCGCGTACTGCAAGCCTTTCAGCACCACCGAGTTCGCGAGATCGCCGGCGAAAGCTTTTATCGTCATTCGGCACCGCTTTCCCCCGAATTTGTCGCAGCCTGCGAGGCGATCGTCGCCGGTTCGGACTACACCGGCGTCGCTATGTTCGAGTTCAAAAAGAAACCGAGCGGTGAGTGGATTTTGTTGGAGGTCAATGCGCGCCCGTGGGGATCAATGCCGCTGCCGGTCGCGCTCGGTGTGGATTTCCCCTATCGCTGGTACCGTCTGCTGACCGCCGCCGAGGAGGCGCCTGCCCTTCCCTATCGAACCGGCGTGTACGGTCGCAATCTGCTACCCGACCTGCATGTCTGTCTCAGACAAGCCGAAGCGCGGGGCCTCGGGCCAGTGGCAACGGCTTGGCTTATCACCCGATGGGTCGCGGAAATGTCCCGCACCCTGATCGGAAAAGAGGTTCACGACGTCTTGGTGCGCGACGACCCACGCCCTGGTGTGGTCGAACTGTTTGCCCTGGCTCGGGCGGCGGGTGGGGTGATCGGACGCCGATTGCCCGGCGTCGCTGCCCGGCGCCGCCGCCGCGCTCGCGCCGAATTGAACAGATTGCGGCGGAACACCGCCCGCCTGGACATCGTCTTCGTGTGTCAGGGAAATATCTGCCGCAGTCCGTTTGCCGAAGCGCTGCTGCGGGCGCGCCTCGGCAACTCTTGTGTAGCGATAAGCTCCGCCGGGTTGATGCCGCGGCCCGGACGGTCGACGCCGAGCGATGGACGCGAGGCCGCATCGGCGCACGGCGTCGATCTCTCAGAGCATCGCTCCGTTTGGCTGAACCGAAATATGGTCGAGACCGCATCGCTGGTCGTCGCATTCGACGAAATTACGCGGTCCGGTATATTCGACCGCTATCCGGATATAAAGGCGCCGGTAATTCTCCTAGGCGATCTCGTGCAGTTGGGCGATATCACGGATCCGATCGACGGCGGCGCCGCTGAATTCCGCCGCGTTTACCAACAGATTGCTGCTGGGGTTGCGGAATTATTGCCGCGATTGGACGCCTTAGCGGCGCGACAACCCGGTCGCTCAATGTGAAGTCAATGGAGCGCATCCACAGAGCCGGTTCGCGCCAACATATTTTTTGATTCCGAGCTTGCTTGGGGATGAAGCCGTTCGGTAAGCCCACATCATCCCATAGGATTTCATGTCAAAGACTGGGTATATGCGGAAGCCCAGTTCACTCAGGCGCTCGTTGCACCAAGCCTGACCGCTCGGGCGATCATCGCGCTCGTGCCATTCCAAGACGAGCGTTCTAACGTCGAGCGCGCTAAAGCGGGGATCTTCGAGGATTTCGTACTCGCTGCCCTCGATGTCGATCTTCATGATATCGATGCGGCGATCCCCAAGCAGCTCAAAGATATCGGCAACCTCGACTTCGTAGCCGCCGTCCGGATTGTTGGTTAGACGCGATGAGCTCGCCTCATCGGAGATTCGCGTGCGGTGGCGCGCGACACCCGCGGCGACGGGATGCAGGGTCACCCGATGCTCGAGCTGATTTCTGCCGAGATTTATCCGACACTGCGCCGCATGCAATGGGTGAGGCTCGAATGCAATGACATCAGCACGCCAATATGTCGCCAACCAATAAAGACACGAAAACCCGACATTCGCGCCCAAATCGACCACCAGCTTCACGCGCTCCGGCGGGATCCACACCGGCGGTTTGAGGTAGCGGTGGACAAAAATTTCGTAAGCAACCCCCCCATCGTTATTACCGCAGGAAGAGGGCCGGAGCTGGTACTCGGGTCCGGATCGTAATCGCAGCCAAATATTGCTCCGTTGCCCGAGGACTCTCCACAGCAAGTATCGTAGAGCGGTTGGTAAGTTTAGTGTACGCGTGAATGCTAATGGAAGATTATCCTCTTGCGTTTCGCTTTTTATGGCAAGCGACGGCGGGGTTGTGGCATTGAGCTTCGCGATAACTTCTTGGCCGCGGGCGGCGTAATAACCGTCCAGGTATCTCGAGCTGCCGATGAAGTGGAAGAATTTGACCTCGCGGCGCGGCACGCGCGGGGTGAAGCTGGCGTATTCCGGGCGCGGCAGGACGACCGCTCCCGGCGAGTTGGCAATGGCGAAGTTTGAACCGCACTGCTCGGTCCCCCACTCGCGCCATCGCTCGGTTCCGACAAGACGCTCCATCTCTATATGAAAATTGGTGATCGCCGCGCGTGTAAACCCGCCGCGGGAGAAGCCGGCAAAGCCGGAAGAACCGCGCACATAACGCAGATCCGCGCCGCCTGGATAACGCCGGAACGCCCGCTCGGCGATGATGCCGATATAATCGCTCGGTGTGGCTTCTGCCTCCTCCGCGACATCGGCCAAGGACATCAGCTCGAAGCCGTCGGAGATCGTGAACGGTGAGTTGGTCTCGATACAGCGCACGACCTCGTCGAGATCATCGCTGACCGTTAGCGTGTCGCTATCGAGCTGAATCGTGTATTCGCGCTCGGACCGGTCGAGAACGTAGAGAAGACGCTCCCAAGTGCCGCCGCGTTGACAGGCGCCAGTTGGGATGTCTTCGAGAATCACAAACTCGAGGCCGACAACGTGCCGCGCCAAGGTCTCGCGCAACGTTGCGGGCATGTCGCGGTCGATGATTGCGGCGACTTTCCCACGCCCGATCTTGGGATAGAACGATTTCAATGCCAGCAGGTACATCGGAATATCGCCGTTGGCGACCATGCTGACGATGCACCAGGGTGCGTCCTTGACCTCGATCGGAGGCGTATCGAAGACAGCGCTGATGGCACGGTTTAACCTCCGGCGCTGAAAATGGTGCCGCGCTCTATGAAGCATGGGCCTGATCCATCCTGGCGGGAGCGGCTAGCGACAGCCGGTGACGAATGGCGAGCGAGGCGGTAATCGCGAGCCAACCGAGCGTGGGCCCCGCAGCCAGCCCCTGCCGCGCATAATAAGCCGCACTGTCGAGGTGATGCGATCGCGCCGCCTCCATCGCAATATGCTTCAAGGTGTAAGCGCGGCGCTGCATCGCATAACGGCGCAATTCAGAGCGTTTCGAGAACAGCACGGCCTTGTCCAAAACCCGCAGCTGATAGAGCCGTTTCGAGAGTTCGGTTTCAGATGTCGACATGCTCGCTTTGGCGGCTGGGTCGGGAATGTTGTGGCGGGAGATGGTCACGGGCAGAAATTTGATCAGCTTCGCTCGGTCGATCGCCCGCAGGAAGAAGTCCACATCCTCTTCGTAACGCAGGGCTTCGTCCAGGCCGGCGATCTCCAGATAGAGAGTTCGCGAAACTATTGTCGTATTCAAATGACAGTGCGCGGGGCAAGTCAGCAGTTCAGCCGCGGTCACGGTGTAGGCCCCGGCGGCATCCGGGCCGCCACGCGATCGCTTCTCGACACCCTCGATCCAGCTGACATCGGCAGCCGGGATGCCGTCGCGGAATGCCTTCTGATTAGCGAATATCAGATCGATCGGGGCCATGCTCTCGGCGAGCACCTGGGCAACCCGGCCCAGATGCTCAGGGTCTGTCCATTGATCGTCATCGTCGAGAAAGCATAGATAGCTGCCGCGGCTGTGGGCCACGCCGTAGTTCCGCGAATAGCTTGGCCCATGCCCGAACTCAGTAGGCACCAACGTCAACATTCGGGCAACCCCGGGCGCGGCCTCGACCAAATCCCGATAACGGTGCTGATGCGGCGCGGAGGAACCATCGTCGACGACAATCACTTCAAAAGCGTCAAACCGCTGTTCCAACACGGATTGCAGCGCGACGCCGAATGTCAGGGAGCGGTTCCGCGTTGGGATGACGACGGAAAACAGCGGCTGATCTGTAAGGCCCATTACTCCACGGTTTCGCGGCGAGGCGGCGATACCCGCACGTCCCCTGGTGGTTCGGCTGCGATCGAGGCTCCACGGAGCTGACGGACCGCGGAGAGATAGCTGTGCATGACTTCGCTTCTGCTCGGAAAACCGGGGTCGTCGTTTCTCGTGGGTGATATAGGCTCGCTATAGTCCAGCCGAAGCGTGTCGGAGTCGATCCCGAGCCGCGCGGCGATCGCAATCACAAATCCGGGCGGGTCCTCGCAGAATTTTTCATACGAGATCGTCATCGGCGATAAACCGTTCCTGGCCAAGAATACGCGCCAGCCGCGATCTTGATCCGCCAAAGATTTTAGCTCCCGGTCGACACCCGCGACGCTCAGCAGGTTACTTGACGCCAAAGGAGCCGTGGTGACCGTGTCGTCGATACCCCAACGCCCAGTCGCAAAGGCAAAATTTCGCGAGATCGCCTGTTTGAGCAAATCTTCTCTGAAGATATGGATAAATAACCCGCCGTCGAGGAGCTTTAGTCCGACCGGATTATCAAGCACGGTAATAAAATCCTCAAAGTGGATCTTGGCGGCAAAGATGCCACGCTGGCAGCGTTTGCGGACAAGCACCGCATAATATTTCGCTAGGAAGTTGATCTCCGCCGTCCTGTCGGGTTTACCAAACGGCAGACGATCCCTCAGGCCTCGACTGCGCCACTTCAATCCCTCGATGTCTTGTCCAAGACCGAGCCGGGGTGCGATCTCGCGCATAATAACCGGATTGAAATATTCGTGTGGTACCCCCAATCCGGCATTAATCATATACCGGCACAGCATGTAGCTGCCGCTTCTCGGGGTCGAACAAATAAATACTTTGGCCGGCTCGCCATTGAACTCCGGTTGGTCGAGGAGTTCACTGGTCACCTGGGCTTCAGTATAACGCATGATCCACCTGTATTTCAATTCGGCATGATCCGGACCGCCGGATTTGATCCTCCGGAAATAAAAGGGGAGGATCAGCACTACCCCGTCCCTTGATCCGCAACCCCTTACCGCGTGATGCAATCAGGTTCGCGTCGCACAGCAATAGGGCAACCTCACCCGTGGCAACGGCAGTATTATCGCGGTGAAGCTGCCGATTTACCCTATTCGGTGAGGCTAATTCGACCTCGTTGGCCTGCATAGATATTTCTGCCGCGGCGATTCGTCCAAAAGCGAAATCAGGAAGCCGCCGTGAATCCGTCATATCGCTCGCGGCTTTGCCTTATGCTTACAGGAAATCGGACCGAGGCCGAGGCTCGACCGCATTTCACGAAATGGCGCAAAGAATGGTCCTCCCGCATGTGGCTCTCTCGATCACTGCGAGCATCCGGAACGAGCGTTAACATCTGCTTTGTCGACGTCGATTGATGTCGCTTAGTAGAATAAGAGGGTTATCTTTTGCGAGCGATCGCAATCTCCCAGAACAGAAGTAAGCGAGATATTCGGCTGTCGAACGGGTTTCGTTAAGCGCTAGCGGCCTCGTCGCGATATCAGCCGCCGTCGGCCCCGGACAGCGCACCATTTGATTCGTGCCCGCAATTCGTGCATTTCACCCGTCCGGCGGACGGCGTGAACGCTGTTTCGAGATCGATGCATGACGAACACTGCAGGGGCGACATCCGATGATTCCAAGCCACAAGCGGGAACGTCGCCTGACGATCGCTCGACAAATTAAGAACGAATGAACGTCCCTATAGACAAGCATCGGATTCCCGTAATACCGTTCGATTCGGTTAGGACGGCCTCGGTGGAATATCCATATTGGCGAACCGCATAGCGGCGCGCTAATGACCGAGGGGAGCGGATCGCGGTCAGACAGAACGGCGGCCGGTCCGCAGGGCTAGGGAGGTTTCATGTAGACCCCGCCGGGCGCAGCCTGGTTCGGGAACGCGCAAAAATTGCGTAATGGGAGGAGTCGTGGAGGCGAACGTCGCGCCGGATCTGGCGGTCGCCGAAAACCGTGGTGACCGAAGTCTACGTGTATTGGTCGTGTGGGCGGTGCGCTTCACGCGCGAGAGTCTCGCGCAAACCCTTGAAGGCGACCCGCTGGTCTCGGTTATTGGGCAGTGCGCCAACCTCGCGGAGGCCACCGCGCTAACGGCAAATCTGCGCGCTGACCTTATATTGCTCGACGCGAGAATTCCGGACGGACCGGTCGCGGTTCGGCGCGCGCTCGACATTGCGCCCGACCTGCGCATCATCGCGTGCTCGGTGAGGGAGACCGAGGAGGACATCATCGCCTGGGCGGAAGCGGGGGTGATCGGGTACATTCCGAGAACTGCCGCCTTGGCCGATTTTGTGCGGCTGATGCTCGATATCCATAATGGCGAGCAGATCTCCTCGGGCCATATCGTCACCGGCCTGCTGCGCCGCATCGCCTTGAGCGCCAGACGGCGACCGAACGGGGACGCCAACCTGCCGCTTTTTGCATTGACCAAGCGCGAACGCGAGGCTGCGGAATTGATCCGCACCGGGCTCAGCGACAAGGAAATCGCTCGCCAACTAAACATCAGCCTGGCGACGACCAAGTCGCATGTGCACAACCTGCTCGGAAAGCTCAACGTTCAGCGCCGCAGTCAAGTGGCCGAATACATGCGCGAATACGGCAACCGGCCGGTTTAAGCGGGGTTCCTATTCGGGCTGTTTGCGCCGAACGCCAGCGCGCGGAATTAGCCGGGAATCGTCGCAATCTCGGCCTGCGCGACCTCCGGCGGGATCAGCCAGGCGTAAAACGAGTCGCGCTGGATGATCCTGGAGGCGCTGACGCTCGTGGCCCAGCTCGTCAGATCAAGTATTTTGATATAAACTTGCTGACCGGGGACGAGAGCCACGTTCGTGTCTTGGTTGAAGTCCCGGGCCCAGGTCTGCGGCGCGATGTGATAAGTGCCGGGGGGCACGTCGCGATAGAACACGCCGCCATTGGCGACCGACCCCACAAAAACTCCATTCAAATCGATATTGGCGAGGTTCAGGCTCTCGGATGGCAGCCAGGTGCGATAAAACCAGATGCGCGCCTGCCCAGGCGGGACCGCGGTCTGAAGTGAGGGCCGCGGTGCGGCGCACCCGGTCACCAACAGCAGCAGCAGGCAGCCCAAAAGATTGCGCCAACTGGTCGAATGCACGGAGGGACTCATCGCCATTGCCGTTCTCCTCTCGCTCTCTTTGCCGGCGATCCGGCGGGGCCGATAGCGGGCTGGCCGCTCCTCGCATTTTGGCCTGGCAGCTTCGTGGATATGTACGAGGCGGTTGCGCTATCAAGGCTGGATGAACCGAAAGCAGCGCCGCGCCCAAACTCGTCGGGGGGAACCGGGTCGAAGCGCGAGCGGTGCCTCGCCGCAAGTTGCGGGCTGGCTGCGCACCGCACTCGATCATCAGCGTGCCGGCCGCGCTGCCGAGGCGGAACGGGTTTGCCACCTAATTCTGTCGATTGACCCTGGCCACGCTCCAACATTGCATCTGCTCGGGTTGGTCGAGCATCAGCAGGGCCGCTCGGATAATGCAATCGAGCATATCCGCGAAGCGATCGCCCGTGACGGGCGCGACGCGGCGTTTCACCACAATCTCGGCAACATTCTGCTTGCTCGCGATCGGGCGGCCGAGGCCGTCGAACGCTATGAGCGCGCGCTGGCGCTCGCCCCCGGATCGGTCGACACACTCTACAATCTCGGCAACGCGCTCCAACAACTCGGTCAGCCAGAGCAGGCGATACCTTATTTCGAGCGAGCGCTGCGCCTCAGGCCGGAGGTAATCGAGCTCTACAACAATCTCGGCACCGCGCTACACGATATCAGACGGCTCGACGAGGCAATTGCCTGCTATCGCAAAGGGCTGGTGCTGGCGCCGAACAGCGTGGAGATCCTCGACAATCTCGCGAGCGCGTTGCGGGAGCACGGTCAGCTCGACGAGGCACAAGCGTGTTGCGAGCGCGCCCTCGCGCTGAAACCCGATCGCATCGAAAGTCACATCGGGCTCGCGGAGGTCTCACGGGCCCGCGGACAGCGCGAGGATGCGGTATCCTGTTATCAGCGCGCACTGGCGCTGGCGCCCGATCATCCCGCGGTTATGTAACAATTTCGGCGTGCTCCTCGTCGAACTCGGCCGCGCGGCTGAGGCAATCGCCCTCTACCAGAGGGTGCTGGCGACCCAACCCGACCGGGCTGAAACCCACAACAATTTCGGCATCGCGCTCGAATACCAGGGCCTCCACACCGAGGCGCTCGCTTGCTACCAACGCGCATTGGCGCTCAAGCCCGACTATGCCGTCGCGCATCTCAACCGCGCCCACGCCCTACTGATCACAGGTCAATTCGAGGAAGGGTGGCAGGAGTACGAGTGGCGGTTCGCCGCTGCGAGATACGACCGGAATTTCGACAGGCCGAAATGGTCGGGCGAACCTCTTGCCGGACAAACCCTCCTCATCCACGCCGAGCAAGGGTTCGGGGATACGCTGCAATTCCTCCGCTACATCCCAATGGTGGCTGAGCGCGGCGGCAGGATCGTATTCGAAGTGCCACGCCCGCTCGTCCGCCTGGTCGGCGCCACAACCGGGATATCCGAGATCATTGCCGCCGGCGATCCGCTGCCACAATTTGACCGGCATTGCCCGCTGCTCAGCCTGCCGCAGGTGTTCAAGACCGATATTTCGACTATTCCCGCGCCGGTGCCCTACATTGCGGCCGAGGCCGACCGAATCGCCTGCTTGGCGGGAACGCTTGCCCAAGCAGGGCTTGCGGATCGGGATTGCGTGGCAGGGTAATCCGAACGCCGCTGCGGATTGGGCCCGCTCGGTTCCGTTGCGTCTTTTCGCCCCAATCGCAGCGCTCCCCGACGTGCGGCTGATCAGCCTGCAAAGGCACGACGGCCTCGATCAGCTCGAATCGCTGCCGACAACCATGCAGGTCGAGACGCTCGGCGCGGATTTCGATGCCGGCCCCGACGCCTTTTTGGATACCGCTGCGGTCATGATGAGCCTCGATCTCGTGATTGCCTGCGATACGGCGATAGCGCATCTGGCGGGTGCGCTTGGGCGGCCGATCTGGCTGCTGCTGTCGCACAATCCGGATTGGCGATGGCTGACCGAGCGCAAAGACAGCCCGTGGTATCCGACCGCACGCCTGTTCCGTCAGACGCAGCCCGGTGATTGGGCCGGGGTGATCGCAAAAGTTGCCCAAGCGATCGCGCAGCGTGAACTGATTTCGGGGATTTAGAGCGAAATCGCCCGCAGCGCGGGGAACCACGCCCGTGTGACACTCAACACCTGAATCCGCGCAAGCTGTTCAGCTGATTGCAAACTCGGATGCTCTGTTCGGCGCCGAGAGTCGTCGGCAGCATCACGCCGGCCGCCTCCAACCGGTCGTAAAAACGTCCCTCGCACAATCCCGCTTCGACCCTGGATTTAAATCCTTCTGGTCGAGATCTCCACCTTTTTGCCCTTCCAAAACAGCCATTTGGAGGGTTGCCAAACCCTAGGTTTAGACCGCTTAGGTCGATAGATTTAAATCTTTTTATCCATCTAGTTTCAATCTTCGGATGGATAGTTCGCTACGTCCCGCTCGGCAATGATGATCAACCTCTGATTTCAGAGGTTGTTATCGGGGGAGCGGCGATAGATGACGAAAGCGCAGGGCATCGGCACCTTGGCGGCGATCGGCTGCTTAACTGCCGTTATCGCATTGCAGAGCGGCCTATCCGTGGCGAAGGCTGACGAGCTGGCGGATTTGCGAGCCAATCAGCAAGCTGATGCAACAGCGCATCGACCAATTGGCGCAGGCCCAGGCGCAGGCTTTGCCGCAGACAAAGGCCTATCCGGGCCCTCGCGGGGCGATGGGCACTGCTGCAATTCCCGGCAAGCCTCTGGCGGGCGGCAGTTTCCCGCGGTCGTTCTTGATCCCGGGCACCGATACCTCGATCCGCGTCGGCGGCTTTGTCGATTTCACCGCGCTTGACTTTCTGCAGGGCGGCGGCAACGTCAACGGCAGCAATTACGGGTCGAACGCGGGCCAGAACGGCAACGTTACCTCGCTGCCGGTCGGTGGCCGAGCGGTCCCCGGCCCCGTGAGGACCTTTGTGCCGGCCTCGGTTAACTATGCGCCGTCGCGCAATAACGGCGTTCTCGAATTCAGCCCGCAGCAATCACGATCAATGTCGAAACCCGCACTCCGCACCCCGACCAGTTGGGGCGAGGCGCGGACCTTCTTCGAATTCGATTGGGCCGGCTGCGACAATTTCAGCTGTCAGACCCTGCAGCAGGGCGGCGGCGACAGCATCCACCCGCGGTTGCGCTTCGCGTACGGCACACTTGGCGGCTTCCTCGCCGGCCAAGCCATCTCCAACTTCTCCGATGCCGATGCCGACACCGAATCGATGGAATTTGGCGGCACCCTGGGGTCGACCGGCGGCTACCGCATTCCGCAGGTGCGCTACACGATCCCCGGCTTCTATGGCAGCGCCTTCTCGGTATCGGCGGAAAACCCGTTCACGACGGTGATCACACCGGGCGGGGTTCAGTCGACCGACTTCGCTCTATCGGGCACCGGGACATCGACAAGTCCGCCTCAGGAGACGATCCCGGCGATCTGCAACGGCGTCGCCTGCACCGGGATCAACACGATTGGTCAAGGTGGGACATCGGCGTCACCCACCACCCTCTCGAACCCGACAGTGTCGAAAGCGCCGACCCTGACCTTTGCATCCTACTGGGCGCAGCCCTGGGGACACGTCGACGTTGCCGGCCTGCTGCGGTTTTACCAGATCAACGACGGCACGCATTTGGACGACAAGTTCACCGGCTATGGCGGTCATATCTCCGGCGACTTTCATCCTGGCTGGTGGGGCTACAACAAGGACGATTTCCTGTGGAGCTTCGTGATCGGCAACGCGATCGGCAACTATGCGAGCGGCGGCGAGAAGAGCCTGTTCCCGCTGGCGAGCAACTTTACGACGACGACCGCCTGCGCCACACCGATACCGGGCAGATGCACCGGTCAGTTTGCCGCTTCCAACATCCTGGTCAGCCCGATCTCCTGCGCGCAGCGGACAGATGGGCTACCAGCATTGGTGGCTGCCAAATCTGCGCTCGACGGTCGCCGCCGGCTTTGCTGAGCAGGATGTCTCCGGAGCGTTGATCGGGCCGACGCAAGCAATCGCGGTCAACAAGCAGCTGTTTACCGCCTTTGTCAATTTGGTGTGGAACCCGGTCGCGTTCATCACCACCGGCGTTCAATACATGTACGGCAAGCGCACCGTGGTCGCCAACGCCACCGGCCAAGAAAACGTGCTGGTCTACAAGTTCCGCGTGGCCTTTTAGGCCCGCGGAGCCTGCTTCCTCTACGCGCGCCAGCATCACAGCTCATCCGGAGCAGCGACCGATGATCGAACTGATCGAAGACCTTCCGCGCAACGTGGTCGGCATCTCGGTCACCGGTCGCGTCACCAAGGATGAGTGTCGCGAGATCCTGGTGCCGGCCATCGCCAAGTCGCTGCGCTGGCGCGACAATATCCGGCTGTACTACGAGCTCGGCTCGCGGTTTCCGGGATCGGGGTGGGACGATCTCGATCTCGGTTTTGAGCACGCCTCGCGATGCGAGCGGATCGCGATCGTCACCGACATCGCCTGGGTCAGGCTGACCGTCAAGGCAATCCGGTTTTTGATCCCGGGCGAGATCCGCGTCTTTGGTACGCTCGAGACGGAAGAAGCGCGGGCCTGGATCAGCGCCCGCCCGGGATCGCGCGCCGACACCGAGGCGCCGGCGCCGGTCCGCGTCGCTCGAGACCGCCCGAGGCGCGCGAGGCGATTGCCGCGGCGGCCGCAGATCGCTGTTGCTGCGGGTCGAGGGCAAGCCAAAGTGCAGCCCGGTTACGCCGAGTAATTCTGCCAGAGAGCCGACTAGGCAGACGGCGTATCTTCGGTACGGCACGTAGCCTTCTTCAAACATCCATAAAGTAGGCTTCAACGCCAAGTGCGTCTTAAGACGGCCGTTATCGGTCGGAATCAAAATCAACGCTGATTGTTAAATTAGACATTCGTCCTTCATGCCCGCGAAAGCGGGCACTCAGAACTTGTCCCTCGCCTAAACAGGTCCGCCTTACCGCTCGCGGCTCTTAAACTCCGCTTCCGCAAGGGCGACAAAATTTAGGAAATCGGACCTTTCCATTCGGTTCGCACCACCGAGAAGCTGGCGCTTTTTAATCAAGTCAAACCCCGACAGTGCTCGCCTGTTTAAAACCGCTCAACCTTTCGGTTGAAGCAATCTCAATCCGAATTAGTTCTTACAACCTTTAGTGTTTTTACAGCTGCCGACGACAGGCCCGTTCAGCTAGCTAAGGGTTGATTGAGTAAGCGAGTCGCGGCTTAGACCTATAAGTTAAAGATTGAGAAGTAAATCAGTAAATCAGTCGAAATGCCATCGTACGACGGATAGTACGCCGCTCCCCCGCCGGCCAAACTCAACCAGCTGTTTAGTAAGGCGGGGGCGAGGGCGTAATGACTGGAAAGTGGAATCTCGGCAGACTTGCAGCGATCGGCGGATTAACAGCAGCAACCGCTTTGCTGACTGGTCTTGGGCCTGTCCGCGCCGATGAGCTGGCGGATTTGCGCGCCAATCAGCAATTGCTGCAGCAGCGGATCGACCAGCTCGCGGCAGCGCAGACGCAAACTGCTGCGCTCTTCCCACCGGGCAGCGCCGGCGGCGGCGGTACGATACCCTTGGGCTACAAGGCGGCCCCGGGCGCACCTTCGTTAGGCGGCAGCTTTCCGCGGTCGTTTTTGATCCCGGGCACCGACACCTCGATCCGTGTCGGCGGGTTTGTCGACTTTACGACACTCTACTTCATAAACGGCGGCGGCAACGTCAACGGCAGCAATTACGGTTCCAACTCCGGCCAAAACGGAACGCTTCCCGGTCTGCCGCTGACCGGCGGCTTTGTCCCGGGCGCTCCCGGGGGCGGCTTTGTGGCGACACAGAACAACGCTCACCCGTCGCGCAACAACGGAATTTGGGAGTTCAGCTCGCAGCAATCGCGCCTCGATGTCGAAACCCGCACCCCGACCAGCTGGGGCGAGGCGCGCACCTTCTTCGCCTTTGACTGGGCCGGATGCGACAATTTCAGCTGCCAAAGCGTGCAGCAGGGCGGCGGCGACAGCATTCATCCGCGCCTAAGATTTGCCTATGGCACATTGGGCGGGTTTCTCGCCGGCCAGGCATTGTCGAACTTCTCCGATGCCGACGCCGACACCGAATCGATGGAATTCGGCGGCGCGATCGGCTCGACCGGCGGTCAGCGCATCCCGCAGGTGCGCTACACGGTTGCAGGACCTTACGGCAGCGCTTTTTCAGTATCGGCGGAAAACCCGTGGACCTCGGTCATGACCCCGGGCGGCGCGCAATCGTCGGATTTTGCGGTCAGCGGAACGGGAAGCTCCACCACCCCGCCGAGCGGCGTGATAGGGCCGATTTGTAACGGTGTCGCCTGCACCGGCGCTGGCACAGCGCAAGCCAACCCGACAACAACCAAGGCGCCGAGCGTTACGTTCGCTTCCTACTGGGCACAGCCCTGGGGGCACGTCGACCTCGCCGGTCTCGTTCGCTTTCAAACCTTCCATGATGGCGGGTTTGTCAACGAAACCTTCTCCGGATTTGGCGGCCATATCGCAGGCGACGTTCATCCCGGCTGGTGGGGTTACAACAAGGACGATTTTCTGTGGAGCTTTGTCGTCGGCAACGCGATCGGCGGCTATGCCAGTGGTGGTCTGGCCACCTTTTTCCCGATGGCGACCAACTTCACCGTCACTACCCAATGCGCCACCCCGACAGCGACCTGCAACGGCGGCATGGCGGCGTCGAACGTTCTGTTTAGTCCGGTGTTCGCGTTCAGCACCAATGGCGGCTACCAGCATTGGTGGACGCCAAATCTGCGCTCGACGATCGCCGCCGGCTATGGCCAGCAGGATGTTAGCTCTCAGCTGATCGGGCCGTCGTCGGCGATCATCGACCAACAAGATCCTGTGGAACGCCTTTGTCAATTTGGTGTGGAACCCGGTCGCGTTTGTCACCACCGGTGTCGAATACATGTACGGCCACCGTACCGTCGTCGCCAATCTGCAGGGCCACGAGCATGTGATGATCTACAAGTTCCGCGTGGCCTTTTAGGCCGTCGCCGATCGAGCGAGGTACGCGGAGGACCGGCGATGATCGAACTGATCGACGGTCTTCCGCGCAATGTCGTCGGCATCTCGGTCACCGGCCGCGTCACCAAGGATGAGTGCCGCGAGATCCTGATGCCGGCGATCGCCAGATCGCTGCGCTGGCGCGACAAGATCCGGCTGTATTACGAGCTCGGCTCGCGGTTTCCGGGATCGGGGTGGGACGATCTCGATCTCGGTTTCGAACACGCCTCGCGCTGCGAGCGGATCGCGATCGTCACCGACATCGCCTGGGTCAGGCTGACCGTCAAGGCGATCCGCTTTTTAATCCCGGGCGAAATCCGCGTCTTTGGCACGCTCGAGGCAGCCGAGGCGCGGGCCTGGATCACTGCCCGTCCAGGATCGCGCGCCGACACCGGAGATACGGCGCCCTTCCGCGTCGCTCGAGGCCGGCCGAGCCGTGCCAGGCGATTGCCGCAACGACCGCAAATCGCTGCCGCCGCGGTCGGAGGGCAGAAAAAATCAAAGCCCACTTACGCCGACTGACTAACCGCAAAAGGCCAGCACGGCGGACCGCCTCACGTGGCGATAAGCGTTGAAGTAGCGGCAAATTCGCGCGTGAAACCAGGAATGCTGACCTCCAAGGGCCGGCTAATCGGTGTCCGGCCTTTATCGCCTCGGCTTGGGTTCATGCCCAACGGAGCAGGGCGGATCTCGATCACGCTCTTAGTTGATTCCGGCCCCAGGTAATCGTGCGTAGATAGCAACTGTGCTCGACCTTTCGGCTTAGGGCTATCTCCACCCGTTTAGTCCTCTCAACCATTGGTTTCGTCCTGTTTGTCCGAAAGCGATTTTGTTCGCGGAGAAACGGACTAGAACCCTAAGTCAAGGATTGAGAAGTAAATCGGTAAATCAGCCGAAGTGAATCGTAAATCAGCCGAAATCCCGTCGTACGACGGATAGAACGCCGCTCGCGCCTCGGCCAACATCAACCAGATGTTTAGTAAGGCCGGGCGAGGGCGTAATGACTGGAAAGTGGAATCTTGGCGGACTCGCGGCGATCGGCGGATTAACGGCAGCAGCCGCTTTGCTGACCGGTTTGGGGACTGTCCGCGCCGATGAATTGGCGGATTTGCGCGCCAACCAGCAATTACTGCAGCAGCGGATCGATCAGCTCGCGCAAGCCGAAGCGCAGCGGCCGCCATTGCCTGGCGTCCAGGGCGGGGGTGTGACGCAAGGATTGGGTTACAAGGCAGCCCCGGGGATACCGGTCGGCGGCGGCAGCTTCCCGCGATCGTTTCTGATCCCAGGCACCGACACCTCGATCCGAGTCGGCGGCTTTGTCGACTTTACCACGAACTATCTGATCAACGGCGGCGGCAACATCAATGGCAGCAATTACAGCTCCAATGTCGGCCAGAACGGCAATCTGGTCGGTCTGCCGCTGACCGGCGGGTTCGTGCCGGGTCTCGGACAGGTGGCAACCCAACTAAACGCCCATCCATCGCGCAACAACGGGATTTGGGAGTTTAGCGTCCAGCAATCGCGTGTCGATATCGAGACCCGCACACCGACCACCTGGGGCGAGGCGCGGACGTTCCTCGCGTTCGACTGGGCCGGCTGCGACAATTTCAGCTGCTTATCCTTACAGCAAGGCGGTGGCGACAGCCTGCACCCCCGCCTCAGATTCGCCTATGGCACATTGGGCGGTTTTCTCGCCGGCCAGGCATTGTCCAACTTCTCCGATGCCGATGCCGATACCGAGTTCGATGGATTTCGGCGGCGCGATTGGCTCGACCGGCGGTCAGCGCATCCCGCAGGTCCGATACACGGTTCCCGGTCCGTATGGCAGCGCATTCTCCGTATCGGCAGAAAACCCCTGGACCGCCGTTATAACCCCGGGTGGCGTCCAATCATCTGATCTCAACCTGAACGGCGCCGGCACCTCGACCACACCGGCGGATGGCGTGATCGGCCCGATCTGCAATGGCATACCCTGCACCGGCGCCGGGGGGCGGCAGGCCAATCCGACCACGACCAAGGCGCCGAGCCTGACCGCCACCTCTTATTGGGCGCAGCCCTGGGGCCATGTCGACATCTCCGGCATCCTGCGCCCTCAGACCTTTCATGACGGCGGCTTTATCAACCAGACCTTTATCGGCTATGGCGGACATGTTTCGGGCGACGTTCACCCTAATTGGGGGGGATACAAAAAGGACGACTTTCTCTGGACCTTTATCGTCGGCGATGCGCTCGGTCCCTATACGAGCGGCGGTCTGAACACTTTTTATTCGGTGTCGAGCAACTTCACCGTCACCACCGAATGCGCCACGCCAAGGCCGGGCTGCACCGGCGGTTTTGCAGCCTCCAACGTGCTGTTTAAGCCGAACTTCGGCTTTGCCGCGCACCTCGGGTATCAGCATTGGTGGCTGCCGAATTGGCGTTCGAACTTTGTCGTCGGTTATGCCCAGCAGGACGTTTCCTCGCAGCTGATCGGGCCGACCCAGGCGGTCGGGGTCAACAAACGGTTGTGGAACACCTTTGTTAATTTGGTGTGGAACCCGGTCGGGTTCGTCACCACTGGTGTCCAATACATGTACGGCAAGCGCACCGTGGTCGCCAATCTGGAGGGCCACGAACACGCGCTGACCTTCAAGTTCCGCGTCGCCTTTTAGGCCGGCGCGGATCGGGGACGACGCGCGGAGGACCGGTGATGATCGAACTGATCGACGGTCTTCCGCGCAATGTCGTCGGCATCTCGGTCACGGGCCGCGTCACCAAAGACGAGTGCCGCGAAATTCTGATGCCGGCAATCGCCAGATCGCTGCGCTGGCGCGACACCATCCGGCTTTATTACGAACTCGGCTCACGGTTTCCGGGATCGGGGTGGGACGATCTCGATCTCGGTTTCGAGCACGCCGCGCGCTGCGAGCGGATCGCGATCGTCACCGACATTGCCTGGGTCAGGCTGACGGTCAAGGCGATCCGGTTTTTGATCCCGGGCGAGATCCGCGTCTTTGGCACGCTCGAAACGGACGAAGCGCGAGCGTGGATAACTGAGCGCCCGGGATCGCGCGCGCCCCTCCAAGCAATAGCGCTCGATCGCCTCGCCATCCGCACTCAACATGCGCGCCGATCATCCCCGCGAAGGGCACAGAAAACGAGCGACGCGCAACGGCCGGTCGCCAAAGCAGCTTCGAGCTGAACGCGAACCCAGTGAAGCCGATTCTTTGTTGTTCGCAATGGCAATGGGGAGCAAGCGGCTACTCGACCCCGCAATGGTGGGGATTATTGCGCCGTGGTTTGACGATCCGCCTCAGCACGGTGATTGTTGTCCCTGAGGGGTGCTGCCATTGGCCAATCATCTGGCCGTTTTTTATGGAGACCAGATCGCAACGGCATAAAGGGGGAATTAATGCCGAAAATGCTCATTCGATACGCACTCGCTGCGGCAATTGCCGGCGCCGGAACGCCGGCCTGGAGCGCCGGAATTCCCGATTTCGGCACTAAAAATTTTAGCCCTGGAAGCGACGCGCCAGCCTATTTCTCGAATGAGAGTGGCGCCTTTTTTGGAGCGGCAGCGAGCGAAAACGAGGACGGTAACGACGTTTCGAGTAGCTCAATGCTGGCAACGGCCGAGCCGGATTACTCCGTTTCGACGGGCCCGCGTCACCACAGCCGCCTCGCTTACAGCGGCAGGTCGGGATCCCGGGGCGCCGGCCGCGGCTACTCGCTGCACGTGGCGAGCGCCAAGAGCACGCGCACCATTTCCGCTAGTCGATACGAGCGAGCGGCGCATTCGGTAAGCGCGGCCCAGCCCACGACCAAAGCTCGAGCGCCGAAATCCGGGGGAACAAAGATCGGTAGGTCCGGCCTTCACCACGCATCACTAAAGGCTTCATCCCACAACGGATGAATCGGGGGGCCGGCAGTCTTCCGGCCCATCAGCGAAGGTTTAATTGCCACTCGCTAGGCGGCGTGCGCCGCCTCGGCTGATCGCGTAATCTCGCCCGATGACCCAGAACATCTATGACGACCCGGCGTTCTTTGCGCGCTATGGCCGTCTGCCGCGATCGGTGAAGGGTTTGGAAGGCGCTCCGGAATGGCCGTCGGTGCGGGCATTGCTGCCGGAGATGCGCGGTTTGAGAGTACTTGATCTCGGCTGCGGCTATGGCTGGTTCTGCCGCTGGGCGCGCGAACAGGGTGCGGCACGGGTTGTCGGTGTCGACGTGTCCGAGAAAATGCTGGCGCGGGCCCGCGCTCTAACCGCGGCAGATGCGGCGATCGACTATGTCCGAGCCGACCTGGAAAGCCTCGAATTGCCCGAAGCCGGGTTTGATCTCGCCTACAGTTCTCTCGCACTTCATTATGTCGAGGCGTTGGCGAGCCTCTTCGCGACCGTGCACCGGGCACTCGTTGCGGGCGGCCAGCTAATCTTCTCGGTCGAGCATCCGATGTTTACGGCGCCGTCGCGGCCGGGTTGGGCCGTCGATGCGCAGGGCCACCGAACCTGGCCTGTTGATAGCTACCTGGTCGAGGGCGCGCGTCAGACCGACTGGCTGACGACGGGTGTCGTCAAGCAGCACCGCACTCTCTCGACCTATGTCAATTTGCTGCTGCGGCAGGGGTTCAGCTTGTCCCATCTCGAGGAATGGGGCCCGACCGACGAGCAGATCGCGGCCCAAGCCTGTCTGGCAGAAGAACGCGAGCGGCCAACCTTCCTGATCCTCGCCGCCCGAAAATAAGCGGCGCCGCACCACGGCCTGGCCGGCGAAGACGTTACGCCGGGGCGGCGTTGGACAGATCCCCTGCGGCGGCCATATAACCAAGCCATGGGGAAAGTGCCGTTTCTGAAGATGCACGGTCTCGGCAATGATTTTGTCGTGCTCGATGCCCGCCATGATGGGATCGAGTTGGGCGCCGAGGACGTGCGAAAGCTGGCCGACCGGCACACCGGAATCGGTTGCGATCAGCTGATCGTGCTCGAACCGCCATGCCATCCGCAGGCACAGCTGCTGATGCAGATCCGCAATCCCGATGGCAGCACCGCCGAGGCCTGCGGCAACGCCACGCGATGCGTTGCTTTGTTGCTGCATCGCGAGACCGGCGATCGCAGCGTGCGGATCGAAACGGCGGCCGGATTGCTCGAAGCAGTGATTTTGCCGGATCAGCAGGTTGCGGTCGATATGGGGGCGCCGCGCACCGGTTGGCGCGAGATTCCGCTGGCCCACGCCGAAGACACCGTTCGCGTCGATATCGCGGCGGGACCGCTGGCCGAGCCGGTCTGCACCAATATCGGCAACCCGCACGCGACGTTTTTTGTCGAGGACGCCGAGGCGATCGATCTCGCCGAATTTGGTCCGGCGCTCGAGCATCATCCATTGTTTCCACAACGTGCCAATATCGGGGTGGCGACCGTTCGCGACCCGGGTCATCTCAGGCTGCGGGTGTGGGAACGCGGCGCCGGGATGACCCGCGCCTGCGGCAGCGCCGCTTGCGCGGCACTTGTCGGCGCTCACCGCAGAGGGCTCACCGGGCGCCAGGCGGCGGTCGAACTCGATGGCGGCACGCTCGACATTCGCTGGCGCGACGATGGTCATGTGATCATGACCGGGCCGGCGACGTTGAGTTTCGAGGGCACGTTCGATCGCGCCCTGTTCGCCGATCGCTGAGCCGGCAAGTGAATACCAACGAGATCATCACTTTCGGCTGCCGGCTGAACGCGTTCGAATCCGAGGTTATTCGCCGCGCGGCGGCAACAGCCGGGCTCGAGGGAGCGATTATCGTCAACACCTGTGCCGTCACCGCCGAAGCCGAGCGGCAGGCGCGCCAAGCGATCCGGCGGGCGCGGCGAAATCACCCCGAGGCGCGGATTATCGTCACCGGTTGCGCCGCCGAACTCGCGCCCGGGCGCTATGCCGAAATGCCGGAAGTCGACCGCGTGCTCGACAACCGCGCGAAATTGCGTGCGCAAAGCTATGGCGGCGCCGAGGCGGTTGGCCCGGATCTCGACGAGACCGCGGGGCACCTGCTCGACAGTTTCGACGGCAGAGCGCGCGCCTTTCTGCAGGTGCAGCAGGGGTGCGATCATCGCTGCACCTTTTGCATTATTCCGTATGCGCGGGGTCCGAGCCATTCGGTGCCGATCGGCGTCATCGCCGAGCAAGCGCGGCGGCTGGTCGAAACAGGCTACCGCGAGATCGTGCTGACCGGCGTCGACCTGACCGCCTATGGCGGCGATCTTCCGGGCGCTCCCAGCCTCGGACAGATGGTTCGTCGGCTGCTGGCGGCAGTGCCCGATCTGGCGCGATTGCGGCTGTCGTCGCTCGACCCGTCAGAGATCGACGATGAATTGTGGCGGCTGATCGGCGAAGAACCGCGGCTGATGCCGCATCTGCATCTGTCATTGCAGGCCGGCGACGATCTGATCCTAAAGCGCATGAAACGGCGGCATTCGCGCGCCGACGCGATCGCGGCGGCACGGCGAGCCCATGATTTGCGGCCGGAGATGGCACTCGGCGCCGATCTGATCGCGGGGTTTCCGACCGAGACCGAAGAGATGTTCCGCCGCAGCCTCGATCTCGTCGCCGAGTGCCGCCTCGCCTTTGTCCATGTGTTTCCGTTCA
>CAVTLC010000026.1:0-43589 GCA_963735445.1 uncultured Alphaproteobacteria bacterium
AGGAGAACCGCATGGCGGAGCCAACCGGCAGTGCTACATCCTCGACCGAGGTCATTCCCGCCGGGCACGCCGCCCCAAGTATCGAGGAAGAACGGGAAGGCCCAGCGCCCAGAACGGGTGTTCCCGGGCTCTCGCTCGCTGCGCTCGGCATCGTGTTTGGCGATATCGGGACGAGCCCGGTTTACACCTTTCGAGAGTGTTTCAATCCGGAGCACGGGTTACCGCTTTCGCCGGAGAACGTGCTCGGCGCGCTGTCGCTGATCGTATGGGCACTGATCCTGGTCGTCGCCGTCAAATACGTCTCATTGATCATGCGCGCCGACAATCACGGCGAGGGCGGGATCCTGGCGTTGCTGGCACTTGCTCAGGAGGCGGCGCAGACCCCCCGCGCGCGAAACATCCTCGTTCTGATCGCACTCGGCGGCGCCGCGCTCTTTTACGGCGACAGCATGGTCACACCGGCGATTTCAGTCTTGAGCGCGATCGAAGGCGTCAGTGTCGGAACCCCGGCGTTGAACCGGTTTGTGGTGCCGATGACGGTCGTGGTGCTGGTGCTGCTTTTTCTCGTCCAGCGGCGCGGCACGGCGAGCGTCGGTCGTCTCTTTGGCCCGGTGATGTTGCTATGGTTTGCGGTGATCGGCGTGGATGGGCTGGTTCACATCGCCGCGGCCCCGCGGGTTTTGGCGGCACTCAACCCGGCCCACGCCATCGCCGTCTTCATCACCGCTCCGCTGAAAGGCTTCATCGTTCTGGGCGCTGTATCGCTGGCAATCACCGGTGGTGAAGCGCTCTACGCCGATATGGGTCATTTCGGCCGGTTCTCGATCAGGCTCGCCTGGTTTGGGCTGGTCCTGCCCGCTCTGGTGCTGAATTATTTTGGACAAGGCGCCTTGATCCTCGGCGACAAGACCGCGATCGAGAACCCGTTCTTTCGCTTGGTGCCGGGGTGGGGACTGATGCCGCTCGTATTGCTGTCAACGGCGGCGACGGTTATTGCGTCGCAGGCAGTGATTTCCGGCTCCTTCTCGCTGACGCGCCAGGCGATCCAGCTCGGGCTGATGCCGCAGCTCGACGTCTTTCAGACTTCGACCCAAGCGCGCGGTCAAATCTACATCCCACAGGTCAACTGGCTGTTGCTGGCCGCCGTACTCGCGCTGGTCGTGAGCTTTGGGAGCTCGAGCGCCCTTGCCTCGGCCTACGGCTTTGCCGTCACCGGGACGATGGCGCTGACGACGGTTCTCGCCGCCGCCGTGATGCGCGGCATCTGGCGCTGGCGCTGGCCGATGATCGGCATCGTGCTGGTACCGATCATGACCATCGATCTCGCGCTGTTCGGCTCGAACTCAATGAAGATCCCGACCGGCGCCTGGTTCCCGTTGGTGATCGGGCTCGTCATGTTTACGATCATGAGCACCTGGCGCACCGGCCGCCGATTGGTGCTGGCGCAGCTCGCGAGCGCGACGAAGCCGCTTGCTAATTTCCTCGCCACTTGTGAGGAGATTCCCGAGGCCCGCGTCTCCGGCACCGCGGTCTTTCTCTCTACCCATAGGGAGCACGTGCCGCCAACTCTCGTGCTAAATCTCAAGCACAACAAGGTTCTGCACCGGACGGTATTCCTTGTTCGGGTCACCACCGACAATGTTCCGCTGGTTCCAGGCCCGGAGCGGATCAAGTGGCGCGATCTCGGCCACGGCTTTTGGCAGATCGATGCACATTTCGGGTTCGCTCAGACGCCGAACGTGCCGCGGGAATTACAGCGCGCCGAAATCCCCGGGGTTGACCTCGCTCTCGGCGAAATCTCCTATTTCGTGGGACGCGCCAACGTCAAATCGACACCGCGGCCGGGAATGGCGCGATGGCGCGAGCATCTCTATGTGCTGCTCAGCCGCCTCGCCACCCGCACCCCCGAGTTTTTCCGCATTCCCGCCGATCAAGTCATAGAACTCGGCGCCCAGGTCGAAATCTGAGGGTACTTCGCCTCAATTTTCGGTTTGGAAATATCCCCCCAAGGGGGCGCGGATTTGGCTGAACGCCCGCAGGTAGGTCGTCGTAGGGAATGCGGTTACCAAAATCGTTGCACATGCGCGGCATATGGAGCCGTAAGGGCGAAAGCCCAATCCGGATGGACTGGATAGGGCGTCCATACGATCTTCCGTTCTTAGTACAAACCCGGGCTACATGCTCCCGCTGCCGCCTCCACCATCGCCACCGCCATGTTCCGGAATCTGTCCGCTGTTCTCGGGCGAATACAGCGGGTGTTGAGTCTGGCTCTGGGTACACCCAAACAGCACCAGCATCATCAAAAACGCGATCAGCCGAATATGTTCCGACATCACGTTCTCCGGGTTAATCGGCTATGCCCGCGGTCACGCTTCGGTCTAGTGGCGTTAACGAATGAGCCCGGTCTTTCGGTCAACACTGCATCAGCTCGATGCTGACACCGTCGGGGGCTGCGACATAGCATAACAGGCTGCCGCCGACCCCCTTCTTCAACTCAACCGGAAACGCGACACCCTTGGCCCGCAGTTCGTCGCAGAACGCTCGAAGGTCACCCCGATACATGAAACCAAAATGGTCGATCCCGCGCGCGTCATGGCTCGAAAAATCACCGAATTGCCGGATCGGCCTGGCAGCGACTGGATTCTCGCCGGGTCGTCGGCCGCGAATGAGGATCGTCACACCGCCGAGATCGATAAAGATCTGCGGAGCGCCGCGCGCCATCGTGTTGGCGGCAATCGTGGCCCCGAACATCTCGACATACCACTTTGCCGAGACTTCCGGATCTTGGCTGATAATGTGAACATGATCGAATTTGAAGGCAGGATTGCTCATGCTTTGTCCTTTGTCCCGAGATCGGCCGGGGGCGCGACCGCTTCTCCAGCCGGGCGCACCAGCTGCACTGAGTGTTATGCGCCATGATCCCTCCAGCCGATAAATCGTCATTTGCTTCGCCAACGTCGCCTATCATCTGCACGAGCGGTTTGCGGCGCTCGACACCGGTATTAACAGCTTTGCAGTCCGCGACCTCGAGAGTTTAGAGATGGCATCGGCGAGGCTGACGTGCTGGTGATCTCCGGGCTGTGGCAGAACCGGCTCCTCGATCGCACGAAAAAGCTCCCGCTTCATCCGATGGGGCCGCATTTGACATTTCACCTCGCCGGCGGGGTCGGCGGCATCGATCACTTCCTCAATCAATTCGCCGGCCCGATGGCGAGCTGGTGGGAAAGCTTGGGTGATCCTCTGCTGACGGCGGAATTACGAGAGCGCCTCGCCAAAGGCATCGCCGACGAAGTGGCCGGGCGCGGCATCGCCGATTTGGAAGCACAGCGCGACCGCTTCCTGGTGGATCTGCTGGCGCTGAAAGCGGGCGAGCAATAGCCATCTGCCGCGTATACGCTAATCCCCGCCGGGGCGGCGTTGTAAGCGACCGCGCGCACTGGAGCGCCGCCCGGCGAACTTTAGTGTCCGAAAACGGAAAAAGCCGTTCGTGGGGAGAGATCAATGAACCTGGCGCTGCTGCTGTTCGATGTCGCCCGCCGGCTCCCGGCACAGCCCGCAGTGAGCGACAACCGCCACGCCTGGAACTACGCCGAACTTGCCAGTCGCATTGGATGTGCTGCGGGCGGGTTATCGGCACGCGGTCTCGAACCCGGAGACCGGGTCATGCTGTTCATGGAGAATTGCGCCGAGTTTCTCGAAATGCTGTTTGCCTGCTGGGCAGCCGGTCTCTGTGCCGTCCCGGTCAATGCTCGGCTGCATCTCCGCGAGGCGGAATACATTCTGCAAGATTCGGGTTCTCGGCTGATCGTTGCAACGTCAGGGCTTGCCGAGATGCTGATGCCGCTCGAGAGCCAAGCGCCAATTATCGCGACCGACAGCAGCGATTACGCCCGCCTTCTTACCGGCGAGCCTGTCGATCCCGCTGTCGGCAGTCCGACCGACCTTGCGTGGCTGTTTTACACCAGCGGCACGACCGGCCGACCCAAGGGTGCAGCACTGAGCCACCGCAACCTGCTGTTCATGAGCCATTGCTACTATGCCGATATCGATAGCGTCGATGAGCGCGACACAAATCTGCACGCCGCGCCGCTGTCACATGGCGCCGGTCTTTACGCATTGCCGCATATACTGCGCGGCGGCCATCAGGTGGTGTTGCCGCATTTCGATGTCGATGCCGTGATCGACGCGGTCTCGCGTTATTCGCGGCTGTCGATGTTCGCCGCGCCAACGATGCTGACCCGCCTTGTGCAAGCCCCCGCGGTCGCCAATGCCGATTGGCACAATCTACGGACGATCTGCTATGGCGGCGGCCCAATGTATGTCGCCGATCTCGAACGCGCCTTGGATTTGTTTGGCCCCCGGCTGTACCAGCTTTATGGCCAGGGCGAGTCGCCAATGACGATCACAGGGCTATCCAAGCGCATGCATGCGCAAGCCAAGGAAGCCGGTAGATCGGATCGCCTCGGCTCCTGCGGCGTGCCGCGGACCGGCGTGCTGGTCAAAGTGGTTGACGAGAACGACCGCAAATTGACAGCGGGCGAGACCGGTGAGGTCGTTACCCGCAGTGACTGCGTCATGGAAGGTTATTGGCGCAACCCCGAGGCCAATGCCGAGGCATTACGCGGCGGCTGGCTGCACACGGGTGATCTCGGCAGCCTTGACGAGGAGGGTTTTCTGACCCTGCGCGACCGCTCAAAGGACATGATCATCAGCGGTGGCAGCAACATCTACCCGCGCGAGATCGAGGAGGTGTTGCTGCGCCATCCCGATCTCATCGAGGTTTCGGTCGTAGGCCGCGCGCATCCCGAGTGGGGCGAGGAAGTCGTGGCGTTTGTCGTTGCCCGCCCCGGCGCAGCGCTTTCACCACAAGCTCTGGATCGGCTTTGCCTCGACCACATCGCCCGTTTCAAGCGGCCGCGCCACTACCGCTTTGTCGATGCACTGCCGAAAAACAACTACGGCAAGGTGCTAAAGACTGAGTTGCGCCGGCAACTTGCCGAGGGTGGCGAAGCGAAGACCGATACAGCCGATGGCCGCTGAAATAGCCAGCACCAGATGTCGCCAATCTGTCACATCTAAGTTAAACAATGTATTAAGTCTTTACAGAACACGGGTCTGAAGATCAACTAAATGTTTACCACTCCGGTCCGAAATTGCTCAACCCCACCGTTACGGGCGATCAAGCAAGGCCGCGTTGACGGCCGTCAAGTTCAGCTGGCCTGACCCTTGGAGGGTCAGTGCAGTCGTCTCTCGATGGCCTGGATCACTTGATCCCGAAACCGCGAGAGCTGTACGCGGCTTCGGGCGTGGGCGGCTTGCTGAGCTTCGAGGTGATCGACGCCGATGGCGTTTCACAGATCATCAAGCTGCGCGCGCCGCTGATGTTGCCGGCGCCATCATCAACAAGCGCCTGAAAGCGGTGGGCAAACCGGAAAAGGCGTGATGACCATCCTGGCTCTACCGGTCAACTCGCATGACCACCTACCCGGAAGGTCCGTGACCGGATCCTGGCCAAGCTGCGGAGGCCGACCAACGACACCACATCAGCTACTCACATCCGAGCGGCTGCGGCCACTCGCCGAGATCGAGGCCGGGGCTTGGCCGGTCGTCAGCCTCTACCTGAAGCGAACCCCGCCGCCTGCTTCGTGCTAATTCGCCGCCTCGGAGAGCAAACCCGGCAAAATTGACGGCGGTCAAAGCGGCACTGAACGGGATCGTGATAGCCGACGGCAAGTCCTCGGGTCGCCCGCTGATGGACAACCCCGAGGAACGACATCCGAGCCATCACGCATCAGGAGGCAATATGAGATCCGACGAAGAGATCAAACGCGACGTCGAAGACGAACTGAGATGGGATCCCAACGTCCACGCCGACGACATCGCAGTGGCGGTAAAAGATGGTGTGGTCACATTGACCGGCTTTGTGACCACCTACGCACAAAAATTGGCTGCCGAGCGGGTAGTGAAGCGCGTCGCGGGGGTCGTTGGCGTGGCGAACGATATTGAGGTGCGCTTCTCAGGGGTCGATCAGCGGCCGGATCCCGACATCGCCCGCGACGTCATTGCAGAGCTCAAGATCTGGCTGCCCCAATCTTGGGAAAATATCAAAGCGGTCGTCAAGGACGGCTGGGTGACGCTCGAGGGCGAGGTCGAGTGGAACTACCAGCGCCAATACGCCGAGAATGCCATCCGCTGGATCAAGGGGGTCAAGGGCGTCAGCAATTTGATCCGCCTGAAGCCGAAGACCGCGCCATCGCCGGCGGAAATCAGGCAACGGATCGAAGAGGCATTTCGGCGCAGCGCTCTGATCGACGCCAACCGCGTCACAGTCGAGGCAACTGGCGGTGAGGTCATCTTAAAGGGCACAGTACGGTCCTGGGCGGAACGGCAGGAGGCGGAACGGGCTGCTTGGGCCACGCCAGGTGTCTCCAAAGTGGACAACCGGATCATCGTCAGCCCATAGAGAAAATCAGACGAAAATTTGACCGGCGTCAATGAGCTCGGGAGCGCTGAGCCGTTAGCGTAGCCATCGTCGTTCTGTCACGCGCTTTCTTCACCCAAACTCAACCCCGCCCGGTCGACGGGCGGGGTTTTTTGCAAAACAGCGGCCGCAGATTGTCCGTTCGCTCTCAGACCATCGCCTCGTGCACATAGCACCAGCGCCAATCCTCGCCCGGTTCGAAAGACTGAATTATTGGATGATCGGTTGCGTGGAAATGCTGTCGCGCATGCCGATTTGGCGAGGAGTCGCAGCAGCCGACATGCCCGCAGGTCAGGCATATCCGCAAATGCACCCACAAGCTGCCGATCCTCAGGCAATCCTCGCAGCCCTCGGCGCTCGGAGTGACGTCGCGAATAAATCTTAGATGCGGATCAGCCATCTTGCCCTCTCGTCTGAGAGATCTCTGTTTCAAGGCGATGCGAGGGGCGGGCAGTGCCCGCGGCAGGCGCCCGCGCAACGTTCCGCCGCGGATCACCTCGCCAACTTTGTGACATTGTGCGGATCGATGACGTATTTCTTGGGCGAGCCATCATGGAAGACTTTGTAGGCTTCGGGCGCCTTTTCGAGCGGGATGATCTCGGTATTCAAAAGCGGGGTCAGATACGGCATCCGGTCCCAAAGGATCGCCATCATCAGATCGCGGTTGTAGCGCATGACCGGGCATTGGCCGGCCGTGAACGATGGCGACTTGACCCAAGCCTTGGGGAAGGCCCAGCCCATTTTTCCTTCTTTATTGAGCGGGGTCGGCGCGCCGGGATCCTGATCGGTGTAGACGCCCGGGATGCCGATCGCTCCCGCCGGCTTCACCACTTCCATCAGCATGTTGATGACTGCTTCTTCCTCGTTCTGGTTTCCGTGCGGCCCATAGCCGTGGCATTCGAGCCCGACACAGTCGATGCCGGAATCGACCCAGCGCTGGCCAAGAATGGTCGCGATCTGATCCGGAACCGGCGTCTCGCTCGATGTGTCCACCACTTCGTAGCCAGCCTTTTTCACGAGATCGAGCCGCTCTTGGTTGCTGTCGCCGACGATGATGCAGGATGCGCCGAGCAGATGGGCGCTGGCTGCGGCGCAACGGCCGACCGGCCCGGCACCGGCGATATACACGGTCGAACCCGGGCGCACGCGCGCTTCCATGCAGCCATGAAACCCGGTCGGCAGAATATCGGACAATAAGGTGAGGTCCCGGATCTTTTCGAGCGCCTGATCTCTGTCGGGGAATTTCAGCAGCTGGAAGTCGGCCCACGGCACCATCATGTATTCGGCCTGACCGCCCTGCCATCCGCCGAGATTAAAGCCATAGGCGCCGCAATATCCTAATTCCTCGTTGGCGCGCAGGCAGACATCGGTATGCCGCTCCTTGCAGTTGCGGCAGGTGCCGCAGGCGACATTGAACGGAACCGAACAGATATCGCCTTTCCGGATATATTCGACGTGGGCGCCAACCTCGACCACCTCGCCGGTGTTCTCGTGACCCATCACCATTCCTGTGGGAGCGGCAAAGCGGCCGTTGTAAATATGCAGATCACTGCCGCAGATATTCGTCGTCACAAGCTTGAGAATGACGGCATGGTCGATCTTTCTGCCCTTGGGGTCCGCAAGCTTGGGATATCCCCTATCCTGGATCTCCATCCGATGCGGTCCCGCGAACGTAACTGCGCGATTGCTTGACATATCCTGATCACCTCGCCGGGGTTGAAGGCTGGTTTGCTGCGGGGGCGCCGTGCCGACATGCCGGCATTTCGGCGGAACGCCGCTCCGCAAAACAGACATCAGCTGAGCCGACGCGTCATTGACAGCCATCAATTCCACCGCAGGACCTGGCCACGATCGACCTGCGCCATCTTGAACTGTTTAAGAAAGTCCACTGCCCACTGTCACGTCATCCCGCAGACGAGCCAGTAAGCACCGGCGAAAAATCAAATGCAAAATTTGACTGGCGTCAATGCCGGCAATCGCCGAATCGACAATATGGTGACGGTCGCGTCTACGCGATTCCTCCCCCAAACTTGCCCCCGCCTGCTGGACGGGCGGGGGCTCTTCTTTTGTCGAGACCGGCTACCTCGTTGACGCCCGGAATAGCGGAAACCCGATGCAGTCGAAAAGCCCGGCGCTTGAGTGCGTCAGGCACATTGGCAAAACCAAAAATGAGCACGACAAGCCGACACGAAACTCAATACGCAAAGTTAGATTTAGAGAGCCCGACTCGACTGGAGAGAGGACGCAGAATTCATAATGCTGCGGCGTTGTAGCCGGTGGACGCCAGATGCCGCCAGTACCCGATCGGAACCTCAATCTGAAAGCACGATCCCTCGTTCAACACCGAGCGGACTGCGATCGGATACCCCAGCAGATCGGTGATCCTCCTGACGATCGGCAGACCGAGACCCATGCCCTCGCTGGTCGACGGCTGAAGCTGATGGAACTCCTTGAAAATGTTGTTGAGTTCGGCGTCAGGTATGCCCCGGCCCGTGTCGTGCACCTCGATCACGAGAACCCGATCTCGACGGCGGCATTCGATCCACACCCGGCCCCGCTCGGTGTTACCGATCGCATTGCCGACGAGGTGGTGCAGCACTTCAGAGAGCATCTCAGGGTCGGAGTGGACGAGATAGCGCGGCTCGGGAATTTCGAGGATGATTTGTCGCGCTTGGGCGAGCGGTGACCAAGTTGCGCTGATCTGCTCCAGCACCTCACGCAGTGCAAAGATTTGGCACTGCGGCTCGCGCTGACCGCTGTCGAGCTGCGCCAATTCGGCCAATTTGTCGAGGGCGCTTCTGAGCCGGCCGGCGGCGCGCTGCGCCCGTGTCAGCGCCTGCCGATCGTCGATATCGCCAGGTGTGACCGTCAGCATGTCGTTAATGGCGAGGTCCAGCGGCTGGCGCAAATTGTGGGCTGCGGCGACAAGGAACTCGCACCGCGCCAGAGCTGCTGCTTCGGCTTGCGCCTTCGCGCCGCGAAGCTCCTCTTCGACACGCTTGCGGTTGGTGACGTCGCGAATATAAACCGAATAGCCGGTGTCGCTGCGATAGATGCTTCCCTCGATCCACTCGCCGAGCGCTTGGGAGAAGGATTCGAACCGCCCCGACAACGCACCCCCGATGGCCGCAAAGCGGCGGCGGTGATTTTCCCCATCGGGTTCATCCGGAAAGACCTCTTCGATCGGTCGCCCGACCAGCTCGGCGCGCGGTCTCCGGACCAGCTCTTCCAGACGCTGGTTCGCGTAGATCAGCCGTAATTCACGGTCGACGGCGTAAAACGCATCGGAGACACGATCGAGAATCTCCTCGATCTGTCGGCGGAGATCCTGCTCCCTTTCGGCGACCTCGCGACGCATCCGCGCGAGTGCGATGTTGGCACCGATACGGGAGAGCAGTTCGCGCGCCGTGAACGGTTTGACGAGATAATCGTCCGCACCGGCGTCGAGACCTTCGACCCGCGCTTCCTCGCCGGCCCGCGCCGACAGCAGCAGAAAGGGCACTGTCACCGTTACCGGATCGGCGCGGATCGCGCGCAGCAGGGCAAATCCGTCAAAGTCCGGCATCATCACGTCACTCAGGATCAGATCCGGCGGCTCGCGGCGCGCCGCTGCCAACGCCGCGCGTCCGTCCGCTGCGGCTTCGATCTCGTACCCGGCATCCGCCAACAAGCGTCGCAGGTAATCGCGCATGTCGGCATTGTCATCGGCGATAACGACGCGGCGCGGGCGGTCATCTCGGGGCGCGGCGGCGGAGGCGTCGGCACCGCCGATCTCTCGCGGCGGCTGGGGTCCCGACGGCAAGACCTCGTCATCGCCCGGCAACCAACGAAGCGCCTCCTCGACATAGGCGGTCGCCCTGCTCGCGGTCGAGGAGGGCGGCGCCGATGCGGCGATGCGCGCGGTGGGCAGGTGGCCCGTGCCGAACAGAAGCGAAACGACGAATTCGCTGCCTTTGCCGATCGTGCTCTCGACACGGATCGACCCATAAAGCAATCTGGTCAGCTCCTGCACCAATGCCAACCCGATCCCGGAGCCCTCGTAGCTGCGCCCCCGCGAGGCCTCGACACGGTGAAAGCGGTCAAAAATATGAGGTAGCTCCGGCTCGGGGATACCGACCCCAGTGTCGCGGACCGAAAGTTCGGCCTTGCCGTCAACCGCCCGCAACCGGACCTCGACCTCCCCCTCCAGGGTAAACTTGAAGGCGTTCGACAGCAGGTTGAGGACGATTTTCTCCCACATGTCGCGGTCGACCCAGACGGGCTCCGGGAGCGGCGGGCAGTCAATAGTAAACCGCAGTCCTGCTTTTTCCATCCCCGCACGAAAGCTGCTGGCGAGATCGGCGGTTAGTGCCGCCAGATCGCTCGGCTGGTAGACGGCCTGCATGCGGCCGGCCTCGATGCGGGAGAAATCGAGCAGCGTGTTAACAAGCTTCAACAGCCGAAATCCATTGCGCTGCATCAGTACGATGCGTTCGCGCTGACGCGGCCCGAGCGGTTCCTCGGCATCGGTCAGTGCGTCGGCGATCGGACCCAGCATCAACGTGAGCGGGGTACGAAACTCATGGCTGACATTGGCGAAAAATTGCGTCTTCAACTCATCGAGCTTGGCGAGCTCCTCCTTTTGTCGACGGACTTCGCCCTCGAGCCGTCGCTGCTCGGTGACATCGCGGCCTTCACAGATCAGGAACCGGACGTTGCCGTTGCGGTCTCTAACCGGCGCGATGTCGAAGTCGATCGTGATCAATTCGCTGCCGCTTGCACGCCCGAGGATATCGACATCGTAGCGAACGAACTCCCCCGCCGCGGCGCGTCCGATTGCAGACTGCAGTTGCGCCCTAGTCTCGACCGATGTTTGCCACCAGCGAGCCTCCCAAAAGGGCTTTCCGTGGATGTCGCCGCGTGTTTGGCCGGCACCCTGCAGAGCGGCGTGGTTGACGTCCCACATCGTCCCTTCCGCATCGAGCAGGGCGCTAAACTGGAACATGTTGTTCAGGGTTACCCGCGACAGCAACAGGCGCATCAGATCGGATTCGCGTCCGGCGCTTGCTTTGTCGAGCTCACGCTCGAGCCATTCGGCATCATCAAGCCGGTAATTTTCGGAATCATCGATACTTTTGACCTCGTGGAGGCCGTTTGACCGACGGAACGTGTCGTTCACTTTTTCCCTCGCATGCAAGCGGTGGCGTGCATCGCCCGCGCTATGGGTCCGGCCGGCCGTTGACCGCTAGGGTCCCCATCACCGCCACCCGAATGGCTTCGGCGGTGCTTCGGGTTCCGAGCCGCTCCAGCATGCGGGCGCGGTGCACTTCGACGGTCCGCACGCTGATGCCGAGATCGTAAGCGATCACCTTGTTTGGCTTGCCCGCCACGAGCCCATCGAGGACGTCGCGCTCACGCGGGCTCAGAGTGGCGATCTTGTCGAGCGCTTCTGCCGTTTCCCGCTCGCGAGACCCCGGCCCGGAAAGCGCCAGAGCCTGGTCGATTGCGGCGAGCAGGTGCTCATCGTCAAACGGCTTTTCGATGAAATCGTGGGCGCCGGCCTTCATCGCCCGCACGGCGGTCTGCACATCGCCGTGCCCAGTCATGACGATTATCGGCAGCGAAAAGCCAAGGCGATTAAGCCGGGTCTGGAGCTCGAGGCCATCCATGTCCGGCATCCGGACATCCAACAGAACACATCCCAGTGACAGTCCTTGTGCCGCGCCTTGTGCCGCGCCGAGAAAACTAACAGCGCTTTCGTAAAGGACGGGAGTGAGGCCGGCGGAGTCCAGCAGCCGTTCGAGCGAACGGCGGACCGCCGCGTCGTCCTCGACGACGTGGACAATGCGCTCGTTGCTCATCGCGCTCATCCCTTTGGAACCGAGGGGAGGGTGAACCGAAATACTGTCCCGCCGCCTGGGTTTGGCTCGCCTCTCAGCCGCCCCCCATGCGCCTCGATGATTGACCGGCAAATCGAGAGGCCAAGGCCCATGCCATTGGATTTCGTCGAAAAAAACGGATCGAAGAGGCGAGTGCTGACTTCCTTGGCGAGACCCGGTCCACTGTCGGCGACCGCGATTTCGATGGTTCCCTCATCGAGCAAAGCCGCTGTTATTTCCAGCTCGCGTCGCGCGCCTTCTCCCATCGCCTCGAGCGCGTTGCGTATCAGATTGACAAGAACCTGCTGGATCTCGACCCGATTGACGAAAACTCGCGCCGCCCTTGGGTCGAAGCGAAAGAAAGCCTGGACACCGGAGGCCGGTGCCCCGGTCAACGCCAGCGCGCTCGCCTCTTCGATCAATGCGGGAAGGCTTTCGGGCTGCCGTTCCGTCCCACCAACGGTGACAAATGCCCGCAACCGCCGAATGATCTGGCCAGCGCGCAATACCTCCGCGGCCGCTTCCGCCATCACTTCGGAAACGGTCTCGATCCGGGTGCGCTCTCCGCTTGCGAGCAGACGGCGGGCGGCGTTGACAAAATTGGCCGCAGCGGCGAGCGGCTGGTTCAGCTCATGCGCCAACGCACCGGCCATCTGTCCAACCGCGCTCAGACGCGCCGCGTGAAAAAGCTCAGATTGCGATTCCTGCAGGCGTGCATCGGCCTCCTCTCGTTCGGCGATCTCGGCCCGCAGCCGAAGGTTCGCCTGCTCAAGCTCTGCGGTTCGCTCGGCAACACGCCTCTCGAGATTTTCCGTTAGATGTAGCAGGTTGGCTTCAGCCCGTTTTCGGTCGGTGATGTCGCGGGCGATCTTGGAGGCCCCGACGATCCAGCCATTGGCATCGCAGATCGGCGAGATAGTTAGAGAGACGGCCACCTCACGGCCGTCCTTGCACCGCCTGCTCGTTTCGTAATGCTCGATCCGCTCCCCGTTCTTGATCCGATCGAGCATCCGCGGCATCTCATCCTCGCGGCCTGCCGCGGCCAACACGAAGACGGGTTTCCCGATTACGTCCTCGGGTCGATAGCCAAAGATCGCTTCGGCCGCCCGATTCCACGTTGTGACAGTGCCGTCCAAACTCGTGCTGATGATGGCGTCGTCTGAGAATGCAACGATAGCGGCCAGCTGGCGCAGCTCCAGTTCGACATTAAGTCGCTCCGGCACGCCGGTAATCCTAGTGCCGCGATCTTCCCCGGCCCTGTCTGCCCCGCTTGCGACTTCGGTCCAAGGCGATTTGTATCCGACAGGGGGATCGCCGGCGCGACCGGCATCACCAATCGCCATCCGGGTCTCCTGCGCGTGGGATACGAGACAATTGACTTCGCGCCGGGAACGTCGTCACCGCGCAAAGGTTCCGAAGAGACTCTTAGGGTTATCATAACTTTGCCGACATTATAGCCCACAGACATATCGGTCAAAAACTAAAATTAGGCACTTTATACTGATCTAAATTAGGAAATTACCTATAAGTCGTTGGAGAGTATGCTAATAAGACTATTTTAAGGACACCATAACCGCGTCTATCGGGCGATAATACATTTAGCTGTAAACGTCTATTGAGAGCTGAGGCTCAGTCTATTAACCGCTTGCGTGGGCTAGCCAAGCCGTGAACCCCACCCCAAATGCGGGAAAAGGATAATAAATAACACCGTACAATCGGTACACGCTTAAAAAGTTAATCCAGTTTAGTGCGCCGGCTTCGCGGTGTCTGATAGATGGCCTCAGCAGCAATCGCGTGGTTGAGTGCCTAGCGCTCAGGGGAGTACTCGGGTTGGGTTGCGCCGGCACCGAACTGCCTAACCCGGTCGGGGTCACGGGGCAAAATGCTCAGGACTAATGGACGGGCCGGCAACCCGCTCGCAGCAAAACTTTTGCAATTCATGCCGCTCTCCAGCGGGGAACTGGATTTTCTCGAGACGCTGTGCGCGCGTGAGGAGCGGTTTAGGCATGGACAGATTATCTTCGATGAGGGCGCCGCCCCGCGCTCGGCCTTTGTCGTCACCCGAGGGATGGCATGCCGCTATCGCCTCTTACCGGACGGCCGGCGACAAATCCTGAGCTTTCTGATCCCCGGCGATTTCTCCGAGTTGCACGCTTTTCTGCTGGAGGCGATGGACCATTCGATCGGTGCGATCATGTCGACGCGCATCGCCGCAATCGAGCGCGATATCGTGGTCGACATTGCTACAAACCGCCCTCGTCTGGGTGCCGCTTTGTGGTGGTGCACGATGCAGGAGGCGGCGATGGCGCGCGAGCGGATTGTCGCCCTCGGACGGCGCAACGCGCGCGGTCGAGTTGCCTATTTGCTATGCGAGTTGGTCTGGCGGCAACGGGCGATCCAAATGGCCGAGGACCACACGATTCGGCTGCCGTTGACGCAGACCGATCTCGGCGACGCTTTGGGGCTGACTGCCGTGCACGTCAACCGCGTCCTGCAGCGGTTCCGGCAGGACCAATTGATCAAACTGCAGCAGCGGCGGCTTACCGTCGCCGACTTTGCGAGGCTGCAAGCGATCGCCGGGCTTACGCCGGCTTATCTGCACTTGAACAGCACGCCGGCCGGGGTCATCCGCTATATCAATGATCTCGAACGCCGCGCCGACACGGCGGACGATCCGGTGAATGAAAGCTAGTCCTTGAGCGCGAAGCTCTCGCTGATCGAACGGATGAGATCCGCCGCAATGTGGGGGCTCGCGGTCGGGTTGCCCCTGGCCATCTCGCGCGTCAGGTCGGCAACCGTGTTGATCGCGTCGAGCGCCTTCTCTTTGGTTATGACATTCTCCTCGACGAGTACGTGAAGGATGCTTTCGCACAACATCAGGGCGACCCGGCCTTGTGGATCAGACATTGTGGCGCCACTCCAAGCAAACATTTCCCAGTCTTGCTATATTTGGTGCTGACTCACTGTTGAATCGGCCGATCAGGCCCTATTTCTCGACTGCCAGACCCGGAGGTTGTTGTGCAGACGCTCTTTTCGACGGGCAATATTCATCCACGAGATCGCTTCGATTACTGGCACAGCCTTGCCTGTAAGATGATCGTCGACCACGTTTCCCGACCTGAATGTCGGGAAACCTTTGAAGCTGAGCTTCAGTGGGGAACTTTGGGTGACCTCGGGCTTGTTCTTTTTGAGAATTCGCCGATGGACATTTCAAAGCCCCGTGCCACCACCGACGAGCTCTTCGTCTGCCGCCAAATGGCCGGACAGGTTATGTTGGAGCAGAACAGCCGTGAGGTCGTTCTGGAGAGCGACGATATTACGCTGCTCGATCCACTGCTGCCTTACAGCGGAAGATTTTTCTCGGGTTCGAAGCTACTCGTTCTAAAAATTCCGCGACGCCGGCTCGAGGCGCGCATTGGCAAGACGCGACAGATGATCGCTCGTCGCATCAGACCGATCGCGGCTGAAAACAGTTTTTTATCAATTTCTCTAGCCATGCTGCCGGCCCATGCCGGCACGTTAGGCGCCGCGGCGGGAGAGATGATCGCGGATCAGGTGCTTGACCAAATTGCCATGTCGTTTGCGAAGGCGATCGAGGGTGCCGTGCCTCGGGTATCATCCGCCCGATCGCTCGCCTTGTTGAACCTTCGCACTGCGGTTGAAGCGCGGCTTGCCGACCCGGCTCTGGACGCGGAAGCGGTTGCTGTTGCCGCCGGAGTTAGTGTTCGATATGCGAATGCCGTACTCGCACAAGAGGGCACTTCGATCACGCGGCTCATTCAAGAAAGACGTCTGGCCCGTTGCCGACGAGCGCTGGATGACCCACTGCAACGCCATCGGACGATCAGCGAAATCGCCTACGGCTGGGGATTTTCTGACATGACCCATTTTGGCCGGCGGTTCAAAGCGGCCTTCGGCTTATCACCGAGGGATTATCGCAGCCACAGTCGCGAGTCAGCGGAAAAGTAAGGCGTCCGCCAGGAGCTGGTGGTCCGGAAAGTAGTCCCAGTTCTTTGCACCAATCATTCCGGAGGGTGAGATCGGGGGAACGTTTCCGATGTGTTGCGCGCCTCCAGCTGATTTGCGGCCACAAGACCGTCCGATTACCCGTCCGCCAGATAGCGGTGGACGGAGGCGACCGTCCTGGCCCCCTCGCCGACTGCTGAGGCGCAACGTTTGATCGAGCCCTGCCGCACGTCCCCGGCGGCGAAAACCCCCGGCAGGCTCGTTTCCATGTCGAGGGGGTCGCGATCGAGTGACCAGTTCGCGGGGCGTTTGCCGTTCCTCAGCAGATCCGGCCCGGTGATTATATAACCGCCGCTATCGCAGAGGACGCCCGCTTCCGCCGCCCATTGCGTCTGCGGCGCGCCCCCGAGGCAGAGAAAGAGCCAACTCGTCTGCGCTGTCCATTCCTTGCCGGTCTTGTTGTTTCTGAGAGTGATCGCCTGCAACGTGCGGTCTCCGTGCAGTGCCGTGACCTCGGTGTTTGTCAGCACATTGACCTTCGGCTCGTCGCGAATCCGATCGATCAGATAATCGGACATGTAAGCCTTTAGCGAATCGTCGCGCACCACCATGTTCACCCGCGCCGCATAGCGCGCAAAGTGCAGCGCCGCCTGGCCGGCAGAATTGCCGCCGCCCACCAGATACACCTCCTGACGACTGCACAGCATAGCCTCACTGGCCCCGGCGCCGTAATAGACGCCCGCTCCGAACAAGCGATCCTCGTTCGGCAGGCCGAGTTTGCGGTAATCGACCCCAGTGGCGCAGACCGACGCGCGAGCGATGATCTTTGTCCCATCATCGAGGTAGCCGATCCCCTTGCCGGCGACGACTTCGCCGCGGATACCGGCACGGGCGACCAAAATTTCCGCGCCGAACCGGCACGCTTGCTCGCGGGCGCGCTCGGCGAGGTCCGCGCCGCTGATGCCTTCCGGAAATCCCAGATAATTCTCGATCTTCGGACTGCTGCCGGCCTGTCCGCCGACCGCATAGCGTTCGATCACAACCGTCTTCAGTCCCTCCGAAGCGCCATAGACAGCCGCGCTCAACCCGGCCGGCCCGGCGCCATAGATCGCCAGATCGTATTCTTCTCGCGAAGGATTTTTGTACCAGCCGAGTTTTTCGAGGACCTGGCGAACCGTCGCACGCTCGATCCGCGTACCGTCGGGGAATTCGCAGATCGGCAAGCGCCGATCTCCGAGACCCGAGACCTGTGCCTTGGCGCGGGCCTGTTCATCGCTCGTCAGATCGATCCATTGAAACGGGACATCACTGCGATGGAGAAAGTCGCGGATCGAATAGCAGGCGGCTGACCCGCGCGTGCCGTAGATCTTGATCGCCGGTTGGGCTGAATTCGTTCATACGCGGTGGCTCCCAAACCTAAGTTCACTGCGCGGCGTGGCGTTGGGCCTCGAGATCTTCGTCGTGCTCCGGCGGCTCCAGGAGCAGGCCGAGCGGGCTCGCCCTCACCCGGACGGTGTCGCCGTCGCGGATCTCGCCGGCGAGGATCTTCTCGGCCAACGGGTTCTGCAATTCGCGCTGGATCACCCGCTTTAATGGCCGCGCACCATAGACCGGGTCGTAGCCGGCATTGGCCAGCCACTTCTTCGCCTCGGGGTCGATCTCCAATGTCACCTTTCGCTCATCCAGCAGCTTCTGCAATTGCCGCAGCTGGATGTCGACGATGCCGACCATGTCGTCGCGCGACAGACGGCGGAACAGCAGGATTTCGTCGAGACGGTTGAGGAACTCCGGGCGGAACGCGGCGCGCACCGCCTCCATGACCTGAGCCCGCACCGCATCGACCGCCTGCCCCTCTGGCAGGCTCGCGAGGTACTCGCTGCCGAGGTTTGAGGTCAGCACGATCAGGGTGTTGCGGAAGTCGACCGTGCGGCCCTGGCCGTCGGTCAGGCGCCCGTCGTCGAGCACCTGCAGCAGAACGTTGAATACGTCCGGATGGGCTTTTTCCACTTCATCGAACAGGATCACCTGGTAAGGACGGCGTCGCACCGCCTCGGTCAGGCTGCCGCCTTCTTCATAACCGACATAGCCCGGCGGCGCGCCGATCAGCCGTGCGACCGAGTGCCGTTCCATGTATTCCGACATATCGATGCGCACCATTGCGCGCTCGTCGTCGAACAGGAATTCGGCGAGCGCCTTGGTCAGCTCGGTCTTGCCGACGCCGGTCGGACCCAGGAACAGGAACGAGCCCATCGGCCGGTTGGGGTCCTGCAGCCCGGCTCGCGCCCGGCGCACTGCCTGCGAGACTGCGGCGATCGCCTCGTCTTGGCCGACGACGCGCGCCTTCAGCGCTTCCTCCATGTGGAGAAGCTTGCCCCGCTCACCTTCGAGCATCTTTTCAACCGGCACACCGGTCCAGCGCGACACCACCGCCGCGATGTGCTCGGCGGTGACCGCTTCGGCTCCCATGACCCCGCTGCCCTCTTTAGCTTCGGCCGCGGCGAGTCGCTTTTCGAGGTCGGGGATGATGCCGTAGGCGAGCTCGCCGGCGCGGGTCCAGTCACCGCGGCGCTGCGCCTGCTCGAGCTCGAGGCGAGCCTGTTCAAGCTGTTCCTTGAGCTTCTGCGCGCCGGCCAACTTTTCCTTTTCGGCCTGCCACTGTGCCGTCAGCTCGGCGGATCGTTCTTCGAGCTCGCTGAGCTCATGTTCGAGCTTTTGCAGGCGATCGCGCGAACCGGGGTCGGTCTCCTTCTTCAACGCCTCGCGTTCGATCTTCAGCTGCACGATGCGGCGGTCGAGCTCGTCCAATTCCTCGGGCTTCGAGTCGATCATCATGCGCAGCCTTGCGGCCGCCTCATCCATCAGGTCGATCGCCTTGTCGGGCAGAAACCGGTCGGTGATGTAGCGGTTGGCGAGGGTCGCAGCGGCGACGATCGCGGCGTCGGTGATCCGAACTCCGTGATGAAGCTCGTATTTCTCCTTGATCCCGCGCAGGATCGAGATCGTGTCCTCGACCGAGGGCTCGCCGACATAAATCGGTTGAAAGCGGCGCTCGAGCGCGGCGTCCTTTTCGATATTCTTGCGATACTCGTCGAGGGTTGTGGCGCCGACGCAATGCAGTTCGCCGCGCGCCAGGGCGGGTTTGAGCATGTTGGAGGCGTCCATCGCGCCTTCCGCCTTGCCGGCGCCGACAAGCGTGTGCAATTCGTCGATGAACAAGATGATCTCGCCGGCGCCCGCGGTAATTTCGGTCAGAACCGCCTTCAGACGCTCCTCAAACTCGCCGCGGTACTTGGCTCCGGCCAACAAGGCGCCGAGATCGAGCGACAGCAGTTTCTTGTTCTTTAAGCTCTCCGGCACGTCGCCATTGACGATGCGCAGGGCGAGGCCCTCGACAATCGCCGTCTTGCCGACCCCGGGCTCGCCGATCAATACCGGGTTGTTCTTGGTGCGCCGCGACAGGACCTGGATCGTGCGGCGGATCTCCTCGTCGCGCCCGATGACCGGGTCGAGCTTGCCGTCGCGTGCCGCTTCGGTCAGGTCGCGCGTGTATTTCTTTAACGCGTCGTAGCCTTCCTCGGCCGAGGCGGTGTCGGCCTTGCGGCCCTTCCGCACCTCTTCGATCGCGCGGTTGAGGCTCTGCGCGTCGACCCGCGCCGCCGCGAGCGCCTTCGCCGCGCCAGTACCGGCGGCCGCGGCCAATGCGAGCAGCAGCCGTTCCACGGTGACATAATTGTCGCCGGCGCGCTGCGCCAATTGCTCGGCCTGCTCGAACACCCGCGCCAATTCGGGCGACATGTAGACCTGCCCCGCCCCCGACCCCTCGACTTTCGGAAGCCGGTCGAGCTCGGCGTCGACCGCGGCTAGCGCCGCCTTCGGGTCACCCCCGGCGGCGCGAATGAGATTGGCGCACAGCCCCTCAGTATCCTCCAGCAGCACCTTTAAGAGGTGCTCCGGGGTCAGCCGCTGATGGCCACTGCGCAGCGCCAAGCTCTGCGCCGACTGCAAGAATCCCTTGGCGCGATCGGTGTATTTTTCGAGTTCCATGACAATATCCCCGCGTTGGCTCTCCGCGCCGCTGTTACGTGATGGCCGCCAATGCTGAGGTGCGTCGGCTGGAAGCCTGGCGGCGCCGCGCTACACGCCGATAGTGATCCGATTTTCTACTTTAGTAACGCCCGGCGCTGCCCACGCGGCCCGCTCCGCTTCCTGGCGTTCAGCCCAGGACCGGACGGTGCCCCGTAGCACGACTTCGCCGCCATTGACTTCCACCGCGATGCGGCTCGCGTCGATTTCAGCGCTGCGGCGAAAAGCTTCTTCGATCTTCTGTCGGACTTCGTTCGGTGTGGCGTGCGGTGCGATCGATATCGCGTTGACGACGCCCCTGACACCCTTGATCCGGCGCACGGCGCGTTCCGCTTCCTGGCGCTGATAATGCCACTCGACCTGGCCTTCGAGCGTAACCCATCCCTTGTCGACAACCACGCGGATGTGCTCACCACTCGCCGGCAACCGGCTGCGGATCGCGGCAACGGCGTCACGCGCGATCTCCGGGTCCGGCCGCTGGTCAGAGCTGGAAAGGCGCACCTCCAAATCGTTCGCTAGTCCGACCACGCCTGCCACGCGTTTGGCGGCGGCCTCGGCTCCGAGCTTTTCCGCGTAAGTGCGCACAAAGCCGGATAGGGTCACGACCCCGTCTTTGACGGCCACGGCAATGTCGGTGGCATCGACTAGCGGATCCGCTCGAAGCTCATTCTCGACGTCGCGCTTGATATCGCTATCGGCTTTCATGGTTTCTCCTCGCTACAACGGTTGGCAGAACCAGCCCGGCACCAGCCCCGCCCAAGCCACATCTTTGGCGTCGTGCGGCTCCGGCCACCTTGACGGATGTCAACTTCCAGCCGTTTTGGCGGATCGTTTGCAGAGAAGCCGCTGCGCGCTAATTGACGATCCTCAAGGCAGATCGAGCCGCGGGCGGATTTCATTACCTCGCTGTGGCAAAGGACGCAGCCGCGAGCCAAAAGGAAACCGCGTCATGGCGCAAAGCTTGATGATCATCGAACCTTTCCCTTCATATTGCTCGACTGGGGCTAACCCAAAAAAGTGGCGTTCGATGCAGGCCGTTGCGAAAATCGAGAATGTAGCGCCCAATAATCTTTCAATAACGCAAAATATCGGATGCCTTGCGGCCCACGATGACCAGCGCGAGTCCGAGCTGGCGCGCGCCAACGATTTCTACGCAGCGGTTCTGGCAATGGTCACCCACGATCTGCGCCAGCCCTTGCAGGTTATTGTCGGCTCCCACGAGTTGCTTGCACAGAAACTTATCGCCGGCCCAGAGCGGCGCTCTCTCCATCACGCTCAGCAAGCGAGCCGGGAATTAGCAGCAAGGCTCAATCAGCTCACGGACGTGTTCCGGATTCAGCAACAGTCCGGCCATGTTCGGGAGGAATCGGTGCCGCTCCAGCCATTGTTCCAGCGCCTCGCGCAAGAGCTGGCCGAGCTTGCGCGGGCAAAGTCTATCGATCTGCGGTTTGTTCGCACCGATGCCACGATCGTCAGCAGCGCGACGATCCTCGAAGGGATGGTTCGAAATCTAGCGCGTAATGCGCTCGAGCACACCGCATTCGGCGGTCATGTCTTGGTCGGGTGCCGCCGACGTGGAGCAGAAATTCGCATCGAGGTCCGCGACAATGGCGCCGGGATCGCGCGAGACCAGGTGGTGCACCTGTTCGAACCTTTTACCCGGCTTGATCCGGCGCCCGAGGCGGGCCTCGGGCTAGGCCTATTCATTGTCAAGCGGGCCGCCGATTGTCTTGGGCACCGCATTGAGGTTCGTTCGGCGCCGGGGCGCGGCTGCTGTTTTGCGATTGCAGCACAGGCCTCCGGTCAAGGTCGTGCTGGGTAAGGTAAACGTTTCCAGCAGACGCTTCGCTCCCCCCGTTGCACGTTTTACCTGTACGTAAATCCCCTAAATTCCTTTCTCCGAGGTCCACAGTCAGGCTGCCCCAAAGCGGGAAGATCCCGCAAAGGAGGTACGATGAGCTGTGATGCGCGCGCCGGGAACGGCACCGAGCCGGTTTGGCTCCATGAGCGTATTGCGCCCGGGCGCAACTGGTTGGAACGTGCCGAAGCACTGGCGACGCGGGTCCGGTACAGTCGCGGCCAAGCAATCTATGAAGAAGACAGCGTGGTCGATTGCTGGTGCCGAGTTGTGTCTGGCGTCGCACGGCGATTTTCGCTGAGAATTGACGGCCGACGGCAGATCGTCGACCTGCTGCTGCCGAATGACGTATTCGGCTTTGGCACTCGCGGCAGGCATCGCTTTACCGTGGAAGCTGTCGTCGACGGTACTGTGATTGCTCGTTATCCCCGAGCCCGCCTGGAGACGCTCGCGTCTTCCGATGTTCGGGTCGCACAACAGCTTCAAGAAGCCTCTACCGAGGCGATGGCGCGCTTGCAGACTCAAATCCTAACGCTCGGGCGCACCACTGCGGAAGCAAAGGTCGGGTGCTTTCTTCTGAGGATGGCGGAACGGCTGTCCACAGATCCAACCAACCCGCTGCTACTGCCGATTTCGCGCGAGGATATCGCCGATTACCTTGCACTTTCGGTTGAGACTGTCAGCCGTTCTCTGACCCAGCTGAAGCGCCGCGGCGTGATCCGGCTGCTGGACACGCGGCGGATCAGGATTGTCGATCGCGAGGCGCTCGAAGAAGCAGACCGGTTCACTGCCAATGACGATAAAAGCTTTTCGGACAGGTGTCTCAATGGGCCATCAGAATCGGCACGCTCATCTTTCGCAAAATCTCGCGCGTGACACCACCCAGTATCATTTCGCGTAGGCGAGAGTGGCCGTGAGGCGCCCATTACCAACAAATCGGCGCCGAGAGCGGCGACCTGCGTTATGAGGCATCGCGTAATATTGCGTCGTCAACGGGATAACCACCGCTGAGTGTCGCAACCCACCGGGCTCTTGCGGACCGTTCACCCCGATGGCTCCACTGACTGGCATTGGTATGAACCCCGTAATCCCGCGTGAGCCAGGACCCGGGTCAGACCACCTCCTAGCATGCCGCACCGTCTTGCCGGAATCAGGGTCTGTCGCTCGTGGGGCCGCAGCGCGTCAACCGCCCATCACGTATTTTCCGTCTCTCCGGGAGACCCGGTTGCTCTTAGTGAGCGCCGTGAGGGCATTGGACACCGACTTCTGCGCGGATTTGTTCCCCTTGAGACCTATACGCTCAAGGATTTCGCCTCGACTGAGACCGCTCGGATTTTCCTCAATAACTTTCAATATGGCTTCCCGCCTGGTTCCGGTCTGCGGGCGAGCACCAGTGTCCACCGATAATTGCTTGATCGGCGCACCGCTCCTTCGTGAACTAGGTTGTTGCCGTCTGGGCGCTGCCGCCTTGCCGGTCTTCGCCGCCTCATAGGCGTCGATCGCCGCGAACTCGTGATTGATCTCAGTGAGCTTGTTTTCGAGATCCCTTTGCTGATTGAGGATCTCTTCGCGTTCGCGATTGAGACGGTCTCGCTCGCGCTGCATAATATCGGCAAACCTCATATGATCCATCCGGCAGGCTCCTGGCATTGCTTCTTGCCCAACATAATCGGCAAGATACACAACAATAGAGCAAAGTACACTCGCTCCCCGCTCTTTAGGGAACGGTCATTCATCTTTAACTGAGGGTCAAGAGTGAGGTGAAGGAGGCGATTTCGATCACCCAGTGTCCGTTCGCCGAAGGGCTCTGTGATGTACCGCTTTTGCCGTCGGTGATTTTAATCCAAGTTACTTGGCGCTAACACGTAGGGGGAACAGCAATGGAGTGCAAGAACGGGGCAGAACATCTGCAATCGCTGAAGGACGGACGAATCGTCTATCTCGACGGCAAGCGGGTCGACGATGTCACGACCCACCCGGGCTACCGCAATGCGATTGCTACCGCGTGCTTGCTGTATGACTATCAGTCGCGCCCCGAGAACATCGAGTTTATGACGTTCCTACCCGAAGGTGGCCCTCGACGAGTAAACCGCTGCTGGCAGATGCCGCGCAATTACCAGGAGCTCGTGCAGCGGCGGAAGGCGCTCCAGGCCTGGGCATATCTCAGTTATGGCTTTCTCGGCCGCTCGCCCGATCATGTCGCCTCTGCCGTGATCGGCCAGCGCATGGGTCTTGATGTCTTCGCAAAGCATGGGCCCGCCCGCGCCCAGGCATTGGCCGATTATGTCGACCATGCCACGCAGAGCGACTTGTTCCTGACTTATGTGATCGTCAATCCGCAGGCCGATCGCTCCAAGGATTGGGGCGACCAGGCCGAGGAACTGGTCGCACAGATCGTCGACGAAGACAGCACCGGATTGACCATCCGTGGCGCCAAAATGCTGGGGACCAGCTCGATCATGGCCAACGAGGTGTTCGTCGCCAATTTGCAGCCGCTGAAGATCGGCGAGGAGGCTCTCGCCTTCTCCTGCGCGCTGCCAATGAACGCCGGGGGGCTGCGCGTTCTCTCGCGCAAAAGCTATGAGGCGCACGCCGTTTCGGTTTACGACAATCCGCTTTCGGCGCGCTTTGACGAGAACGACGCGCTCCTTTACTTCGACGATGTGAAAGTGCCGTGGGACCGGGTGTTCGTGCATCGCGACACTGATATGTGCCGGGCCCAGTTTCATGACACGCCGGGCCATATCTTCCAGAACTATCAGGCGCAGATCCGGCTGTCGGTGAAGCTGAAATTCCTGGTCGGTCTTGCCCACAAAATTACCGAAGCGATCGGCACCACCAACATGCCGCAGGTGCGCGAACAGCTCGGAGGCCTAGCGGCCAATGCCGGAATGGTCGAGGCGATGCTCGCAGGCATGGAGGCGTCGGGGAGCCAGCACGGAGAGTTCTACCTGCCGAACCGGCATTTGGTTTATGCCGCGCAGGTCATGACGCAGGACCTCTATCCGCGGCTGATAAATCTGATCCGCGATCTAGCCGGCGGCTCGCTGATCATGCTGCCGTCGTCGTTTCGCGACTGGGCCAATCCCGCGCTAGCGCGGATCCTGCACAAGACGCAGCGATCAGCCAATTTTACTCCCGAGGACAAGGTCAAGCTGTTGAAGGCTGCCTGGGACGCGGTCGGCTCGGAGTTCGCGTCGCGGCATACCCAGTACGAGATGTTTTATGCTGGCGCTCGCTTTGTCGCGACCGGCCATAGCTATCGTACTTTCGATTGGAGTGCGGCGCGCGGCATGGTCGATCATTTGTTGTCAACCTACGACCTAGAAGAAGCTGGAGAGCCCCCTCCGGCATGAGCGATAGTCCGCACCGGTCACCCTAGTTCGCCACCGTGATCAGGTCACGCCGGACCGGTCAGTGCGACACACAGGCATCACGGGGAGAAAGCATGCCGTTTACTGCATCGAATAGCCTCACCGAGGCCGACACAGCCAAGACCATCGCCGCCGGCGGCATGAATGTGCACTACCACGATGTCGGCGCGGGCGAGCCGGTGTTGTTCCTCCACTCGTATGGTCCCGGCACGACCGCGTGGATCACGTTTCACAAGGTGGTCGGCGCGCTCTCAATGCACTTCCGCTGCATCCTGATGGACCTGCCGAATTTCTCGAGGACGGGCCCGATCATCTACCGCGAGGGGGTGCACGCCGTCCAGGCTCGGACCGCGGTCGCGCTGCTCGACGCGCTCGGCATTCAGCGGGCATTCTGGGTCGGCAATTCGCAGGGTGGGCAGTCGGCGATGGTGGCGGCCATCACCTACCCCGAGCGGGTCGCGAAGTTCGTGATGGGCGGCTCGCATATCGGCACCGGTGGTGATCGCTACCTTTTGGCCAATCGCCCGTCGGAGGGCAGCCGCGCGACCCAGCAAGCGATCGCCGACCCGAGCCCTGAGAACATCCGCCACTATCTCTCGGTGCACATCGACGACCAGAGTCTGGTGACCGACGAACTGGTCGACTACATCCATCGCGCGCACACTTGGTCACAAGAGTTCATCGAGGCGCGCCGGCAATCGGTCAGCTTGCCGCACGACTACACTCCCGACCTCGCCGGCATACAGGCGCCGGTCCTGTTGATCCACGGGCGCTACGACCGCATGGTGCCGTTCGAGGTCTCGATCGCGATCCTCAATCACATTGCCGACTCGCGCCTCGTGCTGCTCAATAATTGCGGCCATTGGCCGCCGTTCGAAAAACCTGCCGAGTGGACCGGCCAAGTCCTCGCCTTTCTCAACGGCTATTGAGCGACATCTCAATAACGCCATCCATTCGAACCGAAACGGCTTGTAGGGCGGGCGGATCGCAACCCGCAGGGAAGCTTAACCTCGCCGAAACCGGCGGAAGGTGCTGGGCTGTTTCGTGCTCGCGCGTGCTAATCCAGCTATAATGCGGCATCCGGGTGTAGAACTCTTGAGTACCGAATTACGCGCACCATTACTGTTCGGCGGAAAGAGCCGGAGTGGTGTGCCGTAACCGCCGTTACCCAACGTGCGATATCGCAGGAGGCCGCGCAAATGCCCGATCTTGAACTGATGGAGGAGGTGTATCGCCGTTTTCACTCCGCATCCGAGGGAGTATTTGCCGATCGGATTGCCGATTTGTCGATCGACGATTTACCCTTTACAAACTCCGACGGTTGTCCATTCGGCAAGGTCAAACATTTGGTGCGGGGCGACGACAAAAGCGGCGCTGCATTCGATATTTTCAGGCTCGGCTGGTTTAGCGGAAGAGTCTGGGAACTCGTCATTATCGATGGTGCTTATGTCCCGCATGTCCATCAGAAAATAGACAGTGAGTTTTTTATATTGGCCGGCCGCGGTCATCTTTCGCGGGGCGCCGAGTGGCAAACCTATCAAGAGCGCACCGGGGTTGCTGTGGGAGCGGGGGTGGCTCACGGGTTCATCACCGACCCCGATTTTGGCGCGACGGTGTTTCTCTCGATACAGAGTAGCCCGATCAGAAAGATCGTCATCGATCCGAAGACGGGATCCGAAAAGTTCGAGGACGATTTTGTTTACGTTGATGATGCGTTTCCGCTGCCTGGCGATCTTCTCGCCAGAAGACAGCAGAAGCTGGCGGCTCGTGGCCCGCACTCTGTGGCGCCCGTAAGCCCACGGCTGTAACCAGCGAACGGCAGATCCAAACTGTCGCGAAGCTGATCTTACTTAGGTTGAGCTCGCGCCGCAAAAGCGGTTTCGACATTGCGGATCGCACTCGCTGGAATTCCGGCGGCGCGGATATGGCCTAACTTGAACGCCTGAACCTCTATCCCGCCCACCGTATTCTGATCGACGCCACAGAACCAAGTATCGACCCCGCTCTTGCTGGCGCTCGTAGAGGTCTGCAAAGGGGCATGAAGAGCGGCTCCCGCCGACAACGCTGAGTGTCCGCTGTGCGTCCCGAAAGGAGACGATCGCCGAAATGGGTCGCAACGGGCGAGGTGCGCCGATTACTGTCATTTCCTGGACGTCGATCCGTCCAGCTCAAGTCCACCCGAAACGAAAGTCCGTCCTGGCCCGCTTAGTGCCGGAGGCGGAATTCAACGATGGGCGGCTTCGTAAGCCGTCGTCCGGCGTCCGACGACTCAGTTCGGCCGATCTCGGCAAATTGCTATCGCTCGCGGCATCGACAGCCGTGCAGCCGTGATGCAGAGCCAACGAGTGGCCGGCTTTCTCGTACCATCGAGGCCAGGGCGCATCGCCCCACGTAAAGCCCGAGCAAATCGTCGACACTCGTCTGTATCGTGACAAGCGTCATCGATCCGTCACACGAGTTTCATCAAAGGGGTGTTTAACAGCTGCGGTTTCACCCTGGGCCTACACTCCACGCGCACACGATGGAGAGAAACGATAACTCGTAAGGACCCTTGGATCCTCGCCGCAGCGGTCGTTATGGCAATGATGGCCGGTCGCGCCGCGGTCGCGGCCGGGGCCGCCGACTGCCCCGACGGCGCCGTCCGCTTTGGCGTCGAGCCTTACGACACGGCGGCCCGGCTCGTTCCGATCTACCAGAAGGTCGGCGAATTGATCGGCAAGCAGCTCGGCTGCCCGGTTCAGGTCTTTATTGCGACCAATTACAACGCCGAGATCGAGGCGATGCGCAACGGCAAGCTCGAAATCGGCGAGTTCGGGCCGCTGGGCTATGTCCTCGCCCACCAGGTGGCAAAGGCCGAGGCGGTGGCAGCCTTCGGCACTGCCGACGGGAAACCCGACACTTATTGGGCCAGTATCGTTACTTACCCTGGGTCGGGCATCAAGACGGTGGCTGAGATCAAGGGGCACAGCTTCGCGTTTTCCGACCCAGCCTCGACCTCGGGCCATCTGTTCCCGGCTTACGGATTGCGACTAGGTGGCGTCGATCCCGACAAGGACATCAAGCCGCTGTTTGCCGGCAGTCACACCGCGTCGTTCGAAGCGCTCTATAACCACAAGGTCGACGCTGGCGAATTGAATAGCGAGCAGCTCGAATCCGCCAAACAGCGCGGCCATTACAAGGACGGCGATTTGGTCTTCCTATGGAAATCGAACCCGATCCCAACCGACCCCTTTGCCGTGCGTGGCAATTTGCCCCCCGCGTTTAAAGCGCGGCTGACGAAAGTCTTGCAGACGCTCGACCTTTCGAGCCTTGACCCGAAGGACCGCAAAATCATGGTCGGGGCCGGCATCACCGGTCTGGTACCGCAGACCGACAGTGCCTATGACGGCATCCGCGATCTCGTCAAGACGCTGCACGTCGACCTGCAGAAGCTGAGCTGACGACAGCGGCGGAGCAGGCCGTATCGTGCTGCGAGTTTGTGGCCTGACGATGCGGTATCCCAACGGCAAGCTGGCTCTCGTCGACTTCGACCTGACTGTCTCGGCCGGCGAACTGGTGGTCGTGCTCGGCGGCAACGGCAGCGGCAAGACGACGCTGTTGCGCTGTATCACACGAATGCTGCGCCCGACCGCCGGCCAGGTCTGGCTTGACGGTGTTGACCTCGCCAACCTGACGGGCGAACGACTGCGCTGCGCGCGGCTGACCCTGGCGATGGTCTGGCAGCATGCCAGCCTGGTACGGCGGCGCAGCGTCCTCGCCAACGTTGTCACCGGCGCGCTCGGCCGCTACGGGGGTCTCTGGACGGCGCTCGGCGGTCTTCCCGCTGCCGAGCGCCGCGCCGCCTATGCCTATCTCGACGAGGTTGGACTGACCGCACTCGCCGAACAGCGCGCCGGTACCCTATCGGGCGGACAGGCACAGCGTGTCGCGATCGCCCGTGCGCTGGCGCAGCGTCCGCAGGTGCTGCTTGCGGACGAGCCAGTGGCGAGCCTCGACCCCGAGGCCGCCGACGACATCATGCGTCTCTTACGCCGCCTGGCGAAGGACGAGCGTCTTGCCGTGCTGTGTGTTTTGCACCAGGTCGACCTGGCCTATGCCTACGCCGACCGGGTCGTCGGCATCCGCGAAGGCAGGATCGTTTTCGACCTGCCGTCGTCCGACCTGCCGCGCGACGCGGTGCGACAGCTGTATATGAGCGAGGCGGCGTGAACGCCGATACCATGACCCCGCATTTCTCCGAGCGCAGCTGGGGCGGCGCGCTCGGCCTGGCGGCGCGGCTGCTGATCTTGCTAGCTCTGGTGCTGATTGTCGTGCAATCGGCGATCGTCGTGCAGGCAAGGCCGCAAGATCTGATTACGGGCGTCTTCGGTATGGTCGACATCATCCGGCGCGCCACGCCGCCCGATTTCGCCAACATCAACCTGGTGTGGTGGCCGACTCTCGAAACAATCGATATCGCGATTTTCGGGACGCTGGGCGGTGTCGTCCTGGCCCTGCCGCTGGCGATTCTCGCGGCCGTCAATGTGACGCCGTCGCGCTATCTCTATTACGTCGCGCGCGGTGTGATCGGCTTCGCCCGCGCCGTCCCGGACCTGGTATGGGCGCTGTTGTTCGTGACCGCCGTCGGGCTCGGCCCATTTCCCGGCGCGCTGGCGCTGTCGGTGCATTCGATTGGCATGCTCGGGCGGCTTTTTGCCGAAACCATCGAGCACATGGATATGGCGCCGATCGATGCGCTGGCCCTGACCGGCGCGCGGCGGATGCAGATCTTCACCCACGGAATAATCCCCTCGATCCTGCCTTCGCTGACCGGGATCGCGCTATATCGGTTCGATGAGAACATCCGCTCCTCGCTGGTCCTCGGCTTTGTTGGCGCCGGCGGTATCGGGTTTCAGCTCTTATCGGCGATGAGCCTGTTCCAATACCGACTGGTTTCGCTCTATTTGATCGTGACCTTCGTCCTCGTGATCGTTGCCGAGCGCTTCTCGGCTCTGGTGCGTGCTCGGCTCGCGTGAGGTGCCATGATGGAGTTCGACCCGGCAGAAATCGCTTATGTCCCGACCATGGGCGTGCGGCGGATGCATGAGACCCCGCTCGTCACTGCCTCCGACGACAGCCTGACGGGCTACGGTTGCCTGGTCAGCGACCCCAAGGCCTTCCCGATCGAGATCGTTCGCTGGCCGGCTCAGGGCTGGCGTCCGGTCGACGGGAACTCCGGCGATCAGGGCGGCATCGCCGAGGGCATTTTTGAATTCTGGTGGAAAGGTGACACGCTCTACGCCCGCAACAACGCGGTCGGTGACAGCTATCTATTCGCCTGGAGCAATTGGCCGGAAGAAGCGGCGAATGTCGGCCCGGCAAAACCGCGCCGGCGAGCGCTGATCTGGCGCGCCAATTACCACCCCGACGGCGGCCAATTGTTCTATCCGCTGCACGGCGAGAGCTTTGTCGTGCCGCTAGCACTCCCCGGCGACGACGTCACGCCGGAGAAGTTCACAACGTTCTGGTGCGACGGCAGTCGCGGACTATACATCCATCCGAACGTTTGGCACGGTGCGATCGTGCCGTTCGACGATCATGCTCAACTGCTCGACCGCCAGGGCCGCGTTCACGCCCGCGTCTCGGTCGATTTCGCTAAAGAATTCGGCTGCTACCTTTCGTCACCGATGCGCTCGCCGCTGACCGAGCCTTGACCTCCGCATTGCTCCGGATCGGAACGGCGTTCGGCCCACAAAGCGAACTGCTTCCGCAGTCTAGGGAAAGGTCGTTCAGGGGACGTCGAGTTATCCCTTGATCAGAACCCTCGGAGCAAAAAAGCCCGCGGACGTGCCGCCAGGGTCTCTAGCGAGAGTTGCTCAGTTAATGGATTAGCGTCCCGGCGATCAAATCTAGCACAAATTGTTCGGCTATCTCGCGAACTAGATCCTCGGTTAATTCTTCGAGTTGAAAATGTCTATCTCCGAATATAAGTTGATTTGTTGATGCTGTCTTGGCCATCGTCGACTTCCCAAATTCGCAGGTAGATTGATTGGGATCAAACCGTACCTGGAAGCTGCCTTTGCGGCAAAACCCGTCATCTTCCGATAAATTCAGATTGAGGGAAATTGGACCAGAGGGGTTGTTTTGCTCATCGATCGTTTCCGCAAAGAAACCTTCGGCCACGACGCGCGCCGCAACCTCATCGAAAATAGGCCCCACCACTGTGGACTTGATTTGTGAGAACCGGGTCCTCGCTTGTTCGGCCGCTCTTCGTTGCGCAGTTTCGATCTCCTCGGCACGCTCGCGATCTCGTTTCAGCTGTCGAAGTGCTTGGTCCAGCTTTTCGTACGCCATGTCGGCCTCGTTAAAAGAGTACTAGCTTCGGCGACCCTTTTTGGCGCCCCGTAGAAGAACACTCCGATTTTCCGAAGCAAGTCCAGGAACCGCGTACGACACTCAAGCAGCCCCGGCTCAAGCCGATAAATGTGTCAACGAGATTGTACCTTCACCGCCGGATCGGCAGGATGGCCAGCAGCAAGCGGCGGCCCCAACAGCGAATAGGCGACCACCGCCACAAACACAAGGATTGGGATCACGATTGGCGGCACGAGGTATCTCATGGCTGTTTATTTTTTAAACACGGGTACTGCATGTCTCTCGCTCCTCGCTCACGGGTCGAAACGGATTAGAAAATAGCGGTCAGTACCGCCGCCCCAAAGGCGAGGCAGGCGAGAAGCATCATGGTCCGATAATACCGCCTGTCTTTTAGCGAGGTCTTCGGATCTTCTGATCGGGCATCGTGCCTCTGCCTTGGCAACAGCGCCACCAACCGCTTGCTCGTCTCCCAATCTGATGGGTCCGGTCGACTAAGGGGCAAGCGGGCGATCATCAGGGCCAATGACTCGGCCGCGGGCGTGGCTGGTAGAGCTGCAAGTCGCCTCGCCTCTTTCCATGGATCGATATCAAGCCGTATCAACGCCGACATGACATTAAGTGGCATGCCGTTTTGCTGATCGCCGACCGGAGCGAAAAGAAAATCGTTCAGATCCGAATGGAGCAGGGAGTAGCGAGCGGGCAGCGTCATGATCGCTCTCGCCCTGGAGGAGCGGCGGGGACCCGCTTCGCGCCCAGCTGGCCGGGCGGGGCCGGGTAATCCGAGGCGTCTTGCTGGCCTTCGGTTATGACGGCCTGCCGAGCCGTTCCGCGCAAGCCCGGGCAACTGCCGAATTTGGGGTACCGCTTCCGGGCAGTGTCGCCCATCCGCCCTTTTCGATCATTGACCCGCGGTCCCATGACGACGCCTTGTTCAACTCTGCCAACTTTGCTGATGCGTCCGTCTGTTGCTGGAATTTCTCCACGCAGATTGGCGTCAGTACGCCCACGACCGCGGTCTGAGCGCGATCGGCGGCCATCTGTTCAGCCGTGCTGCCGGATGTCCAGCCGAGCCACGAGAAGCCGACCACGGTTATTGCGACCGCGCCGATCACCGCTCCCCAGATTCCCGGCTTTAAACTTGGTGAGATCTTCATGCTCGTTCCCCTATTTCAAGAAGGAACTGCTCCCTCCCGATCTTGTCATCGCCAACCGTCGGCCCCGACTAAAATCTCGACTGCTACTCGGCGGGTAAAATAGATATTCGGCAGATATGCCGCCGTTTTGTCGTAGAGAACGACGCCCATAATTGATTTTCTGCCTTTTAGGTGGTGCTTCAATTCCTACATTTACAAGACGATCACAAATATGTTTTAAGAAGGCAGACCCTCACATCGCTGTTTTTATTTATAAATCGCGGTTTTTATTTTTTCGGGTAGCGCCGCCGATCTGATGGATCGGGAGAAGTTCGGGACAGATTTGTCAGCTTACCGCTGCTGTCATCAAATTCAGCAATGCGGAAAGATTATCGCGCGGGGCGGAGCCAGGCTCTTTGCAATCCACCTGGCCGAGCCGGTCAAAGAAAATATTGCGCCGTTTATGCTTTGATAAGCATCTTAATTGATGCGCAATAACGCCGTAAGCCATCGCCCGCGATCCCGGCGCTGTGACACGCCCTTGTAAAAAGACGGGCCGAGCCCGATGTCCGTAGCATTCTTGGATATAGAGTGCTAGTCCTTGTGATTAGAGACATCCCAGAATTTGTATCGCTTTCCTCACGAGGGCGGTCGGATTTCAACTCGAAACTTTGGAAGACTTTTAATGAAATTCAGACCTTTGCACGACCGCGTGCTGCTCCGGCGGGTGGAGCAGGAGGCGAAGACGACAGGTGGGATCATCATTCCCGACACCGCCCAGGAAAAACCGATGGAAGGCGATGTCATCGCGGTCGGGCCCGGTGCCCGCGGCGACGACGGGAAGGTCCATCCGCTCGACGTCAAGGCCGGCGACCGTGTCCTCTTCGGAAAGTGGTCGGGCACCGAGATCAAGATCGACGGCGAGGAACTGATAATCATGAAAGAATCCGACGTCATGGGCATTGTCGCGGGTGACGCCGCTGCTGCAAAGACGCATTGAAAGGGGAACGATCATGGCTGCTAAAGATATTCGGCTAGGTACCGATGCCCGCGAACGGATGCTGCACGGCATCGACATACTCGCCAACGCGGTCAGGGTGACTTTGGGGCCCAAGGGCCGGAATGTCGTCCTCGACAAGAGTTGGGGTGCCCCGCGCATCACCAAGGACGGCGTCACGGTCGCCAAAGAAATCGAGCTCTCTGACAAGTTCGAGAACATGGGCGCCCAGATGGTGCGCGAGGTGGCCAGTAAGACGAGCACCGAAGCCGGCGACGGCACGACGACCGCAACCATTCTCGCCCACGCGATGGTGCGTGAAGGCGTCAAGGCGGTAGCCGCGGGCATGAACCCGATGGATCTGAGGCGCGGCGTCGATATGGCGGTCGAGGCCGTCGTCAAGGATATCAAAACGCGTTCGAAGAAGGTCTCGACCAATGACGAGATCGCGCAGGTCGGCACGATCTCGGCCAATGGCGATGCCGAGATTGGCCGGATGTTGGCCGAGGCTATGAAGAAGGTTGGCAATGAGGGTGTCATCACCGTCGAGGAGGCGAAGTCGCTCGAAACTGAGCTCGACGTTGTTGAAGGGATGCAGTTCGACCGCGGCTATATCAGTCCTTATTTCGTCACCAATGCCGAGAGGATGGTCGCCGAATTGGAGGACGCACATATCCTGCTGCACGAAAAGAAGCTATCCGGCTTGCAATCGCTATTGCCTTTACTCGAGGCCGTCGTGCAAAGCGCTCGGCCCTTGCTGATCGTCGCCGAGGATATCGAAGGCGAGGCGCTCGCCACCCTCGTTGTCAACAAACTGCGCGGCGGCCTCAAGGTGGCGGCGGTCAAGGCACCGGGTTTCGGCGACCGGCGCAAGGCCATGCTTGAAGACATCGCTGCGCTGACTGGCGCTCAGGTGATCTCGGAAGACCTCGGCATCAAGCTCGAGAACGTGACCCTGGACATGCTCGGCCGCGCCAAGCGGGTGCTGATTGAAAAGGAAAATACGACCATCATCGACGGCGCCGGCGAGAAAGAAGACATCCTCGCGCGCGTCAACCAGATCCGGGCGCAAATCGAAGAGACGACGTCTGATTACGACCGCGAGAAATTGCAGGAGCGCCTCGCCAAGCTCTCGGGCGGTGTCGCCGTTATCCGCGTCGGCGGCAGCACCGAGGTCGAGGTCAAGGAGCGCAAAGACCGGGTCGACGACGCCATGCACGCGACCAAGGCTGCGGTCGAGGAAGGTGTGGTGGCCGGCGGTGGCGTCGCGCTGCTATTTGCGAGCAAGGTTCTGGCCGGCCTCAACCCGGCCAACAGCGACCAGAAGGTCGGCATCGACATCGTTCGCAAGGCGATCCAGTCGCCGGTCCGCCAGATCGCGGAAAACTCCGGCGTCGAAGGTTCGATTGTGGTCGGGAAATTGACCGACAAGGGCGACCCGAATTTCGGCTTTGACGCCCAGTCGGGCGAATACAAGGACATGGTTGCCGCTGGCATCATCGATCCGACCAAGGTCGTGCGGGTGGCGCTGCAGGATGCGGCTTCGGTGGCGGGACTGCTGATCACCACCGAGGCGATGGTCGGCGATCGACCCGAGCCGAAGGGCGCGTCCGGCATGCCGCCGGGAGGTATGGGTGGCATGGGCGGCATGGGCGGCATGGACTACTGAGCTTCCAAACACACACCGGGGCCGCAGAAGCGCTATCGCCTATCCTAAGGAGGCGATGGTCCGCTGCGGCCCGAAAGCCCTACGATCGATGAGACCATGGAATCGAGCGACGAAAGCGACGAACACACCGTTGCCCGTGACATGATCGAGGTACACGGGGTGGAAGCCCCGACCGTAGCGCGGGAAAACGCCCGCGGCGCAGCACTTGCTGGTCAGGTCGCAGGGGCAAAGTCGTGGATCCGGGTGCTCGGCCTTATCCAGCGGCAGCAGGCCAACCGAGCACCGCCGATCCGGATCTCCGCCGATCTGCCAGCCGGCGATATCCCAAATGAGCCGGTTGCAGGAAAGCAGGACATCGGTGGCCATCGGGTTCAGGTGAAGGAAGATTACGAACTCAATGCGCCGTAGCGATCGATGAGCTTGCAAGCAGACTTTAGCCGGATCAAACCGCCTCCGTGACGGTCTGGCCCCAAATTTGGCACGAGGGACGCCGGCGAGCGGGCGCCAGCCGTGGTTTTGGTCTCTCTCTCCCGGTTGGTCATTGCAGATCGAGCCGAGCCAATACTTCAGCACGGGCGTCCTGTTCGGCCTCGAGCACGAAGTCATAGGCGGGTCGGTCGAGGCGTGCGGTAATCGCGTTCTCGACGATCTGAGCGAGGTCAGCTGGATCGATGGCTTCGGCCTGATAGGTCTCGTCGCCGACGAAGGCGCGCCGGTCGGTTGCTTTTGGCGGCGCCGTCTCCAGCTAGCGCGATGCCGTTGTCCCCCGATGTGCTGATCGCTACCCGCCACCATCAGATGTTTCCCGTGCTGGAAGAGTTCGAGATCGGCCGCATCGCTCGGCTTGGGGAGCGCAGAACCTACGCCGCAGGCACTCGTATTTTTAGCACAGGCGAAGTCGCTGCAGGCGCTTTTGTCCTCCTTTCGGGTCGGGTCGATATAACGCAGCGCAATCGCCACGATGAGCCTGAATTAATCGTAACCCACGGGCCCGGTTCCTTCATGGGAGAGCTGGCGCAGCTGTCGGGGAGGCCATCCCTGGTCGACGGGGTAGCGAGGGAGCCCGTCGAAACGCTGGTTATTCCGCCGTCGCGGCTCCGCGATCTTCTTGTCGAGGAAGCGGAACTTGGCGAGCGGATCATGCGCGCTCTGATTTTGCGCCGCATGCGCCTCCTGCGGAGTGGTGCCGGCGGTCCGATTATCATCGGCGGCGCCGACGACGCAGATGTATTACGGTTGGAAAACTTTCTGGACCAGCCGGGACATTATGCGAGGCGGTCCGGCAGATGGTGCTGAGCAGTTTGCTGCTCAGCGCGATCCCACCGATCCCGATCGAAAAGTTCGGGTCGTTCTACTCTCCCGGTGCCGAGGTTGCGGATGAAGGTGTAGAAGGCCGGCGTGAACAGAAGGCCGAAAGCGGTCACTCCGATCATTCCGAAGAGCACGGCGGTGCCGAGAGATTGGCGCATCTCCGAGCCCGCGCCGGTGGCGACGGCGAGCGGGAACACACCGAGGATGAAGGCAAAGGAGGTCATCAGGATCGGGCGGAGACGGATGCGGGCGGCGGCCGTCGCAGCCTCCTCCGGCTCGTCGCCATCGTGATCCTGCCGCTGCCGCGCAAACTCCACGATCAGGATCGCGTTCTTCGCAGCCAGCCCGACCAGCACCACGAAGCCGATCTGGGCGAGGATGTCGATCGGCATACCTCTGAAGTCGAGGCCGGTCGCCGAGGCCAGCAGGCACATCGGCACGATCAGCACGATCGCCAGTGGCAGCTTCCAGCTTTCGTACTGCGCCGCCAGCACGAGGAAGACGAAGAGGCGGAGGCCGCGAAGATCGCGATGGTCGGGATGCCCTGCTGTTCCTGCTGATGGGACAGCTCGGTCCATTCGTGGTGAAGCCGGGCGGCAGCACCTCCTTGGCAAGCAGCCTCCATGCGCGCCATGGCCGTGCCCGACGCGACCCCGGGTGCGGCAGCGCCCAATGACGTCGGCGGCGGGGTAGAGGTTGTAGCGCGGGATGCGATACGGAGCGGTCTCGTCGTGGAAGCTCGCGACCGAACCGATCGGCACCATCTCGCCGTTGGCGTTACGGACCTTGAGGCGCGCAATCTGGTCCGGCGTCTGCCGGAAGGCTTCATCGCCCTCGGCAAGAACCTGGAAAGTGCGGCCTAGATAGTTGAAGTCGTTCACGTACTGCGAGCCGAGATAAAGCTGCAGGGTGGAGAAGACGTCGGTCGGCGTCAGCCCGAGCTTCTCGACCTTCTCGCGGTCGATATCGGCGTAAAGCGACGGCGAGCCGGCATTGTAGAGAGTGAAGACACCGGCAAAGGCCGGGTCCTTGTTAGCCGCGGCAACCAGTGTATTGGTCGCATCGGCGAGGGCTCGAGGCCCGAGATTGTCGCGGTCCTCGACCATCAGCTTGAAGCCGCCCGCCGAACCCAGCCCCTGGACCGCGGGTGGGTTGATCACGAGGACGAAGGCATCCTTGATTCCGGCCAGGCGCCGCCGCACGGCGGCCAGCATGGTCGCGGCATTCACCCCGGGAATGTGCTTGCCGTACAGCGAGGGCAGGCCGAGAAAGATTGTGGCTGCGTTTGGTGCAACGGTGCTGGTTGTCACATCGAACCCTGTCACCGGGGAGGTGTGCTCGATGCCTGGTGTCTTCAGGATGATGTCGTTCACTTCCCGGACCACGGCATCGGTCCGAGCGAGACTTGAGCCGGCCGGCAGCTGGATGACGGTGACGAGGTAGCCAATGTCCTGGTCCGGAATGAAGCCGGTGGGCATCCGGGCGAACTGGAAGGCCGTGAGCGAGATCAGTCCGACATAGACGACAAGGATGAGGGCAGTCGCCCGCACAAAGCGGGCTGTCATCTTGGCGTATCTCGAAGACATCCACTCGAAACCAGCGTTGAAGTGAGAGAACGCGGCCCTTCAGGCGACCTGGTTCAGTCCCCGCGGTTCGGCGGCTGTTGTGCGGCTTCAGAAGAACCGCGCGAGGGCAGGGCTCAAGGTGAGCGAGACGAAGCAAGAGATCACCGTCGAGGCGGCGATGGTGGTCGCGAACTGCTTGAAGAACAGGCCCGAGATGCCAGAGATGAAGGCCGACGGCACGAAGACAGCGCACAGGGTCAGCGCGATGGCGATGAGCGCGGTGGATACTTCGCTCATCGTCTGATGCGTCGCCTCGCGGACGACATGCCGAGTCGCCATGTTGCGCTCGACGTTCTCGACCACGACGATGGCGTCGTCGACCACGATGCCCACGGCCAACACCAAGCCGAACAATGACAGGTTGTTGATCGAGATACCGAGTAGGGCGAGGATCGAAAAGGCGCCGACCAGCGATACTGGGATAGCGATCACCGGGATGATCGTCGCCCGCCAACTCTGCAGGAAGAGATAGACGACGCCGACCACTAGGAGGATCGCGATGACGATCGTCTTCAGCACCTCATGGATGGACTGGCTGACGAAGGTCGTCGGATCATAGATGTTGATGTAGTCGATGCCCGGCGGAAAGCTCTTCTTGAGCTCCGCCATCTTGTCCCAGACTTCGTGCTCCACCTGGACCACATCCGCGCCTGGCGTGGCGATGACCCAGAAGGGCGCGGATGCATAGCGGTCCGCGTACGCTATCGAGCTGTAGTCCGCTGAGCCCAGCTCGACGTGGCCGATGTCGCGAATGCGGGTGACACGTCCCTGGGAATCCGACTTTACGATTATGTCGCCGAACTGTTCGGGCGTCGTGAGACGGCCCAGTGCGTGGACGTTGATCTGGTAAGCCGCATTTCCGTTTCTCAAGACAGGCGGCTGGTTGAGGGCGCCGGCCGACACCTGAGCGTTCTGGGCTCGAAGGACGTTCAGGATATCGCTGGCGCTGATATCGCTCGCGGCGGCCTTGTCCGGATCGATCCAGATCCGCATCGCATATTGCCGTTCTCCCAAAGTCCAGATATCCGAGACACCGGGCAGGCGCGCGATCTCGTCTCTCACGTGGAGAATCATGTAGTTTGATATGTATTACAGCGTTTAGCGTTTAAACACTTAAAACAAAACACATTTTCGGCGACGCGTTCGAGTCGTTGGAGGCCTCGAAAGGCCCTTAAGACCCGCAGAAATGCTAGGTCAAAATAGCGAGTTCAACGCGTTTTGCGCGGCTAAGAAATTACTGACTGTGCGGCGCGGCGCGGTGATGTTGCCCTAGCCCCGCCGCATGACAGCGCCGACGGCGAGCCGTAGCCTTCGACCGGTCCAGGACGCGAAGGAGCAACCACGGCCGGATTCCGCGACACCTTCGGGCGGTGCCTCGCACCTCGAGGACCTGGTTTCGGTCGGTGACGGCGGCGTAACCGACGACACTGAGCCTCGGGGCCGAACTAGCCGAGCTCGGCCAGGCGCAGGATAAGGTCGCCGCGCACGATCATCAGATGATGGCGCCGCGGCTGCGCCTCGACGACGTTCATCTACAGCACCGCGACAGTCTCGATGCCGGCGACGCCGACTAGGCGTATGCCGACCAAGAGCGAGATCGAGCGGCTCGAAGACGCGCTCGAAGCCAACATCGGTGGGACAGAAGCTGGCCGCTGAGCTCGCCCGGGTGCAGTACGCGGTGGTACACTAACAACGGCCGGCGTGCGGACCACAGCTCATGGACGCTTCAGGGCGGCTGGGTGTGGCCGCCGGCTGATCGCCGGGTGGGGAGGAGGCTCAAAACAATTTTTCGACATCGACCGTAGATCGCGTTCCAGTCCGATTTTTTCTCGGCGTAAGTTTTGCCATATTTTGCGTGCTAGACTGCGACTATGCGCAAGATCTCGGACGAAGCGAAACGGCAGCGTGGGACCTACCGCAAAACGGCGGACAAACGCTCATGGGCGGGCCGAGCGCAGCGGGCGCCGGGACTAGACCGCAGTCCTCAGCTATCGCAGGAGCAACAGGCGCTGCTCGCGGCAATTCCTCAAGATCTCCACGGCGAGGCAAAGGATTGCTATGAGCGATCCGTCAAAGCGGCGTCGTGGCTGCAGATGATCGATCGCGGTGCGTTGACATGCTACTCGCAGGCTTCAGCGATGCACTCGGTAGCCAGCCGGCAACTCGACAAATTCCTTGAAGACCCGACTTTCTTGAATCCGAGGTCAGAAGCGTCACAGGCGTGCAAGATTTACCTGCGGATCGTCGCAAGCCAGGCTGCCTTGACAATGCAATGGAGCGATCTGCTCGGGTTTAATCCGCGTGCCCGAGCCCGGATCGGCATCGTGGTCGCCGAGTTACCGCCCGAGGACAACCCCAACGACCCGTGGAAGGCGCTCCGGCTCCTCCCCGGTGGCAAGGCCGATCAGCCGGACGCGCAGGGCTAAAGAGCCTGGCGCCCAATCGCCCCGGAACTGCCCTTCGTGCGTGTCGAGGAGCGGCGGCGGGATGGGAGGCGAGCACACCTTGCTGCAGCGCCGGGGCAGGGCGAGTGGACGTAAGCGAGGGGTATTCGCAACCTCCCCGAAGCAAACCTCCGACACGGTAGGCACTGACAGCGGCCGCGTCGCTCGTGTATCGTTGCAACAAAATACGTTTCAAGAAGTCAAAGGAGCAGGGATAATGGCTTCGCAAGCAAGGGCCCCTCGCGAGCTTAGCGCGCTGCCGACGCGGCGTGAGGTAGTTGCCGGCACCGCGCTCGGTATTGCGGCCGCCGCCGCCCCGGGGCTCGCCCTCGCCGTGGACGCGAAAAATGAGCTGACTTGGGCGATCCACGTCTCGCTGGCGCCGAGTTGGTTCGACCCAGCCGACACACTCGGACTCATCTCGCCGTTCATGGTGCTTTATGCCCTGCATGACGCGATGGTGAAGCCGATGCCCGAGAACCCACACGCGCCGAGCCTCGCCAAGTCCTGGTCGACCTCGGAGGACAGCCTGACGCACGATTTCGTGCTCCGCGACGGCGTCCACTTCCACAACGGCGAGCCGGTGACGGCCGAGGACGTCAAATTCTCGTTCGAGCGCTACCGCGGCGCAGCGCACGAGCTGATGAAAAACAAGGTCGCGGCGATCGAAGCGGTCGATTCCCGCCATGTCCGCTTCAAGATGAAGGAGCCGTGGCCCGATTTTCTAACTTTCTATTCGAGTGCCAGCGGCGCGGGCTGGATCGTGCCGAAAAAATACACCGAGAAGGTCGGGGATGATGGCTTCAAGCAGGCGCCGATCGGCGCAGGACCTTACAAGTTCGTATCGTTCACGCCGGGTGTCGAGCTCGTGCTCGAAGCCTTCGACGGCTATTGGCGCAAGAAGCCCCAAGTGAACCGCATCGTCATGAAGGTGATTCCGGACGAGTCGACACGGCTGGCCGCATTGAAACGGGGCGAGGTCGACATTGCCTACTCGATCCGCGGCGAGCTCGCGCAGGAATTGCGCAACACGCCCGGTCTCATGTTGCAGCCGGTCGTGCTGGCGGATGCGAATTGGATCTACTTCCCCGAGCAATGGGACCCGAAATCGCCGTGGCACGATCTGCGGGTGCGCCAAGCCGCCAACTTGGCGCTCGACCGCGAGGGGATGAGCAAGGCCCTGTTCCTCGGGTATTGCAAGATCACCAACAACGCCCTGGTGCCCTACACGTTCGAGTATTTCTGGCAGCCGCCACCGGCCGTGTACGACCCGGCCAAGGCCAGGCAGCTTCTGGCCGCCGCCGGCTACGCCAACGGCTTCAACTGGGGCCGCTGTATATTGACTCGTCCTACGCCAACGTCGGCGAGATCTGCGTCAACAATTTCCAGGCAGTGGGCATCCGCTCCACGTTGGAGCCGGTCGAGCGCGCCGGGTTTTTCGCCGCCTACGCCGGCAAGAAGTATCGCCACGGGACAATCCGCGGCGCGAGCGGCGCGTTCGGCAACGCGGCGACCCGGATGGCTTCGTTCGCCGTCAAGGGTGGCGCCTTCTGTTATGGCAGTTACCCTGACATCGACGCGCTCTATCCGCAGCAGGCCGACGAACTCGACGCGAAAAAGCGTGGCGCGATCCTCGCCAAGATGCAGCAGCTCGTCTACGAGAAGGCGATGTATGCGCCGATCTGGCAGCTCGGCTTCCTGAACGGCACTGGGCCCAGGGTCGGCCATTCCTCGTTCGGCGCGATCCCGGGCTTCCCCTACACCGCACCATTCGAGGACATCACAATCAAAGGCGTCTAGCGCCTTGTGGCCGACGCGCAGCCGTTACGTGTCGAGCATCCCTATAGGACACCGTGGTACCCGCCAATCTCCGGTCGTCGGGGTTTTCCCGAGATCAAGACGGCATTTCCTGGAAAGAAACGAGCTGCCGACGACAACCGCTGTGGTTCGAACCTTGCGATCCTAACCTGCTTTCATAGGCGGCTGCTTTCGGTGCCGAGCTGCCCAAGATTGCATTAGATCAAAGCCGGATGCTGTCCTCCCTGGTAGGGGCGGAGCCGCAGCGATCACAAGTTTACCTCGTCCTGTTCGGAAATGACGAGCGCGTTATCCACTTCGATGCCGAGGTAACGAACCGTGCTTTCTAACTTCGCGTGCCCGAGGAGTAGCTGGACGGCTCGGAGATTGCCCGTCTTCGTGTAGATCTGGGCCGCCCTGGTCCGGCGCGTCAACTCGAGCCGTGGGCGAGCTATCCAGCCCAGCACTCTCGACCCAGCCATGAACAATCCGCGCGTATTGCCGCGTCGACACGTGCACCTGTGCCCTGAAGCGGCTGGGGAACAGGTAGCCTCCCTTCCTGCCGGCAACCTCGGGAAGCCAGGCCTGGATCGCGGCTCGGGCCTGCTCGGTGATTTCGAACTGAACCGGCTGGCCCGT
>CAVTLC010000027.1:0-28905 GCA_963735445.1 uncultured Alphaproteobacteria bacterium
CGACTTGACGATAAGCCCGGCATGACCGTCGGCATGTGGCAGATGCGGCCCTTGTCGCGCGGCTATGTCGAAGCGAAGTCGCCAAACCCGGCCGAGCAGCCGGCGATAAACCCGCGCTATTTTGCCGAGGAGACCGACCGGCGGGCGGTCGTCGCCGGGCTCAAGATCGTGCGGCGCCTGTTTTCAGCACCGGCAATCAAGCAATACGTCGGCGCCGAGACGCTGCCCGGCGAGCATGTCCAGAGCGATGACGAACTGCTCGACTATGCGCGGCAATACGGCTCGACCGTGTTCCACGCGAGCTGCAGCTGCAAGATGGGACGCGACCAGCTGGCGGTGGTCGACGACCAACTCCGCGTGCACGGGCTCCAAGGGTTGCGGGTCGTCGACGCCTCGGTAATGCCGGCAGTGACTTCGACCAACACCAACGCGCCGACAATCATGATCGCCGAGAAAGGCGCTGCGATGATCCTCGCGCAGTCGCGCCAGAGGCTCGCGGCGTAATCGCTCGGTTATTTGAGGCGCTTCTTCAGCTCGCTGCCGACCTGGGTGATCGCGGTGCGGACTTCCGGCACGGTGGCGATCGGGTTCAGCAATCCCCAATCGTGGATCAGCCCGTTGTAGCGCACCGAGATCACCTCGACCCCGGCCTGATTGAGCTTGCGGGCATAAGCCTCGCCTTCGTCGCGCAACACGTCGCTGTGCGCGGTCTGGATCAGGGCTGGCGGCAAGCCCCGCAGATCGGCCGTGGGAGCCTGCAATGGCGAAGCGTATTTGTCGCCGCGCCGCGCCCGGTCGGGCAAGTAGCTGTCCCAAAACCACATCATCATGTTGCGGGTCAGGAAATAGCCGTCCGCGAATTCAAGGTAGGAGGCCGTGTCGAAATCGGCGTTGGTGACCGGCCACATCAGCGCCTGGAACCGGATCGTCGGGCCGCCCTTGTCCTTTGCCATCAGGCTGACGACCGCCGCCATGTTGCCGCCAACGCTGTTGCCGACGACCGCCAGCCGCCCGCCGTCGACGCCGATATCGCCGCCATGCTCGGCAACCCATTTGGTCGCGGCGTAAGCCTGATTGATCGCGGTCGGGTATTGCGCCTCGGGCGATGGGGTGTAATCCGGGAAGACCGCCGCGGCGCCCGATTCCACGACCAGATCGCGCACCAGCCGCTCATGGGTCGGAAAATCCCCGAGCACCCATCCGCCGCCATGAAAGAACATGAAAACAGGAAGGCCCGGCGCGGCTGCGGCGGGCTTGACGATGTGAAGCCGGAGCGGCGCTCCGTCGCAATCGATCGTGCGTTGCGATTTTTCGACCCCCGAGAGGTCGACCGGAACGCTGTTCTGAGCGTCGGTCAGCACCTGTCGGGCGTCGCGCGGCGACAGCTGCTCGATCGGCGTTCCGCCGCCGGCGTTCAACGCATCGAGAAACGTCTTTACCCCGCTGACGACGAAATCATTGATCGGGCGCGTGGGCATTTCTGACACTCCTATCCGACTGCGATCGGAGCGTCACTATGCGCTGGCCGACGCGCTCGCGCCCGCGGTAATTGCTGCGGTGCAGCCAAGCCTTGGAAATGCGGCGATCCTCTTTCGCGTGGAGGACCGCCACTGAACAGGTCTAGGCGGCGGCTTTGCGGTTGATCGCAATCCGTTCGTCCACGGTTGCGACGGTTCGGTCGACTTCTGGGTTGCGCATGCCGAACTGGGCGCCGATCATTTGTACCAGGCGGTCGGTGCGCTCGATATTCGGCGCGCCATTGAACAATGCCCGCGCGGCGGAGGACGGCCGCACCAGATCGTTCGCCGCGGCGGCGTATTTCTCGAACGGCACCAGATCGTCGGGTGCGGCACCCAGCTTGCGGCACACCTCGCACACCCAGTTATAAACCGAGCGCGACGCCTCGGGATCGCGATGCACCGCGTCCTTGATGTCGATCGCCGCGTCCGGGGTTACGCAGCGGTAGTTGCCGGTCAACAGCATCGCCCATTTGGCGAGCGGCACAAAAATCGACTCATGAACCTTGAGCTTGACCGGCAGATCGATCGGGCCGTCGCCGGGGTCGTAGCGCACCGCCTCGACCTCTTTCTGCATCTGCTTGAGGATTGCGGTCGGGCCGTCGGCCTCAAACCGCGCCGCCTTGAAATTGGTCGGCAAGGTGACTTGCAGCACATTGATCTTTTCACCCGGCGGGCGGATCGCCTGCGGGTCGGGGCTGCACAGGGTCAAGAGCCCCGGCTCAAAATTGTTCCACACCGTCGCATCGGTGTAGCACGAGCGCAGCGGGTCGGTGGCAAGCCCGGGTATGCGCTTTAGGTACGGCAATGGCGGCATGTTCATGATCGACATGCACGGCACCCGCGCCCGCGCCACCGCGTCGAGCAATTCGCGCACCCCCGGCGAGCGGTATTGCGGCTCCTGCATCGCCAGGACGACGAGATTGTAATCGGCGGGCTTGACGTCGCCCGGCCCCGCGGCATGCAGCTTGCCGGGCAGTTTGCGCGAGTTGAGTTCGATCGGCTCCTTGCGCCCCCGGATCGGCATGCGCACCCGCGCGCCATCGGTGTTGAAGGCTTCGATTTCGGCGGGCAGGCACACCAAAGTGATGCTATGGCCGCCAAAGAGCAGCTTGGTTGCAAGCAGCGACCCGTAGGACGCGCCCATCATCAGGACGTTGTAAGTGGTCATCAGACCTCCTCGATCCGTTTTGTGCACAATTGCGCCCGTCCGCGGCGGCTGAGCCCACGGACCGGTTCATTCACTATCGGCCGCTGCCGCGGCGGATTATGGATTTGGCTGCCGTAACTGATCGCGCGTCGATTGAAGCCACTCGCCTTGCTTGACGAGGGACATGGCGCAGCCGTTCGCAACGAACGGATCCAGTCGGTCATCGGCGTTTCTCCCAAGAGGCCCTACCGCCGTTAGCTTGCGGGGCGGCCTGCTCTCTCGATCCGACGATGCCGGATGCCCGCTTTTCAGGCAAGCGGCATTCAGCCGCGGTTTTGTTCCTCGGTCAGGATTGCGGCGAGCCCGGCGCGGTAATCGGGGTAGTGCAATGCCACGCCGAGTTCGCTTTTGACCAACGCGTTACTGACCCGTTTGTTGTCGTCGTAAAAACTGCGCGCCATGGGCGACAGCTCTGCTGTCTCGAACGGCACAAGGGGCGGCGCGGGAATACCCAGCAACCCGGCGGCAAAGGCGACGACAGCCTCGGGCGGGGCCGGCTCATCGTCGCAGACATTGTAGATGGCGCCAGGCCGCGGCGTGGCCATCGAAGCCTGGAGCACGCGCGCCAAATCGTCGACATGGATGCGAGAAAACACTTGCTCCGCCTTGTCGATGCGCTTTGCGGTACCGGCGCGCAGTGCCGCGAATGGGCTACGCCTCGGGCCATAGATCGCCGCTAGACGGAAAATGTGGACCGGAACATCGTGGTTGCGCCAGAGGTCAAGCCAACCCCGCTCAGCCGAGACCCGCCGCCGACCGCGCTCGCCGGTCGGCGCAAGCGTCGAACTCTCGTCTACCCAACCGCCGCCGCGGTCACCATAGACGCCGGTCGTCGACAGATAGCCGAGCCAAGCGAGGGCCGGCAGTGCGGCGATGTCGTCGTGGTGACGATCGAGCACCGGGTCTCCGGCAGCATCCGGCGGGATTGACACCAGGATGTGCGTGACCCCGCTCAATGCCTGCGGCGGGAGGGGGTGGTTTCGGTCGAACACATCGGCGGCAAAGCCCCGCGCGCACAGCTCTGCCGCGCCCTCGGCGCTGCGGCTGGTGCCGCTGACCGTCCAGCCTTCGCGCGCCAGCAGCCGAGCGAGCGCCAGCGCGCTGTAGCCCAAACCGAAGCAGAACAGGTGCGGGCCGGCCGGCGCTACCCCCGATAAGGCGCGATGACGCATCCCAGCTTCGTCGGCTCTGAATTCGTCACTCATTAGCGGTTATGGCGACGGCTCAAATATGGATCGCGCGGCCGTCGACCGCGAGCGCCGCCTCTTTCACGGCTTCGCTCAGGGTCGGGTGGGCGTGGCAGGTACGTGCGATATCCTCGGCAGAGGCGCCGAACTCGATCGCCAGCGCAGCTTCGGCAATCATGGTGCCGGCATCGGGCCCAATGATGTGCACCCCAAGCACACGGTCGCTCGCAGCATCCGCGAGGATTTTGACAAACCCTTCGGTGTCGCCGTTGGCGCGCGCCCGAGGATTAGCGGTAAACGGGAACCTGCCGGCCCGGTATGAAATCGCGGCCGCTTTCAGCTCCTCTTCGGTCTTGCCGACCGAAGCGACCTCGGGCCAAGTGTAAATCACGGCCGGGATCGCATCGTAATTGACTTCGGGCTTCTGCCCGGCGAGGCGTTCAGCGACCGCGATGCCTTCCTCCTCGGCCTTGTGCGCCAGCATTGGCCCGCGGATCGCATCGCCGATTGCATAGATGCCGGGGCGGTTGGTGGCAAAGCCGTCATCGACGACGACTCGGCCCTGCCCATCGCAAGCAACACCGACCACATCGAGCCCCAGCCCCTCTGTGAACGGACGCCGACCAGCTGCAACGAGCACCGCATCGGCCTCGATCACTCGACGCTCGGCGCCTTCGATTTCGAGCGACAGTTTATCCCCGGTGTCGCGCAGTTCGGTCAGTTTGGAACCGAGTTGGAATGCAATACCCTGTCGCGTGAGCACCCGCTGCAATGCTGCCGCGAGCTCGCGGTCCATCGTCGGCACGATGCGGTCGAGGAGTTCGATCACGGTAACCTCAGCGCCGAGCCGCTGCCAAACCGAGCCGAGCTCAAGCCCGATATAGCCGCCCCCGATGACGGCCAGCCGTTGCGGCACCTGCTCGAGCCCAAGCGCACCGGTCGAGGACAGGATTCGACGCTCGTCGATGGCGATACCGCGGAGCGGCGTGCTCTCGGAGCCGGTGGCGATGACGATGGCGCCGGTTTCGACTTCATTCGTGGCGCCATCGGCAGCGCTGACGGCCACCCGCCCTGGCGCGGCGATGCGGCCGGTCCCCTTGAGCCAATCGATCTTGTTTTTGCGAAACAAGAACTCGACACCGCGTGTCAGCGTGCTGACCACCCGATCCTTGCGCGCCATCATCCGGCCGAGGTCGAGCGTTACCTCGCCCACCGCGATCCCATGCTCTGCGAGCGCATTGCGCGCCTCGGCGAATTTCTCCGAGGATTGCAGCAAGGCCTTTGACGGAATGCAGCCGATATTGAGGCAGGTTCCGCCGAGGCTGTCGCGCCGATCGACGCAGGCCGCGCGGAGGCCGAGTTGGGCGGCGCGGATCGCCGCGACATACCCGCCTGGGCCGCCGCCAATGATCACGACATCGTAACGATCGGGCATCGTTCGGGCTCTCTGGTTGGGGGAGCGGCGTGCTTAGCGATTAAGCAGCCAGAACAGCAGCGACAATGCGACGCTAACGACTATGCAAGTGGTGATTGGGAAATAGAACGTGCCATGCTGACCGCGAAAGTAAATATCACCGGGCAAGCGACCGAGACCAAGCCTTCTCAGCAGTGGCCACATCACGCCGATCGCGGCCAAAGTCATGCCGATAATGATCAGGAGACGTCCCATGCCGCTGGATATGGAGGGCCGACTGCCGCGAAGAAGCCTATTGCCGTACCGACGTGCCGATCCGCGTATTCACCTGCGCGCAATGATCGTTGATATTCCCAGACCCACTTACCGGGGCCACGGCTTCGTCAGCTTCGTTCTGGGAAAATGATCGCGATAAAATGAATGGCTTTCTTTGACCAGCGCACCATCTGATCGAAAAGCCCCGACCGGAGCCCGAAATTGGATTGGATTCTGATCCATTGGTTCGAGCTGAGCACACTGATCCTTCTCTGCCTCAACCTTTGGTTTGTAACCGCGGTGTTGAGCACTTTGCGAGAAACAAACCGTTGGTTATCGTTTCTTTCCAATATCGAATGGGAGCAAACCCGCAATCGCAGGACATCAAACGATTGCTGACCTGTGATCGGGGCATAGCGTTGCGCCTCACAGCCTCACGCCCATGATGCTCAAAGCTTATTGCACTCGTGCTGCTCAGATTGACAGGCCCGGCCCACTTCACCGACATCGCTTGAGCTAAGGCAAAGAACACGCCGGCTTGTGTGCCAGCAGACGGTACTCGGCGAATGCCCGATATGAGGCATCTCGCCATGAAGATGCCCATTTTCTGCCCCAGCCTTTTGGCGGATCAGGCTTCCAGAGGCGGTATCTTGCGTAACCTCGCATTTAGCACCCCAAACCGATCTGATAGCTCCTACGATGTCGGGCGCCAGGAGCGAGGCTTCACCCTACTCGAGCTGCTGGTCGTCCTTGCAATTCTAGGGTTGCTGATCGGCCTCGTGGCCCCGGCCGCACTGCGCCAGCTCGGCTCCGCTAAAGAAAAAATCGCCCATCAATCGATCGAGCGGCTCGCCAGTGTGCTCGATATCTATAAGCTCGATGTCGGAACCTATCCGACAACCGAGCAGGGACTGGAGGCGCTGGTGGCCCGCCCATCAGGCGTCGACCATTGGAGCGGCCCCTACCTAAAGGGCCAGAGCGTGCCGGCAGACCCGTGGGGCCACCCATTCCTGTACCGGATGCCGAGCCAGCGGCCGGGACACGATTATGACCTTTACTCGCTTGGACCAACCGGGAAGCCCGGCGGCGCCGGCGGCGACGCGGAAATCACCAATGACTGAGCCCACCCGCTGCAAACGGCGGCCTCAATCGACCGTGTTGCCCCACGCCAAAACAGCGTAGCCCTGGGGCAGGCTGGGGCTGACGCGCACCACCGCCACCCGGGTCACTCGTGCGTTTCCAAGACCTTTAGCGTCCGCGATAATTCTGACGAGCAGCGTATCCGGTGGGGCAGCGCCACTTGGCGCTGTCGGTTGACCGACTTGCGGCGTTTGGGCAATCGCAGCGGCGACGACCGGATCTCCGCCGGTGGGATCCGGTTGCGCCGGGCCAAACAGCGTCAGATGGGGCCGCAACGCCGCAAAAAGCGCCGGGGTCATGCCCAGAACCCGGTTGAGCTCGTCAATGCCTTCGAGCGGCCCGCCGGGTGGCGCGTAGTCCAGCCCGGCGGCCTGATACTTTGCCTTCAAGGTATCTGCAGTTTTAGGGGTCTGCGCGGATCCGACCCAATCGCCGATGGCTTCGGCGATGCTTCGTGCATTGTCGGGGGGACTGCCGACGGCGCGCAACAGCGATTCCATCAGCGCCGGCGGTGCGAGGCTGGGATTGATCCGCGCCGCCTCGTTGTCGAGCTGCACCACCACCTGGCAGTTGCCGATTGTCAATTGATGAGTGGGGCCGTTGACGGTCCAGCGCTGATCGGGCTGCGGCGCCGACAAGGCAAAGATCGCCGCCGAAATGGCTCCGTCCGCCGCTGCTGCTGCGATCGCATTCGACTGGAGATTGTTTGCGATCCGGATCTCGGTGCGCCCGCTCGCCGTCAGATGAAGCACGAGAAACGCGATCAGCACCAAGGTCCACAACACGATCAGCAGCGCGAACCCCGCATTTCGCCTCGCTGATGGCGAACGCGGCAATGGTGTTAGCACCGGATTACAATCCGTTTGGGTTTGCCGATCCAGTGCTGCGGAGGTGCTGAAGCTGCTGCGGCACCAAGCCCGCATTGATCAGTTGACTGCGCAAATCCTCAGTCAATGCCCGCGCGTCGCGCTGATCATGGACGACATGCGGAGTGATCAGCACGAGCAACTCGGCGCGCATCCGGGAATTGCCCTGAGTGGAAAACAATGTCCCCAACAGCGGTATGTCCTTCAGGATAGGTAAACCGGTATTGCCTTGGGAGGAATTGTCGCGGATCAACCCGGCCAAACCGACCGTCTGCCCATCCTGCACCGCAACGCGCGTGCGGAAGACCTGATCGTTGAAAGTCGGCGAGCCCTGCACCGTATTGGTTGCCGCTGCGGCGACGTCGCTGACCTCTTGCGCAAGGTCTAGGGTCACCAGACCACCGGTGTTGACGCGCGGCGTCACCTGCATGATGACCCCGGTTTGATGATAATCGACGCTGTTTACGGTCGGCGCGCCAGGCGCCAAGTTGCTGGTCGACTGTCCGGTCAATACCGGGACCTGCTGGCCGACCTGAAGCCGCGCCGGCTGATTGTCGAGGACCATGATCTCGGGTGCGGAAAGAATCTTGACTTTGGTGACCTCGGCAAGCGCGGCAAGCGCAAACTGCGGCGCCTTGCTCAGGATGAAATAAGGCGACATCGAGGGGTAGTTCAGTTGGCTAATTCCTGGATACGGCGGCAAATTAGGATTTACGCTCGATGGCCCTAATGTTTCAGCTACATGATCGGTCTTGAAGAAAAACTGGGTCCCATACTGCAATTGATCATTTAGATCGACCTCGGCGATCGTCGCTTCGATCAGCACCTGTAACGGAATGACGTCAATCTTGTGCAGCATCCCTTCGATAATCGAATACTCGGATGGCGTGGCGTAGATCAGCAAAGCGTTGTTGGTGCGGTTGGCGATGATGCGCATCCGGTTGGTGTTGGCAGCGGCGCCGCCGGGCCCCGCTTCCGTCGAGAGCGGTTCGGTAGCGGGTGTTTCGGTCGCCGCCGCGGGTGTCGCCGTTGCCGCGAGCGCCGCGCCCAAACCGCCGCCGGCACCCGCCCGCACCCCCGGTACCTCCGGCTGTTCCCGCCGTATTCGCGCCGCCTCCGAGACCGCCCCCGGCTCCTCCGGCCGCGCCGCCGGCCGCGTTTCCAAAGCCCAGCGCCTGCTGGCCGGCGCCAGGCGCGGTGCTGCCGGGCGGTGGCGGGGTCGCCGAAACATTTCCGGGGGTAAAGGCGCGCTGCAGCAACGATTCGAGATCGGAGCTCTGACCATTCTGCACATAGTAGACGTGCCAGGTCCGCGCCGTTGCTTCTTCGACCCGCTGCGCCAAGTGAAAAAACCGCTCGGCAGCATCGAGGTAGCGTGGCTGCGCCGAGACGACGAGAACGGCGTTGACGCGCTCCATCGGCAACACCTGGACACGGCCGGCGAGCGGGCCTTCGCCTTGCGCCTGCATGACCTTTTCCAGCTCCCCGGCGAGTTTGGCCGGGTCGCCATCACCGACCGGGAACAGCGCGTAAGATCGACCGGACAAAATATCGATATCGAACGCACGAATAAGCCCAGTCAACGTCTGGCGAACCGCGGCGTCGCCGCTGACCAACACCGCGTTGGCTGCGGGATCAGCTGTGATTTTGCCGCCCTGCCCGACATAAGGCTCAAGCATTTTGGCAAGGTCTCGCGCGGCGGCATAACGCAGCGGTACGACTTCGGCCCCGGCGCCGATCGCGTTTGCACCGCTCGCGAGATTACCGATCGCCCCCGCCGGAACCGGCACGACGTTGTAGATCCCGTCGCGGACGACAAGCGCCGCTCCGTTTCCGTTTAGCAGTGTTTCGAGCGTTCCGATCAGGGCGGAGCGCGGCAGCGGCGTCGGGGTCTCAATCGATCCGGTTCCGTGCACGGCGGGGTCGATCGTGTACGCCACCTTCAAGGTTGTTCCGAGCACCGCGCGCACGATCTCGCGAATGTCGGTGTCGACGAAATTTAAGGTCACGTCGCCACCTTGGCTGATGGCGACGCCCGGCGGGGGTGGTGCCGAGCTGCCCCGGGCTGATCCGGGCACGACAGGCTGGCGGCGATCCTCGAAGGCCCGCTGCTCGATGCGATTGCTCGGGATCGGACCGCTGATCCGCGGGGCCGCTGCTTGAAGTCCTGTCGGTTGTTCCAGAGGCAGAAGGCCGGTCTCGGGTTGATGGCAAGAGCCGAGGAGAAGAAACACTGCCGCCGCACAGACCGCCGGCAGCCGTTGTCCCCGACACATCGTCATAGCGACTGCCGCGGCTGGCCTCGCCGGATCGGCAGGCGGTTAGCGGGCGGCGCCGGGAAACCCGGCCGGGCCGGCGGGGCGAATGCCGGATTGTTGGGTGGGGACGCCGGCGGCGGCGCAGCGCCTGGCGGCGGAGCTGGCGGCACCAAAGTCGGGTCGATCTTTGGCTGGAGAGTTTTTGTCCCGGTGGGCCCGGTCAGCGATACTTCCCGAGGCGTTATCCGATCGATATGCCAGCCGCTTATGGTGTCGCCTTCGTTGACGATGAGAGGTTTGGCGCCGTTTGGCGCGAAGATCGCAAACCGACGACCCGGAGTGGTGACAATCCCGGCAAGGCGGGTGTCGGCCAGCCCAGAATCCACGGTCGCACTTTCACTTTTTGCCGGCGGGCGCCGGGTCGCGCTGAATAGCGGTCGGGCGAGGATTTCCGCCACAATCGCTTCGGAAGGCGGCCCGCGCTCGGCTCTAGCGACAGACGGCGGCGGCGAGCGCGCCTGCGAGCGATCTGCTGCGATCTCGGTCGGGGCCGCAGGAGTTGCGATGACTTCGGCGGCGGTAATTGCGGCGAATAGAACGCAACCGGCAAGCAGGACGATCAGCGCCAGCCTGTCGATCATGGTGAAGCGGCCGCGGATTTGTCGGCGGCGCGAAAGCCGTAGACATCGAGGCCGGCATCGAGACCGATTTCGCCAGACCCGGCTTGCGGTAATCCCGGGCGCCGCAAGACGCCGTGAACCTGTAAATTGTCGACGACCAGCGGCGGCGTGGCCTGCTTCGAGTTTGGCCAACAGCCGCACCAGGGTCGCATAGGGACCGTTCAGCGCAAAACGCAGGCCGATGCGCCGATAGCCGTCGCGCGTCTCGGCTGGCAGGCTTTCGGTGCTGCCGATCGTGGCGCCGACCGAGCTGGCAAAACCCTCGATCCGACTTTGCAGATTGGCCGATGCGATCGCGTCGCTGGCGCCGTCGAGCGTGACCTTGCGGGTTCGCGCCGCCGCCCGCAGTTCGGCAACCCGGGAGCGCAGGGCCGGCAGACCGTCGGCGACCGCCTCTAGCCGAGGCAGCAGCATCCGGCCATTCTCGATTTTGGCCGCGCGTTGCTGGTAAAGATCGACGAGCGGGGTTACCGCCAGAAAGTAGATGCAGCCCAGCACGAGAACCAACAACCCCAGTGCCAGCAGCTGGCCACGCCGGCCGGTCGGCAAGGTGGCAATCACGGCTACGGCGCGACCTCCGTTACGATCGTGAAGATCTCCTGCTTGAGCGCTTCTATTCGTGTGACAGGAGCGGCAAAAGTCGGGTTATGGAACTCGCTGTCGGCCGCCACCGCGCCGATCAGCTTTGCGGCAGCTGCCGAGCGCCCACTCATCGTCAGCTTGCGCTGCTGCAGCTGCATCTCGGTCAGATAGGTGTCGTCGGGCAGCACGCGGGTGGCGGCCGCCATCACGGCCAGCGGCTGTCCGACCTTTTCGCGCTCCCTGACAATCAGATCAGCGCTGCCCGTCAAGCGGGCGATCTCATCATGCAGTTTATCGGCTTCACCGGCGGCCGCGTGCCCAGCCGCTAGCGATTTGTCGAGAGCTGCAATTGTGATCGACTGGCGCACAAACGGCGTCACGATCGCGGCGATGGCTAGAAGCGCGCAGCACACCGCAAGCGGCTTCAGAAAGCGCCTGGGGCCGCGATCCACCGCTTGACGGTGATTGTCGAGCGGCAGCCAAGAACCCGCATCGGGACCATTCGCGATTTCGGCGCGAACCGGCGTAATCTGGGCGACCCCGAGCCGCTCGATCAACGGCGACAGATTTTCTTTTGGCGCCAATAGCAAACGTACCTGCAGACGTCCGTTCTGCCGATCGATCGCCTCGACCCGATGATTCCAGTAAAGTTCCTCCGGTTTGAACGGGGTCTCCCGATCCATCTCGAAGAGCAGCGCCTGGTCGAGCTCGCGCTCAGCCGCCAGCGGCAAGACCAAGGTCTTTGCCAGCACGTCTTCCTCTCCGAGGCGTAGCACCGCCGGCTTGTTGGACGTGTTGGGCAGATTGGCGAGCCCCGAGGCCCCGAGGGCGAAATGTCCCAGCAAAGTTTCCTTGCCGCCGCGTCGCAGCCCAACCGCAACTTCGTCGATTGACTCGTCGATCGGCCCGATCGGCGTAATCACCGTGGCGTCTTCGGATGTCGGCGCAGACCGCCGCAGCCGTTGCGGCAGCAGGTCACCCAGCTGTCCGAACCACCATGTGAAAAAGTCACGGAGCATGACGCGGAACCGAGCCGACCCGAACCTTTACCGACACTGCAATGGTACAGAGCGCCGCGTGTGCGCAACAGGCTGACCGGACGCGGCCGCCGCTTAGCTCAACAAAGTTTCTGAATGTGGCTCGATCATGGCGATTTGCCCGGATAAATCAGCGGGATTTTGCCGGAGTAGCGTCCCCGAAGGTTCGTTCGTTCCGACAAATTGGCGCAGCCAAGCATCTGCAGGCGCGAATCGGTCTGCCTGCTCAAAGAACCGGCGCCGCGATCAGCACCGGCCAGCGTCGCCGATCGTCCTTGCCAAACACGAGGCGAATGCGGATCAGCTGAGGCGGTGCCGGCCCGTCCCAACGCGCCTGCCACGCTGCCGGCTGGTCGGGGGCGGCGGAGCCCCAATACGCGATATCGAGACGGGCAACCCGGCTAACCAGCTCAGTATCGGTCGGCGGCGGTGGCGGTGTTAACAGGATTTCGTGCAGACGCGGGGTCCAGCTCAGCACCAGATTGCCCTTGCGCAAGGCGATCGTAATGTCGGCGCGCCGCGTCGTGCCAAGGCCGGTCGGCAGATTGCCGGTAAAGCTCAGACTGCTCGGCATCGCCCTTAAATCCATTGTTCGCGTCGGGCCCACCGACGACCTGGCCCTGCGGGACGGCGATTCCGGTCAACAAGCCGCGGAGGACGCGTGCGCCGGCGTCAAGCTCGGCGACTTCACCAAGGCGCCGCTGCTGTGCGCCCCAAAGCGACAAGCCCAGCGTGAACACCTTGGCCGAGACCCGCTACCAACATCCCCAGCACAACCACGACTACCAGGGTTTCGAGAAGGGTAAACCCGCTCTGCCGCGCGCCGGTATGTTCTCCGGTCATCTCTGTTCAGCCGTTTGCGGCTCCGGTCCCGAGACGCAAAGTCCGCAGGATGACGGCGCGTTGATGCCCGCGCGACTCCCACGAGATTGCGACCTCGACCGAGAACAGCGTCGTATTTTGCGGTGTAATCCCGTCGGCCGCGACCCCGCGCCGCTGGCTGACCGGCTCGACTTGCAACCGCCAGCGGTAGCCGCCGCCGTCATCCCCGGTTACATCGCCCTGCACCAGAGCCGCGTCGCGTCCGATCGCAGCCAAGTGCGATTGGGCGCGCTGCAGCGCTTCCTCGGCGTGCGCCGCGGTGTCGACGGCAAAGACGCCGCCGCTCCCGGCCTGAAACAGCCCAACCAACGCCAGCCCGGCGATGGCGACCGCCACGACGACCTCGAGCAAGGTGAAGCCGGCATCCGCCGGTGAGCGCTTAGCGGACATCGGCGACCGTGACACGTCCCGTCAACCAGTCGACGCCGACGGCGATGCGCCGTGCGTCATTCGCGAGCACAATGCGGCCGCCGGTCGAGCTGCCATCGGGATTAAACCGAATGTCGGCGGATGTCGCACTGCGCTTTTCGCCGTTGACCGTCAACAACGCGAGCGAAAGCTGGGGCGGCAGGCCATGCGGCGGTTCATTGCCGATCCGATAACGATGGCTTGCAAGATCGACCGCGAACAGGATCGGCCGATTGTCGGCGATTGCTTCCGAGCGCGCCAGGCGCAAGCCCGCAGCCAGCTCGGCGGCGGTTCCTCTAAGGTTGAGACCGCTGCTCCACGGCGCCTTGTAGCCGACGATCAAAACCAGCGCGAAGCCCATGATCGCCATGACCACGATTAGCTCGATCAAGCTGAAGCCGCATCGCCGATCGTCCGATGGCACGGTCGCTTCCCACGATGACCCAGCTTCAGCCCGCGAGATCATTGAGGCTCAGCATTGCCGTCAGCAGCGCGCTGATAATACCGGCGACAGCAAGACCCATCACGATTGTGATCGTCGGGATCGCCAACGCCACCAACCGCTGCATCATCAGCCGCGCCTGCTCTTCGTGGATGTCAGCCGCCTTTAGCGACATCGCCGCGAGCTGCGCCGCCTCCTCGCCGAGCTGCAAAAGTTGAATCGTCCGCGCCGGGAAAATTTCGGCAGCGGCGAGTGGGCGGGATAACCCGGCGCCGCCCTTGGCCTTGAGCGCGGCCGCGTCGACTGCGTCGGAAGCCGCGAGATTGCCGAGCGCCTCCTTGGCGATACCGAGCGCCGGGATCAGCGCGACGCCGTTTTCGAGCAGATTGCCAAGGGTGCGGGTCAGCCGCGCTGCCAATGTCTCGCGGATCAGGCTGCCGGCGATCGGCACTCGCAAAAGCAGCCGGTCGAAGCGGATCCGGTACGCGGGGATCGTCAGCAAATGGCGGACAGCAACGACCCGCGATCAAGATGGCCGCGAGCAACCACGGTGTCGCGGCGCCGACAACCGTTCCCACGGTCATCAGGACGCGGGTTGCGGTCGGCAGCTGTGCGCCCGATTGCTCGAAGATTGGGGTAAATTGCGGCAGCACGTAATCAAGCAGCAACATGATCGAGCCGATCGCTGCTACCACGAGCAACGCCGGGTAGATCATCGCCGCGCGCAGGCTGGCTGTTAAGGCGCGTTCGCGCTCGAGCAATGCCGCCAGCCTGTCGAGGGTAGCAGGCAGCGTCCCGCCCGCTTCGCCGGCACGCACCATCCCGATGTAAAGCTTCGAAAAGCTGCGCGGTTCGCTAGAAAGCGCAGCAGCGAGCGAGCTGCCTGACCGGACCCTGTCGCGGACCCGGCCGAGGATCGTGCGCGTGCGCGCATTGCGGGTATTGTCGACAACAAAGCGCAGGGCGCGGTCGAGATCCTGCCCCGCCGCGAGCATGATCGCCAGCTCGCGGGTGACTTCGCTGATCGCGTTCTTGTCGAGCGGGCGCGCTCCGCCGATCTCGATCTGCAAGAGGTCGCCGAGCCCGCGCCGCAAATCCGCCGGGTCGGCGCGCAGCACGGTTTGTCCCTGGCGCTGCAGCCGATCGACGACCCATGCGCGATCCGGCGCTTCCATGACGCCGTGGACGACCTCACCGCCACCATTGATTGCCGACCAACGGAACGACGGCATCTCAGGCCTCCGGCGGTGGGCTCATCTCTGTCGAGTTCCGGGAATGCGCCCGGCAAAGGAATGTCGCGTCAGGCCAGCCGAACACCTTCTAGGCCTCGCTTCGGATACAGCGAACGACCTCCTCGATCGTCGTGTCGCCTTCGAGCACGGCGAGTAGCCCGCTGTCGAAGATCGGCCGCATGCCGCCCTCGATTGCGGCGCGCTCGATCGCGGTGTCGTCGGCGCCGTCAAAGATCAGCCGGTCGGTCGTGCGGTTCGGCACCAGTAACTCGGCAATCGCACGCCGACCGCGAAAACCGGTGCCGCGGCATTCCGGACAGCCGCGTGGATGATACAGTATGATCGGATCACCACCAGCCAGCCGGTCGAGCCCAAAGCGCTCGCGCAGCGATGCCGGCGCTTCCTCCGGCTGGCGGCATTTGCGGCACAGCCGGCGCACCAGCCGCTGTGCCAAAACCGCCTTCAGGGTCGCCGTCATCAGATAATCTTCGAGACCCATATCGCGCAGCCGGGTCATCGTCGCCGCGGCCGAATTGGTGTGCACAGTCGACAGTACGAGGTGGCCGGTCAGCGCCGCCTGAACCGCAATTTGCACGGTTTCGAGGTCGCGGATCTCGCCGATCATGATCACATCGGGGTCTTGCCGCAGGATCGAGCGCAATAAAGTCGCGAAATTGAGGCCGATTTGCGGCCTCACCTGTATCTGGTTGATGCCGGTCAGCTGATATTCGATCGGATCCTCAACCGTTACGACATTACGCTCGGTGGTGTTCAGCCTTGCCAGACCGGTGTACAGCGTTGTGGTTTTGCCGCTACCGGTCGGCCCTGTCACCAGCACCATCCCGTTGGGTAATTCGAACGCCCGTTCGAGACCCGCCCGGATGTCCTCCGGCAGACCCAATTTTTCGTAATCGAAATCGACCGCGGTGCGGTCCAGCACACGCAGCACGACCTTCTCACCGTAGAGCGCCGGCATCGTCGATACGCGGAAATCGATCTCATGGCCGCGCACCGTCAGCTTGATGCGGCCGTCCTGCGGCAGCCGGCGCTCGGCGATGTCGAGCCGCGCCATGATCTTTATGCGCGAGATCACCGCAGCTTGCAGCCGCGCCGGCGGCGGCTCGATTTCGTGCAATACGCCGTCGTAGCGGTAACGTATGCGAAGGCGGTCGGGGAAAGGCTCGAGATGCACGTCCGAAGCATGAGTTTCGACCGCGCGGGCGATCATCTGGTTGACGAGCCGGATCACCGGCGCCTCGCTGGCCAGATCCTTAAGGCGTTCGGCGTCCTCCTCGGCCGGCTCGGCGTCGGCGACAATGTCGTCCAGCATCGCCTCGCCGTCCCCGGCCTCGACCGGTTCGGAGTAGAGCCGGTCAAGCGCGCCTTCGAGCTCGATCGGCACGGCGACCGCGACCGCGACCGGCCGGCCAAGAGCGGAGGCCACCGCCTTGCGTGTAAACACGTCGAGCGGATCGACCATCGCGAGCAGTGGCTGCTCCCCATCGGCGATTGGCAGTGCGTGCGCCTTGCGCAGAAATTTTGGCCGCAGCCGGTCGACGAACAGCGGCTCCTCGGGATAATCTGCCGGTCCCACGAGGGGTGCGGCGACCAGTTGGGCCAGCGCCTCGGCGAGGCCGCGCTCGCTGATCAGGCCGAGCTGGGTCAATACCCGATCGAGGCGTCCGCCGGTCTCCGCGCCGACGCGACGCGCGCGCTCCAGGGTCCGATGATCGATCGCGCCGCTCTCGACAAGCGCCGGACCAAGCCGGGCCAAGGCCTCGGCGGCCTCCTCGGCGGTGGGTGCGGCGGCAGTGGGTGCGGCGGCACTCGGTGCGGCGGCAGTCGGCGCGGCAAACGCCTCTATGCTCATAAACGACGGGCTCCTCCTCGCGGAGCTGGTGGGTCACATCCTTGAGTGGCGACAATAAACGATTGGTGTTCGGAGCGGGAGTTCATGTTCGACGCGGCCTGGGTCGATACAACAGCCGGGTTTGATGCCAACGCGTGGGGCGCCGTGCTCGCCGCCCCGTTTATCGGCAGCTTTCTCGGGGTTGTGATCCGCCGATTGCCCGAAACGAGACCGATCGCATGGACACGGTCGTATTGCGAGGGCTGCGGCGCCACGCTCTCGGTGCGCGATCTGGTTCCGCTCCTGAGCTGGCTTGCCGGGCGTGGCCGCTGCCGTTTTTGTGGTCGATGGCTCGGCTGGTTCTATCCCGGGGTCGAATTGGCGGCGCTCGCGATTGCGGTGATCGCCGTACTTCTTGATCAGGGGACGTATGTTTGGCTCGACTGCGTTCTCGGTTGGTGGCTGTTGGCGCTCAGCTGGATCGATGCGCGACACTGGCTGTTGCCCGATCTATTGACATTGCCGCTGGTGATCGCCGGGCTGTTGACCGCCCTGATCTTCGATCCCAGCGAATTGACCGACCGCGCGTTAGGAGCGGCGATCGGTTATTTCGCATTGCGGGTTGTTGCTTTTCTGTATCGCCGAGTGCGTGGTCGCGACGGCTTGGGCCAAGGCGACGCCAAACTGCTGGCGGCGGCCGGAGCGTGGGTCGGCGCCAGCGCCCTGCCGCAGGTCATTCTGATTGCGGCGCTTGCCGGGCTGTTTGGCGCGGCATGTCTGCGGCTCTCGGGTGTCCGGTTGGGGCCGTTTTCAGCTCTGCCCTTCGGACCCTTTCTGGCTCTCGCGACCTGGTTCGTCTGGCTGATGCCGGTGCTGCAGGCCCCGGTCTTCTAGGGCCCCCTTTTACTAGGCCGCCGCGGCCCTCCAGGCTAAATCTGCGGGATCTGCATGCCGCGCTGCACCGCCGGGCGCTCAGCAATGGTTTCGACCCAGCGGCGGACGTTTGGATAATCCGTCAGCGAGACGCCCTGCCATTCCGACCGGGCCACCCACGGGTAGCTCGCGATGTCGGCGATCGAATATCCGTCTTCGGCGAGGTACTCGCTGGCGGCGAGGCGCTTTTCGAGCACGCCATAGAGGCGCGCCGCCTCTTTCGAGTATCGCTGGATTGCATAAGGCAAGGGTTGCGGCGCGAAGCGGCGGAAATGCTGCGCCTGGCCGAACATTGGCCCGATCCCGCCCATCTGGAACATCAGCCATTGGATCGCCTGCGACCGCCGGCGCGGTTCAGAGGAGAGAAAGCGTCCGGTCTTTTCGGCGAGATAGATCAGGATCGCGCCCGATTCGAAAACCGTAAAAGCGCCGCCACCCGGTCCATCCTGATCGACGATCGTCGGGATCTTACCGTTCGGATTTAGCGCCTCAAAAGCCGGCGTGAATTGTTCGTCATTGGCGATGTCGATCGGATGAACGCGATATTCGAGTTCGCACTCCTCAAGCATGACCGACACCTTATGCCCGTTCGGTGTCGGCCAAGTGTAAAGATCGATCATCTCCGCCCCGCTGTTGCTGCTGCAACCGCTATGGACGGTCTAGCGCGTCGCGCCGCAACGCGAAAGCGCTAAGCGGGCCGCCGATCGCAAACCGGACGTTATCGGCGCGTTAGCGAGATTGCCGATCCTCGCTGGCTTGTTTCATTGCTTCGAACGGGCGCGTCGCGATACGGCCGGCGATTTCCGCAATCTTGCTGCTCTGGTCGAGAAATGCCTGCAGATTGCCCCGCAGCAGGCGCGATTGAATTTCGAACATGTCGGTCAAGCTGCGGCAGCCGACCAGCGCACGGCTTGCCTCCGTGGTCTGACGCATGACCTCCTCGGCATAATGCGCCCAGGCATTGGTAATGTCGTGGACGCCTTCGGCGAGCGAGGCGCCGGTTCGCATCGTGGCCTCGGCACCGGCAGTGGAGGCGGCACTCGCCTGCCGCATGCCTTCACGGGCCTGCTCGGTCGTCTGCCGAATTACATCGCTGGAAGCGCGAGCGATCGCCTCCGGCGCGCCTTTGGCCGCGTCCGGCGTCGCCTGATCGCCAAACTTCGTTTCGCTCATCGAACCCTCCATGTCCCGCTGATGCAGAGTCGAACACACAGAGGCCGCCGATGCTCCGCAAATTCGCGATTTGTTTGGTTACCGGCGGCATGATGCGGTTGCCGCGGCGGCGCGTCACCCATCACCCGAGCTGCCCTGCGCAGACGGTTCTTGGTGAAGAGCTACCTCTCGCCCTTGAACATTTTTGGCAGGCCTTGCCAGCACGCATCGTAATCGCGCTGCAATGCCGGGGTTTCGAGCGCAAACCGCGTCGGGCGGATCGGAAACCGCGCCTCGAACATAAAGGCGAGCGTATCCTCGATCTTTTGCGGCTTCAGTTCGGCCGTGCTCGCCCGTTCGTAGGTCGCGGCGTCGGGGCCGTGACCGGCCATGCAATTGTGCAGCGACATCCCACCCGGGACAAAGCCCTCGGCTTTGGCGTCGTAGGCGCCATGCACCAGCCCCATGAACTCGTTCATGACGTTGCGGTGAAACCACGGCGGGCGAAAGGTGTGCTCCGCCACCATCCAGCGCGGCGGAAAGATCACAAAATCGCAATTCGCCGTGCCGGGAATTTCGGACGGCGCGGTCAGGACGGTGAAGATCGACGGATCGGGATGATCAAAGCTGATCGTGCCGAGCGTATTGAACCGCGCGAGATCGTATTTGTAGGGAACGTAATTGCCGTGCCAGGCGACGACATCCAACGGCGAATGATCGAATTCGGCAGCCCACAGATTGCCGGCGAATTTGGCGACGACTTCGCACCGCTCGTCACTGTCTTCATAAGCGGCGGCCGGGGTCAGAAAATCGCGGGGATTAGCGAGTCCGTTGGCGCCGATCGCGCCTAGTTCAGGCAGACGGAAGAGTTCGCCGTAATTCTCGCAGATATAGCCGCGAGCCGCGCCCTCGGGCAGGTCGACGCGGAATTTGACGCCGCGCGGGATGACGGCGATTTCGCCAGGCCCGGCTTCAATCCGGCCGAATTCGGTAGCGATCAGCAAGCGGCCTTGCTGCGGCACGATCAGCAACTCGCCGTCGGCATCGAAGAACACGCGCCGATCCATCGATTGGGTGGCACGATAGACGTGAACCGCAATGCCTGAGCGCAGCCCGGCGTCGCCGTTGCCGCCCATCGTCGCCAGCCCGGCGATAAAATCGGTCGGTTTGTCGGGAAACGGCAGCGGGTTCCAGCGCAGCCGGTTGGGCGGCGGCTCGGCTTCGGTAAACGGCGCGCCACGCAGGAGGCCGTTGTCGATGCGGCGATAGGCGGGGTGCGCCGCCGACGGCCGGATGCGGTAGAGCCAGGAGCGGCGGTTTTGACCGCGCGGTGCGGTAAACGCGGTCCCCGATATCTGCTCGGTATAGAGCCCGAGCGGATGGCGCTGTGGCGCATTCTGGCCTTCGGGCAGAGCACCGGGCAACGCCTCGCTCGCGTGCTCGCTGCCAAAGCCGGAAAGATAGCGCTGCATCGGCTTTACTCCGGGGATATCGGAATAATCGTCCTTTCCTCAACGACATAGCTTTTGATACGCCCGATGAACAGGGCGCCATCGGCATGCAAGCGCTTCGCCTCGGGGGTAGCGCTGGCGCGCTCGAAGGCTTCGAGATCGTCGTACCAAAGCTCGGCGATGCCGTCGATTTCGACCTCGGTCGTTGGGATGTCGGGGCGCGTCCGCTCGGCCAGGATGTGCGACTGAACATAGCGGCGCACACCCGGGACGGCATGTGCCAGCGGCGCGTGAATCTCGTACCAATGCTTGACGAATTCTTCGTGGCTGAGCCCGTGTTTGCGGGTCAGTAGCCCGACGCTTTTGATCATCGGCGCGGTCCTTTGTTCGGGTCCCTTGTTCCGCGAGCGGTGCGGCTCGCCTCACTGTCGCCGATCATGATACCGTTCGGACAACCAGGCAAAAAGCAAGGATGGAGAAGCCATGGATTTGCGGCTGGTAAGAGAGGAGGCGATCGAGAGGACATCGCGCTTTTTCTGGGATACGCGCGGCTTTGTCCCGGCAGAAGACAGCGACGAATGGGAGGCCGAATATCGGCGCCAGTTCGAGCAGGCAAAGGCGCGCCACGCCAACGGCGCTGCCGCACCCCGCCCAGCCGCGGTACAGGGCGCGGCGCCGGCAACCCCCGACCAGAGCAACTGGGCAACCTTGACCGGCGACCCGACGCAAACCCGGTGGGCGGCCTCATTGCGCGCCGACCGGATACGGGAGATCCGTGATCCCGGTATCCGCGAATGGCTCGCCACCACCTGGACCCGAGCAAAAAGCTGGATCGATACCCAGGAGCTTACGACGCCGGTGTTCTTGCAGCGGATCGCGCCGCACTATCAGGAATATCGCAAGAAGGCCGATGAAGCGGCCCGAATCCGGGCGCAAGAGCGCCGCGCCCAGCAGGAGGCTGCCGACGCGATCCGCAAACAGATCGAAGATGCCGGGATCACCATCGAAGGGCTGATCGAATTGATCGATATCTGCGACCGATTGCCGGCGGTGCCGTTGAAGACCAAGCTCGCCGAACTCGATCACGAAGGCCGCAATTTGCGCATTTTCGAGACCGACGACCCGGCGCTGCTGATGGTGCTCGAAAAGGACGGCGCGGCCGGCCGCAGCGAGTACGCGATCGAGCGCGACGAAGGTCTCGTCGCCGATCTCACCTTATTCATGCGAGCGGCAGCGCTGTCCTAGCGAAGCCTGAGGAGGAAGTGCGATGGCGATAGAGGCGGGTATGCCCGGGCTCGGGGCGCGGGAAGCAATGGAGCGGCTCAACGCCGAAGCCGCGCCGCTGAATATTTGGCTGCGGACCCAGGCGAACGCGCCGGCGCAACCGCCATGGTTTCGCGAGACCGGGTTGAACGCGGGCGGGCGGGTCGCGTCCGGCCGGGTCGGTGCGGCGCAACTCAAGCCGGTCGCGCATCACTGGCGCTGGGGCGAAATCGGCCCCTATCTCGACCGGATCGCCGAGATTGCCCGCAATGCGGATGTGTCGCCGATCGAATTTGCCGAGCGCCAGCAATTCCTGCTGACCAATCCCGGGCTCGGCGGGAGACTCCAAGTCAGCAGCACGATGCGCTGCGCGGTCTCGATCTACAATCCGGGCGATGTCGCGCCGGTGCACATCCACACGCCGAATGCCAGCCGGACGATCCTGTCCGAAAATGGCGGCTACACGACGATCGAGGGTGAGCGCTGCCGAGCGGCGCGCGGCGATCTGATCCTGACTCCGAACGGCACCTGGCACGACCACGGCAATGACGGCGCCGACCCGGTGGTATGGATCGACGTGCTCGATTTTCCGCTGATGGAATTTCTCGATTGCGTCTGGCTCGATGAAGAATATCCCGGCAAAACCGAAGGCAATGCGCGTGCCCAGGCGGTTTCGGCCAAGGACGGCTATTCCCAGCGCCTCTATAGCAAAGGCGGTTTAACGCCGGGCTTTGCCGCCGCTCAGCGCGGCTTCGGGCAAAACACGTCGCCGATGTTTCACTACCGCGGGGCCGATGTGCGCGCCGCCCTCCAAGATTTGCGCGACGAGGCCGGCGACCCCTACGAGGGTGTCACGCTGAGCTTTGTCAACCCGGTGACCGGCGCCTCGGTGTTTCCGACCCTGGATTATCGGGCGATGTTGCTGCGCTCCGGCGAGGAGACCCGGTTCAAGCGCGAAACCTCGGCGACGCTTTACCAGGTCATCGAAGGGCGCGGGACGACCGAGATCGCCGGCCATTCCTTCGACTGGGAGGCGAACGACATCTTTGTCGTGCCCGGCTTTGCCTGGCGGCGGCATCTCAACCGCGGCGGCGCCGATGCGGTTCTGTACGCGGTCTCCGACAAACCGCTGCTTGAAAAAATCGGCCAATACCGCGCCCAGGGCCGCCTACCCGACGATAGCGTCGTCGAACTCGGCTGACCCACGCCAGCGCGAGCGCGGTCAGCGGGCGAGATCGCTGACCAGCGAGAAGGCTGAGTTGCGTCCCTTCTGCCCGCGATAGACTTGCAAGTTTTCGAGGACGCGCTGGACATACAGTCGGGTTTCGTCGATCGGAATGGTTTCGATCCAATCGACCATGTCGATCTTGCCGCCGCGCGGGTCGCCATATTCGGCGAGCCACTGGCGTATCCGGCCGGGACCGGCGTTGTACGAGGCGATCGCCAGAGCGTAAGACCCACCGAAATCTTCGATCAGATTCTGCAAATAGCCGCGGCCGAGTTCGATATTGTAGAGCCCGTCCGTCATCAGCCGCGGCATCGAGAACGGCTGGCCGAGCTTGGCTGCGGTCGAGCTTGCCGTCGCCGGCATCAGCTGCATCAACCCGCGAGCGCCGACAGGGCTGACGGCGTCGACATCAAAGCCGCTCTCCTGGCGGATGATCGCATAGAGCAACGCGGGCTCGGTGGCGCCGCCGGCCGGCAAAGCGATGATCGGGTAGCCGTGGATCATCAACGGTGTGCCGGCCACGATGGCGCGCTTGGCGACCGAGATCGCGAGATCGAGGCGCCCGTTCTGCTCGGCGAGGGCAGCCAACATCGAAAACTGCGTCGGGGTTTGCGCCCGGTCCGCCAAGTGCAGCAAGAAATCCTTGCTGTGCTGACGATCCCCTATCGCGAAAAAGATCTTTGTCGCGCGAACCACCTCGTCGCTATCGAAAGCGGCACTTTCGGCGCTGGTTGGGACCGGTTCCGGAACGGGTTTTGGCGGCGCGTCGTCGCCAAGCTGGTGGGCGGCGAGTTGCCCGTAAAAGGTCGCCATATGCTCGGCGCCGGCGGCATACCATTTCCGCGCCAAGTCGGGCTTGGCCTCGGCCTCGGCGGCGCGGCCGCCCCAGTAGGCCGCTCGTGCCTTCGCATACGGCGTGTCGGCCCGCGTCAGGATATGGGAAAAGTCGTCGAAGGCGAGTGACGGATCCTTTTTGAACCGTAACGCAATGTAGCCAAGCAGAAAATTGGCGTCGGCATAGGCTTTGCCGTCGAGAACACCGTGCTGCGCGGCAATCTGGTAGGCAAGATCGAAATTGCCGCCAGCGAGCACGCGTCGCGCGATAATCTGGCGCTCACGCCACCATGCCTCGGGGTGCAGCGGATCCCCCGAATTGCCGCGCAGGATCGCAACCGCGGCGTCGGTCATGTCCTTTTCGCGCCGCGCGCGCAATTCCGCGAAGAGCAGCCCGGAATCGGCCTGCAACGCCGCCGGCACGCGTGCAACGAGCAGGTCGGCCGCCGGGGCATGCAGCAACAAGGCGAGACGCGCCTCGGCCAACGCGCGGGAGTCCGGCGGCACCCGCGACAGCATCCGCCGCACCGCCTCGACCTTGCCGTCCCACAGCAGCCGGTCCAGCCGGTTTTGATTGTCTTGCGGTGTAATTGCCGCGCCGTGATTGGCGAGAAAACTCTTTTCGTCGATCGCGTTGAAATCGCTGTCGACCCAAACCGCCCGCAATGCCGCGGTGCTGCCTGCGACATCGCCCGATTTCAACTTTATTTCGGCAGCGCGTATCTGTCCGGTGGCGCTGAGTGGTGGGAAGCGGGCAAACCAAGCGGCGGCAACGGCATCGGTTTCGCCTGCCAGCGCTTCTTCGGCGTGCATCCGTAACGCCTTTTGACGCGGCCAGGCCGGGTTCTTTTCGATGAAATCGGCGATCTCGGCAAAGCGGCCCGGGGCGCCGGGGCTGGCGTAGTTGAGCCAACGCAGCATTTTGGACGGAAGGGGGTCGCTGATCGCGGCGACATCGGCGGAGGCCCGGTTCCAGTCGCCGGCTTGTGCGGCCGCGACCGCGGCGCGGGTCGCCGCCGCATCGGAACTCGATAATGTCTGCGCTTGCGCAGCAACGGTGACAGCCAGTCCCAGGATAACCGGCAAAATAAAGCGATTGAGAGAGAGCAAGGTTGGCCCCCCTTCCTTGCCGCGTCAAAGATAAGGCAAACGTCATAGCGGGTTTTTGTCCGGCGAAGCAAGGAAAGGCCACCTATTCCCCATATTTCCACGCGCCGCCGGGAGCCGATCCCGCCAATGTTGAAGCTTGCCGTCGCGAGGGATATCGTGCGCGGTCGAGGCCGCCATCCGGGAGGAAACGATGTTTAAGGGATCGTTTGTCGCGCTGATTACCCCGTTTCGCAACGGCGGGGTCGATGAGACCAAGTTTCAGGATTTTGTCGCGTGGCAAGTCGACCAGGGCACGCATGGTCTGGTGCCGACCGGCACTACCGGCGAGGCGCCGACCTTGAGCCACGACGAGCAGGAGCGGGTGATCGCGCTGTGCGCCGAAGTCGCGAACGGCCGGGTCCCGGTCATTGCCGGCACCGGATCAAATTCGACCGCGCATACGATCGAACTGACGCGCATCGCCAAGGCGGCCGGGGCCAGCGCGGCGCTGATCGTTTGCCCCTATTACAACAAGCCGACCCAGGAAGGCCTTTACCAGCACTTCAAGGCGATCCATGACGCGGTCGAGATCCCGATCGTGATCTACAACATCCCCGGCCGGTCCTCGGTCGATATGAACAACGCGACCATGGCCCGGCTCGCGAAACTCCCCAACATCGTCGGCGTCAAGGACGCGACCAACGATCTCGCACGCCCATTGCGCATGCGCGTCGATATCGGCCGCGATTTTTCGATGATGTCGGGGGAGGATGCGACCGCAGTTGCCTATCTCGCCCAGGGCGGCGACGGCTGCATCTCGGTCACCGCCAATGTGGCGCCGAGGCTGCTCGCTGAAATGCACGAGGCGTGGCAGCGCGGCGCGTTCGAGACCGTCCAGCAGATCAATGAGCGGCTGATCCCGCTGCACGATGCGCTGTTCGCCGAGACCAGCCCGGCGCCGGTCAAATACGCTGCGTCGCTGCTCGGCAAATGCGAACCGACGGTGCGCCAGCCGCTGTGCGCGATCATGCCCGAAACGCAGGAGCGGGTGGCGCGGGCGATGCGCGGCGCGGGTCTGTTGAACTAAGTTGAGCTGTTGAACTGAGTCGAGCTGTTAGGCAGGGTTTGGGACGGGCGCGATGCGGACGGCCGATCGATATGTCGCGCAAAACCGGCGCGCCCGACACGATTACATCATCGAGGATACGCTCGAAGCCGGCCTCGTATTGCAAGGCACCGAGGTCAAGGTGTTGCGCAAGGGCCAGGCCAGCATCGCCGAAGCTTATGCCGACGAGAGCGGCGGCGAGCTGTTTCTGGTCAATGCCAACATCCCGGAATATGCCAGTTCGGCGCATTTCAACCACGAGCCGCGGCGGCCGCGAAAGCTGCTGTTGCATCGCAAGGAAATGAACCGACTGCTCGGCGCGATCCGTCGCGAGGGGGTGACGGTGGTGCCGCTATCGATCTATTTCAACGAGCGCGGCCGGGCCAAGATCTCGCTCGGCCTTGCCCGCGGCAAGCGCAAAGCCGATAAGCGCGAAGCGGAAAAGTCGCGCGACTGGCAACGCAGCCGCGCCCGGATCATGCGCGAACAAAGCGCCTGATCTCCAGCGGTGCCGTCTGGGCTCTGACGCGTGCGCCGCCGACCTTCAGAGTTAGCTTCAGTACCCGACTCAGAAGTGGATTTCGTATTCGGCTTGCCAGCGCCAAGTCGTCAGCGGCGCCCATGGCCGTATCCCAAACAGGATGCCGCCGTTCCATCTGAGACTGCCGGGTCCGATATTGCTGATCGTTCCGAACACCTGCGGGCCGATGCGATTGTCCTGGGGCCAGCCGGAGTTGAACGGCTCAAACCCGCTCGGCTGGCCGTAAGCCTGGAAACCCGGCTCGACTGGCGTGCCAAGCGCGATCCTTGTTTCCCATGCGTAGGTAAAACCGGGCCTGCCCGAAGCGTATTGCGGGCCGACATCGTGCTGAAGGAACAGGTTCACGGTATTGATCGTGTGGAACAACTCTTTGCGAAAAATCGGCCCGAATGTCACGCCATTCGGATTGTCGGCTAAGGTATTCTTGCTAAATTCGAAGAAAAAGCCGCTATCTGCCCAGTATTCGCCGCGATTGGTAAATTGGAAGATATTCTCCCAAGTAACGGCGCTGAAATGTATTGACTCGCCAGGACCTGCCTCGCGTTCCTGCTCCAACTCAAGTTCGGTGCGCCAAAAGCCGTTGACGCCATATTCAAACTCTTGGACCGAACTCAATTCACCACTGTGGGCGCGCTTTGGGTCGTGAGCGATGTCGCCAACTGGCTCGATCGCGAATTCACCAGTCTCCGCATCGGGGTAGCGCACCTTGAATTCCGCGGTGGCCGGCATCGCGAGGCTCAAGCTGACCGCCGCGGCCAGGGGAGGTATGAAATTGCTTCGCATTCGCAGTACTCCCGCAGACTGCGCATTCAAAAAACCAGGCGAATTTCTTTAGACGGTTGCGACCGGACGCGGCAGGTTTGGCGCGCGCTCAGGCGCCATCAACCGCATCAATCCGCCGATCACGATTATTGTCGCGAGATAAAACACGACCTGAATGCCGGCGGGCTGTGCCGAATAGCCGATCAGCACGTGCAGTAGTGTGCCAAGTGCGCTGCGCTCACCGAGGATCGCGGAGGTATCCCACAGATCGTTGCCGAGCGACGGCAGCAGATTGGCCTGCATCAAAAATGCCGCCCCTGCGACGCCATGCCCGCCGCCAACAGCAGGATCAGCCAGCTGGTCACGGCAAACAGTCGCTTCATCGGGATCGCGAGCAGCCCGTAGTAAATCAGGGCGCCAAGCGCTACGCCGCCAATCATCCCCAACGCGCCACCCATCAGCATGCTAAGCGCGCCCAGTCCCGAGGCGACGGCGATGCCGTACAAAAACAGCACGACCTCGGACCCCTCGCGCAACACCGCGATGCCGACGACGAGACCCAGCGCATAAAGCGGCCGACCGCCGCCAGCGACAGCGCGGCCCAAGCCTGCTGCACTCGCCGCCAACTCGCGTCCGTGCCGGTTCATCCAGACGTTGTGCCAGCCGAGCATCGCGACCGCGGTAAAGAGAATGGTCGCATTAAACAACTCCTGGCCGATGCCGTTGACTGCGGCGGCAATCGCCTCGGCGCAGCCGGCGACGATCGTCGCACCGGCGATCCCGGCGGCGACGCCTCCAAAGATCCAGATGCCGCGACGGGGCACACCGCGGCTCGCCGCTAGCACGATGCCGACAACGAGGGCAGCTTCCAGAACTTCGCGAAAAACGATGATCGCCGTGGCAAGCATTGCGTTACTCGCTATTTGACAACCAGATGGCCGCGGGTTTGCGGATGAAGATCGTCAAAGAATTCATAGCTGCCGGGGTCGAGCGGCCCGACAAAGACCGAAATCTCCTGGCCCGGGCCGACCAGTTTTTCGCGATGAAGTTGTGTGCTCTCAAATTCCGACGGGGTTTGGTTATCGTTGCGGACCACCAGCTTGACCTTGGCGCCGGCCGAAATCTGTACTTCGGCCGGTACGAATTGGTTATTTTTCAAGGAGATCGCGAAACTTGGAACATCGGCCAAGGCGGGTGTCACCAGCAGCAGACCCAGCACCCCGGCGACCGGCAGAACACGACGCATCGAACAGCACCAAAACTTTGCGAATGCGAACGGCTCGCAATATCAGTGGTATCCCGTTGCACGGCAATCGCAAAATTATCCCGGCTTCGCCGGCGTGCCATGCGCCTGACGCATCTCTCGCTCTAGTCGGTCGAGAATTTCGGCGAACACCGCCTCAAACATCGCCGCCGTCAGCTTTCCGGTGTTGGTGTTGAGCCGCGAGCAGTGATAGCTGTCGGCCAATAGCCGCCCATCCGGGAGCGCATGCACCACACCATGGCCGAACCGGAACAATGCACGGCGCAGGCCCAATGCCGAGAGCACTGCATCATGGGCGATCGCGCCTAATGCGACAAACGCGCG
>CAVTLC010000028.1:0-61394 GCA_963735445.1 uncultured Alphaproteobacteria bacterium
CTGCGCGACGCGGAGTTGCGGCGCAGCCGCGCGCACGGGCCGGAGGAACTGGCTGCGTATCACCTGCTGCTCCAGGCGCGCGAGCTGACGTTCCGGCTCGAGCGTTCTGCCTTCGAGCGGGCGGGGGAGCTGCTCCGTTCGGCGATCGACCGCGATCCCGGATACTCGGCCGCCCGGGCCGCTGCAGCCAACTGGTACAGCCTACAAATCGGTCAGCGGTGGTCACCCGATCCTGAGGCTGACATGCGAGCGCTGGAGGCGATGGCCCGGGCAGCGGTCACAATGGATTCGTCCAACGCGGGCGCTCGCGCTGCTGGGTCACAATCTCACCATCCTTCACCGCGATTACGAAGAGGCGCTGGCGCTGATCAATCCAGGGCTCGAAGCCTCGCCCAATGACGCGGAAGCAATGATTTGGAGCAGTCCGACCTACGCCTATCTCGGCGAGACGGCCCAAGCGGTGCGGCGGGCGGAGCGCGCCATCGCCCTGTCGCCGGAGGACCCATTCATGTTCCGTTACCAGCACTTTCTGGGCATTGCGCATTATGCGGCCGGCAACTACGAGGAGGCCGCCTATTGGGGCAACCGCTCGGGCCGCGCCAATCCGCATTACACGTCGAACCTGCGGATGACCAGCGCCGCGCTGGTGGGGCTCGGCCGCGCCAAAGCAGGCGCGGCCGCTAGTAGAAGAAGATTTTGGAGCTGGAGCCCGGCTTTCGAGTGTCACCGATGATCGCCCGACACGCCTTCCGAGATGAAAATTGCGCGAGACCTTCGTCGGCAGCTGGTCGAGGCGGGGCTGCCGGGCTGAGGTATCCCGAAGGTTCCTTCAGAGCAGTTTTCGGCACAGCACCTTCCAGCAATACCGTTCAATGTGGTCGGCCGAGATCGCACTCATAGCCCGGTGCTGGCACATGCGGCGGGTTTGACCCCGTCAGATCAACTGAATTTGCCCAGTCACCTCCAAGGCTGTTGCGGAACAGGAACCATCCGCCCGCACCATCTCTGTCTTGCTGGAAACCGACGATGCACACCGCGTGACCTGGACCGGCCGGGTTATCGGTGTCGTGCAACGCCAAGCCTAGCGGCGGGTCAGCGACGATACCGGAGCCCCAGCTCGTCGGGTTGTTCCAGTTCGTAGTAGCACTGCCCGGGCTTCTCGGAAATTCCGGCAATGCAATCGCTACCGGCCGTCCCTCGGCGAGCAGCTTATAGATGCCGTACGCAATGCCCGCAGGCCGTTTCGCGCATCGAAAGTCTTGATGGTCAGATGTGAGCCTATATTTAGCCGCATCTTTCTGTGCTTTGTCACTTGGTTGGCGACCTTCCAGCGGCAAGTCCGGTTCAAGGCCGCTAGGACAGATGGTTTCCCGACAGATCCCGAACTCTTCCAGTACCTTCTTCGCGTAACTAAGCCGCGTCGCGCCCTCGGCCCATCCCGGCGGGCGATCTTTCTCCGGGGCCCGAGTGCGCATGTACCAATAGAGGAATTGCGCCGACAGCAACTCGAAGTCAGCGTAGTGCCTGGCCCAGAGCAGTTCGATGCAGGCAGCGGCAGCGTAGGCGACGCAGGTCTGTCGTGGCCGCTGGTCCGGAATGAACCACCTCTCGCACCGTACGTCTTTGAGAAGGTTTATGTCACCTTTCCCTTCAAGCTCTGGCGGGGGTGGGACCCTTTCGGCCGCCGATGAGGCAGTTGCACCCGCCGCGGTGCGCTCGAGTTGCGCTGGATAGCGGGGACTCAACTGCGGCAACAGGGCATTAAGTGTCTCTTGAACGGCCGGGATATCTCGCTCTCCTAGCGCGGCTCGTACCGTCTCGCTTGCTTCGAACGGTCCGTTGGTCAGACGCCCGATTTCGGCCTCAGAGAGCTTCAAACGCTGTCGCAGCTGCACGACCAGTTCGGATCTACCAGGAGTTCTATCGGCCATCGCAAATCTCCGCTGGCATGGAGCCGCCGGTAAATGGCGTCACCGATCCGATCTGTTAGACCCTCCGCTGGCTCGACATTGTTGGGCCGCCCGCCCGGGACCAGCTCCCTCCATTCAACCCCGGCTTTCGCTAGGACATCGTCGAAAGTCTTACAGCCTTTTAACAACTCGCGAATTTGTGGGGCGAGAATGGCACTTGTTTTGGTATCGGCCGGGACCAGCTCTCTCCATTCAAACCTGGCCTTATCTAGGACATGGTTGAAAGTCTCGCAGCCTTTTAAGAACTCGAAAATGTGCGGGGCGAGAATGGCGCTTGCGCGGGTATCGGCCGGGAAATGCAGTCCGGCGACTTCGCGGTTGCGGCCGATCCGGTTCGCTAGCGCCAGCAAAGGCGCGCGCATCGCCGCCTTCGTATTGCCCTCAAAGATCTCTCCGACCGAAAGCGCGATCACGTGCGACTGGAATGCGTGATTGTTCGGGTAGGACGGATGGGATGGCGTCATGATCGCCGGCATGATTGCCGGGAAGACCTGCACCGGCCGGGGGCGCATGTACCTAGCTTTCCAATAGATGCCGACCATGTGGCCCACCGCCACCGCGATCTCGATAAGGGTCGCGGTGTATGGCCGGCCCCGGCCGACCATCAGCATGTTTCGCCAATAGAGTTCCAGGTTCTCCGCCTGCACCAGGATTTCTGGTAGACGCCCCGGCCGCTCCCGGCGCTGCTCAAGCAGCACCTCGATCCCTTCCCGTAGCTTCCTCGGATCATCATCGCGATCCGGCAGTTCGGTGCCCTGCCATCCCGTTGCGCCGAATTCGGCCAGGACAACTTGCGCCCACAACGCCGGATCCCATCCGGATTGGCAAATTGGGCGTTCGTGAAGAGGCGGAAGCCTGGGTCTGGGCGGGTTCGGCAAGGACGCCGTCCAGCGGCACAGATCCCAGTGGACCCGGCACCATGGCGCCGCCGGCGAACAGGCCGACGCCGACGCCCATACCGCCATCCATGCCCCCGTCCATTCCGCCGTCTCCCGCGCCGCCCCGACTGATTGTCATCTGCTCCTCCTGCACATCGTTGCCGTGTCGTTTTGCCGACAGACCAAGCAGACCCCGACCATCGTCAAGCCCGCGTGAATCGGCGCGCGCTGCCTTTGACGGAAGGATCGCTCTGCTCTGACGACGGACCTGTTCTGCTGTCGCTCGACAAACTTTGCCCGGGCGCCCGGCAGGCGCCCTGTCGAGGTCGTTTTGCCGGCGAGATCGAAGGAAGGGAGCCCGCCATGCAGAAAAGCGCTCAACTTCGCTGGATTGCCGAAACAGAAACCGAACGGGTGCATAAATTCGCGTTGGCGCACCGAGCGGCCTCCGAACGAGGCAGCAATGTGGTCTATCCGACCTTCCGCTCGGCGCCGTCCGGTCGGCTGCGCAACCTGCTCCGAAGGCTGACCGCGTTCGGCATACTGCAGCAGTTTCGTGATCCGGGGATAACATTCACGCCAGCGTTTGCGAACCGGTCGGGGAGTTCGATCAACGAACCGGAGGTCAATAGGGTGCTGACGACAGTCCTGTTCACCGATATCGTCAATTCGACCGGGCATGTGGCCGAACTGGGCGACAGACGTTGGCGAGCTTTGCTTGATTGCCACGACGAAGCGGTCCGCCAACAGATTGCCCGATTTCACGGCTGGGAGATCAAGACCACCGGCGACGGCTTCATGGCCGTTTTCGCCGGGCCCGCCCGGGCGGTCGGATGCGCCGCAGCAATTGTCGAGACGACCACGCCGCTCGGCATCAGCGTGCGCATCGTCATCCACTGCGGCGAAGTCATGCTGGAACGCGACGATATCGGCGGCATCGCCATCCATATCGCTTCCCGCATTGCGACGATGGCGGAGCCCGGCCAGCCGCTGGTCTCGGGCACGGTTCGCGATCTAGTCGCTGGGTCTGGGCTCGTCTTCGAGGATCGGGGCGTTCACGCGGTGCGCGGCCTGCCGGAGGGCCTCCGCCTCTTCGCGGTCTCGTCTGTCGATTAACGTCGGAAGAGCTTGAGCGTTGAACCAGGTCGAGGGCGCTGGCCGCAATCCGGTCGCGCATAGCGCGAGTACGATCGAATGGGGTCTGCGCCGATGCCCGCGCTGTTCGGGCAACACGCTGTGCGGGCAACGCTCTGTGCGGGTAAAGGGTGGCCCGCGGCATGCTCGTCTTCCCGTCGAACCGGATCGAACGGCCGGTTTCGGCGTAAAGGTGTCGTCCGATGGCCGCTAGGACCGCTTGTGGCGGAGCTGCATCGCCCTTTTGGAGGCTGCGGCTTTGGATGAATGGCTGCTTACGGCGCGAAGGCGTCATTTGATGGGCAGCTCTGGACCGCCGGCGCGCGAGCGGAGCTCGCTTTGAGGCTGCGGCTTATCAGTTCGCGGGTGGACGTTTGACGATCAGGGCGTCGACGATCGTCAGGCCTTTGCCCTGGGGGTGGACGATGACCGGGTTGAGGTCGATTTCTGCGATGGGATCGGCGTGGTCGGCGGCGAAGCGCGACAGGTTCGCCATCAGTTCGGCGAGTGCTGCTTTATCGGCGGGTGGGCTGCCGCGGACGCCGTCGAGCAGGGCGGCGCCGCGCAGCTCGGCCAGCAGGGCGAGGGCCTCGTCGGGGCCGATCGGGACCGGCGCGAAAACCACGTCGCGTAGCACTTCGACATGGATGCCGCCGAGCCCGACCATCAGCATCGGGCCGAAATCGGGGTCGCGGGTGATGCCGAGAATGATTTCGTGGCCGGGCGGCGCCATCTGTTGCACCAGCACGCCTTCGATCGTGGCGTCGGGGTGGGCCGCTTTGGCATTGGCCAACACCTTTGCGTAGGCGTCGCGCACCGCGGCTTCGCCCTCGATCCGCAACGCCACCGCACCCGCTTCGGTCTTATGAGTGATATCCGGCGATTGCACCTTGAGCGCGACCGCGCCTCCGATGCGCGCTGCGGCCGCTGCCGCCTCGTCGGCGGACATCGCCAAAACCTCCGGCGGTCGCGGAATCCCGTAACCGGCGAGCAATGCCTTGGCCGCATTCTCGGTCAGCACCGGGCCGGCGGCGGCGAGCGTGCGCGCGGCTTGTTCGCGGATCGATGGGGTTGTGACCGGCGGCGGCTCCCGGCGGCGGCGCGCCTGGAAACGGGCGTAATCGACCAATGCCCGGATCGCGCGGGCGCAACTCGGCATCGAGGTGTAGCACGGGATGCCGGCCTCGGCGAACGCCGCCATCGCGCCCTCGGTCGCGGTCGTGTAGGTCGACAGGATGATCGGCTGCTCTGTCGCGCCGGTGACCGCTGCCAACTCCTCGGCACGCGTCTTTGCCGTCGCTTCGTTGGCGAGTGAGCCGATCAACAGGATCGTGTCGATATTGCGCGACTCGCGCACGATCTCGACGAGCTTGGCGTAGCCGACCTCGTGGATCGCCTGCGCGGTGGCGTCGACCGGGTTCTGCGCCGAGGCGTAGGATGGAAGGAGCGCCATCAGGCGCTGTTGCAGGTCCTCTTCGAGCACGGGAAGTTCGAGCCCGTGGGCTGACAGGATGTCGGACATCCAGACCGCGCTGCCGCCCGAGCCGGTGATCACGGCAACGCGGTTGCCCTTTGGCAAATTGCAGAAGGCAAAGGCGGCAGCGATGTCGAGCGCATGGTCGAGGTCTTCGCCCCGAATGATCCCGTAATGGCGGAAGATCGCGTCGTCGACGGCCCCGGCATGCGCGAGCGAGCCGGTGTGCGAGGCGGCGGCGCGCCGACCGGCCTCGGAGCGGCCGACCTTGGCAAGGATCATCGGCTTTTTGGCGTCCGCCGCTTTTTCGGCCACGGCACGGAAGCGCGCCGGGTTTTGGATGCTTTCGAGATAGCCGATGAAGATGTCGGCGCCGTCGGAATCGATCAGCCAATCGAGGTAATCGTGCGCTTCTAGGCAAATCTGGTTGCCGGCACTGGCCTGGTAGGTAAATCGCAACTGCCGAGGCCGGCCGCGGCTCAAAAACGCGAAGGTCAAAGCACCGCTCTGACAGCTGACCGCGATCGCCCGGCTCTTATTGCTCTGCGGGAAAAGGCTCTGCTTTGGATCGTGAAACACCGGGCTGAACGTCGCGACAAGCGGCTTCAGCGGGTTGACGATGCCCTCGGAATTGGGGCCGCAGACGATGATCCCGTAGCGCTCGATGACCTTTCGCAGCGCCTTGTCACGCGCCCGCGCTGCCTCGCCACGCTCCTCGGCAAAGCCGGAGCTGATCACGACCGCGGCGCGCACGCCCTTCTTCCCGCATTCCTCAAGCGTCGGCGCGACAAAGGCCGCCGGCACCACGACGACGGCGAGATCGGGCGCCTCCGGCAATTCGGCTACGGTCGCATAGCTCCGCAACCCAAACACTTCGGGCTGGCTGCGCGTCACCGGGTAGATACGGCCGGGGTAGCCGTGCGCGATCAGGAATTCCGTGGTCCGGCCGCGCAAGGTATGCGTGTCCGCTGAGGCGCCGATAATCGCGACACTGTCCGGAGAGAAAAGAGGACGGAGGTCAGGCATCGGCCTAACGCAGCCCGAGGCCGCGGGCGATGATGCCGCGCAAGATCTCGCGGGTGCCGCCCTGGATCGTCAATTTGGGCGCGATCAATGTCGTATAGCGCAATGCTTCCTCAAAACGGTCGTCATTGCTGTCCGGCTGCTGGTCGCCGATGGGCGGCGCCAATAGCCTGATCTTGTCGGGCAAGGCCTGCTCGAAATTGGTGCCGAGATCTTTGACCACGGCGGCCTCGACCGCCGGGCGTCTTGCCGGCCTGCAGCATGCCGGCGACCGACAACGACATGCGGCGCAAGGTAGCGAGATGCGCGACCTGGCGGCCAATGCCTTCGGCCACGCGATCGTCCGGCTCGTCGCCGGCGACGCGGACAAACTCGACCAGTGCCGACAGGGTCTCGATCCAGCGGTCGGGGCCGCTGCGCTCATAGGCCAATTCGTCGGTCGCTTGCTTCCACGCCATGTCGACTTCGCCGATCAGATGCGAGTCGGGCAGAAAGGCGTCGTCGAACACGACTTCGTTAAAATCATGGCCGCCGGTTAGATTTATGATCGGGCGGATCGTGATCCCCGGCGTGTCCATTTTAACGAGGAACTGGGTCAGCCCGTGGCGGCGATTTTCCTTGGTCGAGGGCGAGGTGCGCAACAGCGCGATCATGTAATCCGCTTCATGCGCGTTTGACGTCCAGATCTTGCGCCCGTTGACGAGCCAGCCGCCGTCGGTCTTGGTGGCGCGGGTCGAGGCGGCGAAGACATCCGAGCCCGAATTCGGCTCGGAGAGCCCGATGCAAAAGCATAATTCGCCGGCGGCGATGCGCGGCAGGATCTGGTCCCGGATTTCCTCCTGGCCATAGCGCAGGATCACCGGCCCCGACTGCCGGTCGGCGGTCGAATGCGCGCGGGTCGGCGCATGGGCGGCCAACATCTCCTCGGTCACGACATAGCGCTCGAGCTGAGAGCGCTCGTGGCCGCCGTATTTTTTGGGCCAGGTCATGCCGATCCATCCCTTGGCCCCGACCTTCCGGCTGAACTCGCGCGAGAAACCACCTTTGCCGCGATGCGCCGTCAAGGTGCCGTTTTCGGCTTCCTGGCGCAAAAAAGCGCGGACCTCGGCTCGCAACTCCTTGGCCTCGGGCGGGAGTTCGACCGGATCGAAACGAAAGCTGGTCGTCATCGCGGCCTCGTCAGTCTTGAGTGATAAAGGGCCAGAGCCGGTCGGCGCCTTGCGCCGCGACCATGCGACCGAGCCGGGTCGCCCACACCGTCTCGTTGCCAAACTCCTCGCGCCAGCTCCACAACCGGCGCGTCGCATGGTGCAATGTGTGCTCATAGGTGAAGCCCATCGCGCCATGCACCTGATGCGCTATTGCGGCCCCGGTACCGGCCGCTTCGCCGGCGCGCACCTTGGCGATCGCGACCTCGGCGGCGCCGAGTTCCGGACCGGCGCAGGCTTCGGCGGCGAGATCGGCGGCGGCACCCGCTGCGGCGACTTCGCCGGCCAGGGTCGCGAGGTTATGCTGAACCGCCTGGAATTTTGCGATCGGGCGACCAAACTGCGAACGGTCGAGCGACCATTGAACCGATTGCTCTAGAATTGTTTCCAGAGCGCCGGCCATCTGCTGCAGTCGCACGGCGGCGCCAAGGCGCTGGATCATGTCCTGGTCGACTGCCGTGGGTTTGATCGCCGTGGGGACCACGCCGTCGAACGACACGGTATCGCGCGGCTCGCCGGCAAGGCTCTTGTCCTGCGAAATCGGCAATCCCGAGGCAGCAACCAAAGCGACGACCCGCTCGTCCCCGCGATAGGCGAGCACGGCGATATGTCCGGCATCGCGGGCAAACGGCACGCGGCGGGCGCGGCCGCTGAGCTTTTCGGTGTCGCCGAGCGTGATGTGACCGTCGGCATGCACCGGGGCGATCGTCATCGGTCCCGCCGGCGCCCTGATCCCAGCATGCGCCAGCAGCCAACCCGCCATCAGAGTTTCGGCGAGCGGCACCGGAACCGCGAAGCGGCCCGCCACGCGCAATACGGCAAACCCGTCCGCCATTGTCGCCCCGGCGCCGCCGAAATCTTCGGCGACCCAGGCGAGCGGCAGCCCCGATTCCTCAAGCGCGTCCCACAGCGCCTTTGGCCACACGCCATTCTCGGCATCGTTGATCGTCGCGGGCGCGCACAGATCCCGGAAGATCCGCGTCGCGGTATCGACGATGATGTTGTCGCTGCTGTCGTCCATCTGGTCCCGGCGACTCCCTCTGTCGCGATCGTAGTGCACCTATTGCGTGACGGAAAGGCGCGATTAATCTGGACCGTAAGCTAGCCTACAGGATCAATTATGGATGAGATTGGGGCGCTTGAAGCTAAGAACCGGCTTGGCGCGTTGCTTAATCGGGTGGAACGGGGGGAGGAGATCGTGATCACTCGGCGCGGAAAACCGGTTGCCAAACTGGTTCCGGCTGGCCCTGGCTTCGACAAGGCGAAGGCTCGCCGAGCCGTTGTAGGGTTGATTGAGGCAAGTCGCGGCTTGTCGTTAGGTGGTTTCAAGATCAAGGAGCTAATCGGCGAGGGTCGGTCGTGACCTTTGTTTTGGACAATTCGGTGGCACTCACTTGGTGTTTTGAAGAGGAACGGACGGCGGCGACCGAGGCTCTGCTCGAACAGGTTGGGGACGCCGGAGCTATTGCGCCAATGTTGTGGCCGCTTGAAGCGCTGAACGGGCTTTTAGTAGCGGAGCGACGCGGTCGTCTAGACGCTGACCGGCGCCGGCTTCTCGCCGGATTTTTGAGCGCGTTGCCGATAAAGCTCGATGAGGAAACGGCCGGCCACGTCTGGACGGATATTTCGCACCTGGCCGAACGCTTTGGCCTTTCGAGCTACGATGCTGCCTATCTCGAACTCGCGCAACGCCACCGGCTCCCGCTTGCGTCGCTCGACCGGGATCTGCGCATCGCTGCAGAGGCTCTAAATATTCTGGTTTTGGGGACTTAACGCCTCAGCGGCGTGGCGGCCTCAAATCGACGCAAAGGAGCAACTCATGTTTATCGCGATGAACCGTTTCAAGGTTGTCCCCGGCGCGCAGACCGATTTCGAGCGGGTATGGACGACACGCGACAGCCATCTGGGCGATGTGTCCGGCTTCATCGCGTTCCACCTGTTGCGCGGGCCTGAGTACCCGGACCACGTGCTTTATTCGTCGCACACATTGTGGCGCAGCCGCGCCGATTTCGAAGCATGGACGCGGTCAGAGGCGTTCCGCCGCGCCCACCAGGATGCCGGATCGAACCGCCCGCTTTATCTCGGCCACCCCGAATTCGAAGGCTTTGAGGTCATCCAAACCGTCGAGCCGTCGCCTACGCCGCGATGAAATTGCGTAGCCCTACGGCTACGGCCTGCTCCGGGCGGAAGAGCCTACTTGCGAACGGTGACAGTGCCCGGGCTGGGCTCGGCCGCAGCGGCATTGACCGGCGACTTGATATTGCACGAATTTGCGTCGGTCGCTGATGCCGCAGCGGAACCCGCGGGAGGCCCTGGCGAATTCCGCCAGTCGATCAGGTTGACGACGAAGGCCAAATTCATCACGACGAGCGACACGGCAACGAAAAGCAGCAACGGGTTCATGATACGTGACACCCGTTCCAGGCGTTCGATCAATTGGCGCAGATAATGAGCTTGCGGTAACTGCTGTCGCACGTCGGGTCCCTTTTATCGGCCACTTTCAGACAAACGGCGCCACGCTCGGCATCGCCAATCCGGCGAGCCCGCGACTTTGGCGCCGCTCATATCAGCGATATAGCAACCGACCTCGGCTAATACCTCAGCTTTTCAAGCAGTTCCGGCATGCGTAAGCCGAAACGTGGCGCTTGGGGCGAGCAGCTTGCGGGACGGTGGCAGAGTGATGCCGGCCGGTCGCGATTTTATCGGTTACTGTTTCGTGGCTCGGGTAATTCGCGCGGGCTCGCTTTTTTGAGCCGTGATCGACCGCGCCGGTCGCAGCTTCTGGGTCAGTAACAGCCGGAATTACAAGCCATCGGCCAGCGCGGCGACCGTATCTGGCGGGAGAATTACGCGCTCAATATGGCGGCGATGCCACAGCGCGTAGAAGAGCAGGGTCCAGGCGGCGCGGCCGGCGCGCTTTTGCTCCGCCGCGGCAAACAATTTCTCGACCGCATCGGGTCGGCAGATTTCGCGCACCGCCGCCGAGCGCGCGACGAGCGGACCGATCGCCTCGGCGCGCCGCGCGATCCACCGCGCGGCCGGCACGGTAAAGCCGCGTTTGCGCGCGAGCGGTTGGGCTTGCGGCAAATGCTCGGCGAGCCAGCGCCGCAACAGCCATTTACCAAGCCCGCGGCGTACCTTCAGCTCGTCGGGCAAACGAAACGCGAGAGCCGCCAACTCGCTGTCGAGATAGGGGGTGCGGCCCTCAGCGCCGTGCGCCATCAGGCAGCGGTCGAGTTTGATCAAAAGATCGTTCGGCAGCCAGTCGGTGCAATCGACCGCCTGCGCCGCCTGCAGCGGCGTGCGGCCGCGGGCGCCGCCATGCACTTCGGCCGCAGCGATGCCGTCGCGCCAACCGGCGATCTCACCACGCAATATGCCGAGATCGTCGAGCATGCCGCGGACCCGCGGGCGCCGCCCGCCCGCCCACCACGGCCGCAGCACGCTGCGATAGCGGCCATAACCGGCGAAAAGCTCGTCGCCGCCCTCGCCCGACAAGATTACCTTGATGCCGGCTTCGCGCGCGGTGCGGGCCAGCATCCAGGTCGGCAGAATGGCGTAATCGGCGGCCGGATCGTCGACGACAGACACGATCTCCGGCAGCAATCGCCAAAAATCAGCCTCACCGAGCGTGACTTCGACATGCTCGGCGCCAACCGCCCGCGCCGCCTCCCGCGCTGCCGGCCGCTCATCGGTGTCGCCATTGTCGAACCCAATCGTAAATGCCTTGACCGGGACGCTCGGCGAGACGCGCCATCATCGCCAGGATCGCGGTCGAATCGATCCCGCCCGATAAGAACAACCCGAACGGCACGTCCGAGCGCTGATGCATGCGCACGCTGTCTGCGAGCGCGGCATCGAGCCTGCCTAACGCCTCGTCTTCGCCAAGAGCGACCGGGCCGTATTCGGGCAACGCCACGCGCCGCCGGCGCTCGACAATCCGCCCTTGACACACGATTACCGTCTCTCCCGGCAGACACCCGGTTGATTCCGGCAAAGATCGTCTCGCGGCCGGTCGTGAACTGCATCTGGATCAGCTCGTCCCGCGCCCGCCGCAACAGTTTTGGGGCGACGAGACCGGCCTCGATCAACGCCTGGGGCTCGGAGGCAAACGCGAAGCCTTGCGTGCTTTCGGTGTAGTAGAGCGGCTTGATCCCGAACGGATCGCGCGCCAGCACCAGACGGCGCGCTGCGGGATCGTGCAGTGCGATCGCATGCATGCCGCGCAGGTGCTGGGTAAAGTCGAGCCCGTGCCGGCGATAAAGGTGCAGCGGCAGCTCGCAATCCGATTGGGTTGAGAATGCGATCGGGCGGGCGGCGCTGCGGAGCTCGTCGCGCAATTCGATGTAATTATAGATTTCGGCATTGGCGATGAGTGCTGCGCCGCCGGGCTCATAAAGCGGCTGCGCGCCGGTCGCCAAATCGATGATCGCGAGCCGGGTTTGCATCATACCGGTGTCGCCCGAACGATACTGGCCGACGCCGTCCGGCCCGCGGTGGCGCAACACCGCTTCCATCGCCCGCAGGGGCGGTGTCGGCGGCGGTTTGCCATCGAGCGTCATCAGCCCGGCGATGCCGCACATCAGTTGCGGGCTCCGCCGTGACCTTCTTCGCCTACGACGCTCAGCGCGCCGCCCTCCGCCGGCATCGGCCGATGATCGATGATGCCGACCGCCTCGGCCACAACCCGAGCGACTTCGAGTTCGTCGAGGTCGATGACCGCCAGGACGCGCACGGAGCGGCCGCGCGGCGCACACCAGGCCGGGTCCGAAGCGCGGGAAAACAGCACGACAACCGGACAGCCGGCCGCCGCCGCAAGATGGGTCACGCCAGTATCATTGCCGATGGTCAGCACGGCTTTCTGAGCCAGTGCAGCAACCGATTCGATGGTGGTGTGACCAACGAGGTCGATCGCCTCCGGGCAGGCCGCGCGAATCGCCGCCGCGAGATCGCGCTCGGTATTCGACCCGATGATGACCGGGGTATAGCCAAGATCATGCAGAGCCGCGGCCACCATGCCAAATCTCGTAGCGGGCCACCGTTTTTTCGGGTGACGCGGCGAGGAGCCGGGGACGATCAGGATGAACCGCCGTCCGACTAGGCTCTCTGGCAAGGCGCCATCGAGGGATGGCAGGATCGGCAGCGGAGTTGGATAGATTCCGGCCATCAGCAATTGTTCGGCTTGCTTATCGATTGTGTGCTGGCGGTCGCGGTCGAGATTGGCATGCGGGTGCGAACATCCCGCGGCAGTCCCGGACCACTCCGGAATTCTGCCAGGACGAAACAGCCGCGCATAAGCTGCCGAACGCTGCGAGGTTTGAAGATCGTACACGCGATCAAAACCGCCCTGCCGCAGAGTGCGTCGCAGCTCCAGCCAGCCTTTAATGTCAAATGGTCCTGGCCGGCGATCGGTTATCACCTCATCGAAGAAGCCCAGGTGCCCGGCGAACCCTGCCAACGCGGATGTGGTCAACAATGTGATGTGATCGAATTGATGGTGCCGGCGAATAGCCGCCGCCGGTCCCAGCGCCTGGACGAAATCGCCGAGCGCGCTGAGGCGAATAATAAGAATCCGGCGCGACGATTGCCGCCGCCGAGACGCCCTGAGCCTTGGTCTGCGCCGCGCCAAAAAATCGAGATCGACGTCGTCGGCGAGCCGTTCGAATGCGGCAAAAACGGCGGCATGCGTTTCGCTATTAGACGATCCGACGCTTGCCATCAGATTTTCGACGACTTGCTGAGCGGCTGCGACCGCCGGGCCATCGGCGTCATCGGCGCGGTAATCGCTCGCAATCAGCAAACGCTCTCCGCGGCGAGCGACGATGACCGGCTTCAGCGCCAAATGAGTGATCGCCGCCTGACGGCCGATATGATCGCTCCCAAGCCCGGTGATCAGGCCGTAAATGTCGCAAGCGATCCGGTGACGGCGGTCGCGGCGGCCTGTTTGCTCATTCCAGGCGAAGAAGTGATTGAGGGGTGTCCCGGCTGGAAAATCGTTCGAGCGCAGCAGCAGACCACGCACCCAGGAGCGCCCCGTCAACGCACTCGCATCCGCCGCAGCCGATACGCTCCTTGCCGGCCGATCGCGCATCGGCGAGTCGGAAGCGGCGACCCGCAATCGCGCGTCATCCATAATGGAGCGCGGCGCTCAGCGGCGCCAGCCTGTCGAAAAAGCTGCGATAGGCGGCGACCACCGCCGCCTCGGTGAATTCTGCTTCGTAAGCCCGCCGGCCGCTCTCCCCAAGTTCCCGCCGCAGTTCGGGGCTGCGGCACAGCCGTTCGATGGCGGCGGCCAATGCCTTCGGCCCGCCGCCGGGCTGATCGGGGAGGGGGACGAGCAAGCCGTTGACCTGATCCTCGATCAGCGCGGCGGGTCCATCGCTGGCCGTGGCGATGACCGGCAGTCCCGCCGACCAAGCCTCGATCACGACATTGCCGAGCGGTTCGTGCAATGACGGGCAGACGAGGAAATCGGCTCCGGCGAGCAGCGCCGGGATGTCGTCGCACCAGCCGAGAAACCGAACCCGGTCGGCAACGCCGAGATCGTGCGCCTGCTTTTCGAGCGTATCGCGCAGCGGACCGTCTCCGGCAATCGCGAGATGGACCTCGCGCGTCATCGACAGCGCTTCGAGAAGCAAAGCAAAGCCTTTGTTTTGATGCAACCGGCCGACGGCAAGAGCGAGCGGCGCGTCGCCAGCGCGGTCGGAACGCGGCTTCGCCGTACCAAAGTCCGGAACGAAATTCGGCAAATAGTCGATGCGAGCGCGTGGCCAACCGTTATCCACGGCATAATCGACGATGGCGCGGGTATTGGCGATCAGGTGGTCACAATGCCGATAATATTTCAAATTGTAATATCCCCCGAGCCGGGCAACATGCACGAAATCACCCCTCGGGCAAGCCTGCGTGGCACGGCTCATCCAGGTCAGCACGATATCGGGATCCCACGCCGCGATGACGCGCCGGAAGCCGAATCGAGTGCCGATATCGAACGGCCCGCCAAACCCCAACTCCGTCACTGCCACGCCAGCTTCCCGCAGACGCCGCGAGCGATCGGCATCGCGCCGGATCAAAACTCGCTGGTCTTCACCCACCCGCTGCAATGCGCTGACCAGCCGCACAAAGAAGGTTTCGGCCCCGCCATGCTGCGCTCCGGCCATCGCCTGCAGCAACCGCCGGCTCATGCCATCAAAGCTTCGAAGCGCCCGGCCACCATGTCCCAGCTCAGTCCGCGCTGATGCTCGAGCGCCCCCGAATGCCAGCGGCGCCACAAATCATCGTCGCGCAGCACGGCGATCGCGCTTGCGGCGAAATCTGCGTCACTCGTTGCCACCCGGCCACTCAGCCCGTCCGTCGACCCGCTCAGCGACGGCGCCGAGCGCTGTCACGACGGCGGGGACGCCCATAGCCTGTGCCTCGGCGAGCGAAAGGCAGAAGGTCTCCCCGGGGTCGCCCCGGTAGAGCATGACCCGCGCCCCGGCCAGCACCGACGCCAGTTGTTCCCGCCCGATCGGGGCGAAGCGCCGCACCCCGTAGCGGCCGAGCGTGTCCGCACGGGCGAGCACCGCCTCCATTTCATCCGCGCGCTTTGCCCCGAGGGCCCCGTAAACCGCGGGACCGGCGTAGATGTGCAGCTCGGCTTCGGGGACCGCCGGCGTGATACGCGTCACCCATATATCGAGCAGCCAGTCGAGCCCGCGCAGCGGGTTCGAGGTGAATATCGCGTAGGGCGGCGGCGGCTCGCGCGGTGTCGCGCTGCGAAACCGCTCGAGCACGCCGTAGGGGATCGTCTCGCACCCGCCGCGCGGTAACCACCACGGGATTGTTTTGGCGTGATAAGCGCCGGTCACGACCAGTGTCGGCCGCCACCAAGCGAGCCGCCAGACGTTGCGCGGTTTCCGCAGATAACGCGCAGGATTGTGCAGCCAGAACAGCCGGCGTCTCGCACCGCGGACCAATCCGATAACGCGGTGGCTGCGGCTGCCGATATAAAGATCGCAAGCGCGCGGCATGTCGCGCGCCAATGGCAGCCACTGCACCCCTTTATGGGTCAGCGCCGCCTCGCAGCGGTTGTGAACTTCGACGGAATGGCCGCGCGCTGCTAATGCTTCGGCTAATGCCACAAAGGCGGTCTCGGCGCCACCCAGCGGGCCGCTTTCGGCCATAGCACCGTCAAAAGCGACGCTGTCATCGGCCATGACGACATGCGCCATTATCCGGCGGCGCGGTTGTCACGGCGAAGGTCGGCGGCGGCAGTGACCTTTTGCGATGCTCTGCCCTCGTTCGCCTGCATCGGGCTCGGTTCGGCAGTGGCGGAAAGGGCAATCGCGCCCTGAGGGCGGCTGATTTGGTCGCCGGGTTCGAGCCGCGCCTTCAAATAGGACAGGATCGGGTAGAGCGCGGCGCAGAGAGCGATCAAAAAGCCGTAAGGGCCTTCTCGATAGCCGCGACGGCCGACATAGCACTTCCAGAAACGCGAGACGATCCGCCTGATATTGTGGGCAAAGCTGCCGATGTCGCCGCTGTCTCGCAGGTCCTGCGCCCGCAATGTCGTGTAGCGGTCGAGCCGGATCAGCATGTCCGAGATATTGCGATCGACGTAGTGCGCGAGCCGCTGCTGGAGGGTGGGGCCCTGTTGCCCGGTTAGGGTGACGCTGGCGTGCAGCACGCGATCGTCGGCCCAATTTTTCACGCCGCGCCGATAGAGGCCGGCATGAGCCGATCTGCCAAAAAAAGCGCCCCATCCCCAACGGACCAGCCGGTCGCCGATGTAGTTGTCGACCGGGACGAGGTGCCAGGACGCCGAGGAATGGGCGATGACGGCGCGGATCTCGGCGGCAAGCGCCGGGCTGACGCGCTCATCGGCATCGGCTTCAAAAATCCACTCGCCGGTGCAGGCGGCAATCGCGGCATTGCGGCGCGGCGCTTCCCGCGGCCAGGCCCCCTCGACAACGCGATCGGCGAACCGGTTGGCGATGTCGCGCGACTGATCGGTGCAGCGGTCGAGAAGCACGACAATTTCATCGGCAAAGGACAGAGCGGCGAGGCAATCCGCGAGCTGCGCCTCCTCGTTATGGGCGACGACGACAGCCGAAACAGTAGGCTGGGCGTTGGCCGGCACCGCCGAAAACGCCTCAGCTTCAACCGCGTTCATGCGACCGCGCTCTCGACGCGGAGCCACAATTCACGCGCGGCGGCCTCGGCGGCATCGACCGTCAGGCTGTCCATCAAGGTGTCGGTCGTCAGGTGGTTGAAACCCGGCCCGAACATCGTCTCGGGAGCGTCTGCCGTTCGCGCGACAGCCGTGCACGCACCCCAAGGCGCGTATTTTTCGATCGGGCTCGGGCCAAACAACCCCAAGGTCGGGGTCCCGATCGCGGCGGCGATGTGCATCAGCCCGGTATCGTTGCCGATGAACATCGCACTGCGGCGCAGCACCGCCGCCGCGGTCAGCAGATCGACACGGCCGACCAGATCGATCAGCCGATGATCAGGTATTGCGGCGAGCAACGGCAGCGCCTGATCGCGTTCATGCTCGGCCGCCAGCACGACGACCCGGGAGCCGGGGAGGGGCCCATTTGAGGCGATCAAACGCCGCGCCAGTTCGGCAAAGCGCTCACCCCGCCATTGCTTGCCAAGCCAATTCGCCGCCGGGCCGATCGCCAAAACCGGGCCGCCGGCGGGGAGCAGCGCTGCCGCGTTCCGTTCATGGCGCGGCGCCGTCCACAGCCTTGGGCCGGGCGGTGGATCGAGGTCGAATAGGCGCCCGAGTTGCCGGACACGATGTTCCCGCTCGTCGCCTTTGGCGATGACCTTGCGTGAACGCGCACGCAGCAGCCAGACCAGGGCCGAGCCACGCAAATCGACCACAAGATCCCATCGACGGGCGCACACTGCGGCGTATAGCTGGAGCCAATGCAGTCCCCCGCGCCGTTTCTCGACGATAATCAAATTTTCGAGGTTGGGGACGGCCTCGAACAAGGGTGCCGCGATTGGCCCCGCTGCGAGCGTCAGGCGAGCGTTCGGATAGCGATCGATCAGGTGGCCGAGAAGACCGGTCGAAAGTACGGCATCGCCGATGCGGGTCGCGGTTACAAACAGGATATCCATCTTACCGATGCCCGCGGCTTATATCCGGCGCCCCTCGGCTTGCCAAGGCGGCGATACCCGCCTAAGTCTACCGGGCTTCACAATAACGCCGCCGCAATCATGACCGAAGCCCGCTTTGTGCTGCTCGACGATCGCGGCGTTCTCGCCGTCAGCGGGCCGGATCGCCGCGCTTTTCTGCAGGGCCTGGTTTCCAACGATGTCGCCAAGGTCACCTCTGCTGAGGCGCGCTACGCCGCATTGCTGACCGCCCAGGGAAAATACCTGCACGATTTTACGATGATCGAGCAGGATGACGCGATACTGCTCGACGGCGAAGCGGCGCGTTTAGCCGATCTCAAGCGGCGGCTGTCGATGTATCGGCTGCGGGCTAAAGTGACAATAACCGAGCGACCTGACCTCGCAGTCGCCGCGATCTTTGGACCAGACGCCCTTACTGCTCTCGATCTTCCGGCACAACCGGGAGCCGCGCACGCCCTTGACGGCGGTGTTGTCTTTGTGGATCCGCGCCTGGTTGAGCTCGGCCTGCGCTGCGTCCTGCCGCGTGAAAACGCTCGCCTCGCCCTGACGGAAGCCGGTCTAACCGAAATCGGGTTCGATGCGTATGACCGGCTGCGCCTTGGCCTCGGCATCGCCGACAGCAGCCGCGATCTGGCAATCGAGAAATCGATCCTGCTCGAAGCCGGGTTCGACGAACTCAATGGCGTCGATTGGAACAAAGGCTGTTATATCGGCCAGGAGCTGACCGCCCGCACCAAATACCGCGGCCTGATCAAGCGCCGGCTGATGCCGGTCACGATTTCCGGTCCTCAGCCCTCGCCCGGAATGGTCATCTGCGCCGACGGGCGCGAGGTTGGGGAAATGCGGTCAAGCCGCGACGGACGAGGACTGGCGCTGTTGCGAATCGACGCGGCGCTGGACAACCGGACGCTGACTGCCGGGGAGGCGGTAATCCTCCCCGAGCGGCCGCAATGGATGAACCTGTCCGAAGTCGATAAAGTTATTTAGCGCCGGAATTGGCGTTGGCTTGTCCGCCGGCCGCAGAACCCTGCGGTTGCTGTGCCTTGGCATTCTTGTTTGCTTCATGATGGCCGATGGCGCAGCCGGCCCCGGCCCCGAGTGCACCGTGGTGTCCGGCAACATGCCCGGCAATACCTCCGACCGCTGCACCTTTTAAGCAGCCCGCCGCGTGAGCCGGGGTCGCAAGCCAGCCGACCGTCGTCGCAATGGCAAGCGCCGCCGGTAGCATTGACAATTTCATTGGATCTCTCCTGGATGACACCGCCGCTGCGGTACCTCCCTTTGTCAACACTTCAGGTAGGCAGCAGGTTCAATCTCCGGTTTTGAAGAAAGTCCTTTGCTAGCCGATCCCAAAATTTTGCTAGCCGGTCGAGAGATTTCCGAGCGGAGACAAGTTATTGCGCATCGGGCGCATTCAGCTGCCGCTGAATTTCCCGGCCGAGTGGGCTGCTCGTTGCCAGCCCTTGGGACTGCAACTGCCATTGCTGAGCGCGCAAATCGTTGCGGTAAGCCTGCATTTTTTGCTGGTCGATTGGGCCTGGCAGCTGGGGCGGGGGATAGGATGGGGGCGACGGCTGCGGCAGCTGGTAAACCGGGACGGATTGGCTCAGGACCGGCGAAAGCCCGTCCGCGGGTGATGCGACATAGCCGGGATTGATCGGCGGCGGAATTGGTGCCGGCGCAGGCGCCGGTACCGGACCGGGTAACGGCAGCAGCTGCGGTAGCGCCGTCTGAATCACCGCATTGGCTGGCGCTGAAAGTCCCACCAAAAACGCGAACAACAGCGCCTTACCTGCCCAGCCGCTCAAGCGGTCGCGTCCCGGTGCTCACCCGCCAGCGCAGCCTGGGCCGCCGCGAGCCGGGCGATCGGCACCCGATAAGGCGAGCACGACACGTAATCGAGCCCGACCTGTTGGCAAAATCGGATAGAGGCCGGATCGCCGCCGTGCTCGCCGCAGATGCCGAGCTTGAGCCCGGGACGGGCGGCGCGGCCGCGGTCTACGGCGACCCGCACCAATTCGCCAACCCCAACCGGGTCAAGCGTCACGAAGGGGTCGTGCTCAAAAATACCGAGCCGCTGATAGATGCCGAGAAAGCTCGCCGCGTCGTCTCGCGACAGACCAAACACTGTCTGGGTCAGGTCGTTGGTGCCAAAACTGAAAAACTCGGCTGTCTCGGCGATCTCGGCGGCGCACAAGGCGGCGCGCGGCAATTCGATCATCGTTCCGACGAGATACGGCACCTTGACCCCGGCCTGCTCCATGACCGATTTGCCGACGCGGTCGATCATCGCCTTGAGGATGTCGAGTTCTTTTTTGGTTGCGATCAGCGGCACCATAATTTCGGGCTCGACCCGCTCGCCGGTCTCCTTGATCACCGCCGCGGCAGCCTCGAAGATGGCGGTCGCCTGCATTTCGTAGATTTCAGGATAGGTAATCCCGAGGCGGCAGCCGCGGTGACCGAGCATCGGATTGGTCTCCAGCAGGGCATGCGCCCGCTGCCGCACCTGGGCGACACTGCGGTCTGTCAGCCGCGCCATCTCCTCGAATTCCGCGTCGGTCTTGGGTAGGAATTCGTGAAACGGTGGATCGAGCAGCCGTATCGTGACCGGCAGGCCGCGCATGATGCGGAAAAGTTCGGCGAAATCCTTGCGCTGCATCGGCAACAATTCGGCGAGGCCGGCGCGGCGGCCCCGTTCATCGTCAGCCATGATCACGCGGCGGATCGGCCCGATCCGGTCGGCTTCGAAAAACATGTGCTCGGTGCGCGACAAACCGATGCCCTCGGCGCCAAAGCGCCGTGCGGTGCGAGCGTCGAGCGGGGTTTCCGCGTTGGCGCGCACGCCCATGCTCCGCAGCCCGTCCGCCCAGGCCATCAATGTCGCGAAATCGCCCGACAATTCCGGCTGGATCGTCGGCACTTCGCCGAGCATGACCTCGCCGGTCGAGCCGTCGATCGTGATGATTTCGCCGACCGCAATCTGAGTGGCGCGCGCCGTCATCTTGCGTGCCGCATAATCGATGTGCAGATCGCCGGCACCCGAAACGCAGGGCCGCCCCATGCCGCGTGCGACCACCGCGGCGTGGCTGGTCATGCCGCCGCGCGTCGTCAAGATGCCTTTGGCGGCGTGCATGCCGTGAATGTCTTCAGGGCTGGTCTCGACACGAACGAGGATGACCGCCTCACCGCGAGCCGCCAGCGATTCGGCTTCTTCGGCCGAGAAAACGACCTGACCCGAAGCCGCACCAGGCGAGGCCGGCAGACCGCGGGTCAGAACCGTCGTCTTGGCCTTGGGGTCGAGGGTCGGGTGCAACAGCTGGTCGAGCGATGCCGGCTCGACGCGCCGCACGGCCTCCTCGCAATCGATGACGCCCTCTTCGACCAAGGACACCGCGATCTTCAGCGCCGCCTGGGCCGTGCGCTTGCCGGTGCGGGTCTGCAGCATCCACAATTTCCCGCGCTGGACGGTAAATTCGATGTCCTGCATGTCGCGGTAATGATCCTCGAGCACCCGCCTGACGCGGAGAAGCTCGTCGAGCACCCCCGGCATGACTTCTTCCATCGCTGGGAGAGCCGACTTGTTCGCTTTCTTGCCGGCGATCGTCACGTGCTGCGGCGTGCGGATGCCGGCGACCACATCCTCGCCCTGCGCATTTACAAGGTATTCGCCGTAGAACTCGTTGTCGCCGGTCGACGGATTACGGGTAAAGGCGACGCCGGTGGCGCAATCGTCGCCCATATTGCCGAACACCATTGCCTGAACATTGACCGCCGTGCCCCAATCGGCCGGGATCTCGTGCAGCCGGCGATAGGTCACGGCGCGCGGGTTCATCCATGACCCGAACACCGCGCCGATCGCACCCCAGAGCTGCTCGCGCGGCTCCTGCGGGAAAGGCACGCCTTTTTCCTGCAGGACGACGTCCTTGAACCCGTTGACGATGACCTTCCAATCCCCGGCCGACAGCTCGGTATCGAGGCTCTGCCCGCTATCGAGTTTGTGATCTTCGATCAGCTCTTCGAAGTGATGATGCTCGATGCCGAGCACGACCTGCCCGTACATCTGGATAAAGCGACGATAGCTGTCATAGGCAAAGCGCTCGTCGCCGCTCTGCCGCGCCAGCCCCTCGACCGCGCGATCGTTGAGGCCGAGGTTGAGCACGGTATCCATCATGCCGGGCATCGAGACGCGGGCACCCGAGCGCACCGAAACCAAAAGCGGATTATCGGCATCGCCAAACCGCGCGCCGAGCGCCTTCTCGATCGTGGCGAGCCCGGTGGCAACTTGTTCTTCGAGATCGGGCGGATAGGTCTTGCCGTTATCGTAAAACCAGGTGCAGACCTCGGTGGTGATCGTAAAGCCAGGCGGCACCGGCAGTCCGAGATTGCACATTTCGGCGAGACCGGCGCCTTTGCCGCCGAGCAGGTCGCGCATCTCCGCCCGACCCTCGGCGGCTGCCGCCGCCAAATCCGTAGACCCATTTCGTCATGTGCCGCTCACCCTTCGATCTGCGAGAAATCGGCAACCTGGTTCATCGTATCGCGAATGCGCGCCAACAAACGCAGCCGGTTCTCGCGCAGCTTTGGCTCGTCAGTGTTAACGGTGACTTTGTCGAAAAAAGCGTCAACCGGCTGCCGCAATCGTGCCAATCGGCGCCATCGCCTCCGTCAAACCGCTCCTCGCGCTGAACAGCTCGCCGACGTCCGCCAACCTCGTCGAGGCGCTCAGCAAGTGCTGTCTCCTCCGGCTGTCGCAGCAAAGCCGCGCGGTCGACGGTCGATCCTATGCGCCCAGCCGTCCTTGCGTTCTTCGATCGCAACGATATTCGAGGCGCGGCGATAGGCAATCAGCAGATTGGCGCCATCCTCCGAGGCAAGAAAATCTTCGAGCGCACTCACCCGCGCCAGCAAGCCGGACAAGATCATCTTCGTAGTGCCATCGCCGCCATCGAGATCAGGCCGCCTCGCTTGGACAGACGCAGCCGCGATCAGATCGTGTCGCACGCCTTGGTCACGCAGGTGGACCTTCAGTCGATCGGCAATGAACGCCAACAACTCGGTCGACAAGAATTTGCGTCTCGTTCAAATCGATCGCAGCGGGAATACCCGGTCCGCTGCTGGCGATGGCAAATGCCTTGCCAAGCGGCAGCCGCAGCTGGTTTTCGAGAATAAGACGGATCACACCTTGTGCCGCGCGGCGCAATGCGAATGGGTCGCGCGAGCCGGTAGGCTTTTCGCCGATCGCGAAGAACGCCGCGAGCGTGTCTAATCTTCTCGGCCAGCGCTACAACCACACTTTCCGGCGCGGTCGGACAGGTATCGTTTGGTCCCTGCGGCTTGTAGTGATCCGCGATCGCCGCCGCGACCCGTGCGTCCTCGCTGATCATGCAGAGCGTAATACTGACCCATGACGCCCTGCAATTCGGGGAACTCGCCGACCATGCCGGTCGATAGATCGGCTTTCGCGAGATGCGCCGCCCGCGCCGCCAATTGGCGCAACTCTCCACCGTCATTCCCGCGAAAGCGGGAATCCATGGACACATCGCTGGGGCCGTTGGCACCGGGTTGAGCTAGGGACGGGCTGCCGATCCGCGCTTCCCGCTTTCCAAACCCTCCCCCGCTGGCCGGGGAGGGAAGGGTGGGGGCGGGGGTCATTGGATAGAGCTGCTCCGCGAGAAAAGCGGCAAGTTGCTCAATCCGCGCGACCTTGTCGTAAACGCTGCCGAGCTTGGCGTGATAGACGCGGTCCTTCAGAGCTTCGACGCGGCTTTCGAGCGGCACCTTGCGGTCTTGGTCCCAGAAGAAACGGGCGTCAGCGAGGCGCGCGCGGAGCACACGCTCATTGCCGGCGACAATGGCGCTGCCGCCGTCTTCGGGAAGGTTGTTCGCGACAAACAGAAAATGCGGCGCTGGCCTGCCGTCTTGGTAGGTGCAGGAAAAATACTTCTGATGGGTCCGCATTGCGGTCTGCAGGACTTCGGGCGGCAGCGCGATGAAATCGGGATCGATCGCTCCGGCGAGAACGACCGGGAACTCGGCGAGCCCGGTCACCTCATCGAGCAACCCCGGATCGGGTTTGACCATCACCCCCAATTCGGCTGCGTAGCGGTCGAGATCGTTGCGGATCAGCTCGCGGCGCTGGTCCTGGTCGAGGATGACGTAGGTATGCTGCAGCTTTTCGAGATATTCCGCGGCAGTACTGACGCAGAATGCGCCCGGCGACAAAAAGCGATGGCCACGGGTCGTGCGCCCGACTGAGACGCCGTCGATCGCCAATGGCAAGATCTCGCCGTCATAAACACAGATGATCGAACTCAGCGGCCGAACCCAGCGCAGCTCGGCCCCGGGCCAGCGCATCGATTTCGGCCAAGGCAGCTCGGTAATCGCGGTTTTGATCAACTCCGGCAACACTGCGGTGGAAGGCCGGCCCGTACGCCGGATATTCGCGAAATAGAATTCGCCGCGGCCGGTATCGCGGATTTCGCATTCCTCGATCGAAGCAAGCCCCGCCGAGCGCAAAAAGCCATCGATCGCCGGTTGCGGCGCGCCGACGCGCGGCCCACGCCTCTCTTCGGTACGATCGGGCTGGGTTCGCGGCACGCCTTCGGCGATCACCACGAGCCGACGCGGCGTCACATACCCGCGAAGATTTGCAGGCGCGATTTCCGCTGCGGCGAGCTTGTGCCGCAACAACTCGGTCAGATCCTCGATCGCGCGCCGCTGCATGCGCGCCGGGATTTCTTCCGACAGCAACTCGAGCAGCAATTCGCCGCGGAGCGCCTCGTTTGTCGGTCCATAAATGGTTTCTTCGACCGAGGTCATACGACAATCGTCTCAAATCCGGCCAATGCACCCACGCTTCGCTTTCCCGGCGCAGGCCGGGATCCACGGCTGACCTGGATACCGGCTTTCGCCGGTAAAGCGCGGAGAATGAGGCTGCGTATGGATAGCAACGAGCGGTGTGCGTGCACCCAAGGGACGATCGGGTTGCATCAGCTGTTTCCCGCGCTTGCCGCGCCGGCGAGCCAGGCTTCGCAGCAGCCTTTGGCGAGCTCGCGCACGCGCAGGATGTAGGCGGCGCGTTCGGTGACGCTAAGAGCGCCGCGGGCGTCGAGCAGATTGAACAGATGGCTCGCCTTCAGACATTGGTCATAAGCCGGAAGCGCCAGCCCGCGACCCAACACGGCGCGGCACTCGCCTTCGGCATCGGCAAAATGCCGGGCCAGCATCCCCGTATCGGCGATCTCGAAATTATAGGCCGAGAATTCGCGTTCGCTGCGCTTGAATACATCGCCATAGGTGATGCGGGCCGGGCCCGGGGCGCCGTTGTAGTCAAGATCGAAGACGCTTTCGACCCCCTGCACATACATCGCCAGCCGTTCGAGGCCATAGGTCAGTTCGGTCGAGACCGGATCGCACTCGATGCCGCCAACCTGCTGAAAATACGTGAATTGGCTGACTTCCATACCGTCGAGCCACACCTCCCAGCCGAGACCCCAGGCGCCGAGCGTCGGGCTCTCCCAGTCATCCTCGACAAAACGGATATCGTGGCGGCGGGCATCGATCCCCAGCGCCGTCAAGCTCGCCAGATAAAGATCCTGACTGTCGGCGGGCGCTGGCTTCAATATCACCTGCAGTTGATAATAATGCTGCAAGCGGTTGGGATTTTCGCCATAGCGGCCATCGGTCGGCCGTCGCGATGGCTGGACGTAAGCCGCGCGCCAAGGCTCGGGGCCGAGAGCCCGCAATGCCGTCGCCGGGTGAAAAGTGCCCGCACCAACTTCGACATCGTAGGGCTGCAATATCACGCAGCCCTGCCGCGCCCAGAAATTCTGCAAATCGGCGATCAGCGATTGAAAACTCATATCGTCGTCCGGACCGGGCGGTTTAACGCGGCTGCGGGCAATCAGGCCGCGCACAGGCGGGGGCGTGCGACGCGACATAGGACCCGCACACCCCGCATGACACCAGATCCTCAGCTTGAATCGATCGCCTCGGCCGCGATGCGCGTTGGCTCGGCAATCGGCGGGCCGGGTTGTTCACCCAGCGGTACACGATCCAGATCGCGCCGGCGAGCAGGATCAGGAAAACGAGTTTTGGGAACTCGAACATACCCTTGGTTTACTGGCCTCCCCGGAAGCGGGTCAAGAAATGCCGCCGCGGTGAGCGCATCGCGGCGGCGTCCGCGTAACATCCGAGAAATGCGGAACATGCCGAGCCAAGGATGATTTCGTTCGTCCTGGTCATAGCCCGAACCGGCTCCATAGCAGGCGCGCCTCAAGCCATTCGGTGAGATCGCCGACGAAATCCGCGGGTTCGCGCGCCGTGAAGGGCAGGCGGCCCCAGACCGGGCGTCGCCGCTCGGTCGGGATCGCGCGCAGGCGCACGTTTTCGCCATAGCGGGCGCGCATCACGGTTCGCACCTCGCCGATCCCGTCGATCAACCCGCGCTCGGCCGCCATGTGGCCGGTCAGCACATCCCCGTTGAACAAGCTCTCGTCGGCGGCGTCGATCTTGCCGGCGCGGCGCCGGCGGACATGATCCTTGAATGCTCGATGGATATCCTGCTGCAGTATCGTCAGCCGCTCGACATCCTCGGGGTTCACCGGCAGAAACGGGTCGAGCAGGGATTTGTGCGTGCCGGAGGTAAAAAGCCGGCGCTCGATGCCGAGCCGATTGATCAGTTCGTGCACGCCAAAGCTGCCGGTGATCACGCCGATCGATCCCAGCAACGAGGTTTCTTCGCCAAAGATTTCGTCGCCGGCGAGAGCCAGCCAGTATCCGCCCGAAGCCGCAACATCTTCGGCAAAGGCGATGACCGGAACCTTCTTCTCGTCGGCAAGCTGGCGAATGCGGCGATGGAGAAGCGCCGACTGCACCGGCGCGCCACCCGGCGAATTGACGACGATTGCCACCGCGACAAGTCCGGGCAGGCGAAACGCACGCTCGATCGCCGCGGCATGGCTCGCCAATGAGATCGCGTTGCGGCGCGCGCGCGGGAGGATCACACCCTCAAAGCGCAGGACCGAAACAACCGGACCGCGACGCCACAGCCGCTCGACATCGATAAGATCGCGAATAGCCATGAGACTGTAGATGGGGCGACGCCCGGTGTTAGACCACCGGACCCGCCTGCCGATGCATCAGAGGTCGAGCCCGCCGCCTTCTCGCAAAACCGCTTCGGCCCGGTCGGTCAGCCGGCCGTCGGGCCGATGCAGGATCAGTCCGGGCGCGAGGCGCGCGGGTGCGGCGATCTGCTTGCGGGCGCGCATCAGGATCCGGCTCGCCGGCTTATCTTCCCCCGCCCATAGCGGATAGACCACGACCTCGCCGGCCCGACCGGCGATTTCGCCCAGCAAGGCATCGATCCGATCGGCGCGGTGGATAAACGTCACCGAGCCTTTCGGCTTTACCATCGCCAGCGCAAACTTGATCCAGGCGGCAAGATCGGCATCGCCCTCAATCGTCGCCTCGGTCCTGCCCGGCGTCGCCGCCGGCACCGTATGGCCGCGCTCGTTGTAGGGAGGGTTCGCCATGACATGGTCGAAGGTGCCGGGCGACAGCCGTGGCGGTGCCCTCAGCAGATCACCGATCATCACCGAAACGCGCGCTTCCATCCCGTTCAGTATCACGTTGTCGCCAGCGAGCCGGACGAGTTCGCGCTGCATTTCGAGCCCGACAACACGGCTGTGCGGCACACGCGCTGCAAGGCACAGCATCGCCGCCCCCGCACCGCAGCCGATATCGAGCACCAGCTGATGGGGTTCGGCCGGCACCGCGGCGGCGAGGAAAATCGGGTCGATTGCGGCGCGATATCCCTCGGCCGGCTGGCGCAGTCGAACCCGGCCGCCGAGCAGGCGATCTTCGGTAAAGGCCGGTTCGACGGCCGCCGGGGCGCCGCTCACTCCGCTGCCTCGCCGGCGGTCGTCAACAATGCGCGAGCTCGGGCAAAATCGCGGTCCGATACCATCAAGCGGCGTGGGATCGCGCCAATACTGCCTTCAACCAGGCTGGTATGGTGGTCCAACACCAGGCTGTCGATCCCGGAATCGTTCAGAAGCGCTTGCAACCACGAGAGGCGGACGGGGTTGTTGGTTCGCAGCAATTCTTTCATTCAACTTACCGGGAAGGGGAGGGCGCCGGTGCGGCCTTGACCGTTGTTGTCGGCATTCTATGCTCATTTGGGTTCCGGCGCGTCAAGCCGGTCGGATGGCCGACCGAAAGGCGCTGCGGGCACACGAGAGAGGCGGGTGGTGCTGGTGGCGGATGTCGATCAGTCGCGCGTCGCGCAAAAACCCTCGCTCGACTCATTGACGCAGCTGCTAAAGGGCGACCTCGATCGCGTTAACCATCTGATTGTCGAACGCATGCAGAGCCCGGTGACGCTGATCCCGCAGCTCGCCGGACACATCGTTGCGGGCGGCGGCAAGCGATTGCGGCCGATGCTGACGCTCGCCTGCGCTCGGATGTGCGGCTATCGCGGCGACCGGCACGTTGCGCTCGCCGCCGCCGTCGAGTTTATCCATACCGCGACCTTGCTGCACGACGACGTCGTCGACGCCAGCGACCTGCGGCGGGGACGCGACACCGCGAACGCGCTCTGGGGCAACAAACCCGCCGTGCTGGTCGGCGATTTTTTGTTCAGCCGGTCTTTCGAATTGATGGTCGCCGATGGTTCGTTGCGGGTTCTCGAAATTCTGTCCCGCGCGTCGGCGGTGATCGCCGAGGGCGAGGTCATGCAATTGATGACAACCGGGAACACGGCCACGACCGAAGCCGATTATCTCGCCGTCATTCAATCGAAAACCGCGGAATTGTTCGCTGCCGCCAGCCGCATCGGCGCGGTGCTCGCCAAACGCCCCGCCGATGAGGAACAGGCGCTCGACCGGTTCGGCCGCAATCTCGGCACCGCGTTTCAGCTGATCGACGACATGCTCGATTTTTCGGCGCGCGAGGCGGAACTCGGCAAGAGCGTCGGTGACGATTTCCGCGACGGCAAAGTGACATTGCCGGTCCTGCTCGCTTTTGCCCGAGGCGATGACGAAGAGCGCGCTTTCTGGCGACGCACGCTCGAAGAACTCGAGCAGCAGCCGGGCGACCTCGAACGCGCAATCGATCTTGTCGACCGCCGCGACGGGCTGGCCGACACGCTGGCGCGAGCCCGCGCCTATGCCGCCGTGGCGATCGACGCGCTGGCGCCCTTTGAGGACGGCCCCGAGCGGCGGGCGCTGATCGCCGCCGCCGAGTTTGCCGGCGATCGCAGCTTTTAATATCGCTCGCGTAAAGAGCGAAATTCGCCGGTGGCGAACAGCATCGCACCGCTTATATGTGGGTGCACTCCGAGCCCGCGGCTTGCACCGGCACGGGGTTGGCGCTATAGACGGCGCCCGGTCGGCGGAGTGTAGCTCAGCCTGGTAGAGCACTGCTTTCGGGAGGCAGGGGCCGGAGGTTCAAATCCTCTCACTCCGACCAGCAAACTCAGGACTTACGACCTGGTGCCGGCCTAAAGCAGGCAGCGCGCCCCCAGAAATTCTTGCAGTCGGAACAGCAGATTAGGTAGGCCGCGCCGAATGTCGGATTTGGAGATCATTGTCCAAACTGGCTAAACCGATTACGGGTGCGACACTAAGTCAGTTGCACCATAGGTTAGCCGGGGGCAGGTGGCGATCAAGGAAGTCGAGCCGGCCGGCGTTAGCTTGGTCGGTTCGGTCAATCTAGGGGGCCGCCACCAATGACCGATGAGCGAGCACGCGATCAATATGAAATGCGGGCTTTCTTCGCGCGATTTGGCCGGTGGGAGAGCATCATGGTGGCGTTCACGCTGGTCACGACGGTTCTAGCCGTTGCGGTAGCCTTGCTGATGCTGATCCCGTCGCGCAATTAAGTTCTGACGCAAAAAGGGCCGGTTCGCGGTACGGCCGCCACTCGCTCACAGTGCGGATGCGGGACCTCGCGACGGTTCCCGCGCACGGCGCTCCTCGGCAATTACTTGCACGGCTACCGTGGACAGCACGGAACGGCTGTTCCGCCTGTGCATCTTGGATTGGCAGCGGGGTGACCATTCTGATCAGGCGCCTACACTAAATGTCGGCGCAAGGTTGAAATGTCACTCTGCGCGCAAAGTAGAGATGACACCGCGATTTGAGGCGAACCCGACAACGAGACGGCTGGCCTTGTGCCTCTTCGATTGGCCGTATTGCAGATTGCAGTTTCTTTGTTCGACTGAGGCGTCGTTTCTCCGTCCCGACCTGACTTTGTGGGAGCGTCGCGCGCAATCGCGGTCAAGACTGGTCCGAGCGAGGCGAGGGCCACCGCCGCAGGCGCGCGCGAAGCGGTCTTGAGGGCGGTGAGCACGACGCCAGCGTCGGCCAGGTCGGGAAGGGGCTGCCTCAAGCCGGAGCAGCCGCGGCCGCACCACGTGGCGCCCGGCCCTTCGACGGTTGACCAGGCGCCTCGAGGTTGTTCGGCGGTCGCTGCCGCGCAACGTGCCCTCGCTGCTGACGCGCCGGGTAGGCCGCCTGCCGTGCCTTCACCTGCTCCAGCACGGCCGCCAGCTGCTTGTTGTCGACGATCGCGCCGGGCTTCACCGTCTGGATCTTATCGAAGACCTTGAAACCGAGCGCCGTTCCGTTGAACTGAACCGCAAACCGCCCGTCCGGATAGTTCACTACCTCGACCTTCTTGCGCACCAAGCCACGGGCCAGCGAGGTCGGGTCGAGGAGCAGCATCATCCGGTCGTAGTGCAGGGTCAGGTTGCGCGTGACTGTGCGCTCCTCGCGCCAGGCCAAAATCTCGTCCAGATCATCCGCTTGCGCCAATGGCCGATGCAGGTCCTTGGCATTCGCTGGGTCGCGGCCGAAGCGCGTGTTGTAGGCGGTGATAAACCCAGGCAGCCATGCGTTCGCCGCAGCAATCGACGATACCCCTGCCAGCCGCAGCTCCTTGACCATCCGGTCTTGCAACGTGCCAAACGCGCGTTCAATGCGTCCCTTCGCCTGCGGGCTGTTGGCACAGATGATGTCGATATTCAGCGCCAATAGCGCGCGACCGAACTGGGTCACACCGTCACCTGCGGCAGCTTCCTTGCTGTTCACCCGGAAGATGCCGTGCTTGTCGCTGTAGAAGGCAACCGGTTTGCCATGCTCCTCCAGATAGGCGCGGGTCGTCCGGAAGTAATCAAACGCCAATTCCGAGGTGACGAACCGCAGCTGCAGCAACCGGCTCGTCGCATCATCCACGAAAGCCAGCAGCGTGCACGGCGGGCCGCGATCCTCGAACCAAGCGTGCTCGGAGCCGTCGATCTGCACCAGTTCGCCCAGGCAATCGCGCCGTCGGCGCGGCTGATGCGGCGCGGGGAGACGATGACGGCGATCCTGCCACAGTCCATCGGCGATCATCCAACTGCGCAGGGTCTCGCGCGAGACCAAACAGCCATGGTGCTCTGCCAGCTTCTCCGCCGCCAAGGTCGGCCCGAAATCGGCGTATCGATCGCGCACGATCGACAGGGCAAGAGTACGAACTGCGGACGGCAGACGGTTATTGCTGGGTTTACCGCGGCGCTTCGATAGCAAGCTGGTGGCACCGTCCTGCTTGAGACCGCGTAGCAGACGAAATACCTGCCGCCGCTGCAATCCGATCAGTTCACACGCGTCGGCAATGCGCAGGCGGCCTGATTGAACGCGCAATAACACCTCAAGCCGGCTGAACTCCTGCTTGCTCATCGACACCACCGCCACGGCCCATCCCCCGCGACCCCAGAACCCGCGGGAGTGTCACCTCAACTTTGCACAGGGGTGTCATCTCTATATTGCTCGTACACTAAAATATCGCATAATATATATTATGGAAAATATCCCGCAGACGGGAATGGCGAAACGCCAACTTTCATGCGCGGCACAATCCTGAGCTGGGATTTGGCGGGTTATGCCGGGTCGGGTAAATCGATGACGAGGCCGTCTTGGCCGGGTTCGACGCCCTCGGGGAGTTCGGCGGCTAGTGCGCGGTAGTCGAGTGACTGGTCCATGTGGGTTAAGACCGCGCGGCGCGGCCGCACCCGTTTGATCCAGCCGAGCGTCTTTTCGAGATGCGAATGCGTCGGGTGTGGCGCGCGGCGCATGCAGTCGACAATCCACAACTCGATCCCGGCGATCGCGGCAAAGGCGGCCTCGTCGAGTTCGGTGACGTCGGTCGAATACGCCATCGCGCCGATGCGAAATCCCAAGGTCGTGCTGAACCCGTGATCCTGCGCGAACGGTACGACCGGGATGCCGGCCACCGAAAACGGCCCGGTAATCTCATTCGGTTCGAGCGTCGGTTTGTAGAATTGACCGGGCTCGGATGGCGCCGCCAGCGCATAGCCAAAGCGGCTGCCGATTTCGTCCAGAGTCCTTGCGTCGGCCCAGAGCGGGATCGCCGCCTTCATCATCCGGTTCAACTGACGGATATCGTCGATCCCATGCAGGTGATCGGCGTGCGGGTGCGTCATCAGCACGGCGTCGAGCCGCCTGACGCGCGCGTCGATCAACTGCTCGCGCAGATCGGGCGAGGTGTCGATCAGGATCGCGACCGCGCCGATTTCGACCAATAGCGAAACGCGGCGGCGGCGGTTGCGCGGGTCGGTCGGGTCGCACTGCCCCCAATTGGGCCCAATCGCCGGTACCCCGGTCGAGGCCCCGCAGCCGAGGACAGTGACCCTCATTGCCCGACAGCTGTCCCGGCGGGCGGTCTCGCCTTGGCAAAAAGGCGGAAGAAATTGGCGGTGGTCGCCGCCGCCAGCGTCTCGGGTTCGATGCCTTTCAGCGATGCCACGGTGGCCGCGGTCGCCTTGACAAAGGCCGGTTCGTTGCGCTTGCCGCGATACGGCACCGGCGCCAGGTACGGGCTATCGGTTTCGACCAGCAAGCGGTCGAGCGGCACGTCCCTGATAATCGCGCGCAAATCCTCGGCATTCTTGAATGTCGCGATGCCGGAAATCGAGATCAAAAAGCCGATCTCCAAGGCCGCTTCGGCCAGACCGCGGCCGCTCGAAAAACAATGCATCACGCCTGAAAGCGGCTGTTCCGCGCGGAGAATGTGGGCGATGTCGTCATCGGCCTCGCGGGCATGAATAATCAACGGCAGTCCGGTCATATGCGAGGCCGCGATGTGGGCGCGAAACACCCGCTCCTGAATATCGCGCGGGCTCAGATCGTAGTGATAGTCGAGCCCGGTCTCGCCGATGCCGATGACCTTGGGATGGGCGGTCAATGCCGCCAGACGCTCGGGCAGCAGATCGGCGTGATCGGCCGCTTCGTGCGGATGGGCCCCGACCGAGCACCAGATGTCGGGGTCGGCTTCGGCGATCGCGCGTACTCCGGGAAACTCGTCGAGCCGAGTGCCGATCGTCAGCATTGTGCCAATTCCGGCCTCTCGGGCGCGGGCAATCACCGCGTCGCGTTCAGCGGCAAAGTCCGGAAAGTCGAGGTGGCAATGGCTGTCCACCAGCATCGGCGCCCTGCCCTCGCCCCTGATACCCTCCCCGCTCATGCGGCGGACATCTCGACATAGCGGGGAAAGATACCCTCCGGCTTTGGCAGCGAGGTTCCCGGGGACAGCGGTGATTGGCTCAACGCCGCGAAGTCGCGCGATCCCGCGGGGACCGCGAGCTGATCCAGCAGCTTTTCGGCTGCCTGAGGCACAAACGGTTGCGTCAAGATCGCGAGATGCCGGATGGTCTCGGCAAGCGTGTAGAGCACCGTGCGCATCCGCGCCGGATCACTGCGGCGCAACGCCCACGGCGCCTGCTCGTCGACATAGCGATTGGCCTCGCCGACAACGCGCCAGATGGTTTCGAGCGCCAGATGAAACGCCTGCTCGTTCATATGGACGCGCACATTCTCCAATAGAGCGCTGGCATTATCGAGCAATGAACGATCGGCGTCGGCAAGCGCGCCGGGCTCCGGTACCGCGGCGGCGCAATCGCGATTGATCATGACCAGGACGCGCTGCGCCAGATTGCCGAAATCATTGGCCAAGTCGCCGTTCAGCCGGCCGACCACCGCGCGATGCGAGAAGTCGCCGTCACTGCCGAACGGCAGTTCGCGCAACATAAAATAGCGCACCGGGTCGACCCCATAGGTTTCGACCAATTGCTGCGGCGGGATAAAATTGCCGAGCGATTTCGACATCTTCTCGCCTTCGACCGTCCACCAGCCGTGGGCGAAGACGCGGCGCGGCGGGTCAAGCCCAGCCGCCATCAAAAAAGCCGGCCAATAGACCGAATGAAAACGCACGATGTCCTTGCCGACCATGTGCAGATCGGCGGGCCACCAAGTCGCAAACTCTGCCAAGTCGTCCGGGTAGCCGGCGGCGGTGATGTAATTGATCAGCGCGTCGAGCCAGACATAGACGACATGGTCCGGATGCCCCGGCACCGGCACGCCCCAGGTAAAGCTGGTGCGCGAGATCGACAAATCCTTGAGCCCGCCCCTGACAAAGCTGATCACTTCGTTGCGGCGGCTGCGCGGCGCCACTGCTTCGGGATTGGCTTCGTAAAACGCCAACAGCCGCTCCTGCCACGCCGACAGCCGGAAAAAGTAATTCTCCTCCTCCAGCCATTCGACTTCGGCCCCGGTCGGCGCCCGAACGCCATTTGGACCTTCGACGAGCTCGCTTTCGTCGTAGAAAGCCTCGTCGCGCACCGCATACCACCCGGCAAACCGGCCGAGATAAATCTCGCCACGGCGCGCCAATTCCTGCCACAAGGCCTGGACCGCGCGCGCGTGGCGCGGCTCGGTCGTGCGAATAAATTCGTCTTGCGAGACGTTCAGCAGCCGCGTGACCTCGCGAAACCGCGCCGAGTTACGGTCGGCGAATTCCTGCGGCGAGACACCGGCCACAGCGGCAGACTGCGCGACCTTTTGACCGTGTTCGTCGGTCCCGGTCAGGAACTTGACCCGCCGCCCGTCGAGCCGCATGAACCGCGCCAGCGCGTCGCACGCCACGGTCGTATATGCGTGACCCAGATGCGGCGAGTCGTTGACGTAATAGATCGGCGTCGTGATGAAGTACGGCCGGGCGGCGTCCATGGCTCTCTCCAAACCCCAGATATGGGCCGGGGCCGGCCGCGATCCAGCGCCCGCCGGCGACGCCGTTTCTAGCGCGCCATCTCCTCGATGGCAAAGAACGCGCCGAGCATTGTCTGCTTCTTGTCGAGGTTGAGTTCGCGCGCGATGGCGAAATTCGCCTCGATCTCTGCGCGCAATCCGCTCCAGCGCGCCGGATCGGCGGCAGCCGCCAGCCGCCGCATCGCTGTCCCCTCGCCGGCTACGAGCTCCTCGGTTCCGATACAGCCGCGCGCGGCATCGCTCGCCAGCCGCGCCAGAAATTGCGGCAGCAGCTCCTCACTGGCGCGATAGGCTTCTTCCGCGTCGGCGCGCGCCAGCCGATCGGTCAGCGCATGCAGCTGGACCAGGTCGATCCCGGGCATCTGCCCGAGCAATTCGATCAGCGAGCGATAAAGCCCAAGCCCCCCGGCATCGGCAAGCTCCAGCGCGCGCCCAATGCTGCCGCCGCTCAGCGCCGCCAAGGCGTCGGCCTCCATTTTATCGAGTTGCGGGCAATAACGGCACAGCAGCTGGGTGGTCAGCGCCAGCGGCAGCGGCATCATTGCCAGCCGGCGGCACCGCGAGCGGATCGTCGGCAGCAGCCGGCCCGGATTGTGGCTGACCAGCAGCAGCAACGCGCGGTCGGGCGGTTCTTCGAGGATTTTGAGGAGCGCGTTGGCGGCGTTGCGGTTCATTTCTTCGGCGCCGTCGACAATGACGATCCGCCAGCCCTCCTCCGCCGCGGTCAGCCGAAAGAAGGCGGCGATTTCGCGGGTGTCCTCGACGACGATTTCGCCGCGCAGGCGCTTGCGGCGTGGATCCCAGGCGCGTTCGACGGTCAACAGATCGGCATGGCCGCCGGCCGCGACGCGGCGAAAGACGCCGCTGTCCGGGTCGATCGCAAGACCGGTTTCCGGCGCGGGGGCACCCAGAAAATCCGGCTCGGTCGCGTTTGGCCCGCGGCCCTCGCTCTCGGCGAGCACAAAGCGCGCGAAACGAAAGGCGAGCGTCGCCTTGCCGATGCCGCGAGGCCCGGTAAGCAGGATCGCATGCGGCAGGCGTCCGGCGCGGTGGAGCCGCTCGAGCTCGCGCTCGGCCATCTCATGGCCGACGAAATCCGGGTTTGCCCGCGGCGGCGGCGCGGAGGCCGGATCATTATCTACGGGCGCCTTCACTTCTTACGAATCAGCCGATGGAATGGGTTTCCAGCCACTCTCGCAAAACCGCTTCGAGCCGCGTCTGCCAATCATTACCGGTAGCGCGGAAGCGGTCGACCACATCGCGCGATAAGGTGACAGAAATGCCTCCCACCGTTGTCTCTTTTTGCTGGTTTTTGGCTTGTATGCCAAGCTTCTCCACTAATGATTGGGGTAAGCAATCTGTCGCTGGACGAAAATTCACCATATCGGCCGCCATCAGCTCGCGGACTTCGCCTTCTTCATCGGTCAGGGGTTTTGGCTTGCTAGCCGGCGGTTTGCGATCTTGCATACCTTCGCGCCTCTTTGGCATTCGCTTTACGAAAGCTGATCACGCGTATCCCTGCTTTGGTCTCAGTGAAGCAGAGAACGTGCAGCCGATTGTCGAGATACCCAACAGCCACATAGCGTGTCTCGCCATAGTCGCGTCTGCGCATCGACAGCGACTATAGCGTTTTCAAAGTCGAAATCGGCCACCTGCTCAAATGACAATTTCCGCTCGCGGATGTTGCGCGCGTTCTTCGCCGGGTCAAAGCTAATCTCCATAATTCATGTTGTGTGCCTGAACTTAAGAAGCGAGCGATTGCGGGTTGCCGCGCTTTTATCTCAGGCGCAACCCGAGCCGCTGTTCCACTGCCTCCAGCACCGCGCGGTGCACGATGGCCGGATCGCGATTGGCGTCGATAAGGACGCAGCGCTCGGGTTCTGCGGCGGCGATTGCGCGGAAGCCCTGGCGCAGCCGCTCGTGAAAGGCCGCGTCGAGTCGCTCAAAGCGATCGGCAGCGGCAGGGCGGCCGGCGGCGCGGCCGAGCCCGATCTCGACCGGAAGGTCGAGGATCAATGTCAGATCAGGGGCAAAACCGCCGAGCGCGAAACGATGCAGCATCGCCAGATCGGCAAGCAGCAGACCGCGGCCGTAGCCTTGATAAGCGAGCGTCGAGTCGGCAAAGCGGTCGGACACGACCCAGGTTCCGCGCGCCAACGCCGGCTCGATCAGCTTTGCGACATGGTCGCGCCGCGCTGCCACCAACAGCAGCGCCTCTCCGATGGCATCCCAACGCTCGCCGTCGCCCTCCAGCAACAACCGGCGGATTGCTTCCGCACCCGGCGAACCGCCCGGTTCACGGGTTGCCAATGCCGCGATCCCGGCTTGTTCCAGCGCCGTGATCAGAAGCGGGACTTGCGTCGATTTGCCGGCCCCCTCCCCGCCTTCTATGGTGATGAAGCGGCCACGAGCCATTTCTCTTAGTGCCGGTTGCCCCACACGAGATAGCCCGCGAGTGTCGCAACCCGGCCCATCGCATCCATGCGGGGGACATCGGCGGCGGCGACCAAAGGCGTTTCCTGTTGCGGCGTATCGGGGGCAGCCACGACGATCTTGCCGATGGTCTCGCCTTTTTGCACGGGGGCTGGGATCGGGCTGTCGTATTGCACGGATACCTGCATGTTCTTGCGGGCATTGCGCGACAAGGTGACGACAAGATCCTTGCCGACGGTCAGCGGCACTCGCGCGTCATTACCGAGCCAGACCTGCGCGTCCTCGATCTTATCGCCGGCAGCGAACAGGTGATAGTCGTTGAACTCGCGGTACGCCCAGTCGGCTAGTCTCTCGCTTTCCTCGGCGCGGGACTTCATCGTCGGCAACCCGCCCAGAACAATGATGATGCGCCGCTCGCCGCGCACGATCGACCCGGTCAGGCTGTAGCCGGCTTCCTCGGTATGTCCGGTCTTTAGCCCGTCCGCGCCCATATTCTTGTAAAGCAGCGGATTTCGGTTTCCTTGCTTAATGTTGTTAAAGGTAAAATCCATTTCGCTGTAAATCTTATAGTATTCGGGAAAATCCTTGATCGTGCGGATCGCCAGGGTCGCCAGATCGCGCGCGGTCATCCAATGATTGGGGTCGGGGAGGCCGTCGACATTGGCAAAATGGCTGTCCTTGAGCCCGATCTCTTTTGCTTTCTGGTTCATCAGATCGACAAAGGCTTCGACGCTGCCGGCGAGCCCTTGGGCGAGGACGACGCAGGCGTCGTTACCCGACTGCACGATCATGCCGCGCAATAGGTCGGAGATGCTGATCCGGCCGCCGAGCGGCACAAACATCTTGGAGCCGCTGGTGCGCCACGCGTCTTCGCTGACCGGGAGTTCGTCGGTCAACTTTGCCTTGCCGTCCTTCAGCATGCCAAAGACGACATAGGCCGTCATCATCTTGCTCATCGAAGCCGGCGGCATGCGTTCATCCGCCCCTTTGTCGAGCAGAACGGCGCCGGTTTCGACTTCGACGATGATCGCGTGCGCCGCCTGGGTGTCGATCCCCGAACTTGGCGCTGGAGCGCTGGCCGAGGGCGATGCAGCGGCCGCTTTCGGCTTCGCCTTGCCATGGGGTGCCGCCATCGCGGTTGGGCCGCAAAGGCCGGCAGTTAAAAGCGCCGTCAGCATCAAAAGGATCAATCGCGGCATCGACATTAGCTCATTCCTGTTTTGCCGTTGGCCTGTCTGTCCGGGATGGTGGCTTGGATCAATTGCCGACGATCCGTGCGCCCGGATAGCCGCTTTCGACCACCCGCGCCAGCAGCCGGTGCGCCTGCTCCTCATTGACTACGGGGCCGATCCGCACCCGATACATCGCGGCCCCATTGACCGAAGTGGGCATCACTTGGACGTAGCCAAAGCGTGCGACCCGCGACTGGACCCGTTCCGCATTGTTGCGCATCGAGAACGCGCCCGCCTGCACGAAAATCCCACCGGCAGGCCCGCCTCGCGCGACGCTCGGCTTTGGCGGCGACGGGGGCGTTTTCGCGGTCGTGGCGGTAGCTGGGATATCGGGCCGGCGGGCGGGCGTTCGCACCGGCGGCAGTTCGGCCGCCTCGGCCGGCGCAATCAGGGCAAAGCGCGAGCGTGCCCGGGGTGGAGGCTTGGGGCTCGGCGGCGGCGATGTCGGCTCCGGCGGCATCATCGCGATGACCGGCGCAGCGGGGTGAGTGGGCCGCTGCGGCGTATTCGCTGCGAGAGCAACGCGCTGCGGCGGTGCGGTGGTGGTGGTCGGCCGCGGCGCTGTGGCCGCCATCATCGCAATCTGCGGCGGCGGATGCCGTTCGACAAATTGCCGTGGTGGTGAAGCAGCGCGGCTCGGCACCGGCGCGGCCGCGGACGCGTATACCGGGCGCGACGCCGGCACTGCGACAGGGGCGGCGCGCGACACTTGGGCGACCATGATTTGGCCGCTGTTGCGCATCGCCTCCTCGGCCGCGGCGATGCTCTCGTCCTTTAAGACCGTGACGCGAACCGATGTGGTTCCTTGCTGCTCAAAGCCGAGAAGCTGTGCTGCGCGGCGCGACACATCGATCAGCCGCCCATCGACAAACGGGCCGCGATCATTGACCCGTAATTGTAGTGAGCGGCCATTTTGAAGATTGGTCACCTGAACGATACTCGGCATCGGCAAGGTGGTATGAGCCGCCGTCAAATCGTTCAACTCGAAGATTTCGCCGTTCGCGGTCAGCCGTCCCTCGAATTGCTCGCCATACCACGAGGCAACCCCGGTCCGATCATAATTGTAATCGACCGCCGGGTAGTACCATACGCCGTGGATCTGATAGGGAACGCCGACCCGATAGGCCCCAACTCCGCGACCTGCAGGGTAGCCGGTGGGTGGCGATGATGCGCATCCCGAGAGTAACCAGCCCGACAAAGCAACCATCGCGATAGAACGCGCCCACCCTGCGGCGTTGATCGCCATCTTTTTGGCCGCCGCGGGCGCTTGCGGTCAGCTATGCCCGATCCGTTCCCCACCGGTCATGGCATCGGCTAAATAACCGACGGCGCCGGCAAAATACGTGGATTTGTTCCACCGCATGATGGTTCGGAAATTGTCGTAGACCAGCAATGCCGGACCGCCGGCGCCATCGGGCATGACCAGCGAGGCCTGCACTTCGCGCACCGCGAGCGGCCGCGCATCGACGCTGCGCACCCCCATGCGGGTCCATTCGGCGGTCGGGCGGCGCGATTCCAATCCGGTCCAGCGTGTGTCGAAACCGGGCGGCAACACGACGCGGCGGCCCCAGCTCTCGCCATCGCGCCAACCGAGATGAGCAAGGAAATTGGCGATCGATGCGAGCACATCGCCGCGGTTGCTCCAAATATCGCGGCGGCCGTCGCCATCGTAGTCGACCGCATAGCGCAAAAAGGTCGACGGCATGAACTGGCATTGACCCATCGCACCCGCCCACGAGCCGTTCATATTGCCGGGCCCGACATTCCCCGCGTCGATGATGCGAAGCGCTGAGATCAGCTCGCCGCGAAAATAGGAGCCGCGCCGCCCGTCAAAGCCGAGCGTGGCGAGCGAGGCCACCACCAGGTAATTGCCGGTGATCTTGCCGAAATCGCTCTCCATTCCCCACAGGGCGACGACAAAGCGCGGATCGACGGCATAGCGGCGATGAACCGCGTCGAGCAGCCCCCAATTGTCGTACAGCGCGCGGCGTGCGTTTTCGACTCGCTGCGGGCTCACCGTCTTTTGCAAATATTGGGTGAAGGTCAGCAACTGTTCGGGCTGGTGCTGGTCGAGTTCGATTACATGCGGCAAGTATTGCGCATAACGCAGCGCCAAATCCACGGTCGACGAGCGGACGCCTTGCGCCGCCGCCTCGCGCCCAACGGTGGACAGAAAATAGTCCCAGCCCCCCTCCGCCGCTGTGGCCAGCGAAGGCAGGCCAGCGAACACAGCCGGCATGGCCAGTAACGGCGCCGCTAACACCGAGCGGCGGCTGTGGCGAGGAGTCGTCATTCGCACAGGCCCCTGATCTTCGAACTCCAGCATTTTATTGCCACAACCGTGCTCGGCGCCGCAACGCAGCGGCCGAAGTCCCGGAAATCCCGCGGCGTCCGCTTTACGATCGGGTCGGACTGCCAGGCATAGCCGCGAATCGCAGCCCGGCGACCGTGCGCCGTCCTTGACAAGATGCCGCAGCAATCGTAACGCAGACGCATAATTTAGCTCGGTCGGGAGGTTACAAAAATGGGAGAGGTACTGGGTCTCGGCGTCACCCACTTTCCGCCGCTATCAGGCACCGACGAAAGCATGGGGCGCATCCTGAAGCGGGTCCTCGACGACCCGGCATTGCCCGAACAATACCGTCGGCCCGAGGGCTGGCCGGCGGCCATGCGCGCGGAATACGGGTCGGACCAGGGCCTGTCGGCGGCGCGGCGTCATCGCGAGGCGCTGATCTCGGGTTTCCGCAACGCGCGCCGGGTGCTCGACGAATTCTCACCCGATCTCGTCGTGATCTGGGGCGACGATCAGTACGAGAACTTTCGCGAAGACGTGATCCCGCCGTTCTGCCTGCTCGCCTATGAGCAGCTGAGCGCAAAACCCTGGGAGTATTATCGCTCGACGAATGCCTGGCAGGAGCCCAACGACAAGGTCTTTGAGTACAAAGGTCATCGCGAGGCGGGCAAATACCTCGCGACTAAGGTCATCGAAGCCGGGTTCGACGTCTCCTATGCCTATCAGCCGTTGCATCACCAGCTCGGACACGCGTTTCTCAACACGTTGTTGTTTATGGACTATGACCGGAAAGGGTTTCCCTATCCGGTGCTGCCGTTCCAGGTGAATTGCTATGGCCGCCGTGTCATCGCACAACAGGCTGGCGTGCGTTCGTTGAGCGAACTTCCCGATGAGAGCGATCTCGATCCGCCGTCGCCGATGCCGTGGCGCTGTTTCGACCTCGGCGCCGCCGTCGCCCGCATCGCGGCCGAAAGCCCGTATCGCGTGGCATTGATCGCCTCGTCGAGCTGGTCGCATGCGTTTCTGACGCGCAAGAACTGGCTGCTCTACCCCGATGTCGAGGCCGATCGCGCGCTCTACGACGCGCTGCAAAAATCCGATTACAAGACGTGGCGCGAGCGTCCGCTGAGCGCGATCGAAGACAGCGGCCAGCAGGAGTGCCTGAACTGGGTGTGCCTGATGGGCGCGATGGATGCGCTCGGCCGGCGGCCGACCGAAACCGCCTTTGTCGAGACCTGGATCTTTAATTCGAGCAAGTGCTTCGCTGTTTACGAGCCGTGATCCCTTAGGCCGCGGCCAATGGCGGAGCTGCCGGGCAAGGCGCTGGCGCAGGAGCTGATCGGCAAAAGCCGAGAGGAAATCAGCGCCGCGCCGATCACGTCGGTCATCGAAGCGGCGCGCAACGGGGCGCTTAGCGAGCCCGCGATCGCGCGGCTAATCGGGCGGCTATGGACGCTCGAGCGGATGTTTTACTACGTCTATGGCGGCTGGGGCCAAGGGCTGGAGATGAACGACTTCCCGCCCTCGATCAAATATCTGTTCTCAAAACAGATCGTCGATGAATCGACGCACGAGATGCTTTATCTCGATGCACTGCTCAAGCGCGGCATCATCACTCGGCAGAAAGACGCATTTCATCAGCCTTACGGCCGGTTCACCGTCGATTCGGCGCTGGCCTACTATGTTTTCTCGCTGCGCAACCTCGCAACCTATCCGCATCCGATCCGCATTGCGGCACTCAACCTCGGCCCCAAGGTCATCGAGTTTGGCTGGATGGAGGAATTGGCGGCAGCTACCGGCGATCCCGAGCTCCGCGCCGTCTTCGACAGCCAGGTGGTCGAAAACCGCAGTCACATCAATATGGGCCGCCGCATCGTCGAGGAATTTATCGAGAAGCCGGTCGACACCGAACTATGCCGCTGGGCCTGCGCGGTGGCGCGGCGCGACTACGGCCGCTTTCTGCACGAGCTCGCCGATTTCGTGCTCGACCGTGAGACGCCGGCGCCGCCGATGCCGCGCGTCACCGTGACCGACTGAGGGAAACCGGGCATGGCGAGCCTCAAGATCGATCACCAGCGCTGCACCGAATGCCGGATGTGCTACATCGTCTGCCGCGAGATCGATCTGAACGCGGTCTATGTCGCACTCGAACCGCTGCATCGGATCGAGATCGACATGGCGAAATGCACCTATCCCGGCTGCACCGCCTGCCTGATGTATTGCCCGGCGGAGGGGTCGATCGTCGAAGCCGAAACCGGCCGCTCGCTGGTCCCGCCCCCGCCTGAAGCGTGGCGCAGCTGATGGCGTTGCGACTTCGGAAGCGCTTCTCGCTCTGCTCCTCGCAACGACGATAGGTGCGGCGTCAATCCAAGCCAATGCCGTCATTGCTAGCCCAGCGAAGCAATCCCGGTGACACATTGACGGCGCCATGGAGGCCACGACACATGCACCCAATCCTTGAAGAATTCTGCGACAAATGGGTGTGGCCCGTGATGCCGGGGGCGCCCGGCGCCGAGTTCCGGCTGCGCCTGACCCGCGAGCAATGCCTGAAAGGCTGGGAAATCTCGCTGAACCGCATGCTGGCCGAAATCGAACAGGAGCTCGCCAGCAATGACGAGGACTGGAAAAAGGACCGCGCCTTGCGCGGCTATGCCGCCGAAGGCGTGCATATGTCGATCAAGCAGATGTCGGGTCAGCTGCTGTCGGTCGATATCGCCGACCAGGAACGCTACATCGACCTGCAGCGCATGCGCGCCCGGCAGATCTGGGATGAGTGCAAGCACTCGAAATTGCACGCCGACGTGCTGCTCGGCAAAGGCTGGATCAAGGACGAGCGCGAATTGATGGACATCGCCGCCGCGAATGCGCAGCCCCTGCCCGCCTATTTCGGGCTATCGATGATGTTCCCGCACATCCACCCGTTGGCCCGAGCCGCCCAGAATTACTATCAGGAGGCCAATGCCTGCATCGGCATCATGGCCTATCTCGACCGGGTCGACGATCCGCTGGTGCGGCACGAGCATCTCTCCCAACGCGACGAGGAGCTGATGCACTTTATGGAGGGCAAGTTCCAGATCGATTTCCTGTGCGCGACGCCGGAGACGCAGCAGCCTGTCGAAGAGGCGCTTGGCTATCTCTTGCACCAGGTCGGCGGAATCCCGCGGGCGTGAGCCAAGCGAGGGCAACTACGCCACTTCTGCCCTGGGTTCCCGCTTTCGCGGGAATGACAACAAGTTAGTTGTTTCGCGTGACTAGGAGGCTCGTGGCGATGAAGCTGCGCATCGATTACGCGATCTGTAATTCCTGCGGGCTGTGCCGCGAGGTCTGTCCGGAGGGGGCGATCCGCCCTGCCCTGCTCGAACCGCGGCATCTCTACGAGGTTCAGCCTGCAAAATGCACGGGGTGCGGCGAATGTCTCGACTATTGCCCGGCCCCCGGCGCTCTGGTCGAGTATCAGCCGACGGCTGCGTAGCATCTCTGCGAGTGCGCGCGACTCAGCACGGCTCGTAGGTGGCCGAACTGCCCGAAGCGTTCACCGTTACTACCTCGACAGCCGCCGCAAACATATAGCCCGCTCCACGCAGCGTCTTTATCAGCTGAGGACGTTGCGGGTCGTCATCGAGCTTACGGCGAAGGCGTCCGATCTGGACGTCTTGCTGGTGCAGCGTTAGATCAAGCAAGACGATCGACTCGCAATTGCTCCATCGCCCGGCGAACACCGGCGCCACCCCTCTCTCGCCACACCGGCGAAGGCCGGTGCCCATGGCTGAAATGGGTCCCGGCCTGCGCCGGGAAGGCGATGCAGAGCTACACGCTGGCGGGGCACGTCTAATATCGGTTGGATGGTCATTGACCTGCGGCCGCTGCGGGCGAGCAACTTCGGGTCGGGGTTATCCTGCCCTATGCTCGGGTGCTTTGCGGGTCAAACGGGCGGCGGCTTGGAAGTATCTGTTTGGATTTTTGTGCGCTCGCCGAGCTTAAAAGGCCGGTGGGCTGCTGCAAATAACCGATGGATTCCCGCGCCAATTCTATAAAATCCACAATTCTACAAAAAGCTGGCCCTACTTCACTTTCTCGGAACCTCGAATTCGCGGCGCTTGTTTGGGTGACAGTGCCAATGCGCCCTTATGCGCGGTTGGATAGTGAAATTTGGAGGGACCAATGGACAAGAAGATCGCCGGGTTGCTGGGTGCGGTTGCTGGGCTGGCGACGATGAGTACGGCGCAGGCCGCGATCTCGCCGGCGTCCAACCCCGCCGCAGGATCGAAGGCGAGTTCCTACGCCGATCTTCTGGCGCCGATCGCCAATCCGATCGCGCAATTGCAGGCCGACGACGCGATGCGGGCTCAGCAAGCGGTGGAGCCGGTCCCCGAATTGCAGCTCGCGCAGGCCTATTCGTACACCGCCTACCCGTATAACGCCTATCCGTACAATGCCCACCCTTACGCCAATAATCACCATCATCATCACCACAGCTATACCCGGCATTACTCCCGCAATTATCACCACCACCATCATCATCCGAAGACGGTGATCGGCGTTCCGGGTGTCGGCGGCGTCGTGGTGCGCTGACGCCCGCTATTCCCGACCTATTTCGTCGCCCCCGCAAAAGCGGGGGCCATGCCTGCCCCTGGCCTGAACAGGGGGCGGTATGTGAGCTGCTTATCCTGGGTTCCCGCTTTCGCGGGAATGACGGAGGTGCATCAAGCATTAATATCGTACTACTGGGAAAGCGCCCCACGATTGCTCCGGACCCCCGCTTGCGCGGGTAACGACGAATGGAGCCCACCCGGGCAAAGATTGGCGGCCGATAAAATATTTTCGACTAGATGGAAGAAGCAGGAAAGGCCGCCCGTTTTTCTTCGCAACTGGCGCTGGCATATGAAGATGCGCCAACCCAATACATTAACCCTTTCGGGTTTCGCTTTTTCGGAACTTTGGAAAACCTGAGGCTGTTGGGTCGGTATGGGTCGACGCGGCTATCGCTTGTGCTTGCGCTGAACTGGAGGAAGTCATGGATAAGAAGTTGGTTGGTTTGATCGGCGCGGTCGCCGGACTGGCAACCGCAGGTGGCGCACAGGCCGCGATCGACCCCCCTGCCCCATCCGAGGCATTGCACGCCTCGTCTTACGCCGATTTGTTGGCTCCGATCGCCAACCCGGTCGAATTGCTAAAGGCCGACAACGCGGCGCGTGAACAGCAAGCAGCTGATTTCCAGGTCGCGCAAGGTTATTACCCGTACTACGGCAATTATCCCTACTCCGGATACTATAACTATCCCTATTACCATCACCACCATCACCATAACAACTACTATCGCCCATATTCATATCATCATCACCACCACCATCACCATCATCACAACAGCGCCTTTATCGGCATCCCGGGTGTCGGCGGGATTGTGGTTCCGCGCTGATTTTTGAGGTGTATAGCGGGCGGTCCGGCTGACCCCGCTGAGGTTACTGCCGCTATTCCGTTCGGCGGGATAGCGGACTTCCGTGGGAGAAGGCTCCGTCTGGGCCGCGCTGGTGGCGGGTGGCCGCCGGTTGATCGAGAAGTAAGACGCTTCGTCGGCAGAGGCTCAGCCCTCGCCGGCGCGGCCCTTGGCGCGGGCGGCGCCGAGAATGAACCGATAGGTGCCGTCAAACACTGTGTTGGTCGAGGAGGTCCACATCGAATCCTTGCCCAGTGTCTCGCGGCTGGCGTGGATACGACGATAGCGCAATTCGCGCTCGGCCGCTTCCTCCTCGGTCATCGGCTGCAGTTCGAATTGGGGCTCGGCCGGCACAAACAGGATCTGCATAAACGGCTCGCCCGGGCGAAAGATGTGGACCCGCCCCTCGGGCGGCGCCTTGAAGATGACAAACGAGATCATTGGCCACCAGCTCGTGCGCAGCAATGCCGGCACCGCCAGCGGGACATCATCGTCGGGCGAGGTGTAGTAGCGCGGATGCGGCTCGGTGCGCACCGCCATGTCGTCGCCGACCTTGAGGTCGAGCAATAACTGGTAACTGTAATAGCCCTCGCCAAAGCTGCGGAACGGCGGCCATTGAATGCCGGTCATTGGATCGGGACCAAAATCGCCGTCCAGTGCCACGTGCCCATCGCGCTTGGTCACGCGCAATTCGTTATCAAACGGATAGAACAGCTCGATCCCGTATTGCGCGCCTTCATTAAACGGCATGCAGTGCCAAGCCTGTTCGTGCGAGCCATCGCGGCGCGGTTCGCGTTTGCCGCCCCAGCCCGGAACTTCCACTCTGGTGCGGCGTGGTGCCAGACGCGGTTCGAGCAATCGATACTTGACGGTTTGCATTGAAGACATCCTCGATCGTCGAACCAATAGCGCGAGTCCACCGGCAATTTCAGCAACACACCTTTCCCATGCTGGTTCCGCAGCCCGCCTGCGGAAACGGCTTTCGCGGACTTGGCCGGCCCGGCGCTGGAATGCAGTCGTTTATCTCGAATAGGACCCTGTGCGGCAATCGTCGCGGCCAACGCCGGAGAAATCCTGAATCAGAGCGCGTGCGTCATGCCGAGACACAGCGACAAAACGCTCGTAACGCTGGCGAAGGTCATCGAGGTCGGCGCGGTTGCGCACGCTGTGCTCGGCGTCGCCGATAGTCAAATCGGCATGGCGCTGCAGGGTCTTGACCCGGCGCCGATCGCGCTCGCATCCGAGGACAGCCGTCAGCACCTCCAGGAGTCTGATCAACACCGCCGGATTACCGGTGGCGTTCTGGCGGATCATGTGGAACATCGAATCGACAAGTCCGTCATAATCGACGCTCGGCACGACCAAGCACAGCCGTCCGCCGCGGAACCAAACTCCGGCCGGCAGCTGCAACCGTGCGACATCGCACAATGCTGCACCGAGCCGATTGAGAACACTGATCGCGGTGTGGGGATCGTTGATGCCGGGCGACAACGCCCGGACCGCCACCTCGACCAGCTGATCGACAGCGAATTCCAGATCGACCGAGCCGGCCCGCTGCGGTCCCAGAGCCGTCGCCTCGCGGATCGCGTCAGCCGCTCCATCAACGGGCGGCACAACCAGCGCGATCGGCGCCCCGGGAAACACGTACTCGCCCTGGCCGGATCAGTAAGCGGATCGCGGTTTTGTGCTCGGCCGCCCAGTCGGCGAGACCGCTTTGGTCCAGCTGCTGCAAATAGCCCCGCCGGTCATCGACGACCGGCACCGCATCTTGCCAGAACGCGGCGGGTGGCATCGGCGGCGGCTCATCGGTCGTGGTCAGCCGCTGCACCGACGAGAAGACATCCTTGCTGACGAGCTCGATCACCGTGTCGACATTGATGCGGTTCGCCATGTGATCGACAAACAAAACCAATGTCGCGACACAAACAAACGCCAGTAAAATGCCGATAGCTAACGAGAGATGCGGGACGAATTCGCCCTCGCTGGGGGCGCGCACGCTGCGCAACACCATCAACGCATAAGAAAACGTGCCAAGAAAAATGCCGAGGGTGACCTGGTTGGCGCGGTCCCGGGTAAAATTGTGGAGCAGCCTCGGCCCCATCTGCCCGGTTGCCAAAGACAGTGAGGCGATCGTGATCGAAAACACGGTGCCCGCAACCCCGATTGTCGAAGCGGCCACTGCCCCCAACATCGTGCGAGCGCCGGTCGCCCCGCCATTATAGAGAAAAGGGCTATCGATCAGCGATTGTGGGACCAAGCCGGCGGTGTCGAGGCCAACGAGGCCGATCGCCGCCAAAACCCCGACAAAAACCATCAGCGCGGGAATAAGCCAAAACGCCCCACTCAGATCATAGAGCAGCTTGCGGATGCGGGCGGTCAAAACGCGGGCCGGTCGGTGTTGATCGGGTTAGTTCCTTCCTGACGAAGGCTGCAATCAGACCCAACGATTTGGGAATGCGATTTCCGGTTCTAGTAAACCGCACCGCGGGCGGTGATCGGCCAGATTGCTTCGACCCGGTTATTGCGGATGCCGACATACCAGTCATAGAGGTTGACGGTCGGGTCGCAGTGACCCGGCACCAGACGGATCTTGTCGCCGATCTGCAGCCGGTTGGTAGCGCCGGTCACGGCAAGCCGGCCATGCTCGTCGGAGGCGCGCTCATAGGTTGCGGCGGGCTCGTCCCAGACGACAGGCGGCCCGGAATCGAAGGCCAATGCTTTCAACCCGGCGTCGACGATCGCGCGCTCTTGCGCCGGGCGGCTCATGACCGTCGCCCAAACAAAGAGGCTGGGTTCGAACGCCTTGGTCGGCGCGCCGTCGGGATCGAGATTGCGGCCGTAATCGGCGTCCATAAAGATGTACGAGCCGCACTGCAGCTCGGTGTAGACACCGCTCGCGGTCTCGAATTCGAAGCTGCCGGTGCCGGCGCCGGTCACGTTCGGGCACGGAACGCCATGCCGTTCGAGGAGGTCGCGGGTAAGCCCGGCCTTGTCGGCGGCCTGAGCGATCGCCATCCGCCGCTCCTCCCAACCGCGCAAATGCTGAGCCGAGCCGTGATAAGCCTGGAGCCCGGCAAAGCTCAGATGCGGCTTGTCGGCGACACGGCGCGCGAGGTCGAGCGCCGGTTCCCCCGGTTCGACGCCGCAACGGTTGCCGCCCATATTGACCTCGACATAGACCGGCATCGTGACCCCGGCCTCGGCGGCGGCGGCATCGAGCGCTTCGACCTGGCTGGCATCGTCGGCGCACACCCCGACCCGCGCGACATGCGCCAAGGCCATCAGCCGGCGCAGTTTCTGACGGCCGACGACCTCGTTGGTGACCAGCACGTCGGGGACGCCGCCATAGACCATCGCCTCGGCCTCGCCGACTTTCTGCACGCAAACGCCGACCGCACCCCGCGCCATCTGCTGCAAGGCGATAACCGGGCATTTGTGGGTCTTGGCGTGCGGCCGCAGCCGCACATTGCGGCCTTCGATGCGTTGCGGCAGGCGCGCCAGATTGCGCTCGAACGCGTCGAGATCGATGATCAGCGCTGGGGTATCGACCTCGTCGAGCGGCATGCCGATCTCGGCGGGCGGGCGGGTCGTCATGGTCCGGGTCTCCCTGGTTTGGCGATGCGGTGATGCCGGCATATGCAGCCGCTCCGCCGCGGTCGCGTCGATAGAGAGAATGGCGCGGCATCACGATTGGGCAAGCCTCGCGATCAGCGAGCGAGCATCGGCCGGGGCGCGCACCTTGGCGTCGTTGTCAAAATAGACAAACACGTCGCGGCCATGGCGCTCGGGCGGCGGCGAGTCGGCGGCGATCAGCCGGGCGTCGTTGGGTTGCTGCCCGCGAGCCCACAGCTTGATCCGCGCCGCCCACCAATCGAGCGCGTCGTCGTCATAGCCGCTGGCATAAAGCTCCTGCGCGCCGTGCAGCCGTAGATAAACAAAATCGGCGGTCACATCCTCGGCATAGGGCCAATCGACCGAATCGGCAAAGACAAACGCCATGTTATGGCGGCGCAACAACTCGACAAATTCCGGGTCGAGAAAACCCGGATGGCGGATCTCGATCGCATGCCTTAGCGGACGTCGATATTCGGTGCGGGTCCAGGCTCGGCCGGCGAGCCGGTGATCGTGACGCGCCGCGAGCGCCGCCGCCGCCTCGGTGTCGCGCGGCAACAGGCTCAAGAAATTATCGAGGCGCTCGCGATCAAAGCGAAAGCGCGGCGAAAACTGCCACAAAAATGGCCCGAGTTTCTCTTCCAGGCGCAATACGCCCGAGGCAAAGAAATTGGCGAGCGGCGTTTCGATATCGTGCAGCTGCTTCAAATGGGTGATAAAGCGGCTGCCCTTGACGGCAAAGACAAAGCCTTCCGGGCTGTCGTCACGCCAGCGCGCAAAGTCATCAGGCCGCTGCAAACAATAATGGGTGCCGTTGATTTCGATCGTGTCGACCTGCCGGCTGGCATAGGCGAGTTGCTGCGCGTGCGGCAGAGCCTTCGGATAAAAGCTGCCGCGCCAGCCGGCATAGGTCCAGCCGGAAATGCCGACCCGGATCGTCCCACGGCAGCTCATTTTGCTGAATGGCGCGGTGACGCGCAGACGATGTCGTCATTGATCGACCACAGCGAGCAGGACGCACGACCCCGATGGCGAGGGGATGGGAGCCGTGTGATCGCTCCCGTTTTGTGCATTTCTCTCCTGCTCGAGCGCCACCTGCTTTGCTAACGACGTGTCTTAGGCCGTGATCCTCGCGACGAAAGGTAGGCTCAATCGAAAATAGCGATGGGCCGAGCACCGGCCTGCGTCGCCTGGCGTGACCCTACTCTGCGGCTACCGCGAGCGGTGCAGGAAGGCTGGCGTTAGCTTCAACGATTGGCCACGGCCGCTCCTTCAGCCGATCGGCAATTACGTCCCAGATCTGCCGCAAACGTTGCACGTGCAGATCGTCGCGAATAATCCCGACTAACGCATCGATCTCGATCGCGAGATCAAGCGCTGTCTCACTGCTCCCCGCCCGCAATGGCTGGTGAAGTGCCGATTTCGTCACGGGCATCGACGGCGAACCGGGGTTGGCAACAGGCATATGAAGCAGCGCTGCCGACAATCTCTGACTGAGCGTTTCGCTGTCCAGCGCCTTTTCCAAGTCGAAGATCGTGCGAATGTTGAGTTCGCGCAGGCGCTGGGTGCGCGCCGATCCAACCGCAAGGATCAGCTGCGCCTGCGCCACCCAGTCGATAACTTCGTACAGTCCGTAAGGTGTTTCGACAAAGATCTGAATCGGGTTGATTGTCGCGAGGTTCTGAACATCGTTAATTTCGAATTCGGCCAAACGCAATTTCATAAACGGGTCGATACCGATGATCATATCGAGGGGAAATTCTTCTTGTAGATTTTGACTTTCGGGGCTGACGCGGCGCAACCGCAGCCATGGAAATTTGGCGATAAGACCTTCGACACACAGAGTTGGAAAGAACCCAACCAGAAACGCCAAGCCGACGAGCAGATGAGACGGCATTTCGGCGAAAATACCGCTTTGCCAAATTGCCGCCATTGTAAATTGTGCAAGCAGGATATGGCCGACCGATTGAAAAAACGAAATCGGCGCCAGGTCAAAGTTAGAAATGCGTCTGATCAAATATTGAATGGTCCAGATATAGGCTGCGAGAAAAGTATACGTCAGAACGCCAATCAGCGGCTCTCCCTTAAAGAGCTCATGTGCGGCAGATTCGTCCATCGGAACGCCAAGCGGGAAGGAGAAATAATTCGCTGTCGGCAACCCATGAGGCATGAACGCCATCTGAAAGCCCAGAGCCGTCAACACGACGTAGATAGAGACCGGCAGCAGATAATAGTAAAAACTATGCGGATTATCTTGTGTAGCGCGATTGGGATTGGCATCTGGGTCATATTTATATTTTACAAGTTCGAATGAAGGAATAATGAGTGCGGCGCCGTCAGGAAGACGGGCAAAACTAAACAGACGTTCCAAGTCGCGAACGATTTCGCGGCGGAAAGCACGAATATTGTTGCGACCGATAAAGATGCCGATCGGGACAGCGCAACTGAGCAGGAACAAGGCCGTCAAAATCAAGAGTGCATGAAAAATATCGGTCATGTCGCGCTCCGAACATTCTGCTAACGCAACTCAAATCTTACTGCTGCCGGCATCCTCAAATAAGGGCTCGACCAGTATCACCCTGCGACGACTGTCGCGTATATGACCTACTTCACACAGAAGCCACCTTTCAATCAGAAGCGGCGGCCGTTTGAGCCTTGAGGTTAATTTACCTGAAAATGAGTTGGTTGGACCACAAGGTTCGCGTTTTGCGCGGAATCCCTGGCGGCGATGATCGGCGGCTGGGGAAAGACCGCGCGTGGTCTGGTCAAAACTTATGCATTGCTGGTTTGCGCGCTGCCTGGTTGTTGTACAACGGGCGGCTCCGCTACAGAGCGCGTCTTCTCGCCGATGGCGTATGGGGGCGATTTGACCGAGCAATCCGCAACCGCCGACCAAGTCCGGGATTATCAGTCGCACGAAGCTCGCAATGCGCGGCGGCTGGTGCTGCTGGCAGTCATGATGGCGACCTTTATGGCAGCCATGGAAAGCTCGATTGTCGCGACCGCGATGCCGTCGATCGTCGCCGCACTCGGCGGCTTCCGGCTGTTCAGCTGGGCGTTTGCCGCGTATCTCCTGACCCAGGCGGTCACGATCCCGATTTACGGCCGCCTCGCCGATCTCTATGGCCGCAAGCGGGTTTTTTACGCCGGGACCGGTTTGTTCTTAGTGGCATCGACCCTGTGCGGGCTCGCCTGGGCGATGGTGCCGCTGGTGCTGTTCCGCGCCTTGCAGGGGGCGGGCGCCGGCGCCATTCAGCCGATCGCAACGACGATTATCGGCGATGTCTACGAGCCGCAGGAGCGCGCCCGCATCCAGGGTTACATCTCGGGTGTGTTCGGGGTTGCGGCGATCATCGGCCCAATGCTCGGCGCGTTTTTGGTGCAGCACGTGACCTGGTCGCTCGTGTTCTGGATTAACCTGCCAATCGGGGCGATCACTTTTGTCATGTTCGGGCTGTTTCTGCACGAGCATCGGGCACCCAGGCTCCATCGCATCGACTATCTCGGCTCGGCCCTGATGATGCTGGGCGCCGGCGCCTTGATGCTGGCTTTGGTCGAGTTCGGCAATTCCGCCGGGTGGCCGACGATCGTCGGGTTGGCGGCGGCGGGTGTGATTCTGCTAGCGGTGCTGGCGGCGCATGAGCGCGATGCGCCGGAGCCGGTCCTGCCGTTGCGGCTATGGCGTCATCGGGTCATCGCGGTCGGCAGCCTTAGCGGGCTGACCGCGGGTATTGTGATGATGTCGATCAACGGCTTTCTGCCGCTTTATGTGCAGGGTGCGATGAACCGCAGCCCGACCGCGGCCGGCTTGGCCTTGGGTGCTGCGTCGGTCAGCTGGACTTTTGCCAGCCTCGCCGCCGGCCGGCTGATGATCCGCACCTCGTATCGGCAGGCGGCAACAATCGGTGGCCTCTCGTTGATCCTCGGCACGGCGGTTCTGGCAGCACTCGGCCCGGCGAGCCCGCTATGGTGGCCGGTGACGGGCTCGCTAATGATCGGCATCGGCATGGGGTTCTGCAACACCGCTTTTCTGGTGTCGACCCAGGCGAGCGTCGGCTATGGCGAGCGCGGCATGGCGACCTCGTCGATCATGTTTATGCGCATTGTCGGCAATTCGGTCGGCGCCGCCGTGTACGGGGCGATCTTGAACTACGGCGTGTCGCGCCGCATTCCCGAGGCCGGCGACGCGGTCAACCGCTTGTTGCAGCCGGCCGCCCGGCACGAGCTCAGTCCCGCGATGATCGCCCGAGTCAGCGACGCAATCGCCGCCGGATTGCACAATGTCTATGTGCTCGCCGCCATGGTCGCGATCATCTGCCTGCTCCTAGCATTGGCGCTGCCGGCACGCCTCAGCCCAACCCGCCCCGCCGCTTCACCCACACGTGCCGGCTAAGGGGAAAACCTGAGATCGGGCGCCCACTCGTCACTCAGCTCGGAGCAGAAAGGAGACTTCTAGCCAGCTCGGAGGCGGGGCCGCCTTAGCGCCCGAAACCAGCCGTTCGAGTCATGGGTCGAACGAGTCAAATCGACCCAAAGCGGCCCTTCCCTTGGAGGTGTCTTGTGGTGGGCGCGCAGCCTCCAATTGATGTGTGGAATTCGGTTTCAGCTATCCACTAACACGATGTGGTATGCCCACGTTGCTGATCCCTGAAATCGAGGAGCGCCGTATCTGTGAGTCCAGTCGCGATCGCCTTGATCGTTTTTGGCTGTTCCTTTGTCGCAGCTCTCGTGGGCATGATCCTGCACGTCAAATTGCCAGATCGTCACCTCGACACGGACTCCCGGGATGTCGTGAAGCTCGTGATGGGCCTCATCGCCACCATGTCCGCGCTGGTGCTCGGTCTGCTCATCGCATCGGCGCACAGCTCGTATGACCGGCAGAGCAGTGAACTGAAGGCGCTCTCGGCTAACATCCTTCTGCTCGATCGGACGCTGAAATTTTACGGGCCCGGTGCGAAGGAGGCGCGTGATGGGCTGCGCGATGCGATCCGGCAGACGCATGACCGGATCTGGTCGCTGGAAGGCGTGCGGCCTGAGAACCTTGACTCCAGGGCAACACAAAACTCTGTGAATGCTAACATCGAGCAGCTGCTAAGGCTCTCGCCGAAAACCGACGCGGAACGGATGATGCAGAGCCGGGCTGTGCAGGAGTCGGAAAGCATCGCGCAATCACGTCTGGCGATGTTCGAGCAGCTTGGCGGCTCGATCTCATGGCCGTTCCTGACGGTGCTGGTCTTCTGGATTTGTGTGCTGTTTCTCGGCTTTGGTCTGTTCGCGCGCTTTAATACAACCGTCACCGTGGCGCTGTTGGTGGGCGCGGTCTCGGTCGCGGGCGCGATTTTCCTTATCCTCGAGTTGAACGAGCCCTACCGCGGCCTGATGCGAATCTCCGACGAACCCTTGCGCAGCGCGATCAGCCAAATCGACCGGTAGCTCGACATTGGCGGCCCGTTCCAACCTTAAAGATGGACGATGGATATCTATTTGGAGCGCGCAAGCTGGATTTGGGGCCTGTCGCTGATCGCCCTGACCATAGCAATCCACGCGACGGGTGTCGTGATGATCGCCTTCTTGGGGTTTGGGATCAGGGTACGGCTAGAGACCCGGAAGCTTGGGCTACAACACGTGATCCCGCTCGTGATTGGCATTGTCGGAGCGGTCGGACTGCTGCTGGCGGTGCTCCACGGAATAGAGGCCGCGATCTGGGCGGCGGCGTATGTGTGGCTTGGGGCGCTCAACTCGCCTCAAGATGCGATCCTCTATTCTATCAACTCGATGACCACGCGCGGCGCTTCGGGGCTGAAGCTGGGACAGCACTGGCGGATGATGGGTGCCCTGGAAGCGTCGGGCGGCATGCTGCTGTTTGGTATCAGCACAGCGTACATTTTCGCGGTGATGCAGACGTACTGGCCGATGCTCTCCGCGCTGTTCGTGACCCGCCGTCACCCACGATGAATTAGTTTCTTGTGTCTCTGCGCAGGTCGGGGTGGATGGGGGGCACGGGGACCGAGAAAGGTCCGGAATCCACCCAACTGAGCCGATCCCGATGAGCATTGCGAACGACAGGTGTGGGGGCAACAGGAGCCATCGTAGCATTATGCCGACAACCGCCTCGGGGTCGAAACTAGAGCCGTAATGGGGAGCCGCGGGGTTAGACCCACGATGCGGAGGGCGGAGGGGCCGGCGTCGGCTGGCCCGACCGCCACCTGCTATTACGCGGCCTTGGCCGCTTGGGTCGTGTGTGAGGCGGCGCCGGTGCGGGCGGCGGCGAGGATCATGTCGGAGGCTTTCTCAGCGATCATGATGACCGTTGCGTTGGTGTTGCCCGAGACCACCGTCGGCATCACCGAGGCGTCGACGACGCGCAGCCCTTCGGTGCCGCGAACACGCAATTCATTGTCGACGACGGCGCGCTCGTCGGGGCCCATCATGCAGGTCGAGGTCGGGTGATAGGTGGTGCCGGCGGTCTGGCGGATATGCTCGAGCCATTCTTCGTCGCTCTCGGTCGCCGGGCCGGGGAGGTATTCGCCGGTCACCAATGCCGCCATCGCCGGGCTTTGAAACACCTTGCGGGCGACACGCAGCCCGGCGATCAAGGTGTCCTTGTCCGCCTGGGTCGACAGGTAATTCGGCTGGATGGCCGGCGGGATCGCCGGATAGGGCGAGCGGATTCTGATCCAGCCGCGGCTTTCAGGCCGGCACGGGATGCAGCTGAGCTGACAGCCGGGGAAGTCGTGCATGACCTCGCCGGGCTTCATGAAGCTGCCGGCGAGGAACTGGTATTGCACATCCGGCGAGTCGAGCCCCGGCCGGGTGCGCACAAAAAGCCCGATCGGCGCTGCTCCCATCATCAACGGGCCGCGGCGCCCGACCGCCCAGTCAAACCCGGCTCGCGCCTGCAATCGCCAGCTGCGCGAGATTTCGTTCAACGTGTTGGCGCGGCGCACCTGATAGACCACGCGCGCATTCAAATGGTCCTGCAAATTCTCGCCGACCGCGGGCAAATCGTGGACGACCGCGATGCCGAGGTTTTGCAACAGCGCGCCGGAGCCGACACCCGACAATTGCAGCACCTGCGGTGAGTTGATCGAGCCGCCGGAGAGGATCACCTCCTGCCGCGCGCGGGCGTGATGCACGACGCCGCCCTGGGCGTATTCGAGACCGACCGCGCGACGGCCCTCGAACAGCACACGGTGCGCCAGAGCCCGGACCTCGACCTTCAGATTGGGCCGGCGCATCGCCGGGCGCAGATAGGCGACCGCCGCACTGCACCGCCGCTTGTTGCGCACCGTGACCTGCAACGGCCCGACACCATCCTGCTCCGGCCCGTTGAAATCGTCGTTGCGCGGATAGCCGGCCTCGATCGCGGCGGCGATAAAGCCGTCGTGCAATTCGTGCTCGGAGCGCAGATTTGTGACGTGCAGCGGGCCGGTGGCGCCGTGATGCTCGTCGGCGCCGCGCTCCTGGGTTTCGGCGCGACGGAAATAGGGCAGCACGTCCTGATAGGACCAGCCGGTGTTGCCAAACTGACGCCACAGATCGAAATCCTGGCGCTGGCCTCGGATGTAGATCAGCCCATTGATCGAGCTCGACCCACCCAGCACCTTGCCGCGCGGCCACGGCAGCCGGCGGTCGGCCAATTCCGCCTGCGGCTCGGTCTCGAACTGCCAGGTGATCTTGGGGTGATAGATGTTACGGTAAAAGCCGGCCGGGATATGGATCCACGGGTCGCGGTCCTTGCCGCCGGCTTCGAGCAGCAGAACGCTGGTGCGCGGGTCGGCGCTAAGCCGGTTCGCCAGCACGCACCCGGCCGAACCGGCGCCGACGATGATGTAGTCGAATTCCCCTTGATACTGCATGATTGCCAAGACCCCGCAAAGTCACCCGGCCGCCATTCTACCGATTTTCGGGCCGAGGACATCCTCAAGCGGTAAGAAGTTGGGCTTTAGCGGCGCCTTGCCTGTGGTTGAACCGATGATCCCGGGGGACGCCACGTCGAGTTCATCGGGGCGATGAAGATTACGGCCGCCACTTCGACCTGTGGTGGACGGGAGGCTCGTGGATAATGGACTACCGCAAGCGGTTTGCCGTAATACCCGGCTCAAAGGTGCAATTGGCCAAAATCGACCCCGGGTTTACCGGGGAAACCGGCAACCGCGAGCGGGCCGCGACCGAGACGCGCGAACAAGTCGCGCGAATGGAGCGGCTGCAATACCGCCTATATGCCGATGCAAGCCAGTCTTTGCTCGTCGTGCTGCAGGGGCTCGACGCCGCCGGCAAGGATGGCACGATCCGCCATCTGTTCAGCGGCATGAACCCGCAAGGGGTATCGGTATTCGCCTTTAAGAAGCCGACCGAGCCGGAGCTGGAGCATGATTTTCTGTGGCGAGTGCATCGACACGCGCCCGGCAATGGCGAGGTCGTGATTTATAACCGCTCGCACTATGAAGACGTGCTGGTCGCACGGGTTCATAAAATCGTTGCGCGCCAAGTTTGGTCAAAACGCTACGAGCTGATCAACGCCTTCGAGCAGATGCTCGCGGAAAACCGCACCCGCATCCTCAAATTCTATCTGCATATCAGCCCCGGCGAACAGCTCGCGCGTTTTAAACAGCGGCTGGACGACCCGGCGCGGCATTGGAAAATCAGCGAAAGTGACTATTCCGAGCGTGCATTATGGCCGCAATACATCGAGGCCTATCAGGACGCGCTCGCGGCGACCAGCACGAGTTGGGCGCCGTGGTTTGTGATCCCGGCCGACCACAAATGGTTTCGCAATCTTGCGATTTCGCAGATCGTCGCCGATGCGATGGACGACATGGGCCTGAAACTGCCGCCGCCGCATGTCGACCTCGCCGAAATCCGCCGCAAATACCACGCCGCCGAGCGCCAAGCGCTGTGATCGAATTAGGCTGACAAACTAGAGTTTTCGGTGCAATCGGCGGCCGGCCAATTCGGGCTCGGTCTCGAACTGCCAGGTGATCTTGGGGTGGTAGATATTGCGGTAAAATCCGGCCGGGATATGGATCCACGGGCCGAGGACACCCGCCGCGATCTGCGGCCGATCAACCGGCCGTTATTGCGGCGGGCGCTGCAGGTTGCCAGTCGGGTCATATTGCCGGACCTGCAAGTATTGGAGTGCGTAGGCGACGTCGCCCGGCGCTACTGCGGCTGCATCGGTTCGGCAGATGCTGGCATGGACCATGTAAATATAGCCGCCTTGCCAGGGCGGCCCCGCCTTTTTCAGGGCAATACAGCGGTGCTGCCCGTCCGCGAATTCGATCGATTTGTCTTCGCCGTCGCCGGAGAGATTGTGCCAATTGGTGCCGCGCCGGGTTACCTGGTTCATGTCCCGAAAATCTTCCTGATTGTACTCCGGATGACCATTGACATAGCAATATTGTGAATGAAAGCCGATTGCCGTGACCTTGTACGGGTCGGTTATTGTGGTGTCAGCTTCAACCGCGAGCTGGCCGGCATTGTAGACCGTGACGTCGAGCGCGATGTCGCAATTGCTGCCGCCCTTCGGGTTGGTGATTTGATCGGTGGCCGCCGTGATCAGCCGATATCCCTCAAGACACTTGCCGCCGGTAACCGAAGCGATCCGGGTTGTCGCGCACGGCACCTCGGGGAATTTATCCTCTTCGACACGATAGCGGCCGGCATAAGGGTTTCGCGCATAGGCCGATCCCTTGTCGCGCAAATAGGGCGGTGCGACTGTGGCCGGCGCTGTCACGACCACCTCGGGAACCGTTAGCGTCGTATTTTGCGCTTCCGCAGTTTGGGTAACGGACAAGAGAGCGGCCGCCGCGAGCACGCCAGGATAACCCGAGAGGATTTTGTGTGCTTTCACTTGCGCCCAACCCAGCGGCACAAACCGCTGCCCATGTTCTGCGTTTGATCGTAGGGCAGCAGCGGATTTGCCGCAATCGATCGGGCAAAAGAGCTGATGATCCAAGCCGAACAGCGGTTACTGCCGACGGCCGTCAGTATTGTCAGCGATGGGCGCCTGAATGGTTTACTTCGGTTATAGTCCGATCGGGTTCCCCTCCCCGCCCCTACTCGATATTGGAGAAAATCGATGACCGATGACCCGGCCTGGCCGCTCGCCCAATATGTTTGCCGGACCGGCTACGCTGATCTGCCGGAAAGCGCCATTCAGTCCGCGCGCCGCGATATTCTCGACACCTTTGGCTGCATGCTGGGCGGCAGTGGCTCGCCGGGCATCGATGAGCTGTGCGCGGTGATCGGCGATTGGGGTGGGCGCGAGGAAAGCCGGGTGCTGCTGCGCGGCATCCGCCTACCCGCCCCGCAAGCCGCGTTGCTAAACGCCAGCATGGGCCACGCCCTCGATTTCGACGATACGCTCGACAGCGGCGGCTCGATCCATCCCGGCGTCTCGGTGCTCGCCGCGGCGCTGTCGATGGCCGACCCGCTGGACGGGATCAGCGGGCGCGATCTGCTGCTCGCCGTGGCATTAGGGCTCGATGTCTCATGCCGCATCGCCTTTGCCAGTACATTGGACCGCGGCTGGCATCGCACTGCGGCGATCGGCGTCTTTGGCGCCACCGCGGCGGCGGGAAAACTGCTCGGACTGACGGTAGAGCAGATGCTGAATGCGTTTGGCATCGCCTATAGTCAGGCGGCCGGCAACCGCCAATGCATCCTCGACGGTGCATTGACCAAGCGCCTGCAGGCGGGCCAGGCGGCGAGTGCCGGCGTCTTCGCCTCCGTATTGGCGCAGACCGGATTCACTGGGGCATACAACATCTTTAACGGTCGCTTCGGGTTTTTCGAATTGTACCAGCCAAACGGGCACGACGCCGCGTTGCTATTGCGCGACCTCGGCTATGTCTTTTGCGGCGAGGCATTGAGCTACAAGCCCTATCCCTGCGGTCGGCCACTGCACGCCGCGATCGATGCGGCATTGGCGGCACGGGCCGCACTCGGGATCACCACTGCCGAGGACATCGCAGCGGTGACGATCGAGTCCGACCCCGCCGGCCACGCCGACCAATTCGCCGCCTGCCCCAGCAAACGCCGCCCGACCCAGGTGGTCGAGGCGCAGTTTGCCCAGCCCTTCCTGGTCGCCACCGCCTTGGTGAAGGGCAGAGTCGGGATCGCCGATGTCGACGGTCTCGGCGACGCCGCGGTCCTGGCATTGTCCGACCGTATCGTCGGTGTCGCGCGCGAGGGTCGGGCAAAACGCTCGCTCAGCATCACGGTGCGGCACGCCGACGGACGCGCGGTGACAATAGAGGCCACCAACCCGATCGGCTCACCACAAAAGCCGCTAAGCGACGCCCAATTCGAAGCCAAGTTCCGCGACTGCGCGCGTAACGCAGTGCACCCTCTCCCGGATGTCAGCATCGACAAGGCATTGGCGACGATCTCGCGCCTCGAAACACTGCCCGACGCCCGAGACTTCCTGACCCCGTTCGCCGCCTGAGCCTAGCTGCCGCCCTGCCGGCGG